>CAWERS010000006.1:0-150384 GCA_963811625.1 uncultured bacterium | reverse complement strand
AAAGACCAGGCACCGAGGCTCGAACATCCTGAGGCCCCGGGCCGCGAACTGATCGAGAAACCCATCCTCGTGCGTCGCCTCGACGGAGAGCTTTTCCACTGGGTGCCGACCACGATGCCGGGGCTGCGCTGCCCGAGCAGCGGCTTCGTCAAGGACAGAAAATGCCCAAATAGCGGAATCAATGACTGAGTGGCGTGCTTGGGTGCTCCAGCTTGTGGCGGAACGCTCTAGCTTGGGTTGGAACGCGGCACGGTCCCGTCAGCCGAACTGGCGGAGGAGGACCGGGCCGTCGTACGGAAGGAGGCTCCTCATGGCCGAAGGAGCCGTCATACACATCGCGCGCGAGCGTGACCAGGCGCTACACCGCCTCCAGGTTCTAGCCGCCGAGATACGCGCTCACGAGCAGACCGTGCGACACGACATCGTGTCGCCCCGGCGCCCCGTCGACGAGCGCCTCTACCGTCGTCTGCGCCAGGTCAATGGCGGTAGCGACGATGGGGGCGAGGGCGGCATGGGCCCGCGCTCCAACCAGAAAGGATGGGGGCCATGGGCCTGATGCACGCACAGCGTCAGGTGGCTGGGATGATCCACTCCGGCACCCCCTTCGACGCCATTGAGGACCAGATCCAACAAATCCCCGATCTGGTCGACGACGAGCGCTCCGCGTTGTGGCTGTATGCGTGGTCGCGACAGGGGCGCGGCTGGCAGCGGAATGCCTCGACGCAGCTTCTCTTGTCGGTCGGGTCGGCGAATGCCAGTTAGCTAGGGAGCTCTAATGAATGGCCAGGAGCTTCATCCGAATGGCCAGGAGCTTCATCCTGAGGATGCTGCAGATCTGCGGGAGTCCCACCAGGAGGGCCTCGGCACGCTGCGCCAGGACATATCGACTGCGATGGTCGGCCTCTACAAGCAGCACTTCGGCGAGGGGCCGACTCGTTGCACCACCTATTTGCACCCCGAGCTCGTGATCGTCGTCCTGGGCGGGGGCTACTCGGCCGCCGAGCAAACGCTGTCGGAGGCCGGCAAGTGGTACGAGGTTCGTCAGGCGAGGATGATGTGGCAGGACAGCATGCAGGCGAAGTTCGTCGATGCAATCGAGGAGCTGACCGGGCGCAGGGTCGCGGCGTTCATGAGCGCCAATCGTCAAGACCCCGACTTGGCGGTGGAGATGTTCGTGCTCGAAGCCGAGCACACCAGCTAGAGACTCGCTCTCGTGGGACCCTGATCCGGCACAGTGAAGCCGCTGCCGAAGCTGATGTTGTCGGCCGCTGCGACGCGGGTGCCCTCTGGGAGTCTCCGACCCTTCAGCTCATTGAGGGGCCTGCGCGCCCTGCGCCGGGTTGGCCGACGTGAGTCGGTGCTTGCCCTAGTGGCGCGTCCTCAGCTCGCAGCCCCTGGGGTTGGGGTCTTCGGGCCACCGGTCGAGATCGGCCTGGTCCTGGTCGCCCGGGCTGGATCCCCCGTCGCAGTTGATGCCTGCTTCGGAGGCCAGATCGCGGGCGCGAAGAAGGTCGTTTCCGTCCATGCCCCTGATCACGTCAGCACCGGCCCCCCCGACCAGGGTGTCGTCATTTCGGCCGCCGATCAGGATGTCCTTGCCCCCCTCTCCGTAGACCGTGCTCCGGAGACCGGTCAGGTTCCTCACCCGGTCCGGCTTGTCGCCAGCGGTGACCCGAATCCGCGTCACGTGCGTGGCGATGCAGTCGACCGCCTGGTCGCCGCTCGGGGTGCAGCCGGCCGCGGCGTCGACCCCGGAGCCCGTGTAGGGCGCGCTTGGTGCGTTACTGACTCGCAGCGTGGAGTCCGAGGAGCGGGTGATCTGCAGGTCGTCGCTGACCCCCGGCGCGGCGCTGATCACCAGGGTCTGGTCGGATATCCTTGCCGAGGCCGCCGTGACTGGCCCGGTGTCGGGCTGCCACACCCGCACGTAGTCGACCCGCGTCGTGGCCGGGCCGGACGGGTTTGCGGGCCGCCAGTCGGTTGCCGTCAGCGCCACGTAATGTGGGACGTCGGCCACGCCCGAAGTCTCGGTGCCGACAAGGTTGCCGTCGAAGTACCACCTGATCCGGCCCGGCTCCCAGTAGGCGGCGTAGGTGTGCCAGCGGGTGGAGGCGCCGGGGATCGTCAGACCGTCGCCGGTGACACCGCTCGACCTGTGGTAGTACCACGCCTGGGTCGAGGCGGACGGGAGCCCCGATTCCATGACATCGATCTCCCCATCGCCGGGCCAGTTCTGGCCGTTGGTCCACAGCGCAGTCCAGATCCCGTTCTCGGCTGGGAGGATCGCCCGAAACTCGATGTAGCCGTAGGTGAACTCGAAGTTGCCACCCCCCGCCGGGTTCGAGCTGACCGCGGCTCCCCCGTAGCGATGGCCGATGCACCTCCGCCGCTGGACCCTCAAGCGAAGCTCTCCCCCCGCCACCGTGACCCTTGCCGGGTCGGCGCAGCTGTCCGACGAGGTGCTGGGGGGTCTGGTTACCTCCGTGTCGCTGGAGCCGAACCAGTTCGGCTGCCAGACGGACAGGTCGAGCGAGGACCCGGAGAAGTCGTCCAGGAAGATCGGGCTCCAGGCGCCGCCGGGGCCGCCGCTCGGCACCGGCGAGCTGGCGCTCGCACTCGAAGGATCGCCACTCGGCGCCGCGACAACCGCCATCACCGCGGCGAGTGCTACCACCGCCCTGCGTAAGCCCTGCGTCACGCGGGTTCCCTTATCCGCAGAATTGTCACCTGCAAACCCCCATCTTGCAGGGCGCCCACCCATCCGTGGCGGGCCCTGTGTTGAGCGTCATTGCCACATTCAAACTCGCCTCTAGGCGACGAGTTCCCCTTGGACAATACGTTAGCTGTCCTGCGAGGTGACTGCAATCAACGGTCGCGGAAGCCACGACGGCTCATGGGGGCTGAGCTTGGTCTCCCAGTCCTCGTTCCACGGCTCGAGCGTTTGCCTGACGGCCTCGATGCCTCGCGCGACGCTCCCATCCGAAAGACCACCGCTGGTGCCATGCAGCTCGATGTCCGGGCTGATGAGGTTCATCACCTTCTCCGAGTCGCCGCGCTGGAACGCCTCATAGACCTGACGCACGATCTCCACGTTCTCCTGCGACATCGCCCCCGCAGTACCTCGCTACTCCCGCAGCCCGGCGGCTTCGAGGGCCTCGGACTCCTGGTGGGGGAGATAGGTCTCCGCCCGCGTCACCAACAGCTCATCGTCGAACGTCCAGACGGTCCAGTTCTCCAGATCCAGGTTGATTCCGCTTCCGGCTCCCCGAGCCTGCATGCGCTGGCGCACAAGGACCTTGTTGCCCGCGACCCTGAAGTCAAGGGGTTCGATCCGCTGCTCTTCGAAGGCGTCCGGCTCCATCCACGCCCGCAGCGCCTCCGCGCCCCTCAGCGACGGTTGACCTCCCGGAGGAACGAACTCCATCTCGGGATGGGCGAACTCCACCGCCGCATCGAAGTCACCTCGGTTGAAGGCCTCATAGCCTCGGCGCAGCGTGTCAATCAGTGCCGCATGGCGCTCGTCCATCGCCCGCGCAGTATCTCGCGCTGGGGGTGGGGGATGGCTCCGGCCGGGGAGCAGGCGAGTGGCATAGGCGTGAGCGGGCGGAGCCACGCACCCTGGCCACGGGCGCCGCGACGACGACCTGGTCTTCGGCCCGACACCGGGCCACCCCTTCGTCCCATCCACCCTCCGGTCGCGGGCGAACCGGGGAAGCCGGGTCCCGCCAATACGATCCATCCGTGCAGGCGGCGATCGAGACCAGGGGGCTGACCAAGGTCTTCGGGGAGACGGTGGCGGTCGACCGCCTCGATCTCTCAGTCGAATCCGGCCAAGTCTTCGGCTTTCTCGGGCCCAACGGGGCCGGTAAGACGACGACGATCCGGATGCTGCTCGGGCTCCATCACCCGACCGCTGGCGGGGCCAGCGTCCTCGGCTTCGACACCGAACGCGAGAGCGTCGCAATCAACGCCCGCTGTGGGTACTTGCCTGGCGAGCTGGAGCTCTATCCGCGGATGAGTGGCCAGCGACTTCTCGACTGGTTCGCGCAAGTCCGCGGCGCGGCCAACGATGGGCTGCGCGACGCCCTCGTCGAGCGCTTCGACGTGACGCTCGACCGGCCGATCCACGAGCTCTCAAAGGGCAACCGCCAGAAGATTGGTCTGGTGCTCGCCTTCATGCACAGCCCTGAGGTGCTCGTCCTCGATGAGCCCACCTCGGGGCTCGACCCCCTGATGCAGGGGGAGTTCCACACCCTGCTGCGGGAGACGACGGCCGACGGGCGCACCGTCTTCCTCTCCTCCCACGAGCTGGACGAGGTCCAGCGGGTCGCCGACCGTGTGGCCATCATCCGCGAGGGCAGACTCGTGATCACCGGATCGGTCGAGGGGCTGCGCCGGCAGACGCCGCAGACGATCGAGGCCCGCTTCGCGAGCCCGTTTCCGGCTTCGGCCCTTGACGGGCTCGAGGGCGTACAGCGCGTGAGGGCGGACGGGAGCCGCGTGACCCTCCAGGTGGTGGGCGATCTCGGGCCGGTGTTGCGCGTGATCGCCGACCACGACCCGATCGACCTCGTCGCCCGCCACGCGGACCTGGAGGAGCTGTTCCTGACGTACTACCGCGACACTCCCACCCAAGTTGCGAGCTGACGTCGCCCGACTCGACCTCCGCAACCGCCGGCGTCTGCTGGTCGGCTACGTCACGGGGATGGCCTTCTACATGCTGGTCATCGTCGCGCTCTACCCGGCGTTCAAGGACTCCAGCGAGCTCGACAAGCTGACCTCCGGCAACTCGGCAGCCGCCGCCCTGTTCGGGGCGACCGGCACGCTGACCTCGCCGGCCGGCTGGATCGACGCCAACGCCTACGCGAACTTCCTGCCGTTGATCATGCTCCTGCTGACGATCGGCTACGGGGCGGCGGCGATCGCCGGCCAGGACGAGGACGGGACGCTGGGCCTCGTGATGACCCTGCCGCTGCCCCGGCACAACATCCTTACCCAGAAGGTGGCGACGATGGCCTGCCAGGCATTGCTGCTGGCCGCCGCCGCTGCCTCCTGCGTCTACATAGGCCGAGCGTTCCAGGTCTCGCTCGATCCGCTGCACGTGGCGACCGCGTCGCTGGCGGTGATGCTTCTCGGGGTGGACCTGGGCCTGGTGGCGCTGGCGATCGGAGCGGCGACCGGACGCCGGGGGACCGCGATCGGGGTCGCGACCGTGCTCGCGACGGTCTCCTACCTGATCAGCTCGCTTGCCCCGGTCGTCGACTGGGTCAAGCCGCTTCGCTTCGCATCGATCTTCTACTGGGCGGTCGGGGACCAGCAGCTGGAGAACGGAGCCGGCATCGCCTCGTTCGCCGTGCTCCTGGGCGTCGCCGCGGCGGTGGCGTTGGCCGCCGCGGCCGCCTTCCGGCGCTTCGACGTCCGCTGACGCCGGGCGAACGGGCCAATAGCAGGCCGGCAGCTTGCACCGGACAACGTCGTTCCGACTCTTTGCCGCGGGATCAAGGATCGGCCTCTCGGTACCTGAGCTCCACTGTCGTCCCCGAGGGGCAAGGCGTGGCTGATCAGATTGCTCACATCCGCGGTGAGCTCGCGGGAGCCTGGCCCCGCGACTTCACGAATCCAGCTCTCGCCAGGGCGATCGCCGCGGCGCAGCCACCGATCAACGCCAGCCCCGCCCGGTCCCAGCGCGCCAGGTAGTAGAGGAGTCCCGCCGCGCCGGCGAAGCAGGCGACCCCCCCGAGGTAGGCGAGGCCCCGGTCCCAGCCGCCCCGAGCAGTGTGGCGAGCGTGGAGCAGGTTGATCAAACCGAACACGAGCAGGAAGGTGAGGGAGCCGAAGGAGACGATCTCGGTGATTCCCGGCAACAGGGAGAACGCGGCTCCCAGCAGCGCGATCCAGACCACCGCGCCGACGGGGAGACCGCGTCGCTCCCTCCCGAGCCGCGCGGGGAGCTCACCGGCCGCGCTGACGTCCCGGACCAGACGGGCGGTCGAGAAGAGGGTGGCGTTGATCGCCGAGCTGGTGGAGAAGATCGCGCCCACGGTTGCGGCCCAGAGGCCGAAGCCACCGAGTGCCTCCTTGCCGACGATCGCGAAGGCCACCTCCTTCTTGGCGATGATCGTTCGGTCCGAGATCAGCATCTGGGAAGCCAGCGTGACCGCGACGTAAACGAGGACGACAACCCCCACTGAGATGTAGAGGGCGCGGGGCAGGGTGAGGCGGGGCTCGACCAGGTCGTCGTAGTCGTAGGGCAGGAGCTCGAAGCCCTCGTAGGCGACGAAGATCACCGCGGCCCCGAGGAAGACACCGAGCAGCCCCTGGTTGTCAAGTGGTGCCAGGCGGGAGGGGGAGTACATGCCCACGCCGACCAGGGCGATCCCGCCGAGGACCGCAAGCTTGGTGAACACCACTAGGTCCTCGACCAGACCCGAGGTGGTCACGCCGCGGAGGTTGATGGCGAGGAACGCCGCCAGCACTCCAACCCCGCTCAGCCGCGCCACGAGATCCGAGGCCCCCAGGACGTTCGCGAGATAGTGGCCGAACGTGAACGCGTACACGGCCAGAGCGAAGACGTAGCCGACGATCAGAAGCCAGGCCACCCAGGCAGCCGGTCGGGCGTGACCCTCCTCGCGCAGGTAGGTGAATGGTCCGCCCGGACGGCCCGAGTGGAGCGCGAGGCGAGCGTAGGCATGAGCGGTAAGGGCGGCGATCACGCCGCCGAGCACGAACGCGACGACGGCGAGGTGGCCGGCGAGATCTATGGTCACGCCCAGGACGCTGAAGATCCCTCCACCGATCATCCCGCCGATCGCCATCGCGCTCGCCTCGCGCAGGCCCAGCAGCCCTGCTCCGCGCTCGCGGCGCCTCTGGCTGCGAGGGTGATACGCCTGCCTGGTCGAGGGTTCGCGCGTTCGAGTCTCCGCCCGCGTCGTTCCCATCGGAGCGTCACTCTACGGATGGGCGAAACGGCCGCGTCGACCCGAGGGGCGCCCCGGCCTTGGCGCAAGCGATACTGCGCGGGCGATGTCGCACGAGAACCTGGAGATCGTGCAGCGGGGGTATGAGGCGTACGCGCGTGGCGACATGGCCGCGATGCTCGGGGATCTTGACGCCGAGATGATCACCTACCGGGAGGAGCCGGACGGGGCGACCTTCCACGGACCTGACGGCCTGCTGAAGGCGATCGCCGAGTGGGTGGAGGACTTTGAGCACTTCACATTCGTGCCGGATGAGTTCATCGACGCCAACGACGACCAGATCGTGGTCCAGGTTCATCAGACGGCGACCGGCGCGCAGAGCGGCGCTCAGATCGAAGGCCACTTCTGGTTCGTCCACACGCTGCGGGGGGCCAAGGTGGTCCGGCTCGACATGTTCGCGAGCGAGGCCAAGGCTTTCGAAGCCGCGGGCCTCTCGGATTAGGCGATGTCGCACGAACCACGCACCGCTTCGGCTTCGGACCTGGACGGCCTCACCGCCACTCTGGCGGCGGCGTTCGAGACCGACCCACTATGGAGCTGGGCGTTTCCGGGCATTTGAAGCTGCGACGGCGCCCTGTGGGGCGCCGTCGCGTGCAAGCCTCATTCCTCCCGACCGAGCCCGCGACCGGGGCGTTCCCGTGCCCTGGCGACGGCCTCGGAGGCGGGCGAGTGTACAGATGCGTCAGGGCCGAAGCGCGGCCGAGGCGGCGACCACCGAGGGCCGCAGCCGGTCCATCAGCGCCCAAGAGGCGAAGCAGAGGGCGCCGAGGGCGCCGGTGGCGGTGAGCAGGGCTCCGGCCGCCGCGGTCGCCGCGACCCCGTTCGCTCCCAGGATCAGCACGGCGGCCGCCGCGCCGAGGCTCGGACCGACCGGGAGCAGGCCGATCACGGCCACGCCGATCAACAGCGCGGTGGCATCGAAGACGGAGCCGTCGACGCCGATTCCCTGTAGGACCAGCCAGTTCCGTGCGATCTGGGCGCAGACGGCGAACACGACCAGGCCGATGATGCTGGTGCGCCCCTGGAGCTCTCGCATCACCGCGAAGCCCTTCCAAAAGCCCTCGCGACGGTCGCGAGCGAGCCTGGTCAGCACGGCGATCACCGCCAGGCCGAACCCGAAGCAGAGCAACGGCGCCCACCACGGAAAGCCCAGCGGCTCCACGAGCGTGAACGAGGTCAGCGCCGCCAGGCAGACCTCCACCACCACGATCGGCAGCTCGGCGGCGACCAGCACCGAGGGCGCGGGGCTGTCCGCGGGCGCCGAGCGCCGCAGGGCGGCGATCCGCACCGCGAGGCCGAACTGGCCGTTGAAGATATTTCCGAGGTAGCCGAGGCTGGCGGCCCGGTAGAGCCGCCGCCGGCTGACGCTCCCTCCCGCCGCGCCCACGCACACGTGCCAGGCCTCACTTCGCGCCACCAGCCAGACGACGTGGAGTGCCATGGCAGCGGCCAGGATCCAGATCGGCGCCAGCCCGAGCGCCTGGGCGAAGTCCCCGCGCTTGCCCCACAGCCCGAGCATAAGCGCCCCAGCCACGACCAAGCTGCCCACGACGGTGACGGCGGTGGGGTGGCGGCGGAGCACGGAGCGCAGGCGAAGGATCCGGCCGGGAGCGGGCGGTTCCCCCCCGGTCGCGCCGGCGGCTGGGGGCTGGTCGGAATCGCGCATCGTGTGTCTCCTGGCCCCTCCACGAAGAGATGGCTCGACCGGCGGAGAGGGGGGAGGAACCAGCGGCCTGCTGTACCGCCAGTCTACCGCCGAGTCTGGATGCGGCGATCGCGCAGCTGCTCGGCCTTCAGCGGCGGGTCGGGGTCCAGCGCAGTCGATCGATCTGGTTGCTGATCGCCGCCGAGATCGCTCGAACCCGATAGCGCTCCACGCTCCGCTTGAACACGGCCAGCACCGGGTGGCGGTCGCGCAGGCGTCTGCGGTAGCGCCGGTCCACCGCTCGCCGGGCGCCGTGGGCCAGGGCGGAACTGCGTCGCATCTGGTGGGTCGTGACCGAGGGCCCCTTGATCGCCCGCTGGCGCTGAAGCCGCTTCAGGAAGCGCTCCAAGCGGTGCACCACCGCCACCTGGTCGAACGGCTGAAGCCCGTGGGGGCGATGGGTGTGGCGGGCCGAATGGGGTCGAGCGTGGCGATGTTCGCGCCATGCCTGGCGGCGACGGGCCAGGCGGTGCACGCGTCCATGGCGACCCGCCGCGTGGTGGAGGCGCTCCAGGGTTCGCCGATGCTCGCAGGAGCCGCCGGCATCGTTGCCCGCGTCGCCGAAGCAGACGTCCTCGTCGGGGCCGCCGCGGAGCACGTCGTCGCCCCGTCCCCCGTGGCCGACGTCGTCCCCCCAGAGGAGGAAGATCGAGTCCCGGCCCCGGTCCCCGAATGCTGTGTCGGCGTCGGGGCCGGTGCTGATCTTGTCTCGCCCCGTGCCGCCGTGGACGAGGTCATCGCCCGAGGAAGCCTCGATGTGATCCCTCCCAGGGCCCGCGTCGATCCGGTCGGCGCCCTTCTGGGCGCGGATGAAGTCATCGCCCCGGCCCCCGCCGATCCGGTCGTTGCCGAACTCCCCGTCGATCTTGTCGCTCCCGGGCCCGCCGTCTATCCGGTCGGCGGAGAAGCCCCCGTCCAGGTAGTCGGCGCCGGCACCGCCGCTCAGCGTCGTCCGCGGATCTCGGTGGCTGACGTTGCCGACGAAGATGTAGTCGCCACCGCCCCCGCCGCAGACCACGTCCGACCCTCCGGCGCCGACGATCCAGTCGCCGTGCCGGCTGCCCGTGATCACGTCCCGGTGCCGCGTGCCCACGATCACCTTGCGGTGACCGCGGGCGTGGAGGCCTGTGTTTCGACCATCGATCGTCGCCGCTTGGCCGAGGCACCGCCGCTGGTGGGCATCGGCCGGCGTCGAGAGCAGGACCACGGCCAGGCTGGCGAGCGCGAATCCCGTCCACGCACACCGCTGCCCGGAAAGCCGGTGGCCGCCTCCGACGCATCCCCTGGTCACCGGGCCGAGCCTATCCGACGGCTGCCCTCGGCGGCAACGGATCGCGGCCGGGGACGAGCCGCACCCGCAGCGTCTAGGTTCTACGCCGATGAGCTCGAGCGCCGAGCGACCCTATCCGCCCTTCGAGCTCGCCGACCGGGTCTGTGCCCTGGCAGGCCGGGGCGAGCCGTTCGCCGCCTACGAGCGGCTCGGCGCCGACGCCCGAGCGGCCTTGCTCGGGCTGCTGCCCGACGGGTGGTCGTTCGAGGGCAAGCGGGTGCTCGACTTCGGCTGCGGCGCCGGCCGCACCCTGCGGCACTTCCTCCGTGAGGCCGAGACGGCGGAGCTGTGGGGCACCGACATCGACGCCGCCAGCATCGAATGGCTGGACGGCGCGCTGTGCCCGCCGCTTCACGCGATGCGCTGCGAGGTCGCCCCGCCGCTGGGCCTCGATCACGGGTCCTTCGACCTGATCTGGGCCCTGTCCGTCTTCACCCACCTGACCGACAACTCGATCCCCTGGCTCCTGGAGCTGCACCGTCTGCTGAAGCCGGGTGGGCTGCTGATCGCCACCTACATGGGCCGCTGGAGCTCTCGGGAGCTCGCCGGCGAGCCATGGGATGAAGACCGGGTGGGGATGAACGTCCTGCGCCACGACAACCCCTGGGATCGGGGAGGGCCGGTGGTGCTGATGTCGGACTGGTGGGTGCGCGCCCACTGGGGCCGGGCCTTCGAGATGCTCGAGGTCGAGCCCCGTTTCCAGGGGCAGACCTGGGCGCTGATGCGAAGGAGGGAGGTCGAGCTGACGGCCGAGGAGCTCCTCGCCCCCGAGGACGACCCGCGCGAGTTCGCCGCCCTTCGCCACAATCTCGAGCAGATCCGGCGTGAGATCGAGTTCACCGACCGCGCCGCCTACGAGGGCTCGCTGAGCTGGCGGGTGACCCGCCCCCTGCGGGTCGCCGGACGAGTCGTGCGCGCGCTTCGATCGCGCTAGGCGGCCAGGCGGGGTGGGCGGCCCCGCAGGGCAGCGTGGGCCTAGGACCAGCGCTCGCGGCGGTGTCCCTCGTCCGCTTCGATCACCATGTGGATCCCGTCCAGGGAGGGGTCGCGTTCGGGATGGTCCAAGCGCCGGTGGGGCCCTCGAGACTCCTCCCTGACGACGGCGGCGCGGGCGATCAATCGGGCCAGCGGATACGGCTCCTGGAGCAACTGGTTGAGCTCCCCGGGTGACCGCCGGGGCCCGGCCAGCCGCCACATCGCCTCCCGCGTGGCGGCGGTCGGGGGGTCGAAGCGCCAGGCCGGAACGGGTACGTCGTTCCGAGGAGGCGGCTCGGCCGCGGCGGCCGCGGCCGCCCGGGCGCCGAACACGAAGCACTCGGTGAGCGAGTTCGACGCCAGGCGGTTGGCTCCGTGGACCCCGGTGCACGCGCACTCGCCGACCGCGTAGAGGCCCCCGAGCGTGGTCCGCCCGTGCAGGTCGCAGACGATTCCGCCCATCAGGTAGTGCGCGGCGGGGGCGACGGGGACGGGCTCCCGCTCGGGATCGAGCCCCGCCTCGCGGCAGGCGGCGAAGACGTTCGGAAAGCGCTCCGAAGGGATCGAGCGAAGGTCGAGCAGGACGTGGTCGGCGCGGTCCGCGCTGATCCGATCGAGGATCGCCGAGGTGACCTCATCCCGCGGGGCGAGCTCGTCGGTGAAGCGCCGGCCGGAGCGATCCAGAAGCACCGCTCCCTCGCCCCGAAGCGCCTCGGTCAACAGGGTGGCGTCGTGCTTCCCGGCCAGCGCCAGCGCCGTGGGGTGAAACTGGCAGAACTCCAGGTCGGCCAGGTCCGCTCCGGCGGCGTGAGCGAGAACCGCCCCCGCTCCGATCGCGCCCCAGGGGTTGGTGGTCCGGCTCCAGAGCGCGGCGCCACCACCGGTGGCCAGCACGGTCGCCGATGCCCCCAGGGGGCCATTCTGCGTGATCACCCCCGCGCAGCGGCTCCCGTCGCCCCACAGGGCCACGACCGAGCTGCTTTCGATCACCCGGATGCGCGACTCCGCCGATACCAGCTCGATCAGGCGGTCGGTGAGCGCCCTGCCGGTGGTGCTGCCGCCGGCGTGCACGACCCTCCTGGCCGAGTGGCCTCCCTCCAAGGCCAGCGCCAGCTCCCCGTCAGGCCCGGTGTCGAAGCCGACGCCCCGGCCGACCAGCTCGGCGACCGCCTGCGGAGCCTCATGGGCGAGCGTCTCCACGGCCGTCGGGCGACACAGGCCGCGCCCGGCGTCGAGGGTGTCGCGGATGTGGCGGTCGGGCGAGTCGCCGGGGGCGAGCGCCGCCGCCAGCCCACCCTGCGCCTGGTAGCTGGCGCTCTGGCTGACCGTCTCGGCAAGTCGCTTCCGCGAAACCAGCACCACCCGGCGGCCGGCCTCCGCCGCCCGCAGGGCGACGTAGAGGCCGGCGGCGCCGGCCCCGACCACGGCCACGTCCGTTTCTCCCAGCGGCTGGTCGACGCGCCTACGATGGCATGCCTAAGCTGGCACCGTGAGCGCGCAACGGCCACAGGTCCTGATCGCCGGCGGCGGGATCGCCGGGCTCGAGGCCCTGCTCGCACTGCACGACCTGGCCGGCGACAGGGTTGCGATCACGATGGTCGCGCCCGACCCCGACTTCTCCTACAAGCCACTCGCGGTCGAGGAGCCCTTCTCGTCCGAGCCGCCCCAGCACCGGGCGCTCGCCCCGGCCGCCGAGGAGCTCGGCGCCCGGTTCGTGCAACAGGGGGTCGCGCGGGTGTTGCCCGACCACCATCTGATCGAGCTCGACGACGGATCACGGCTCCCCTATGACGTCGCCGTGATCGCGGTCGGCGGCAAGGCGGTGGCGCCGTTCGGCGGGTGCCTCACCTTCCGCACGCCGCAGGATCGGCGGCGACTCGCGGCCTTGGTCGACGATGCCGCCGCCGAGCCCGGCTCCGAGCGCAGCCTCGCGTTCGTGGTGCCGCCGAGCAGCACCTGGCCGCTTCCGATCTACGAGCTGGCCCTGATGACCCGCCGCCGAGCCACTGAGCTCGGACTGGCCGAGCTCGCCTGCACGGTGTTCACCCCGGAGGCAGAGCCGCTGGTGATCTTCGGCAGCGTCGCCACGGCGGCGGTCTCGGAGCTGCTCCGTGTCCGCGGGATCGAGGTTCGGACCGGCGTCCGCGTCCACGAGGCTGCCGATGGGCGCCTGATCCTGACCCCGGGCGACGAGCCACTCGAGGCCACCGAGGTGATTGCCTTGCCGGCGCTCGAAGGGCCCGGGATTCCCGGCCTCCCTCGAGACGAGCACGGGTTCATCCCGATCGACGATCGCACCCGGGTGAAGGGGGTCGAGGACGTGTACGCGGCCGGCGATGGAACCACCTTCCCGATCAAGCAGGGCGGGTTGGCGACCCAGCAGGCGGACGCCGCCGCCGAACAGATCGCAGCGCGCTTCGGCGCCGACCTCGATCCCCAGCCCTTCCACCCGGTGCTGCGGGGCATGCTGCTCACGGGGGAGGAATCGCTCAGCCTCAGCCATTCCCTGACCGGAGGCGAGGGCGAGGGCTCGGCCTCCCTCGACTACCTGTGGTGGCCTCCGGACAAGGTCAGCGGTCGCTACCTGGCTTCCTGGCTGGCGAAGAGCGGAGTTCACCGCGACCCCGAGCCGCCGAGCCGTCCGCTGGAGGTGGAGGTCGCGCTGCCGGGCGAGTGGCACGAGCAGCCGATGGCCTTCGACCCCCATCGCCTACCAGAGACCGACTGACCCGCCGCCCGCCCGAACCCGGACGGCCTGGTACGGTCGGCGCGTGAATCGCCGGCCGCGCCGGTTGGGGACAGTTCTCGCCGCCGCGGCGATCGTGTCGCTCGCGGCGCCGGCGGCCGGGGCCGCCCAGAGTCCCCGGCAGCAGCTCGTCAGCACGTACGCGCCGATCGTGATGTTGCGGGCGCAGGAGCACCCGCCCTGCGACACGAGCGAGGAGCAGTACGAGCCCACGACCGTGAACACGGTCCTCGGGAACCCGCGCGTGAACCTGACTCGCCCCGCCGACGAGGGCGAGCCGGCGATCGTCAGGCCGGCTCCGAGCGCCGCCGACATCGCCGGGCTCGGCGGCCGCTGGCACCTCGACCTGCCGGGCGATCCGCTGAACCCGAAATGCACGTATGCCAGGGACTTCGCGGCGCTGAAGGCCGCCGGCAACGCCCCGCCGATCACCTACGCCCACATCGCGAGGCAGCGGGGCCACGCCGGGCTGGTGGTCCAGTACTGGTTCTTCTACTACTTCAACCAGTTCAACGACATCCACGAGGGCGACTGGGAGGGGATGCAGATCGCCTTCGACGCGAACACCGCCAGGGAGGCGCTGGCGTCCGGACCGTACGAGATCGCCCTGTTTCAGCACGGCGGCGGCGAGAAGGGCGGGTGGGACGACGACAAGGTCGAGAAGACGGGGACCCATCCGATCGTGTATCCGGCCGCCGGATCGCATGCCACCTTCTTCGACTCGGCGGTCTACGTCGAGAACGGGCAGGGCGGCTCGGGCCTCGGCTGCGACAACACCTCCGAGCCCCTCCGACGCGTGGCTCCCAAGCCGGTGCTGATCCCGACCGATCCGCCCCCCGGCAGCCGTTTCCAGTGGCTCACCTACGAGGGCCACTGGGGCGAGAAGGAGAAGAGCTACAACAACGGGCCGACCGGGCCCACCACCAAGGGCCAGTGGCGAAAGCCGTTCACGTGGATGGACGGGATCCGCTCCGCGAGCCCGAAGCTCCCCGGGGGGCTGGTCCTCGGACCGGCGGTGACCCAGGCCTTCTGTGGCGCCGTGGCCGAGGCCTCCAACTTCGTCAACCTCGAGGCCCGGACCCGGCTCGGCGCGATCCTGATCGGCGTCATCCTGGTGCTGCTGGTCGCGGTCCCGATCGGGCTCACCCGCTGGACGCCGGTCGACCTCACCCGCCTGCGCCAACAGCGCGCGTTCGGCCAACTGGTCCGCGCCGCGAGACAGCTGTACGGGCGCCACTGGCCGACCCTCGTCGCCATGGGGCTGAGCACGATCCTGATCGTCGGCGCGATCGTGGGCGTTGCCGCCTTGATCTCGCTGATCACCGGCTCGGTGGACACCGGGATCTCGATTTCGCTCCCCTCCGTCGGGCGCTCCCTGGGGTTCGCCGCGGCGGCCGGCGCGGTGATCGCGTTCGTGCGTGACCTCGAGCGGGGTCAGCGGGCCGGATTCGTGCTCGCGTACCGGGAGATGTTCGCGCGCTTCTGGCGCCTGATCGGCGGACAGCTGCTGGCCTCCGCGGCGGTTGTGCTGCTCGCGCTGACCGTGATCGGGATCCCGATCGCGATCTGGAAGTACATCGAGTGGCAGTTCGTCCAGCAGGAGATCCTGTTCGAGGACAGGTCGATCCGCGAGGCGTTCCGGGGCAGCTCGCGGACGGTGCGCGGCCACTGGTGGCGGACCCTGCGGATCGCCGGGTTCTTCTGGCTGCTCAGCGTCGCCGCCGGCCCGGTGCTCGGCTTCGCGCTGATCTTCGCCAACCTCTCGCTCACCTGGATCAACATCATCGGCTCGCTCGTATTCGCGCTCCTGGCTCCCTACGTCGCCATCGGTCGGACGCTGCTCTACTTCGACCTCCTGGTGCGCAGGGAGGAGGCCGCCGAGCAGCCCCAGGGCCGTCGGCGCTGGTGGTCGCGCGAGCGCCCTAGCCCGCAGCCCGGCTGAGCCGACTACAGGCGGGCGGGCGGGCGCGCCTGTCGCAGCTCGGCGAGCTCGGCGAGCAGGGCCGGCACGAAGGTGGAATCGGGCTGGTTGACCTCGATCATCTCCACCGACTCTCGGTAGTGGCCCGCCATCCCGTCCACGGTGGTGCCGATTCGGGCCGGGAGCGCGTCGCCGAACCGGTCGATGCCGCGTCGCAGTCCCCGAATGTCGGACAGCTTGTCGGCGGCGAAGATCGTGATCGCCTGCTCACCGGCCGCCCTGACCTGTTCGCGAAGCCCCTCCTTGCGCTCGGCGAAGGACTCGATCGTCGCGTCCTCGGTCACCGCCAGCACCAGCGACCAGATCGCATCGCCCATCTCCGCGCGCAGTCGTTGCTCGGCGAGCGTCCCCCGCTCGACGGCGTCGTGCAGGAGCCCGGCCGCCACCAGCTCGTCGTCGAACCCGGCCTCGTGGAGCAGGGTCGCCACCTCGACCACGTGAGCGAGGAATGGCGCACCGTCACTGGGCCGGCTCTGGCCGGAATGAGCGGCGGCGGCGAGGATGTACGCGCGACGAAACAGCGGTGACTCCGCGATCCACGCCGCCGCCCCAGAGGCCTCCTCGATGCCGGGGCCGTGCTCGTCCATCCGAGGCTCAGCCCGCCTCGACCGCGGTTTTGATCGCCTCGACGAAGGCGTTCGCGCCCTTGCGGGCGGAGCGCAGCGCCAGGCCCTGCAGCAGCACCCCGACCCCGCGCCCCCCCATCGGATCCGGGTCGGCGGCTCGAACTGGGTCAGCTCGAACTCGTGCTTCATCTTCACCCCCGCGTCCTTGGCGGTGCTCGCGTAGACGGTGCCCACCCCGGGTGGACCCTCGGTGGTCTTCTCGATCTCGATGATCCGGGAGCTGAACTTCTTGTCGTTCTCGCCATCGGCGAGGAACTCGAACACGTTCTCGATCGGGCGGTCGATCACGATCGTCGCTTCGAAGCGTCCGGCCATCCGGCCTCCTTTCACCGAGACTGCGTTGCTGATCCTATGAGCCAGCGAGGGTGATCGTCGAGTGGCCCACAGATCAGCAGGAGGCGAAGTGTCGTTCCAGGAGGTCCACGACCTCCGCATGGGAGAGCGAGGTGGCGGGCTCGAACACCTGGTTGACCATCAGGCCGTCGAGGAGGGTGAGCAGGTGTGGGGCGTGCGCGTGCGGGTCGCGGCAGCCGGCCGCCGGGAGCAGCTGCTCGACGAGCAGCCGGTACTCGCGCCTGACCTCGTTCAGGGCGAGCTGGAACTCGGGGCGGCGTCGGGCCTCGAGGATCAGCTCGTAGCGGGCCACGGTCAGGCCCCGGCGCTCCGGATCGAGCCAGGTCTGGAGATGGTCGGCGACCAGCCGCGCCGCGCGGCGAGGCTCGTAGGGGCCGCCGGGGGCGAGGTCCTCGAGCGCTTGGACCGTCGGTCGCTCGAGCTCGACCAGCCGCCGCAGGGTCGCGGTCAGGAGCGCCTCGCGAGTGGGGAAGTAGTTGCTGGTCGAGCCCTCCACCAGGCCGGCCCGCCGGTCGACCGCCCGGTGGGTGAGCCCGCGGCCGCCCCCAGCCTCCAGCACCTCAAGCGCCGCCTGCGCGATCGCGGCGCGACGGTCGCCGAGCTCCGGTTGCGCGGTCTCCACTACACCTGTAGTATTACCGATCGCACGGAAAGCTTCCGAAGGAGGGCCGCCAGTGACCGCGATCGCCGAGCAGGATCTCGAGCAAGTCGACGTCGGCGACCTCGAGCTGTGGGCTGACGGCCCTCCGCACGACCTGTTCGCCCGGCTTCGCCAGGAGGCTCCCGTTCACTGGAGCCCGCTGGCCGCCCACCCGAAGGAGGGGGGCTTTTGGTCGATCACCCGCGCCGCCGACGTGCGCGAGGTCAGCCTCGACCACAGGACCTACTCCTCCGAGGTCGGGGGAGTCCTCGTCCTCGACGACTTCGGGATCCCGCTCGAGGCGCAGCGCCAGCAGATGATCTCGATGGACCCGCCCCGCCACGACCGGCTCAAGGCGCTGTTCCAGCGCGGCTTCACCCCGAAGCGGATCGCGGAGCACGCCGACAGGATCCGCGGGATCGTCAACCGGACGCTGGACCGGGTCGCCGAGCGCGGCGAGTGCGACCTGGTCACCGAGGTCGCCGGGCCGGTCGTTTCCCGGGTGATCGGCTCCTTCCTGGGCACCCCCGAGGAGGACGACCGCCGCCACATGGAGGACACCAACATGGCGTTGGGGTTCGGGGACCAGGACCTGCGCCCGAGCGACGAGGCGCTGGCGGAGATGCTGACCCGGACCTGGAACGAGACCATGGAGACGATCGCCGAGCGGCGCGAGAGCCCCGGCGACGATCTGATCAGCATCCTCGTCCATGCCGAGGTCGACGGCGAGAGGCTGACCGACTCCGAGATCTACATGGGCATCGGCCTGCTCGGCGCCGCCGGCAACGACAGCACCAGGGCCGTGTTCACGAGCGGGATGCGGGCCTTGATGGACGACCGTGAGCAGATGCGGCTGCTGCTCGACGACCCCTCGCTGGTCGAGAGCGCGGTCGAGGAGCTGGCGCGGATGTATCCCGCGTTCGCCCACTTCCGGCGCACCGCGACTCGCGACACGGAGCTTCACGGCGAGGCCATCCACGAGGGGGACAAGGTGCTGCTCTGGTATGTCTCCAGCAACCGCGACGACTCCGTCTATGACCATCCCCAGCGGCTCGACGTAACCCGCAACCCCGACCATCAGGCGTTCGGGGCCGGTGGGCGCCACTTCTGCCTCGGCGCCGCTCTCGCCCGGCTCGAGCTCAGGACCCTGCTCGCCGAGACCCTCCGCCGCTTTCCCGACATCGAGCCGGCCGGCGAGCCGGCGCAGGCGCGCTCGATGTTCGTGAATCAGCTGAAGACGCTTCCGGTGCGGTTCACGCCCCAGCCGGTCAGCTGACGGCGGCAGCCCGGCTCTCGCCCTCGAGGGCGCGGCGCCACTCCGACAGCAGCGCGTGGACCGCGGCTGCGCCGACGATCGGGCCCGGCGGAACCTGGAGCTCCGCCGGGTGGAGGATGAAGGGCCGCGTCTGGGGCCCTCCGAGCCCGCCGTGGAAGGAGATCAGCTCCTCGAACGCACAGCCCTCGTCGAGCTCGGGATCGTAGAAGCTGCCGACCAGGATGTCGGGCGCGTGGGCGAAGCCGTCGGTGCGCAGCAGGTGGCCCGCCGCGCCGGGCCCGAAGGGGGCCAGCGGATCCTCTCCCTCCACCCTTTGGTCGGCCAGGTAGCGCGACTCCATCGGCCCCGAGCGCTACCGGGCCGTGCTCGGTCGAGCGGACCAGGATCCAGCCGATGTGGGGGTGCTCGCAAAGCGCTGGGACCAGCTTCGGATGCCGCTCGCTCGAGCTCCTCGAGGGTCAGGCGACGCGGTTGCTCCATCAGGTAGACCAGCCCGAGGTTGCCCGATCCGAGAACCACCACCTGGCGATCGGAGACGTCGTTCTTGGGGCGCTTGGAGGCCCTCCCGGTCGCCTCCTCGACGGCGTGTCCGGCCATCGCGCGCTGCTCGTCTCCGCCGGCGATCCCCGCCACCTGCCCATCGGACAGGGATCCCTCGACCAGCTCGTCGAGCCCGTAGCCGTTTCGCTGCTTGAAGGTGGCGCCCTGGGTCTGGCCGTGATCGGAGAGCACCACGATCTCGTAGGGACGTCGGGCGTATCGACGCGCCCGCTCGATGCGGCCGAACTGCTGGTCGAGCTTGCGCAGGGCCTCCATCGTGTCGGCCCGCTCCAGCCCCGAATGGTGAGCGACCTCATCGTAGCTGGAGAAGGTGGCGTAGACCGCTGGGCGCCCGAACATCATGTCGGTGAGGACGCCGTAGGTGATCAGGTCGCGGACCAGCACGCACATCGTCGCTCTGAGTAGGGGGTAGATGCCCCCTCTGTGCCCGCGTGGCCGCACGTCGCGCCTTGCCGCCCGGATCGCGGCCGTCAACTCGAGCGCGACCTCCCACCCGAACAGGACCAAGGCCCGGGTGACGTTGAAGCCGTTGGCGAAGAACGCTCGGTATCCGGGGTTCGCGCCTCGCTCGGCGTCCATGCGGCTGACCGTGAGGATGACCTCGTCCGCCTCTCCCGAGAGCAGGTTCCCGCGACTGGCGCCGCCGTCCCTCAGCAGGCCGACCCCGCTGGAGTGCCGTCGCTCGATCTCTGCGCAGTCGGCCGGCGCCGAGCAGGCGATCAGCCTGCCGGTCTCCTTCTCCACCCAGCGGAACGCCGGGATGTCCTCGTTCGAGCCGAGCAGGATCCCGGCCTGGCTGGCGCCGGTCTGCGAGGAGAGGTCCGGCTCCCACTCGGCCAGCCGGTAGCCGCCCTCGGCGACCCATCGGGCCATGGTCGGCGCGCTTCCATCGCGCATCGCGTGGCGCAGCACCGGCAGCGCGAGCCCGTCGATCTCGAGGAAGATGATCCCGGGGACGTCGGTGGGTGCCGCGGCCCCCTGCCGGCGCGCCACCCGGCGGATCACCCGAAGCGCGTACTCGTCATCGTCGTTGGTGCCTGTGACCACGTGCAGGGCGAGCGAGACGGCGGCGATCACCAGCGCCGCGAGCAGCGCGCTGCCGAACTCGTCGACGCCGATCACCTCCGGCAGCACCTCGTGGGCGACGCGCAGCGCGACGCATCGACGACGAGGATCGCCAGGAAGCCGGAGAGGAGCGCGAAGGGCAGCCGAAGCGCGGCCACCAGCGGCGGCAGGATGGCGTTGAAGGCGGCGATCACCGCGGCAACCAGGAATGCGCCCCCGACACCGACCAGGCTGATCCCCGGGACGATCGCCGCCGCCACGTAGACGGCGGCGGTCGCCACCAGCCAGGAGACGGCGAGCCGCGTCGGGCGCAGCTTCGGCTTGGTCGGTTGCCAGCCGAGTCCCTCCTTTTGGGCCGCCAAGCTCACGGCTCGGGAACCTCGGCGCGACGGCGAGAGCTGCGCTGGTGCTTCAGGTCGCGGCTCTTCACCTTCGCCTCCCCATAGGAGGATTGCACCAGCTCGCGGCCTCCCGACCAGCCGAAGACCCAGGAAACGAGGACCACCGCGAAGATCACGTCCCAGGCCGAGACGATCAGCTGCTGGGCCACCGAGTACGCCGTCGCGGTGGCGGTGCTGGTCGAGTCGGCGAGCGCGGCGGTGTTCATCGCCTGGGTCACCCCGACGCCCCCGGGGGTGACCGAGACGCTGTTCGAGACCGAGTTCGATGCGCTCACCGAGGCCACCGTGTGGAAGCTGACCGGGATCCCGTAGGCGCCGAGGAAGACCGCGATGATCCCGAGCCGCGCCAGGAAGCTCCCCAGCGCTGGCAGCCCGAGGCGGACAAGCGCGGTTCGCGGTCGGCGAAGGATCGCCCCGCCGGTGGCGAGCTGGGCTCGCAGCTTGGCCAAGCGTCTCCAGAAGATCCGGGCCAAGAGCACCAGCAGCACGATTCCGCCGCCCAGGATGATGACCAGCAGCGCTGAGTGGTCGGAGACGAAGCCGAGCTTGATCGAGAACGATCCGCTGACCGTCAGGAACAGGTAGAGGTAGAGGGCGACGTTGAGGATCGAGAACGGGATCTTCTCCACCACCAGCCCCGAGAGCACGGCGGCGAACGTGGCTCCCGCGATCAACGTCGCCAGCATCACCAGCATCACCCAGGTGCCGAGGTTGGCGGGGAGGAAGTCGTTCAGCGCCACCGCGGTCGCGTAGGACGCGAGCACGAGGCGGAACGGAACCTGCGCCCGGGGGAAGGCAGCGCGCAGGATCGCCAGCCAGACCAGGGCCGCCAGGGTCGTCTGGAGCGTCTCCAGCAGCACGCCTGCGCCGATCGCCCACGGGGGAACCTCGGCCACCTTCTTGAACAGCGAGCGAATCCAGTCGGCGACCGGCACGCCGATCAACTCCAGGACGCCGATCAACGCCGCCACGCCCGCCGTCCAGAGCACGATCCGCAGCAGCCGGGGGCCGATCGTCGCCGGCCGGCGGGGCTCGGTCTGGACCGGCGCAGCTTCCATCGGCTCACCCTACCCGGGCACTACGCTGGGCCGATGGCGGACACGCGGGAAGGCGATCCGGGGGCGAGGATCACCTATCTCGGCCACTCGACCGTGGCGATCGAGGCGGCGGGCACCTGCCTGCTCACCGATCCACTGCTCCGGGGTCACCTGTTCGGGCTGCTGCGACGTCGCTCTCCCCTGACGCCCATCGGCCCCGCCGAAAGGCCCGACGCGGTGCTGATCTCCCACCTTCACCACGACCATCTCGACCTTCGCTCGCTGCGAAGGCTCCGAGCGGGGACCCCGATCGTCGCCCCGCCGGGGTCGCGGCGGTTCCTCGAGCGGCGCGGGTTCGCCGAGGTGGTCGAGATGAGCCCCGGCGACAGCCTCCCGCTCGGCGACCTCCGGGTGCGGGCGGTTCCCGCCAGGCATGGAAGCGGCGGTCGCCCCGGGGCCGGGAAGTCGGGCGCGATCGGCTACGTGATCGAAGCCGGCGCCCGGATCTACTTCGCCGGCGACACGGAGCTGTTCGAGGAGATGCGGGCGATCGACGAGGGCCTCGATCTGGCGCTGCTGCCCGTCTGGGGATGGGGGCCTCGCCTGGGCCCCGGCCATCTCGATCCGGTCACGGCCGCGGAGTCACTGCGCATGCTGCGCCCGCGGGTTGCGGTGCCGATCCATTGGGGCACGTACACCCCCGTCGGCGCTCCGAGGCTTTGGCCCTGGCTGACGACCGATGCCGGAGAACGCTTCGCCCGCGAGGCGGCGCGGATTGCGCCCGAGGTCGAGATCAGGGTTCTGAGCGCGGGCGAGTCGCTGGTCGTGTCGGCGGGAGGCGAAGGCTAGGAGCGGCGCGTCCTGCCGGCGCTTCGCGAGGCTGTCCGCCGGGTGGTCGAGCGAGCCGAGGTCTTACCGCCTCGCGGTCTTGCGCCCCGCGGTCTTTCGCCCCGCGGTCTTGCGGGCCGCGGTCTTTCGCCCCGCGGTCTTGCGGGCCGGGGCCTTGCGCGCCGGGGCCTTCGAGCGGGCCCCCGGCGCGAGGCGCTTCTGCGCCTGGGTGAGGTCGCGCTGCAGGGCGGAGCCGAGCTTGCGGCTGTCGCGTCGCGCGCCCTTGACGAACTTCTCCACGTCCTTGTACAGCCCGCGGGCGCCGGCGCTGACATCCCTGCTCACGTCCTTGCGGAGTGCCGCTAGCGCATCCTGCGCGCCATCGAGCGACTTGTTGAGGCGCCGGACCGCGGCGGGCTCCTTGCGGGCCGGGGGCTTGCGAGCCGCGGCTCGACGACGGGTTGCGGTTTTCTTTGCAGGGGACATGAGCGACTCTCCTCGGTCGTGAACTGCTGCCGGGGCGAGCCTATCGGGATCGGCCCCGGCTCGCGGATCGACCGCGCGGGCTCTGCCCCAGCGATGGCGGTCTCCGGTGCAGCACCGACCGGCGGGCCGGTTTGAGCTAGGGTCGGGTGGGTTGTCCGACTGGAACCAGGACTGAGCCGTGCTTGCGATCACCGAGGATGCCGCCGCCGCGATCAAGAGCATCGTCGGCTCGCCGGGATTGCCCGAGGGCGCGGGGCTCAGGATCACGCAGGAGCTCAACACCGAGGTCGACGGTGAGACGCCGCGAACCGATCTCCGGCTCTCCGTGGTGGCGGCCCCCCAGGAGGGGGACGAGGTGCTCGACGAGGAGCGAGTCTTCGTCGACCCCGCGGCTGCCGAGTTGCTTGACGACAAGCTGCTCGACGCGGACATCGTCGACGACGAGGTTCGCTTCAGCCTCGACGTCCAGGCCGAGAGCCAGTAGCCACCGGGCTCGCTTGAAGGCGGTCGCAAGACGACGACCCGGACGCCGCCCGACGGTGGCGGCGTGGGCGCGCATCGGTTAGGTTCCGTGCTCACCAACCGGGAGGAGCCGTGGACGTCAGCCTGCTGAAGACCATCCCGCTGTTCGCCGACGTTTCCGACGAGCAGCTCGGGAAGATCGCCCCATTTGCGACCACCGACGAGTTCGCGGAGGGCGAGGTGGTGGTGAAGGAGGGCGGTTACTCGAACCACTTCTTCGCGATCGAGGAGGGAACCGCGAGCGTCGAGCGCGACGGCGAGAGGCTGGCCGAGCTGGGCCCCGGCGACGTCTTCGGCGAGCAGGGGCTGCTGGAGAAGCAGGAGCGCTCGGCGACGGTGACCGCCACTTCGCGGCTCAGGGTGATCAAGATCGAGCACTGGGAGCTGTCGCGGATGCGCAAGTCCATGCCCGAGGTGGTCGAGGAGCTCCAGCGCAAGGTCGAGGAGCGGGGTTAGCAACTCCGCGCGAGCCCGGCGTCGGGCGGTTGGGCTGGGTAGGAGGACAGTCGTCCCGTTCGCGGTTGCTCCATCGGGCCGCTGAAGCGCGCCTGTACCCAGCCCCTTTCCCGGCGGCCCGGATAGACTGGCGCCGTACATACGGTCGGTGGTCAAGGGAAGTCCGGTGCGAAGCCGGCGCGGTCCCGCCACTGTGACCGGGTAACGCGACGCCGCACGACGCGAGTCGAGCCACTGGGGACGCCCCAAGCGTCTCCGGGAAGGCGCGGCGTCGATCCCGGAAGCCAGGAGACCTGTCCGCCGGCCAGCCAAATCGACCCTCGAGGAAAGGGTGGCTCAGAATGGTCATACCTGGATTCCGGCTCGGCGGAGTTGCCGCCGCGGCCTTCGTCGTTTCGTTGTCGTTGTCGTCGAGCCCAGCCCCGGCCGAGACCAGGGGCGTCGACCTTCGGGTCGTCAACACCGGCGGTCGAACGCTGGCCGAGTTCCGCCAGTACACCGGCGCCGTGACCATCAACACCGATCCGCACGCCGAGTGCTTCGGCGAGGGGACCGGTGGCAGCGGCGATCGGGTCAGGCTCGCAAGCCCGACGGCGCTCGGTGCGGTACGGGACGCGCTGGCAAGCGCCCCCGGTCTCCGTCCGCTGTCGATCACCGACGCGTTCGCCGACCAGGGGTTCGGCCTCGGCGTCTGCGGGATCGGAGGCTATGCGGCGCAGGGGTCCAGCTTCTGGTACGTGAAGCGAAACCACGTCGGGGCGCAGGTCTCCGGCAGCCAGCTCAAGGTCCGCCAGGGTGACGACATCCTCTGGTACCGGACCCCCAGCTATCCGCCACCGCGCGAGCTCGTTCTCCAAGCCCCAGCCCGGGTCCGGCCGCGGGTGCCCTTCCAGGTCACCGTCCATTCCTATGCCGACAACGGGACCCGCCACCCGGCCGTCGGGGCATCGGTGACCGGCGCCTCAGCGCCCACCAACTCCGCCGGGCACGCGATGGTCACCGCCTCGGCCGGGACCCACGCCTTGCGGGCGAGCGAATCGCCGGCGATCCCGTCGAACCACGTCGACGTCTGCGTGGCGGTCGATCAATCGACCTGTCCGAGCGCGCACGGCAAGCGAATCCTCGGCAGCAACGCCGCCGACGAGATCGTCGCAACCCGCGGCTGGGACTCGATCCGGGCCCGAAAGGGCGGCGATCGGATCGACCTGCGTGACGGTGGCCGCGACCGGGTCGGATGCGGCCCGGGCGGCGATCGGGTGATCGTCGCCGCCGGCGACCACGACAACCAGATCGGGGCCAACTGCGAGCAGGTGATCAGAAAGTGAGGTTCGGCCGCGGCCTGGCGGCGGCGGCGTTGAGCTGCGTCGCCGCCGCGGGCTGCGGCTTCGGCCCCGGTGACTCATCGAAGGGCACGGCGACCCTGACCGTCACCCGGGACTACGGCTCCCGGACGCTGGTCGAGGCCGCCGAGGACGATCCGCCCGAGTCCGAGACGGTGATCCGGATGCTCGATCGCGAAGCCGAGATCACGACCCGGTACGGAGGCGGCTTCGTCCAATCGATCGATGGAATCTCCGGGGGTGAGGACGCGGGCCGGCGATCCGACTGGTTCTTCTACCTGAACGGGGTCGAGTCCGATCGCGGCGCCGCGGAGGTCACCGTGCGGGGCGGCGATCGGATTTGGTGGGACTACCGGGACTGGAGCGACGCGATGCGGGTGCCGGCGGTGGTCGGCTCCTGGCCGGAGCCGTTCGCCCAGGCGTCGAGCGCTCCCGACCACCGTCTTCCGATCAGGGTCGAGTGCGCCGGCGCTCGCCCTGCCTGCAGCACCGTCTCGGAGCGCCTGACCGCGGCCGGCGCCGAGGCCGGAGTCGACCCCGGCGGCTCCGCCCCCACGCGCTCCGGGCGTTCGCTGCGCGTGCTCGTGGGCCCGTGGCGGGCGCTCCGGGGGGACCCGGCCGCCTCGCTTGACGGCCCGGCCGCGAGCGGGGTCTTCGCCGGCTTCGAGCCCGCCGGCCGTGGGCGCTACGAGCTGGTGGTGGAGAGCCCGCGCGCAGAGCGCAGATGCGCGTACCGAGTCGGCGCCGGGCTGGTGGCGGCGGTCGAGGCCCCCGACGGGGAGGGCGCGACCTGGCTGGTCACCGGCACGGATCCGGCCGGCGTCGAGCGGGCGGCGGACACGCTCGATTCAGGCGACCTGCGTGGTCGCTACGCGGTCGCGGCGCCCGCCGGCGCCGTCCCGCTGGGGGTTCCGGTGGATGCGAGCGGCGAAGTTGGCGAGGGTTGCGCGGGAGGCCGGGTCGAATGAGATCCCCGCTCGCCTACGTCCCCCGGCGCACCCGGCTTGGCGATGCCGGCGCCCTCGCGGCCAGCGTCTACCTGGGCTCGTTCGCCGTGGTCGCATTCGCCTTCGCCAACCCGGTCCTGCTGGCCGGCTCGGCGGCCGGGGTGATCGTCGCCGGGATCGCGGCCAAGGCGGGTCGGGCGCTGCGAGCGGCCGCCCGCTGGGGCGCGACGCTGGGGGTGTTCGTGATCGCAATCAACGGCCTGGTCTCGCAACGCGGGGACACCGTGATCGTCCATGGGCTCTGGTTGCCGCTGCTGGGCTCTACCAGCGTCAGCGCCGAGGCGCTCGCCGAAGGGGGGGTGCTCGCCGTGCGGATCGTGGTGGTGATGATGGCGTTCGCGGTCCACTGTGCCAGCGTCGATCCCGACCGCGTGCTCCGGCTCCTGCGCCCGGTGGCTCGTCGCTCGGCCCTGACCGCGACTTTGATCACCCGCCTGGTTCCGCTGGCCGCCGCCGATCACGTTCGCCTCGCGGACGCCGCCGCGCTTCGCGGCCCCGGAGCCGCGCCCGTTGGCCGCGCCGCCCTCGCCCGGCGGCTGGTCGCGGGCTCGCTCGATCGCGCGGTGGACGTGGCCGCGACGCTGGAGCTTCGAGGCTACGCGCACGGCGCCCCCCGCTCGCCCCGCTCGGCGCACCGCTCCCGCCACGATCGCCGCTTCCTGGCCGCCGGCCTGGTGATCATCGCGACCGGGCTCATCGGCCGGGCCGCCGGGCTGGGGTCCTTCGACGCCTACCCGTTGGTCGAGATGGACATCGACCCGGCGACCCTGGTGCTTGCGGCCTCGATCCCGCTGGTGGCGGCGTTCCCATTCGCGACCCTGGCCCGGAGGCGTCGCCGGTGAGCGAGCCCCTGGTCCGGGTCGAGGCCCTCGACTATCGCTACCCCGGCGCCGAGGCGGGCTGCCTTCACGAGGTCGACTTGGAGATCGAGCCGGGGGAGATGGTGGTGGTCGCGGGGCGCTCCGGTTCGGGCAAGACCACCCTGCTGCGCTTCCTGTGCGGGCTGGCGCCGCATTACCACGGAGGCGAGGTTGCCGGGGAGGTCGAGGTCGCGGGGCTGGACGTTCGCGAGCATGGCCCGGCCGAGCTCGGCGGCGTGGTCGGCATGGTCGCCCAGGACCCCGAGACCCAGGTCGTCTCGACGACGGTGCGGGCGGAGCTCGAGTTGCCGCTGGAGATGCGGGGCTCCTCGGCGGCGAGTCGCGCGCGGGCGGTCGAGGAGGTGGCGCTCGCGCTGGCGATCCCGCAGCTCCTCGATCGAACGGTCGACACCCTTTCCGGCGGTGAGCTGCAGCGGGTTGCGCTGGCGGCGGCGCTGGTCGGACGACCGCGGCTGGTGCTGCTCGACGAGCCCACCTCGCAGCTCGACCCGGTCGCCGGCGACGAGTTGATCGGCCTGCTCCGCCGCCTGAACGAGGAGTGGGGGATGGCGGTGGTCCTCGCCGAGCACCGGCTGGAGCGCTGCCTGACCGCCGCCGACCGGGTGGTGGCGATGGCCTCGGGGCGGATCGCCTTCGACGGCGACCCGGAGCCCTTCCTGGAGTGGGCGCTGCTAAGCGATGGCGCCCTGGCCACGCCCGCGGCCCGACTGTTCGACCTGGCGGGACTCGGTTCGCCCCCGGTGGGCGTGAAGCGGGCGCGCGGCGGCTCTGCGGCGGGCTGGGATCGACGCCTCGGCGGATGCGATCACCTCGCCCCCGGCCGGCAACGGGTCGGCTCGCGGCGGGCGCCGTCGGACCGCCGACGTGGCGCTCGACGCCCGCGACCTGTGGGTGGAGCTCGACCGGGGCGACGGCGCCCACGACGTGCTCCGCGGCGTCGAATTGGCGATCGAGCCCGGCGAGAGGGTGGCGCTGATGGGGCGCAACGGAGCCGGCAAGACGACCCTGCTGCGGACGGCGGCGGGCATCACCGGTGCGGCTCGCGGCCGGGCGGTGACGCCTCGGGGCTGCGCCCTGCTCGCCCAGAGCCCCGGGGACTTGTTGGTGCGCGAGCGGGTCCACGACGAGCTCCCGGGCAGCGCCGGACGGCGGGCGCTCGAGGCGGTCGACCTGGGATGGGCGGCCGGCGCCGACCCACGGGACCTCTCCGGTGGCGAGCGCCAGCGGCTGGCGCTGGCGATCGTGATGGCCGGTCGGGACGAAGCCGGGGCGGTCCCGGGGCTCGTCTGTCTCGACGAGCCGACCCGCGGCATGGACCGAGCCCGCAAGGATGAGCTCGCCGATCGGATGGGCGAGCTCACGAATCTGGGCGCCGCGCTCCTCGTCGCCACCCACGACGTGGAGTTCGCGGCCTCGTTCGCGGATCGCGTGGTCCTGCTCGGCGACGGCGTCGTGATCGCCGACGGCCCGACCGCCGAGGTGCTCTCCGGCGGCTGGTACTTCGCCACCGAGGTGGCCCGCATCCTGGGGATCGAGGGGACGATCTCCCCCGCGGCGGGGGCGGAGCTCGTGCGAGCGCGCCTGGTGCGGGCATGAACTGGCAGCTCGCCTCCTACGGGCTGCTGGCGCTCGTGCTCGCGGGCGGGTTCGCCTGGTATGAGCGCTCCCGCCCGCCGGCCCGGATGGTGGCGCTGGTCGCGGCCCTGGCCGCGCTTGCGGTCGCCGGCCGGCTGGTGCTGGCCGCGATCCCGAACGTCGTCGCCACCACCGACGTCGCCCTGATCACCGGGTACGCTATCGGCGCGGCGCCCGGATTCGCGGTCGGCGCGCTGGCGGCGGCGATCTCCAACCTGTGGCTCGGCCAGGGGCCATGGACTCCCTGGGAGATGGCCGGTTGGGGCCTGGTCGGCTTGGGAGGCGCGGCGCTCGCGGCGGTGACCAGGGACCGGCTGGGCAGGATCGGGCTGGCGCTCGCCTGCGGCCTCGCCGGGCTCGCCTACGGCGCGCTGCTCGACTTCTCGGTCATGGTCGGTTACGGCGGCGAGCAGTCACTCGATCGCTACCTGGCGATCTCGGCGCGGGGCATTCCCTTCAACATCGCTCACGTGACCGGCAACGTCGCCCTCGCGCTGGCGGCGGGTCCCGCCCTGGTGCGAATGATCTCCCGCTATCGGTGCCGGTTCGAGTTCGAATGGCATTCGCGCGGGCAGCCACGGCCGGTGCTCGCCGGCGCATCGCTGGCGGCGTTGCTCGCAATCGCGGTGGCGCTCGCCTCGGCCGGCCCGGCGCAGGGCCGCGGTGCCGGGTCGGCGGTGGGCTGGATGGAGCGCGTCCAGAACCCCGATGGCGGCTTTCCCGCCTCGCCTGGCGACGGCTCCAGCGTCGCGATCACCGGCTGGGTCGCGCTCGGCCTCGAGGCCGCCGGGCACAACCCGCTCGACGTCCGCGCCGGCGGGCGCTCGCCGATCGCCTACCTGCGCTCCGAGCTCGAGCGCGTCAACTCGACCGGGGACCTCGAGCGAACCATCCTCGCGCTCGAGGGCGCCGGCGTCAGCGCCCGGCGCTTCGGCGGCCGCGACCTGGTCGGCGAGCTGCGCCGGCGAAGGTCGCGAAGCGGGTCCTTCGAGGGGCAGGTGAACCTGACCGCGTTCGGGATCCTGGCGCTTCGCGCCGCCGGTGCTCCGGCGTCAGGTCAGGGTCGCTCCGCCGCCTGGTTGCGCGGAGCCCAAAACGCGGATCGGGGATGGGGGTTCCGGGCCGGGGCCGGCAGCGACCCCGACAGCACCGGCGCGGCTCTCCAGGGATTGGCGGCGGCCGCCGGGCACGGTGCGGCGACGAGACGGGGTGTCTCGTACCTGCGCCGGGCCCAGAACCGCGGCGGAGGCTTTTCCCTGGCGGGGTCCGGCGGCTCCAACTCCCAGTCCACCGCCTGGGCTGTCCAGGGCCTCATCGCCGCGGGCGCCGATCCAGGCGCAACCCGGAAGGGTGGGCGCTCGCCGCTCGACTATCTGGCGGCCCGCCAGGTCGGCGATGGGCACTATCGCTACTCGTCCGCCAGCGATCAAACCCCGGTGTGGGTCACGGGGCAGGCGCTGCTCGCGATCGAGCGAAAGGCGCTGCCGCTGCGGGCCGTGGCTCGGGCGAAGGTCCATCGCCGAGCCCGGGCGAGGGGCGAGGGCACGCCGGGGGACCCGGATCACGAACGGGCGCCCGGAAGGGGGTCGGTCGGGCACCCGTCGGTCCGGCTCGAAGCAGGCGGGAGGGGGACGGCGGGCCGGGGACGGGCGGGCGAGACCGGGTCCCCGCAGGCCGCGGGAGCCGGTCAGCGACTCGCCGGGGCGCCGGTGAGCGCGACCACCTCGGCCGAGGGCCCCTCCGGCGGGGGTGCCGGGACCACGCTCTACGCGGGCGCCGGCTTCGCGGTCCTGGTCGCGGCGCTGGTGGGCGGCTTCATGATCTACCGGCGCCGACTACCCTAGGCCCATGCGCGGAGCTCTGCCGGCCGGCCCACGCCAGCCCCGTTGGGTGCAGACCGTGGGCTGGTGGACGCGCCCGATCGGCTTCCTGGAGCGGTGCCGGGCGCGCTACGGAAAGCGATTCACGATCCGGCTGCTGGCCGCGCCGCCGTTCGTGATGCTGTCCGACCCCGAGGCCGTCAAGGCGATGTTCACGGCGCCGCCGGAGGTTTTGCACCCGGGAGAGGGCGCGCGGATCCTGGAGCCGGTCGTGGGTCGAAACTCGGTCCTCCTGCTCGACGAGGGAGATCACATCGAGCAGCGAAAGCTGATGCTCGGCGCCTTCCACGGGGAGAGCATGCAGCGGCTCTCGGACCTGGTCGCCGAGGTGACCGAGCGCGAGGTGGCGAGCTGGCCCCGGGGCGAGGCGGTCCGGCTTCACCCGCGGCTCCAGTCCCTGACCCTGGAGGTGATCCTGCGGGCGGTCTTCGGACTCGACCCAGGCGAGCGCCTGGACGACCTCAGGGAGCGCCTGACCGCGATCCTCGAAATCGGCGCCCGGCCGGCGAGCATGCTGCCGCAGCTCCAGCGCCAAATCGCGGGACACGGCCCCTGGGCGCGGTTTCAGCGCCTGCGCGATGAGGCGGACGCGCTGCTGTTCGAGCTGATCGACGAGCGTCGAGCCGACCGGGAGGGTCGCGACGACATGCTGGCAATGCTGCTCGCCGCCCGCCATCAGGACGGCTCCCCGATGTCGCCGATCGAGCTGCGAGACGAGTTGATGACGCTGCTGGTCGCCGGGCACGAGACGACCGCCTCCGAGCTGGCCTGGGCGTTCGAGCGCCTGGCACGCTCGCCCGGCGTGGTCGATCGCCTGGTCGAGGAGAACGAGGGCGATCGAGGCGACGCCTACCTCACCGCCACCGTCCAGGAGACGCTTCGTAGAAAGCCGGTGCTCCCCAACGCGGCGCCCCGGCTGGTGGTCGAATCGACCGAGATCGGTGGCTGGACCTACCCGCCCGGCGTCTGCCTGGTCGCAAACGCGTACCTGATCCACCACGACCCCGGGATCTACCCCGACCCCTACGCGTTCCGGCCCGAGCGGTTCCTGGACGAGTCTCCGGGCACCTACACCTGGATCCCGTTCGGCGGCGGTCGGCGCCGATGCCTGGGGGCGAGCTTCGCCACCCTGGAGATGAAGATCGTCCTCCGCGCCGTCCTGGCCGCCAACGAGCTGCGGCCCGACGCGGACGGAGTCGAGCTCACCCGACGGCGGAACATCACCTTCAGCCCCCGCCGGGGTGCGACCACCGTGCTGCGCCGGCGCCGGCCTTCGCGAGCCCCGGTCGGCGCCGGAAGTCGATAGCCGGATCCGCACCCAGATACGGTTTTGGGCATGGAGGTCGAAACCGCGATCCGCACCCGTCGAACCCACAAGGCCTTCCGGCCGCAGCCGCTGCCGGCCGAGCAGCTCGACCAGCTACTCGACCTGGCGCGCTGGGCACCGAACCACAACCTGACCAATCCGTGGCGGTTTCGGGTGGTGGGGCCGCAGGCGCTCGAGCGCCTGAAGGCCGCGGCCGGCGCCGAGTCGGCGCCGAAGCTCGACCGGGCCCCGACGCTCGTGGTCTGTTCCTGCGTCCTCTCCGGAGACCCGCTTCAGGATGAGGAGGACCTCCACGCCACGGCCTGCGCCGCCTACATCGTCCTACTGGCCGCCCACGCCCGGGGCCTGGCCGGCTACTGGCGAACCCCAGAGGTCCTGCGCACCGACGCCGGCAGGGCGGCGGTCGGCCTCGGCGAAGGCGAACGCTTCGTCAGCCTGATCCACTTGGGCGAGCCGGTCCAGGAGCGACCGGCTCCCGCCCGACGGCCGGCCGCGGAGACGGTCACCTACCTCGACTAGATGGATCACCGAAGGTCTGACTGATGCTCTCCCGGAAGGACGCGCTCGAGGCGATCAGCGGCGAGCCCTTCGACGTGGTGGTGATCGGCGGAGGGATCACCGGGGCCGGCGTCGCCCTCGACGCCGCCTCGCGTGGCTACTCGGTCGCCCTGGTGGAGCGGGACGACTACGCCGCCGGGACCTCCAGCAGGTCGTCGAAGATGGTCCATGGCGGGCTGCGCTATCTGCAGAACTTCGACCTCGGCCTGGTCCGCGAGGCGCTGCTGGAGCGACAGCTGATGGTCAGGCTGGCACCGCACCTGGTCTATCCGATCCCGTTCTGCGTCCCCACCCTGGGCGCCGAGCGCCGCAACTGGCGGATCGGGCTCGGCCTCAACATGTACGACGTCATGGCCACCACCCGCGTCGGGCAGGGGCGGCGCGAGCGCCAGGCGCACGAACGGGCCTCGCGCGAGCTCGAGCTGGTCGAGCGGGCCTCCGAGGAGGATTGGGCGCCGGACCGCCACCGGACCATCCTGGGCGACGAGACCGCCGAGCTGATTCCGGCCCTGGCGCCGCGGGAGCCGAAGGAGGCCTACCTGTTCTACGACTGCCAGACCGACGACGTGCGCCTGGTGTTGACGGTGCTCGGGGAGGCCGAGCGGTTCGGTGCCGTCTGCCTCAACGGTGCCGAGGTCGTGGAGCTGCTCGAGCGATCGGGCAAGGCGGCCGGAGTGGTGTGCGTGGAAGCCGAGACTCGCGAACGGTTCGAGGTTCGAGCCGCCAACGTCGTCAATGCGACCGGGGTCTGGGCGGATCGGATCAGGCCCGACGAGATCCTCGAGCAGGAAGAGGTGCCCCGGATCACTCCCAGCCGGGGCACCCATGTGACGATCGCGCTCGAGAGGCTGCCGTTGGGGAGCGCGGCCTGCATCGTCCCCGCCGGCGAGGACCGGACGATCTTCGCCCTGCCCTGGTACGGGCGGGCCCTGATCGGCACCACCGACCGCGACTACGACGGCGATCTCGTCCACGTCCAGCCCTCGGGGGAGGACGTCGAGTATCTGCTCGACGCGGTCAACTCCTTCTTCGGCCTCGAGCTGACGACCGGCGACTTGACCGGCGGGTACGCGGGGGTACGGCCGCTGATCTCGACCGGGGATCCCCGCAAATCGGTCGACATCTCCCGTCGCGCGGAGCTGTACGAGACCTCGTCCGGACTGTTGACGATCACCGGCGGCAAGCTGACCACCTGGCGGCGGATGGCCAAGCAGGTCGTCGACCGGATGGTCGAGCGCGAGGGTCGCGAGGCGCTGTGCAGGACCACCGAGATCCCGCTCGGGATGCCGGCCACCGATCGAGATCTCGCGTCGCCGGCGGGCCTCAGGGACCAGGCGCTCCCGGACGGCTGGCGCCGCCTGCTGGCGTTCCGCTACGGGCACGCGGCCCGAAACGTGCTCGGCGCCGCCGCGGAGCGTCCCGAGCTGGCCCAGCCGATCGTCCCCGGCCAGCCCGACCTGGTGGCCGAGGCCGCGATCGCCGCCCGGCTCGAGCAGGCGCGCTCGGTCGCCGACGTGCTGCTGCGGCGGACCCGGCTCGGGATCCTCGCCGCGCCGCAGCTCCGCAGTGCCGAGGCGGTGACCCCGGTCGCGGAAGCGATCGGCGGGGAGCTCGGCTGGAGCCCACGGCGGGTCGGCACCGAGGCCGAAGCATGGGTCGAGGCCGCCCGGGCCGAGGGCATCGATCCGGCGGCCGACGTAGGATGAGTCGCGCGAACGGATGAGGCTCTTCATCGACACCGGCAGTGTCTCCGAGGTGGAGGAAATCGCCGCCTGGGGGGTTCTGGGCGGTGCGACCACCAACCCGTCCCTGCTGGCCAAGGAGGATGGCGATCCGGGCGAGATCGTCCGCCGCATCTGCGAGCTGGTCGGCGGGCCGGTCTCGGCCGAGGTGATCTCCTCCGAGCCGGAGGCGATGATCGCCGAGGGTCGCGCCCTGCGTGAGCTCCACCGGCACGTCACCGTCAAGGTGCCGTTCTGCCCCGAAGGACTGGCGGCGACGCACGCCCTCGCCGCAGACGGGATCCCGGTGAACATGACCCTCGTCTTCTCCGCGAATCAGGCGCTGCTGGCGGCGGGGGCCGGGGCCACCTACGTTTCCTGCTTCATGGGACGGCTGGACGACATCTCGGTCGATTCGGGCCAGGTCGTGGGCGAGATCGTCGAATGCTTCCGGGCCGGTGGCGTCACCTCCCAGATCATCGCCGCCTCCGTGCGCCACCCCGAGCACGTGGTCACCGCGGCACAGCTCGGCTGCGAGATCGCGACCGTTCCCGCCAAGGTTCTGCGTCAGATGCTCGAGCATCCGCTGACGACCGCGGGCGCCGAGCGCTTCCGTGCCGACTGGGAGTCGCGTCCCGAATTCGGCGAGTGGCTGCAGGCATTGGTTGCCGATCGCGCCGCGACCACACGCGGCTAAATATTCTCCGACGCAATGGCAGAGCGACTCGCCGAACTCCATCTGGCCGACCTGCACGCGCGAGCCGCGGAGCTCGGCGTGCCGCGGTTTCGCCTCCTGCGGCGCGAGGACCTCGCCCGCGAGATAGAGGCCCGGGGCGGGACCGGCGGCGAATCTCCCACTGAGCCGGAGGCGGCCCCCGAGCCCGAGCCCGCGGCGGAGGCGGGGGAAGCCGGTCCGGAGACGGCGCAGGAGGAGCGGCAGCGGGGCCGGGAGCGGCTGGAGGCGGACGAGACCGAGGAGGTCACCGGGGTGCTGGAGATCGTGCCGCAGCGCTTCGGGCTGCTGCGGCTGCGAGGACTCGACTCGAGCCCCGACGACGTCTACGTGTCGGCCGCCCAGGTGAAGCGCTGCGAGCTTCGCTCCGGCGACGAGGTGTCCGGACCGGCGCGAGCGCCCCGGCGGGGCGAGCGCCACCGCGCCCTGGTCCATGTGGATCGCGTCAACGGCGCCGAGCTGGAAGCGGTCGAGCGGCCCCGGTTCGACGAGCTGACCCCGGTGCTGCCGAGGCGCCGGCTGGCTCTCGATCGGGACCCGGCCGACGTCCTGGCGCGAGCCGTCGACCTGCTGGCTCCGGTGGTGCTGGGTCAGCGGGTGCTGATCAGGTCGGCGCCGCGATCCGGCCGCACGACTCTGCTTCGCCGGCTCGCGGCCACGATCGGCGAGGCCGGCGAGATCGAGCTCCTGGTGCTGCTGATCGACGAGCGCCCGGAGGAGGCGACCGCGTGGCGGGATGCCGTTCCGAGCGCCGAGATCGCGACCGCGACCGCCGAGCTGGCTCCCGCGGAGCAGGTGGAGGTCGCCGAGTTGGCGCTCGAGCGGGCGCGGCGGCGGGTCGAGGCGGGCGCCGACGTGGTCATGATCGTCGACTCGCTGTCCCGGCTCGCGGTCGCTGCGGCCGGCGTCGCCCAGGTGAAGAGGCTGTTCGGCTCGGGGCGCGACCTCGGGGACGATGCCGGCTCGCTGACCGTGATCGCGACCGTGGTCGAGGGTGCCGAGGACGATGGTGCCGCCGAGCGCGCCGTGATCACCACCGAGAGCTCGTTGCTCGAGCTCGACCCCGCCCTGGCCGCGGCCGGGGTGGTGCCGGCGCTGAGTGCCATGGCTTGCCGGATCTCGAACGAGGACGAGCTTCGCCCGCCCGAGGAGTTGGCGGCCGCCCGACGGCTGCGGTCGATGCTCGGCGAGCTCGATCCCACGGGGGCGGCGACGCTGCTGCGAGAGCGGATCGAGGCGTCAGGCTCGAACGCGGAGCTGCTCTCGGCGCTGGGCTAGCGCCGGTACGCGAGCAGGGCCCAGGAGGGCTCGCGGGAGAGCTCGATCGGCTCCGAATCGCGATCGGGCTGGACGTAGCCGAAGCTCTGGGTGTCGGGATCGAAGACGACGTCGAGCTCGCCTTCCTTGACCCGCTGGTCGAGCCACGCGCCCCGGAAGACGAGCCGTCGGATCCAGTGCACGAGGCTGCGGCTCGCGGGCCCGACGAGCTCGGTCCAGTGCTCGTTGATGTGCTCGCCCAGGGAAGAGTTGGGCTCGCCGATCTCGCCGTTGACCGCCAGCTCGAGCAGGTCTTGGAGCTCCTCGCCCGCCAGCCCCCCCTCGACGAAGTCGAGCTTCACCGCCGCCTGCTCGACCCGCTGGGCGAAGTCCTCTTCGTTGAAGGAAAACCGCAGCTCGCCGTACTCGAGCACGTAATCGGAGCCCGAGTCGTAGTTCCCTCTGCGCGTTGCGTTCTCCACTTAACTGTTCCGGCCTCGATCTGACCCAGGTCCGCGGCCGCCCGGACGACCCGAATCTTCTCCGATGGCGGGCCCGGTTGGGGACTCGGAGCGGACCCTGAACGCGCCTTTGCATCCCGGCCATGGGGGCGCCCGCCCGGGCGACGGGGTTGGAGGCTGTCGTGAGAGGCACGACCGGCACCCGACCGCGCCGCCTGCGAAGGCTTCCCCGGGCCGAGGTCCGGGGCCGCCGGGTCCCGGTCGCGGTCTCCCGCCGCGCCCGCCTGCTCGGGCTGACGCTGCTCGATCGACGGCGAGCGGGCGCCGGGCTGCTGATCCCCGGCTGCCGAAGCGTTCACACCTTCGGGATGAGGTTCGCGCTCGACCTCGTCTTCCTCGACTTCGACCTACGTCCGGTGGCGCTTCGCCGCGCGGTGCCTCCGCGCCGGGTCGTGTTCGAGCGCCGCGCGCAGGCGGTGCTCGAGCTGCCGGCGGCCACCCCGGGGACGCCGGTTGACGGTGCCGGTGGAGCCGCTGGCGACGGTGGTCGTCTGCGAGGACGACGCACCCACGCTCGACCTGCTCTGCGACCACCTGGAGGCCGATCGTTACCGCGCGCTGGCGGCGCCGTCGGCGTCCGACGCGCTTCGCCTCTGCCATTTCAAGGAACCCGACATCCTGCTGCTCGACCTGCGGCTTCCGGACGCCCCCGGGTTGGACGTCCTGCACGAGATCCGCGCCTCCGCCGAGGGCGGCGGTCGCTACGACCCGGCCCTGCCGGTGATCGTGCTCAGCGGCAGGGCCACCGAGGCCGACCGCATGCGCGGCTTCGCCGAGGGCGCGGACGATTACGTCACCAAGCCCTTCCACTACCCCGAGGTCGAGGCCAGGATCCGGGCCGTCCTGCGCCGGCGCGAGGCGCGTCGCGAGGGCCCTCGCCGCGTGGGCGAGATCTTCATCGATCCTTCCCGGCGCGAGGTCCGGGTGGGGGGCGGACCGTTGACCTGGCCAACAAGGAGTTCTCGCTGCTTTGCGCGCTGGCCACCGAGCCCAGGCGGGTCTTCACCAAGGAGGAGCTCCTGCGCGACGTTTGGGGATTCAGGTCGATGGGCCGAACGCGAACCCTCGATTCACACGCCAGCCGCCTCCGTCGCAAGCTCGATCCCGAATCGGGCTCCTATGTGGTCAACGTGTGGGGCATCGGGTACCGGCTGGTGGAGCGCTGACCGGTGATGGCGCCGGCGGAAGGCGGCGTGCTTTCGGGGCTGGAGGCAGCCTGGCCGGTCGCCCTGGTGCTCGCCGGCCTCGCGGTCGGCGATCGTCTGCGGGAGGCGCGTCGACGCGCCAGCCTCAACCGCGCCGTGCACGAGCTGCGGCGGCCGCTCCAGACGCTGGTCCTCTGCTCAGCCGCGTCGCCCAACCAGGAGGGACATGCGATTCGGGTCGCGCTCGCCGCGCTCGGCGACCTCGATCGGGCGATCAATGGGGGGTCGCCGCGCTTCGCGCCTCGCCCGGTCGTCTGTCGGGCGCTGGTCCAGGCCGCGGTCGAACGATGGCGCGGGGTCGCTGCCGCCTCCCATCGCGCGCTCGGGCTCGATTGGCGGGCCGGCTCGGCGGTGGTGATGGCCGACCCGGAGCGGCTCGCGCAGGCGCTCGACAACCTGATCCACAACGCGATCGTTCACGGCGGTCTGCGGATCCGGGTCCAGGCCTCGGTGTTCCCCGGGGGCGTCAGGATCTCGGTCGCCGACAGCGGCCCGGCGACCTCGCGCGCCGAGCCCAGCTCGGGCCACGGCCACGGGCTTCGGATCGTCTCGGACGTCGCGACCGAGCACGGCGGCAGGTTCCTCCTGCGGACCTCCGCCGACGGAACCAGGGCGATCCTCGAGCTTCCCTTCGCGCCCGTTGGGACGTCGGCGGTTCGAAACGGCGGTCCCCCGCGCGAGCGTGCAGGGCTGGGCCGACCGGCACGGACGCTGGCATCGGGCGGCGAAGGCGAGGGCCGGCCGGGGACCCGACGCTCGGTGTGAGCCGCCGCCTCCGCGCGATCGCATTCGGCTCCGCGGCACTGGCCTGCGCGGGGCTTGCGGCGGCAGTCGCGGGCGGTTACCGCGACGACCTCGACGCCCAGTTGGGGCCATTGCGTCCCGTGGTCGTTGCCCGCGGGACCATCCCGGCCCGGCGCCCGCTCGGCCCCGGGGACGTGGACCGCCTGCTCGAGGTGCGTCGCGTCCCTCAGCGGTTCGTGCCCGGCGGCGCCCTGTCGACTCCCAAGCAGGCGATCGGCCGCGCGCCCGCGGGACCGATTCCCCCCGGCGCCTACCTGCTGGCCGCGCAGCTGCGGGCGCCCGATCGCCGTGGTCGCCCCTCCCGGCCACCTCTCGGGCGGGGCCGAGCGCCGGTCCAGATCTCGGTCACCGGCGCGGTGGCGCTCGCCGCCGGGGCTCGGGGCCCGGCGGGCGCCCGGGTGGACGTGATCGTCACCACCGAGGCGGGACCCGGCGGCGGCCAGGGGAGAACCTACGTCGCGGCCGAGAACGTGAAGCTGCTCGCACTGACCGAGTCCGGCGCCGACTCCGAGCTTCCGGGACCGGACACCGAGAAATCCACCGCGACCCTGGCCCTGACCCGGTCCGAGTCCCTGCGCCTGATCCAGGCCGAGAGCTTCGCTCGTCAGGTGCGGTTGATCCCGCGCTGAAGCGGGCGTCCAGGCGTCACGGTGACGCCAGCGCGGCGTCGAAGGCGCGCTTGGCGTCCTCGCCGAAGACGGCGAACACGACCCGCTCGAGGCCGCTTCCCGCGTCCAGGTGACTGCGCACCTCCTCAACCTCGATCCGCGCCGCGTCGGCGACCGGGAACCCTCCCACGCCGGTGCCGAAGGCGACCAGCGCGAGCGAGCCGGCGCCGAGCTCGTCCGCCTTCGCCAGGGTGCTCGCCGTTGCGGCTCGGATGATCTCGGCCGAGGTCGGGCCGCCGAGCTCCATGGTCGCGGCGTGGATGACCCACTTGGACGGAAGCTCGCCGGCGGTCGTGAACACCGCCTCGCCGAGACCCACCGGAGCGAGATCGTCACTCTCGTCCTGGATCGCGCGCCCGCCGGCCCGCACGATCGCCCCGGCGACCCCGCCGCCGTGTCGGAGCTGCGTGTTGGCAGCGTTGGCGATCGCATCGACCTCCAGCTTGGTGATGTCGGCCTGGCGGACGTCGATCTCGGCCATTGGCCGCGAGCCTAGCGCGCGGCGCCTAGGGGCGATCGGGGCGCCAAGGGACCGGGTGGGGTTGGCTCGACGATGGCCGTTGCCGATCGCCACGCCGAGGCGCTGGCCGCCGACCTACGTCGCCGCCTGGTCGAGCGCCGACGCGCGGAGGCGATCGCCGGCCGGCCCGCCGGCGACCTGGAGCACGCGGTCGACGATCTCGTGCGCGACCGCGCCGCAGTGCTCTCGGAGGCGCGGCGCCTCCAGGTCACCGAGCTGATCCTTCGGGACACGGTCGGCCTCGGGCCGCTGGAGGAGCTGCTGGCCGACAGAACGGTCGAGGAGGTGATGGTCAACGGCCACGAGCGGGTATATGTGGAGCGCGGCGGCAGGATCGAGCCGACCGAGGTGGGCTTCGCCTCCGAGCGGGCGCTTCGCGACGCGATCGACCGCATCCTGGCGCCGCTCGGCCGTCGGGTGGACGAGCTCAGCCCGATGGCCGACGCCCGGCTCGCCGACGGATCGCGGGTCAACGTCGTGATCCCGCCGCTGTCGGTCGACGGCCCGATGCTTTCGATCCGCCGCTTCACGGCCGAGCGCCCGGACCCCGACCGGCTGGTCGCCGCCGGCACCCTGACGGCCGAGCTCCGGCAGCTGCTCGCCACCGCTGTTCGGGGCCGCCGCAGCATTCTGATCTCCGGGGGAACCGGCTCCGGGAAGACGACCCTGCTCAACGCGCTGTCCACCTACATCGGTGCGGACGAGCGGGTGATCACGATTGAGGACGCGGCCGAGCTTCGGTTGCGCCAACCGCATGTGGTCAGGCTGGAGAGCCGTCCGCCGAGCGTCGAGGGCCGGGGCGAGGTGACGATTCGCGACCTGCTTCGCAACGCGCTCCGCATGCGCCCCGACCGGATCGTGATCGGCGAGGTGCGCGGGGAAGAGGCGCTCGACCTGCTCGCCGGCCTCAATACCGGCCACGAGGGAGCCCTGTCGACCGTGCATGCGAACTCCCCCGCGGACGCCCTGCGCCGGCTCGAGACCCTGGCGCTGATGGCCGGGATCGGCTTGCCCCACGACGCAATCCGCGACCAGATGCGGCGAGGGATTGACCTGGTCGTCCATCTGGCCCGATCGCAGCAAGGTGAGCGCCAAGTGGTCGAGATTGGTGAGGTCGTCGGCGCTCTCGGCGGCGTCGGCGTGCGCGGGGTGTGGCGCCGCTGAGCGACGGAGTGCTCGGGGTTCCGGTCGTTCTCGCCGCGGCGGCGGGCGGGGCGGCGGCGTTGGCCGCCCGTGAGGCCTTCGCGGCGAGCCCGGCGCTGGCGCGGTGGTTGACCGAGGCCGTGGAGCCGCTGCTTCGAGCTGGGCGCGAGGGGTACGCGCCCACCGAGCCCGAGCGGCGTCGGCTGGCGGCGTTGGGCGCCGCGACGCTCCTGGCCGCAGGACTGGTGGTGGTCGGCCCGCTCCCAGCGGCGCTGCTGGCGCTTGCCGGCCCCGGAGGCGTCGCCTGGTTGCTGACCGCCCGCCGGGCGCGCTACCGCAAGGCGGTGGAGGCGGGACTGCCACAGATCGCGATCGCAGTGGCGGATGCCCTGGCCGGCGGGCGATCGGTTCGTGGGGCCCTGGTGAGCGCCGCCGCTTCGGTTGAGGGACCCCCGGCCGCGGAGCTGGCTCGGATCCGGGCGGATCTCGAGCTTGGCGCCTCAACCTCCGCCGCACTGACGGCGCTCCAGGGACGCCTTCGCTCGACCAGGGTCGACTCGTTCGCCACCGCCCTGCTCTCGCTCAGGCTCAGCGGCGGCGACCTGGCAGGGCTCCTGCGCCGGTTTGCGGCCTCGGCATCCGATCGCGACCGGGTCGCCGCAGACGCCCGCTCCGCCACCGCGCAGGCACGCTTCACCGGGCTGCTGGTGGTGGCGATGCCGACCGGCGCCGCAGTGTTCGCGGAGCTGGTCGAGCCGGGGTTCGTGACCGCGCTGTTCTCGAACCCCGCGTCGGCGGCGCTGCTGGCGGTCGCCCTCGGCCTCCAGCTCGCCGGGTTCACGACGATCAGGCGACTGTCGCGAATCGAGGAGGCGTGAGCCGCCGGGCTCGCGGGCAGCAGGAATGAGCGCCGGGCCGCTGGCGGGGGTTGCGGTGCTGCTGGGCGCGGCCGCGATGTGGGAGCTCGCCGGCAACAGGGGCGAGGAGCTCGGGCGCCTGGCGAGGCGGATGATGGCGACGATCACCGGTGGTCGGGCAGCGTCGATCGCGACCGCGGCGCTCTGGCTTCGCCTCCCGCAGCGCCTCGAGCGGGCCGGGCTGGCGGAGCGGATCCCGGTTGCCCTGGTGCTGGCGGGGAAGGGGGTTGGCGCGACCGCGGGAGCCGTGCTCGCCGCGTTGGCCTCTCCGGTCCTGCCGGGGCGCATGTCGATCGTCGTCGCGCTGGGGCTCCCGGCGGCCGGGTTCTTGGCGCCGGAGGCGCTGCTCGAGCGCGCGGCCCGGCGCCGCCGGAGCCGCATCGTCGCCGCCCTCCCGGAGGCGCTTGACCTGATGGCGGTCGGAGCCGGGGCAGGACGCAGCCCCGCGAACGTGCTGGCGGAGATCTCGAGGCGCGCCCAGGGCCCACTGGCCGCCGAGCTGGCGGTGGCCGCCGCCGAGATCGAGTGCGGCGCCCCTCAGCGGGAGGCGCTCGCCAGCCTGCGCCAGCGCAACGCAACCGGGGGCGGGCTCGGCGCCGAGCTCGGTGCCTTGGCCTCGGCGCTGGAGCGCTCTGGGCGCTTCGGGTCGCCGCTCGCCGACCAGCTCCACCAGCAGGCGATGTCGCTGCGGCGCGGCGCTCGCAGGCGGATCGAGGAGCACGCCGCCAGGGCGGCGCCGAAGATCCAACTCGTGGTCGCGCTGGTCCTGGTGCCCTCGGTGCTCTTGATCATGCTCGCCGCCCTGATCGCCCACGCCGACGCGCTGCTGGGAGCCGTCTAGCGCCGCCGGCCTGCAACGCGCCTTGCAGCTGGGCGATCCGAACAGGGACCGGGCGATGGGCCAGTCGACGCCGGCGAACCGCTTCAACAAGCCGATCTCGACGCCCAGAGCACCTGGCTAGCAGTTCCGTCCGACGGACCGTGTCCCATTTGCGACCAGATTTGTGTTGCAAAGTGGGGTTCAGTGGGATAGCGTGGCGATTCGATCTGACCCAAGGACCGGGGTGGTGAGGTTCCTCCCACCTCGCCACCCCGGTCCAACTCTCAGAACAGGAACCCACGGTTGGCGTTTCGCGGTCACTACGAGCACAGCCTCGACTCCAAGGATCGGCTCACCGTTCCGGCTCGGTTTCGCGCCGCGCTTTCAGATGGAGTGGTTCTTTCCGCGGGCTTTGAGCCCTGCGTGGAGATCTGGGGGACCGCCGAGTTCGCCGAGTACGAGCGCCAGGTCCTCCCCGGGCTCAACCGCCTGAAGCGCGACGCGCGAATGATCCGTAGGCGCCTCCACAGCCGCTCTCAGGACGAGACGCTCGACTCCGCCGGTCGGGTCCGGATTCCGGGCCACCTGATCGGGCACGCCGGCCTCGAGGAGGGCCCGTGCGTGGTCATCGGCGTCGCCGATCACCTCGAGATCTGGGCCCCGGAGGCGTGGGCGGCGCACGACGCCGAGATCGAAGCGACAGCAGCGGAGATCGCCGAGGGGCTCGCGGGCGAGGCCGGCTAGGGAGCGGGTTCGGCGACGGGATGGCCACACTGACCTACATGGGCACCGAACACGTTCCGGTCCTCGCCTCGGAGCTGATCGACGTCCTCGGCCCCCGCCCGGGCGAGACCGCGGTCGACTGCACCTTCGGCGGCGGCGGCCACGCCCGGCTGGTGGCCGAGCGCCTCGGGGCCGGTGGGACGCTGGTCTGCGTCGACCGCGACCCCGCCGCCGAGGAGCGCTTCGACGAGCTCGCCGCGGAAGCCGAGTGCGAGCTTCGGTTCGTGCGGGCGGAATTCGCCGACGCGCTGGAGGGACTGAATGAGGAAGGCCTTCGCCCCCAGCTCGTCTACATGGACCTCGGCATCTCCTCGCTGCAGCTCGAGGCGGCGGAGCGGGGCTTCTCGTACACCTACGACGCGCCCCTCGACATGCGAATGGACCCCGAGCTGGCCCTGTCGGCGATGACGGTGGTCAACGAGTGGCCCGAGGACCGGATCGCCGGGGTGATCCGATCGTTCGGCGAGGAGCGGCACGCACGAGCGATCGCGGCGGAGATCCTCCGTCGGCGACCGCTGGAGACCACCGCCGAGCTGGTCGAGGCGGTTCGCGCGGCGGTTCCGCCGGCGTACCGATTCGGCCGCGGCCATCCCGCCAAGCGGACCTTCCAGGCGATCCGGATCGCGGTGAACGACGAGCTCAGCCTGCTCGACCGTGGACTCGCCGCCGCCTGGGAGCTGCTCCCCGTGGGCGGGCGGCTGGCCGCGATCTCGTTCCACTCCCTCGAGGATCGCCGGGTGAAGCGCTTCCTGGCCGACCTGGCCCGCGGGTGCATCTGCCCGCCGGAGCTGCCCGAGTGCCGTTGCGGCGGAGAGCCCGAGGCCGAGCTGATCACCCGCCGGGCCCTGGCGGCGACCCCGGAGGAGGTCGAGCGCAACCCGCGCTCGCGCTCGGCCCGCCTGCGGGCGGCGCGCAGGCTGACCAGGGTGCCCGACGGCCACCACGAAACCAGGGGGACCTGATGGCGGTCCCCGCGGCAACCGCAGCCCGCCACGGCGCCGCCACGGCGCCGGCGCGCCGCCCTCGACCCAGACCTCGACCGGCGCCCCCTCGAACCCGAACCGCGCCCTCGCGCTCGGTCCGATCGACCCGCCCGGCCCACGCTTCGATGCCGGCGCGGCTGGTGCCGCTGGCGGTGGGGCGCACGGCGGTGGCGGTCTCCGGGATCGCCGAGTCGGGCCTGGTCCGCCGGTTGACCCGAGGCCGGCTCTGGATCGGCGCCCTGGCCACCCTGCTGGTCGGGATCGTCGCCCTCAACGTGCTCGCCCTGAGCTTCAACGCCACCGCCAGCAGGACCGGCAGGCAGGCCGACGCCCTCAACCGGGAGAACTCGATCCTGCGGGGACAGCTGGCGCAGGCCGGGGCGTCCGACCAGCGCGTCCAGACGCAGGCAGCCGCCCTCGGGTTGATCGTTCCAGAGCCGGGCTCGATCACCTACGTCAGCCGCAAGCCGAGTGACGCCGCAACCGCCGCCCGGCGGCTCGCCGCCGGGGAGCTGACCCGCTCCGGCGGCGTGACCACACCGTGATCGAGCGTCGGATCGGCCTGCTGTTCGCCTGCTTTTTGCTGCTGTTCTGCTTTGCGATCGGCCGTGCGGCCTGGGTGCAGGGAATCCAGGGGGGCGGGCTCAGCGCCGATGCCCAAAGCCAGCACACCCAGACCGTGACCATTCCCGGGCAGCGCGGGCGGATCCTGGATCGAAAGGGGCGGGGGCTTGCCGTCTCCGAGGACGCGGCCGACGTGGTCGCCACCCCGTATCAGGTCGAGCATCCCTCGGCAGCCGCCCGGCGCTTGGCCGCGGCGCTCCACGTCCGCGAGCCCGACGTCCTTCGAGCCCTGGCCGATCGCTCCTCGGGATTCGCCTACCTGGCCCGCGAAGTCGATCTAGCCACCGCCGAGCGGGTGCGCAAGCTGGACGTCCCCGGGGTGGTCACTGTGCCGTCCACCCGGCGGATCTACCCGGAGGGGAAGCTGGCCGCCCAGGTGATCGGGACGGTTGGGGTGGACAACCAAGGCCTGACCGGGCTGGAGGCCGCCGACAACGACCTCCTCGGCGCCGCCAGCGGGGAGCGCGCGGTGACCGTGGACGGGCTCGGAAAGGAGATCGAGCGCAACACGGTCAGCGGCGCCCAGCAGGGTCAGGATCTGAAGCTGACGCTCGATTCCGAGATCCAGGCCCGCACCGAGGAAGTGCTGGCCCAACAGGTCGGCCAGCCGTATCAGCCCAAGAGCGCGACCGCGATCGTGATGAACCCGCAGAACTCTCAGATCCTGGCGATGGCCAACTGGCCGACAGTCGACCCCAACGACCCCGGGGAAGCCGACCCGCAGGACCTGGCCAACATGGCCACCGGCTTCACGTACGAGCCGGGCTCCACCTTTAAGGCGTTCACGGTTGCCGGAGCCCTCCAGCAGCATCTGGTCACGCCGAGCACTCCGTTCTACCTGCCGATCGAGCTCCAGGTCGCCGACCGGACGATCTCCGACGCCGAGCCGCGCGGGGCCGAGACCCGCACCGTGGCTCAGATCCTGGCTCAGTCGTCGAACGTGGGGGCGGTCAGGATCGGCCTCAAGCTCGGGGCCCAGCGATTCTCCGACTGGGTGCAGCGCTTCGGCTTCGGAGCTCCGACCGGGGTCCGGTATCCGGGCGAGGAGCAGGGCATCGTGCCGTCGCCCGATCAGCGCTGCGACAAGCAGTCCTGCCCCTTCTCCGGGTCGACGATGGGCAACCTGCCGATCGGCCAGGGGCTCTCGGTGACCCCGATCCAGATCGCCGCCGCCTATTCGGCGATCGCCGACGGCGGAATCCTGCGGCCCCCGCAGCTGGTACTGGACCAGGGAGACGACCCGGTCGTCGAGCCCGCGGGCCGCCGGGTGATCAGCTCCCGTACCGCCGCCGAGCTTCGCAAGATGCTCGAGGGTGTGCTGGCCCCCGGTGGCACGGCGTCGGAGGTGAGCGTGCCGGGCTACACGCTGGCGGGCAAGACCGGGACCTCGCAGGTCGCGGTCGACGGCGGCTACTCGGACACCCAGTTCATCGCCTCTTTCGTCGGCTTCGCGCCGGCCGAGGACCCGCGGCTGCTGGTCGCGGTGGTCGTCAACCAGCCGCAGGGCGGCAACTACTACGGCGGCACCGTGGCCGCGCCCGCGTTCGGCGAGATCGCCAAGTTCGCGCTCCCCTATCTGGAGATCCCGCCGGACCAGGCCGGAGCCGCCCCACCGGCGCCCTAGAATCGCCGCAATGGAGCTCCGCGAGCTGCTCGCCGGCGTCGCCGTCGCCGAGATCGCCGGGGATCGGGAGGTCGAGATCGCCGGGCTCGCCTACGACAGCCGCCGGGTCAAGCCCGGCGACCTGTTCTTCTGCGTCCGCGGGCAGAGCTCCGACGGCCACGAGTTCGCCGATCAAGCGGTCGCCGGTGGGGCGGCGGCGCTGGTGGTCGAGCGACGCCTCGACGCCCAGGCCACCCAGGTGATGGTGGCCGACGCGCGCGCGGCGATGCCGCCGATCGCGGTCGGGTTCTGGGGCGACCCGACGGCGAGCCTGAGGGTCGCCGGCGTGACCGGCACCAACGGAAAGACCACCACCGCATTCCTGATCCGGCACGTGCTCGAGGCCCAGGGGATCCGAACCGGGCTCCTGGGGACGGTCAAGCAGGTGGTGGGCGGGGTGGAGGAGGAGGTCGAGCGGACGACCCCCGAGGCGATCGACCTCCAGGCGACCTTCCGGCGGATGCTCGAGGCGGGCGACCGCGCATGCGCGATGGAGGTCAGCTCGCACGCGCTCGCGCTCGGGCGCACCTCCGGGGTCCGATTCGCGGTCGCCGTGTTCACCAACCTGACCCAGGACCACCTCGACTTCCACCGTGACATGGAGGAGTACTTCGAGGCCAAGCAACGGCTGTTCCTCTCGGCCCCCGGGGCCGCGGTCGTGAACGTCGACGACCCCTACGGCGCCAGGCTCGCAGCCGACCTCGACGGGAGTTCGGCGACCCGTCTCTTGACCTACTCGCCAAGTGGGTCGGAGGGGGCCGACCTTCGCGCCGTCGATTCGGCCTTCGACTCGTCGGGTTCCCGGTTCACGTGCTTGGGCCCCGGCTGGGAGGTCACCGTTCGGACCGCCCTCCCGGGGCACTTCAACGTCGAGAACTCGCTCGCGGCCCTGACGGCCTGCGAGGCGCTCGGGGTGCCGAGCGGCCCCGCGGCCGCCGCCCTGGCCGGTGCGGGCCGGGTGCCGGGGCGGTTCGAGCCGGTCGAGGAGGGCCAGCCGTTCTCGGTTCTGGTCGACTACGCGCACACCCCGGACTCGCTGGAGAACGTCCTGCTGGCGGCCCGCAAGCTCACCGCCGGACGGCTGATCGTGGTGTTCGGCTGCGGCGGGGATCGCGATCGCCGAAAGCGTCCGCTGATGGGCGAGATCGCGGCCCGGCTCTCCGATGCCTGCGTGGTCACGTCCGACAACCCCCGTTCGGAACAGCCCGAGGCGATCATCGACGAGATCCTGGCCGGTATCGCCCCCCCTGACAACGGAACCGTCCGGGTCGAGTCGGATCGTCGCCGCGCGATCGCCGCGGCCCTGGCCGATGCCGCCACCGGGGACATGGTCGTGATCGCCGGCAAGGGGCACGAGCAGGGCCAGGAGCTGGCCGGCGGCCGAAAGATCCCCTTCGATGACCGCCGGGTCGCCAGGGAGGAGCTGCAAAGGCTCTACAGCAGGTCCGGGGCTTGATCGAGCTGCCCCCGGACAGGATCGCGGCCGCGGCCGGAGCCGAGACGGTCCACCCGGGTCGCGGCGGGCGTCCCCGGCGCGCCGTGGTCGATTCCCGGCAGGTGCGCCAGGGCGACCTGTTCTTCGGCCTCCGCGGGACCAGGGCCGAGGGAGGCGAATACGCCACGGCGGCGATCGAGGCGGGCGCCTGGGGGGTGGTGGTCGAGCCGGAATGGGCGCGTTCGCTGAGCGGTGCCGAGGGCGGTGCCTGGGTGCTTGGGGCGGAGGACCCGCTCGCCGCCCTCCAGGGGCTGGCTCGCGTGTGGCGGCGTGAGCTCGACTGCCCGGTGGTGGGGATCACGGGGTCGGTCGGCAAGACCTCGGTCAAGGACATCTGCCACGCGATCCTTCCGATGCGGGCGCATGCGAGCCCGGAGAACTTCAACACCGAGATCGGCCTTCCCCTGGCGATCCTCGGCGCGCCCCTCGAGACCGAGGCGCTGGTGCTCGAGATGGCGATGCGCGGACGTGGCCAGATCGCCGAGCTGTGCAGGATCGCCGAGCCGGAGATCGGGGCGATCACCAACGTCGGGCCGGTTCATCTGGAGCTGCTGGGCACTTTGGACGCGATCGCCGAGGCCAAGGCCGAGCTGCTGGTGGGGCTCGGCGCGAGCGGTCGAGCGGTGGTTCCGGCTGATGCCGAGGCGCTTGAGCCTCACCTGCATGAGCGGCTGGTGACGATCACCTTCGGCGCCGGCGGGGACGTGTTCGCCCCCTCGGTGCGCCGCGACGGAGGCTCGCTCGAGGCGATGGTCGGAACGCCCCATGGCCAGCACCGGTTTCGGTTTCCGTTCTCCGAGGCGCACAACCTGCGGAACGCCCTGGCTGCGATCGCGATCGGGGTCGCGCTGGATGCGCCGGTGGCCGAGATGGCGCGTCGGGCCCCGGGGATAACCTTCTCGCGCCTGCGCGGCGAGCTGATCGAGCTGCCGGGCGGGATCGTGCTCGTGAACGACTGCTACAACGCCAATCCGGTCTCGATGAGCGCGGCGCTGGAGCATCTCGCCTCGCTCGAAGCGCCGGGACGGCGCGTGGCGGTGCTGGGCGAGATGGCGGAGCTCGGGCCGGGGGGCCCGGCCTATCACCGCGAGGTCGGCGCCCAGGCACGTCAGCTCGGGGTCGGACCGATCCTCGGGGTGGGCGACCTGGCTCGCGAGTACGCGCCAGACGCCTGGGCGCCCGACGCCCAGGCCGCGATCCCGATCTGCGAGGCGATGATCGAGGCCGGCGACGCGGTCCTGGTCAAGGGCTCGCGCTCGGTCGGCCTCGAGCTGGTCAGCGATGAGCTGCGAGCGCACCGCGGCGCCGAAGAGCGATGAGCGTCGTCGCGGCCAGCGTGGCCTCGGCCGCGGTCGATCGGGGCGAGATCCTGATCGCCGGAATGGCGGCGATGCTGATCACGATCTTCCTCGGGCCCAAGTTCATCGAGCTGCTTCGGGCACGGGAGTTCGGGCAGCAGATCCGCGAGGAGGGACCGCAGGAGCACCACGCCAAGGCGGGGACGCCGACCATGGGAGGGCTGATCGTGTTCGTCGCGATCGCGGTGCCGTTCCTGGTCCTCGGTCCGCGCGACACCCAGAGCCTGGCCGTGTTCGGGGTCGCCATCGGGGCCGCCGCGCTGGGCTTCGCCGACGACTACATCAAGGTCACCAAGCGACGCTCGCTGGGCCTCCCGGCGCGGTGGAAGCTGCTGGTGCAGATCGGGCTCGCGGTGGCGCTGTGGTGGGTTGCGACCAACCAGGTTGGCCTCGACCCCAGGCTCCAGGTGCGTGTGTTCGACGCCCAGATCTACCTCGGGCCGGTGCTCTACGTGCTGTTCGTGTTCCTGGTCATCGCCGGCTCCTCCAACGCGGTCAACCTGACCGACGGCCTCGACGGATTGGCCGCCGGCTCCTGCGCGATCGTGCTGCTCGCATACACGGCGATCACGATCACCTCCGGCCAGGAGGGACTGGCGCTGTTGTCGGCCTGCCTGGTGGGCGCCTCGGTCGGGTTTCTGTGGTTCAACTCGTTCCCGGCAGCGATCTTCATGGGCGACACCGGCTCGCTGGGCCTGGGGGCGGCGATCGGAGCCCTGGCGGTGATGACGCAGACCGAGCTGCTCTTGATCATCCTCGGCGGGATTTTCGTGATCGAGGCCCTCTCGGTGGCGATCCAGGTGCTGAGCTTCAAGATGTTCCGCCGCCGGGTGCTGCTGATGGCTCCCGTCCATCACCACTTCGAGATGATGGCTTGGTCGGAGACCAAGATCATGCTCCGCTTCTGGATCGTGGCCGCGGTCTGCGCCGGGATCGGCTACACGCTCTACCAGAACTCGATCGGGTGACCGGCTCCAAGCCGCGACCGCCACTGCCAGGCGGTCCGTATCTGGTCGTCGGGCTCGCCCGATCCGGCGCCGCCGCCGCCCGGCTGCTGGCCGAGCGCGGGGAGCGGGTGACGGGCTGCGACTCGGGCTCGCCGGAAGCCGCCGACGAGCTCCGTGAGGCTGGAGTAGACGTTCGCCTCGGCACCGATGGATTGGAGCTGCTCGAGGGCGCCGGCTGTCTGGTGAAGAGCCCGGGTGTGCCGGCGGAGGCCCCGGTCGTCGCGGCGGCGGGCAAGCGCGGCACCACCGTGATCGGGGAGCTGGAGCTGGCCTGGAGGCTGCTCCAAAACCGCTTCGTCGCGGTCACCGGGACCAACGGCAAGACGACCGTGACCGAGCTCCTGGGCCACGTGTGGCGCACCGCCGGCGAGCCGGTGGCGGTGGCGGGGAACGTCGGTACCCCCCTGGCCTCGCTGGTCGGGCGCCTGCCCGGCGAGGCCGTAGTCGTCTGCGAGTGCTCGAGCTTCCAGCTCGAGGACACCGAAGCGTTCTCGCCGGAGTGCGCGGTGTTGCTCAACGTGACGCCGGACCATCTGGACCGCCATCACGACTTCGACGACTACCTGGCGGCGAAGCTGCGGATCTTCGCCAACCAGGAAAACGACGATTTCGCGGTCTTCAACGCCTCCGAGGCCGCGCTGCGCGGGCTCGACCTCGGTGGCTGCGGGCGCCGGATCGCCTACTGCCGTGGCCCGGACCCCGACTGCGAGCTGGCGATCGCGGATGGTGTGATCTTCGCCGCCGGCGAGCCCTTGCTCGAGGTCACCGAGCTCCAACTGCTCGGGCCGCACAACGGGGACAATGCGAGTGCAGCGGCCGCGGCCGCGCTGGCCCTCGGCCTCGAGCGCGATGCGGTTCGCGATGGCTTGCGGACCTTTGCAGGCGTCCCTCACCGACTCGAGCAGGTGGCCGAGCGGGCGGGCGTTGCCTACGTCAACGACTCCAAGGCCACCAACGTCGCCGCGACCGCGGCTGCGCTTCGCTCGTTCGGCGGCGGCGTGCGCGCGATCCTCGGCGGATCCGTCAAGGGGGGTGGGTTCGGGGGGCTGGTCGAGCCCGTATCCGAATGCTGCACGGCCTGTTATCTGATCGGAGAGTCGGCCGAGCGCCTCGCCCGTGACCTCGAGCCGGTGGCACCCGCGGGCGTGGTGCTCCGAAGGTGCGGCGATCTGGCCGAGGCGGTGCGGGCGGCCGCGGCCGATGCCATGCCGGGCGAGGTCGTGCTGCTGTCGCCTGCCTGCGCCAGCTTCGACGCCTATCGGGACTTCGAACAGCGGGGGGAGCACTTTCGCGCCCTGGTGAAGGCCCTCCAGGCGTAACGGAGAGGGAGGATTCGCGCTGCCCGGGCGCGAATCCCCAGGGGATGACAGCGCTCTTGCTCAGCCGCTTCGGCCCGCGCGCGCGGAGCCGTGCGGGAGCGCAGCCGGTCGAATACAGCCTCCTGCTGACGGCGACGCTGTGCCTGCTCGCCTTCGGGGTGGTGATGGTGTTCAGCGCCAGCTCGACAACCGCCCTGCTGGGGCAGAGCGGCGACAGCGCCTACTACCTGAAGCGAACCCTGATCATCGGGGCGATCGGCCTCGGCGTCATGCGCTTGATGGCGGGGCGCGGCCTTCAGATCCTGCGGCCGATCACGCCGCTGCTCCTCGTCTGCTCGTTCCTCGGCCTGCTGGCGGTGCTGGTGCCGGGGATCGGCGCCTCCGCGAACGGGGCCAGCCGCTGGATCGCCGTCGGCTCGTTCCAGATCCAGCCTTCGGAGCTGGCCAAGCTGGCCCTGGTGCTGTACGGCGCCAACCTTCTGGCCACCCGGCCGCCGATGGTTCGCAGCATTCGAACCCTGATCCCGTACCTGTCGGTCGTCGGTCTCGCCTGTCTGCTGATGGTCGCCGAGCCGGACCTCGGGACCGCGATCGTCGTCTGCCTGGCGACCGCGGCGCTGCTGGTCGCCGCGGGGATGAAGATCCGGCACCTGGCGATGATCGCGGGGGCGATCGGGGTGGTGGTGCTGCTGGCGATCGTGGTCGAGCCCTACCGGATGGCGCGCCTCACCGGCTTCCTGAACCCCAGCGGCGACCCGAGCGGAGCGGGGTTCCAGGCGATTCAGGCGAAGATCGCGCTGGGCTCCGGAGGGATCTTCGGCGTCGGCCTCGGCCAGAGCCTGCAGAAGGCCTTCTACCTCCCCGAGGCGCACACCGACATGATCGCCGCGGTCACCGGCGAGGAGCTCGGCCTGGTCGGGCTCTCGGCCCTGGTGGGGTTGTTCGGCCTGTTCGGGTACGCGGGACTGCGGACCGCGCAACGGGCCCGGGATCGCTACGCGAAGCTGCTCGCCGCCGGGCTCACCTCGCTGATCTGCGTGCAGGCGGTGGTCAACCTGTTCGCCGTGCTCGGCCTGGCGCCCCTCACGGGGGTGCCGCTGCCGTTCGTGTCCTACGGCAACTCGAGCCTGCTGGTGATGTTGGCCGCCACCGGGTTGCTCCTCAACGTGGCCCGTGGCGGGACCGCGGCCGCCCCCGCGCGGCGCGGCGCAGGCGCTGCGAGACTGCGGGCGATCGAGGGTGGACGTGGGCGCCGCGTGGCCAGCACGGAAAGGAGAGCTTCCCGCAGTGACCGCAGTAGTGATCGCCGCCGGCGGAACCGCGGGGCACGTGGTGCCGGCGCTGGCCGTCGCCGACGCGCTTCGGGATAGCGGCGCCCAGGTCTCGTTCCTGGGCACCCGCGAGCGACCGGAGGCGACCCTGGTCCCGGCCTCGGGCTACGAGATCGACTTCCTGCGCCTGCGGGGCATCGACCGATCGGCGCCATTGAAGGCGGCGGGCGCGGCCGCCCTGGCCGCCGCCGCGGTGCCGGCCGCGCGGCGGGCGCTGCGGCGCCGGGGTGCCGAGGTGGTGATGGGAGGGGGCGGCTACGTGGCCGGTCCCGCCGGGCTGGCGGCGCTGTCAACCGGCACCCCGCTTGTGCTGACCGAAGCCGATCGCCACCTCGGCCTCGCCAACCGGCTGCTCGCCGGTCGGGCCACACGCGTCTGCCTCGCGTTCCCGATCGCCGGTCGGGAGGGGTCTCGGTACGTGGTCACCGGCCGGGCGGTGCCGGCCGCGATCGTCGCCGCGGATCGCGGCGCGGCACGGCGACGGTTTGAGGTCCCGGCCGAGGAGCGCTGCCTGCTGGTCTTCGGGGGCAGCCAGGGAGCGCGGTCGATCAACCTCTGCGCGCTCGATGCCTTCCTGGGCGACGGGCCGGCGTCCACACGCGACTACCACGTGATCCAGATCACCGGCCACCGCGACCACCCGGAGGCCCGGGCGCGGCTCGAGGCCGCCGGGCGCTCCGCCCGGTACACGCTGCTGGAGTACGAGCCGGATCTCGCCGACGCGCTGGCGGCCTGCGACCTCGTCCTGGCGCGTGCCGGAGGCTCCGTGTTCGAGCTCGCCGCGGCCGGGAGGCCGGCGATCCTGGTCCCCTATCCCCATGCCACCGCGGGGCACCAGCAGGCGAACGCCGCCTGGATGGCGGACGCGGGCGCCGCGGTCGTGATCGAGGACTCGAGGCTCGAGCCGCGCAGGCTGGCGCGGGCGGTGGAGGAGCTGTTCGGCGATCGCGGTCGCTTGCAGGGGATGGCAGAGGCGGCGCGAGCCCTGGCCCGGCCCGATGCCGCGCAACGGATCGCGGAGCAGGTCCTGGGAGCTGCCCGATCGTGAGTCCGGCAGGCGTGGATCGCGCCCGGTCCCCGGTGCTCGGATGAGCGACTGGGCACATCGCAGGCTTCACTTCATCGCCATCGGGGGTGCAGGGATGAGCGGGCTGGCGCTGCTGTGCGACCGGCTCGGGGCGCGGGTCAGCGGCAGCGATCGGGCCGAGAGCTCGTACCTCGAGCGGCTCCGGGCGGCGGGGATCGCGGCCCGGCTGGGCCACGATCCGGAGGCCGTGCCGTCGGACGCCGAGGTGGTGGTGTCGACCGCGGTCGGCGAGGGCAATCCCGAGCTGGCTCGGGCCCGCGAGCTCGGCCTGCGGGTGCTCCATCGAGGCGAGTTGCTGGCCGAGATCTGCGCCGAGCGCAGGCTGATCGCCGTCGCGGGCACCCACGGCAAGACGACCACCTCCGGGATGCTCGCCCATGCTCTGCGCGAGCTGGGTGCCGACCCCGCGTTCGTGCTCGGCGGCGAGCTGCCGGGCGCCGGCGCGGGAGGTGCGGTCGCCAACGCGGGGTGGGGGAGCGGCGAGTGGATCGTGGCCGAGGCCGACGAGTCCGATGCCAGCTTTCTGCTTCTCAGGCCGGAGGTCGCCGTGGTCACCAACGTGGAACTCGATCACCATGCCCGCTGGGCTTCCTTGGCCGACCTCGCCGAGGCCTTTCGCAGCTTCTGCGAGCCTGCACGGGGCCTGGCGTTGCCCGCCGACGGGAGCCTGGCCGAGCTCGCCGGCGATCAGCGGGTGATCGGATTCGACCCCGAGCGCCCGGGGCCCAGGCTCGAGCTGGCGGTGCCAGGGCGGCACAACCTGCTCAACGCCCGGGCCGCCCTGGCGGCGCTCGAGCTGGCCGGGTTCGAGCTCGAGGCGGCGGCCCGCGGCCTGGCCTCGTTCCCGGGGATGCTGCGCCGGCTCGAGCTCAAGGGCCACCGGGGTGGAGCGGCGGTCTACGACGACTACGCGCACCACCCGACCGAGGTGGCGGCGACCCTCGGGGCGCTGCGCGAGCTCGCTCCGCGTCGTCTGATCGCCGTCTTCCAACCGCATCTGTACTCCCGGACCAAGGCCCTGGGCTCGCGGTTCGGCAGGGCGCTGGCGGAGGCGGACGAGATCGCGGTGCTCGACGTCTACCCGGCCCGCGAGGAGCCGGTCGGCCCCCTGGCCGGCGTCAGCGGGCTCGAGGTCGCCCGAGCTGCCGCGGACCACGCGGCTGGGCGGCCCGTCTGGTGGTTGGTCGACGCGGAGCGAGCCGAGCGAGCGTTGGCCCCGAGGCTGGGTGACGGCGACGTCCTGGTGACTATCGGGGCCGGCGACATCTACGAACTCGCAGATGCTCTGGTCCGGGCTAGCGACGAAGTCGCCGGATGATGGACGTGCCGCCGAAGGTGGAGCGGGACTATCCGCTGGCACGGCTGACCACCGTGCGAGCGGGAGGCCTGGCCGACCTGTTCGCGCGGCCCGACGACGAGGCGGAACTGGTGGCGATGCTCGCCTGGGCCGACGCCGAGGGAATCGAGGTCGGGGTCGTCGGCTCCGGCTCGAACCTGCTGGTCTCCGACCGGGGCTTTCCCGGGCTGGTGCTGAAGCTCGACGGTGAGTTGAGCGTGATCGAGCGGGCCGAGACCCGGGTGCTCTGCGGGGGCGGGGCCCGGCTTCCGTCGGCCGCCGCCCGCGCGGCCCGGTGGGGGCTGCGAGGGCTCGAGTTCGGGATCAACATTCCCGGGACCGTCGGGGGGGCGGTGAGGATGAACGCCAACGCCTACGGTGGCGAGCTCGGCCGGGTGCTCGAGTGGGTGGCCGTGTGCACCGCCGAGGGCGTCGAGCGCCGCGCGCCGGACGAGCTGGGCTTCGCCTACCGGAGCTCGAACCTGGAGCGCGGCGAGATCGTCTCCCGAGCCTCCTTCCAGCTCGCCGAGGGCGATCCCGAGCAGATCAAGAGCACTCTGGCGCAGATGCGGGGCAAGCGGCGAGAGGCGCAGCCTTCGGGGATCAAGACCTTCGGCTCGACCTTCAAGAACCCCGCCGGCGATCCGCGGGCGCAGGGCCGGACCGCGGGCCAGCTTCTGGAGGCCGCCGGATGCAGGGGCCTCCAGGTCGGGGGCGCGCGGCTTTCCGAGGTGCACGCCAACTTCGTCGAGAACACCGGTGATGCGACGACCGCCGACATCCTCGAGCTGATGGCCCAGGCCCGGCGGCGCGTCCACCAGCGCTTCGGGGTGGCCCTCGAGGCCGAGGTCCAGATCCTCGGCGAGGTGGAGTGGCCCGGCGCCTGGACGCTCGGCGCCTGACCGCGAACCAGGAGGCGAGCAGGGGCGGCGAGCGCGAGCGCGAATCACCCCGATGTGGGAGCCCCCGCAACGACGGCCGCCGGGAAGCGACGCGCGACCGCGCCGCGGGCCGGTCGGCGTCGGGCGCCCACGGGCGGCGGGCGCCGCCCTCCGCGCACAGCGACCACCAGGAGCGCGAAACGGCCGCGGTCGAGACGGTCGGTGCTCATGTCCCTGCGACGGCGGGCAATGCTGCTCGCGGTGGTCGCGGGAGCGCTGGCGATCGCGTACTTCGCCTGGTTTCGCGACTCCTCCCTGGTCGCCGTCGAGGACGTCAAGGTCGAGGGGGCACGTAGCTCCGACCGGGCCCAGATCGTCACCGCCCTCACCCGGGCCGCGCACGGGATGACCACCCTGCACGTGCAGACCGCTCGCCTTCGCAGTGCCGTCAGCGATTTGCCGACCGTGGCCTCGATCAGCACCGATCCCAGCTTTCCCCACGGGCTCACGATCCAGGTGACCGAACGCCGGCCGGCGCTGATCGCGCTCGACGGCGATCGCAGGGTCCCCGTGGCCGCGGACGGCTCGCTGCTTGCCGGCACCAAGGCCGACGGGCCGCTTCCGGTGCTGCGGGTCGACTCGCTGCCCGGCACGGGTCGCCTTGGCGGCGAGGCGCTCGCCGAGGCACTGACGATCGGCGCGGCGCCGGCGCCGCTTCGGCCCCTGATCGACGGGGTCACGGTCTCAAGCCAGTACGGGGTCGTGTTCACCATGCACGGGGGCATCGAGCTGCGGTTCGGGAGCGGCGGCAACCGAGATGCGAAGTGGGGGGCGGCCGCGGCGGTGCTCGCCGATCCCGAGCTGACCGCGCTCACTTACGTCGACGTCCGGGTGCCCCAGCGTCCGGCGGTGGGGGGCACCTCGAACCCCACCCCGGAGGCCACGCCTGTGACGCCGTCCGAGGCCCCTCTCACGGCCACGCCTTGAGCGTCGTGACCCAAGCCTCTACCCTGACCTGAGGTCGCCCGGATTCTGTCAACTCTCGAGTATGGATCAAGGGTTTGGCTTGCATGATTCCGTGCCGCCCTCGAATCGGTGCGTTGACATCGAACTCCCAATGCCTTACCTTCGTCTCAGGCTTGAGGCTCAAGGCGATCCAAAACTCTCAAGCATCGCTTTAGTCTCAGACGGCAACAACGGGAGAACAAGCAGGCGAGAGTCATGGTCGAATCCTCGTATCTCGCGGTGATCAAGGTCGTGGGCGCCGGCGGCGGAGGCACTAACGCCGTCAGCCGGATGGTCGACGCCGGCCTCAGAGGGGTCGAGTTCATCGCCGTCAACACCGACGTCCAGGCGCTTCAGGCCTGCGAGGCGGACATCAAGCTGCCGATCGGCCACCAGCTGACCAAGGGCCTCGGGGCGGGAGCGAATCCCGAGATCGGCGCCGGCGCGGCGGCAGAGACGCGCGATGAGATCAAGGAGGCGCTCAAGGGCGCCGACATGGTCTTCGTCACCGCCGGCGAGGGCGGGGGCACCGGCACCGGCGCCGCACCCGTGATCGCCGAGATCGCCAAGGAGGAGATCGGCGCCTTGACCGTTGGCGTGGTCACCAAGCCGTTCGAGTTCGAGGGCAGCCGCCGGATGCAGCAGGCACTCGACGGGATCGACAAGCTGCGCGCCAAGTGCGACACCCTGATCATCGTCCCGAACGAGAAGCTGCTCCAGGTGGTCGAGAGGCGGACCTCGGTCAGCGAGGCGTTCAAGATGGCTGACGACATCCTCCGCCAGGGCGTCCAGGGGATCACCGATCTGATCACCACGCCGGGCCAGATCAACCTCGACTTCGCCGATGTCCGGGCCGTGATGTCGGAGGCCGGCTCGGCGATGATGGGCGTCGGCTCCGCATCCGGCGAGAACCGGGCCGCCGAGGCGGCCAAGATCGCCGCTTCCTCGCCGCTGATGGAGGAGTCGATCGAGGGCGCCACCGGGATGCTGCTCAACTTCACCGGCTCCGAGGACCTGAACCTGTTCGAGGTCCACGAGGCGGCGGACATCGTGGTCTCCACCGCGGACAAGGGCGCCAACATCATCTTCGGCACCGTGATCGACCCTGCGCTCGCCGACGAGGTCCGGGTGACCGTGATCGCGACCGGGTTCGAGGGCTTCGAGACTCTCGCCCGGCGGCCGATGCAGCTTCGCGATCGGGCCCGGCGCCGCAGCGTCGGCGGGCTCGAGGACCGCGAGCGTCGCGAGCTCCAGGTCTCGGACGACGACATCGACGTTCCCTCGTTCCTGCGCGGCAACTAGCTGCGCAGGCGCACTGAATACCCTCTCGCCGTGAGCACCACGGCGCTGAAGCGCACCGCGCTGTATGGACGGCACCTGGCGGCGGGCGCGAAGCTGGTCGACTTCGCGGGATGGGAGATGCCGGTCCAGTACACCGGCCTCGGGGAGGAGCACCTCGCGGTCCGCTCGTCCTGCGGCGTCTTCGACGTCTCGCACATGGGCGAGATCGAGACCCGGGGCCCCCAGGCCGAAGCGCTTCTGCAGCGGCTGCTCTCCAACGACCTCACGCGGCTCGAGGTCGGAGGGGCGCAGTACTCGGTGCTGTGCGTGGAGGACGGCGGGATCCTCGACGACCTGTTCACCTACCGCCTCGCGGACGATCGCTACCTGACGGTGACCAACGCCGCCAACCACGACTCCGACTACGAATGGTTCGCGGCCCACGCGGCCGAGCTCGAGGTCGAGGTCTCGGACGCGATCGGCGACTACGCGATGCTCGCCGTGCAGGGTCCCCGGGCACGCTCGATCGTCGCCGGCCTGGCGCAGGGCGAGCTGCCGCCGCGGCTGCGAGCGGCGCAGCTGGGGATCGCAGGCGCCGCGGCGCTCGTTTGCGGCACCGGCTACACGGGCGAGGATGGGGTCGAGTTGCTGCTCGCGCCGGGCGACGCCCCGGTCGTCTGGGAGAAGCTGGTCGCAGCCGGAGCAACGCCGGCCGGGCTCGGCGCCCGGGACACACTGCGGCTGGAAGTCTGCTTCCACCTCTACGGAAACGACATGGACGAGACCCGCAACCCGATCGAGGCGGGTCTGGGCTGGTGCTGTCGCGAGGAGACCGGGTTCGTCGGCTCGGAAGCGGTAGCCGAGGCTCGCGAGCGCGGTACTGCGCAGACGCTGGCGCCGTTCGTGCTCACGGGCCCCGGGATCCCGCGGGCCGAGAACCCGGTGCTGGCGGGCGGCCGGCAGGTCGGTGCCGTGACCAGCGGCACGCTCTCTCCCTCGCTCGGGATCGGGATCGGGATGGCCTACGTTTCGACCGAGCTCGCGGAGCCCGGCACCGGGGTCGAGATCGACGTTCGTGGCAAGCTCCGTCCGGCCCGCATAGAGTCGAAGCCCCTGTACCGAAAGGAGAGCTGAGTTGGCGGACGAGACCTACCCGGAGGAGCTTCGATACGTAGAGGCGCACGACTGGGCGCGGATCGAGGGCACCGAGGCGACCTTCGGGATCACCTGGTACGCGCAGGACGCGCTCGGCGAGGTCGTCTTCTACGAGGCCCCCGAGGTCGGCTCGCAGGTGACCCGGGACGAGGCCTACGCGGAGGTCGAGTCGGTGAAGGCGGTCTCCGACGTCTACGCGCCGCTCTCGGGTGAGATCCTGGCGGTCAACGAGGCGGTCTCCGACCAGCCCGAACTCCTCAACGAGGACCCGTACGGCAAGGGCTGGCTCGTCCGAGTAGCCCTCTCCGACGCCTCCGAGGCGGACGAGCTGATGGATTCCGCCGGCTACCGAAGGTTCCTGGCCGAGAACGACTGAGGGGCGGTGGGCTCCGGGGCCACCCATGCTCGTGACTAGCATGGGGTGGATGTCCCCCAGCCGTGAGTCGGGAGCTTGACCCGCTACACCTCCGCCACCGACGCCGATCGCGAGGCGATGCTCGACGCCATCGGTGTCGGCTCGGTCGGCGACCTGTTCGCTCAGATCCCCGCCGAGCTGCGCCTGCCGGGAGAGCTGCAGCTGCCGGCGGGCCTCTCGGAGAGCGGGTGCTTCGACCGCTTGGCGGCGCTCGCGGCCCGAAACGCCGACGCGGACTCCGAGGTCTGCTTCCTGGGTGCCGGGATGTACGACCACTATCCGCCCGCGATCATCGACGCGATCACCCAGCGCTCGGAGTTCCTGACTCCCTACACGCCGTATCAGCCCGAGGTCTCCCAAGGCGGGCTTCAGGTGATGTTCGAGTTTCAGACCGCGATCTCGGAGCTCACCGCGCTGCCGGTCTCCAACGCCTCGCTGTACGAGGGCCCGTCGTCGGTGGCCTCGGCCGCCTATCTGGCGATCGGCGCCACCGGCCGGCGTCGGCTGGTCGTCTCACGGGGCCTGCATCCGCACAGCAGGGAGACGCTTCGAACCTACGGGCGCGGCTTCGGCGCCGAGGTCGTCGAGGTCGGGCTCGATGGGGGGCTGACCGACCAAGGCGAGCTCCACGCGGCAGTCGATCACGAGACAGCGGCCCTGTTCGTCCAGAACCCGAACTTCCTCGGCGCGGTCGAGGACCTGGAGGCGATCGCGTCCGCGGCCCGGGAGGTCGGGGCGCTGACCGTGGCCTCGGTCGACGCCCCGACCCTGGGCGTGCTGTCGCCGCCGGGCGAATGCGGAGTCGAGATCGCGGTGGGGGAGGGCCAGCCGCTGGGGGGCCGGCTCGACTTCGGCGGGCCGTCGTTCGGTTTCTTCTGCGCCACCGAGGAGCACCTTCGCCGGATGCCGGGGCGGATCGCGGGCGAGGCGGTGGACGCCGACGGCCGTCGGGGCTTCGTGCTCGCGCTGCAGACGCGCGAGCAGCACATCCGCCGCGAGAAGGCGACCCACAACATCTGCACCTCGCAGGCCCTGAACGCGCTCGGCGGGGTCGTCTACCTTGCCTGGCTGGGCAAGCAGGGAATCGTGGAGCTCGGTGAGCTCCTCGCTCGCAGGACCGCCTACGCGCGCGAGCGGCTGGCGGGGATCGACGGCGTGGGGCTGCTTCACGAGGCGCCGGTGGTGCGAGAGTTCGCGGTGCGGATCGAGGCTCCGGTGCCCGAGGTGCTGGATCGGGTTGCCGAGGAGGGCATAGCCGCGGGGTACTGGCTGGGTAGGGAATATCCCGAGTACGAGGACGGGTTGCTGATCGCGCTCACCGAGCGGCGATCGAAGGAGAACATCGACCGGCTGGCGGATGCCCTCGAGCGCGCGATCTCGTCCGCTACTGGCGGGTTCCTTTCGGATAGCGAAAGAAAGGCGCCAATCGCCCCCGAGGTCAGCGCGTGAACGCGAGCACCGCCCCTACCCCGCCAACGACCGCCCAGGTCCCCACCCCGCAGCAGCGAGAGCGCGCCACCACCATCTTCGAGCGCTCCGTCCCCGGGCGCCGGGCGGGGACGCTGCCGCCGCTCGACGTCCCCGAGCGCCCCCTCGAGGAGCTGATCCCCGCCAAGCTCCTGCGGCGGCGCCCCGCCGAGCTTCCGGAGGTCTCCGAGCCGGAGATCATCCGCCACTACAACCGGCTCTCGCGCCGCAACTTCGACCTCGACACCGGGCCGTACCCGCTCGGCTCCTGCACGATGAAGCACAACCCTCGCCTCAACGAGCGAGTGGCCGCGCTGCCGGGCCATGCTCGGCTGCACCCGGCCCAGGACCCGAAGCGCGCCCAGGGCGCGCTGGAGCTGATGTGGCGTCTCGAGCGCGCGCTGGCGGAGATCTGCGGCCTGCCGCACGTCAGCCTGCAGCCCTCCGCGGGCTCACATGGGGAGCTGGCGGGGCTGTTGTTGACGCGCGCGTACCACGAGGACGCCGGCGAGCGGCGCACCCGCGTGCTCACCCCCGACACCGCGCACGGGACCAATCCCGCCTCGGTGACCATGGCCGGCTACGAGGTGGTCAAGGTGGCGACCGACGAGCGAGGCGGCGTCGAGCTCGACGACCTGCGCTCGAAGCTCGACCACCAGGTCGCCTGCCTGATGCTCACCAACCCGAACACCCTCGGGGTCTTCGACGAGCGGATCGCCGAGATCACTCGCCTTGTGCACCAAGCCGGCGGGACCCTCTACTACGACGGCGCCAACCTGAACGCGATCATGGGCCACACCAGGCCCGGCGACATGGGGTTCGACATCGTCCACGTCAACCTCCACAAGTCGTTCTCCCAGCCGCACGGAGGCGGCGGGCCCGGCGCTGGGCCGATCGCGGTCTCGGACAGGATCGAGCCCTTCCTGCCGGTTCCTCGCGTGGTGCGAACGGAGGGCGCCGACGGAGCCGGCCCCCGGTTCGACCTCGAGCAGGAGCGGCCGAAGTCGATCGGCCGGCTGCGCGGCTTCGCCGGCAACTTCGGCGTCTTCGTCCGTTCCTACGCCTACATCACCAGCCTCGGAGGGGATGGGCTCACCGAGGCGTCCGAGACCGCGGTCCTGAACGCCAACTACCTGCTCGCCCGGCTACGGCGTAGGCGGGCCGGCAAGTACCTCCCGATCGCCTTCGACCGCCTCTGCATGCACGAGTTCGTGCTCTCGGGCGCGCCGGCCAAGCGCGAGCTCGGGGTGAAGACGCTGGACGTCGCCAAGCGTCTGCTCGACTTCGGCTTTCACCCGCCGACGATCTACTTCCCGCTCCTGGTCGACGAGGCGCTGATGTTCGAGCCCACCGAGACCGAGACCAGGGAGGGCCTCGACGCGCTCGCCGAAGCGATCGAGGCGATCCTGGAGGAGGCCGAGCGCGACCCGGAGATCCTGATCAACGCTCCCTACACGACCCCGGTCCGGCGGCTCGACGAGGCCGCCGCCAGCCGGCGGCCGGTGGTCCGCCAGCCGCTCTGATCGGCTCTAAAGCGGGGGAGGCGACGGCGCCGGGACGGACTCCGAGCGGGCGCCCCTGCAGACATAGTGCCGCTTCTCGCGGCGCTTCACCTTGGCGTAGTAGTCGCCCTCAAGCAGGTCGCCCTGAAGGGCGATCCTCCAGCGGCCCGCGTCGTTGGTGGTGTCGCTGGCACCTTCGTAGGGGACCGGGGAGGCCTCGTTCTTGAGCACCACGGTGCGGTGGCGCACGCAGCCGCCCTTCTTGGAGCGCACGCGACCCGAGTAGACGAATGGGGTCATCGAGCCGTCGTCGTAGCGGGTGTGGATGCTGATCGTGGACCCGAACCGCGGCTTCCGAGCGCCGGCGGTCGCGAGCAGGGTGCTCAGCGCCACCAGCGACACCAAGGCGACTGCCGCGAGTCTGACTGCGTTCTTCCCCGACATCCACCGCCCAAGCTACCCCTCGGGCAGCTCCTGCGTCAACTCGAGCACCGGGGCGAACAGGTCGCCGCGCTCGTCAACCCGCTCGATCACCTCCGCGGCCTCGAACGCGAGTGCATCGGCATCGTCGCAGTCTGCGGCCCGTTCCACCTCGTCCCAGTCGACCGGGGTCGAGACCGTCGGCCGCTCCTTGGCCCGCAGCGAGTAGACGGCCACCGTGGTCTTGTGCTGGTCGTTCTGGCTCCAGTCGACCAGCACCTTGCCCTTGCGGAGCTTCTTCGCCATCCGCGAGACCACGCCCTCGGGGTCGTCCCGCTCGAGCGTCTGGGCGACGGCATGGGCGAACGGCTTGGTGCGCTCGTAGGTGACCTCGCCGTTCAGGGGCACGTAGACCTGGAGCCCTTTCGACCCCGAGGTCTTCGGCAAGCATTCGAGACCGAGGCCGGCGAACATCTCGCGCAGTCGCAGGGCCACCCGGCAGCAGTCGAGGATGTCCGCCGGCGCGCCCGGGTCGAGGTCGAAGGCGAGCACCGTGGGACGCTCGATGCTCTCGGCCAGCGACAGGGAGGGATGAAGCTCCAGCGCCGCCAGCTGCGCCATCCAGACCAGGGTCGCCCTGTCGTTGCACAGGCAGTAGTCGATCTCGCCCTCGTTGCGCCCGCTCCACACGGGCGCGGTCGCCACCCATTCCGGTCGGTGCCCAGGACAGCGCTTCTCGTAGAAGAACTTGTCTTCGACGCCATTCGGGTATCGCTTCAGGGTCAGCGGCCGGTCACGCAGGTGGGGGACGATGGTGTCCGCAAGCCGGGCGTAGTAGTCGATCGCCTGGCCCTTGGTGAAGCCGCTTTCGGGCCAGAGCACCTTGTCGAGGTTGGTGAGCCCGAGCCGGTGCCCCTCCACCTCTACTTCGCGGCTTTGGCCCTGCTTCGCGATCTCGACTTGCTCTGGGTCTTGGAGCGGGATCCGGCCTTCGATCGCGACCCGGACTTGGTCCGCGAGGTCCGCTTCTTGGCGGGCGCCTGGCGCTTGCTCGCCGCGTCCCGGTTGGCGCCGGAGGCGAGGGGCTCGCCCTTGACCGCGGCCAGGCTCTCCTCGAGGGCGGCCATCAGGTCCGGGGCCTTGGTCGGCTTCGGCTCCTCGGAAACGGCCTCGACGATCTCCTCGCCCCGGGCCTTGCGCTCGATCAGCGCCAGCAGCTCCTCGCGGTACTCGTCGCGGTACTTCTCGGGGTCGAACTCGCCGCTCAGCGACTCGATCAGCTGCCCGGCCATCTCGACCTCGCGCTTGTCCAGCTTGCGGCCGTCCTCCGGGATCACGTCGCCAAGCTCCTCCGGCGACACGACCTCGTCGGCGAACCGCATCGTCGCCATCGTCAGCACCTTTCCCATCGGTCGGATCGCGGCCAGGTTCTCGCGGTTTCGCAGCACGAAGCGGGCCACCGCGACCTTGTTCGAGTCGGCCATCGCCTTGACCAGCAGCGCGTATGCCTTCTCCGCCCCCTTGTCCGGTCCCAGGTAGTACGGGTGGTCGAAGTAGATCGGGTCGATCTGGTCGAGATCGACGAAGTCCTGGATCTCGATCGCCTTGGTCTTCTGCGGGTCGAGCTCGCTCGAGCTCGTCCCGGGTCAGGACCACGTACTGCTCGGGCGCGATCTCGTATCCCTTCACGATCTCCTCGTAGGGGACCTCCTCGCCGTCCGCCTCGGCCACCCGCCGGTGCCGGATCCGGGAGCTGTCGCTGGCGCGCAGCTCGCGGAAGCTGACCGACTTCCGCGACACGGCGCTGTACAGCCTCACCGGCACGTTCAAGAGCCCGAAGCTGATCGAACCTGTCCAGATCGCCCTAGCCATGCTGTGCAACCCAGAGACTCTGGTTGGTGACGAAACTCATCGGTTCCTCAGTTTCCCAAGTTAGCGTCACTTCCTGGGTACCCGGGTCGAGGCGGAACGAATCTTGCGCGGTGCCGGGTGTCGTCCGCGGCGATAATCGCACGGTGCTCTTCGAGCTCGAACGGGTGACGCAGTCGCGCGACGGCAAGGTCGTGCTCCAGGACCTGAGCGCATCGCTTCCGAGCGGCGCGAGCTGCATCGCCGGGCCGTCGGGGAGCGGGAAGTCGACCCTGCTTCGGCTGCTCAACCGGCTGGCCGATCCCGATTCCGGCGAGGTTCGCTACCAGGGCGCGGACGTCCGCCGGCGCGACCCGCTCGGGCTGCGGCGGGAGGTGTGCCTGGTGCCTCAGCTGCCGGCGCTGCTCGAGGGCACGGTGGAGGACAACGTCCGGTTCGCCGCGGGCCTCGCCGGGAGGGACCCCGATGTGCCCCGGCTGCTCGGGCTCTCCGGCCTCGATCGCTCTTTCGCGGCCCGCTCGGCCGACAGGCTCTCGGTCGGAGAGCAGCAGCGGGCGATGCTCGCCCGCGCCCTGGCGCTGGAGCCGCGGGTGCTGCTGCTCGACGAGCCGACCTCGGCCCTCGACCAGGAGGCACGAGGGGCGGTCGAGGCGACGCTCCTGGACCTGCGCCAGCGGGTCGAGCTGTCGACCGTGCTCGTCACCCACGACCTCGACCAGGCTCGGAGGATGGCCGACTGGGTGGTGCGCCTCGACGAGGGGCGGCTGGTGGCGGAGGGGCGGGTCAAGGAGCAGCTGGCGGTTTGAGGGCATGAGCAGCTCCTCGATCCAGGTCAGCCTCGGCGACGTCGCGGCGACCCTCGCCTTGGTCGCGATCGCGATCGCGGTCTCGTTTTGGCGTCGCGCCGACCTGGAGCGGGACATCGGGATCGCCGTGGTCCGCTCGGCGGTCCAGCTGACCGCGATCGGCTACGTGATCAACTTCATCTTCGACCAGGACAGCCTCTGGTTCGTGCTCGCGCTGCTCGCGGTGATGGTCGTCTTCGGGGCGCTGCAGGCGCGGGCCCGGGCGACGCTGGTGCCGGATGCCTTCTGGCCGCTGCTGTTGGCGCTCGCGCTGGCGGCGGCGGCGACCCTCGGCCTGGTGGTCGCGCTCGGCGTCTTTGCGGCGCAGCCGCGCTACCTGGTCCCCGTGGGAGGGATGGTGATCGGCAACTCGATGACCGCCGCCGCCGTGACCCTCAACCGGCTCGGCGACGAGGTCTGGGCCCACGCGCGGGCACTCGAGGCGACCCTGGCCCTCGGTGCCACCTCGACCCAGGCGGCCGCTCCCCTGGTTCGCCGCAGCCTCCGGTCCGGGATGATCACCCTGGTCGACTCCACCAAGACCACCGGGCTGATCTTCTTCCCCGGGACCATGGTCGGCATGCTGCTCGCCGGCGCCGACCCGACCGACGCGGTCCGCCTGCAGCTGATCCTGCTGTGGACCCTGCTCGGCAGCGTGGCGCTCGCCGGATTGATCGCGGTGACGCTCGCGTACCGCAACTTCTTCACCGCGGCCCACCAGCTCCGAGAGCAACCGGAGCCCTAGGTGGGCCGCCGCGAGCGCCTCACCCTGATCGCCACCATCCTCGCCTCGACGGCGGTGTTCCTCGATTCCACGGTCGTCAACGTCGCCCTGCCCGCCATGGAGCGCGACCTTGGGATGGGCCTCGCGGGTCAGCAATGGGTGGTCGAGGCATACATGCTGGCGCTGGTCTCGCTGATGCTGGTCGGCGGGTCGCTGGGGGACCACTTCGGTCGGCGCCGGATCTTCACCATCGGCCTCGCCGGGTTCGGCGTCACCTCGACCCTCTGCGCCCTGGCTCCGAGCACCGGCGTCCTGATCGCGCTCCGCGGGCTGCAGGGGCTCACTGGCGCGCTGCTGGTCCCCGGCTCGCTGGCGATCCTCACCGCGACCTTCCAGGGGGAGGCCAGGGGAAGGGCGATCGGCACCTGGACGGCATGGAGTGGCATCTCGACCATCGCCGGGCCCGCGGCTGGGGGGTTTCTGACCGACGCGCTCTCGTGGCGCTTCGTCTTCTGGATCAACGTCCCGCTGATCGCCGTCACCCTGCTGCTCACGCTGCGCGCGGTCGCCGAGAGCCGCGACCCTGACGCGGTTGCGGGATTCGACATCCCGGGTGTGATTCTGTCGGCGCTGGGACTCGGCGGCCCGGTGTTCGCATTGATCGAGCAGCCCACCTATGGCTGGGGTGATCCCCTGGTGCTGATCCCCCTCGTCGCCGGGATCGTCTGCTTCGCAGCCTTCATCGTCCGCGAGCTGACGGCGGAGGCGCCGATGCTGCCCCTCGCGTTGTTTCGAGTTCGCAACTTCGCGGTGGCCAACGCGGCAACGTTGACCACCTACGCCGGGCTGATCGGCTCCTTGTTCTTTCTCACGCTCTACCTCCAGCAGGTGGGGGGCTACTCGGCCCTCGCGGCCGGATTCGCGGGCGTGCCCATTTCGCTGATGCTGTTCGTGCTCTCGCCGCGCTTCGGCGCTTTCACCGCCGGGGTCGGGCCGCGCTTGCCGATGAGCGCCGGCCCGATCGTCGGCGGCTTGGGGCTGTTGCTCTTGCTCCGTGTGGGCGTCCATCCGTCCTACGTCACCGAGGTGCTGCCGGCGCTGATCGTCTTCGGGCTCGGCCTCTCGGCGACGGTGGCCCCGCTGACCACCACGGTTTTGAACGCGGTCGACGAGCACAACGCCGGAATCGCGTCCGGGGTCAACAACGCGATCGCGCGGGTAGCCGGCCTGCTTGCGATCGCGGTGCTCGGCGCCCTGATCTCGGCTCAGTTCGCGTCGACGCTCGACCAGCACCTGCGTGGCGAGCGCCTTGACGCCAGCGCGACGAGCGTCGTCTCCTCCGCGAAGTCGCGTCCTCTTGCCGGCGGTGACGAGGCAAAGCGGCTGCCCGCGTCGGAGCGCGACACAGTGGGTGCCGCGATCGAGTCCTCCTCCCAGGACGCGTTCCACCTGGCGGCCGCGATCGGTGCCCTGCTGATGTTCGCCGGTGGCGTCACCTCGGCACTCGGGATTCAGAACCCGAGACGCCGTCCCGAGCCCGCCGCGCCGGTCCCCCGGGCAGCGACCGCCGGCGAGTGTGCCCGGGCCGCCCGCCTGGGTGACCCGGAGCCGGTTCCGGGCCAGCTCGAGCCCGCCGCGGGACCCGCCCGGGCGCCTCTATAGTCCGCCCGCTCATGAACGCCTGGGGCTGCGATGCATCGACACCTGGAGCGTCACAACGCGCGCATCTTCAGCGGCATCCAGCCGACCGGCCGCAAGCACCTGGGCAATTACATCGGCGCGATCCGCCAATACGTCGAGGGCCAGGACGCGGGCGAGGCGATCTACTGCATCGTCGACCTGCATGCGCTCACCGTCCCCCAGGACCCGGCGGAGCTTCGCGAGCGGCTCTACGACACGACCGCGATCCTGATCGCCGCCGGGCTCGACCCGGAGCGATGCATCCTCTTCCGGCAGTCCGACGTCGTGGAGCACACCGAGCTCTGCTGGCTGCTCGGGACCCTGACCGCCTGGGGCGACCTCAACCGGATGCACCAATTCAAGGAGAAGGCCGAGCAGCAGCGCGAGCTGGTCTCGGCCGGCCTCTTCTTCTATCCGGTGCTCCAGGCGGCCGACGTGCTCGCCTACCGCGCGACTGAGGTTCCGGTCGGCGACGACCAGCGCCAGCACATCGAGCTGATGCGCGACATCGCGGAGCGGTTCAACGCCCGCTACGGGGAGCAGCTCGTGGTTCCCGAGGGAAGCTATCCGGAGGTGGGGGCGCGGATCATGAACCTCCAGGACCCGGAGACGCGGATGTCGACCACCTACGGATCCGAGCAGGGCATCGTCTACATCCTCGATCAAGAGGAAGCGGTGCGAAAGAAGGTTCGCAGCGCCGTCACCGACTCCGGCACCGAGGTTCGGCGCGGGCCCGACAAGGCCGGGATCACGAACCTGCTCGAGATCCTCTCGGTGGTCCGAGGCGCCGCGCCGGAGGAGCTCGAGCGCGAGTTCGGCGGTCGCGGCTACGGGGACTTCAAGTCCGCCGTCGCCGAGGGGGTGGTCGAGTATCTGGCCCCGGTTCGCGAGCGCTACGAGGAGCTGCGCTCCGACCAGGGCGCGATCGAGGCGGCGTTAGCCGCCGGGGCCGAGAAGGCCCGCGTGATCGCCTCGGCGACGTTGGCCGACGTTCGAGCTGCGATGGGCATCGGGCGGCCGGGCTGAGCGCTCGCGCCGGCCGGCCGGTCCGGGAGACCTTCTAGGCTCTCACCGGATGAGAGCAGCCGAGCTCGACCTCGACCTCGACGTCTTCGCGGGGCCGTTCGACCTGCTGATGGCGGTGGTGCTCCGCGAGGAAGTGAGCCTGGCGGAGGTCTCCCTGGGCGAGATCGTGGTCGCCTACATCGGCCACCTCCAGGACGCCGGCGAGCTCGACCTCGACGCCTCGACCGAGTTTCTGGTCCTGATCGCCTCACTCTTGGAGCTGAAGTCCCGCCTGCTGCTGCCCAAGCCCGAGGAAGGGGAGCCGGAGATCGGCCCCGAGGAGGCGGCGGACGAGCTCCTGGCGCGGATGCTCGAGTACCGTCGCTACCGGGATGCCGCCGCCCATCTGTCGCGCCTGTTCGCCGACGGGTGCCGGTACACGTACCGGGTCGCGCCGCTGCCGCCGGAGCTTCGACGGGCCTCGCTGGAGGCGGCGACCCAGGCCTACGAGCCGCAACCGCTCGCGGAGGCGCTCGGGGCGCTGTTGCAGCTGCCGCCAGAGCCCGACACGAGCCACATCCGGCCGACGGTCTCGCTGGACCGCAGGCTGGCGGTGCTGCGGGCGCTGCTCGAGCGCCGGGGGCGGTTCGACTTCGACGAGGTGTTCGCCGACGAGGATCGCCTGACTCAGGCGGTGACCTTGTTCGCGCTGCTCGAGATGCACAAGCGAGGCGAGGCGAGCTGGGAGCAGCGGAAGCTGTTTGGCCCAATCCACGTGAGCGCAGCCCATGACGACTGAGCTCCAACGGATCGTCGAGGCGCTGCTGTTCCTGGCGCCGGAGCCGGTCTCGACCGCCGAGCTGGCGCTCGCCTGCGAGGTCGGCGAGGCCGAGGTCGACCGGGCTCTCGACGCGCTCGAGGGATCGCTCGCGGACGGCTCCCGGGGCGTCGTCCTGCGACGGGTGGCCGGGGGATATGCCCTGGCGGCGGACCCGGTGGCCGAGGATGCGGCCAGGCGCCTGCTGTCGAAGCCGCGCACGCCGCCACTGACCCAGGCCCAGGCCGAGGTGCTTGCGATCGTCGCCTACCTGCAGCCGGTGTCGCGCCCCGAGATCGCTCGGATCCGCGGGGTCTCCTCCGAGTCCGCCGTCGGCACGCTCACTGAGCGCGGGCTGATCGAGGAGTCGGGGCGCTCGCGGTTCGGGGCCGTCGTCCACCGGACGACGCCGCTGTTCGAGAAGCTGTTCGGCCTCTCCGGTCTCGACCAGCTGCCTGATCCGTCCCGGTTCGATCCCACGCCGGAAGACGAGCGCGAGCTCCGTCAGCGACTGCTCGCGGCCGGCGAGCAGCGAGCGAGCTGACCGAGCGGCCGTCCACAGCGCATGCGGCTCGCGAAGTACCTGGCCCATTGCGGGGTTGCGTCGCGTCGGCGCGCCGAGCAGCTGATCGCCTCGGGCAGGGTCGGGGTCGCGGGGGAGACGGTCACCGACCCGGCCCGCGACGTGGACGAGGAAAGCGCGGTCGAGGTCGATGGGCGCCCGGTCAGCCCGGAGCCGCGCGAGGTCTGGATCCTCAACAAGCCGGCCGGCGTGGTCTCCACCGCCAGGGAGCCGGGCCGCCGGCCCGCAGTGGTCGACCTGGTCGCCTCGAGCCGGCGGCTTTATCCGGTCGGACGTCTGGACGCAGACTCGACCGGGCTGATCCTGTTGACCAACGACGGCGAGCTCGCCAATCGGCTCAGCCATCCTCGCTACGGAGTCGAGCGCAGCTACCGGGTCAGGCTGCGGCGCCCCGCCAGCCAGAGCCAGGTGCGTCGGTTGCGGAACGGCGTCGAGCTCGAGGACGGCCCGACGGCGCCGGCTCGCCTTCGCCCGATCTCGCCTCGGGTGATCGAGTTGACGCTGACCGAGGGACGCAACCGCCAGGTCCGCCGGATGATCGAGGCGGTCGGCAACCAGGTCGTCTCGCTGGCTCGGACGCGCTTCGGCTCGCTCGAGCTCGGCACCCTGCCGGAGGGACGGTCGCGACGCCTGCGACCGCCCGAGTTGAGGCGCCTCTGGAAAGATGCGCGCCGATGAGCGATGAGCTGCGACTCTGGGCCGTGCGAGGCGCCGTCAGGGCGGACCGCAACGACGTCGACGCGATCCTCGACGCCACTGAATCCCTGATGCGCGAGCTGATGTCACGCAACGAGCTCGAGCCCGGGCGAATGGTCAGCTGCCTGTTCACCGCCACCGACGACCTCAACGCCGAGTTCCCCGCCGTCGCGGCTCGGCGGCTCGGCCTCGATTCGGTTCCGCTGCTCTGCACCCGCGAGCTCGACGTGCCGGGTGCGATGCGCAGCGTGATCCGGGTCATGGTCCACTATCGCGCCCCCCACGACCACGTCCCCCAGCACACCTACCTGGGCGAGGCCCAGGAGCTCCGGACCGACCTGGGCTCGGCCCAGTAGCTTCCGTTTGGACATGACCGTCACCTTCGCCCAGAAGCTGGAGCGGATGCCGCACTACGAAGCGGGGCTTCATGAGGATGCCGCCCGGGAGGCATTCGGCACCGACGACGTGATCAAGCTTGCATCGAACGAGTCCCCGTGGGGCCCGCACCAGGCCGTGGTCGAGGCCGTGAGTGGCGCTGCGGCCGGCCTCAACCGCTACCCGGACCAGCACGCTCGCCGGCTGCGTCGCCGGATCGCAGAGCGGTTCGAGGTCGACCCCGCCGGGATCGCGGTCGGCAACGGGTCCTGCGAGATCCTGCTCGCCGCCGCCGAGGCGCTCTGCGAGCCCGGTGACGAGATCGTCTTCGCCTGGCCCTCGTTCTCGATCTATCCCCACCTGGCGGCGCTCTCGGGAGCGCGCGAGATCCGGGTCCCGCTGGGGTCCGGCTATCTCCACGACCTCGACGCGATGCTCGCCGAGGTCACAGCCGCAACCCAGCTGATCTGCGTCTGCAACCCCAACAACCCCACCGGGACCCATCTGCCGGCGGACCGGATCGCCGAATTCTGCGCCGCAGTGCCCGACCACGTGACCGTGGCCGTCGACGAGGCATATGCCGAGTTCCAGACCGAGGACGACCCCGACGCCACCGCCGAGCTGCTGGCCGGGGCGAGCAACGCCCTGGTGCTGCGGACGTTCAGCAAGGCGTACGGCCTGGCGGGGCTGCGCTGCGGCTACGCGCTCTGTGCGCCCGGATTCCGAGCCGCGCTCGACGCGGTCCGCCAGCCGTTCAGCGTCAACGAGCTGGCACAGGTCGCCGCCGCCGAGGCGATCCTCCACACCGACGACGTGAGCAAGCGGATCGAGCGCACGATCACCGAGCGCGCGTTCGTCGAGGAGGGAATTCGCGAGCTCGGCCTCGAGCCCGTGCCCTCGCAGGCGAACTTCTCCTGGATCCCGCTCGGAGACCGCGACGAAGGCGTGGTCGTTCGGGGCCTCGGGGAGCGGGGGGTCGTCGTCCGCGGCGGCGACGGCCTCGGCTCCCCCGGCCACCTGCGGGTGAGCTACGGCACCCGGCCCGAAAACCAGCGCTTCCTGGCCGCCCTGGGCGAGACGCTGGCGCCCTGAGCCGGCGGACGGCGCCGCCCAGGGCGGGCCGCGATTTGCGGAAATCGCCTGCAGCTGGTACAAACCGAGGCCATGAACCGTTCGAGCACGCCGGCCTCTTCGATGGCCCTCCAGGGGGCTCGCCTGTGTGCCTGGTTCTACTACCCGCGATTTAGCTAGGCGTCCGGCCCGGGCCGCCTCGGCCCACCTGGCAGGAGACCTTCGCCGGACGCCCTGCCCGCGCGTATACCCCAACGCTTGAACGAGAGGAACCAGGACGGATGACAATCGTGATCGAAGAACGGAAAAACCCGCAATGATCGCGGGAATGGCGAGCCAACGCACGAGGGACTCGGTTCGGGATCGCCGCATCAAGCGGGTGGTCGAGCTGCTGCCGCCGGCGACGCTTCTGGACGAGCACCCGCTCGGCGAGCAGCGCGCCGCGGCGGTGGTCCGTGGCCGTGAGCAGGTCGCCGCGGTGCTCGACCGCGATGACGATCGCCTGCTCGTCGTCGCCGGCCCCTGCAGCGTCCACGATCCCGAGGCCGCGCTGGACTACGCTCAGCGCCTCGCCACGGCGGCGGCGGACCTCTGCGACGACCTGCTGGTGGCGATGCGGGTCTACTTCGAGAAGCCACGCACAACCGTCGGTTGGAAGGGGCTGATCAACGACCCCCACCTCGACGGCTCCGGCGACGTCAACTCCGGCCTGCGGATCGCCCGTGAGCTCCTGCTCGACGTCCTCGATGTCGGCCTCTTGGTCGGCTGTGAGTTCCTGGATCCGATCACCCCTCAATACATCGCCGACGCCGTCGCCTGGGGGGCGATCGGCGCGCGGACGAGCGAGAGCCAGACGCACCGTCAGCTGGGCTCCGGACTCTCCATGCCGATCGGGTTCAAGAACCGAACCGACGGCAACGTGCAAGTCGCGGTCGACGCCGTCCGCGCCGCGGGCGCCCAGCACGCGTTCGCGGGCATCGATGACGCGGGGGTCCCGGCGATCCTCTACACGGAGGGGAACCCAGACGGCCATGTGATCCTCCGCGGCGGGGACGATGGGCCGAACTACGGCCCGGCCGAGGTCGAGAGCGCGGTCGAGCTGCTTCGCGCGGCGGGCTTGCCCGAGCGGCTGGTGATCGACGCCTCGCACGGAAACAGCGGCAAGGACCCCGACCGCCAGGTGAAGGCGTCGGACGAGATCGCCGCGCAGCTCTCCGCCGGCAACCGCGCGATCGTGGGGGTCATGCTCGAGTCGTTCATCGTCGCCGGCCGCCAGGACCTGGGCTCCGGCCGTTCGCTCACCTACGGCAAGTCGATCACCGATGCCTGTCTCGACTGGGAGCGAACGGCGGTGATCCTCGACCGGCTCGCCGGCGCGGCGCAGGCTCGCCGCCGGGGATGAGGCTGGCTGTCCTCGGGGTCGGCCTGATCGGCGGCTCGATCGGGCTCGCCGCCAGGCAGCGGCTCGACGCCGAGGTCGCCGGCTTCGACGCCGATCCGCGAAACGCCGAGCGCGGGCTGGAGCTTGGCGCACTGGACCGCGCCGCCTCCTCGATCCCAGAGGCGCTCGAGGGGGCCGAGATCGTCTTCTGCGCCGCCCCGATCGGCGCCCTTCCGGCCCTGGCCACCGATGCCCTCGCGGCGAGCGGCGACGACGTCGTGGTCACCGACGTCGGCTCGACCAAGGAGGCCCTGCTCGCCGGGCTCTCGGGCAAGGGGGCGGCCCGGTTCATCGGCGGGCACCCGTTGGCCGGCGCCGAGACGGCCGGGGTCGAGAATTCCCGCGCCGACCTGTTCGAGGGAGCGCGCTGGTACCTGACGCCCACCGAGCGCTCCAGCGGCGTGCTGTACGACCGGCTCCAGAGGGCGATCGCCGACCTTGGCGCTCGCCCCCAGGCGATCGACGCCGAGACCCACGACAGGTTGATGGCAGCGGTCAGCCACCTACCGCACGTAATCGCGAACGTGCTCGTGCGCGAGGCGGCGGCCGCCGCCGACGAGGAGTCCGAGCGGCTCCCCGAGGTGGGCCCGAGCTTCCGTGACACGACCCGTATCGCGGGCGCAAACCCGGCGATCTGGGGCGACATCTTCGCCACCAACGGCGAGGCCGTGGCGCGCGAGATCGACGCCGTGTCCAAGCGCCTCGGCGAGGCTGCCCAGCTGATCCGGTCCGGCGACCAGGAAGCGGTCGCGAGCTGGCACCGGGCGGCACTGCGGGACCGTCGGCGCCTGCTGGAATCGGAGATCGCGGGCGAGGAGCTGCGGGAGCTGAGGGTGGCAGTCGAGAATCGCCCCGGGACGATCGCCGAGATCGCCCTCGCCCTGGGCCGGGCCCGGGTCAACATCGAGGACCTGGCCCTCTACCCGGCGCCGGACATGCGCACCGGCGCGGTGACCCTGTGGGTGGCGGGCCGATCAGAGGCCGAGCGGGCGGCGGGGATCGTCCGCGGTCTCGGCCACTCGGTCTCGGTCTCCGAGTGACCCGCTTCGCCCCCTCCCGTCCCCTGCGGGGTGCCATCGAGCCCCCGCCGGACAAGTCGATCAGCCACCGCGCCGCGCTGCTGGGGGCGATGGGGGAGGGGGAGACGGAGGTCGTGAGGTACCTGGGCGCCGCCGACACGCGGGCGACGCTGGACGCGATCCGAAGGCTGGGTGCCCGCGTGGAGGGGATCACCGACGGACCTGACCTCGACCTGCGGATCCGGGGGGTCGGCCTGCGGGGCCCCGCGCCGGCCGAGATCGACGTCGGCAACGCCGGCACGCTGCTGCGCATCCTCCCCGGCTGGCTCGCCGGTCAGGGCGCCGGCTCCTGGGTGTTGGACGGGGACGAGTCGATTCGCCGCCGGCCCGTCGACCGGGTCGCCGAGCCGCTCAGCCTGATGGGGGCCGGCGTCGATTGCCGCGACGGCCGCCTTCCGCCCCTCCGGATCACGGGCGGACACCTACACGGGATCGACTACAGCTTGCCGGTGGCGAGCGCGCAGGTGAAGTCATGCGTGCTCCTCGCCGGTCTCATGGCCGAGGGCGAAACGACCGTGACCGAGCAGGCCACCACCCGCGATCACACCGAGCGGATGCTGGCCGCCGCCGGCGCCGAGCTCGAGTCCGTGGACCCGCGAACCACCCCCCTGGTCGGCGGTGGCCCGGCCCGACGGATCACGGTCCGCCGCGCCGATCGCCTGGAGCCGGGGCGGCTCGAGGTGTCGGGCGACTTCTCGTCGGCGGCCTTCCTGCTGGTGGCGGCGGTGATCGTCCCCGGGAGCTCGGTCCGACTCGAGGGGGTGGGGCTGAACCCGACCCGGATCGGCCTGCTCGGGATCCTGAACCGGATGGGGGCCGCGGTGGAGGTCGAGGAGGCCGCGGTTGGCGGCGCCGAGCCGCAGGGGACGATCGTCGCCCGCCACAGCACCCTGGCCGCAACTCGCGTCCATCCGGAGGAGGTGCCGGTGGCGATCGACGAGCTGCCGCTGGTCGCCCTGGTGGGCTGTTTCGCGGAGGGAACTACGGTGGTCTCGGGGGCGCAGGAACTGCGCCACAAGGAATCCGACCGAATAGCGAGCGTGGTCGACGGCCTGCGTGGGGTGGGGGCCGAGATCGAGGCGAGGGAGGACGGCTTCACGGTCGAGGGGGCGGGTGGGCTTGAAGGCGGGGCGCTGGACTCTCACGGCGATCACCGCCTGGCCATGCTCGGGGCGGTAGCCGGCCTCGGATCGCGCCGGGGGGTCGAGGTGGCTGGATTCGGGGCGGCGGCGATCAGCTACCCGGGGTTCGCCCGCGACCTGGCCGCGCTCGGGTCGGACGCCATCTAGCGCTGGCTGGGATGGCCCTCTCCCGGCCACGGGGAGAGCAGCAGCAGCAGGCGGGAGTCAGCGATCGCCCGCACCTCGTGGCGCTCCTTGGGGGCGAACTCGGCCAGCAGCCCGGCGCCACCGCTCACCAGCTCGGAACCGTCGACCTCGATCTCGCCCGAGACGACCATCAGCCACGCCCGCTCGTGCACCTGGTGCTCGGAGAGCCGCTCCCCGGCGGGGAGCTCGATCACGATCACCCGCCCCTCGGCCTCGGAGTCGAGCACCTCCGGCTGACGCGGCTCCACATCGAGTTCGCTGATCTTCCAGGTTCGCATCGCGCCTCCCGGCGCGGGAAGGGGCCAACTCTATCCTCAGCGACATGTTGATCGCCATCGACGGCCCGGCCGGGGCCGGCAAGTCGACCGTGGCGCGGGCGCTGGCCGCGCGTCTCGGCTTCACGTATCTGGATTCGGGCGCGATGTACAGGTGCGTCGCCCTGGCGGCGATCCGCTCCGGGGCCGACGTCGACGATCCGGGCGCACTCGCGGCGCTGGCGCGCGGGCTCGAGATCGCCGTGAACGCCGACCGGGTGCTGCTCGACGGCGACGACGTCACCCGGGCGATCCGCGAGACCGCGGTGACCGCGGCGGCGTCGCGCATCTCCGTTCACCAGGGCGTGCGGGACGCGATGGTGGAGCGTCAACGCGCCCTGCTCGCCTCGGGCGACCACGTGGCCGAGGGTCGGGACATCGGCACCGTGGTCAGCCCTGGGGCGCCGCTGAAAGTCTTCCTCACCGCCAGCGCCGCCGAGCGCGCCCGGCGCCGCGCCGCCGAGAGCGACCAACCGCTGGAGCGGGTGCAGGCCGCTCAGGCGTCGCGTGACGCCCGCGACCGCCAGCGCCAGCACGGCGCCCTTCGCCGGGCCGAGGATGCGACCGAGATCGACACCACCGGGCTCGACGTCGATCAGGTCGTCGATCGAATCGTCGCCATCGGCCGCGAGCAGGGCCTGGTGGTCGGATGAGCGGCGGGCTCCCGCAGGTCGCGGTGGTCGGCTTCCCGAACGTCGGCAAGTCGACGCTCGTCAACCGGCTGGCGGGTGGGCGGGAGGCGGTCGTCCACCGCGAGGCCGGGGTCACCCGCGACCGTAAGGCCCTCGAGTGCGAGTGGAACGGGGTCAGATTCAGCCTCGTCGACACCGGCGGCGTGGACCTGGCCGCGGACGACTCGCTGGCGCGGGCAGTTCAGCGCCAGGCCCGGGAGGCGATCGCCGAGGCCTCGGCGGTGGCGATGGTTGTGGATGCGCATGCGGGCTTGCGCGAGGGCGACGCCGAGGTCGCCGAGATCCTGCGCCGCAGCCACGTCCCGACCGTGGTGGTGGCGAACAAGATCGACCAGCCCGGCGACTCCTACCTGGCCGCCGAATTCCACCGCCTCGGCCTGGGGGATCCCCAGCCGGTCTCGGCCGAGCACGGCCAGGGCACGGGCGATCTCCTTGATCGAATCACCACGCTCGTCCAAGGTGGACCGGTCGGGGCCAGCGACGAAGTCGCGGTAGATGCGGAGGTGCCTGCCGCCACGCCGGAGCCCGAACCCGCCGACACCGGACGCGAAGCGGAGGATGTCGGCGGAGGTATTCCGGAGCTTCTCGGCCGATTGTTCAGCGTTGCGGTCATCGGCCGCCCCAACGTCGGAAAGTCCTCCCTGGTCAATGCCTTCCTCGGGGCCGAGCGGGTGATCGTCTCCGAGTCGGCGGGAACCACCCGGGACGCGATCGACACCGAGCTGGACTTCTCCGGGCGCAGACTCAGGTTGGTCGACACGGCGGGGCTCCGGCGCCGGGGCAAGGTGGCGGGGACGGTCGCCTACTACGCACAGCTTCGCTCCCAGCGCGCGGCGCAGCGGGCGGACGTCGCCCTGGTCGTCTGCGACGCTTTCGAGGGGGTGACGTCGGAGGACCTCCGGGTGGCCGAGCTGGCGATGAAGTCCGGCTGCGCGACGTTGATTGCCCTGAACAAGTGGGACATCGGGCAGACGGATCTCGAAGACGCGACCGCGAGGCTCGAGAAGCGCCTTCGACAGCGCCCGCCGGTGGTTGCCTGCTCGGCGACCGGCGGTCGCAGCGTTCCGAAGCTGCTCCAGCTGGCGATCGAGCTGGGCGATCGACGGGCCTCGCGAATCCCGACCCCGGAGCTGAATCGATTCATCGGTGACCTGGTGGCCGCCCGCCCGCCCCCACAGAAGAGTGGTAGGCGCCTGCGGTTGTACTACGCGGCCCAGGTGGATCGGCGGCCGCCTCGGCTGGCGATCCAGGTCAACGATCGCCGCCTGATCAGTCGCGAGTGGGCCTTCCACCTGGAGAACCGCCTCCGCGAGGCCTACGGCCTGGAGGGCGTGCCGCTGGTGATCGACTTCGTCCCCCACACCCGTCGCGGCCGCCCCCGCCGCGGGCTAGCGACGAAGTCGCGGTAGGCAGGTATGCGGTTGCCGAGGCTCCCCCGTCCCAGGCTCTCGCGCCCCCGCCTGCCACGGGCGCGGCCGCCGAAGGTGCATCTGCCACGTCCGCCCGAGGCCGTGATCGAGGCCGGCCGAGTCCCGATCGAGCTTGGACGCGACAGCTGGGACTGGTGGCTGAGCCTTTCGATCTACACCAGGCGACGGCTGGGCCTGGTCGCCGGCCTGCTCGCCGCGATCGGCTTGATCTGGCTGGTTGCGATCCCCGGTCTTCCCTGCCAGGCGCCGGGCGGGGACAGCTGCCCGGCCAGCGATCATGCGATCGGCCTGGTGCCGGATGACGCGCTCGCCTATGCGCACGCGAACTTCGATCGGGGCAGCGATCAGTTCGAGGTGGCCGAGGACGTCGCCGCGCAGGTGCCGACGCTTGCCCAGCAGGCGATCAATCGTCTCGAGGCGATGCTGCCCGGCCCCGACGGCGGGCCGGTCGACTTCGATCGCGACGTCGCGCCCTGGTTCGGCGGCGAGGTCGCCCTGGCGATCCTCCCCGCCGGGGGCCGGGCCGCGCAGGAGGTCCAGCTGCTGGGGGTGGCCGATGCCGACGGGGCGCGCAGGTTCGCGGACTCGATCGCCTCCGGGGGAGTCCACCACCGCGACCTTGAGGGGGTCGAGCTTCAGGTCGACCGGCGCGGACTGGCGACCGCGCTGGTCGGGGACTTCCTCGCGATCGGAGCCCGGAGCGGGGTCCGGGCCGTGATCGACGTCGATCACGGCGCCGACGGCACCGGGTCCTTGGCGGCGGATCCGACCTCGGGCGCCGCCCTGGGCGCGCTCCCGGCGGGACGCCTGGCGGAGGTCTACGTGTCCAAGGACGGCATCGCGAGGCTGGTCGCCGAGCGGGGCTCCGCGCTGGCGACCCTGGCGCCCGCGATCGATCCCGGCGCGAGCAGGGGCGCCGCGGCGGCGCTGGTGGCGAACGACGACGGGCTCGGCCTCAGCGTGCGCTCGGTTCTAGACCCGGCCCGCGTGCCGGCGCACAGCGGCTTGCTCTCGGCGCTGCCCAGGTTCGAACCTTCGCTGCCGGGCTCCCTCCCGGCCGACTCGCTGGCCTACCTCGGCATCGGCGATCCAGGTGAGACGATCGGCTCGCTGCTGAAGGAGGCGAGCGCCTCAGAGCCGGGTCTGGCGGCGATCGGCGGCGAGCTGACCAAGGGCCTCCGGGCGGTGGGTGACGTCGGCCTGGAGCGAGAGCTCGGGCCGGTGCTCGGGGAGGAAGGGGCGCTCGCCCTCGAGCCCGGCGGCCGGGGCGGGGCGCAGACGCCCGTCCCGGTCTTCATCGGGTCGGGAATCGACGAATCGCGCGCCAGCGAGGCGCTGGCTCGCCTCCGGCGCCAGGTGGCCAAGGCGCTCGGCTCGGGGGCGGACGCGCCCGGGTTCAAGCGACGCAGCGTGGGCGGCGTGACCGCGTACAGCCTCGCGGTCTCGCCGACCGTCGAGCTCACCTACGCGATCGTCGGGCAAACGCTGGTGATCGCCACCGACCCTGCGGGGGTCCGGGCGGTGATCGACGGCGGAGCGGGGCTCGATCAATCCGTGACCTTCCGGGGCGCGACTGCCGGCCTCCCGAGCGAGGTCTCGACGCTCGGCTACCTGGACCTCGGCGGCCTGATCGCCCTTGCGGAGCGTGCCGGGCTCGCCAGCACCCCGGCGTACGCGACCTTCGCACCGGAGATCCGCAGGCTCCAGGCGCTCGGGGTGGCGATCCAGGGAACCGAGGACCAGCTGGCCACGGATGCCCGGCTGGTCGTGGCTGAAGACGCCGGCGCCGCCGACGACAACCCACCGGGCGCGCCACCGGACTGACCCGATAAGGGGGGCCGGTGTCCGATACCCTCGCGATCCGATGACGATCGAAGGCGTTTCCCAGAACGAGTTTCTGTTCACGTCGGAGTCGGTGACCGAGGGCCACCCGGACAAGATCTGCGACCAGATCTCGGACGGCGTCCTCGACGCCGTGCTCGCCGAGGACCCTGGGGGACGGGTCGCCTGCGAGTGCCTCGTCAACACGGGACTGGTGGTGGTCGCCGGCGAGATCTCCACACAGACCTACGTCGACATCCCGAAGATCGTCCGGGCCAGCCTGCACCGGATCGGCTACGACCGGGCCAAGTACGGCTTCGACGCCGACACCTGCGCGGTGATCACCGCGATCGACGAGCAGTCACCCGACATCGCGCAGGGGGTGGAGAGCGCCTATGAGGCACGAACCGATCCCAACGACGCCGACGAGCTGGACCGGATCGGAGCGGGCGACCAGGGGATGATGTTCGGCTACGCGAGTCGGGAGACGCGGGCGCTGATGCCGATGCCGATTCAGATCGCCCACACGCTGGCGCACCGGCTCTCAGAGGTCCGCAAGGCCGACGTCGTCCCCTACCTGCGGCCGGACGGCAAGACTCAGGTCACCGTCCGCTACGAGAGCGGTCGCCCGGTGGAGATCGTCAAGCTGCTGATCTCCACCCAGCACCAGCCGGACATCGACGGTGAAACGCTGATCAAGCCCGATCTCTGGGAGCACGTCGTCGAACCGGTGCTGCACGAGGAGTACAAGGAGCTGTTCACCGACAGCGAGCTTTACAAGGGCTTCCTCGTCAACCCGACCGGCAAGTTCGAGGTTGGAGGCCCGATGGGCGACTCTGGCCTCACCGGCCGCAAGGTGATCGTCGACACCTACGGCGGCGCGGCGCGCCACGGCGGCGGCTGCTTCTCCGGCAAGGACCCCTCGAAGGTCGATCGCTCGGCTGCCTACGCCGCCCGCTACGTGGCCAAGAACGTGGTCGCCGCGGGGCTGGCGGATCGCTGCGAGGTCCAGGTCGCCTACGCGATCGGCGTCGCCCACCCCGTCTCCCTGATGGTGGAGACCTTCGGCACCGGCAAGCTCCTCGGCGCGGAGCTGACCAGGATCGTCCAAGAGGAGTTCGACCTTCGCCCCGGGGCGATCGTCCGCGACCTCGACCTGCGGCGGCCGATCTTCCAGAAGACCGCTGCCTATGGGCACTTCGGGCGCCCGGACCACGACTTCACCTGGGAGCGCACCGACCGGGTCGGCGCGCTTCAGGCGGCCGCCGGGCTCCAGGGTGCCGAGGCCGGCGCCGAGGCCGGCGTCTCCTAGGCCCGATCCTCGATCTCGTCACCAAGCCCCGCCGGGGCGGTGGCGTGCGTTGCCCGATCCACCTGCTCGACCACCTCGTCCGGGTTGGCGACCCCGGCGAAGATGAAGTTGAAGTCGTCGCCGGCCGCGGTGTCGAAGTCGACGTCGCCGACCTGGAGCACGCGCTGTAGAACCGACTGGTCGTAGTTGACGTTCTGGACTCGCTCGAGACGGGTCTCCTGGATCTCGCGGGAGACGATCCCCCGCTTGATGTGCAGGCGCCGGGTGGTGATCGTGTAGTGGACGGTGATCCGCCTGATCAGGCCGGCGAGCACGACGGCGGCCACTCCCACCACCGCCACCAGCGCGACGAGCCCGGCATCGTCCTGGACCAGCTGGACCACGATGCAGATCGCCGTCACCACGAGCAGGCCCTTGACGTAGAAACCGATGATCGAGCGCCATGACGGGTGGCCCTGGAACATCACCTGCTCTCCGGGTGCGAGCCTGGGCGCCACGGCCAAAGGATAGGCGCTGGGGGTTGGTGCGCTGTCCGCCGCCATCCCTAGGTTCGTGGCGATGGCGATCGCCAAGGTCGAGCCCCTCACCACCGCCCGGGCCCTGCGCGGTCCGTTCGACTACACGCTTCCCGAACGCCTGGTCGACGTCGACGTCGGCAGCGTGCTGCTGGTCCCGTTCGGGCGCCGGCGCGTGCTGGGCGTCGTGGTGGAGGTGGCCAGCTCCAGCGAGCTCGCTCCCGAGCGCCTGGCGGAGCCGATCTGCGCCCTGGAGGCCGGCGCAACCCCCGAGCTCGTTCGCCTGGGGCTGTGGACGGCGCGCGAGTACTGCTCGACCCCGGCCCGCGGGCTGGAGCTCGTGCTCCCTCCCGAGGTGGGCAGGGGAGGGCGCAGGGCCGGGCCGCGGCTCGAGCTGCTGGCCGCGGCCACCGAGGCGGGTCGTGCCGCGCTCGACGGGGGCGCTCGGCTGGGTCACCGCCAGCGCGAAGCACTCGCCGAGCTGGTCCCCGAGGGCGGCAGACCGGCGGTGGAGCGAGCGGCGTCCGAGCTCGAGGCGGCCGCCGGAATCGGGCGCGAGACCCTGAAGCGCCTCGAGGCGCGGGGGCTGGTGGCCCTGCGCTCCCGCGAGCGCGGCCGCCGGCCACAGATCGCCGCGGTGGGCGCCCGCTCGGCCCGGCCACCACTCTCGACCGACCAGCGAGACGCCCTGGCAAGGATCGTCGCCGCGATCGATGGCGGATCGGACCGGGAGCTGCTGCTGCACGGCGTCACCGGCTCGGGCAAGACGGAGGTCTATCTGGCGGCCGCGGAGGCTGCCCTCGAACGGGGCAGGGGCGCGATCGTCCTGGTGCCCGAGATCGCGCTCACGCCGCAGATCACCTCCAGGTTCGCGGCCCGCTTCGGCGCCCGGGTCGCGCTGCTTCACTCGCAACTCAGTCGTGGCGAGCGGCGCGACGAGTGGCGCCGTCTGGCGTCCGGCGAGGCTCGGATCTGCGTCGGGCCCCGGTCGGCGATCTTCGCCCCGGTCGGCGACCTGGGGCTGGTGGTGATCGACGAGGAGCACGATTCCTCCTACAAGCAGGAGGGGGATCCTCGCTACGACGCCCGCCGGGTGGCCCGCCACCGGGCGGGCGAGAGCGGGGCGGCCCTGGTGGCGGGCAGCGCGACCCCCCGGCCCGAGAGCTGGGTGGCGCTCGAGCGGATCGAGCTTCCGGATCGAGCCGACGGCCGTCGCCTGCCGCCGGTCGAGATCGTCGACCTGAGGGAGCGCTCGCCGCGCGCGGGGCCGCTCCACCCGCGGACGGCGGACGCGCTGGCCGGGGTCGCCGAGCAGGGCGGCAAGGCGATCGTGCTTCTCAACCGGCGCGGCTGGGCCCCGTTCCTCAGCTGTCAATCGTGCGGCCGAGCCTGGAGTTGCCCCCACTGCGACGTCTCGCTGGTCCTCCACCGTCAAGGGGAGCAGCTCCGCTGCCACCACTGCGGGCACGCCGAGCCCGTGCCGGATCGCTGTCCGGACTGCGGCTCGGTGGCCGTCGCCCGCCACGGGGCCGGCACCGAGCGACTCGCCGGCCTGTTGAGCGAGATCGCCGCGCCGCTGCCGGTGTTCAGGCTCGACTCCGACAGCGCCGTGGCCGCCGGGGGCCACCTCGAGATCCTGAGCCGGTTCGACCGCGCCGATGCCGGCGTGCTGGTCGGCACCCAGATGGTCGCCAAGGGTCACGACTTCCCCGACGTGGTATTGAGCGTGGTGCTTGACGCCGACGCCACCCTTCGCTTCCCGGACTTTCGCGCCGAGGAGCGGACCTTTGCGCTGGTCGCACAGCTGGCCGGCCGCAGCGGGCGCGGCGAGCGGGGAGGAGGAGTCCTGGTTCAGACGCTGGCCCCCGACGCCCCTGCGATCCGCCACGCTGCCGACCACGACGCGGCCGGATTCCTGGCCGGCGAGATCGAGCGGCGCCGGGCGCTCCGGTACCCGCCCTTCTCGCACCTGGTGCGAGTCGAGCTCGCATCGGCGGAGCCCGAACCCGCTCGAGCGGCGGCGGAGCGACTCGCCGCCACGCTCCGGGGCGCACTCCCGTCCGGGTGTGAGCTGCTCGGCCCGGCGCCCCGGCTCCGGCTTCGCGGGCGCCATCGCATGCAGCTGCTGCTCAAGGCCGATGATCGCGAGCCCACGGTGGCTGCCGTGCGGGGAACGATCGAGCGCCTGGTGGGCGAACGCGAGCTGCGCAAGGTGGCGGTTGCGGTCGATGTCGACCCACAGTGATGCCCCTAGACTCGTGACGATGAGCGAGGCGCCGGATACAAGCGTTCGCGAGCCGGAGCTGGTCGCCCCGCAGGGCCCCCCGGAGGATCGTCTGGGCGAGCTTGACGAGCCGGCGCGAGAGCGACGGGCCGCAGCGCTGTCGCAGATCCGGACCTTCGGCGATCCGGTGCTCAAGTCCCGGGCCTCGGAGGTGGAGAGCTTCGGCCCCGAGCTGGAGCGCGAGGCCGAGCGGATGATCTCGATCATGCACGACGCGATCGGGGTTGGGCTCGCCGCCACCCAGCTCGGCGTCATGCACCGTCTGCTCGTCTTCCAGGCCGGGCTCGACGCCACCCCCACCGCGGTCGTCAACCCGGAGCTCGAGTGGCTGTCGGAGGAGGTGGCGAGCGCCGAGGAGGGCTGTCTCAGCCTGCCGCGGGTGGCGGTCGACGTCGAGCGACCGCTGTACGCGCGAGTGACGGGCCTTGACCTGGGCGGCAATCCGCTGGTGGTCGAGGCCTCGGGCCTCGAGGCTCGGGTGCTCCAGCACGAGATCGACCATCTCGACGGCGTCCTGATGCTCGACCGCGCGAGCCGGGAGCAGCGCAAGGCGGCGCTGGGCGCGCTGCGGGCGGGCAGCTCCTACAGCCCAAGCCAGAATCACTCCGACGACTCCCAAGAGGAGTCGTCGGGTTAGGGCGCGTTACCGACCGGCAGGTCGTACTCGCGTGACCCGCGACCTTCGTCGCTAGCTCGGACGGGACACAGGGCTAGACGTGAGGACGGTGTACCTGGGGACTTCCGAGTTCGCGGTCACGGCGCTTCGGCGACTCGCGGACTCGCCCCACCGGCCCGCCCTGGTCGTCACGCCGCCGGACCGCCCACGAGGGCGAGGGCGCCGGGTCTCCTCCCCGCCGGTCGCGACCGCCGCCCGCGAGCTTGGGATCGAGCTGCTTCAGACCGAGGGCGTCAATCGACCGGAGGCGGTCGAGGGCGTGCGCCGAGCGGCCCCGGAGGTCGGCGTGGTGTGCGCGTTCGGGCAACTGATCGGCGAGCCGCTGCTGGCGGAGCTCCGGATGCTCAACGTGCACCCGTCCCTGCTGCCCCGATGGCGCGGTGCGGCCCCGATCGAGCGCGCGATCATGGCCGGGGATCCCGAGACGGGGGTGACCATCATCCGCGTCGGCGCCGGATTCGACTCCGGCCCGATCGCGCTCCAAGAGCGGATGACCGTCGCCCCCGGGGACGATTACGGCTCCCTCTCGGAGCGCCTCGCCCGACTCGGGGCGGACCTGATCCTGCGAGCGCTCGACCTGGACGCCACGGGCGGGCTCGAGCTCACCGAGCAGGACGAGTCGCGCGCCACCTACGCGGAGAAGATCGCCCCGACCGAGCGCCGCCTGGACCCCGGCGGGACGGCCGCCGAGCTGGAGCGGATCGTGAGGGCGCTGAGCCCCCACCTCGGTGCCTACCTCGAGCTCGATCACGGGCAGCGGCTCGGGGTCCTCGCCGCCCAGGCGGAGGCCGCCGCGCTCGAGCCCGGCCGGCTGGTGGCCGAGGGCGGGGCGCTGCGACTCGGCTGCGGCCAGGGCGCACTGCGCCTCGACCTCGTTCAGCCGCCCGGCGGGCGCCGGATGGCCGCCGACGCCTACCTGCGCGGCCACCGGGCACCACGGCTTGCGAGGTGACTGCGAACGTATCGGCGCCGCGGCGCGCCGCCTACGAGGTTCTGCGACGGGTCTTCGAGCACGGCGCATGGGCTGATCGCGCCCTGCCGGCGGCGATCGAGCGACACCAGCTCGACGGCCGCCAGCGCTCTCAGGCACAGCGGCTCGCCTACGGCGCCGTTCAGCGTCGCGGCACCTCCGACCATCTGATCGAGGAGCTGGCCGCTCGGCCGCTCTCACGGCTCGATCCGCCGCTGGTGGCGGCGCTTCGCCTGGGCCTCTACGAGCTGCTCTACTCGAGCGGTACGCCCACGCACGCCGCCGTCGACCAGGCCGTCGAGCTCGCCAAGTCGGGGATCCGCGGGCGCCACGCCACGGACCGCGGCCGGGCGGCCGCGGCCGGTGGGCTCGTCAACGCCCTGCTGCGACGAGCGGCCCGGGAGCGCTCGAGCCTGCTCGCCGGAGTCGACGACACCACCCCCGAGGGGGCGGCGATCCTGCATTCCTACCCGACCTGGCTGGCGAGCATGTGGTGGCAGGAGATCGGCCCGCAGCGAGCTCGATCCCTGATGGCGGCGATGAACGAGCCCTCCGAGACCGCCCTCCGCGTCAACACGCTCCGGGTCGACCCGGCGAGGGCCGTTGCGGAGATCGTCGGCGCCGAGTCGAAGGCGGGGCGCCCAGGCGGGCGGGGTCCGCTGGCGCCGCCCGAGGCGGTGGTCGTCCACGGGCCCCTGACGGCCGGGCTTCGGCGACGGATCGACGCTGGGGAGCTGGTGGCCCAGGCTCGAGCCTCGCAGGCGGTGGTGTCGCTGCTCGACCCACGCCCCGGGCAGCGAGTGCTCGACCTCTGCGCCGCTCCGGGGATCAAGACGACGGCGATCGCGGCGCGAATGCAGAACCGGGGCGAGCTGGTGGCGGTCGAGCTCGACCCGGGCAGGGCGCGGCGGCTGCGAGAGCTCTGTCGGCGCCTGGGGGCGAGCTGCGTCCGGGTGGTCGACGCGGACGCCGCCAGCGTCGACTTCCGCGGGGGCTACGATCGCATCCTCGTGGATCCGCCCTGCTCCGACCTCGGCACCCTGGCCTCGCGCCCCGATGCTCGCTGGCGAAAGGACCCCGGCCTGATCGAGCGGCTCGCGAGCCTTCAGGCGAGGATTCTGGCTCGCGCGGCCCGGGCGCTCGAGGACCGCGGCGCGCTGGTCTACTCGACCTGCACGATCTCGGCGCGCGAGAACGAGCGTCGGGTCGGGGAGTTGGTGGCCGCTGACGGGTCGCTGTGCGCCGACGACCTCGGCGCCCGCCATCCCGAGCTCGCCGCCCCAGGCGATCGCCGCTTCCTTCAGACGAGGCCCGATCGCGATCGCACCGACGGCTTCTTCATCGCCCGGTTGGAACGCGGCCGGCCTGCCGGGGGAAGCTGAGCGGATGCCCGACCCCGCCGAAGGTGGAGCGCTCAACCGCCCGGTGTGCCCTGGCTGCGGTGAGCCCTGGCTTCGCCCCACCCAGCTTCCGGGTCGCTTCCGGTGCGTGTACTGCCTGCGGCGCTACGAGCTCGCCTCGCAGTGTCCCAACTGCGGCGCCCACCAGACGATCGTCCGCATGAGCTCCTCCGAGGACATGCTCTGCCAGCATTGCAGGAACTCGATGCTGCAGCCAGTCTGATGGAGACGACGACCGGGCAAGCTGCCCCGACCGGCTCCGCCGCCGACCTGTTCACCACTCGGCGCGTGGCGCCCTCGATCCTGTCGGCCGATTTCGCCCGACTCGGCGCCCAGGTCAGCGAGGTGATGGCCGCCGGGGCCCGGATCATCCACGTCGACGTGATGGACGGCCACTTCGTGCCGCCGATCACCATCGGGCCGCTGGTCGCCGCCTCAATCGCAGACCAGGTCCATGAGGCGGGCGGGGCCCTCGACGTCCACCTGATGATCGAGCGGCCGGCCGACCATGTGGCCGAGTTCGCCCGTGCGGGTGCCGACTGCATCAGCTTCCACTTCGAGGCCGATCCGCACGTGAATCGAACCCTGAGCGCGATCCACGATGCCGACTGCCTGGCGGGCATTGCCCTGAACCCCGGGACGCCGGCCACCTCGGTGGCCGAGCTGACCTCGTTCGCCGACGTAGTCCTCTGCATGTCGGTCAACCCGGGCTGGGGCGGGCAACCGTTCATCGCCGACTCCCCGGACAAGGTCTCGAGGCTGGCTGCCCTCGCGCCCGGCCAGCGAATCGAGGTCGATGGCGGAATCGACGCGGACACCGTCGGATCGGTCGCGGCGGCGGGAGCGAGCCTGTTCGTGGCCGGATCGGCGGTCTTCCGCGACCCGAACCCCGGCGAGGCCTATCAGCGGATCGCCAAAGCGGCCAACGCCGCTTAGCTCGCTTCGTCGGCTGCGGCCAAGGTCGCCTCGATCTCCTCCGGAGAGCCCGGCGCCACCGCATCGTCCGCCCGGGTCCGGGGGCTGCGGTAGAGCAGGAACAGCAGCCCGAAGAGCAGGGTGGCGGCTCCGAGGAAGCCGACCTCGACCCGGCGGAACTCGTCCAGGATCGGCAGCAGGTTCCAGACCAGGAAGGCGATCGCGGCGGTCACCCAGCAGATCGCCGAGCGCCGTGCCTGCCCGCGCGCCAGCGCCGCCTGGTTGAGGGCTCCGGAGGACAGGTAGAAGCCCATCCCGACCGTGACCAGCAGCAGGCCGAGCCGGTCGTAGCTGAACTTGTCGCCGAACGCGACCTGCATCAGCGCCGGCCCCGCGATCAGCACGACCAGCGCGACGATGCCGGCGAAGGCCGCGATCGCGCCCAGCGTGAACCGGATCGAGAGCCGGAACGCGTCGGCGTCGGTGGCCGTGGCGCTGGAGCGAAGGCGGGTGAGGTGGGGGAGGAGGCTGGTCTGCACCGCCTGAAACACGACCAGCGGGGCTCGGGCGAGCATCAGCACGTTGAAGATGTACCCGGCCGCCGCCGCGTCCTCGGAGGCGCCGACCAGCAACGGTCCCGCGTTCAACAGGGTCTGCTCGCTGACCATGATCAGGAGCACGGCCGCCGCAAAGCCGCCGCCGTGCGCGAGCGTGAATTCGGACCCCGCGGCGGGTCTGGACGGTGCCCCGGCACCGCGGCCGCGCACCGCCCTGCCCGCGAACGCGAGCGGGACCACCGTGAGGCTGAGGATCGGGGCGGCGATGATCCCCAGCGCCACCGCGGTCTGCCCGCTGGCGATCCCGAGCGCGACCGCCAGGGCGAAGGACATTCGGGCGGTCGATTCCATCAGCAGCAGGGCCCCGTAGAGCCCGAACCGACGATTGCCGGCCAGAAAGCCCCGAGCGAAGAAGCTCGCGGCGAAGGCGAGCACCGCCGTGACCAGGATCCAGTAGAGGGTCTCGTTGCCGGACAGCAGGTCGTCCTCGATCGGGCTGCGAAGCGCCAGCGCCGCGACCGCGAAGGCGGCCGCGAGGCCGAGCTGGATCGTCGCCGCCACCCGCAGCGTCGAGCCGATCGGGTGACCATGAGCCTGGCGCTCGGCGATCGTCCGCGACAGCAGCTGCTCGATCGGCCGAAAGAGGACCGAGATCAGCACGAAGACCGCGGACCAGAGCACGACCACCTCGCCGTAGGCGGTTCGGCTCAGGTTGTGGGAGGCGAGCGAGAAGTACAGGTAGGTGAGCGCCCCCGCGGACCCGATCCCAAGCGAGAGCATGCCTGCGGAGCGTCCGAATCGCCTCGCCTCGTCAGTCGCCTCACGCGCCATCGGCCGCGCACCTTAAGCGCTGGTCTGGCGGCGTCTACAATTCCCTTGACTGACCAGTCAATCAAGACCAAGGCGATGTCCGCGTCCCTGACAACGGAGGACCGGCTCCAGCTCCGACGCGCGCTCGAGCTCGCCGAGCGTGGTCGCGGGCGGGTGAGCCCGAACCCGATGGTGGGGGCGGTCCTGGTCCGGGATGCCGAGGTCGTGGGCGAGGGCTTCCACGCCGAGCTCGGAGGACCCCACGCCGAGGTGGCTGCGATCGAGGATTGCCGCGTGCGCGGTCATGATCCCGCCGGCTCGACCATGTACGTGACCCTCGAGCCCTGCGCCCACCACGGGCGCCAGCCCCCTTGCGTCGGGACGATCCTGGAGGCTGGGATCGCGCGGGTGGTGATCGCATCCGAGGACCCGAGCGAGAGGGCGAGCGGACGCGGCCCGGGCATCCTCCGCGATGAGGGCGTGGAGGTCGAGCTGGTCGACGGCCCCGAGGCGGCCGCCGCCCGGCTGCTGAACCAGGCGTTTCGCAAGCACGCTCGCACCGGCCGCCCGCTGGTGGCGCTGAAGTCGGCGCTCAGCCTCGACGGCCGGGTGGCGACTTCCGCCGGGGACTCGAAGTGGATCTCCGGGAAGCCCAGCCGAGGGCTCGTCCACCGCTGGCGCGCCGAGTCCGATGCGGTCTGCCTGGGAATCGGCACCGCGCTCGCCGATGACCCCCTGTTGACGGCTCGCGATCTGGGCGACGTGCAACAGCCGATTCGGGTCGTGTTCGATTCCGAGGCTCGGCTGCCCCCTCGCTCGAGGCTGGTGACCTCGATCGCAGTCGCGCCGCTGCTCGTGATCGCGGGCCCGGCCGCCCCGTCGGGGCGCATCGACTCGCTGAAGGCGGCGGGCGCCCAGGTGATCGTCTGCGACGGCGACCCCGCGGGCCGGGTGGCCGGGGCGCTCGCCGAGCTCGGTCGCCGTGAGGTGACCAGCGTTCTGCTCGAGGGCGGCCCGACGCTGGCCGGGGCGTTCCTCGACGCGAACGAGGTCGACGAGCTTCGCCTCTTCATCGCACCGATCGTGATCGGCGGCAGCGGCGCTCGGCCGCTGATCGGGGGTAGCGGCGCCGCGACGATCGCCGACGCGATTCCGGCGCTGTCGATGGAGTGGGAGCGCTCCGACGGCGACCTGCTGGTTCGGGCCCGCCTACGGGAGTGGTAGGGGGGCGCGTGTTCACCGGGATCGTTCGCGAGGTCGGAAGGGTGAAGCGGATCGAGCGCAGCGACGCCGGTGCTCGGCTGCGGGTCGCGGCGGCGCTGGCGGACGGGCTCGGGGAGGGCGATTCGGTCTCGGTCAGCGGCGCCTGCCTGACGGTGGTTAGCCGGGGAGCTGGCGTCTTCGACGCCGACATCGTCAACCAGACGCTCACGGTGACCACGCTCGGCCAGCTGGAGCCGGAGGCGCCCGTGAACCTCGAACCCGCCGTGAGGGCGGGTGAGCCGCTCGGCGGCCACTTCGTCCAGGGCCACGTCGACGGGATCGGCACCGTCGAGGCGATCAACTCGGATGGGTTCTCGCGCCGGGTTCGGCTCGACGTCCCGAAGGAGCTGCGCCGGTATGTGGTCGAGCACGGCTCGGTGGCCGTCGACGGGGTCAGCCTCACGGTTGCGGGGCTCGCCGACCGGTGGATCGAGGTGGCGCTGATACCCGAGACGCTCGAGAGGACGACGCTCGGGGATCTCGCTCCCGGGGACTCGGTCAACCTCGAGATCGACTTGATCGCCCGCTACACCGAGCGCCTCGTGCAAGGCTTTACGAACCCGGAAAGGAAAGAAGATGGCTGAACATGGTCCTGTAGCAAACCCTGCCGGCGCGGACGCGGGAGCTGATCAAAGAAGCCCGAGCGATCAGCGAGGGCAAGGTGCTCGGGCGGGAGCCGAGCAGCCGGCAGGTCCTTTCTCCTCCATCGAGGAGGCGATCGAGGAGATCCGGCGGGGCCGGATGGTGGTCGTCTGCGACGACGAGAACCGGGAGAACGAGGGCGACCTGACCCTGGCGGCCCAGTTTGCGACCCCCGAGGCGATCAACTTCATGGCCACCCACGGACGCGGGCTGATCTGCCTCTCGCTGAGCGCCGAGCGCTGCGACGAGCTCGGCCTGGACCTGATGGCGGCCAAGAACGAGTCACCGTTCCACACCGCCTTCACGGTCTCGATCGAGGCGGCGGAGGGGGTGACGACGGGGATCTCGGCCCACGATCGCGCCCACACGATCCAGGTGGCGATGGACCCGCACACCAACCCTGCCGACCTGGTCCAGCCGGGGCACGTGTTCCCGCTCAAGGCCAAGGACGGCGGGGTCCTGGAGCGCGCCGGTCAGACCGAGGCCGCCGTCGACCTCGCCCGCCTGGCGGGGCTGATCCCGGCCGGGGTGATCTGCGAGATCATGAACGAGGACGGGACCATGGCCCGGGTTCCGGACCTGGTTCCCTACTGCGAGCGCCACGGTTTGAAGATGATCACGGTCGCCGACCTGATCGCATACCGCAGGCGCAAGGAGCGCCTGGTGGAGCGGGTGGTCGCGACCCGGCTGCCGACCGCGTTCGGCGAGTTCTCCGCGGTCGGCTACCGCTCGCTGGTCGACGACAAGCACCACCTGGCGATGGTCAAGGGAGACGTGCGAGGCCGAGACGACGTGCTGGTGCGGGTGCACTCCGAGTGCCTCACGGGCGACGTCTTCCACTCGCTGCGGTGTGACTGCGGCGAGCAGCTCGAGGCGGCGCTGTCGATGATCGAGCGCGAGGGCGCCGGGGTCCTGCTGTACCTGTCACAGGAGGGCCGCGGGATCGGGCTGCTGAACAAGCTGCGGGCCTACCGGCTGCAGGAGGACGGGCTCGACACCGTGGACGCCAATCTGAAGCTCGGGCTCCCGGCCGACCTTCGCGACTACGGGATCGGGGCCCAGATCCTGGTCGACCTCGGGCTCTCGAGCATCCGCATCCTGACCAACAACCCGAAGAAGATCCACGGCCTCGAGGGGTACGGGCTCTCGGTCGCCGACCAGCTGCCGATCCAGGCCGTCCCCAACCCCCACAACGAGGAGTACCTGCGGACCAAGCGCGAGCGCCTCGGTCACACCCTTCACCACCAGGGCCTGCCGCTCGACGAGGAGCTGATCCACGAGGAGCATCAGGGGCAGGCCGAGCAGGCGGATGGCTGACCCCGCTTCGGGGACCGACCGGGAGCTGCTCGGGGCGAGCGAGTTCGCGATCTGCGTGGCGACCTTCTACGCCGAGCTCGCCGAGCGGCTCGCGAACGGCGCGGTGGAGGGGTTCGCCGACGGCGGGGTGGCGCCGACCTCGGTCCACACCTACGAGGTGCCCGGGGCCTTCGAGCTGCCGCTGGCTGCCCACTGGTGCGCCCAGTCCGGGCGCTTCTCGGGGATCGCCTGCGTCGGGGCGGTGATCCGCGGCGAGACCAGTCACTACGACCATGTCTGCGCCGAGGCCGCCCGCGGAGTGCAGGACGTTCAGCTCCACACCGGGGTGCCCTGCGCCTTCGGGGTGATCACCTGCGAGACCATGGAGCAGGCGCTGGCGCGCTCCGGGGGCGACAAGCGCGACCAGGGCCGCAACGCCGCCGAGGCGGTGATGCGGATGGCGCTCTTGAAGGAGCAGCTACGATTGCGCACCTGATGGCGAAGGTCTGTCACAGCTGCGGAAAGGGCCCCGCGTTCGGCAACTCGCGCAGTCACTCGATGGTGGCGACGAGGCGTCGGTTCAACCCGAACCTGCAGAAGGTCCGAATCGACGACGGGGGCCGGACCCGTCGCGTCTACGTCTGCACCCGCTGCCTGAAGTCCAACAAGGTCACCAAGGCCGCGTAAGTATTTGGTGAGGAGCTTTGCTCCGCAACAGGCGTGTCAGGGCGCCGCAGGCGCCCGCAAGTGATTGATAATCACTCGCCGTGAAGGCGGACGCCTCCATCGAGCGGTTCCGTCGCGTCGTCACGACGGCCTACGGACACCTCGATGAGCGACGCCGCGAGGTCAATGACCTGAACGTGTTCCCGGTTGCCGACGGCGACACCGGCGACAACATGGCCCTCACCCTGCAGGCGGTGATCGAGGCCCTGCAGAGCGTCGACGGGCGGCAGGTGGACGAGGTCGGGCGGCAGGCGATCGTCGACGCGGTGGCGCACGCGGCGCTGGTGGGGGCGCGCGGCAACTCGGGGGTGATCCTGAGCCAGATCGTCAGCGGCGCCGCCCAGGTCCTCGCCGAGCGAAAGGGGCAGCTCGTCGATCCCGAGTTGGTCCGGGTGGCGCTGCTGCAGGCGGCGACCACGGCCAGGCAGGCGATCCCGAACCCGGCGCCGGGAACCATGCTGACAGTGCTCGAGGCGATGACCGACGCGATCGGCGATCACATCCGCGAGATGGAGAAGATCCGGCTCGAGCCCGGCGCCTCCGCGACCGAGCAGGACGCGCTGCTGGCCGAGCTTCTGGAGGTCGCCGTGGATGCCGGCCAGGCGGCCCTGGACCGAACACCCGAGCAGCTCCCCGTCCTCGCCGAGCATGGGGTCGTGGACGCAGGGGGCTACGGGTTGCTGCTGCTGGTCGCGGGCATCCTCGCGGGCCTCCGCGACCAGGCGGTCGAGGTGCAGCACTACCAGCCGCCGGAGACGACGCCGTCGCATCACGAGGACAGCCGGTACAGGTGGTGCTCGAACTTCGTCGTCGTCGGCGAGGGCATCGAGCCGCAGCTGTTCGTTCCCAGCCTCGAGGAGCTCGGCGACTCGGTGATGGTGGTGGGCGACCGAGGTGCCGTTCGGGTCCACATCCACACCAACACGCGCGACCAGGCCAAGGCGCTGTTCACTGACTTCGGCGAGATCACCCAGGAGGACCACGCCGACATGTGGCGCCAGATCGAGGCCCGCGACCGGCGACTGCGGGTGGCCCCCGGGCGCACCGGGGTGATCGCGGTGGCGGCCGGAGCCGGGATGCGGACCCTCTTGGAGGGCCTGGGAGCGTACGTCGTCGACGGCGGCCCAACCCTCAATCCCTCGCCGCATGAGCTACTGCGCGGGATCGAGGATCTCGCAACTCCCGAGGCGATCGTGCTGCCGAACTCGCCGAACGTGATCCTCGCGGCCCAGCAGGCAGCCGAGCTCAGCGACCGACCGGTGGTCGTGGTGCCGTCGACCTCCCAGCAGGCCGCCCTGGTGGCGCTGGTGGAGCTCGATCCGGACCTGGAGGCCGACGAGAACGCGGAGCGGTTGAAGCTCGCGCTGGCCGAGGTTCGCGCGGGCGCCGTCGCGCCGGCCGCCAAGCCGGACCGGCAGGGCCGGTTCCTGCGCGGAGACGCCGTCGGCTTCGAGGGCACGGAGATCGTCGCGTGGGGCGGCGAGGGGTCGACCCTGGCGGCGACCATCGAGCGCCTCGCCGAGGGCGCCGAGATCGTCACCGTCCTCCAAGGGGCCGACGCGCGGATCCCGATCGACGAGCTGCCGATCGAGCTGCCCGACGACGTCACCCTGGAGGTCAAGCGCGGCGGCCAGCCCCACTATTGGTGGCTCATTGCTGCGCAATGAGCAATGACTCCGCCGGCAGGCACCTCCGCCATAAGCTCCTACCAATGACCGCCGCGTTGCTCGAGGAGGTGCTGGAGGCGCATGGGGGCCTGGAGCGCTGGCGGGCTGCGCGGGTGATCAGGGCCCGGGTTCGCTCCGGCGGGTTCCTGGTGCGGACGCGCTTTCCAGGCAACCGGCTGGGCGACTACGAGCTGACGGTCGAGCTGGCGGAGCCCGTCGCGACGATGGACCCCTTCCCACAGGTCGGCCGGCGGGGCGTGTTTGAGCGTGGCCGGGTCAGGATCGAGACCGCGGCCGGCGAGGCGCTCGCGTCGCGCGACCACCCGCGGGCCGCGTTCTCGGGGCTCTCGGGGTTGCGGCGCAACCTGCGCTGGGACCCGCTCGATGCCGCCTACTTCGCCGGCTACGCGATGTGGAACTACCTGACCACGCCGTATCTGCTGACTCGCGAGGGCGTGGAGGCCGCCGAGGGCGAGCCGTGGCAGGAGGGGGCTGAGCGGTGGAGGCGGCTCGAGGTCGACTTCCCGGCGCAACTCGACACGCATTCGCGGCATCAGACGTTCTACGTCGATGCGGCCGGCCTGCTTCGACGCCACGACTACACGGCCGAGGTGGTAGGCGGCTGGGCGCGGGCGGCCCACCTGCTCGCGGATCACCGGGAGGCCGGGGGCCTGACCTTCCCGACCCGCCGCTGGGTTCGACCCCGGGGGCCACGGAACCGGGTGCTGCCGGGGCCGACGCTGGTCTCGATCGGGGTCGCCGAGATCAGGGTCGAAACGGAGTAGCGTCTCCCTCGTGACCCAGCCCGTTCTCTGGCACATCGAGATCTCACACTTCAACGAGAAGGCGCGTTGGGCCCTTGCCTACAAGGGCGTCGAGCACCAGCGCCGCGCGCCGATCCCCGGGGCCCCACATGGCCGTGGCGCTGTGGCTGACCCGCGGCCGCCACAAGACCTTCCCGCTCCTTCAACTGGATGGGGAGGCGATCGGCGACTCGACCGCGATCATCGCCGCGCTGGAGCGCCGCTTCCCGGATCCGCCGCTGTATCCGGAGGACCCGGTCGAGCGCCGGCGGGCGCTGGAGCTCGAGGAGTTCTTCGACGAGGAGCTGGGCGCACATATGCGGCTGTTCGCCTTCCACGAGGCGACCAAGGATCCGGCGACCGTCGAGCGCTTCACAGTCGACCTGCTCCCTGACCGCCTGGCTGCGGTCGGACCGGTTCGCGGGGGTGCCACGCGTTTCTTCTCGGCCTTCACGGGGCTCCGCTACGGCGTCAAGAGCGATCAGCGGGCGCAGCTCGCGAAAGCCAAGGTGCTCGCTGCGCTCGACCGGCTCGAGGCCGAGCTGGGCGACGACGAGTACCTGGTCGGCGGCCGCTTCACCGTCGCCGACCTCACCGCAGCCTCGCTCTTCTACCCGCTGGCGCGGCCGCCCGAGGGGCCGGCGCTTCCACCAGGACCGGAGGCGATCGAGAACTTCAACGCCCCGCTCAAGAACCGCCCCGGGTACAGGTGGGTGGAGGAGATGTTCCGCAGGCACCGCACGCCGGTGGGGGACCCGGTCCCGGCCTGAGCGCCGCTGTCGACCCTAGCCTTGGCGGGGTGAGGACGGCGAGCCCCCCCAAGTCCAGCGCCGGAGCGGCCGCTCGGGCGTTCGGATCCGGTCAGGCGCTCTCAACGGAGGATCTCCGCCGCGCCCCGCTGAGGTCGTTGCCGCGCCCGAGCAGGCTCGACGCGCCGGTCAGCGCCCTGCGGGGGGCCGGGCCGCGACTTTCGGCGATCGCGGAGGAGCTCCAGCTCTCCACCGTCGGCGATGTCCTCCTCCACGTCCCCCACCGCTACAGCGACCGCAGCCAGGTGCGGACGCTGGCCGAGCTTCGAACGGGCGAGTCGGCCACCGTGGAGGTGGAGGTGAGATCGGCCCGGCAACGACCCACCCGCAGGCGCGGGCTGCGGATCGTCGAGGCCGCCGTCGCCGATCGGAGCGGCCCCGCGACCGCGGTCTGGTTCAACCAGGCGTGGCTCGCCGATCGCCTCACGGAGGGGACTCGCCTGCTGCTCTCGGGAAAGCTCGAGCGGGGCCAGTTTCGGGTCGCGGAGCACGAGTTCGTGGGGGAGGGCTCGGGCATCCACACGACCGGCCTGGTCCCGGTCCACCCGGCCACCGAGGGGTTGGCGCCGAAGCGGATTCGAGATTGGGCGTCGCAGGCCACGCAGCTGGCGGATCACGCGATCGAGTCGCTGCCCGCCGCGCTGAGGGCGCGCCGCCGGCTGGCGGGCGTTGCAGATGCCCTGACCGCGGTTCACTTTCCCGACCGGCCCGCGGATGCCGAGTCGGCGCGCGAACGGCTCGCCTTCGAGGAGCTCTTCCTGCATCAGGCATCCCTGGCGGCGCGTCGTCAGGGCCGGGAATCGAGTCGGCCGGGAGTCCCCCTGGGACCGCGGGGGGATCTGGTGGACGGGTGGCTCGAGTCGCTGCCGTTCGAGCTCACCCGGGACCAGCGGGCCGCGATCGAGGAGATCGACAGCGACCTGGCACTGCCCCTGCCGATGCAGCGGCTGCTGATGGGCGAGGTCGGAAGCGGCAAGACGGTGCTGGCGCTGTTCGCGATGCTGAGGGCGGTCGAGCAGGGGTTCCAGGCGGCGCTGATGGCGCCCACCGAGACCCTGGCCGAGCAGCATGCCGCCACCCTCGACCGGCTGCTCGCCAACCATCCGCTTCCCTTCTCCCTCTTGACCAGCGCCACGCCGGCGGCACGGCGCCGGGAGGCGCTCGACCGGCTCGCATCGGGCGAGCTGCGGATGGTCGTCGGGACCCATGCCCTGATCGAGCCCGAGGTCGCGTTCCGACAGGTGGCGGTCTGCGTGGTCGACGAGCAGCATCGCTTCGGGGTCAGGCAGCGGGCCGCGCTGGACGGCAAAGGGCCCGACGGCGCCGCCCCGCACGCGCTCCACATGACCGCCACGCCGATCCCGCGAACCCTGTCGCTGACCGCGTATGGCGACCTCGACGCGACGGTGCTCCGGCAACTGCCGGCGGGCCGTAAGCCGGTCGACACCTGGGTCGTGGGGGAGGAGAAGCGGGCCGGCGCCTACGAGTTCGTCCGCGCTCGCCTGCGCGAGGGGCGCCAGGCATACGTCGTCTGCCCGCTGGTCGACGGGTCGAGCAAGCTCGAGGCGAAGGCGGCGTCAGACGAGGCGGAGCGGCTCCGGCGGTCGGAGTTCGCCGACTTCCGGGTCGGGCTCATGCACGGCCAGCTGCCGGCGCGGGACAAGCAGCAGGCGATGGAGGGCTTCGCCACCGGAGCAACCCAGGTGCTGGTCGCCACCAGCGTGATCGAGGTCGGGATCGACGTCGCCAACGCGACCGTGATCCTGGTCGAGGGCGCCGAGCGGTACGGCCTCTCGCAGCTCCACCAGCTGCGCGGCCGGGTGGGGCGCGGCGAGCATGCCTCGCAGTGCATCCTGTTCGCTGATCCCGGCTCGGAGCTCGCCCGGCGGCGGCTGGCCGCGATCGAATCCGAGCGCGACGGCTTCAAGCTGGCCGAGGTCGACCTGGCGCTGCGCGGCGAAGGGGAGATCCTGGGCACGCGCCAGCACGGCCTGCCCCGCTTCCGGGTGGCCGAGCTTCCGGACGATCTTGCGCTGCTCACCGAGGCGCGGCGCGAGGTGATCTCGCTGCGCGAGACGCACGGGTCGCTGGAGGCGATGGAGCTCGGCCCGTTGATGGATGCCGCTCGTCGGCGCTTCGGCGACGAGCGTGCCGAGGGCATACCGGCGTGAGCTACGGGGCCGTTCGCCCTTGCGGGTCGTAGCGGGCGAGCTGAAGGGCCGCCGGCTGGCCTCCCCGCCGCGGGGGGCGTCGGCGGTCCGCCCGACGGCCGATCGCGTGCGCGAGGCCCTGTTCTCGATCCTGGGCGAGCTCGGTGGCGAGAGCGTTCTCGACCTCTTCTGCGGCACCGGAGCGCTGGCGATCGAGGCGCTCTCGCGCGGCGCCCGCAGAGCGGTGCTGGTGGACGCCAGGACGTCGCTCGCGAATCGGAACGTCGGCGATCTGGGGCTCTCGGAGCGATGCGAGGTGGTGCGCTCCGATGTACCGCGATATCTGCGACGGGCCCGGGGGCGATTCGACCTCGTCTTCTGCGACCCGCCCTATAGACTCGCCGACCGTCTTGAGGGGGAACTCGATTCGCTCATTCCGGCCCGGCTCGCGGAGGGCGGGCGCTTGATCACCGAGAGCGCCGCCCGGCGCCCGCTCGAGCTCGGCCTGCCGCTGCTCACCGAGCGGCGCTTCGGCGACACGGTGATCCGGATCCACCGGGCGCGGCGATGACGGACGGGCGCAGGGCGATCTGTCCGGGCACCTACGACCCGGTGACCAACGGCCACCTCGACATCATCGGCCGGGCGGCCAACGTGTTCGACACGGTCGTCGTCGGGGTGGTCAACCAGCCGACTCGCAAGGAGACGACGTTGTTCACGGCCGAGGAGCGAAAGGGCTTCATCGACGACGCGGTGTCGCGCAACGGCCTCGCCAACGTCCAGGTCGAGATCTTCTCGATCCTGCTGGTCGAGCTGGCCCGCAAGCACCAGGCGAAGGCGATCGTGAAGGGACTGCGGGCGATCTCCGACTTCGAGTACGAGTTCGAGATGAACCAGCTGAACCGCAAGCTGGCCCCGGAGATCGAATCGATCTACATCATCGCCTCGACCGACTACAGCTTCCTGTCCTCGACCGGGGTCAAGGAGATGGCGACCTTCGGAGGCGACGTCTCCGACCTGGTGCCACAGGGGGTGGCGTCGGCCCTGGTGGAGCGCCTCAAACGCTGAACCCGTGGGCAGGAGCTTGCATATCCACGGCGAAATCAGGCCCGTCAGCTCCGCTTTTCGCCGCTCCGCGTAAGCTTTCGCACTCATCATGGATGTCCTGGTCCTAATCGACAAGCTCGATGATCTGATTCACAACGCCCGGCCGGTGCCGCTGACCGACCAGGTGAGGGTGGATCGCGAGGAGATCTACGACCTCCTCGATCAGATGCGGGCGACGATCCCGGAGGAGATCAAGCAGGCGCGGTGGATCGTCAAGGAGCGCCAGGAGATGCTGGCCGAGGCCAAGCGCGAGGCGGAGCGGGTGGTCAAGGAGGCCCGCGACCAGCAGTCGCGCCTGATCTCCGAGGAGGAGGTCTACAAGCAGGCCGAGCGCGCTGCCGAGGAGATCATCGAGGACGCCCGCGAGACCGAACGGCAGATCCGTCTCGGCGCGGAGGATTACGCCGACGAGATCCTCTCCACGCTCGAGGTCAACCTCGAGAAATTCCTCGCCGCCGTGCGAAGGGGCCGCGATCGCCTCGCGGGCCGCGAGGAAGAGCCGGCCGAGGTCGGCTAGCCCGACCCGATTGATCGCGTATCGTCGGCCGCGTGCTGACGGCAAGCGCGGCCGGGGCGGTTCGCAAGGCTTCCGAGGAGGATCTCCCGCAGCTGGCGGATGCGCTGGGGCGGGCGTTCGAGGACGATCCCGGGTTCTCCCACCTGCTCCCGGATTCCCTGGAGCGCGCTGAGCGGCTGCGCCTCTTCTTCGAGACCGAGCTGCGGACGTTCGCGATCGCGCACGGCCTCGCCTGGACCACGGACGAGCTGATCGGCGGCGCGATCTGGCTACCGCCGGACGCGTGGCGGGTGCCGGTTGCGGCCACGCTTCGCGAGGTGGCCCCGATGATCCGGGTGTTCGGTCGCAGGCTGCCGCTGGCCCTTCGCTCCCGCCTGCGGATGGACGGAAGGCATCCGCGCAAGCCGCCTCACACCTACCTCGCGGTGATGGGTGTTGCCCCGGAGTGGCAGGGCAAGGGGCTCGGCTCGATGTTGATGCGCCCGGGGCTCGAGTCGATCGATGCCCAGCGTGGCCCGGCCTATCTGGAGGCCTCGACGCCGCGGAGCCGCGAGCTCTACCGGCGCCATGGCTTTGAGGTCACCGGCGAGTTCAACCTCCCCTCCGGCGGCCCTCCCGTCTGGCAGATGTGGCGGGAGCCGGGATAGGCTCGGGCGGCGAAGCGAGCGGAAGGAGCGAGCATGGCCGAGCGGTGGTTTTCGGACGAGGAGCTGGGGGAGATGGCCCGGCCGACGATGCAGCGGGCGATCGAGGCGCTCGAAAGAGGGCAGGCCGACCAGGCGGCTCGGCTCTGCGAGGAGATGAAACACGAGTCCCAGTTCATGCACGATCTGCTGGTGGACGGGATCGCGGGGCTGATCTCGTTCGTGAAGGAGAAGCTGGGGGACGAGGGCGTCGAGGAGGCGTGGCGGTGGAGCCTGGAGCGCAGCTGGCGCCGACCGGTGGAGACGATCGCCGAGTCCGATCGCCGGGAGGTCGCCAAGGCCCTGGCCGCCACCTGGCGGGCACACTCGACCAGCGGGGTCGGCCCCAAGCCCGGCTCGTTCGAGATCGAAGAGGACGACGAGAAGCTCACCTTCACCATGAACCCGTGCGGATCGGGGCAGCGGCTGTGGCGCCTGGGCCGCTACGGGGAGGACGGGTGGGGCGTCACCGACGAGGCGCACGACTGGAGCTACGGTCGCTCCGGCTTCCCGCTGTATTGCACCCACTGCTCGTTCATGAACGAGGTACTGCCGATTCGCTGGATCGGCTACCCGGTGTACCCGTCCGACCCCCCGGACGACTTCGACCGCGATCCCTGCGTCTGGCACTGGTACAAGGACCCCGCCGACATCCCGGCCCGGCACTTCGACCGCTACGGGCTCGAGCGGTCGGATGGGAGCTGAGCCGCCGGACGCGGGCGCCGTTCGCGAGGCGCTCGCGGACGCCCTGGGGAGCGATCCCGGGCCGGTCGAGCTCGGCCGCGTCCCGGGCGGGGCCTCGCGCGAGACGTTCCTGATCGAGGCCCCAGCGGGCGCCTGGGTGCTGCGGCGTGATCCGCCGGGCGCCCAGTCGTTCGTTCCGCTCGAGGTCGAGTTCGCGGTCGTCCGGGCGGCGCTGGCGGCGGGGGTGCCGGTGCCGGCGCCGCTTCGGTTCGAGCCCGAGGGCGGGCGCTTCGGGAGCGCCGGGTACCTGATGGACCGGGTCGAGGGCACCTCGGTGGCGCCGCGGATTCTGCGGCGCGACCGCTATTCGGTCGCCCGCGAGTGCCTGGTGGGGGAGCTCGGGTCGGCGCTCGCCCGGATCCACTCGATCGAGATCGACGAGGCGCCGGGGGTAGCCGGGGCGCCTGGCGATCCGGCGCTCGCCGCCTGCGAGCTGTGGGAGGGAGAGCTGGACCGGATCGGCGAGCCGCTGCCCGCGGTCGAGGCGGGCCTTCGCTGGCTGCGCCTCCACCGCCCGTCCCCCGTCGAGCGCCCGGCGCTCGTCCACGGCGACTTTCGGCTCGGCAACCTGATCGTCGACGACGACGGCTTGGCGGCGGTGATCGACTGGGAGCTCTGCCACGCCGGGGACCCGTGCGAGGACCTCGGCTGGCTCTGCATCCGCTCATGGCGGTTCGGCAACGACGGCTTGGCGGCGGCCGGGCTCGGGTCGGTGAGCGACCTCCTGGAGACCTACGTGGCGGCGGGGGGCCGGTTGCCGGAGCCGGAGCGGCTTCGCTGGTGGGAGGCGATGGGCAACGCCAAGTGGGCCGTGATCTGCGCCCGTCAGGCCCAGGACCACCTCACCGGCCGCCGTCGGAGCCACGAGCTCGCTTCGCTGGGCCGCCGGATCTGCGAGCCGGAATGGGACCTCCTGGAACTGCTGCCGGCCGGGTCTGCGAAGGGTCCATGACCCAGGACCGCCCGGATGCTCCCGAGCTGCTCGACGCCCTGGCGGAGTTCCTGGCGGGCGACGTGGCCGAGTGGGCGCCGCGCGAGAAGCGCTTCCAGGTCCTGGTGGCGGCCAACCTGTGCGCGATCCTGGGCCGAGAGCTTCGTGCCGGGGCCGAGCCTCTGCGTGGTGACCTGGCGCTGCTGCACCAGCTGCTCGGCACCGAGCCCCCGCCCGGGGAGCTCTCGGAGGCCGAGCTGCGCGCGGAGGTCCGGTCGGCGGAGGCGGAGCTCGCGGCGCAGCTTCGCGCCGGCGAGCTCGACCAGCGCCTCGATGAGGTCGCCTCCCGGCTCGCGGAGCACGTCCGCCGCAAGCTCGAGATCGCGCGGCCGGGATACGCGGACTGACTGAGCGTGCGCGGGCGGGCCCTAGCGCTGCTCGCGGGTCAGCGAGAAGGTGTTCAGCGAGGCTCCGCCGTCGATCGCGATCGCCTCGCCGGTGATGTAGGCGGCCTCCTCAGAGGCGAGGAAGGCGACCAGCGCGGCGACCTCGTCGGGGTCGGCCATTCGCTTGGTCGGGAGGGTCTCGGTCAGGCGGTCGAGGACCTCGGGGGGCATTGCCTTGGCACGTTCGGTGGCGACCATCCCCGGCAAGATCGCGTTGGCGGTGATCCCGAGCCGGGCGTTCTCGGCGGCGATGGTCTTCGTCATCCCGATCAGCCCGGCCTTCGAGGCCGAGTAGGCGACCTGGCCCGGGAGCCCGCTCCGCGCCGCGCCGCTCGAGATCACGACGATCCGGCCCCAGCCGCGCTCCCGCATCCCCCGCAGGCACGCCTGTACCACCCGGAACGCGCCGCTCAGATTGACCTCGATGTCCCCGTCCCACTGCTCGGGGGTGATCCGATGCGCGGGGGCGATCGTGTCGATGATCGCCGCATTGGAGACGCAGACATCGATCGGGTCGAGCTCCGGGAGGGGATCGGTGGCCAGGTCCACGGTGTGGTCGCAGCCCGGGGCTCGGTCGAGGGTCGCGACCTCGAGGCCGTCGCGCCGCAGCCGTGCCGCGATCGCCGCGCCGATCCCGCCCGCGGCCCCGGTGACGAGCGCCCTCCTCACAGCGTCGTCTCGTGCGTCCCGGCCCGTCCCGCATCGGTCTTGTCGTAGAAGCGGCCGAGCAGGGCCTTGGTCTCGTCGGGGTCGGCGCAGGTGTACGCGTTCCAGGCCTCGGTCCGGAGCTGGAAGTCGAGCGGCTGCCCGATCACGTCGAGGATCGTCTGCTTGGCGGAGCGCACGGCGGCCTGCGAATTGCGCAGGATCTGTTGCGCCACCGTCTCCGCTTCGTCCATCAACCGCTCGTGCGGCACCACCTTGGCGACCATGTTGCAGGCCAGGGCGCGCTCGGCGTCGATGGGCTCGGCCGTCAGCAGCATCTGCATCGCCACCCCGACGCCGCAGGTGTTGACCAGTCGCACCAGGCCGCCGTCGCCGTGGTGGAAGCCCCGTCGCGCCTCGAAGGAGCCGAACATCGCCCGCTCGGAGGCGATCCGGATGTCGCAGGCGAGCGCCGTCTCGAGGCCGCCGGCCAGGGCCCAGCCGTTGATCGCGCCGATGATCGGCTTGGGGATGCGATGCATGCCCCGGGTGAATCCGTTCAGCCCCAGCTCGACGATCTCCCGGATCTGGCCGGGGCTGGCCTCGGCGATGATCGGCGGGATGTAGGTCTTCAGGTCGGCGCCGGCGCAGAACGCATCGCCGGCCCCGGTCAGGATCGCGACGTCCACCGAGTCGTCGTCGCTGAAATCGACCCACGCCTCGATCATCAGCCGATGGACGTCGGGGTCGATCGCATTGCGCGCCTCGGGCCGGTTGATGGTCAGATATGCGATCCGATCGCGCTTCTCGTAGGTCAGCTTCGACATCGCGTCTCCTCTCGCGTTTGGGAGTGGGATCGTATGCCGCGCTAGGCTTGCCTCAACAGGCGAGTCCGCCGGACCTACGGCGGCACCTCGGAGCCCGCGCTGAGCGCGGGCTCTGTGTTTCGAATCAGGCAGTAGGGGCTTCCACTCGCGCTAGGAACGATTCGAGGACCTCCCGGTAGCGATCCGGTTCCTCGGCCATTGCGAAGTGGGCGCTCTGCTCGAAGACGACCGACTCTGCGCCTGGGATCCCGTCGACCAGTGGCTGGATGAGGGTCGGGGTCACCTCGTCATGGCGCCCCGAGGTCACCAGCACCGGCAGCTCGAGCTCGCCCAACCGGGCGCTGACGTCCCAGTCCCTGAGGTTGCCCGTGACATTCCACTCAGGCCCCTGCATCGTCCCGTAGATCTCCCGATTAAGGTTGCCGAACGAGCGCATCAGGTGGTCGGGCCATGGCGCATCCAGCCGGCAGACCCACTGGGTGTAGTAGGCCATCGCCGCCTCCTCGTAGGCCGGGTCATCGGTCGTCCCCGCGGCCTCGTGCCGGTCGATCGCCTCCTGAATCTCCAAGGGCAATGACTCCTTCAACCGCCGCGTCTCGGCGGCGAAGGCCGGGAGGCTGGCGCCGGCACTCGCCAGCACGAGGCTCGCGAGTCCGGTCGGCCTGCCAAGGGTGTACTCGAGGGCGAGCCAGCCGCCCCAGGAGTGGCCGAGCAGGTGAACATGCTCGAGGCCGAGGCCGTCCCGCACGGCGGAAACCTCCTCGACAAACGTGTCCATCACCCAGAGGCTGGGGTCATCGGGGTGATCGGATCTCCCGCACCCGATCTGGTCATAGAAGACGACCGTTCGCCCAGTGTTGGCCAGCTCTGCCACGTCCTCCAGGTAGTCGTGCGGGAGGCCCGGGCCTCCGTGCAGAACGAGCAGCGGCAGCTTGCCAGTCGATGCAGGAAGCTCCCCGACGACCCGGTGCCAGGTGCGGTAGCCACGGAACCGCACCGTTCCCTCGCTCGTCGTCGCCATCGTCAACCTCCCTCGTTGGCGGTTGGTCAACCCTAGCGCCGAAAGCGGCCCTCGGTTCCGTCCGGGGCTGGTGGGAACATATGTTCGTATGGCATCCGTCTCCATGCTAGGAGCTGCGCAGGCAGAGACCGGCGCGCGCGACCCTGCAGACCTCCCACTCGAGCGCCTCGAGCACGAGCTCTGCGAGCTCGCCTCGCATCTCGAGGCGGGCATGGCTCGCTGGATCGCGCTGCTCGCCGAATACGACCGCAGGGACGGTTGGTGGTCATGGCACGGCGTGCGCTCGGTGGCCGAATGGATCGCCTGGCGGTGCTCGATCTCGCCCAGGGCCGCCCGCGAGCACGTCAGGGTCGCCCGAGCCCTTCGGGAGCTACCGCGGATCGCGGAGGCGTTTTCGCGCGGCGAGCTCTCCTATTCGAAGGTCCGCCCTTTGACCCGCGTCGCCACCGAGCGGACCGAGGCGGACCTGATCGAGCTCGCCCGGCACGCCACCGCCGCGCAGCTCGAGCGGATGCTTCGCGGCTACGAGCGGGTGACGCGGGAGGAGGCGAACGCCTCCCAGGAGGAGCGCGAGCTCTGGTGGCACTGGGACTCGGACGGCTCCCTGGTCGTCAGGGGCCGGCTGCCCGCCGAGCAGGGAATGGAGTTCCTCCGGGCTCTGGAGACTTCGCGGTCACAGATTCGTGCGGAAGCGCGCGCTGATGGTGAGGAAGACGGCTCCGCGGAGCCGCGGGGCGATGATCGCTCCGTGGAGACCAACGCGCCCCTCGTCGACTCCCCGCCCACCAACGCCGACGCCCTCTGCCGGATCGCCGAGTCCTACCTCGCCCGGGGCCCGACCCCGGTCAAGGGCGCCGAGCGCCACCACGTGATCGTCCACATTGAGGCTGAAGCCCTCTCCCGCGACGGTCCTGGGCGCTCTGGGCTCGCCGACGGGCCCGCGATCGCGCCGGAGGTTGCCCGCCGCCTGGGCTGCGACGCCTCGCTGTCGACGATCGTCAAGCGGGGCCGCAAGGTCCTGTCCGTCGGCAGGAAGACGCGGGCGATCCCGGCGGCGATCGATCGCGCCCTTCGCGAGCGCGACCACGGATGCCGCTTTCCCGGCTGCGAGCGAACCCGCTTCGTCGACGCCCACCACGTCCGCCACTGGGCCCATGGCGGCGAGACCTCGCTCGACAATCTCGTCCTGCTCTGTCGTCATCACCACCGCCTCGTCCATGAGGGCGGATTCTCGGTGCGACACGAGACCCGGGGACTCGTGTTCCGCGATCCGCGGGGGGAGCGGCTCGACCCCGCGCCACCGCTGCCGCCGGCTGACCACACGCGTCTAAGCCGCAGAAGCCGCCTCGCCGGTCTCGAGATCCACGCCGACACGCTGCTCACCGGGAGCGGCGAGAAGATGCACCTGCCATCGGCGGTCGATGCCGTGCTGGCGATCTGCGGCGACCCTCAGTCGTAGACCGCGCGGAGCACCGCCAGGTCGTCGCCCCGCCAGACGACCTCTCCCGAGCACCACTCCGCCATGTCCTCCGCGGTCGAGGGCAGGTCAACGCCTTCCTGCAACGGCGCCACCTGCGGGTCGCCGATCACCACGTCGCCGATCACCAGGGCCCGCGACTGCTCGCGAACCCGCCGGAAAAGATCACGCTTCTGCCCGTCGTCCAGGTGGTGGACGGACAGCACCGAGAGAACCAGGTCCCAGGGCCCGTCGGGAAGCGGGTCCTCCATCCGCGCCAGGCGCACCTCGATCCCCAGCTCCCGCGCCTTGAAGACCATCTCCGGCTGCGCATCGAGCCCGGTCACGCGGGCCTCCGGGAAGCATTCCAGCAGGCGTCGAGTGGTCTCCCCGGTCCCCACCCCCAGCTCGAGCACCCGGCCGGGCGGGAACGGGATCGCGTCGATCGTCGCCTGCTGGAGCTCGTCGTAGCGCGGCACCTCGGCCCGAATCTGGTCCAGGTAGGTCTCCGGATCCATGTGGAATTGGGCGCTCACGTCGGTGTCCTTCGCGGGTCTCCAGGGTCGCTAATCTCGATCTGCGAGTGGTCGCGGGATATCACAGCATCGACTTGGCGCGTTTCGCGGTTCGGCCGGGGGAGGGGCGTCGGCTCGACCTCCCTGCCGATCCCGGGCAGGTGGAGCTCGGGGCGCAGCGATACGCCCTCGCCGGGGATGACGCCGTGCCGGCTCGGCTCGACCTATCGCGGACGGCGGCGGGGTATGCGGTCCGACTGCGCTTCACCGCCCACCTCGCGGGGCCCTGCATGCGGTGCCTGGCGGACGCCGATGTCTGGGTCGACGTCGACGCCCGCGAGGTGGATCAGCCCGGCACCGAGGATGAGGAGCTTCGCAGCCCCTACATCGACGGCGACGAGCTCGACCTCGGGTCGTGGGCCCATGACGCCCTGGCGCTGGCCCTGCCGCTGCAGCTGCTCTGCCGCCCGGACTGCCGGGGACTTTGCCCCGTGTGCGGCATCCCGCTCAACGACGTCGACCTCGCCGCCCACCAGCACGAGCGCGAGCCCGACCCGAGGTGGGCGGCGCTGAAAGAGCTCGGTTCGGACCGGTGACCCGGCCGCCGCTACCATGCCGCTTCCATGGCCGTCCCCAAGAAGAGGACCTCTCGCACGCGTCGCGACAAGCGTCGCGCGACCCACAAGGCCAGCGCGCCACGCCTCAACCAGTGCCCGCGCTGCCACAGCCCCCGCCTTCCGCACCGGGTCTGCCCGGTCTGCGGCACCTACGCGGGCCGCGAGGTGATCGCGCATGAGATCGCCGAGGCGGCTCCGGCCGAGACGGGACCCGCCGAGGAGGGGTAGGCGGGTGGCCCCGGCATCGGTGGCCACCAGGTGACGACTGTCGCCCTCGACGGCCGCGGCGCCGAGCGAGGGCCGGAGGTGATCGTCGCCGGCGCCCGGGCGGCCGCGGAGGACGGCATCCGGCTCCGGGTCTTCGGCGATCCCGAGGCGCTGGCCGGCATCGGCGAGCTGGCGGGCGCCGAGCTCGTCCCCGCGCCCGACCAGATCACGAACGACGACGAGCCCGTGGCGGCGGTGCGAGCCCGCTCCGACGCCTCGGTGGTGATGGCCGCCCGCGACGTCGCCGAACGGCGGTCCGACGCGCTGGCCAGCGCCGGGCCGACCGGAGCCACCATGACCGCCGCCCTGTTCGCGCTTCGTCGCATGCAGGGCGTTCGCCGGCCGGCGCTCGCCCTGCAGCTCGCCGTGCCGGGGAGGGAGGGGCCGCCCACGGTGCTGCTGGACGTCGGCGCGAACACCGAGGCTCGCGCCGGCGATCTGGTCCAGTTCGCGTACATGGGCGCCGCCTTCTCGAGGGCGGTGCTCGGGGTGGCGGAGCCGCGGGTCGCGCTGCTCTCCGTCGGCGAGGAGAGCGGCAAGGGGACCAGCGAGGTGATCGAGGCGCACGAGCGGCTGGCGGCGCCGACCGACGGCGCAGACGACGGGCCGGGAATCGACTTCCGGGGAAACCTCGAGGGGCGAGACCTCCTTCGGGGCGAGGCGGACGTGATCGTCACCGACGGGTTCACCGGCAACGTGGTCCTGAAGACGATCGAGGGGACTGCGGGGGCGGTCGCGGATGCCGTCCGGGCCGCTGCCCGCTCGGGGGCGCGCGCGGCGGTCGGGGGGATGCTGCTTCGGCCGGCGCTCGGTGGACTGCGCCGCCAGATGGATCCCGACGCCACAGGGGGGGCGATCCTGCTCGGTTTGCGGTCAGCTGCGGTGGTCGCTCACGGCAGCTCGGGAGTGGAGGGGATCGCCAACGCGGTCCGGCTGGCGGCTCAAAGCGTCGACCAGGGGGCCGTCGAGCTGACCGCGGCACTGTTGGAGCGGTCGGGCATGACCCGCGGGGCGATGCGCGGCGAACGCACTCCGGCGAGAAGCGAGTCGTGATAGGAAGGGTCCGGTGAACGTCGACGGGCTGAGTCGCGAGGCGGTCCTGGGCAAGGTTCGGGAGCACCTCTCGACCGAGCTCGAGATCCCGATCGACGAGATCGTCGAGTCGACCCGGCTTCGGGACGACCTCGACGCCGACTCGCTCGATCTCTACGAGCTGGTGATGGAGCTCGAGGACACCTACGAGATCAGCGTCTCGGAGGAGGAGGCTGCCGGGATCGAAACCGTCCGCCAGGCCGTCGACTTCGTGGCCGGGCGGCTCGGGGTCCCGACCTGAGGGACCAATGGCCCGGGGGATCCGAAGGCTCGGCTCGCGTCGCCGGCAGCGGGCCGAGGGGTCCGCGCGGCTGGCGGACCTGATCGGGGATCTGCCCGCCGACCTCAAGCACCGTGCGGTCACGCACTCGTCCTGGACCGAGCATCGGGCCGACTCCTATGGGCGGCTCGCGTTCCTGGGCGATGGCGTCCTCGGCGTCGCGGTGGCCGAGCACCTCTTTCGCCGCTTCCGCAGGGCCGACATCGGCCGGTTGACCAAGGTCCACGGCCAGGCGGTGTCCGGCAGGGCCTGCGCCGAGGTCGCCGAGCACCTCGGGCTGCCCTCGATGCTACGGGCGGCCGCGCCGAGCGACCTCGAGGGAGGAATCTCCGCGGACGCCCTGCTGGCGTCGGAGCGCGCGCTCGCCTCGGTGTGCGAGGCGATGATCGGCGCCTGCTACCTGCACCACGGCTTCGAGGTCACCAGCGAGGCGACCGTGGCGGCCTTCGCCGAGCAAATCGATCTCGCCTCGGAGACGCTGCTGGACTTCAAGTCAGCCCTCCAGGAGCTCCTGGCGCGCGAGGGCTCGCGGGTCACCTACGATGTCACCCGCGAGGTGGGCCCTCCCCACGAGCGCCGGTTCGAGGTCGCGGCCAGGGTCGACATCGAGGTGATCGGCAGAGGCGAGGGTCGGAGCAAGAAGGCCGCCGAGCAGGCCGCCGCCGCCGAAGCCCTCGAGCGTCGGCAGGGGTAGGACACCACCGCGCCTCGGCGAAAGAGCACCGTCAGAAAGGCCGTCCGACTCGACAGCGAGCCTACCCGGGCCGCAGAGGCACCCATGCATCTGAGCTCGATCACGATCAAGGGCTTCAAGTCCTTCCCGGAGCGCACCCGTCTGGTCTTCTCCCCCGGGGTGAGCGTGATCGTGGGGCCGAACGGCTGCGGAAAGTCGAACATCACCGACGCGGTCCTCTGGGCGCTCGGGGAGCAGAGCCCGCTGGCGGTCCGCGGGCAGACGATGAAGGACATGATCTTCGCCGGGGGCGACGGGGAGTCGCCACGCCGTTACGCGGAGGTGGAGGTCGTCCTGTCGGGCGATGGGCCCGCCACAGGCTCCGCCGACGCGGACGCGGGAGCAGAGCAGCCGGCGGGCTTTTCTGAGCTCTCGGTCAGGCGCCGGCTGGACCGCAACGGCGAGGGCGAGTATCGGTTGAACGGGGCGCGCTGCCGACTGGTGGACGTGATCGAGGTGCTCGCGGACGCCAACCTGGGCCGGGAGATGCACTCGGTGATCAGCCAGGGACGGGTAGACGAGATCGTCCACTCCAAGCCCCGAGACCGCCGCCTGCTGGTCGAGGAGGCGGCGGGCCTGGGCAGGCATCGCAAGCGTCGCCGACGGGCCCAGCTGAAGCTGGAGCGAACTCAGGACAACCTCGACCGAGCCCTGGACGTCGAGCGCGAGGCCCGAAGCCGGCTGCGTCCGCTCAAGCGCCAGGCCCAGGCCGCCGACATCCACGCCCGTCTCGAGCGGGAGGCCGACGAGCTTCGCGCCCGGCTGCTCGCCGAGGAGCTTCGCGCGCACTCGAGCGAGCTCGGCGCGGCCGAGAGGGCGGCCGCGAAGGCGCGCGAGGGCCGGCAGGAGGTGGAGGCCGAGCTGGCCCAGATCAACCGCCGTCGGGGAGAGATCGAGCGGCGCCTGGCCGAGCGCGACCGGGAGCGGACCGCCGTCTGGGGCCGTCTGACCGCCCTCCGGGCGGCGCACGAACGACTCAGCGTGCGCGCCGAGGCGCTGTCAGCTCGTCGTGCCGAGCTGGCGGCGGAGATCGAGCGCGAGCGCGCCGCCCTCGGCACCCTGGCCGATGAGCCCCCTGACCAGGATGCCGGCGGCGACCCCGTTCGGTGGAGGCTGGACCGGATCGGCTCGGCCCTCTCGGACGCCGAGAGCGCGCTGCACCGCGCCCGGGCGGCGGCCGCGGATCGGGATCGGGCCCCCGACGTGGCCCGGGTCCGGGAGGCCGCCGAGCGCGCGGCCGGCGGTGCCAGGCGCCTCGAGGCCCTGCTGGGCGAGCGTCGCCAGGGCTCGCTCGAGGATCGAATCGGGACCGCGACCGTGTTGCTCGCGCGGCTCGACGCGCTTCTGGTCGCGGCCGCCGATGCCCGAGACGCGGTGGGCGATCGCTCGGCCGAGCTCGAGCGCGGGATGCTGGCCGAGGGCGATTCCGACGACGTGCACGACGAGCTTCGCGCCTGCTCGCGCGCCGAGGCGGAGCTGCAGGCGAAGCTGTTGGCCGGCGGCGACTCGGTGACGGAGGCCGAGGTCAAGGCGACCAAGCTCCGCGACCGGCAAGACGAGCTCCGCGGTGAGCTGGATCAGATCGCCAGTCGGCTGGGGCGAGCGGTCGACGACGCGGAGGACCCCCTCGGTGCAGCGGAGCGGGAGGAGATCGAGCGCAAGCTGGAGCGGCTGGCCCGCCGTCGTGAGGCCCTTGGTCCCGTCAACCCGCTGGCCGAGCAGGAGTACGCCGAGGCGCTGGAGCACGTCAACGAGCTCGAGGAGCAGCGGCGCGACCTGGAGTCGGCGCTGGCCGAGCTGGGGAGCCTGATCAGTGACACAGATCGCAAGATCCGCTCTGCGTTCGAGGAGACCCTGGAGGCGACCCAGCGCAACTTCCAGGAGCTGATCGAGCACCTGTTCCCGGGCGGCCGCGGCCGCCTGCGCCTGGTCAAGGAGGCCACCCCGCGCCTCGTGCTGGGAGGGGAGGACGATGGCGGCGCTGAAGGTGGACATCCTGACGGGGACCCCGCGGACGCGGACGCGGGAGCAGATCAAGAAAGCCGGCGAGCGACGAGCTTGACGGGAGAGAGCGTCCGCGGGAAGTGTTCCGAGCACGCGGCGGGTGTGGAGATAGAGGTGACGCCTGCCGGGAAGGCGACCCGGCGCCTGTCGCTGCTCTCCGGCGGGGAGAAGGCGCTGGTGGCGCTGGCCTTTGTGTTCGCGGTCTTCCTCGCTCGGCCGTCGCCCTTCTACATCCTCGACGAGGTCGAGGCTGCTCTCGACGACGCCAACATCGACCGCTTCCTGCAGCTGGTGCGCCGATTCTCCGGCAGGGCCCAGTTCGTGATCGTCACCCACCAGAAGCGGACCATGGACGCCGCCGACGTCCTCTACGGCGTCAGCATGGGCAAGGGCGGGGTCACCAAGGTGATCTCGCGCCGCCTCTCGCACTCCGACGAGGCCGAGGCCGAGGCCGCCTAGCTCCAGCTCGTAACCTGCGTCGCCGATGGCGAGGAGCTGGCGCGACGCATTCGACCTGGGCGACTCGGCGCCCCGCGCGGCCCCTGCGGAGGAGGATGCGGGAAGCCCGGATCCTGGCCGGGGTCTGTTCCGGCGCTTGCGTGAGGGCCTCTCGAAGAGTCGCCAGGCGCTTCAGGCCGAGCTCGGCGCCAGCCTCTTCGATCAGCTCGACGACGAGGCCTGGGAGCGGATCGAGGAGGCGCTGATCCTCGCCGATGTCGGCGCCCGCACCACCGCGGAGGTGGTCGGGCGGCTCGAGGCCGAGGTCGAGGCGGGGACGGTCGGCGGAGGCGACGCGGTTCGCGAGCGCCTGGTGGAGATGCTCGCGGAGGTCGCCGGGGACGATGCCCGAGTCGATCTCAGCGCCAGCCCGGCGGTGGTGATGGTCGTCGGCGTCAACGGGACCGGCAAGACGACCACGATCGGAAAGCTCGCCTGGCACCTGCGTAACGAGCTCGGGCTGTCGGTGGTGGTGGCGGCAGCCGATACCTACCGCGCCGCGGCGATCGAGCAGCTCGAGCAGTGGACCGAGCGGGCCGGCGCCGAAATCGTCCGCGGGAGCCCGGGCGGCGACGCGGGTGCGGTCGTGTTCGATGCAGTCGCGGCGGCGCAGGCGCGCGGGGCCGACGTCGTCCTCGCTGACACCGCGGGGCGACTTCACACCCACACCAACCTCATGGACGAGCTGGCCAAGGTCCGGCGGGTGGCGGCCAAGCGACTCGAGGGGGCCCCGCACGAGTCGCTGATCGTGATCGACGCCACCACCGGCCAGAACGGCCTCCGCCAGGCGCGCGCGTTCGCCGAGGCGGTCGACCTGACCGGGGTCGTGCTGACCAAGCTCGATGGAACGGCGAAGGGGGGGATCGCGCTGGCGATCGCCTCCGAGCTCAACCTGCCGGTGAAGCTGATTGGGGTCGGCGAGGGGGTGGAGGACCTGCGCCCCTTCGACGCTCGCGACTTCGCGGCTGCGTTGCTGGCCGAGTAGCGCGGCCGGCGCGTAAGCTGGTCCCCGGATGTTCGACCAACTGTCTGATCGCCTCCAGGAGACGCTGTCCGGCGTCCGCTCGCGCGGCAAGCTGACCGAGCCGGACGTCGACCGGGCGATGCGCGAGATCCGGCTGGCGCTGCTGGAGGCGGACGTGAACTTCAAGGTGGTGAAGGAGTTCACCTCGCAGGTCCGGGAGCGCTGCCTCGGCGCCGGGGTCCTCGACAGCCTCCACCCCGGCCAGCAGGTGGTCAAGATCGTCAACGAGGAGCTGGCCGAGCTGATGGGCGGCGCCAGCCGTGACCTCGCCTTCGCAGGCTCGGGCCCGACAGTGATCCTGCTGGCCGGTCTCCAGGGGTCGGGGAAGACCACCGCCTGCGCGAAGCTCGCCAAGCTGCTCGCGGCGCAGGGCAAGAGCACGGCACTGGTCGCCTGCGACACCCAGCGGCCGGCGGCGGTTGACCAGTTGCTCACCGTCGGTCAGCAGGCCGGGGCGCGGGTGTACGAGCAGGGAACGAAGCGCGAGCCAACCGAGATCGCGGAGTGGGCGCTGGGCCAGGCGAAGGCCGCCGGCGACGACGTGCTGATCGTCGACACCGCCGGCCGGCTGCACGTCGACGAGGAGCTGATGGCCGAGCTGGCATCGATCCGCAACCGAACCAGGCCCCACGACATCCTGCTGGTGCTCGACTCAATGACCGGTCAGGACGCGGTCAACGTCGCGCAGGCCTTCGCCGAGCGGGTCGACTTCGACGGCGTCCTGCTGACCAAGCTCGATGGCGATGCACGTGGCGGCGCGGCCCTGTCGGTGAAGGCCGTGACCGGCAAGCCGATCCTCTACGCGTCGGTGGGCGAGAAGCTCGACCAGCTCGAGCGCTTCCACCCGGAGCGGATGGCCGGCCGGATCCTCGGCATGGGCGACGTGATGTCGCTGATCGAGAAGGCGGAGGAGGTCTCGGACCGAGAGCAGGCGGAGGACCTGGAGCGCAAGATCCGCCGGCAGGAGTTCACACTCGAGGACTTCCTCCAGCAGATGCGCCAGGTGAGGCGCATGGGCCCGCTGGGGAACGTGCTCGGGCTGATGCCGGGGATGGGCAAGGCGGTCAAGCAGCTGCGCCAGGCCGACGTCGACGATCGCGAGCTCGACCGCCTGGAGGCGATCATTCTCTCGATGACGCCGGAGGAGCGGGCGCGGCCACAGCTGATCGACGGCTCGCGACGAAAGCGCATCGCCCGCGGCTCGGGAACCACCGTACAGGCGGTCAACCAGCTGGTGAAGCAGTTCGGTCAGATGCGCAGGCTGATGGCGCAGCTCGCCAAGGGCAAGCTGCCGGACCCACAGCAGCTCGGTTTGGGCTAGCGGTCTGTAACCTCAGCGCCCGCAGATGGCCGTACGAATCAGACTCAGGCGCGTGGGCTCGAACAAGAACCCGGTCTGGCGGATCGTGGTCGCAGACCGCAGCTCCCCTCGGGACGGTCGCACGATCGAGACGATCGGCCACTACAACCCGCAGACCGACCCGTCGACGATCGTGATCGACACCGATCGAGCCGATCATTGGCTCGCGCACGGTGCCCGGCCGACGCGCACGGTGGCCGGCCTACTTCGGATCAAGGGCATCCAGACCTCCGGCTCGTAATGCGCGACCTGGTTGAGTTCCTCGCCCGGGCGCTGGTGGAGGACCCGGACGCGGTCGAGGTCACGGAGGTGGAGGAGAACGGCGACTTGGTGCTCGAGGTCACGGTGGGACCGGACGACCTCGGCCGGCTGATCGGCAAGGGCGGTCGGGTCGCGAACGCGATCCGCACGGTGACCAAGGCCGCATCGGCCGGCTCCGACAGACGGGTGCTGGTCGAGTTCGTTGAGGATTGACGTCTTCACGCTGTTCCCCGAGTGGTTCGACTGGTTCGGGTCCCAGCGGCACGCCCGCAATGTGTTCGAGCGCGGGACCGAGCTGCGGTTCTTCAACTACCGCGACACCACCCCGCTGGGCGGTGGACAGGTCGACGATGCGCCCTACGGCGGGGGGGCGGGCATGGTCCTGCGCGTCGACGTCGTCGGCGCGGCCCTGCAGGCGGCCTATGAGGGCGGACGGCAGCCCAGCCGGGTGATCCTGCTGGCGCCGTCGGGGCGCCAGCTCGATGAGTCGATGGCGACCGAGCTGGCGGTCGAGCCGCACGTGGCGCTGCTCTGTGGCCGCTACGAGGGGGTCGACGAGCGAATCAGGGAGCACCTCGCCACCGACGCCGTCTCGGTCGGCCCCTATGTGCTCTCGGGGGGCGAGCTGGCGGCGATGGTGGTCGCCGACGCGGTGATCAGGAAGCTCCCGGGGGCGCTCGGGCACGCCGAGAGCGCGGTCGAGGAGTCGTTCTCGGAGGCGCTCGGCGGCGCCCCCGAGTACCCGCACTACACCCGGCCGGCGTCCTACCGGGGCTGGGAGGTGCCCGAAGTGCTGATCTCAGGAGACCATGCGCGGGTGCGGGAGTGGCGTCTGGAGCAGACCCGCAAGCGCGCTGCCGCCGCCTCGGAGCGCTGAGTAGCGTTCGCTAATATGCCCCGGCTGCGCGCCCCCGCGGGCTCGCGTTTCTTCTGCCGAATCCCGCTCGGCCCAGTCCGGCGGCAGATGCCCTGGCGACCGCCCTCACCGAGAGCCTATGAGCACGATCATCGAGAGCATCGAGCAGCGCCAGCTGAAGCGGGTGCCGCGGTTCGCGCCCGGGGACCGGGTCCGGGTCCACTTCCAGGTCGTTGAGGGCACCCGACGGCGGACCCAGGTGTTCGAGGGCGTGGTGATCGCCCGCCGCGGCTCCCGTGCCCGGGAGACGTTCACAGTGCGGAAGCAGTCGTTCGGGGTCGGGGTCGAGCGGACCTTCCCGGTCCACTCGCCCAAGATCGAGCGGCTCGAGGTGGTCGCCAAGGGTGAGGTGCGACGCGCCAAGCTCTACTACCTGCGCGGGCGGGTCGGCAAGCGGGCCCGGGTCGCCGAGCGCCGCTGGGGGATCGAGGACGAGCTGGTGATCACCGAGACGGAAACCGAGGCGATCGACTCCGAGGGGCTGGCCCAGAGCGAGGCCGAGGCGATCCCGGCCACCGAGGAGGCCGAGGAGGAAGCGGAAGAGCAGGCAGGTGAAGAGGAGTCGACGCCCGATGCGGGCTCCTCCACGGAACCCGAGGCCGCGGCCGAGGATTCCGAGGGCCCCGAGCCTGAGGCCAAGGCCGAGGGCTCTGAGGAATCCCCCTGAGCCCGAGGCGAACAGGGCTGATCCCGAAGCCGACGACCGGGCTCGGGGCCCTGATCGAGCTGGTCGTGATCGTCGCCCTGGCGATCGGCCTGGCGCTCCTGATCCAGGCGTTCGTGGTCAAGCCCTACCAGATCCCGTCGGGCTCGATGGAGCCGACGCTCGACCCCGGCCAGCGGGTGCTGGTCAACCGGGTCGTCTACCACCTGCGCGACCCGAAGATCGGCGACATCGTCGTCTTCCATCCGCCGGTGGGGGCCGACGGCGCGCGCTGTGGCGTTAGGCATCCGGCACGGCAGCCGTGCCCGGAGGCCACCCCGAAGGAGTCCGACACCAACTTCATCAAGCGGATCGTCGCCGGCCCCGGCGATCGATTGGCGATCGAGGACGGGCACCCGGTGGTCAACGGGATCGAGGCCAAGGAGGACTTCATCAACCCCTGTGGCGGCGGCCCCGATTGCAACAAGCCTGACGCGATCACGATCCCCCCGGACCACTACTTCATGATGGGCGATAACCGGGGCGCCAGTGACGACAGCCGCTTCTGGGGGCCGGTGCCTCGCGACTGGATCATCGGCGAGGCCTTCTTCACCTACTGGCCGCCGGACCGGATCGGGTTCCTGTAGCGATCCACCCGGCGCCTCGGTCATGATTGCGCCGTGGCGAGGGCCAGCACCAGCGCCGCCAGATCCGCGGCGAGCGCCCCGAGCGGCGCCGAGCGCCGGGCGCGCGCGCGTCGTCGCCGCGCTGCGCGGCTGTTCCGCTTCGACCGCTCGCTCGGAGCCCGCTTCGTGGCCGGGGCCGACGAGGCCGGCCGGGGCTCGCTTGCGGGCCCGCTGGTCGCCGCCGCGGTGCTGATCGACTACCGCAGCCTCAGCCTCCGCGACCGGCGCTCGCTCTCCCACCTCGACGACTCCAAGGTCCGATCGCCGGAGGAGCGCGAGGAGCTCTACCCCCTGGTGGTCCGCGCCGCCGAGCGGGTGGCGGTGACGGTGCGATGCGTGCGCGGGATCGACGCCCGTGGCCTCCACGTCACCAACCTGGCTGCGCTCGGTCGCAGCCTGGAGCGGGTGGCCGTTCCGGGGGCGGCGTGTCTGGTGGACGGCTTCTCGGTTCCCGGCTGCGCCGTCGATCACCGCGCCGTGGTCGATGGAGACGCCACCAGCGCCGCGATCGCCGCCGCCTCGGTGGTCGCCAAGGTGACCCGAGACCGCTACATGACCAGCGTCGACCCGTCCTATCCGCAGTTCGGCTTCGCCGGCAACGTCGGCTACTCGACTCCCGAGCACCGGGCGGCGATCATCGAGCACGGCCCCTCGTCGCTTCACCGTCGCTCCTTCCAGTCGATCGCCTACAGCCAGCTCGAGCTGGGCTGACGATCGGCGTCAAAAGGCGCCGCGAAGGTGCTCCCATTCGACCACCCTGCCGCCGGCGTCGAGGCGAACGCCGACGACGTCGAACCGGAGTGAGTCGTGGGAGGGCACCGAGCCGTCCCGGTCCCGCAGCCAGGCCAGCGCCAGCGAGCGGAGCTTGTGGCGCTTGCGCTGACCGACCGCCATCGCGGGTCGCTCGGGTCCGACCGAGGAGCCGACCCTGCGGGCCTTGACCTCGACGAAGACCAGGGCCGCGCCGTCGAGCGCGATCAGGTCGATCTCGCCGCGCACCGCCGAGGTGCGTTGGTTGCGAGCCAGGATCCGCATCCCGCGGCGCTCCAGCGCGACCGCGGCCAGCGACTCCGCTGCGCGACCCATGCGCTGACGGGCATCCGACACGGGCGCCGACCTTAGGCCGGCGATCCGCCCCCGGGGCGCGCAGATCGTCAAGCGAGCGCCACCCATTCGGCACATCTGGCGCGCCCCGTGCGAGTCCGCGGCGCCTAGCCTCGGCCGGGTGCTCGCCGCCGCCCGCACCTTCGCCCTGATCGGGGTCGAGGCGCGCGAGGTCCAGGTCGAGGTGCACGTCGGCCCAGGCCTGCCCGCCTTTTCGCTGGTCGGTCTGCCGGACGCTGCCGTGCGCGAGTCGCGCGAGCGGGTTCGGGCGGCGCTGGTCAACTCGGGGTTCAAGTTTCCGCAGCAGCGGATCACCGCCAACCTGGCGCCCGCCGATCTCCGCAAGGCCGGGCCGAGCTTCGACCTGGCGATCGCGGCGGCGTTGCTGGCGGCCTCGGACCAGCTCGAGCGGCGACACCTGGAGCGGATCGCGTTGGCCGGCGAGCTCGCCCTGGACGGGTCGATCCGGCCGATCCCCGGGACCCTGGCGATGGCCGAGGCGGCGGGGCAGCGGGGATCGGAGGCGATCGCCGTCCCGGGCGCCAACGCATCCGAGGCCATGCTCGCCCAGGGCGCCCGGGTGGTCCCGCTGGAGCGGCTCGCCGAGCTGGCCAACCTGGGCACCGAGGATGAGCCGGCAGCGCCTCCGGAGCCTGGCTGGGACCCGGATGGCTCCTGGGCGGAGGGGCCCGACCTCGCCGACCTTCGGGGGCAGCCCTACCTGCGCTACGGGCTCGAGGTGGCTGCGGCCGGCGGGCACAGCATGCTGATCGTCGGCCCGCCCGGCGCCGGCAAGTCGCTCGCCGCGCGGAGGCTGCCGTCGATCTTGCCGCCGCCGAGCCGGGCGGAGGCGCTGGAGGTGCTCCGGATCGCGAGCGCAGCGGGTCGCTGGCCGGGGCTCCGTGCCTCGCCGGTGCGCCCGTTTCGAGCCCCACACCACACCATCTCCACCGCCGGCCTGGTGGGTGGGGGATCGCCTCCGCGGCCCGGCGAGGTGACCCTCGCGCACCGCGGCGTGCTGTTTCTGGACGAGCTGGGCGAGTTCTCGCGGGAGGCACTCGAGGCGTTGCGCCAGCCCCTCGAGGAGGGAAGAGTGACCATCGTTCGAGCCCGGCATGCGATCGAGCTGCCATGTCGCTTCATGCTGGTCGCTGCATCCAACCCTTGCCCTTGTGGTCGCGGGGAGGAATCCGGCGAGTGCGAGTGCCAGCCGGCTTCGGTGCGCCGCTACCACGCCAAGCTCAGCGGGGCGCTGGCCGACCGGATCGACATCGCGGTCACGGTCGAGCGCCCGACCGCCGAGCAGATGGCCGCCGGCCCCGAAGCCGACTCGGCCAGCGTTCGCGAGCGTGTGCTCCAGGCCCGCGAGCGCCAGGAGCGGCGGCTTGGGCCCGGGTGCTGCAACGCCGACATCGACCTTCCGGAGCTGCGGCGGGTGTGTCGGCTGGATGGCCCTGCCGGGCGCATGCTGGCCGACGGCCACGGCGCACTCGGGCTCAGCGGCAGGGGCCACGATCGCGTGCTCAGGCTCTCGCGCACGATCGCCGACCTCGAGGGCGCAGAAGGGATCTCCGAGGACCACCTGGCCAGGGCGCTGACCCTGAGGCGGCGGGGCTCCGGGTGAGGGAGGCTCCGCCGGTGTGGGAGCTTCGCCGGGGCGATCCCGCCTACCCGGCGCAGCTGCTGGACCTGGGAGAGGGCGCGCCGATACGGCTGTTCGGCTGCGGTGACCCGGGCGTGGTCGGCGGCCTCGATCGGGCTCGGGCGGTGACCGTCGTCGGGGCGCGCAGGGCCAGCTCCTACGGGCTGCGGGTCGCCGAGGAGCTCGGGCGCCAGCTGGCGTCGGCCGGGATGGTGGTCGTCAGCGGGATGGCCCGCGGGATCGACGCCGCCGCCCATCGCGGGGCCCTGGCCGGCGGGGGACCCACGATCGCGGTACTCGGCGGCGGGCCCGACGTCGTCTATCCCGCATCCGCTCGACACCTGTACCACGACATCATCGGCTCCGGGGCCGCGATCTCGGAAATCCAACCGGGCCGCCGGCCGGGACCGGGGTCGTTCCCGGTGCGAAACCGAATCATGGCCGCGATGGGCGCGATCACGGTGGTGGTCGAGGCGGCCCAGCCGTCCGGTTCCCTGATCACCGCCACCAAGGCGCTCGAGCTCGGCCGCGACCTCGGGGCGGTCCCCGGTCTGGTCACTTCGCGAGTCTCCCAGGGCAGCAACGGCCTGCTCGCGGACGGCGCGGCGCCGATCCGCCATGCCCAGGATGTCCTCGATCGCCTGCTCGGGGTGGGGGTCACCGTCGCGGCGCGGCCCGGCCCGGCGCTCGAGCCGCAGCTGGCACGGGTCGCGGAGCTGGTGGAGCTCGGCGGCGCCAGCTGCGACGGCGTCGCGACGGCCTCCGGGATCACCGCCGAGGAGGCGGCCCTCGCGCTGGCCCGGCTGGAGCTGCTCGGCTACGTCCAGGTGGACGCCGACGGCCGCTACGCGCGGACCGCGTTGCCGGCGCCTTGAACTAGGCTCAGTCGATGGACGCAGGCGGCCGGATCGTGACCTGCCTGTCGATCGCCGGGTCGGATTCCGGCGGGGGGGCCGGGATCCAGGCGGATTTGAAGGCGTTCGCGCGCTGTGGGGTGCACGGGATGACGGCGGTCACCGCCCTCACCGCACAGAGCACCGTCGGGGTCGAGATGGTGACGCCCGTGGTCCCGGAGATGATCGTCGCCCAGGTGCACGCCGTTGCGACCGACATCGGCGTCGACGGAGTCAAGCTGGGCATGCTCGGGGACGAGCCCACCATTGGGGCCGTGGTCGAGGCGCTCGATCTCCTGGGCGATGTCCCGGTCGTGGTCGATCCGGTGATGGTCTCCTCGAGCGGTGCGGTGCTGCTCGACCCGAGCGCCAAGTCTGCACTCGTGGAGCGGGTGCTGCCCCGGGCCACGGTCGCCACCCCGAACCTGGCCGAGGCGCGGGAGCTCGCCGGCATCGGCGATCAGGCATCCCCCGAGGCGCTCGCGCGCGCGGTCCAGTCGCTCGGGCCGGGGGCGGTGATCGTCACCGGGGGGCACGGGGAGGACGGTGCAGACCTGCTCTTCGACGGCTCTCAGGCGGTGCGGATCGACGGCCCGCGCCACCCGGAGGGCGCGTCTCACGGATCCGGATGCACTCACTCGGCCGCCCTCGCCGCCCTGCTCGCCCGTGGCGTCGAGCTCGAACCCGCTGCGACGCACGCGCGCCAACTTGCCGCCGAGGCGGTTCGCGACGGCCTGCGGCAGCTCGGCCGAGGCCCCGGGCCGGTCGATGTGCTCGGCCTCGCCGGGAGCCGGGCGGGGGACGAGCCGCTGCCATAATCCGGGCGATGAAGCTGGTCCGCATGAAGCCCGGCCACGGGGACGTGCTGCTCGCCGAGGGCGATCCCGCTTTGGCCGAGGACGAGGAGCGCCTGGTGGAGGAGTTCCGCCGTCAGCTCGAGCTCGGGATGTGGGCCGCCGTCCCCACCGCGGAGGGGGCCCGTCGCGAGGCGACCCTGGTCCGGGACTTCTCGGAGATCCCCAAGGAGGCCGAGCGGGTGGTGTTCTTCCCGCCGGCCGCCGGCGGTTGAGCCTGGTCCTGGCCACCGCGGTGATCGTGGTGGTCGTCCTGGCTCTGATCGGCTTCGGGCCGACGGCCGCGCAGCGGCTCCGTGGTCTGCGCCCACGCCCGCGCGGAACGCCTCCAGCGCCCGCCTACGACCCGGGCCGCGAGCGCCGAGCGGAAGCGCGCGCCCGCGAGCTGATGGGCTCGGTCGTCTCCGGCCGGGAGTTCGCGATGTACCAGGAGCTCGGGTTCATCGCGGTCGCCGGGGATGGCGACGGCGGCTATGAGTACCTGCTCTACCCGCACCGCCCGATCGTCGCCTACGACACCGCCAGCGGCGAGCTCCTGAACGAGTACTGCGTCGGGTTCCCGGACCGCTCCGAGCCCGCCGCCGGACAGCGTCTGCCCGACGCCGACGACGTGCTGGCGAAGTGGATGTCGCTGCGCGCCGGGGAGCGCCGGCTGATCTCGGTGGCCAACATGCACGTCCCGGGACGTCAGCTCGATCCCGCCCAGGTGAGGCGCGACCTCGTCCGCCTGCGCGCCTGGCGGGCCCGCCGGGCCGAGGCCGCGGCGTGAGCCTTCCGCGGCCGCGATCGAGCGCCGTCTTCGACGGCCCGGACCGGGCGCATGCGCGCGCCTATATGAAGGGAATCGGCTTCGACGACGAGGCGCTCTCGCGACCTACGATCGGGGTCGCCAACACCTGGATCGAGGCGATGCCGTGCAACTTCCACCTCCGCGACCTGGCGGACCCGATCAAGGAGGGGGTGCGGGCGGCCGGCGGGACGCCGATGGAGTTCAACACGGTTGCGATCTCGGATGGGATCACGATGGGGACCAGGGGGATGAAGACCTCGCTGGTCAGCCGCGAGGTGATCGCCGATTCGATCGAGCTCACCGCCCGCGGGTACCAGTTCGACGCCGTGGTGGGGCTGTCGGCCTGCGACAAGACGATTCCGGGCTGCGTGATGGCGCTGGCCCGGCTCGACATCCCCGCCCTGATGCTCTACGGCGGCTCGATCGCCCCGGGCCGCTGGCACGGCCACGACGTCACCATCGTCGATCTGTTCGAGGCGATCGGCGCCCACGCGGCGGGGACGATGTCGGACGATGACCTTCGCTCGCTCGAGAACGCGGCGAGCCCGGGGGCCGGGGCGTGCGGCGGCCAGTTCACCGCCAACACGATGGCCTGCGCGTTCGAGGCGCTGGGCATCTCCCCCGCCGGCTCGGCCATGGTGCCGGCCGAGGATCCCGACAAATCGACCGTTGCCGAGCGGATCGGAGAGCTCGCGGTGCAGGTGCTCGCCGAAGACCTGCGGCCGAGCCGGATCATCACCCGCGAGTCGATCGAGAACGCGATCGCGGTGGTCTGCGCCTCCGGCGGCTCCACCAACGGTGTCCTGCACCTGCTCGCGGTTGCGAACGAAGCCGGGATCCCGTTGGCGCTCGACGACTTCGAGCGGATCTCCAAGCGCACTCCGCTGCTCGCCGACCTGAAGCCGGGTGGACGCTTCGTGGCCACCGACCTCTATCGGGCCGGGGGAGTGCCACTGATCCTGAAGCGGCTCGCCGACGCAGGGATCCTGCATACCGATTCACTCACCGTGAGCGGCCGCACGATCGGCGAGGAGGCGGCGGAGGCGCGGGAGGAGCCCGGACAGGAAGTGGTGCGCCCGCTGTCGGACCCGCTGAAGCCGGAGGGCGGGCTGGCGATCCTGCGGGGCAACCTGGCCCCGGACGGGTCGGTGGTCAAGCTCGCCGGCACCGAGCGGCGGGGGCAGACGGGCCCGGCGCGGGTGTTCGAGTCCGAGGAGGAGTGCTTTCGCGCGGTCAAGGACCAGAAGCTTCAGCCGGGGGACGTGATCGTGATCCGCAACGAGGGGCCGTCCGGCGGCCCCGGCATGCGCGAGATGCTGCACGTGACGGCGGCGATCGTCGGCGAAGGCCTCGGCGAGCAGGTGGCGTTGCTCACCGACGGGCGCTTCTCGGGCGGTACTCGCGGGCTGATGGTCGGCCACATCGCGCCCGAAGCTGTCAAGGGTGGTCCGATCGCCGCTCTGCGCGAGGGCGACCAGGTGACCATCGACATCGACTCGCGCAGCCTCGATGTCGACCTCTCCCCGGAGGAGATCGCTCAGCGGGTTGCCGAGTATGAGCCTCCGGAGCCGCAGTTCCCGAGCGGCGTGATGACCAAGTACGCCCGCATGGTCGGGTCCGCCTCCGAGGGCGCGATCACCAGCTAGCAGCCCGCGGCCGGCTACTCGGCGAGGAAGGTCTCGAGGATCCGGTTGAAGCGAACCGGCCGCTCGAGCTGCGGCACATGGCCGGTGTCGCCGAAGATCACCGTCCGTGAGTTGCGCAGGTGGCGCCCGTAGTCGACCGCGTCCTGGGGCGGCACGACGTGGTCGTTGCGGCCCCAGACGATCAGCGTCGGCACCTCCACGTCGTCGAGCTGGTCCAGCATGTCGTAGCCGACCAGGCCCTGAACCGCGGGCAGGAAACCCGGTCTGCCGGCGCCGTTGTGAAATTGCTCCAGCAGGAGCTCGCGGCGCAACAGCTCGGGGTGCTCGAACAGCCCCTTGAAGGTCGCGTAGCGCACCCGGGGTCGGCGCATCCCCCGCTGCTGGAGGCGCAGCAAGAGCGGCGCCGACCCGGTGGCCATCCGGGCGACGGTCTCGGCCGGCCGCCGCCGCAGCCGAGCGCTCGACACCCCGGCGGCGGAGACCAGCACCAGCTTCTCGAACCGCTCGGGGTCGGCGGCGGTGGCCTCGGCGGCGATGAAGCCGCCCATCGAGTTGCCGACGATCGCGCAGTCGCCGATCTCCAGTGCATCGCAGAATCGGTGCACGAGCCGGCCGTAGCTCTCGATCGAGATCGGCCAGGAGGGCAGCGGGCTGTGCCCGAAGCCCGGCAGGTCGAGGGCGACGACCCGGTGAGTGCGGGCGAAGTGGGGGAGGTTCTCGAGCCAGTTCTGCCACGACCCCGAGAGTCCGTGGACGAACAGCACCGTGATCCCCGACCCCGACTCGGGGGGAGAGAGGTCCACGTAGTTGACGTCGGTGGGCCACTCTCCCTCGAGCGTGAGCCCGCCCGGCGCCGGCGGCTCCCCCGGCATCGTGACCGCGACCCGGCGCAGGTGGGCGCGCCAGTCGATCTCGAGCCACTCCGGGTCCGGGTTGCCGTAGGGGTCCGGCCCTTCGGCGGGGGTGGGATCCGGGAGCGGCCCGATGGCCGGGGCGAAGGGCAGGAACTCCTCCAGCAGCTGGCCCATCAGCGAGGGCCCCTCGACCGTCCTTTCGCCCCGCGCGACCATGCCCGTAACGCTAGCCCACGCGGGCTCGGCTATTCCTCCGGCCGCGATCTGCCGATGAACCCCCTGATCATGGAGGGCGAGCGAGCGGTGGTGCTGGATGTCTCAAGGGCGCTCTACGCCGCGGCCGAGCGGCTGCCGAGCGGATCTCCCTGGATCGATGCCTTCTGCGAGATCGCGCAGCTGATCGAGGGTGAGCCCGTGCCGGGAACGCTGTCGGCGAGCGAGCGGCTTCGCCGGCGCGGGATCCAGGCCCGCTCCCGCCTGGCGCCGATCGAGGCGGCGCAAGCCGAGCGCTGCCGAGCTGATCACGCGTAGCCCATCCGCTCCAGGATCGGGATCTCGTGCAACACCGGCCGGTCACCTCCTGCGCCGACGGTCACGCTCTCACGAACCCGTCCGCGGTGGCGGTGAGCCCCGACGGAAGGAGCGTTTACGTGGTTTCATCCGTTTTCCGGGGCGGTGCCCTGCTGCGCTTTGACCGCGACGCGACCACGGGGGCCATCACCCAACCCGCGGGAACCGACGGCTGCATCAGCGAGGACGGGTCGGAGGGAACCTGCGCCACCGCCCACGCAGTGAGCGGTCCTGGTTCGGTCGCAGTTAGCCGCAACGGCACGAGTGTTTACGTGGGGTCGTCAGGGGGGGTAGCGCACTTCGACCGCGACACGACCACCGGAGCGCGACACCATCGCCAGCCAGGTCGATCACATCCGACCGCTGTCCGAGGGCGGCGCTCCCTTCGACCCGGCCAACTGCCAAGGGCTGTGCGACACCTGTCATTGGGCCAAGACCGCGAAGGAGAATCACGCGAGGCGACCTAATCCCGATTGTTAAAGAACGCAAGTGGTCTGACGGGTGGATCGTTGTATGGGTTTCTCAAGGAAGAGGAAGGGGGCGCTTACGCGCCTGCGAACAAGGGGGGGATGGATGAGTAAGTCTCGAAAGTGGATCGTCCCGGTGCTCGCCGTGGCGGCCGTGGGTGCGCTGGTCGTTGCCCAGGCCCTGGCCGGAACCACGACCTACAGCGGAGCCGGGACAGACGATCCGGTGATGAAGGTGAGTTTCGACAAGGTGAAGAGCAAGGGGCACCCGACGAAGGTCAAGAACTGGTCGGTCAAGAGCCTGCACTACGACTGTGTCGGCACGGACGACTTCCGTAGCTTCACGAACCTCCACGGGACTATCTCGAAGGTCCAAAACGGGAGGTTCTCTTACAACCAGAGTCACCTCAGCGACTCCGGGGGCATCAGGTACACGAACCAGATCAGCGGCAAGTTCGTGAGCAAGACCAAGGCCACCGGGACCTACAAGGAACGGCGCGAGCTGGTCTCGGACCCGAGCACCTACTGCGTCTCTAAGAGGGAGCCGTGGAGCGCGCACAAGTAGTCGCGCTGCTTCGTCGTATTACTGGCTAGCTGTCAGTCAAGCGGGGGCCGCGTGGAGAGCAGGGTGCTCCCCGCGCCGCTCGCGCGGTTCCGCCTCAGCACCGCGGGGAGGGAGCGCCTCACCGCGCTCGGCGCCTCCGACCGTCCAGTTAAGGCGCCACACCCCCACGGGAAAACTATTGACCGTAGGCAGGGGAGGGCGATGGCGGCGTCCCTCGTGCACCAGCCACCGTCTCCGTACGCAGCCCCAAGGCTCCGATCCCTCGCCTTGCCCTCACCGCGACGGATGCCGCCGCGTCACTCGGGGTCAGCCCGGACTACTTCAACGACTACATCGCGGCCGACCTGCATTGGGTGCGGCGGGGCAGCAAAAAGCTGGTCGCCGTCCGCGAGCTGGAGCGGTGGCTGGCGGACCTGACGCGGCCCGACGTAAAGGGGCTCGTGGATCAACTGCTCGCTGAGGGGCTGAACGCATCGACGGTGAGATGCACGCTGCTTCCACTGCGGGCGGTGTGCAACCTGTCGATCAGGCGGGGGGAGTTGGTTGTCAATCCCTGCGAGGGACTCCGACTACCTGCCGTGCGCGGCGGACGGGATCGCACTGCCGATCCGGTCGAGGCCGCGAAGCTGATCGCCGCCGTCCCCGAGCATGACCGGGCGCTATGGGCGACTGCGATGTATGCGGGGCTGCGGGTGGGGGAGTTGCGCGCGCTTCGCGCCGGGTCCATCGCACCTCGCGGCCGGGACGACCCGCGCCGAGCGAGCCTGGGACGAGAAGGAGGGGGAGATTGCCCCCAAGTCGGCGGCCGGCAACCGTCGAGTCCCAATCCCCGGAGTGCTGCGTGACCACCTATTCGAACACGCGATCACCGCGAAGCGACGGGACGACGACCTGGCGTTCGGGCGAACCCCGACGAGGCCGTTCTACCCGAAGGCTGTCCAGGATCGAGCCGACACCGCGTGGAAGAACGCCGGCCTTCAGCGCATCACCTTCCACGAGTGTCGCCACTCGTTTGCGTCCCTGACGATCGCCAGCGGGGTGAACATCAAGGCCCTACAGACCTTCATGGGGCACGCGAACATCACGACCACGCTCGACAGGTACGGCCACCTGCTCCCCGGCAGCGAGGCTGAGGCAGCCGGGCTGCTCGACGGCTACCTGTCGATTCAGCGGAAGCGGGTCGAGGAGACGGCGCGAGCTGCTGATCCGGCAGAGAGTTCGCCTCACACTGGCGCATTGACTGGCGCATGACTTAGCGCCGCCGCCCGGAAACGGCTTGAACAAGCCCTCAGGCGTAACCCATTCGCTCCAAAATCGGGATCTCGTGGATCTGCGGGGGCTGGAGGTGGTCCCAGAGGATCCCGCGGGGGCGCTTGTAGATCCGCTCGACCTCGATCACGGCCCGCGGGGTCGCGATCAGGTCGACCGGGAGGTCGTGGTCGGTGAGCCTCAGGTGCTCGCGAAGGATCTGGATCGGATGGACGGTCGTGGCCACCGTGGTGTGATCGTCGATCCGGCCCTCCTCGATCAGCAGCCCGTACTCGAGGTCCGAGTGGCCGCCCCCCTTGCCGAGCCGGCCGCCGCTCAGGTTGACGGCCACCGAGCCGCAGAGCACGAAGTCGATCTCGGGGATCTCCTCGATGGCGACGATGCGGCCGTGCTTGAGCGCCCCCTTGATCGTCGCCGCCTCGCGGACCTGCGCCTTGGTCAGCCGCTTCGGGTCCAGGAGGCGGAACGGGTGCTGGTCGCGAAGGCGAGGGACGGCCATCACCAGGTTCTTGCCCTCCTCGAGGGCCAGGCGGCGGGCGTGCGTCTGGGGGGAGTCGGGGTTGGCCTTGATCACCTTGGCCCGCTTCCACAGCCGGTGGGCGGCGAGCTTCTGTGCGGCGAGCTTGGCACCGGCGAAGTTCGGGATCCTTCCCTCGGCGCCGGGAAACCGCGAAACCCCCTCGCGATCCATGGCGCGCCAGACGGCCCGACGGACCTGGTCTTTGGAGCGCATCCAGCGAAACATAATCTTCCGCTCGGGCGGCGCGCGCCGGGCTGCGAGAATGACGCCCCGTGGCAGACGAACAGCGGACCCCCCTCGGCGCCCCAGTGGAGCCTGAGAGCGAGGCGGCGGAGCTTCCCGAGCGCCGCTCGGCGGAGGCTGCCCGAGAGCTGCTGCCGGCGATCGAGCCCGAGCGGCGGCTGAATGACTGGGGGCGCTCGGAGAGGGTCGAGGGCTTCATGGACCGGACCCTGGTCGAGTTCTTCTATCGGTACTGGTTCCGGGTAGAGGTCGAGGGGATCGACAACGTTCCCGCAGACAGCGGCGCGCTCCTGGTCTCCAACCACGCCGGCGCGCTGCCGCCGGACGCGGCGATGATCGCCAAGGCGATCCGCGACGAGCACCCCCGCCCGCGGCCCCTCTACCTGACCGTGGAGCACTTCTTCAAGGGCTACCCGGGCTTCTCGATGCTGATCCCGAAGATCGGCGGTGTGGCGGCGCATCCCGCCAACGTGCATCGCCTGCTCTACGACGAGCGCCAGCTGGTGCTCGTCTTCCCCGAGGGGCGCAAGGGGACCGAGAAGCTCTACCGGGACCGCTACCGGCTGCGACGCTTCGGACGGGGCGGGTTCGTCGAGGCCGCGATGCGGGCGGAGGCGCTGCTGGTGCCCACCTGCGTGGTCGGCGCGGAGGAGGCGGCGCCCGTCTTCGGCCAGGTTGACGTCCTGCGACGTCTCACCGGCCTGATCTACTTCCCGATCACCCCGACGTTCCCCTGGCTGGGGCCGCTGGGAATGCTCGGCTACCTGCCGGCCAAGTTCAGGATCCGCTTCCTGGAGCCGATCGACACCGTCGCCCTGGGCGGCGCCGAGGCGGCGGAGGACAAGGCGCTGGTTCAGACCGTCGCCCAGGAGATCCGCGCCCAGATCCAGGAGAACCTTCACCAGATGCTGGCCAAGAGAAAGTCGGTTTGGCTCGGTTGAGAGACGCCTCGCCGCAGCAGGGCGGAGCGCTCGCCGGGCCGGGGGCACCGCCCGACGAGAGCACCAAGCGGGTCCTGGTCACCGGCCTGTCGACGTACTGGGGTGGGCGACTGGCGCAGGCGCTCGAGAGCTTCGAGCAGATCGAGGCGATCATCGGGGTCGATGTCAGCGCTCCTACCCGGGAGCTCGAGCGAACCGAGTTCGTCAAGGTCACCAACCAGCACTCGCTGCTGGAGCGGATCGTCCGAGCGGCCGAGATCGACACCGTGATCGACACCAGGCTGGTGGTCAACTCGCTGACCACGTCGCCTCGAAGCGCCCACGAGAACAACGTCATCGGGACGCTGAACATCCTCGCCGCCTGCACCGGCTCCGACTCACCGGTCCGCAGGTTCGTGTTCAAGAGCTCCACGCACTATTACGGCTGCGAGCAGGACGACCCGGCGTTCTTCACCGAGCGCATGCCCCGGCCGCACGCACCCCACACCGGGGTCGAGCGAGACATCGTCGAGGCCGAGCAGACGGTGAGCGACTTCGCCGACCGCAACCCCGCGGTCACGGTCACCGTGCTGCGCTGCGCCAACGTGCTCGGACCGGACGTCGACACCGCCTTCACCCGGATGCTCCACCTCCCGCTGGTGCCGATGATGCTGGGCTTCGACCCGCGGGTTCAGTTCGTGCACGAGGACGACGTCGTCCACGCCCTGGAGCACGCCGCCTTCCATTCGGCGCCGGGGGTCTACAACGTGGCAGCCGACGGCGTGCTCGCCCTCTCGGAGATCATCGGCCTGCTCGGCAAGCGGGCCCTCCCGGTGCTGCCGCCGTGGGGGACGGGGCTGATGACCGGATCGCTGCGAAGGCTCGGCTTCCGGATCCCGGACGAGGTGGTCAACCAGCTGCGCTTCGGCCGCGGGGTCGACAACCGGCTGTTCAAGGCGGCCGGATTCCGCTACGGCTACACCACCCGGGAGACGGTGCTGAAGCTGGGCGAGCACCAGCGGCTGGCCCCGGTCATGCGCGGCGCCGAGCAGACCTACACGTATGAGCGCGAGGTGGAGGAGTTCCTGCGCTGGAGCCCGCACGTTCGGCGCGAGCACCCGGGCGAGCGCGGGGGTGTCGCCGCGGACCGCGAGCCGCTTGGCATCTGAGTCGCGAAACGGCGCCCTGAGCGGGCCCGCAAGCGGCCTTGCGCGCCGGCGCGAAGCAGGAATCGACCCATCGGGTGCCTAAACTCAAACTGGTTCCGTGGGACGCAGAGCGCAGATAGCTCTCGCCGCCGCACTCGGGTTCGTGTTCGTGTTGGCGGCCGCCGCGTACGCGATCGACAGGACGAACTCGGACAAGATCGCGGACGGCGTTCGGGTGGGCGGGATCTCGATCGGCGGGCTGTCCACCGACCAGGCGCGGCACCGCCTGCAGCAACGCCTTGTCGCCCCACTCGACAAGCCGGTCACGGTGAGCTTCGAGGGCAAGAGATACGTGCTCGGTCCCGACAAGCTGCAGCTGCGCGCCGACATCGACGGGATGCTCGACTCGGCGCTGGACGCGAGCCGCTCGGGCGGATTCCCGACCCGGGTCTGGCGCTACGCCACCGGGGGCTCGGTGGATCGCGAGATCGGTCCCCAGATCGCGTATTCCGCAGCGGCCCTCGACGCCTTCGTCGACGAGGTTGCCCGACAGATCGATAGGCCCGCCCAGGACGCGTCGGTGGCCCCGACCCCTTCGTCGCTCAACGCCGTCCCCGCGCGGGACGGCGTCACCGTGCTCGCCGGCGACTTGAAGGCACAGCTTCGATCCGCGATCGACAGCCCCAGGCACCGTGCCGTCTCGGCGCCGGTCAAGCGGGTGCAGCCGGAGGTCACCGCCGATCAGCTCGCCGCCAAGTACCCGGTCTTCCTGACCGTGGACCGGGGGGCGTTCCAGCTGCGCCTGTGGAACAACCTGAAGCTGGCGAAGACGTACACGATCGCCGTCGGCCAAGCCGGGCTCGAGACCCCGGCCGGCGAGTATTCGATCGACGATAAGCAGGTGAACCCCTCCTGGCACGTCCCGGACTCCCCCTGGGCCGGCGATCTGGCCGGGAAGGTGATCCCGCCGGGTCCCGACGACCCGCTCAAGGCACGATGGATGGGCTTCTACGCAGGAGCCGGCATCCACGGCACCGACGACATTGCCTCGCTCGGAAGCGCGGCGTCCCACGGCTGCGTGCGGATGTCGATCGCGGACGTCGAGGAGCTCTACGACCAGGTCCCGCTCGGCACCCCGATCTACATCGGCAACTAGTCGTCTCGGGCAGGCTTGGGTTCGCTGACGGCGAACCAGCCATCGTGCGAGGCGACGAGATCAGCCCGGCGTGGGAGGCGGCGCTTCAGGGCTTTCGGCGCGAGCTGCGGACCCGCGGGGCCTCGCGGCACACGATGCGGGCGTATGACAACGACCTCGCCGAGCTGGCCGAGTGGGCCACCCGCGGCCGCCGTGAGCCCGGCGAGCTCGTCCACCGGGACCTGCGCGCGTATGCCGCCGCGCTGTCGGAGCGCGGCCTGGCGCCGTCCACCGTTGCCCGCAAGCTGGCCGCGGTGCGCAGCCTTCACGATCACCTGACCCGCGCCGGAGCGGCGAGCAGCAACCCCGGCGAGCTCCTGCCGAGCCCGAAGCGCGGCTCGCGCCTTCCGCGTGTCCTCGGGCCCGGGGAGATCGCTGCCCTGCTCGAGCGGATCCCGGCCTCCGGGCCGCTGGAGGTTCGCGATCGCGCTCTGTTCGAGCTCGCCTACGCCTGCGGGCTTCGGGCCGAGGAGATAGTCAACCTGGACCTGGATTCCACGGAGTTCGAGTCGGAGACCCTGAGGGTGACCGGCAAGGGCTCGAAGACCCGGATCGTCCCGATGGGAGAGCCCGCGCAGCATGCCCTGGAGCGCTACCTCCAGAAGGCACGGCCCGCGCTCGCGGCGGACCGTTCGCAACCCGCCCTGTTCCTGTCGCGCCGTGGCCGGCGCCTGTCCCCCTCGGACGTCCGCCGCCGGCTGGAGCGATGGGTCCGCCAGGCGGCGGTCGCCGGGCACGTTTCCCCGCACACCCTCCGGCACTCGTTCGCAACCCATCTGCTCGAAGGGGGCGCCGACCTGCGCTCGATTCAGGAGCTGCTCGGGCATGCCAGCCTGTCCACGACCCAGGTGTACACGCGGGTCGAGCCGCAGCGCCTTCGCCGCGAGTACGCTCGCTCGCATCCGCGCGCGTGAGCGGCGGCGGATAAGTTGTCGGACTCGGGATAAACGATGGAGACCAACGTCAAAGCCGTAGAGCTGCGGGACCTTTGGCGCCGCTACAAGGACCAAGGGGACGAGCGGGCCCGCGAGCGACTCGTCGTCGCCTACTCGCCGCTGGTCAAGTTCATCGCCGGCCGGATGGCCTCCGGGCTGCCGTCGCACGTCGAGGAGGGGGACCTGATCTCCTATGGCCTGCTCGGCCTGATCGGCGCGATCGAGCGCTTCGACCCCGCTCGGGAGATCAAGTTCGAGACCTTCGCGGTCGCTCGGGTCAAGGGGGCGATCATCGACGAGCTGCGCTCACTCGACTGGGTCCCCCGCTCGGTCCGGGCCCGCGCTCGCGACGTGGAGCGGGCTCACGCCAAGCTCGAGGCCAGGCTGCAGCGGGCTCCGACTGACGAGGAGATGGCCGCCGAGCTCGAGATGACGGTGGAGGAGTTCCAGAGCGCCCTGCTCGAGATCGCGAACTCCTCGGTGCTGGCCCTCGATGACCTGTGGACCTTCGCCGATCCCGAGGGGGGCGGCCAGATCTCGGTGCTCGACACCATCACCGACCCGAACGCGGTCGACCCGGAGAGCGAGGCCCAGTCCTCGGAGGTCAAGGACCGCCTCGCCGACGCGATCGAGTCGCTGCCGGAGCGCGAGCGGCTGGTGATCGCCCTCTACTACTACGAGAACCTCACCCTGCGGGAGATCGGCGAGGTCCTCGGGGTGACTGAGTCGCGGGTCTCCCAGCTGCACACGAAGGCGGTTCTGGGGCTGCGCTCTCGGTTCGCCGGCAGCCTTCCCTGACACGGCCGGTGCCCTGACATATATTGATGCCGTGGCGCACAAGCCGGCCGACCGGATCCGCAACGTCGCCCTGATCGGCCATCGGGGCAGCGGCAAGACCAGCCTCTCGGAGGCGCTGCTCTACGAGGCGGGGGTGGTCAACAGGCTCGGGCGGGTCGCCGACGGCTCGACCGTGTTTGACTTCGAGCCGGACGAGCAGGAACGAGAGATGTCGATCGACGCCACGCTTGCCTCGTTCGAGTACAGCGACCGCAAGATCAACCTGATCGACACCCCCGGCGATCCCAGCTTCATCGCCGACACGCTCGGGGCCCTGCGCGTGGTCGACGCCGCGGTGGTGGTGGTGAACGCGGTGATGGGGGTCGAGGTCCACACGGAGCGCCTCTGGGCCCGCGCCCGGGAGGAGGGCCTGGCCCGCCTGGTGTTCGTGAACATGTTGGACCGGGAACGGGCCGACTTCTTCCGCACTCTCGACTCGCTGAAGGAGGCCTTCGGCGCCCACGCCGTGGCGACCGAGATCCCGATCGGGACCGAGCACGAGGTCCGGGGGGTGATCGACCTGATCGACATGAAGGCCTTCGAGTACGAGGGGGAGGGGCGGGGCAGCGCCACCGAGTCCGAGATCCCCGAGGAGCTCAAGGCGCAGGCCGACGAGTATCGCGACAAGCTCATGGACGAGGTGGCCGAGAACTCCGACGAGCTGATGGAGCGCTACCTGGAGGGAGAGGAGATCTCTCACGAGGAGATCGTCACCGCGCTCAAGCAGGGCGTCACCCAGGGCCACCTGTTTCCGGTCACCTGCGGCGTGGCGACCAAGAACCTCGCCACCAACCGGCTCCTGGAGGCGCTGGTCGAGGACGTCCCGTCGCCGGCCATGCGGGGCGCGGTGAAGGCGCTCGATGCCGACGGTGCGGAAGCCTCGATCGAGCCCTCCGAGGACGGCGGCCCGGCCGCCTACGTGTTCAAGACCACCGCCGATCCCTACACGGGGCGGATCAACCTGCTGCGCGTCTATTCCGGCGTGCTGCGCTCCGATTCGCAGGCCTTCAACGTCACCCGCAGGGCCAAGGAGCGGATCGGCCAGCTGTCGGCGCCCTGCGGCAAGGACGCCACCAACGTCGACGAGCTCGGCCCGGGCGACATCGGCGCGGTCGCCAAGCTGCGCGACACACGCGCAGGTGACGTGCTCGCGGCCAAGGACTCCGGGCTCTCGTTCGCGCCCCTCGATCTTCCCGCGCCGGTGATGGCGTTTGCCTTCGAGCCCAAGTCCAAGGGTGACGAGGAGAAGGCGGTCACCGCGCTTCGCCGGCTCGAGGAGGAGGACCCGACCCTCGACGTCCACCGCGACCCGCAGACCGGGGAGCAGATCATCGCCGGCCTGACCCAGATCCACGTCGAGGTGATCACCGAGAGGATGAAGCGGCGTTATGGCGCCGAGATCGCGCTCCACCCGCCGCAGGTGCCCTATCTGGAGACGATCCGAAAGCCCGCCAAGGCCCACGGCCGCTACAAGAAGCAGACCGGCGGCCGGGGCCAGTTCGGCGACTGCCAGATCGAGATCGAGCCAGCCGACTCGGGGGCCGGGTTCGAGTTCGTGAACGCGATCAAGGGCGGGGTGATCCCCACCGGCTTCATCCCGGCGGTCGAGAAGGGGATCGACGAGGCGATGCGCCAGGGGGTGTTGGCCGGATATCCGATCAAGGACGTGCGGGTGAGGCTGTACGACGGCCAGCACCACTCGGTCGACTCCTCGGAGATGGCGTTCAAGATCGCCGGCTCGATGGCCTTCAAGCAGGCCGTGGCGGAGGCGGACCCATACCTGCTGGAGCCGATCGTGCAGATGGCCATCGTGGTGCCCGAGGACGCGGTCGGCGACGTGGTCGGCGACCTCAACTCGCGCCGCGGGCGGCCGCTCGGCGTCGAGCCGAAGGGCTCGATGACCGAGATCAAGGCCGAGGTGCCGATGGCCGAGGTGCTCGACTACGCACCCGACCTGCGGGCGATCACCGGCGGGCGCGGTGACTACACGATGGAGTTCGAGCGCTACGAGGAGGTTCCGGGGCAGATCGCGCAGAAGGTGATCGCCCAGGCAGGCGACGGCGAGGAGAAGGCCGCCTAGCACCGGGAGCCGCCCCGCGTCCGGCAAGCACCGACCCGCGTGCCGTTCGGTCGCGTTGCTACGTTGAGGCGGCTGTGGAGCATCCGGTCTGCGATGTCTGCTCGCGAACCCTGCTCAAGGGCGAGGAGCTGCACGAGTACGTGAGCTCGCAGGGCGAGCGTTTCGGGGTCTGCGTTCTCTGCCGCTCGCGCGCCGAGGCCTCCGGATGGATCCCGGCGGAGCAGTACGGGACGATCACCCACGAGCCGCCGAGCAGATCACGCCGCGGCCTTGCGCTCCGACGGCGGCTCGCCGGCGCGGCCGAGCGGGCCCGGGCCGGGGCCCGCTCGGCTCGGGCGGCCACGAAGCGCGATCCCGCGCGCGAGTCGGGCCCCGCCGAGGATCGGTCCGAGGGCGAGGCAGCGGAGGCGGACCCGGAGGCCGGGGCGCAGCCGGCGCCCGCCGCCGAGCTCCAGGCCGTATCTCCCCGGTCGCCGCAGCCGCGGCGGGGCCCGGAGGCGATCATGCGCGGCGCGGTCGAATCCTTCAACTCGAGCGAGGAATCGCGCAAGGTGGCCGGCCTGATTCGCTCGCTTGGAGAGCCGCAGGCCGCCGTTTGCCCCGACCCCCCGCGCCAGCTGGCGCTGGTCACGGTCGCCTGGGAGCTCTCCTGGTACCAGTGGGAGGTGGGCGCCAATGGCGACGACGATTCCGTCCGCGAGGTGGCCAAGGGGGACGAAGTCGCCGAGCTCGCCGAGGAGGCTCGGACGTGGAACGCCTCGGTGGACGAGGACGGAAAGCTCCAGCTGCGAGCGACGAGGAAGCGACCTCAAGCGACCGCCAGCGAGGCGTGAGCGCCCCGCCCCGGTGACCGGGTGAGCGCTCGTCGGCTGGTGGTCCACGTTGATGGCGGGGCGCGGGGCAACCCCGGCCCGGCAGCGATCGCAGCCGTGGTCACCGAGCCGAACGGGGAGCTGGTCGAGGAGAGCTCGGAGCCGATCGGCCCGGCCACCAACAACGTCGCCGAGTACCGGGCCGTGCTGCTGGGGATCAAGCGAGCCCGAGCCGCGGGCGCCGACCGAGGTGGAGCTGGTCGGGGACTCGGAGCTGGTGGTGCGACAGGTGCGCGGCGAATATCGGGTCAAGGACGCCGCGCTGCGCGAGCTTCACCGCACCGTCCGCGAGGCGCTCGCCGGGTTCGAGCGCTGGTCGATCCGCCACGTGCGCCGGGAGGCGAACGCGCGCGCGGACGAGCTGGTCAACGAAGCGCTCGACGCGGCTGGCTGAGCTCGAGGATGGACGGCGAGCGACGGCTAGAATCCCTCCTCGCGCGGCTGTAGCTCAGCTGGCTAGAGCGTCTGCTTGCCATGCAGAAGGTCGTGGGTTCGAATCCCATCAGCCGCTTCGCCCGATCTCCCCGTCAGATCGCGTCAGATCGCGCCACAGGCGCTTAGACAAGCGCGCCTACTCAGGCAGCCCGGCGGCTTCGAGGGCTTCGCCTCGGTCCACGTGATCTTCGATCAAGACGATCTAGCCATCGCGGACTTCGAAGAGGGGGAAGAGCGTCGGTCGGAAAGGGCGGTCTCCAGACGACCTCCGGATGAAGTCGCTCACGCAATCTCTCCCATCAGCGGTCTCAGCGAACGGAACGTCCGGGCTGCGCGAGTAACTGGCGAGAGCGCGATCAAGATCCTCGAAATAGGCGCGCACCAGTTGAACGTCGTTCTGCGACATCGCCCGCGCAGTATCTCGCTACTCGTGCCTTGCGATCACAAACTCCACGCCGCCGAGCTGAAGCGTGAGCGCTCCGTCCTCGTGGGCGAGCCCACTCTCGAACACTTCCCTGTCGAGGCTGATCGCCGCCGTCTCCTCACCCGCTTCCAGCCGGACGAAGATCGCCTCGTTATCGCTGGGCTCCCCGCCGGTCATCGAGTAGCCGGCGCGGAGCCTGCCCCCGAATGTCGCGACCAAGTGCGGCGTCTCCCCGGCGTCCATGATGTGGTCCCTCGACGCGCTCCCCGACCAGCGCGAGCAGGGCGGCGAGGGCCTCGTCGAAGGTCATCGGGCGCTGGATTATCCAGAGCCCGCAGCACCGCCGGTTCTCGGGGCTTGGCACGAGACCGTCTGAACCCGGGGGTAAGCGGAAATCGGCTTGCAGGCGGCGCGGAGTCCGTGACTCGCGCGACCTCGACCGCCTACCATGGCTCACAGTGGGTTACGCGGAAGTCGGGCTCCTAAACGGTGACGTCCTGACGGTGCAGGGGACGTTGGACGAGGTCGAGAGCAAGCTCTCCGATGCTGCTCGATCAGGCCAATCGCGTCTCGCCTGGTTCACGGAGTACGGAACCGATGACTCAGTCGGCGTCAACCCGGTCCACGTCACCAGCTTGAAGGTCAGCGAGGTCTCAGACTGAGTTTCGCCACGCTTCCATAGGCGCTAGCGAGCCGCTTCGCTGCGGGCCTAGCATCCCTCCTCGATAGCGACTGGCCCCGCAGAAAACCGTTTGCCTCAACTCCTCGCCTCGTCCGCGCCGTGGGCGCTTTCGGCGGCCTATTGGGCTTCTACTCCGAAAGCCCGGCGGCTTCGAGTGCTTCGTCGCGGTCGAAGTACTCGGCGATCCGAGCAGCCTTGCCGTTGCGGATCGTGAGGACGTGTGCCAACTCCATCTCCACCGGCGCACGGCTTTCCCCTCCGTGCCCGCTGAAGTGCACCCAGAGGAAGACCTTGTCCCCATTCCCTTTCGCTTCCACCGGCTCCACCGTCAGATCGGGATACGACTCGACCCAGCGAGCGTATTGGCGCCTGACGGCATCGATTCCGCGATGGATTGCGGAGTCGGGGTCTTCCCGAGCGGCGTGGAATTCGGCGTCTGGCGTAAAGAACCAGAGTTCCGGCACTCGCTCGCCAGCGTTGAAACGTGCGTAGCCGTCGAGCACGAACCTGACGTTCTGCTCCTCCACGTTCTCCTGCGACATCGCCCGCGCAGTATCTCGCCGGGAGACTACGTCGTGCCGTGCTCGTCTTCGGCGCCCAGCAACGCTGCAAGCTCCGCCACGGCTTGTTCTCGCGTTGTCGCCTCAGCGCCAACCAGCAGCATGCCCTCGGGGCCAATGCCAGCTGGAATCCCTACTCGGCTCCAGAATCCAACATCCCACATGCCATCGGGGCGTCGCTCGACGCGAAACTCCACCCCGTCGCGCTGTGCTCGGGCCGCGAGGCGGGTTTCAAGGTCGTCCTTCTCCTGCGACATCGCCCGCGCAGTATCTCGCTACCGCTGAGGATGCTCGCAACGCCAAAAGAAGAGCACCTTCCTCGACTCTTGGTGATTAACTGCCTTTGCCTGCAAATCGGGCGGCGACTGGTGGGGTGCATGGAAGGCTAGGAGGGTGGTGCGCCACCTGTCGTGGCTGAACGAGAAGCGATACGTGCTGCGTGGAGGAGACCCTCGGCCGTTGAACCTCAGCGGATCGCCGCCCAGAGTGGTAAACGCCGGGTCGGTTCGCGGGTGACCCCTGATCCCATGGCGACAGATTGCGTAAGGGTTTAACTTGTCGCCTATCTGGTGTTGAAGGTGGGGAGTTGGTTTCGGACGCGACGTGATCACCCAGAACCGTGAACCCGGCTTCATCACCCGGTAATGAGCGGCGGCGGTCGTCGGGAGAATCGCCGCCACGAACACCATCAGGACTGCCACGGCGGTAATCAGGCGTTTCGTCATCGCCCAGTGACTATCCCATGCGTCGTCTCCGGAGTGACGACCCCAAGGGGTAACCCGGCGACACCTGCGCTCCTGCGACATCGCCCCGCGCAGCGTCTCGCTACTCCCGGCATGAAACTGCAGCCGAGGCCCCAGCCGAGCGTCCGGCGGCCGAACTAGCGTCGGGCGCACCGGAACAAGGGGCACTCGGGAGAACGCAGACGGGCAGGCCGCGCATTACGGGATGGGCCGCGAGCCCGAGCTACTCAATGGCCGCCCCTGCGACTTGTCCGGTTGTGCTGCGAGCACGGATCCGTCGGTGTCGTTTCGCCCGCTGCGTCTCCGCCACACAATCGAAGGAGGCCACATGCGATCGATCGCCCTGGACGTCCACCTCGACTTCTGCGAGGTGGCGATCAAAGACAGCGGTAGGTGCGCTCGGCCGGGCGCGTCAAGACCAGCCGCGCCGAGCTCGAGCTGTTCGCCCAAAGCCTGGCGCCCACAGACCAGGCGGCGCTCGAGGCCACCGGGTCGGCGCTTCAGATCAGCGCCTGATCGAGCCCCACGTCGGCCGGGTCGTGATCGCCAACACCCGCAAGCTGCGGGCGATCGCCGAGGCGAAGGTGAAGACCGACAAGGTCGACGCCCGAACGCTCTGCGAGCTGCTGCTGCCGGCTTTCTGCCCAGGTCTTCGACCCCGACGAAGAGACTCGGGCGCTGCGGCGCCGACTGGCCCGCCGCGCCGCCCTGGTCCGCCAGCGCACCCGGCAAAGAACGAGCTCCACGCGGCGCTTCACCGCAACCTGAAGGGCCGCCCGCCGGTGAGTGACGTCTTCGGGGTCCGCGGGCGCCAGTGGCTCAGGCGCTCCGCCCGCCGACGAGCCAGCCGTCACTCGAGCTGGCTCGCCAGGTGCTTCCTCGATGCGAACCCGACGAACAGCCGGGGTGGCGATCGGTGCCGTTCGGATCCGGTGGCTCGATCACTCCCGGTAACGTGTCGCGGGCCCTTCGTGGGCGGTCGGCGGTGGTCCGGTTCCCCACCCCCCGCAAGCTCGTCTCCTACGTCGGCTCGACCCCCGCGTTCGCCAGTCCGGCGAGGCGCCGGCGCGTCACGGCCAGATCTCCAAGCAGGGCTCTCCGGCGCCCGCCACTGCTCTGCGAGGCGGCCTGGATCGTGGTCCGCACGCCCGGGTCCTTTGCGCGCCTTCTACGAGCGCCTGCGCTCGGCGCGGGCTCAGATCGCGCTGGTGCGACGGCGCGCAAGCTCTGCGTGCTGTTTTGCACCTGCTCGCCAAGAGAGACTACGCCTTCGCCCCGTCGCTTCACCGCCACAGCTGCGCCGCTCAGCTCTCGCCGCATCCACACCGCGCCCCGCTCGCTCTGCACCTCAGCGCAGCAGCTCACAGCGCAGCTCTCCAGCAGTTCGCCGCCTATCGCCGCTCGCCACATTGCACATGCCGCGCCGCGCACACCGCGCGCATCTCGTGCCTCAAGCCCAAGCAGCCCCCCCCCCCCCTCCCCCCCCCCTCCCCTCACCGGCGACTCGGCAGGGCTTGTTAAGGGCCCGAGTGCCAGCTCTGCAGGCGTCCCGAAGTGGACGTATCCACGAGAGGTGTGACGGGCCTCTGGTCCGTCCCGTTACGTCGGAAGGTGACGATGTTGCTCGTGCAGTCCTCGTCCGACGGACAGGAACCCTGCACGGCGGCGATGCGGTATCCGTTCGGCGAGAAGACAGTATCTCTGTCACCCACGAGGTTCCGAATGCCGCCACCGTCGGAGCGCATCACAAGGACGTATTGCTCACAGCCACCTCGGCAGACGTCGCGGTGAAAGACGATCCGAGAGCCGTCGGGGCTGTAATCGGGGTCGAAGTACTCAGCGTCAGAGCCATGTTCCGGATCATGCGCCTCGTCGGCCAGCAGGCGCTTGTGGGTCCCGTCCCGGTGCATCACCCAGACGCCAAAGTGAAGTCCCTTGCGCGGCCGTCCGGAGAAGAGGATCCGTCTGCCGTTCGGTGAGAAGACCGGATGCCCGGCGTCGTGATCCCTGGTCAGGCGAACGCGGCTCGTCCCGTCGTGCGGACGACGACGATGTTGGCTGCATGCGACATGACGATTCGACCACCGCCGGGAGAAAGAGGGGAGAAGTCGGGGGTGTCGCCGTGGGTGACCTGGCGCTGATGTCTCGTCGGCGCGCATCGTCCAGACATGCTCCTTCTGGCCGCTATAGGCCGACCCCCGGTAAGGTCAGCCTCTTGTCCAGGTCCGGCGATCAGAACGGCTGAAGGTCGGCGATCGCTTGTCGGTCAGCCGGGTAGGATCGCCCCCCTTGGGGGGAATCGTGAAGATCTCCCAGTTCTGTCCCTCGTAGTTGGGGAACCCCCCTGCTCGCGGCTCGGAATAGGCGATCAGCCCGTTGGCACCTGGATACGCGGCCAATGAGGCCGCAGGAATCACCAGCATCGCGGCGGTGATCCCGACCGCGAGAAGCAAACCTCCCCGAATCGGATTTACGGACCTCGTGATCTCCACGTTCTCCTGCAACACCGCCCGCGCAGCATCTCGCTACTCCCGCAGACCGGCGGCTTCGAGGGCTTCCTCCGGCTCCCGAAACGACTTGAAGTGAATGATCTTTCCGCCTCGGAACGCCCAGACATACGCCACGGGTCGCCTCGAACTCGATCCCGCTTTGTCGAGCCTTCGCCCGCGTCCGGTGGATCGAGACGATGCAATCGTCTGCGTCAACGATCTCGCTCCAACTCGACCGAGCAGCCACTCGAAAGGTTCGATCCAGCGGCGTGTTGCCCTGGCTATCGCCCTCGTGACCCGTATACGCCTCGCCGACGTGGTCGGGCGAGGTTCTCGTCCTCATAGACAACGTGCGGGTCGAGGAGAGACATGTCGAGGACGCCCCCGCCCTCCAATGCCTCCGGAGTCCATCGCTCCCGACCCCACGTCTCCAACAAGTGCTCGAAGCTTCTCCACGTTCTCCTGCGACATCGCCTACTCCCGCAGCCCGGCGGCTTCAAGGGCTTCCGCTGGCTCCGAGAAGAGGCGCGTGTCCAGACGATCTTTCCGTCGCCGCACCCTCGTCAAGACGCCGAGCGGGATCGTTGACGGTCGACGCCGCTTGCTCGCCCCCGAGTCTCGAAACCGGCCGATGCCCACGACCTGCTCTCCGGCGTCTCGCGATCTCGTCGATGCTCGAATCGGCATCGTCCTTCCCAGTCCTCCGCCATCTCGCCGAGAAACCGCTCGCAGCCCGTCGTGGCCGCGAATAGACTCTCGCCTGTCCGAACTGCGCGCGCAAGGTGATAGAACTCCGCCTCCTCGTCCCAGAAGGGCCATCCATGCTTCGCAGTCGCCTCGATTCCATGCGTCGACGGCCGCGAGTGCGATCTCCAGGTTCTCCTGCGACATCGCCCGCGCAGTATCTCGCGGTGAGAGCGTCCGCATGGAAGGGCGCGGTTGGTGTCAGGCGGTCGTGCTACTCGGGAACCGTGCGGCGGGCCACCCACCCAAAGAGGAGGAGGACGAGGATCACGCCGATCAACGCACTGAGGATGCCGCCCCAGTCGAATACGTCCGTATCGCCGATCCCGAGGATGCCCGTGAAGATGAGCCAGCCGACCGTGGCTCCGACCAGGCCCAGCACGATCGACACCAGCCATGACTTTGGCCCTTCCAGGTTCTCGAATACGTCGTTGGGGACGAGCGCCCGGCCGATGAAGCCGGCCACCAATCCCAAGAGCAGTGCTCCGATCAACTCGACACCTCCTATGAAGATGATCCTGCCGACACCCCGTGCGGCAAGCGGCTACCGAACCCTACTCGCAACCGTCGCCCGGCCCCCAGAAGCGGCTCCACGTTCTCCTGCGACATCGCCTACTCCGAAAGCCCGGCGGCTTCGAGGGTCTCGCCGTTAAGGCCGAGTGCGCGAAGGGCGCCCTTCAGCGGTCAAGTGGTCCTCTACCCGGAAGTAGCGCCCGTGGCGCAGCCACGTGCACGTATAGAGGTCGCTCTCCAGCCTGAGTCCGCTCCCTCGCCCCTCGGCCCGGAGTGAACAGTGAACAAGGACGCGATCATCCCCCACCGGGATCAAACTCTTTACCGCGACCTCGTAGCGGTCCCACGCGTCCCTGTACTCGGCTAGGAAGCGGGCAATCTCCTCGACGCCGTGACACGGCCGGGCCTCGGGAAACTTCCGCACCGGGTAGTAGTCGGCATCAGGGTCGTAGCAATCGGCGACAAATCTCTGCATGTCGGGCAGGGCGCCGCTGTATTCATCCATCAACCGCCGAACGATCTCCACGTTCTCCTGCGACATCGCCTACTCCGATAGCCCGGCGGCTTTGAGGGCTTCCTCGTGGTTCCTCGCCAGCACCACCCGTCCGTCCCGAATCTCCCACACCACTCCGACCTTCATCTCGACCGGTACGCCGCTCTGTCTTCCTTTGGCGGACGTGTACGTGAGGGCGACTACTCGGTCCGGTCCGACATCGATCAAACCCTCAAGGGAAAGCGACCAATCCTCGAACTCGCCGGTCCAGGTACGGAGCCACTCGACGTAGCCCGCCCGCCCTCGCCAGAGCGTCCTTCCTTCGAAATCGCCACCTTCCATCCTCCACTCGAAATCGTCAGCGACGGCTGGCGAATCGAACACGGCACCGGGATCGCTACGCTCCAAGCCAGCCGACCACTCCTCATACAGTCGACGCACGATCTCGACATTCTCCTGCGACATCGCCTACTCCGATAGCCCGGCGGCTTCGAGGGCCTCGTCGTGCTCCAAGAAAAATCGCACCCTGACGATCTTGCCGTTGTCGACAGACCAGATGGCAGCGGGAGCGTGCTCGACCGAGACCGCGTCACGCGAACTCTGGGCGCGCACACGGGCGAGGGCCACAACCTGATCGCCGGTGTCGATGAACCTCTCGATTTCAATGTAGTAGCTCTCCCACGGCTCAAGCCAATCGGCCCACCCCTCAGCGAGTCCCAGGAGGCCGGACGAGGAGGGTGGCCCCAGGGCGGCACGCCGGCTGGCGACGAACTCAACCCGGCAATCGCTGTCGAAGACCGTCAGGTCGATTCCGGGGGTCGAGGGGTCTGGGGCGGTGAAGCCGCCAAACAGTTGCACCAAATCCACGCCATCCGGCTGGGCTCGTTTGACGATCTCCACGTTCTCCTGCGACATCGCCCGCGCAGTATCTCGCCCGGGAGGCTACGTCGTGCCGTGCTCGTCTTCGGCGCCCAGCAACGCTGCAAGCTCCGCCACGGCTTGTTCAGGTTCCGCCAATGCCGCTTGGCCAGGCGGTGTCTGGGTCCCGGCCACGCCTGCCATGAGTTCGGCGGGCCGCATCTATGTCGCCGATACGGGAAACAGCCGGATCCAAGTGTTCCGCCAGAGCGCCGGGATGCCCAACACGACGATCACCCGCGGGCCGCGTGGCACGATCACCAACCGGCGGCCGACCTTCAGGTTCTCATCGCCGGACCTGGACGCGACCTTCGCCTGCAGGCTGGACTCGGGCCCTTACAAGCCCTGCCGATCGCCCCGGACCACCCGACGCCTCACCAACGGCCCGCACACGTTCCGGGTTCGAGCCACCGATCCGAACGGCACTGATCCCACCCCGGCTGTTCGTCGGTTCGCCGTGAAGAGCTAGCCTCGATGTGACGGCTGCTCGTCGCCGGGCGGAGCGGTCGGGTTTCTTTGCAGCCGCTCATGGTGGCGGTAAGGTTGGTTCGGATTCGTTTGAGGAGGAGGATCAACCTCTTGATCGCGGTACCGCCTGCTGCTGGTCCGTCGCGAAGAGAGCGCGCCTCCAGCGCCCCGTCGACCGACGAGTTGCGACAGATCAGCGGTTGACCGTCGCCATCCCGGCCTCGTCGTAGCGCTCACCCGCCACCTCGGGGAGCTCGGCGTCGATCCTGGCCAGGTCCTCTTTCGACAGCTCGACATCTACCGCGCCCGCGTTCTGCTCCAGGTATCGGCGCCGTTTCGTCCCGGGGATCGGTACCAGGTCCTCGCCCTGGGCGAGCACCCAGGCGATCGCCAGCTGGGCGGGGGTGATGCCCTTCGTGGTCGCGACCTCCTCAACCTTGGCGGCGAGCTTCAGGTTCGCGGCCAGGTTCTCGCCGGTGAAGCGGGGTCCAGTGCGCCGGAAGTCCCCGTCGTCGAGCTCCTCCGGCGACTTGAATCGGCCGGAGAGAAAGCCGCGCCCGAGCGGGGAGTATGGGACGAAGCCGATCCCGAGCTCGCGGCAGGTAGGAAGGATCTCCGCCTCGGGATCGCGGGTCCAGAGCGAGTACTCGGTCTGGATTGCGGTGATCGGGTGCACCGCGTGGGCACGGCGGATCGTCTCCGGACCGGCTTCGCTGAGCCCGAGGTGGAGCACCTTGCCCTCGTTGACCAGCTCCGCCATCGCGCCGACCGTCTCCTCGATCGGGGTGTCGGGATCAACGCGATGCTGAAAATAGAGGTCGATGTGGTCGGTCCCTAGGCGCCGCAGCGATCCCTCGATCGAGACGCGGACGTGCTCGGCCGAGCCGTCGGCCGGACCGACTGTGGACATGTCCCCCGGCGTCGCGTTATCCATCCGGCGCGAGAACTTGGTCGCGATCACGTACTCGTCGCGGTGGCGCTTGATCGCCCGCCCGACCAGCTGCTCGTTGGTGAGCGGCCCGTAGAGCTGGGCCGTGTCGAGGAAGTTGATCCCGAGTTCGAGCGCCCGCTGGATGGTGCGGACCGACTCGTCCTCGTCGATTGAGCCGTAGAAGGCGGACATCCCCATGCATCCGAGCCCGAGCGCGGAGACCTCGAGGTCGGCCAGCTTGCGATCTTTCATGCGATCAATCCTTTCAACGCGACGGCGTTGTCCATGTCCCGGGTGAAGATGGCACCCTGTCGTCGGCGGCGCGCCAAGAACTGGTAGCAGTCCTGGTAGCAACGAATCCGGAGGCGGCATGAACAAGCCAGCTGGCGGGGATTTCGCTCCCATCAGCCGCTTTCTTGCGGTGGAGCCAAAACGGGAGCGCCAGGCGGGCTCGTTGGCACCCCCCGCCTGGCTTCCCGCTTCCCGCTTCCTCCCTGCAGCCCATCAACGGGCAGAGGGACCATGAATTGACGGGCGAGAGCCCGGATTGCAAAACGCCGCCAAGTCGAGGAAGTGGGAGCGATGCACCCCACGATTCCAGCATGAGGAGGCAGATCCTTGCCGATCGCGTCGGTCCATCCCGAACCGGGGCATCGCTCCCGTCGGCGATGGTACACGCGGTGGAGGCGTGAGTTCGCCCGGTTACCTCGAATGCCTACCGACTCGCAGGTATTCACCTACCTCGAAAGCCCGGAAAGCCGTCCGGATCCCTTGCCGGCCGGGGTGCGATCATCGTCGATGCTCAGGCGCCGCACTTCGCCAGGAACTCCGCCACCTCGGCCGCGGCACGCCGGGGTTCGTCCGCGTAGAGGAAATGTCCACTGCCCTCGAGCACGACCAGCTTCGCATCGGGAATCTCCCGCTTCAGCCGGTGGGCACCCGCCACCGGCGCGAAGGCGTCGTCGGCTCCCCACAGCAGCAGGGTGGGGACGGCGAGCGCGGCCAGCCGGCCGTCGCAGGACTCGAGCTTGCTGAAGTCTCCCGAGCGGTAGAGGTCGAGGATCGCCTGCCGGCCCTCGGGGCGCTCGAAGGCCTTCCAGTACTCGGCAGCCACCCGGGCGTCGAACCCCGCCGAGAGCGAGCTCAGCATCTGCGCGAATCCCTCCCGGTTCAGGGCCGCGACCAGCTGCTCGCCCTCACCGGGCGTGCGCAGGGAGCGCGCCATCCCGTGCCACTTGCCGTCGGGGAAGAAGCCGGTGCCCGAGATCACCAGCGCGGTGATCGCCTGCGGGTGCTCGCACGCCCACCGCAGTCCGATCAGCCCGCCCCAGTCGTGGACGACCAGCGCGACTCGTTCCAGCCCCAGCTGGCGCCGAAACCTCTCGAGCGCGCTGGTGTGCCGTTCCCAGGTGCCGGGAGGGTCGGGCGGCGAGTCTCCGAACCCGACCAGATCCGGGGCGATGGCCCTGCGGCCGGACTCGACGACGGCGTCGAGCACCGCCCGCCACATGTATGACGTCTCAGGGAACCCGTGCACGCAGAGCGCCGGAGCCACGCCGCGATCCTGTTCTGGAACCGCATCTCGGAAGGCGATTCCCCCAACCCGCTGCTGGGTGACCTCCGCCACCGGATGAGCCTACAGCGCCTCGAATGGGACCCTCTGGAGACGCCCTGGCGCTCGCTACGCTAGCCGTCACGGCGCCTTGGCGGAGTGGCTACGCAGCGGC
>CAWERS010000005.1:0-525640 GCA_963811625.1 uncultured bacterium | reverse complement strand
GTGTCGAGTTGATCGGAGCACTGCTCTTGGGTCTGGTGGCCGGCTTCATCGGCCGGGCGCTCGTCCCCAACGACGTATTCGAGAACCTGGAAGGGCCAAAGTCATGGCTGGTGTCGATCGTGCTGGGCCTGGTCGGAGCCACGGTCGGCTGGCTCATCTTCACGGGCATCCTCGGGATCGGCGATACGGACGTATTCGACTGGGGCGGCATCCTCAGTGCGTTGATCGGCGTGATCCTCGTCCTCCTCCTCTTTGGTGGGCGGCCCGCCGCACGGTTCCCGAGTAGCGCGACCGCCTGACTCCAACCGTGCCCTTCCATGCGGAGGCTCTCACCGCGAGATACTGTGCGGGCGATGTCGGAGGAGAACGTCGAGTCGTTCGCGCGCAATCGACGCCTTCAACCGGGGAGATGTCGACGCCGCGTTCAAGGACGTGATTCCGGATTTCGAGTACGACCAGACGCGGGCCGTCGGCCTGGACCGTGGCCTGTTCAACCTCGAACAGTTCCGAATCCTGCTGTCCACGTTTTCCGACAGCTGGGAGTCATTCACGATCGGCGCCGACGAGCTGATCGACGCAGGAGAGGACGTGGTAATGCCGTTTACGAACGTGGCGCGGGGCCGCGATGGGATCGAGGTCCAGGCTCGCGGCACCTGGATCTGGACGATCCGCAACGGCTCGATCGTGCGGGCCTGCCTCTATCAGGACCGCCGAGAGGCCCTCGAAGCCGCCGGGCTGCGGGAGTAGGCGATGTCGCAGGAAGACATCAAGATCCTCCGGGCTTTCAACGAGGCGTTCAACCGCCGCGACTTTGACGATGCCACGAAGTACCTGGATCGCGCCGTCGAAATCTATCCCGGCGTAATGGCTCCGGACCACGACTCGAAGCTGTTCGGCCACGAGGGGTGGAGAGAGTTCATCCGGGTCGCCATCCAGGCCTGGGAGACCGCGACCGCAGAGCCCTTGGAGAGGATCGAGACTGAGGACGGCCAATTCTCTCTATCGATCTGTGGCGCCTTCGAGGTAGGGAAGGCATCGAAATCGTGAGGGAGCTTCCGACTCTCTACACGTTTCGAGACGGCCTCATCGCGCGAATCGATGGCTTCACCGACAAGGCCGAAGCCCTCGAAGCCGCTGGGCTTTCGGAGTAGCCGATGTCGCAGGAGAACGTGGAGGTCGCGCGGAAATTGTTCGATGCTTTCAATCGGGGCGACTTGGATGCCTGGTTGGGTTTCCTCAGCCCAGAGGTCGTATGGGAGTCCCTGCCCCTCGTTGGGTTTCGAGACGTCTATCGCGGGCGGGTGGAGGCCCGAGAGTGGCTCGAGCAGCTCACCGAAGTCTTTGAGGAGGCCCACCTCGAGATCGAGCAGATAACGGCCTTGAATGATGACAGGGTCCTCAACGAACTCACCCAGATCGGGCGCGGTAGGGGTAGTGGCCTGAATGGGGAACAGAGAGGTTGGGCGATCCTTTGGTTCGCCAAGGGCCTGATCACAAGGCGTCAGCCCTTTTGGACCAGGGACGCAGCCCTCGAAGCCGCCGGGTTGCGGGAGTAGGCACTGCGCTGCGGTCATCGCTCGAGCGCCTCCGCCACCGCCCCCCAAAGCTTCACCGCCCGCTGGTCGACCCGGTCGACGCCACCGGAGCCGATGTGCTCGGCGTCGGTGCCAACGCGGGGCTGTGCTGCCTGCGCCCGCTCCTCCAGTTCCTCGATCTCCTGGTCGGTGAGGTGGCCGTGCTCGGCCATCCAGACGATCGGCTCGATCTCGTGGGCGTCAATCGCCTCCGCGTGCTTGTCCTCCGTCCCCTCGAAGTCGAGCGGGTAGTCGGTCAGGTGCGCGGGGCGCTCGGCCTCGAACTCCCACCAGGCGGCGGGTCGATGACCGGGAAGGTGCGGTCGCTTGAGGTACTCCTCAAGGAGCCGCTCCCGCCGCTCCTCCCATGCCTCGCGGCGCTCCTCGTCGGTGGCGAAGATCGAGGTCGTGCCGTGCGGCGAGGCCCAATCCGGCACGCAGCCGAGGGAAAGCTCAGCCTCGATCCACCGCTCGCGCTCAGCCGCAGCCTTCGCTTCGGGGTCCCTCCCGGTCGTCTCCAGGTAGCGGGCCTGGTCGAAGTGGACCCGGCATAGTCCTCGCCCGTGGGCCCGCGCCGAGCAGCCCTGGATCCGGCAGGTGGTCCTAGTCATCAGGCGGGGGTGAAGCCCCTAGGTGGGGGTGGGATTCCTTCGCACGCAGCGGCCCCGAAGGTCTCGCCTCAGACGACCTTCGACGATCGGCCCGCCCCCGGTGCCATCCGCCCGGTTGAAGCGCCGCGGTCAGCTGCATGTGGTGGCTCGCGCACAGGGGCCTGCAGTTCGAGGGGTCCATGCCCGTCGGCCCTCTCGAACCCTGTCCGTCCAGATGATGGACATGCGTAGCCGGCCGACTGCACCTCAACTCGTGCTCACAGAGCGGATGAGTGGCCAGGTAGGAGGCTCGGAAGGTGCGCCACCTGTGGCCGTAGCCGCGCTTCGCCGCCGATGGCCTTCGGTCCCGGCGCCGATGCCTGGCGCAGCGGTTGCCGTGGGTCGCCGGGCTGGCGCATTGGGAGCAGAGGCGAGTGATCGCCATCAGACCTTCAGGGGAGACGCGGCGGGCGTAGCTTGGCCGCCCGGGGCAGGCGTGCCCTGGGGGTTGCGTGCCTTGTCCCGCTCGCCCGCTTGTCGCGGATCACCCGCTCGAGGAAGCGCCGGACCGGCATCCCAGCCTCTTTGTCATAAGCGGGACGGAGCAGGTGGGCGTACTCGCTGAAAGCGACCGGGTGATCCGGGACGACGCGAGCCCTGTCCGGCTCGAAGTGCTGGCCGTTCCAGGTGAATGGCCGGCTCGGCGTCAGCATCCCTTCTCCGGAGAGGACGCGACGCCTCCCCCGACCGGCCTCCAAGTAGGTGTTGAAGGCGGCGTGCTTTGAGTTCCAGCTGCTCATTGGCTCCGCTCCTCGATCTGGTTGAGCAGGTGGGGCAACGAGTGGCCGAGTGCCGCCGCGATCCTCTCCGCCGGCCCCAAACCTGGGACCTGCTCGCCGCGCTCGTATGCGGACAGCGCCGCCTTCGAGATCCCGGCTTGCCGAGCGAGTCGGCGCAAGCTGATGCGCTGCTCCTCTCTAATCGCACGGAGGCGAACGCCGAACTCCGGATAGCTCAATGGCCGGGCCTCGAAGGTCCTCATCGTGCGCCTCTCAATCCGGCGCGCCCCGGGGCGAGCGCTGGAAGCGACACCCGCCCGGGGGCGGCCAGACCGATATCGGGCAAGCCGATTGCCATGCCGTCCATGTAAGCGAACGCCTCAGCCGCCAGCGGCGCCCACTCGGGATCGAACGTTATTCGCCGTGATCGGCTTGGATCAGGTGCTCAACCAGAGCCTGGGGATCGAAGCGCAGTCGTGATCTCGGGCCGCTGCCGAGCCTGATCGCGGGCAACCGATCCGTCCTCGCCCACTCGTAGATCGTCTCCCGATCGACGCCGAGGAAGCGGGCGGCCCCCTTTGCATCGAGGAGGGCCGGGGTCCCGTCGCGTTCGAGGAGCTTTGCGAGACGGTCGGCCAGGCGCTCGGCGATCGCGTCGGCCAGGCGGTCGAGTTGGCTCACCCGCACGGGGAGCACCGCCGAACAGGTACGGATTGATGCCCGATTGATGCCCGCCAGTCGATCGCGATCGGGACTCTGCCAGCACGAAATCACCGCATTAGCAGGGATTCCAGGGCACGCGCCCGACAGGATTCGAACCTGTGACCTTCGGTTTCGTAGACCGACGCTCTATCCAACTGAGCTACGGGCGCGGGTGCCGGGCATGCCCGGGACGACGATTGTACGAGGACTCCAGGGTTCCGCTACTGGCGAATCACCACCGGGGTCCCGAGCCCGACCCGGCCGACCAGCGCGCTGACGTCGGCGTTCTCGGCCCGGATGCAGCCGTGCGAGACCGCATCCCCCACCGGGCCGGTGGTGCCGTGAATCGCGATCCGGTTCCCGCCCAGCCATCCGGACGGCAGGCTCGCCTGGGTGGCGGTGGTGGCGAGCGCGCAGCACCCATAGGCGGGGTTCAGGTGACCACGGAAGGTGTCGGTGATCGCGAACTTGCCGGTCGGCGTCGGCGATGCCGGGGCGCCGACCGTGATCGTGAACGAGCGAAGCACCCGCTCACCGAGGCGAAGCCGCGCCGCCCTGGAGGAGAGATCGACGTCGATCGAGTAGCGGGTCCATCCGGCGCGCAGCCGCGATGGGTCGAGCTTCACCCAGCCGAGCCGCCCATCGGGGAGCAGCGGGGTGGGCACCCCGGCCCAGAGGCCGCGGCGCGAGAAGACCGCGAGCACCGTCCGGGAGCCGAACGGTGTCCTGGCGTGCAGCCGCTTGATCACCTTTCCGCCAGGCTCGGCTCGAATCGCGACCCTCTGACCGCGGAGAGGCCAAACGATCGGCTGGCCACGATGGGACAGGCGCAGTCGGGAGGCATGCGGGCCGCCGGCCCCAGCGTGGCCGGCATCCGAGGCCGACGAGTCCACCGCAGGCGCCGTGGTCGCGTCGGAGTCGCCGCCCGAGAGCAGGAGCAAGCCCGCCCCGCAGGCGAGCACGAGCAGGACCGCCGCCCCGAACATCCAAGGGTGCCGTTTCATCCGAGTGTCCCCGGGCCAACCGGGCCCGGGAGCGGAGAGGGAGGGATTCGAACCCTCGAGAGAGCTTGCGCCCCCTACTCGCTTAGCAGGCGAGTGCCTTCAGCCACTCGGCCACCTCTCCGGGGCACGGGGACCGATTCTAGGAATTACCGGCCCCGGGCGCGAATGCACGAAGGCCGCTCGCCAGCCGCTACGCTCGCGCCGCGGTGAGTCCAGCAGAGACCAGCGTCCCCAACGCCCCCGGGAAGATCGCCGGCGGGGAGCTGCTGGCCCGTTACGAGGGAATCTTCGAGTCGGTCTCGCCGCCGTTCGCGTTCGTCGATCTCGATGCCCTGCGGGCCAATGCGGGCTTCATGCTCGCCGAGGCCGGCGACAGGCCGATCCGCATCGCCTCCAAGTCGGTGCGGTCGGTCGCGATCCTGCGGCGGATCCTCGACCTCGATCCCGGCTTCCGGGGGGTCCTCGCCTACACGCTGCCCGAGGCCCTGTGGCTGCTGGGCCAGGGCTTCGAGGACCTCGTGGTCGCCTACCCGACGGCCGACCGCGAGGCGCTCGCCCAGCTGGTCGAGGTCGCGTCCGAGGACCCCGAGCGGGCGCCAGTGCCGATGGTCGACTCCCCTCCCCACCTCGACCTGATCGAAGCGGCGATCCACGGTGGCGCCTCGCAGGTGAGAGTGTGCCTGGACCTCGACCTCGGCTGGTGGCCGGGGGGCGGAAAGCTGGTTCGGATCGGCCCCAAGCGCTCGCCGATCAGGTCCCCCGAGGCGGCGCGCCGGATGGCGGCCGAGGCACAGGAGCGCCCCGGGACCCGACTGGCCGGGGTGATGGCCTACGAGGGGCACATCGCCGGGGTCGGCGACCGGATCCCCGGCCGGCCCCTGCGAAGCGCGGCGATCCGCTGGATGCAGTCGGCATCCGAGCGCGACATCCGTCGCCGGCTGCCGCGGTTGGTCGCCGCGATCAGCGAGCTGGCGGAGCTCGAGTTCGTCAACGGCGGGGGCACCGGCAGCCTCGCTCGAACCGCGGCGGGCGGCGCGGTCACCGAGCTCACCGCCGGCTCGGGGTTCTACGCCCCGGCCCTGTTCGACAACTACCGCTCGCTCGAACTGATCCCGGCCGCCTTCTTCGTGCTCCCGGTGGTCCGGCGGCCGGGCCCGACGCTGGTCACCGCGCTGGGCGGCGGCTACCCGGCATCCGGCGCGGCGGCGGCGGACCGGCTCCCCACCCCCTACCTGCCGGAGGGACTTCACTTCGACAAGCAGGAGGGTGCCGGTGAGGTCCAGACCCCGCTTCGCGGGATCGGCGCCCGACGGCTGCGGATCGGCGACCGCGTGTACCTGCGCCACGCCAAGGCGGGCGAGCTCTGCGAGCGCTTCGGCTCCCTTTACCTGGTCGAGGGCGATCGGATCGTCGACCAGGTGGCGACCTACCGGGGCGAGGGCAAGGCGTTCCTTTGACCAGCCGCGTGCTCGCGTACACCTCACCGGCTCGCGGTCACCTGTTCCCCCTGGTACCGCTCCTCGACGAGCTGCACGCCCGTGGCCATGCGATCTCCGTCCGCACCCTTGCCTCCGAGGTGGGATTGCTCCGTGATCGGGGGTTCGACGCCGATCCGATCTCCCCGCAGATCGAGTCCATTCACCACGACGACTGGCGGGCACGCACCGCCCAGGGTGCCCTCAAGCGCAGCGTGACAATCTTCGCTGCCCGCGCCGAACACGAGATTCCGGATCTCGGGCGGGCGATCGAGGCGGCGAGGCCGGATCTGCTGCTGATCGACGTGCAGACCTGGGGCGCTGCCGCCGCCGCGGAAGCCGGTGGCCTGCCGTGGGCGATGTGGTGTCCCTACCCGCTTCCGATCCCATCTCGGGACGCACCCCCGTTCGGCCCCGGGCTGCGGCCGGCTCGCGGGGCGCTGGGCAGGGCTCGTGACGCCTTACTCGGGCGGTTGTTCATGGGGGCCGCCGAGCGGGTGGTGAAGACGTCGCTGACCCCGGTGCGCGCGCGCCTCGGCCTCCCGGCGGTGGATGGCGCCGCGGGGATGTTCGCGGCCCCGCCGCTGCTCCTCTATCTGACCGCGGAGCCGTTTGAGTACCCCCGCTCCGACTGGCCCGACAACGTACGCATGGTCGGCCCGATGAACTGGGATCCACCGGCGGATGAGCCCGCCTGGCTTTCCGAGCTCGACGGCCCGATCGTCCTCGTCAGCACCTCCTCGGAGTTCCAGGACGACGGTCGGCTTGCGGCGGCGGCGCTGGAGGGGCTGGCGGGCGAGGACCTGACCGTGGTGGCCACCCTGCCCTCGGCGGAGGGGCCGGGCACGCCGATTCCGCCGAACGCGCGGGTGGAGCGCTTCGTGCCGCACCGACCGGTGCTGGAGCGGGCGGCCTGCGCCGTCACCCACGGCGGGATGGGGGTCACCCAGAAGGCGCTCGCGGCGAGCGTGCCGGTGTGCGCGGTGCCCTTCGGGCGCGATCAACTCGAGGTCGCACGGCGGGTCGAGGTCTGCGGCGCCGGCACCCGCCTTCCGGCGTCGCGGCTCAACCCGAGCCGGCTGCGGCTCAAGGTCGAGGAGGCGATCGATCGCCAGGCCGGAGCGCGGCGGATCGCCTCCGCCTTCGAGGCCGCGGGAGGCGCGCCGGCCGCCGCCGACGCGGTCGAGGGCCTGCTTGGGTCGGCCGCGCCCGCCCGGCCCGACGGTCAGCGCGAGTCGACGACCGGGCCGAGCACGCGCTCGGTATAGGCGTTCGAGAACCGGCCCTCGGGGTCGAGCCGGGCGCGGACCCTCTGGAAGTCTCGCCACCGCGGATAGCGGCCGGCAAGCGTCTCGGCCGTCTGGAAGTGCCGCTTGCCCCAGTGGGGCCGGCCACCGTAGGAGTCCATGATCTCCTCGACCGCCCGAAAGTAGGGCTCCCACGTCATCCCCCGGTACTGGTGCACGGCGACGTAGGCGGTCTCGCGCTCGTGCGCCGGGCTGAGCAGGGCGTCATCCGGGGCGACGAGGCGAAACTCGATCGGAAACCCGACCGGCAGCCGGCGCGATCGCACGATCTCGAGCACCCGCCGGACCGCCTCCGGACCATTCTCGCGCGGGATCGCGTATTCCATCTCGGTGAAGCGCACTCGCCGCTCCGAGGCGAAGATCCGATAGCTGCGATCGGTCCGCTCGCTGCCCGAGAACTGGCGCGCCGCGAAATCGGACAGGCGTGGGATCGAGGCGGGAAAGCGACGGCCGATCCGCGAGAGGACCTCCAGCGCGTAGTTCTCGACCAGGATCTCGTTCAGGTAGGCGTCCACGCGACCGCGCGGGCGCGGCGGTTGCTGGATCCGGTTGCGCTCGATCACCAGCGCCGTCTCGGTGTAGGGGAAGACGAAGAACTCGAAGTGCTCGTTGCGGTCGGCCAGCTCGTCCACCGTGGAGAGGGTCCGCTCGATCGGCAGCGGCCGGTCCACCCGGCGCATCGAGAACGCCGGGACGGCCCGGAGGGTGACCGAGTAGACGACCCCGAGCGCCCCGAGGCCCACCCGGGCGGCGCGGAAGGCGTCGCGATCGGTTCCCTCGGAGACCTCGATCAGGCTCCCGTCCGCCAGCACCAGCTCGAGCGCCTCGACCTGGGCGGAGAGGTTGCGAAAACGCGCCCCGGTCCCGTGGGTCGCGGTCGAGATCGCCCCGGCGAGCGTCTGCCGGTCGATGTCGCCGAGATTCTCCATCGCCAGCCCGTGCTGCCAAAGGGAGGCGCTCAGGTCCGCAAGGCTGATCCCGGCCTCGACCCTGACCAGCCCAGACCCCCGATCCAGGTCGAGCACCCGGTCGAGCGCCTCGAGCCGGATCATCGCCCCGTCCGTGAGCGCGGCTTCGGTGAACGAGTGACCCGATCCGACGGCGCGAATCGTGTGCCCTCGCTCCGCCGCCTCCCGGACCGAGTAGCGGAGCCCATCGACGGTCCGGGGCCGGAAGATCGCCTGCGGTGCGCAGCGTTGGTCCCCGGCCCAGTTGCGCCACTCCTGCGACATCGCGCCAAGCCTATTCGGGTGCCTTCGGCCTGCCGGATGGCTAGGCTCGGGACGCGATGGAGCGGTGGCAGAGTCCGGTTTATTGCAGCTGCCTTGAAAGCAGCCGGCCCGCAAGGGCCCGGGGGTTCGAATCCCTCCCGCTCCGCTTTCGCGAGGAGGCGGCTTGAGCCCTGACCCGGAGCGACTCGGCGGGCTCGCCTGGACCCGTCGGACCGGCGGCCGCCTGACCGGCGGCGAGCGCCGGCGGCTGATCGGCGAGATCGCAAAGGGTCAGGCCGAGAACCTTCTCGGGCGTCTCAAGCTTGCTTTGGGCCGGGTGCCATCCGGGGCTCGCGAGCTTGATGTCCGCACCTTCGAGCCGCCGGACTCTCAACTGGCCCGCGATGCGGAGGCTGCGTGTGCGGAGCAGCCGGCCTCGATCGCGGGGCACTCCCACCGGACTTGGATGTTCGGGCTGGCGCTGGCCGCCGTGGACCGGGTCGAGCTCGACCGTGAGCTCTTCTACTGCGCCGCGCTCGTCCACGACTACGGGATCGCGGAGCCGACGCCGGGGCGGGACTTCACCCTGAATGGCGCCGAGCGCGCGCTCGCCTGCGCAGCGGGTACCGGGTTGGCCCGCGACCGAGGCGATGCGATGGCCGACGCGATCTGCGCGCATGCGACGCCGGGCGTCACAGTCGACCGCGACGGGCCGCTCGGCTGCTACATCCAATGGGGCGCGATGGTCGACGGCGCCGGGCTCCGGATCTGGGACATCGCACCGGACAACGTCGAGGAGATCGTTGGCCGCCATCCGCGGGGAAGCGGGTTCAAGGATGAGCTCGCCTCGATGATGCGCGCCGAGGCAGAGGCGGTGCCCGGCGGGCGCTTCGCCCTCTTAACCCGTTTCGGTGCGCCGCTCGCGGTCCGCTTCGCCCCGTTCGACGAGTAGGAACCAGCCCGAACGTCCGACCCGGGAGTTTCCGCCAAGGGCCTCGAAGAGCCGGGTGGGACGGCTAGAAGCCGGTCGTGCCGTGCCGGCGCCACCCACTTCGCGAAGCAGGGTGCGCACCGTCGCCGCGACCCGCCGAGGGTCCTGTGTCACCTGGCGCCAAGTGAACCGCACCACCCTGAACCCCGCGAGCAGCAGCTGGGCGTCGCGGTGTCGGTCACGCTCAAAGGCCATTGGCCCGCCATGAGCAGCGCGTCCATCGGTCTCCACCACCAGCCGCTCGCGACGCCAGAGCGCGTCCACGACCGCCACCCCGCCGTCCGGCAACCCCACCGTGACGTTCAACTCCGCGGGCCGGATCCCACCGCGGCGACACAGTGCGAGGAACCTCTCCTCGAGCTCGCCTCGGGTGATCCCCCAGCCCACCGCGTACCCGCTCAGCACCAAACCCAGAGTGAAAGCGCCATGGCGAGTCGGGTTGTCGCCTATCACTCGCCCGAGGGCATCGAGGTCGAAGGTGCCGGCGACCTCCGCCTGTTCGAAGGCGCGCTCCAGATCGCGGCGCGGGACCACCTCCGCGAGGTCGAGGAGTGTGCGCGGCACCGTCGTACACGGGATGCCGCGTACTGAGGTCACGTCAGGGTCGGAGAGAGCTCGGACCCGATGCACGTCGATCCCCGCGCGAGGGTGCCCCCAGTTCGGCGTGGTGACATCGATCCTCGCTCGAGCGGTCCGCCGGAGGTTCCAGAGCGCCGCCGCGGAGCGGTGACTCAGAACGGCGCCCGGGCCAACCGCCAGCACCGCGGCCATCCATCTTCCTTCGGTGCCCAGAGCCGAATGTCCGACGGCATAGACGCCCCGGTGGATCCGGTGCAACCGGCCCGTTGCGACGCGTCGGGCGACCGCGCCGCGCGTGATGCCGATGGCGTCCAACTGACCCCGACTGACCACCCCGTGCTGGCGGGCGGCCAGCGTCGCGACCTGCGCATCGCGCGGGGGCGATCCCAGTTGTGCACCCATGCGATGCATAAGTGGGATCACACCGGAGCGCCACGCGCGGGTGGCGCTCAGTTCGCGACGAAGCTAGCTCAGCTCGAGCTCGTACTCGAGCCAGGTCCCCGGGGTGGCGCCGGCGCGGCTGTAGACGGCCTGGGCGCGGTGGTTGTCGGGCGCCGTGATCCAGGTGAGAACCGGGGCGCCGAGCGCGCGGGCCCGATTCGCGCACGCCTCGATCAACGCGTCCGCGGCACCCTGGCCACGGGCCTCGGGGGCGACGAACAGGTCCTCCATCACCGCGATCCGCGCTCCGCGGGTGCTGGCCCACTTCCAGCCCACCGTGGCGAACCCGAGCGGCACGCCGCCCTCTCCCCGGGCGACCAGCAACATGCCGTCGCCGTCGGTCGCCGCGATCAGGGCCCGGGCCATTTCCTCCAGTCCCTGATCCGTGGGCGAGACCTCGTAGAAGTTGCAGTACGCCCGCATCAGCGGCAGCACGACCTCGAGGTCTCGCTCGGTTGCCGAATCGATCTCCACGCCAGCAGTATGCAACCCGAGCACCGATCGCGCCCGCCGTGGGCAACGAGCAGGCATGGAAGCACCCGGTCTGCTGACCTATGGGGACCCCAGGCAGTGCTCTCCCTCAGCCGCACATCGCTGGTCATCGTCGCGGCGGCCCTGTTCGCCGCCTCGTCCGCGACGGCCAAGAGCTTCCCTCCGCACCACCACAGGATCTTCCACGGCGTCTCCGACACGGGCCACAAGGGCGACTTCCATCGGTTCGCCAAGCAGGCGGGCGCCCACCCGGCGGTGCTTCAGGACTTCTACCACTGGGACACGCCCCTGACCACGGGCGCCTTGAAGCGATGGCGCCAGACCAGGACCCGCGGCGTGCTGAGCCTGTCGACCGCTCCCGGCGACGGCCCGGAGCGAATCACCCCGAGGCAGATCGCCCGCGGCATCGGCGATCACTACCTGATCCGGCTCAACCAGTCGATCGCCGCCTCGGGCCAGGTCGTCTACATCCGCCCGTTGCCGGAGATGAACGGATCCTGGAACCCGTACAGCGCCTACAACGCGGACGGAAGCGGCCGCGGGGCCAGTCACTCGACCAGGAACTTCCGCCGCGCCTGGCAGCGCATCGTCCTGATCATCCGCGGCGGAAGGCGATCGAAGATCAACCACAGGCTGCGCCATCGAGGCATGCCGCGGATGCTGCGCGCCAAGTCGAGCGACGATCCGCGCTACAAGCCCGAGAACGTGCACCGGCGCCTGGAGCGTCCGAAGGTCGCCTTCATCTGGTCGCCGCAGACGATCGGCTCCCCCGCCCTACGCGGGAACCGGCCCGGCGCCTACTGGCCGGGAGGGCGCTTCGTCGACTGGGTCGGCGCCGACATCTACTCGCAGTTCGCCACCCCCGGGATCTGGGGCGCCTTCAAGCACTTCTACCGCCGCTGGAAGCACCGGCCGTTCGCGGTCGGCGAGTACTCACCCTGGAACAACGACTATCGCGGCAGGTTCACCCGCAAGCTCTTCCACTGGGCCGAGCGCCACCACCGGGTTCGGATGCTGATCTACTACCGCAGCACCGCCCCGCACACAGCCTTCGACATCGGTCACTGGCCGAGGGCGCGCAAGGTCCTGCGGCGCCAGCTCAACAAGCGGCGCTTCTCTCCCTACGCGCCCCACATGCGCGAGGGCGCGGCCCATCACCGCCACCGGCACCACCACGGACGCCACCACCGCCACCGGCACACCGGCGGCACCTCGTCCTAGCTCTCCCATCCCGAGGCTGCGAGGGCTTCGGCGCCGCTCGAATACAACTCCGCCCGAACGATCTTGCCGCCCCAAAGCCTGTAGAGGTATCCCGTCTGCCCCTGGACCTCCGCCCCGCTGGTTCGCCCGCGGCCTCTGTGGCTTGCGAGCAGATAGACGAGGTCCCCCAGGTCCCGCGCTTCGTCGATCTCGAACAGGTAGCCGGAGTCGAATGTCCTGAACCAGTTGCCGAACCACTCCCCGACCGCCTCGCGGCCCTTGAAGGTTCCGCTCTCGAGGAAGGCGTCGGAGGCAACCACCAGCTCCACATCCTCCGCGTAGTGGCTCATCGCCCGCGGAAAGTCCCGCTCGTTCACGGCCGCGAACTGATCCAGGACGACCTCGACGTTCTCCCGCGACAACGGTTCGATCAGCTCCCCGGAGCCGGCCGGTCGATCCGGGCCAGGGCGACCAGCCGCGCGTCCCGTGAGACCCGGGCGACCTCGCCGGGCAGCTCGGTCAGCTTGACCCCGCGCAGGAACTTCTCGTCCCCTCCCAGGGGAGCAAAGAAGTTGTCGTAGTGGGTGGGGACGATGAACCTCGGATCAAGACGCGGCAAGATGCGCTCCCAGTAACGGGGCGTGACGCTCCGACCCGCGATCCCGGCGAGGAAGACGTCCACCGACTGGTCCCGCATCTCCTCGTCATCGAGGTCCGCGCTCCCCTGGTGGTACAGGCTGAGCCCGGCCACCTCGATGCGGATGCCCCAGACGGTCCCGCACTTGTAGGCGGTGGGGACCAGTCCGTGCACGTGCTCGCAGGTGAGCTCCCCATCCATCGGCACCTTGCGCCCGAAGAGCAGCTTCGAGTGGCGGCTGGGGACGAAGCGGACCACGAACGGCCCGAGCTCGTAAGCGCGGTGGGGAACGACCTCGACCGCGAGCTTGGCGAGCCCGTGAAGCCGCATCAGGTGCGCGAGCGATCCGGACCCGAACGCCTTGGTCGCGTGGCGGCGAGCGAGAGCCGGCGCGTCGATCGCGTGGTCGAAATGCGTGTGGCCGACCAGGATCCCGGCCACCTTCCCCGGCGCTGCGAGGTAGCGGCCGATCAGGGATTCATCGGGCAGGGCCCTTCGCCGCAGGAGCAGCGCCCGAAGGGGCACGCGCGACACATAGGGGTCGACGAAGATCGAGACCCCCTGGTATGTGAGGCGATAGCCCGAGACGCCGAGCCACGCGACCTCGAGCCCGCTTGGCAGGTCGAGCGGGACACGCTCGAGCTCGCGTAGAGCTTCGGCATCCGCTGTCTGGCCGGACGACACCCGTCAAGCGCGCAGCCCGGCGGCTTCGAGGGCCTCATCCCTGTTTCGGAAGGCCTGTTCTCGCACCACCCGCCCGTTGTTGATCGTGAACAGGAAGGCGAACTGGTCCCCATCCATGGCGATCTGGCTTGCCGGCCCGACGCCGGTGACTTGCGCGACCGCGACCACCTGGTCGCCGGAGTCGATCAGCTCGACGGGGTCAACCTTGTACCCGGACAGAGTCCGTTGGTTCTCCTCGTAGATCAGCCGAATCGCCTCGTTGCCATGGCGAGTCCCCAAGAGGAGGGTCTCGAACACCACGTCCGGGTCATAGACCTCCATCAGGGCATCGAGGTCGCCACGGTTGTGGGCGGCGAATCCCGCCCTGATCAGCTCCAGATTCTGCTCCGACATCGAAGCGAAGTATCTCGCGTCGGGCGGGTACGCCCCGAACCCGGCTAGTCCAGCCGGGCGCGGGCGAACCCACGCAGCCGCGCACGCCCCTCGGCCAAGCACCGATTCACCTTGGTGTGCGTCCATCCGCAGAGCTCCCCGATCTCCGCGTAGGAGTACCCGAGCGCGTGGAGGACGATCGCCAGACGCTCGTCGGGCTTCAGGGTGGCGAGGGCCCGGGCTGCCAGCCCCACCCGCTCGCGGCGCTCGGCCCGATCGGCGGGGCCGGGGCGCTCGCAGGCGACGTGCCGGAGCGCGTCGTCGTCGCCCGTAACCGCCAGCAACCGCTCTCTCGAGCGCCGCACGGCGAGCGCTTCGCGCCGGGTGACCACCTGCATCCACGCCGCGAGCTGCGACCGGGGGCGATCGGGGGCCTTGGTGAGCAGGATCTCGACCGCCCGCTGGTAGGCGTCCTCGGCGTCGTCGGAGCACAACGAGTAGCGGCGGGCGGTGCGACGGAAGGCCGCTTCGCCGGCGTCGAGCACCGCATCGACAGCGACGCCCGGGCCTGTCTTCGCCGGCCGGGCCATCCCGCCAGTGCCCGGATCGACAACCCAGGTCATGTCCCGTCAATCCCGCCGAACGCGCATCCGCCCCGATTGCTCGGCATGGACGCATGGGATGCCTCGCCCGGCCAGACGCCATCGCGGCGCTATCCTGGGCGCGCGAATGAGTACTTGCGTGGTCACCGGCGGGGCGGGCTTCCTCGGATCGCATCTCTGCGATCTGCTCCTGTCCGAGGGCCATCGGGTGGTATGCCTCGACAACCTGGACACCGGCTCGCTGCAGAACATCGAGCACATCCGGGACCCCGAGTTCCTGTTCCTGAACCAGGACCTGACCGTGCCGCTGTTCCTGGAGGAGGACGTCGACTTCGTCTACCACCTGGCCTCGCCGGCGAGCCCGATCGACTACGCCCGGCTGCCCCTCCACACGCTCAAGGTCGGCTCCTACGGCACCCATCACATGCTCGGGTTGGCGAAGGAGAAGCGCGCCAGGTTCCTGATCGCCTCGACCTCGGAGGTGTACGGCGACCCGCAGGTTCACCCGCAGCCCGAGGACTACTGGGGCCACGTCAACCCGATCGGCCCGCGCGGCGTGTACGACGAGGCCAAACGCTACGCGGAGGCGCTGACCATGGCCTATCACCGCCAGCAGGGCGTCAACACCTCGATCGCGAGGATCTTCAACACCTTCGGCGCCAGGATGAGGCCGCACGATGGCCGCGCGATCCCGACCTTCCTCCGCCAGGCCCTCCAGGACAAGCCGGTGACCGTGTTCGGCGACGGCAGCCAGACGCGCAGCTTCTGTTACGTCGACGACCTGATTCGCGGACTGAAGCTGCTCGCCGAGTCCGATGTCCATCTCCCGGTCAACGTGGGCAACCCCAAGGAGATGACCCTGCTCGAGCTGGCCGAGGCCGTGATCGAAGCAACTGAGTCCCGCTCGGAGATCGTCTTCGAGGCCCTCCCGGTGGACGACCCACAGGTCCGCCAGCCCGACATCACCCGGGCCAAGCAGCTGCTCGACTGGGAACCGCAGGTGGACCTCGTCGATGGGCTTCGGCGCACGATCGAGCAGGCCGGCGTCGAGCGTCTCGTCGGCAGCACCGACTGACCGTCGCCACCGCCCCGCGGGTACGGTGCTGCGGTGTCGCGCGGTAGCTTGCGGATCGCCCACCTGACGGCGACCTTCCCGCCCTACCCGGGTGGTGCGGGGAACACCTGCTTCCGGTTCGCGACCGCGCAGGCGGAGCGGGGTCACCACGTCGAGGTGTTCACGGCGCCGGCGGACGGCGAGCCGCCGGACCCCGGCGCGGCCCTCGTCCACAGGATCGACCCGGTGCTGGCGATCGGCAACGCGCCCCTGATCCCCAGCCTGGCCCGGATCCAGGGCTTCGACCTGATCCACCTGCACTATCCGTTCATCTTCGGCTCCGAGCTGACGATGCTGGGTCGCTTGAGCTCGAGGCGTCGCCGCCAGGCTTTGCTCGTCCACTACAAGAACCGGTTGGTCGGCAAGGGTGCTCGCCGAGGCGCGTTCGCCGCCTACGAGCACACCGTGGCGCCGCTCTTGATCGGCTCCGCGGATCGGATCTGCGTGCTCTCGGCCGACCATGCCGACTCGGTCCCCTATCTGCGCCGCACCGGCGATCGCCACCCCGAGAAGCTGATCGAGATGCCCAACGGGGTCGACACCGAGTTGTTCTCGCCCGGCCGCGACCAGCCTGGCCTGCGAGCTTCACTCGGGATCGGGGAGGGCGACACGGTGGTCGGGTTCGCCGCAACCCTCGACCGCGCCCACCACTTCAAGCGGCTCGACCTCGCGCTGGCCGCAGTGGCGGCACTCGAGGACGACGAGGTCCACTTGGTGGTCGCCGGCGGCGGCGAGCTCGAGCGCGAGTTCCGCGCCCAGGCGGCGAGCGCCGGGATCGGCGAGCGCGTCCACTTCCTCGGCCGGGTTCCCCACTCCGAGCTCCCCGGCGTGCTGCGCGGGTGCGACCTCTTCCTGCTCACCACCGAGCCGCCTGAGTCTTTCGGGATCGTGCTGATCGAGGCGATGGCCTGCGGGCTGCCCACCGTGGCCACCGAGTATCCGGGGGTGCGCGCGGTGGTCGAGAACGGCGAGACCGGGATCCTGGTCGAGCCCGACAGCCCGGCCACCGTGGCCGACGCCATCCGGCAGCTGATCGCCGCCGGAGCCGAGGGCCGGGGCCGGATCGGAGCCGCCGGTCGAGCCCGAGCCGTCCGGCTGTGGAGCTGGCCGCGACTGATCGACGCCATGGACCGGGCCTACGCCGAAGCGATCGACGAGCGGCGGGGCCGGACGCCGTGAACCTGCTGCTGGTCGCCTACTTCTACCCCCCGTGCCGCGACACGGGCGCCCACCGGCCCGCGGCGATGGCGAAATGGCTGCGCCGCCTCGGGCACCGGGTCACGGTCCTGACCACCTCGGCCTACGGCACCGCCGACGGAGATGCCGAGGAGGGGGTGGTGCGGGCCGCCGACCTGCAACGGGTGCGGGCCCGCCTCCACGGCCACGATCGGGTCGACGCGCTCTTCGACGGGGACACCTACTCGGGGCGGCCGCACCCGCTCAGCAGGCTCGTCGTTCCCGAGCCGCTGCTCCTCGCCTGGGCGCCGTTCGCTCGCCGGCGGGCGCTCGAGCTGCATCGCCGTCAGCGGTTCGACTGCGTGCTCACGACCTCGCCCCCGGAGTCCGCCCATGCCGTCGGCCGAGCGCTCGCGCGGCGCGGCGTCGCCTGGATCGCCGAGCTTCGCGACGGTTGGACCTTCGAGCCGATCAGGCCTCGCTTCCCGACCGAGCTCCAGCGCCGCGTCGACCGGTCCCTGGAGCGCCGCTGGTTGAAGGCCGCCGACCGGGTCCTCTGCGTCAGCCGCCCGGCCGCCGACGACCTGCGCGAGCGCCTGGGGATCGAGCCGCTGCTGATCCCAAACGCCTGGGACCCGGAGCTGGCCGAGCCCAGCGCCGGTGAAGCCACCGCCGAGATCCTTGACCCCGACCGCACCTCCCTCGTCTACACGGGCCGCTTCGGAAGCTACGGGCGCGATCCAGGCCCCCTCGTCCGCGCCCTGGCGGAGCTGGCCCGCGACCATCCCCAGGCGGCGTCGCGCCTCGAGCTCGTGATCGCGGGCCCGCTGACGGACGCGGAGGCAGCCCTGATGCGAACCGACGTCTCTCCCGCTCGAGTCGTGGTCGCCGGAAGCGTGTCGCGCTCGCAGGCGCTCGACCTTCAGCGCTCCGCCGACGCCCTGTTGCTCGTCGCCTCGGCGCATCGCACCCAGCTGCTCAACTTCAAGCTGTTCGAGTACCTGGCCGCCGGTCGTCCGATCCTCGCGCTGGCCGAGGGCACCGAGGCAGGGCGTGTGGTCAAAGGGCTGGGTGGGGAAACGGTTCGTTCGGATGACGTCCCGGCGATCGTCGCGGCGCTCCGAGGGCTGGTCGAGAGCGGGATCCCGGCGCCCGTCCCCGAGGCGCTCGCCGCCTACTCCTACCCGGCGGCCGCCGAACGGATGGCAGAGGCAGCCGAGCAGGCTGTCTCGGCGCGAGCTCCGGGGTCGAGTGGCGCATAACCCGGCTTGGGACCGAGTAAGACGCCACTCGATGCGGGCATTCGCCCTACCCAGCCTGCGGCCGTATCCTTGACGGTCGATGGCGACTCGTCCGAGCGAGAAGTCCCGGCCTGACTCGTCGAACGGTCAGGGGACCGGCGGCCGGCCCGGTGAACCGGGACAGGAAGCGCAAGAGGATCGCTACATCGCTCCGATCGTCGGCCCGGACGACGACCGCCGGTTCACGGACTCGGGAATCGAGATCGAGCGTGTCTACGACTCGGACGACGTTGCCCCGGAGCTCGAGCAGCGACTCGGCGTCCCGGGGGAGTATCCGTTCGCCCGCGGCATCCATCCGGGGATGTACCGCGACCGGCTGTGGACGATGCGCCAGTACGCGGGGTACGCGACTGCAGAGGACACCAACCGGCGCTACAGGTACCTGATCGAGCACGGCTCGACCGGGCTCTCGATGGCCTTCGACCTGCCCACTCAGCTGGGCCGCGACTCGGACGACCCGCTGTGCGCCGGCGAGGTCGGCCGCACGGGGGTGGCGATCGACACGATCGAGGACATGCGCATCTGCTTCGACCGGATCCCGCTCGACGAGGTCTCGACCTCGATGACGATCAACGCCCCGGCTGCGATCCTGCTGCTCCTCTACGAGCTGGTCGGCGAGGAGCAGGGCGTCCCGGCCGAGAAGCTCCGCGGCACTGTCCAGAACGACGTGCTGAAGGAGTACGTGGCTCGGGGCAACTACATCTACCCGCCCGAGGCCACGATGCGGCTGACCACGGACATCTTCGAGTACTGCCGCGAGCAGGTCCCGAAGTGGAACACGATCTCGATCTCCGGCTACCACATCCGCGAGAAGGGCTGTTCGGCCGTGCAGGAGGTGGCCTTCACGCTCTCGAACGCGATCGCGTACGTCAACGCCGCGCTCGAGCGCGGTCTGGCGATCGACGAGTTCGGTCCGCGGCTCGCCTTCTTCTTCAACTGCCACAACAACGTCTTCCAGGAGATCGCCAAGTTCCGCGCCGTGCGCCGGATGTGGGCGCGGATCATGCGGGAGCGGTTCGGGGCGGTCGACGAGCGCTCGCAGACGATTCGCTTCCACACCCAGACCGGCGGGGTGACCCTTCAGGCCCAGCAACCCGAGGTGAACATCATCCGGGTCGCGCTCCAGGGATTCGCCGCGGTCACCGGCGGCACCCAGTCGCTTCACACCAACGGCTTCGACGAGGCCCTGGCGCTGCCCACCGAGCGCTCGGCGAGGATCGCGCTCCGCACCCAGCAGGTGCTGGCCCACGAGTCGGGGGCCGCCGACACGGCCGACCCCTTCGCCGGCTCGTACTTCATCGAGTCGCTCACGGACGAGATCGAGGCCCGTGCCTGGGAGCTGATCGACAAGGTCGAGCAGCTGGGCGGGTCGGTGGAGGCGCTCGAGTTCATCCAGCGGGAGATCGAGGAATCGGCGGCCTCATACCACGAGCGATACCGAACGGGCCAGGACGTGATCGTGGGCGTCAACAAGTACGTCACCGACCAGGTCGACGACGTGGAGATCCTGAAGATCGACCCGGAGACCGAGCGACGGCAGGTGGACCGCCTGACCGCGTTCAAGGAGTCCCGGGACTCCGATCTCGTCGCCTCGCGGCTGCAGGAGCTGCGCGAGGTCGCGGGTGGCGACGGCAACCTCCTGCACCCGATCAGGGCGGCGCTCAGCGGTGGGGCTTCGATCGGCGAGGTGTGCGGGGCGATGCGGGACGTGTTCGGCGAGTACGAGGGTGGAGCGTTCTTCTAGCCTTTGGGTGGCCTGTGCGGCGATGCAGGAGTCGCCCGCAGATGACCGAAGCCCAGGCTGATGGAATCGAAGGCGAACCGGACCCTGGTCAAGTCTGCCCCCGAGCTCTGGGAGTTGGCGGACGATCTTGTCCGCATGGAGTCGTGGATGGCCGGCCTGGTGGGCGCCGAGCGGCGGATCGGGATCGAGGTGACCGCTCGCGAGCCCGAGCGGGTGCTCGCCTGGCGGACCGCCGAGCCCGGCACCGGCGACGCCCAGATCGCGTTGCAGCTGGCTGAAAGGGGTTTCGGGACCGCGGTTGCGATCACCGCGTGGCACTCGCGGCTCGACGGCGCCGGGGCCGGCGAGGCACTGGAGCGACTCCTCGATGAGCTCGGATCTCCGGGCCGGCGTCCAGCGACGTCCGGTTGATACGTCTTCCGGGTCGGAGCGCGAGGTGAGCCAGGCGGCGCTGGTCGCCGAGCGTGGCGCGACCCTGCTCGACGCCCTGGAGCGCCACCTGCCGAGCTCGCGCGAACACGCCGACGCAACCGCCTCCTACGCCTTCTCGATCGCGGCCGAGCTGGGCGCCGATCGGCCCGGCGCCGAGGTCGTGCGCGAGGCCGCCCGGCTGCACGAGGTGGGGATTGTCTACCTGCCCGTGGCGCTGCTGACCCGCCCGCGGCACCTGCTCGATGCCGAGGAGGCCGCGCTGGTCGCCTCGCACCACGCCAACGGAGCGCGGCTCGCCGAGGGCGCCGCGATTCCGGAGCGGCCCTGTCGATGGATCGGCACCGCCGGGGAGCGCTTCGACGGCGGGGGGCCCTTGGGCATGGTCGGGGACGAAATCCCGCTCGAGGCTCGAATCATCCGGGTCGCGTGCGCGTGCGACATCGTTGCTCGCCACCCTGCCGGACCGGGGTCCGGCGCGGGCGGATGCGACGATCGCCGAGCTTCGGGCGGCGGGGGGCGGCGAGCTCGACCCGTGGGTGGTCGAGGCGACCTCGGCGGTCGTCGGCCGGGCCACAGGCTCAGCCTCGTGACAAGGCCGGCGGCGGCGGCCGATCCGCAATAAGATCGGCGGGTGCCGGGTCAACGCCTCCTGGGAAGCCGGGACCGCCGTGCGGTAGCGCTGGTCGGCATGTCACTGCTGGCCGCTGGGGCGCTCGCCTGGTTGATCGTCTCCCGAGTCACGGCCGCCGGGAATCGCACCACCGTGGTCGACTATCCCGCGGCGGCATTCACCCCGGCCAAGGACTCGACCCACAACAACATGGGCAGCTCGGTGTGCGCGGCGCCGGTGATCAACGACGACGCGGCTCCCGAGCTCGGCTCCGAGAACAGGGGAGACCTGAACACCACCCGGGGAAGCTTCCTCGAGGGGGTGCAGCTGCCCCAGAACGCCCGCGTGAAGCGGCTGTCGCTGTTCGTCAACGACAACGACGGCGACGACGGAACCTACGTGTTCATGATCCGCAAGCGGGTCGAGCCGGGCCTCAGCCCCCAGTTCAAGGGCTACACGGTGATGGCGAGCACTCAGAGTCAGGGCGCGGTCACGAACACGATGCGCAAGTTCAGCGACGACACCGTCAAGGGCGACAGGATCAACAACCGGCGCTACTACTACTACCTCGAGCTGATCAACTGCGCCACCGTCGAGCCGTTCGACGTCCAGGTCGCGTTCAGCAGGTAGTCGAGGCGGAGTCGGCCGCCCCCTGAGCGGGCATAGAATCGCGGGCGCGGTGCGCGAGAAGTTTCCCGAGACCCACGAGGAGAAGCTCGCCTACCTGAGGGAGCTGCGCGAGCAGGCGGTCCACTCGGCGTCCTCGGAGGCGGTCGAGAAGCAGCACGAGAAGGGCAAGCTGACCGCTCGCGAGCGGGTGGAAAAGCTGCTCGACCCGGGATCGTTCGAGGAGCTCGACACGTTCGTCCGTCACCGCACCTACGAGTTCGAGATGCAAAAGCGCCGTCCCTGGGGGGATGCGGTGGTCACCGGCTGGGGAACGATCGACGGCCGTCCGGTAGCGGTCTTCTCGCAGGACTTCACCGTCTTCGGGGGCTCGCTCGGCGAGGTGATGGCCGAGAAGATGTGCAAGATCATGGACCTGGCCGCGAAGATCGGCGCGCCCGTGATCGGCATCAACGACTCCGGTGGGGCGAGGATCCAGGAGGGGGTCGTTTCGCTCGGCGCTTACGGCGACGTCTTCGTGCGCAACGTGCAGTGCTCCGGAGTGATCCCGCAGATCAGCCTGATCATGGGTCCGTGTGCCGGCGGCGCCGTGTACTCGCCGGCGATGACCGACTTCATCTTCATGGTCAAGGAGACCTCTCACATGTTCATCACCGGGCCCGACGTGATCAAGACGGTCACCGGCGAGGAGCCGACGTTCGAGGAGCTTGGCGGGGCGATGACCCACAACACCAAGTCGGGCGTGGCGCACTTCGCCGCCGACGACGAGGACCAGTGCCTGGAGGACGTCCGCTACCTGATGTCGTTCCTGCCGCTGAACAACCTCGAGCTGCCGCCCCGCACTGACCCCCTCGACGATCCGGACCGGGCCGACGAGGCGCTCGACACGATCGTCCCCGACGACCCCTCGAAGCCCTACGACATGCGGGACGTGATCTCGCTGGTGGTCGACGACGGCGACTTCTTCGAGGTCCACCAGCACTGGGCGCAGAACATCGTGGTCGGCCTCGCCCGCCTCGACGGCTATCCGGTCGGCGTGGTCGGCAACCAGCCCCGGCACCTGGCGGGGGTCCTCGACATCGATTCCTCCGTCAAGGGGGCCCGTTTCGTTCGCTTCTGCGACGCCTTCAACATCCCGTTGATCACCTTCACCGACGTCCCCGGCTTCCTGCCCGGGACCTCGCAGGAGTGGGGCGGGATCATCCGCCACGGCGCCAAGCTCCTCTACGCGTTCACCGAGGCCACGGTGCCGAAGCTGACCGTGGTCACGCGCAAGGCCTATGGCGGCGCCTACGACGTGATGGCCTCCAAGCACATGCTGGCCGACTTCAACTTCGCCTGGCCGACCTCGGAGGTGGCGGTGATGGGACCGGAGGGCGCCGTGAACATCATCTTCCGGCGCGACATCCAGGGATCGCCGACGCCGGACGAGCGGCGCGAGAAGCTGATCACGGACTACAAGGCTCGCTTCGCCAACCCCTACTCGGCGGCCGAGCGCGGCTACATCGACGACGTGATCGTCCCCCACCAGACCCGCCCGAAGCTGATCCGCGCGCTGCGCACCCTCCAGACCAAGCGGGTCGAGCAGCCGAAGCGAAAGCACGGAAACATCCCCCTGTGAACGCGCCGGAGCGCCCGTCGGGGCTCGGCGCCCGGACCATGCCTCGAGCCCTGCCGCTGGCGCTGTTGGGAGGGGCGATGGTGGCTGCCGCGATCGTGCTCCTGTACGAGAGCCGCGGCCAAACGGTGCGGGGCGATGAGCTGGGCTATGCGGCCCGGCTCGCCAGCGAGCCGTTCGGGCATGCCATCTTCCATTCGCCGCCCAACAAGTACTTCGTCGCCGTGCCCCTGCTCCTGTACGACGCGATGTTCAACCTCTTCGGCCTCGCCGAGGATGTCCCGTACCGGCTGGTAGTGACGGCGCTGGTGCTGCTGTGCGGAGGCCTGTTCTTCGTCCTGGCGCGCCGACGGGTGGGCGCTTTGCTGGCGCTCCCGCCCACCGTGCTGCTGCTCTTCTTCGGCTCCGGTTGGGAGACGCTGATTACGGCGATCCGCATCCCGTCCTTGATCGCACTTTCCTGTGGGCTCGGGGCCCTGATCGCGCTCGAGCGGCGTGACCGCGGCGGCGACGTCGGTGCGGCGGCATTGCTCACCGCCTCGGTGGCGTCGCACCCGATCGGGCTCTCGTTCCTGGCCGCCGGCGGCGTGTTGGTGATCGCTCGACCCTCGCCTCAGCGCTGGTCCAGCCTCTGGCTGCTCGCAATCCCAGCGGCCGTGTTCGGCGCCTGGTGGCTGTTCCTCCGCTCCCCGACCACCGAGTCGTTCATCCCCACGCACCCGATTGATGTGGTGCGGTTTACGATCGATTCCTGGACCTCGATCACGGCCCACGTATCGGGCCTCGCCGGAGTGCTCGGCGAGCCAACCTTCGACCAGGCCATCGCCCAGATCGTCGCCGCCCTCCTGTTCGCCGGGGTTATCGCCGCAGCGGCAATCTGGCGGCGCCGGGCTCCGTCCAGCTTCTGGGCCGCGCTGACCGCGTTGGCCGTGCTGATGGCCTCCACCCGACTCTCGCCGGGCGGGGGGCTTCGCTCGCCGGAGGAGGTTCGATACCTGTATCCGGAGGGCGTGCTCTTCCTCCTCGTGGTCGTCGAGCTGGCGGCGCTCGTGCGACCTCGCGTCTGGGCAGCCGTGGCCTTGACCGCGGTGGTCCTGCTCGGCCTCGCTTACAACCTCGGCCAGATGAGGGATGGTGGTGGGTTCGCGCGCGAGAAGTCCCAGGAAGCGCTGGGCCAGTACAGCGCCTACGAGATCGCGGGGCCGGCGCTCGACCCCGGCTTCAAACCCGATGAATTCGCCCCCACGGCGGGACAGTACGTTCAGGCCGCGAGCTCGTATGGATCGGTCGCGGACTCCCCCGCCACCCTGCAATCGGCCCCGCCGGTCGAGCGTCAGAACGCCGACGCGGCTCTTGCCGGATCCCTTGAGGTCGCGGTGAAGGAGACCAGGCAGCCGCCCGCCGCCGGGCCCACGCCGAAGATGGTTCGAGCGCTGTCGGGCCGAGCCGCCGCGCGCCAGGGCTGTTTGCTGCTGCGGCCACCCGGCCCCGCCGGCGCGGCATCCGGGTCGGCGGTGCCGCTGATCCCCGACCCGTCGCCGCAGCTGAAGCTGAAGCGGGCGCTTCGCGGCCTGCCCCCTACCCCGACGCAAACCGCGGTCGAGCTCGCCGAGCTCACCGCACCCAGCGGCGGGCTGCAGCTTCGGGCTCCCGAGATCAGCAATACCGCCGTCTTGGTGGGGCGATTCGCAGAGCCCCCGGGCGCCCAGCTGAGACGCCCTCGGCACGGCCGGGTCGGAGTGCTTCGCCTGCCGGCCAGCGGCCTGGCGCTGCCCTGGCGGGTGACCGTGGCCTCGAACGACCCGGTCACGGTCTGCGGCCTCGCCGGGTAGGCCTACAGGGCCACCATCTGCGCTTCCACTTCCTCACTCCGCCAGCACTCGTACACCGCCCGGGCGAGGGCCAGGTCCTGGATCGCCAACCCGGTGGAGTCGAACAGGGTCACCTCCTCGGGCGAGGAGCGGCCCTCGGCGGCGCCGCTGAGGACGTCGCCGAGCTGGGTCACGTCCGCGGCCGAGACGATCCCGCCGGCGACGGCGCCTGCGAGCTCGCCTCCCGCGGCGGCCTGCTCTCGCTCGTCGCAGAAGAGCCGGCAGCGGCTCAATGCCGCAGGCTCCACCTCGGCCTTCCCGCTGGCGTCCGCGCCGAGTACGGCCAGGTGCTGTCCGGGGCGAAGGTCGGCTTCCAGGATCACGGGCTCGCGACCCGGCGTGATCGTCACCACCACGTCCTGTGCGGCGGCTTCGGAGCGATCACCCGCCGCCCAGCCGAGCTCGTCCGCGAGCGTCGCGGCGGCCTCCGGGCGCCGATCGGTGCAGACGCCGTTCCGGTAGCCGGCGGCGGCCAGGCAGCGCCCCGCCCAGGCTCCGTTCACGCCGCAGCCGATGATCCCCGCCGAGGCGGCCCGATCGGGCGCCAGGACCTGTGCCGAGAGCGCCGCCCCTGCCCCCGTTCGCAGCGAGGTGATCGAGGCGCAGTCGATGATCGCCAGCAGCTCGCCGGTTTCGGCGTTCGAGAGCAGCAGCGCTCCGGCGACCACCGGCAGGCCGCGCTCCGGGTTGCCCGGGAACGATGTCACCCACTTGAGCACCGCGAAGCCGTCGCCGCTTGCCGGCATGGCGCGAAAGTCGCCGTTCGGCGGCGCCCCCAGGTAGACCTTGGCCGGCATCTCCCACTCCCCGCGGGCGTGTCGCTCGAAGGCCCGGCGGGTGCGCTCGATCGCATCCGCAGGACTGACCGCCGCCAGCACCGCCGCTTGACCGAGAACCGGGACATCCGCCACCGGCTCAGGTTATGGGGCTAGCTCGTAGCCCAGCGCCTGGAGCTCCTCGCCGAGCTCGTTCTCGAAGCGCCGCCCGAGGTCGGCCTCGAGCTCACGTCGCCAGCGACCGATCGAGGCCTCGGGCGACTCCGCGCTGACGTGCTCGCTCGGCAGCCCCAGGTCGTCCGCCACCGCGCCGGGATCGAAGCCGACCGAGAGCAGCTCCTCCAGCCTGTGCGCCTGGCCGGGGAGGTCACCCACCAGGTCCTCGTACCGAAACACCGGGAAGCCCTCGCCTTTCGGCAAGCGAGCGATCCAGCGCATGCGATCGCGTTCGTGGGCGATGAAGCGGTCGATCCTCTCGGCCTCGCTCTCCCCCGGCGCCGGCACGGCTCCCACGAACCTGCCCGCCCCCTCGCGTCTGCGCTTGGCGTCGAAGGCCTGAAAGGACACGAAGACGTCCCGCGGGTCGCGAAGCAGGACCAGCACCGTCACCGGTGGCAGCCGGTCGAGATCGACGAGCCAGGTCTCCTGATGCTTCTCGGCGTAGTAGCGGACATCCGCTTGGGGGTCGCCGCCCTCGGCTTGCAGCTGCGCTGCAGATCGGCGGCTGAACTCGCGCCAGACCAGGTCGAACGCGTACCGGGACATCGGCGGCTCGCCATCGGCCTCGCCGCGCAGAAGCGGGGATGACCAGGGCGGGGGGCCGATCAGCGGCTTGCCGGCGTCCCACCGCAGCGAACCGAGGTCGCCCCCGGTCCAGAAGTCGCTTCGGTCGGTGCGCTCCAGCATCCGCGCCCAGCGCCACAGGTAGGCGAAGTACTTCCGCTCGTACGGGTAGGGGCCGGGCACGGCGATCCCCGGGGAGGTCGCCAGCAGGCGCATCATCAGCGTGCTGCCGTCGCGGCCCGTGCTGTCGACCAGGATCGGCGACAACCCGGGAGAAGCGCCCGCATCGCTGGAGCGAGCGGCCGGTGGATTGCGCGCCCCGCGCTTCCTCCTCAGCACCGGCCAAAGCTACAGGCGCCCGCCGACCCTTGCCCGGCAGCGATCCCGTCGCGCGATCAGGGCGATCCGGTTAGATTGGGCCGATGGCGAGGAACGGCGAGCGCCGACCGCCCAAGCCGAGCATCGAGTTGCTGACCGAGCCGGCGTCCGCGAGCGAGGCCGCGGCCGTGGTCGCCGCCCTGGAGCGGTTCCTGGCCGACACGGCGTCGGCGCGGCCGCGAGCCCGCCCGGAGCCGAGCCCGTGGCAGCGCGCGGCGCTCGAGGAGGGCGTCTCGCGATCGGTTGGGCTTGCCCGGGAGCCGCGTTCCGGATAGAACACGCGAACACCGACCAGACTGGAGGAGAGAGTGGCCGTAGTCAAGATCATCGAGCTGGTGGGCAGCTCGAAGACGTCGACCGACGACGCTGCGATGCAGGCCCTGAAGCAGGCGCAGAGCTCACTTCGAAACATCCGCGCCGTGGACATCGTCAGCACCGGCATCAGGGGCGAGAACCTCGACGAGTACCGCGCCCACGTGAGGGTCGCGTTCCTGATCGAAAGCACCGACATCGACTAGCGCGCGGGCGTTGCCGCAGAGCGCCATTGGCTGAGCTGGGTGGCGCAGCGGCGGCTGCGTGTCCTGCGCCGGCGCCCGCGTCACCCGGACGACGCGAACTATGTCCCGGAATGTCCGGAGGACGGACGCAAGGGGACATGCTTGGCCGATCCGACCGAGCGGGTGCCGAACTCTGTCCCATGGTGTCCGGAGGACGGACGCGACGGGACTCAGTTCACGGGTGCCCCCTTACCCAGCCAGCCCCACGCGGCTCCGGGGGCCCCGCCGACGCTGGGCTGACTCCGGGTAAATGCCCTAAAGCCGGTCAGGATTTGTGTAATATGCGGTCGCATGGAGCCGACGGCGGTCGAGCAGCGGTCGGCGGCTGACAGGATCGCCGCCGAGCACGAACTCAAAGTGAGTGAGTCGAACCAGCCCGGCAAGGGGCGGGTCGGCTCGCTCGAGAACCCGGAACGCTACGAGAACGTGCCCGGCCACGTGATCCCGGTCCTCGAGCGGGAGTTCGACGACTTCGACACCGAAGCGGGGAAGTTCGCCCGGGGAGAGACCCCCGAGGACAAGTTCATCGGCTTCCGCCTCAAGCAGGGCGTCTACGGCCAGCGCCAACCGGACGTGCAGATGATCCGCGTCAAGCTGCCGCTAGGCGGGATCACCCCGGAGCAACTCGACGCGTTCGCGGACGCGATCGAGAGATGGGCGCCACTTCGCAAGGGCCACATCACGACCCGCGAGAACATCCAGATCCATCACATGCCGCTGGAGGACGCGGCCAAGTTCATCCGCTTGATCAGCGACTCCGGCCTTTCCTCTCGCGAGGGCTGCGGCAACACGATCCGCAACGTGACCGGCGATCCGTGGGCCGGGATCTGCGAGGGCGAGCTGTTCGACATCACGCCCTACGCGATGGCCTACGTCCGCTACTTCGTGCGCCATCCCGTGACCCAGCTGATGCCGCGCAAGGTGAAGACCGCATTCACCGCCACCGACGAGGACGTGGCCATGACCGGAATCCACGACATCGGCTTCATCCCGCGGCTCCGCGACGGGGTTCGCGGGGTCGAGATCCGGGTCGGAGGCGGCACCTCGATCATGCCCCGCATCGCCCCCACGCTGTACGAGTTCGTCGAGCTCGAGAACGGCGACTACCTGAAGGTCGCCGAAGCCTGCTGGCGGATCTTCGACCGCCAGGAGTGGCTGCGCGAGAACCGCGCCCGCGCCCGGATCAAGGTGCTGATCGACAAGGTCGGCATCGATGCCTTCCGGACGATGGTCGAGGAGGAGCTCGAGGGCGACTGGGCCGCCGAGCGCGACTTCGACGTCGAGCGCTTGAAGCTGATCGACGACGAGGAGGCCAAGGCGCCCCCGCCCCCGCCCGTGCCCGGGAGCCCGAACGGCGATCGCTCCGAGTTCGATCGCTACCGCCTCGCCAACGTCAAGCCTCAGCGCCAGCAGGGCTTCAGCTCGGTCGAGGTAAAGGTGACCCGTGGCGACCTGACTCCCGAGCAGTTTCGAGGCCTGGCGCAGATCATGCGCGAGCACACCGGCGGCTACGCGCGTACGTCCGTGCAGCAGAACTTCGTCCTCCGCTGGGTGCGAGACGAGTCCGTCTACGACGTCTGGCGGGGGCTTCGCGAGCTGGGCCTGGGCGATCCGGGGCCCCGCGAGATCACGGACGTGGTCAGCTGCCCCGGCACCGACAGCTGCAAGCTCGGGATCACCAGCTCGATGGGCCTCAACCGGGCCGTGCAGGAACGGCTCGAGGCGATGGACGTGGACGACCCGCTGACCCGGCAGATCCACGTGAAGATGAGCGGCTGCCCCAACGGGTGCGCCCAGCACCACATCGCGAGCATCGGCTTTTACGGCGCCTCGATCAAGGTCGGCGAGCGCCAAATCCCGGCCTACATCGCGCACCTGGGCGGCAACTACGAGGGCGGGGAGATCATCTACGGCCATCGGCTGAAGGCGCGCCTGCCGGCCAAGCGGGTGCCCGATGCGGTGGAGCGCTGGGTGCGCTTCTACGAGGACGAGCGCGCCGATGGCGAGGAGTTCAACGCCTTCGTGGAGCGGGTCGGCACCGACCCCTTCGAGGAGCGCGTCAAGGATCTGGCGATGCCGGTCGAGTTCAGCCTCGAGACCATGAACGACTTCATCGACTGGAGCCGCTCCGACCCCTACAGGGTCGAGCGCGGCGAGGGAGAGTGCGCGGTTTGACGGATTCGCCACTCGCCACCCGCACCCCGCCCCTGGAGCGGCCTCGCCCGCTGCACGAGGGCGAGGCGCTGTCCGCTGCCGACAATGGCAACGGGCATCCGAGGAAGCTCCCTACGATCAACGGCCAAGTGGTGAACCCGAAGGAGATCTCGGCCGAGGTCGAGCGCATGGGTGCCGACGAGGCGATCGCCTGGGCGGTGGAGACCTTCCAGTCGAACCTGCGCTTTGCGGTCTCGTTCCAGAAGACCAGCTCGGTGATGGTCGACATCGCGCATCGGGTCGATCCAGGCGCCCGCTTCTTCTACCTTGACACCGAGCTCCTGTTCCCAGAGACCTACGCGACGCGGGATGCCCTCGCCGAGCACTACAGGGTCCGGTTCCATCGCTACGCCGGGATCGCTCTCGCCGAGCAGGAGGAGCTGCATGGCGCTAACCTCTGGCGCCGCGATCCGGACGCCTGCTGCGGTATCCGCAAGGTGGAGGCGATGCGCGAGGCGCTCGACGGCGCCGAGTGCTGGGTCTCCGGAATCCGCAGGGTCGATTCGGAGACCCGAGCCACGGCTGCCAAGTTCGGCTGGGACAAGCGCTTCGGGCTCTGGAAGCTGAACCCGCTGGCGGACTGGGACGACAAGCGAATCTGGAACCACATCAAGGAGCATCACGTGCCGTACAACCCTCTCCACGACCAGGGCTATCCCTCGATCGGATGCATGCCCTGCACCTCGAAGCCCGGCGAGGGTGAGAGCGATCGCGCCGGCCGCTGGGCCGGAACCGACCGGTCCGAGTGCGGAATAAATGGGTAGCCCGGAGACGGCGTTGGCGCTGACCCTCAGCGCCCGCCAGACCTCCGACTTCGAGCTGCTCGCAAACGGAGGCTTCGCGCCGCTGGAGGGGTTCATGGGCGCCGGCGACTGGCGCTCGGTGTGCGAGCGGATGCGGCTCGAAAGCGGCGAGATCTGGTCGATCCCGATCACCCTGGCCACGGATCTCGAGGCGTCGGCGGGCGACGTGGTCGAGCTCACCGCGCCGAACGGCAAGCGCCTCGGGCGGCTGGAGGTGAGCGAGGTCTTCGAGCGCGACATCGAAGCCGAGGCCGAGCTCGTGTATCGGACCACCGACGACGAGCATCCGGGCGTGGCCGCGATTCGCCGCGAGGGCTCGCGGTGCCTTGCCGGTTCGATCGAGGCGGCCGCCTTGCCGGACCACGAGGACGCGTTCGCGCGCCGGTATCTGTCCCCGGAGGAGTCGAGGAAGGCGTTTGCGGACCGCGGCTGGAAGCGGATCGTCGCCTTTCAGACCCGCAACCCCATCCACCGGGCCCACGAGTACCTGACCAAGGCCGCGCTGGAGGTCTCCGACGGGCTCTTCCTGCATCCGCTGATCGGCGAGACGAAGCAGGGCGACATCCCGGCCGACGTGCGGATGCGCTGCTACGAGATCCTGATGGACAAGTACTACCACCCGGAGCGCGTGATCCTCGGCGTCAACCCGGCGAAGATGCACTACGCGGGGCCGCGCGAGGCGGTGCTGCACGCGATCATCCGCCGCAACTACGGCTGCACCCACTTCATCGTCGGGCGAGACCACGCCGGGGTCGGCGACTACTACGGCACCTACGACGCGCAGCGGATCTTCGACGACATCGACCTCGGCGAGCTCGGGATCGAGCCGCTGTTCTTCGAGCACACCTTCTGGTGCCACGACTGCGAGGGGATGGCGTCGGACAAGACCTGTCCGCATCCGCAGGAGTCGCACCTGTTCCTGTCGGGCACCAAGGTCCGCGAGATGCTCTCCCGCGGAGAGACCCCGCCGCACGAGTTCACCAGGGAAGAGGTGGCAGAGATCCTGATCGACGCATACAGAAAGGAGTCGGCGACCGATGGCCGCTGAGAAGGGCTTCTGCCTCTGGTTCACGGGGCTCTCCGGATCGGGCAAGACGACGATCACCAACGTCTTGGTGAAGGAGCTCCGCAGGCGCGGCTCCAAGCTCGAGGTGCTCGACGGAGACATCGTCCGTCAGAACCTCTCCAAGGGGCTCGGGTTCTCGAAGGAGGACCGCGACACCAACATTCGCCGGGTCGCATTCGTGGCCGACCTGCTGTCGCGCAACGAGGTGCCGGTGATCACCGCCGCGATCTCGCCCTACCGCGAGCTTCGCGACGAAGCGCGGACGAAGATGGACGGCCGCTTCATCGAGGCCTACGTGAAGGCCTCGGTCGAGGAGTGCGAGCGACGCGATGTCAAGGGCCTCTACGCCAAGGCGCGGTCGGGGGAGATCAAGGAATTCACCGGAGTCTCGGATCCCTACGAGCCGCCGGAGAACGCCGAGCTCGTGATCGAGACCGAACAGCAGTCGCCCGAGGAATCCGCGCAGCAGATCCTCGACTACCTAGAGGGCCAAGGCCTGATCCCTCCCGCCTAGCCGTTGGTGGCCTATGGCTTGGGGGGCACTTGAGGCTCGCCCAGCCCATAGGTGTCGTAGGCGAGAAAGCGAGAGAAGGTCTTGTGCGTGGGGCCGTGGAAGTCCGAGGATCCCGTCGGCGCCAACCCGACCTCGTCACAGAGCGCCAGGCAGTGGGAGGTCTGCTCCCTGGTGTGCGGGGGATAGAAGGTTTCGATCCCCTCGAGCCCCACCTCGCCATCCAGCGTCACGACCAGGTCGCGGACCTGCTGCGGCTCGGACACGTCCCAGTAGGGATGAGCGACGACCGCCGCGCCACCCGCGGCGTGGATCAGCTCGACCGCCTCCTCCGCCGTCGGCCACCGGCGCGGCACGAAGGCCCTTGCGCCGGGGACCAGGTACTCCTCGAAGAAGGGCCCGAGATCGGGGCCCGCGCCGGCGGCTCGCGCGATGTGGGGGCGCCCGATCGAGTCGGCGGCGCCCGCCTCGGCGATCGCCGCCTCGAAGCTGACCTCGACCCCGACCGCGTTCAACCGCTCGATGATCTCCCGGGCGCGGTTGATGCGCTCCTGCTGCGCGCGCTCGCAGGCAGGGCCGATCGCGTCGAGGTCGACCCAATAGCCGAGCATGTGCAGGTCGTCCGAGTACTTGTGCACACAGGAGAGCTCGACCGCCGGTACGCACTCGATGCCCGCCTCCGTCGCGGTGGCGACCGCCGCCGGTACGCCGGCGACGGCGTCGTGGTCGGTCAGCGACATCACGCTCACCCCTGCGTCGGCCGCCGCCCTGGCGACCGCCGACGCCTCGAGCTGTCCATCCGATACGGTCGAGTGTGCCTGCAAGTCGATCATCGAGCGGGTCATTGTTTCGGAATCACGCGCGCGCCGGCCTGAGATGAGGATCACCGCCAAAGCCGACTACGCAGTTCGGGCCGCCGCCGAGCTGGCCGCGTCCCCGGACGGGCAGCCGATAAAGGGGGAGCAGCTGTCCGAGGCACAGGAGATCCCGCTTCAGTTCCTGGAGCACATCCTGCTGGAGCTGAAGCACGCACGGCTGGTGCGCGCCCGTCGAGGGGCGCGGGGGGGCTACTGGCTCGCCCGGCCGGCCGAGGAGATCACCGTGGCGGACGTGATCCGCGCGGTCGAGGGCCCGCTGGCGAACATCCAGGACTCGGCCCCGGAGGCGACCCACTACCCGGGCGCGGCGGAGCATCTCCGCGACGTGTGGGTGGCGGTGCGAGCGAACCTGCGTGAGGTGCTCGAGAAGACGACTTTGGCCGACCTCACGAGCGGCAAGCTGCCCCGGCGGGTCAAGCGGCTGATCGCCGACCCGGACGCCTGGGAAGTCCGCTAGGCAGGGCCTCGCCCGAAGTTGACCCGGAATCGGGCCGGTCGCCGTCGATTCCGCTACGATCGTTCCTGCGTTCGTCACTAAAACGGTCAACAAAGGCCGGAAAGGCTCGGCTCGAGGTGCGCCGGCCGCCGTCACCACCCCCAGGCAATGGATCCAGTAATCGTCGTATTCGGCTTCGGCGTCGGCATGTTGATCGGCATGACCGGTATGGGCGGTGGTTCCCTGATGACCCCGCTCCTGATCCTGCTCTTCGGGGTGCAGCCGGTGACCGCGGTCGGCACCGACATCTTCTATGGCGCGGTCACCAAGACCGCCGGCGGCTGGAGACACCTCAGGCACGGCACCGTGCATCGCGGGATCGCCTTCTGGCTCGCGGTCGGCAGCGTGCCCTCGGCGATCGCCGGGGTGTGGCTGATCGAGGTGCTCCAGAACGCCTACGGCGAGGAGGACGTCAACCACCTCGTCCTCGGGATGCTCGGGGCCGCCCTGATGGTGGTCGGGATAGCGACCCTGGTTCGCGGCCTGCTGTTGCGCGACGTGATCCCCGAGCGCAGCGCCATGCATCTGTACCGCCGCCACATCGTGGCCGCGGTGATCACCGGAGCCACGACCGGCTTCGTGATCGGCCTCACCTCGGCGGGCAGCGGCACCGTGATCGCGATCGTGCTGATCGTCGTCTACCGCCTCACCCCGCAGCGGGTTGTCGGCACCGACGTCTTCCACGCCGCGATCCTGCTCTGGGCCGCCGGCTTGGCCCACTGGGTTGGCGGGAACGTGGACTTCGGGCTCGCCGCCAACATCCTCCTCGGCTCGATCCCCGGGGTCCTGCTCGGCACCCACTTCGCCGTCCGAGTGCCGCAGGGATTTCTCCGCGGCGCCCTCGGGACGGTGATGATCGCTGCGTCGATCACCCTGATCGCCAAGGAGCAACCGCCGGTATCGGTGGTGGTGCCGTCGCTGGCCGTCGCCGCACTCACGATCGGGGGGATGTTCGCCGTCCAGATCGGCCTCCACCGTCAGCGCCAGCGCCAACTCGCCGAGAAAGCTCAGCACGCACCGGCACCGGCTGGGTAGGGATAACTCCGCCGAAAGCCTCGGCTTCGCCTACGTTTTCGGCGGGTTAGGGCCTGTTGCGTGGCGGCAGGTCGTGAATAACTCCACCGACATCCTCCGCTTCGCGTCCGGTGTCGGCGGGTTAGGGCCTGTTGCGTGGCGGCAGGTCGTGAATAACTCCACCGACATCCTCCGCTTCGCGTCCGGTGTCGGCGGGTTAGGGCCTGTTGCGTGGCGGCAGGTCGTACTCTCCCTTATCGCGACTTCGTCGCTAGCTCCGACGGGTGACACCCTCAGCGCTTCAACACGCCGCGGCGCCTCCCCTACCCCGCCCTTTGCCGCCAGCCCCTCTGCATTAGGCTGACACGCATGGAGTTCGAAGTAGGCCGTCGGGTCGAGGAGCTGCGGGACCGGATTCGCGCCTTCATGGACGAGCACGTCTACCCGGTCGAGCTGGAGGCCATGGAGGCCCTGGACGCGGAGGTGGGACCGGGCACGCCCTATCCGGAGGTGCTGGTCGAGATCCGCGAGCGGGCCCGCCAGGAGGGCCTCTGGAACCTGTTCATGCCCGACGAGCGCTACGGCGCCGGGCTGGGGAACTGGGAGTACGGGGTGCTCTGCGAGGAGATGGGACGCAGTCCCGCGCTGGCACCGATGGCCTTCAACTGCGCCGCGCCGGACACGGGCAACATGGAGATCCTCGCCGAGCACGCAAGCGAGGGGCTGCGCGATCAGTGGCTTCGGCCGTTGCTCGAGGGCGAGATCCGAAGCTGCTTCTCGATGACCGAGCCCGAGGTCTCCGGCTCCGATCCCACGACCCTGAGGACCCTGGCCGAGCTCGACGGCGACGAGTGGGTGATCAACGGCCACAAGTGGTTCACCTCGGGCGCCGTGGGCGCCGAGCTGGCGATCGTGATGTGCGTCACCGACCCCGATGCGCACCCGTATGCGCGGGCCAGCATGATCCTCGTCCCCACCGACAACCCGGGGTTCGACCTGGTTCGGCCGGTGTCGGTGATGGGCCACGCCGGCGGGCCGGGGCACTGCGAGATCCGCTACGAGAACTGCCGGGTGCCGGCCGCCAGCCTGCTGGGAGAACGCGGTGCCGGGTTCGTGATCGCCCAGGACCGGCTCGGGCCGGGCCGGATCCACCACTGCATGCGCGCGGTCGGCACGGCGGAGCGGGCGATCGAGCTGATGAGCCGGCGCGCCAACGAGCGCGAGACCTTTGGCGGCAAGCTCGCCGACAAGCAGTTCGTCCAGGACTTCATCGCCCGCTCCAGGATGGAGGTCGATCAGGCGCGGCTGTTGACCCTGTACGCGGCCTGGAAGATGGACACGGCCGGCAAGCGGGCGGCTCGGCAGGAGATCTCGATGATCAAGGTCGTGGCCGCCAACGTGGTCATGGACGTGCTCGACCGCGCGATCCAGGTCCACGGCGCGCTCGGGATGTCAGACGACACCCCGCTCGCCTGGATGTGGCGCTTCTCGCGCATGCTGCGGGTGGCCGACGGACCGGACGAGGTCCACAAGGTCGTGATCGCCCGCCGCGAGCTCCACCGCTGGGCCAAGGAGGCCGAGGCCGAATCGGGATCAGACGGCGCCGCGGCCACCTCCCGGCCCGAGCCGGCCAAGGCCTAGATCAGCCCAGCCGTCGCTCGGCCTCGTCGGCCCCCTCGGCCAGCCGCTCGACGATCTTGGCGAACTGCTCGAAGCCCTCGTCGGACTCGCCGTATTGGCCCGCCGCGTAGCGTGCGTAGACGCCCTGAAGGACGATGGCGAGCTTCCAGCACGCGAGCGCGACGTAGAAGTCGATCTCGGAGAGGTCTCGCCCGGATCCGCTCGCGTATCGCTCCCTCACCTCTTCACGCGACGCGAAACCGGCGGCGGTGGTCGGGGCCTCGAACAGCGGCGTGAACTCGTCGCCCGCCTCGGACCAATACACCAGCAGCAAGCCAACGTCGGCGAGCGGGTCACCGAGCGTGCAGAGCTCCCAGTCGACCACCGCCGCCACCCCGCCGGCAGGGGAGAGGATCATGTTGTCCAGGCGGTAGTCGCCGTGGACGATCGTCGCCGGGCCCTGGTCGGGGATGCGCTGCGCGAGGCGCCGGTGCACGTCATCGATGACCGGCAGCTCGGACGTCTTGGACTTCTCCCACTGCTCGTGCCAGCGGCGAAGCTGACGGGCAACGTAGTCCTGCTTACGCCCGAGCTCGCCCAGACCGACGCCGTCCGGGTCGATCGCATGGATCGCCACCAGGGTGTCCACGACCCGCTCGCCGATCGCCCTGCGCTCGGCGTCGTCGAAGCTGGCCTCCGCCTCGCTCCGTGAGCGCAGGACGGGACCCTCGACGAACTCCATCACGTAGAACGGCGCGCCGTTGACAGTGTCGTCCTCGCACAGACCGACCACCGGCGGGACCGGCACATCCGTGCCCTGCAGGGCCGCGATGATCCGATGCTCCCGGGCCATGTCGTGTGCGGACGCGAGCCGCTTTCCGAGCGGCGGCCGCCGGAGCGCCCAACGACGGCCGGCGTGGTCGTTGACCAAGTAGGTGAGGTTGGAGCGCCCGCCCGAGATGCGCTCGAAGCTGAGCGGGGGCTCGGCGCCCGGCACGTTGCCTCGAAACCAGGCCTCCAGGCTTGGCCGATCGATAGCCTCGTCGCCCATGACGGCAGATCCTATGCGCGGCGAGAGGAAGCACACCAGCCTCCTGGTCGACTTCGGCGGGGTGCTCACGACCTCTGTGTGGGACAGCTTTGCGGACTTTTGCCGCGACAAGGGGCTTGAGGAGCACGCCGTGAAGACCCTCTTCCGTGAGGACCCGGATGCGCTCGTCGACCTGCGCGCCCTTGAGACGGGGAAGCTCCGGGAGGCCGAGTTCGAACGGCGATTCGCCGACCGATTGGGGCTCTCCGAGGCCGCCGACCTGATCGACAGCCTGTTCCGCGGCATGGCCCCGGCGGGGCCGATGGTGGCCGCCGTTCGTGCCGCCCGCGCCGCCGGCCTCCGAACGGGCCTCGTCTCCAACTCGTGGAGCACCTCGCACTACGATCGCCAGCTGCTCGACGAGCTGTTCGACACCAGCGTGATCTCGGCGGAGGTCGGCCTGCACAAGCCCCAGCCCGAGATCTACCTGCTCGCGGCCGAACGGCTCGGGGAGAGGCCCGAGGGCTGTGTGTTCGTCGACGACCTGCGCGAGAACTGCACCGGCGCCGAGGCGGTCGGAATGACCGCGATCCTGCACCGCGAGCCCGGGGACACGATCGCCCGAATGGAGGAGCTGCTCGGGTTCGAGGTCAAAGAGCGGGCTCGCTAGTCGGGTCACGACCCGGCTGCGATCAGCGCCACACCGATCAGCGCCACGACGACCCCGGTCGCCTGGATTGGCGCCAGGCGCTCCCGGAGGATGAAACGAGCCAGGATGACGGTGACGGCCGAGTACAGCGACCCGGCCACGGCCACCAGCGAGAGCAGCCCGTGATTGGTCGCGATCGCGAACAGAGAGTTGGCGAGCACGTCGAAGCAACCGATCGCGACCAGGATCGGGAACAGCGAGGGCTCAATCCTGATCGAGGGCCGAACGAAGGCGGCAGCAACCAGCAGCGTCACCACCCCGCCCACCCTCGCGGCGACGATCGTCCACGCGGGTTGGGGGCCGGACGCCGCGTCGAGCCCGACGAAGAACACCCCGAATCCGAGTGCGGCAAGAGCCGCCAGCCCCACAGCGGCGCGTCCGGCCACCCGCCATTCGGGATCGGGCTGGCGCGTGACCAGCACCACGCCGACTACACCGGCCAACGCGCCGACGGCCTGGACCGCGGCCGGTCGGTCGCCCTGGGCCAGGCCCGTGGTCACCGGCACGAGCACACCGAGCGCACCGATCGTCGCCACCACCGTCACCGAGCCGAGAGCCATCGCGCGGTAGAAGGCGCCAAGCGCCAGCACCACCGCGGCTCCGGCGCCAATGGCGATCGCTGCATGCTCGGTCGAGAGCGAATCGCCCCCAACTGCGATCGCGACCCCCAGCGCGAGCACGAGCCCGACCGGCTGGCTGACCAGCAGTACCGTGAGCGCGGAGATTCGGCGGCTCTGGAGGCCACCCAGGAAGTCGGAGATCCCCCAGGCGACGCTCGACGCCAGCGCGAGGCCTATGCCGAGCATTGACGGTCGCGCCCGAACAGGGCGGCGAGGCTGAACCGGGCCGACACCCGGACCGGCCCGGGCGCCCGGGCTTCGACCAGGGTCCAATCGCCGCTTCGGGTCACGCAGGCGCGTCCCGAGCCGACAACCCAGTAGCGGTTCTGGTGCACGCGGACCAGGAAGGCGCCCGGTCCCCGCACGGAGAGGGTGAAGTCCGCGGGCCCCACCCGAACCAGCCGCGCCCGGGAGCCCGCCGGGGCCGAAGCTTGACTCGCCGGCGACACCAGTCCCGGTGTCCCGCGAACCGAGTACAGGCGCCAGTGCCGGCTCGACCACACGGGCCGAAGGTAACCGGGCGCATCTCGGATCACGGTCACCTCGTCCTCGGCCAGGTAGTCCGGGTCCGCGTCGGGGAGCGCGACGTAGGCGATCCCGCGTTCGTCGAGCCACTCCCGGTAGGCCGCCGGGGTCAGGTTGTCACCGGTGAACAGGCCGAAGTCCTCGGATTCGGACTGCCGCAGCCACCCTCGGGCGATCGCAAGCCGCGGGGCGACGAAATCGGCCTCCCAGCGATTCTGAGTGGGAGGGATCTCGATCCGGGCCGGGGCTCCCCCGGTTCGCCGCTCGAGCTCGGCGAGCAGCGGCGCGTAATAGGAGGCCTCCACCGACGGATCGCCAGCCGCGTTGGTGAGATCGCGAACCGGCGCCGCCCATTGCCAGTACAGGAGCGGCACGGCCAGCAGCCCGAGCGCCAGCGGCCGCCGACCGGCAAGCCCCAGCGCGAGCACCGGCCCGCCGAACAGCGAGCCGAGGCGAGCGGCGTTGGCACCTACCTGCGTGTGGACGAGCGCCAGGCCGAGGCAGAGCGCCGCGTACAGGATCACCCCGATCCGCAGCGAGCGCTCCTCGACCGGGACCAGGACAAGCGCGGCGAACGCGAACAGGGGCACGGGGAGAAACGCCGTCGCCACGAAGGGGAAGTAGCCGGAGCTCGGAAAGGCCAGAGCCAGAGCGGCGATCGGGGCCAGGGTCGCGGCGGCGAGCGCCACCCCGGCTCTCCACCCGGGCGCGATCGCGACCGTGACCCCAGCCAGAGCAACGAACAGCCCCGCGACCGGGCTCGCACACCCCGTCAGAGCACCCAGCGCCACCGCCAGCAACGGCCGGCCGCGCTGAAGGGCGAGCAGCGCCCCGAGCCCCAGGGCCACCCCGAGGGCGAACGTGAGCTGGCCCGCGATCAGCATGCTTGCGGTGGCGGCCCCGAACCAGAAGATCGCCAACCGGGCCCGGGGACCGTAGCGGTGCCTCGCCAGGGCACCGAACAGGGCTGCCGCCGCGACTGCGGACAGCGCCCCCACCACCCGCGGCCCGAGCGCCGCGCCGAGCGGTGGGAACAGGACGCTGTAGGACGGGAGGTAGTGCCCTGCGTACCAGTAGTCGTTCCAGATCAGGAAGCCGTGGGCGGCGAACAGGTCCGAGCGAAACGCCTGTGCCGCCAGGTCGGCGCTCGACGGCTCGAAGATCAAATAGAGCAGCGCCAGCAGTGCGGCCGGGACCATGCCGGGGCCAGCTTATGCGGGCCGGGCGGCGCTCAGCCGCGCGCGTACTCGACTCGGATCTGCTTTCCCTTCAGCTTCGTGCCCTCGAGTCGCTCGAGCGCCAGGGCGGCGTGCTCCGCGTCGAGCTCGACGAACGAGAACCGGTCCAGGACCCTGATCGAGCCGATCGCATCCTCGGGGATCACCGCGCCCTCGACCAGCGCCCAGCGAACGTCCTCGTCATCGATCCCGCTGCGCCGGCCGCGGTTGACGAACAGCTTCACGGGCCCGTTGCCCGGCGCCGGCTCGGGCCGACTGGCGCCACTCGGCGCCGGCTCGTGCTCGCGTCGCCTCGGCCGGGGGGCGTGCTCGAGCCGCTCCTCGGGCGGCTCCCACTCGCCGATCGTCGTCTTCGCCTCGCGCTCGATCCGGGGGATCTCGTCCCGCTGCTTGGGGGTGACGAAGGTGATCGCGCGGCCCGTGCGCCCGACGCGGCCCGTGCGCCCGATCCGGTGGATGTAGGGCTCGGTCGTGTCGGGGACGTCGTAGTTGATCACGTGGGTCACGTGCTCGATGTCGAGCCCGCGCGCCGCGACGTCGGTGGCCACCAGCAGCCGCAGCCGGTGGTCCTTGAAGGCGAGCATCACCCCGTCGCGCTGTCCCTGGCTGAGGTCGCCGTGGAGCGCCTTCACCTGGAGCCCGCGCGCCCGCAGCGCCTCGTCGAGCCGCGCCGTGCCGATCTTGGTCCGGCAGAAGATGATCGCCTGCTCGGGCTCCTCCGCCTTCAGGATCTCGATCAGCCGGTCGACCTTGCCCCGCGGCTCCACCTCGACATAGGCCTGCTCGATCGCGTCGACCGTGAGCTGCTTCGGCGTCACCCTGATCGTGATCGGCTCGTACATGTAGCGATCGGCGAGGCGCTCGATCGGGGGCGGGATGGTGGCCGAGAACAACGAGGTCTGGCGGCCCGCGGGACAGATCCGAAGGATCCGCTCGACGTCATCGATGAAGCCCAGATCGAGCATCTCGTCCGCTTCGTCCAGGACCACGTACCGAGCGGATGCCAGGTCGAGCGAGCCGCGCGAGATCAGGTCGAGTGTCCTGCCCACGGTTGCCACGACCACATGGGCGGCCTCCCGCAACCGCGATTGCTGGGTCTTCACCGCCTGGCCTCCGAAGACCGCGATCACGCCCACGTCCAGGTGCTCGGCATAAGCCCGAAGCGCCTGGGTCACCTGGATGCACAGCTCCCGGGTCGGGGTCAGGATCAGCGCCTGGGTCTCCTCTGACTCCGGGTCGAGGTACTGGAGCATCGGCAGCCCGAAGGCCGCCGTCTTGCCGGTTCCCGTCTGTGCCTGGCCGATCACGTCGCGGCCCGCGAGCAGCTCCGGAATTGCCTGCTCCTGGATCGCGGTGGGGTCCGCGTAGCCGAGCTCGTCGAGGGCGGTGAGGATCTCCTCGGAGAGCCCGAGGTCGCTGAATCTGCTCACCGACTCGGATCCAGTAGCAGCTTCCCGTGGGTGGTCCGAGCCGAGATCTCCTCGTGGGCTCGCCGGGCCTCCGACAGCGGGTAGGTGCCGCCGATCACCACCTCGAGCTCGCCCTTGGCCACGGCCTCGAGCAGCTCCGCGATCCCGGCCCTGAGCTCCTGCGGCCGCCCGAACAGGTGCATGAGCCAGAAGCCGACCACGGCGCGGCTGGTCCGCATCAGGTCTGCATTTCGGACCTCGACCGGCTCGCGCGAGGCGAGCCCATATGTGACCAGGCGGCCGAATGGCGCCAGCGCCTCAAGGCAGGCCTCGAACGCCGCCCCGCCGCTCATCTCCAGCACGACATCCACCGGCTCACCGTTGTTCGCTTCGAGGATGGCGGCTTCGAGGTCCTGGGCTCGAGAGTCAACCGCAACGTCCGCACCCAGGCGCCGAGCCAGCTCGCGCTTGGGCTCCGTGGAGGCGAGCGCGATCACCCGGCCGGCGCCCATCCGCTTGGCCAGCTGCACCGCAAGCGAGCCTGTCCCCCCGGCGGCCGCCTCGACCACCACCGATTCCCCCTTCTCCAGACGCGCCGAGATCCGCAGCAGGCTGCGGGCGGTGAGCCCCTGCAGCATCAGGGCGGCGGCCTGATCGTCGGTCACCTCATCCGGCACCGGGACCAGCACCGCCTCCGGGACCGCGACCTTCTCCGCGTAACCGCCGTTTGGAAGCAGGACCGCGACCCGGCGCCCATCCGGGGTGCGACCGGCCACCTCCCCGCCCGGGATCAGCGGCAGCTCCTGCTTGGCCAGGTAGTCGTTCCTGGTCACGTGGGTGTCGGCGAAGTTGATCCCCGCACGTGCGACGTCGATCACGACTTCGCCCTCATTCGGCTCCGGGTCGGGCAGCTCGACAAGCTGCATCGCCTCGGCCCCACCGAACTCCTGAAGCTGGATCGCGCGCATGGCCCGCAGCAGTGTAGGGACGGGGCAGTTCCTCCGCCGACGCCCGTCAGCCGGCCGCCCCGGCCGACCGCAGCTCGCTGAACACCGCGCTCGGCTCTTCACGCTCGCCCATCTGCTCGTCGGCGATCACATGCGAGACCGCGTTGATCAGCGCCAGGTGCGTGAACGCCTGCGGGTAGTTGCCAAGCTGGGCGCCACTCAGGGCCTCGATCTCCTCGCCGAACAGGCCCAGGGGGGTGCTGTGCGTGAGCACGCGCTCGCAGAGCTTCCGAGCGCGCTTCGCCTCGCCGATCTCGGACAGCGCCGAGACGAGCCAGAAGGAGCAGATCGTGAACGTCCCCTCCCTGCCGCTGAGGCCGTCATCGGTCTCATCGACCTGGTAGCGGAGGACCAGTCCGTGCTCGGTGAGCTCGTCGGCGATCGCCAGCACCGTGGCCCGGACCCGCTCGTCGTCGGCGGGAAGGAAGCGAACCAGCGGGATCAGGAGCAAGGAGGCGTCGAGCGCGTCTGTCGCGTAGTGCTGACGGAACACGCCCCGCTCGCTGACGCCGTGCTCGAGGATGTCGGCGCGAATCGCCTTCGCCTGCTCTCGCCAGTGATCCGCCGGCTCGGGGCGTTCGTGCTCGCGGGCCAGTCGCGCCGCGCGATCGAGGGCCACCCAGCACATCAGCTTCGAGGAGACGTAGTGCTTGGGCTCGCCACGCGCCTCCCAGATGCCCTGGTCGGCCGCCCGCCAGGCTCCCGCGGCCGCCTCGGCCTGCTCGGAGACCACCGCGACCATTGCCTCCGGCGTCCCGTCACGGGTCTTGGAGTGGATGTAGATCGAGTCGAGCAGGGCGCCATAGACGTCGTTCTGGCGTTGCCGGTAGGCGGCGTTCCCGACCCGAACCGGCTTCGACCCGATGTAGCCGTCGAGGTGGTCGAGGGTCTGCTCGGTGAGCTCGGTCTCCCCCCCGATCCCGAACATGATCTGGGTCTCGGGGCCGCGGCCATGGCAAAGGTGCGAGACGAACTCCATGAACTCCCGCGCCTCCTGGTCGAAGCCGATCACATGCAGGCTCCAGAGGGTGAAGCTCGCGTCCCTGATCCAGGTGTAGCGATAGTCCCAGTTCCGCTCTCCGCCCGGGGTCTCGGGGAGCGACGTGGTCAGGGCGGCGACGATCGCCCCGGTGGGCTCGTAGGTGAGCCCCTTCAGCACCAGCGCCGATCGCTGCAGGGTCCAGCGCCATGGATGATCGGGGAAGGTCCCCCGCTCGAGCCAGCGCCGCCACAGGTTCACGGTCCCGTCGACGAGCCTGACCGCCTCGTCAGCATCGGCGGGTCCGGTGAGCTCCTCGCGCCAGCTGAGGCAGACGAAAGCGCGCTCACCGGCCTCGAGGGTTCGCCGCCCGCGGGCGACGTGACCTTCGAGCTCGAGGGGGACGTCACCCAGCAGCCGCAGCGTCTCGCCGCCGCCGCTGACGTCGGCCGCGAGGCCGTCCTTGTCGACCAGCTTCCAGCTCGCTTCCTCGGTGGCGTAGTCGAAGGCCGGCTCGCAGACCGCCTCGATCTCGATCGTCCCGTGAACGCACTCGACCGTCCGCACCAGCATGTGGCGGGCGTCGGGCGCTCCCAGCTCGCGGGCACGCACGCTGTCGGTGTCCTCGTCGCCGGCCGGCGCCAGCACCAGGGCGTCGTGGACCACCATCCAGCCGGTGCGCGTCATCCAGCTCGTTTCGAGCACGTTCGACCCGGGCATGTAGCGCCGCGCCACCGGGGCCCGCAGGTCTGTGGGACCGAAGCGGAAGGCACCCGCTCTTCGATCGAGCAGCGCCCCGAACATGCTCGGCGAGTCGAACCGGGGCAGGCAGAGCCACTCGACCGTGCCGTCGGAGGCCACCAGCGCCCCGGTGTGGCAATCCGAGAGGAAGCCGTAGTCGCCGATCGCGTGGAAAGCTGGGCCGGCGGCCCGCCCCCGCCGTCCGTCCCCCTTTGCCACCACCGCCATCTCGCGGGAAAGCTATCGCCCGCAAGATATTTCGTGAGGAGCTTTAGCTCCGAAACAGGCGTGTAAGGGCGCCGAAGGCGCCCGCAAGGTATTTCGAACTGAGGGGCTTTAGCCCCGAAAGCAGCGTGTGAGGGCGCCGAAAGGCGCCCGCAAGTGATTCTGAACTGAGGGGGGCCTTAGCCCGAAAGCAGCGTGTAAGGATGCCGAAGGCATCCGCGAGATATCCGGGCTGGTCTTCCTCACGGGCGGGGACGCCGCATAGGATGCACGGCCGTGTCGCTGACCGTCGTCGGCTCGATCGCACTCGACTCCGTGCGCACCCCGTTCGGGGCGCGCGGCGGCATGCTGGGCGGCTCGGCCGTGCACTTCGCCCTCGCGGCCCGCTTCTTCGCCGACGTCCGCGTGGTCGGGTCGGTGGGCGAGGACTTTCCCGGGGAGCACATCGAGCTGCTGCGCTCCCGCGGGATCAACGTCGAGGACATCGATCTGGTCGATGGGGGCGAGACGTTCCGCTGGCGCGGCCACTACGAGGTTGACATGAACCTGGCCCACACCGACGACACGGAGCTGGGGGTGTTCGCCGATTTCGAGCCGAAGCTGTCCGAGGCCTCGAGCGGGGCGGACGTGCTGTTCCTCGGCAACATCCAGCCCGACCTGCAGCGGAGGGTTCGGGCGCAGTGCAGCCCGCGGCTGGCGGCGCTCGACTCGATGAACCTTTGGATCGAGACCACCCGTGACTCGCTGGCGGCCGCGATCGGCGAGGTCGATTGCGTGCTGCTCAACGACGCCGAGATCCGGATGCTGACCGAGGAGCCCAACCTGGCGCGAGCCGCCCGCAAGGTGATGGAGCTTGGGCCACGGATCGTGATCGCCAAGCGGGGCGAGTACGGGGCGGTTATGTTCACGCCGGAGCGCTTCTACGCGCTTCCTGGCTACCTGCTCGAGGACGTCCGCGACCCGACCGGCGCCGGGGACAGCTTCGCCGGGGGCTTTCTGGGCTACCTCGAAATGCAGGGGACCGAGCCCGGCGAGGCGGCGCTTCATCGGGCGATCGCCTATGGGACCGTGCTGGCCTCGTTCAACGTCGAGCAGTTCGGCATCGAGCGGATCGCCGACCTCACCGAGCGCGAGATCTCCGAGCGCTACGAGGCGCTTCGGGCCATGACCCACTTCGAGTCGCCCGCCTGAGCGACCGGGTCGCCTGGCCGCTCGTCAGACGCGAACCGCGACCAGAGCGACGGCGAGCAGCACCAGCGAGGCCGAGATCGCCGTCAGGGCCGCGTCGAGCGGCGCCGCGATGCGGGCCGGGGTCAGCTTCCGGGTGCTGCCGTCGCTGAGCAGTTGCACGCCGCTGACGGAGACCGTCCTGCGACGCAGCTCGCGGACCGGGGTCGAGAGGCGATGCTGAGCGACGCTGAGCCCGAAGCACCCGAGCGTGACCGCGGCGGCCGAGACCGCCTCGCCCGCCGAGCGGATCGCCAGCGCGTTCGCCCAGTAGCTGGTCAGCGCGGGGAGCGATCCCCAGGCGGCCGCGAACCAGAAGGCGCTGTGGAAGCGTCCGCCGAACAGCTCCAGGTTGTAGGCGAGGACGATGAAGGCGCCCGCGACCACAAAGGGCGCCAGGGTGACCGAGACCACGAACAGCCCCGCGATCCCGATCCCGACCGCACCCAGGAAGCCGATCACGGCCAACGCGACCAGCTCCCGATCCGAGAGCCGGGTCCGCAGCGGGTGACCGTTGAGCTCGTCGAGTGCATGGGCGGCCACCCCGACCCCGAGGAAGAACGCCGCCAGAGCCGCCCACAGGCGCAGGGGGTGAAGCACGGGTGCCGCCACCGCGCCGAAGGCGACGTAGCTCAGGTGCCAGGCCGTGTACGGAGGATGGAGGATGGTGATCAGATCGCGCCACCCGCCGGGCCTGAGCGCGTAGAAGGCGGGTCGGTCCACGAGCTCAGGCATCGCGAACGCCCCAGATGACCACGCCGCCGCCCAGGCTCATCCGGCGCCACCGGACCCCTGAGATCCCGGCGCCCTCCCACAGGTCGGCCTGCCGGGCGAGCGGCAGGTCCCGGTAGAGAGCCTCGATGCTCGGGCCCAGGAAACGGCCCACCCGGTGCCAGTCACCGCCGAACACCCGGCCGAGGGCGGGCAGTCCGGCGCGGGTGTACAGGCGCCAGAGCGCCCGCCACACGGGTGGATCGGGCAGGCCGAACTCGAGCGACGCAATGCTCCCCCCGGGCTTCACCACCCGCGCCAGCTCGGCCAGCGTGGACGCCGGGTCGTCGACGTAGCGCAACAGGTAGGTGAAGGTGAGGTGGTCGAACTCCCGGTCGGCGAACGGCAGCCGCTCGGCTTCGCCCTCGACCAGCTCGACCCGCCCCGCAAGCTCGGGCCGCCGGTCGAGCGCCGACCTCGCGGCAGCCAGCATGTGGGGGCTCTGGTCGAGGCCGACGACCGAGCATCCGTACCGCCCGACCAGCGCTCGCGCCACCAGCCCGGTGCCCGTGGCGACGTCGAGCACCCGGTCCTCCGGAGTCGCGGGCACGGCCCCAACCATCGCGCCTCGCCAGCGGGGATCCTGCCCGAAGCTGAGCAGTGCCGACAGCAGCTCGTAGCGCCGCCCCAGCCCGGCGAACAACGCCAGCGCACCGCGCTTGCGCTCGGAGGCGGCGGCCTGCGTGGTGCTCACGTTGTCAACCCTTCCAGAAAACGGTCGCCGGCCGGCCCACCCTGCGAGAATCCGGGTGACCCACGACCGGAGACAGAGGAGAGGCGATGGCGACCCAGCGGCAGACCGAGCAGCAAGGCGATGGCATCGCCACCGTTGGCGGCGAGGACACGGTGACGATCACCGACAATCGCACCGGCCGGACGTACGAGCTCGAGGTCAGCGAGGGGACGATCCGGGCCATGGACCTGCGCCAGATCAAGGTCTCTGACGACGACTTCGGGCTGATGGCATACGACCCGGCGTTCACGAACACGGCTTCCTGCCGGTCGGCGATCACCTTCATCGACGGGGACGCGGGCGTGCTCGAGCATCGCGGCTACCCGATCGAGCAGCTCTGCGAGCGATCCAGCTATCTCGAGGTCGCGTACCTGCTGGTCTTCGGCGAGCTCCCGACCGAGGCCCAGCTCGAGCGCTGGGTGTTCGACGTCACCCACCACACCTTCGTCCACGAGGACATCAAGCAGTTCCTCGAGGGCTTTCGCTACGACGCCCACCCAATGGGCATGCTGCTGGCCGGCGTCGGCGCGCTGTCCACCTTCTACCCCGACGCGAAGCACATCGACGACCCCGAGGAGCGCTACATGGCGGCGATCAGGCTGATCGCCAAGGTGCCGACCCTGGCCGCGTTCGCCTACCGGCACAACATGGGGCTCCCGTACGTGTACCCGGACAACGACCTCAACTACGCCGGCAACTTCCTCTCGATGATGTTCAAGAAGACCGAGCGCCACTACGAGCCGGACCCGAGGCTGGAGCGCGCCCTCGACGTGCTCTTCATCCTCCACGCCGATCACGAGCAGAACTGCTCGACCAACGCCGTCCGGGGCGTGGGCTCCTCGCAGGTGGATCCGTACTCGGCCGTAGCCGCGGGAGTCGCCGCGCTCTACGGTCCGCTCCACGGCGGCGCCAACGAAGCGGTGCTGCGAATGCTGCGGAGGATCGAATCAGCCGAGAACGTGCCCGAGTTCCTCGAAGGCGTCAAGAAGCGCGAGGAGCGGCTGATGGGCTTCGGCCACCGGGTGTACAAGAACTACGACCCGCGGGCGCGGATCATCGGGCAGCACATGGACGAGGTGTTCGAGGCCACGGAGTTCAACCCGCTGGTCGAGATCGCGCGCGAGCTCGAAAAGCGGGCGCTCGACGACGAGTACTTCACCTCACGGAAGCTGTACCCGAACGTCGACTTCTACTCCGGGATCATCTACGAGGCGCTTCAGATCCCGACCGAGATGTTCACGGTGATCTTCGCCATCCCCCGGACCTCCGGCTGGGTCTCGCAGTGGATGGAGATGAACGACGACCCCGAGCAGAAGATCGCCCGCCCGCGACAGATCTACGTCGGCGAGCGCGGGCGCGACTACCTCGCGATCGCCGATCGCGAGGGCCCCGAGAAGATCACCGGCCCGCCCGCCCGGCGGCCGAAGCGCCAGCGCCGCGGGGCGTAGCCAAGCGCCGACGCTCCTCCGGGTTCGGGCGGGTAACGGACCACTGCGCAGGGGATGGCGCTTTCCTCACCGTAAGCCGAAGGAAAGGCGCCAAGGCCGAGGATCGCGTTCGAGGCCAGTGGCCTCCCTTACCCAGCCGACAGCGGCCGGGATCGACCCACCGGGTCACGACCCAGGTCATAGCATCGCCCGGTGGCGACCTACCACCTGACGGTCCGGCATGGCTCCATGGTCCGCAAGCAGCAGTTCGCTGACCTCGGCTCCGCGATCGAGGCGATGGAGCGGAGCGTTCGAGAGATCCGCCGGGAGGGGTCGCTGAGGGAGATCAACGCGCTGCGCGACTATGAGCCGTATCAGCGCGTGCATGCGCGGCTCGAGCTCTCCGCCGGGAGGCTGCTGCGCGGCCGTCAGGTTGGGATCGACGTGATGGGCGACGGCGCCCTGGTCCCCTATACGGGCGTTGTGCGCAAGCGCGAGCTGGAGCCCGGGGACGACCAGACGGCGTTTGACGCCGTGCGCGAGGCGCTGGGCTGAAGCCGCTACTAGGCTCTGGCCCGATGCCAGCAGAGCCCGAGATCCCGAAGGGAAGCGTCGCGGCCGGCCGGCGTGTTCGGCTGCCGGCCGGAGCGGAGCCGCCGATCGTCGTCTACCTGAACGGCGTCCAGCAGGCCGAGGGCGAGGACTACGAGCTCACGTCGGGGGAGATCGTCTTCAGCCGGCCGATCGTCAAGGAGAAGGTCGGCGGGATGCGCTATCTCGCGATGCTGCTCGGCCTCTTCGGCACCTACCGCAAGCACGAGACGGTGGACGTGGAGTACAGGCGTGGCGGCCAGGCGCGACTGGTCTCCGACGCCGAGGTCCTGCCCGAATAACCCCGCCGCCTCCTCCGCTTCCTGAATGACTCCGCCGACATCCTCCGCTTCGCGTCCGGGGGCGGCGGGTTTGGGCGCCGACCTGACCCGGCAGGCACCTCCGCAACTACCGCGACTTCGTTGCTAGCCCAAACCGGCCAGGGTGGCGACGCGCTCGCGGTGAAGCCGGGGGGCGCCGAGCAGCTCTGCGCCGACCTTGGCCCGCTTGAGCAGGAACTGGAGGTCGTGCTCCCAGGTGAAGCCGATGCCACCGAGCACCTGCAGCGCGTCGGCAGTCACGTGCCAGGCGGCGTCGGAGGCCCGCGCCTTCGCCATCGAGGCGGCCAGGGGCAGGGACTCGGCGGCGCCTTCGGCGCCGACCGGTCGCTCCGATCCCTGAGCATCGGCGCACCACGCCGCGTAGAGGGTCAGAGATCGTGCCTCTTCGGTCTCGTACAGCATCCCGGCGCAGCGGTGGGAGACGGCCTGGTAGGCGCCGATGGGGCGGTCGAACTGCTGGCGCTCCTTCGCGTATTCGACCGCGATCTCCATCGCCCGTTGCGCGACGCCGGTGAGCTCGGCCGCCAGCGCGACCAGGGTTCGGTCCGCGGCAGCCTCGACGTCTCCCGGAAGAGGGTCACCGCCGTTCGGCTCGACCCGCGCGTACGCACGAGTCGCGTCGATCAGGGACACCGGTTCAACCCGGGCCTGGCTCGCCTCGGCCAGCACCGCGTCCTCGCCGTCATTCAGCACCAGCACGCTGGCGCCGTCCGCGTCGGGGACGAGGCCGTTGGCCCGCGGCTCGAAGGCGGCCGCGCCGCGCTCGGCGCCGGAGGCGATGCCGGGCAGCCACCGCTCCCTTTGCTCGTCGCTGCCCGCGTGGGCGATGAACAGCCCCGCCGAGGCGTTGGACAGGAACGGCGACGGCGCACAGGCGTAGCCGAGCTCCTCGCACAGGATCGCGAGCTCGACCATGCCCAGTCCCTGGCCTCCGTTCTCCTCCGCGATCGCGATCCCGGGCCAGCCGAGATCGCGGATCTCGGCCCAGAGCGCGTCGTCGTAGGTCCGTGCCTCCGCCGCCTCGCGCACCTTGGCCAGGGGTGAGCGGGCGGCGAGCATCTCGCGCGCCGTCTCCTTGATCGCCAGCTGCTCGTCGCTGAAGCCGAAGTCCATCTACCTGAGCCTCGGCAGCCCGAGCACGCGCTCGGCGATGATGTTCTTCATCACCTCGGTCGTGCCGCCTTCGATCGAGTTGGCGCGGGCTCGAAGGAAGCGGTAGGCCCACTCCGAATCCGGCTCCAGCGCCTCCGGCCCGAGGACGTCCACGGCCAGCTCGGTGAGCCCCTGGTTGAGCATCGCCCACTCCCACTTGGAGAGCGAGCCCTCGGGACCCGGGATCCCCACCCTCATCTGCTGCGTCAGAGCCCGCAGGGCGCCGAGCCGCAGCGCCTCGACCCCGATCTTCAGCTCGGCGATCCGCTGCCGGATCACCGCGTCGTTCGCCAGCCCGCGCTGGTTGATCACCGCGATCAGCTCGTCGAGGTCGCGGCGCACGGAGATCGCCGACGCGGCACCCAGTCCGGCGCGCTCGTGCATCAGGGTGGTGATCGCGACGTTCCAGCCGTTGCCCTCGCCGCCGACCACGTTTTCCTCGGGAACTTGGGCACCCTCGAGGAAGATCTCGTTGAACTCGGCCTCGCCGGTGATCTGGCGCAGGGGGCGGACCTCGATCCCGTCCTGCTCCATGTCGCAGATGAAGTACGTGAGCCCCTTGTGCTTCGGCGCGTCCGTGTCGGAGCGGGCGACCAGCATGCACCACTTCGCCTCGTGGGCATAGGTGGTCCACACCTTCTGGCCCGTGACCCTCCAGGCCCCGTTCTCGCGCACCGCCTTGGTCTTCAACGAGGCCAGGTCGGAGCCCGACTCGGGCTCGGAGAACCCCTGGCACCAGATCTCCTCCCCGGACAGGATCGGCTCCAGGAAGCGCTCCTTTTGGTCCTCGGAGCCGTGGGCGATCACAACCGGCCCCCCCATCACCAGCCCGAGCACGTTTGCCGGCGACGGCGCCTTCGCGCGCGACATCTCCTCCGAGAAGATCGCCTGCTCGATCAGCGTCGCCCCTCGGCCGCCGTACTCCTTCGGCCACGAGATCCCCGCCCAGCCGGCGTCGTGCATCTTGCGCTGCCAGGCGCGGCGGAACTCGAACTTCGCCTCCTCACCCTCCGGCTCCGGCCCGGGATGGTTTCCCTCGAGCCAGGCGCGCACCTCGTCGCGGAAGGCCTGCTCCTCGGTTGTCAGGGTCAGATCCATGCGGCTTTGGCCGACCGGCCAATCGGGAATCTATCCAACCGGGGACGGCGGTTCTCCCGGCTGGGTGGGAGGGGTGGGCTTCGAGGTTGCCAGCGACGGCAACTGCGTCCCGATGTGTCCGTCCTCCGGACACGACGGGACACAGAACAAGCCGGGAGGCCGGGGAGCCCCGGCTTCCCCTACCCAGCCCTTAACCCGGGCGGCCCCTCCTAGTCGAACGCGTAGAGCATCAACAGCGCCGTCGCCACCCAGGTGACGCCGGCGAAGACCATTCCCGGATCCTCGGTCAGGATCGCGGCGGTGGATCGGGTGTCGGAGCGGTCGTAGATCAGGTACAGGTAGCGGAAGATCCCGTAGAGGACGGAGGGGGCGGTGGCCAGCATCTTGCTGCCGATGAAGGGGCTGTTGACGGCGTAGATCGCGTAGCTCATGATCGCGCCGGCGGTCACCATCGCGATCATCTGGTCCAGGAACGGCAGCGAGTAGTGCTCGAGCACCGGGCGGGTCGGCGGTGAACCGGCCTCGGCGGAGGAGTCGACCGCGGTCGACTCGAGGGTGGCCTCCTGGCGGCGCTTGGTGAACCCCAGGAACAGGGCCAGCATCGCAGTGCAGAGGAGCAGCCACTCCGAGGCATGGGCCTCGACAGCCACCGCGCCGGCGACGACGCGCAGCAGGAAGAGCGACGCGATCGTCATCACGTCGAGGATCACCAGGCGCTTCAGGACCACCGAGTAGGCAAGGGTGATGGCGCCGTAGAGCGCCACCAGGCCGGCGACCTCGGCCGAAACCCCGACCAAGGAGATCACCACCGCGCCGGCGAGCAGGCCGACCGACGCAGCTGCGGCGGTCGACGGGCTCAGCTCGCCGCTGGCGATCGGGCGGCGTCGCTTCTTCGGGTGCTGGCGGTCGAGGGGGGCGTCCCGCAGGTCGTTGAACAGATAGCCGGCGCTGGAGATGGCGCAGAAGGCGACGAAGGTGACCGTCGCGTCCACCACCTGTTGGCCCTGACCGAGCTTCTGGGAGAACAGGAGGCCGGCGAACACGAGCAGGTTCTTGATCCACTCCGAGGGCCGCATAGCGACCAGCAGCGCGACCACGGTCGACCTTCGGGGCGGCGTCGGCGACGCCTCGGTGATCCGTGGAGCCGCGGGCCGCTCCTCCGTGAGCGTCTCCATGCCCGGAAAGGTTAGGGCGTATCTCGCGGGCGGGCGGGCGGAGGCATGCGGAGCTAGGGGTCGATGAGCACGCCGGGGTTGAGCACGCCGGAGGGGTCAACAGCTCGCTTCGCGTGCCGAAGCGCCTCGGCGAACGAGTCGGGCCGCTGCAGGTCGTACCAAGGACGGTGATCGCGGCCGACGGCGTGGTGGTGGGTGATCGTCCCGCCGGCGCCGACCACGGTCTCCGAAACGGCCGCCTTGATCTCGTCCCACTGCTCGACCTCGCCACCGCGCTTGGCCGGGCACAGCACCGTGTAATAGGGGGCCGGGCCATCGGGGTAGACGTGCGTGAACCGGCAGGAAAGGCGGGGCGAGCCCGGGCCGTTCGGCGGCGCCCCGCACGCAGCGGCGATCGCCCTCCGGGCGCTATCGGTGACCTGGGTGTGAAACTCGGCGAACCGGTCCCAGGTGATCGCGGTCTCGAAGGTGTCCGAGAGCACGCCCAAGGCAACGAACGTGTCGCGCAGATAGGGGGCGGCGAGAAAGGCGTGACGCCACGACCCGACCGGGTCGGACCCTGCATCTGCTTCGACCGGCGGGTTGTCGCGGACCGCCCCCCGCCGCGGCTCCGGTGCGCCGCGGCCGGCTACCTCTCCCGGCTTTCCGCCGTGGTCTCGAACGGCCTCGAGGGCCGTCTCCATCGCCGCGTCGACCGGATGGTGAGCTGACTCGAAGCCGAGCACGAGCAGCGCATTGCCCGGCGGGCCGGCGTGGGTGAGCGCGACCTCGGCGGGGTCGAGCAGGCGGCAGTTGGTCGGGTGGAGATCGGACTGCGAGAGCTCGCGGACCGCCTCGGCGCCCGCCGCGAAGGAGTCGAAGCCGACCCCGGCCGAAAGCTTCCACCTGGGGCGCCTGCGGACCCGCAGCCAGGCCTCGGTGATCACGCCGAGGACTCCCTCCGAGCCCAGCAGCAGCCTGTCCGGGCTGGGACCGGCGCCCGAGCCCGGAAGCCGTCGACTCTCCCACGCCCCGCCAGGGGTGATCGCCCGCACGGACTCGACCAGATCGTCGATGTGGGTGTACAGGGTGGCGAAATGGCCTCCGGCGCGGGTCGCGATCCAGCCCCCCAGGCTGGAGAACTCGAACGACTGCGGGAAGTGGCGCAGAGTCAGCTCGTGCTCGCGGAGCTGGTCCTCGAGGTGGGGACCGAGCGCCCCGGCCTGGATCCGCGCCGCCCCGGAGACGGGATCCACCTCGAGCACCCGGTCCAGGCGGCCGAGATCGATCGACACCGCGGCCGGATAAGCCTCGCCCACCCGCGGCTCGACGCCCCCGACGACGCTGGTCCCACCCCCGTAAGGGATCGCCGCCAGCCCCTGCTCCGAGCACCAGTCGAGCACCTGCTCGACCTCATTCTCGTCCCGCGGGTGCGCGACCAGGTCGGGCGGGTGGTCGACCCGGCCCCGAAAGCCCCGCACCACGTCGCGGTAGGCCTTGCCGAGGCCGTGCGAGACGCGGGCGTGAGGATCGGACCGGAACAGCTCTGCGAGCGAGGACGGCGGCTGGACCCTGGGCGGCGGCAGCTCGATTGCCTCGAGCGGCACCGGCTCTTCGACCCGCTCGCCGCCGAAGCCGAGCCGCTCGCGGACCCCCGCCGCGGACGCCTCGAGCTCCGCCCTCGAGGGCTGGCCGTCCTCGAACCCCCAGCCCCAGTGCTTGCGCCGGCGGGTTGCGGCCTCTACCAGTGAACGCCCCTCATCAGATAGGCGAAGGCGACCTGCTGTCGCGACGCCTGCTCGTTGGCGGACGGCCTGCCGGTCGGCTCGGACTTCTCGCCCCGGGCGGCGCGCGAGTCCGGGAACAGCTTGTAGGCGCTGTTGAGGATGTAGTCCATCGACTTCGGGTTGATCGCGTAGAGGATCTGCCCCAGGGTCCCGAGCGGGGTCGCGATCCGCTTCGGCCGGTAGATGATCGCCTCGCAGATCATGTCGGCCGCCTCCTCGGGGGTGATGGTCGGGAAGCGGTCGTACATCCGGGTCGGCTTGATCATCGGCGTCCGCACCAGCGGCATGTTGATGGTCGTGATCGCAACTCCCTCGTCGACGATCTCGGAGGCGACACAGCGCGAGAACGCATCGAGGGCGGCCTTGGAGGCGACATAGGACGAGAACCGCGGGGTGTTGGTCTGCACCCCGATCGAGCTGATGTTGACGACCTGGCCGGAGCGTCGCTCGCGCATCACCGGCAGGAACTTGAGGATCAGCTTCACCGCCCCGAAGTAGTTGAGCTGCATGGTGCGCTCGAAGTCGTGGAAGCGGTCGTAGGAGAGTGCCACCGAGCGGCGGATCGACCGTCCCGCGTTGTTGATCAGGATGTCCACGTGGCCGTGCCGAGCGAGGACCTCGTCGGCGAGGCGGTCGATGTCGTCGATGTCGGACAGGTCGCAGGCGTGGACGTGAGCCGTGCCCCCGGCGTTTGCGATCTGCGCCTGCGTCTCCTCGAGCTTCTCGGCTGTGCGGGCAACGAGCAGGACGATCCCGCCCGCGTCGGCGATCTTGAGGGCGGCCGAGCGCCCGATCCCCGACGAAGCGCCGGTGACCATGACCACCCTTCCCCGCACCGCCTGCTCCAGCGAGACCGTGCCGAGGACCCGCCGGCCGAGTCGCAGCAGCTCGTCGGGGATCTGCTGCTCGACGACCTGCGTCACCCCGCCAACGGCTCCGGCCCTTCCCCTGACCGCGCCGACCAGGGTCCGGTCGCGGAACAGGTCCGGGTCCAGATGCCGCTCCCAGTAGTCCCACAGCTGGTCGGCGTAGGCCTCGAGCGGCGGCACCCTGATGTCGGTGCCGGCGAGAGCTGCCTGAGCCTGCCGCGAGTCGAAGCTGGTCGGATAGTTGACGTAGGTGAGCACCGAGCGTGGAATGCCGAAGTCGGCCAGCACGCTGTCCGCCACCAAGCCGAGCGGCGGGAACATCACGAGCCCCTTGAGCAGGGGAACCAGGCTCTCCACCGCCACCGGTGGCACTCGCGCCGAGGACTGGGGTGCATGGGCGGCCCGCGCGAAGATGTCGATGACCTCGCCGGCAGTCCTCGGGTTCGGATCGGTGAGATGGAAGGCCCTGCCATCGAGGCCGTCGCGGTGGGCGATGTGGTCCATCGCCCGGGCGACGAAGTCGACCGGCACCAGGTTGATCTCCCTGCCCTCGACGCCGACCATCGGCACCCATTGGGGCACGACGTTGCGGATCCGGCGGATCAGCTTGAAGAAGTAATAGGGGCCGTCGATCTTGTCCATCTCGCCGGTCTCCGAGTGCCCGACGACGATCCCCGGCCTGTAGACCCGCCAGGGTGGACCACACTCGGTCCGGACGATCGCCTCGGAGTCGTGCTTGGTGCGGAAATACGGGTGCGTGTCGAGGTTCTCGGCCTCGTCGAACATGTCCTCTCGCCAGGTGCCCTTGTAGAGGCCCGCGGCAGCGATCGAGCTGACCATGTGGACACGTCCCGCCTCGACCGCCTCGGCGAACTCGACCATGTGGCGGGTGCCCTCCACGTTCGCCACCCGCTGTGCCTCCCCGTCGGCGGTCATGTCGTAGATCGCCGCCAGGTGGAAGAGGTGGTCGACCTTGCCCTTCAGGTTGGCGAGCTCATCGTCGGCGACGCCGAGCCCGGGCTGCGACAGGTCGCCCACCACCCCGACCACTCGGTCCTCGTCGGCGCCCCAGCGGTTGCGAAGCTCGGCCAGCCTGCCTTTCGAGCCCTCCCGGACGAGCACATAGATCGTGCCTTCGCGCTCCAGCAGGCGCTCGACCAGGTTGCGGCCGATGAACCCGGTGGCGCCGGTGACGAAGTAGCTCATCTGTGGTCCTCCACGTTCCTAATTCGGCGGAAGCTTGCTTCGGCTCACGTGCCTCATGACCCTACACTCTGCAACGTGGGCATTCACCTCCCTGCCGACCCCGGGGACCCCGGTCAGCCGAGGACGAAGCTCGGACGCGTCGACGGGGCTGAGGCGAGCGCCGAGCGCCGGTTGGTCCGCGACGGCGTCCAGGTGCTCGGCCACGGGGCGCTCGTCTGCCCCGAGTGCGCGCTGCCCCTGGCGATCGAGGGCCGGCTGCGGGCCGGGCTGGAGCTTCGGTGCGGATTCTGCGACCACCGCGCACCGGCGCGGGAGTTCGTTAGCGAGGACGTCTACGACACGCTCGCCAACGAGGTCTACCTGGTCGCCCGGGTGAGCTGAGTAACCCCGCTGGAAGCCTCGCGCGCATAGACTCAAACCAGGAAGCCAGATGCCCGCGACGGTCGAGATCCAGATGCCCCAGATGGGTGAGTCGGTCACCGAGGGCACGGTCCTCGAATGGCACAAGGGGGAGGGAGAGTTCGTCGAGGAGGGCGAGACCGTGGTCGAGGTCTCGACCGACAAGGTCGACGCCGAGGTCCCGGCGCCCGCCAGCGGCGTGATCACCCGGATCCTCAAGGCCCAGGACGAGACGATCGAGGTCGGCGGGATCCTTGCCGAGCTCGATCCGAGCGCCGCGCCCTCCACCGACGGCGCTTCCGCCACGAACGCCCCCGAGGCAGGTAAGGCGGCTGAAGGTGCAAGCCAAGCGGCCGAAGGTGGGCCCGTTGGCGCTAGCGGCGAAGCCGCGGTAGATGCGGAGGTGCCTGCCGCCCCGTCGGAGCCCGAACCCGCCGAGACCGGACGCGGGAGTGAGCGCGAAGCGCGAACGGGAGCGGAGGATCTCGGCGGAGGTGTTCTCCTTCAAATCACCATGCCCGAAATGGGCGAATCGGTCACCGAGGGCACCGTGCTCGAATGGCACAAGCAGGAGGGTGAGGCGGTCGCCGAGGGTGAGACGGTGGTCGAGGTCTCGACCGACAAGGTCGACGCCGAGGTCCCGGCACCGGCCGGCGGCACGATCGCCAGGATCCTCGCCCAACCCGATGAGACGGTCCAGGTCGGTCAGGTGCTGGCCGAGATGACCGCCGGCGAGGCGCCCGGCGCCGGGACCGTCGAGGGAAGTCCGCCGGTCGAGGCGCCGGTCGCCGGGACAGCGACGGCCGCGGCCGACGGCGGTCGCGCCTCGCCCGTGGCCCGCCGGGTCGCCGCTGCGAGCGGCGTGGACCTGAGCGCCGTCAAGGGCTCGGGCCCGGGCGGCAAGGTGACCAAGTCCGACGTCCTGGCGGCGGCGGACGGTGGGGGGCCCGGGGAGCCCGCCGGCCATGCGACCCGCCTTCGCGGGCCCGCCGCGATGCTGGCGCAGGCGATGAACGAGAGCCGCTCGGTGCCCACCGCCACCTCGTTCCGGACCCTCGCGGTTGACGTTCTGGACGCCAAGCGCAAGGCCCTGAATGGCGCGCTCGCCGAACGGGCGATGAAGGTTTCGTTCACCCACCTGATCGCCTGGGCGATTGTCGACGCCGCCCGCCAGTGGCGGGTGATGGGTCGGGCGTACGGGGAGAGCGACGGCAAGCCGGAGATGATCGAGCCGGGAGTCGTGAACCTGGGGATCGCGGTGGACGTCGAGCGCAAGGACGGGTCGCGCAGCCTGATGGTCCCCTGCATCAAGGGCGCCGACCGCCTCGACTTCGCGGCCTTCCACGCCGACTACGAGGACCTGATCAACAAGACCCGGGAGAACAGGCTCACGGCCGATGACTTCCAGGGAACCAACATCACCCTGACCAACCCCGGCGGCCTCGGCACCGTGGCCTCGGTGCCCCGACTTCTGGTCGGCCAGGGGACGATCGTCGCCACCGGCTCGATCGCCTACCCGGCGGAGTGGGCCCACGCCCCGGGCGAGAAGCTGAAGGCGATCGGCGTCTCGAAGGTGATGACGATGACCTCCACCTACGACCACCGGATCATTCAGGGCGCCGAGTCCGGGTCGTTCCTGCGGCGCATCGACCAGCTCCTTCAGGGCGAGGACCGCTTCTACGAATCGGTGGCCGAGTCCCTGGGATTGGAGGCCGGCGTGGTCAGCACCGCCTATCCCGCCTCGGCCTCCGCGGCGCCGGCTCCCGAGGTCGCGACGCCCTCCGCCGCTGCGCCGCCGGACACGGAGCTCCTGCAAGCGGTCCAGGCGGCCACCTCGCTGCTGAAGGCGTATCGCACGCATGGTCACCTGGCGGCGCGCCTCGATCCGCTCGGCAAGGCGCCAAGGGGGGACCCGGCGATCGAGCCCGAGACCCTCAACCTGACCCCGGAGCTGATGTCGAGGATCCCCGCCTCGATCCTGCGGATCGGAGTCGAAGGCGAGACCCTGCTCGAGGTCCTGCCGAGGATGCGCGAGGCCTATTGCGGGACCGTCGCCTACCAAATCGAGCACCTGTCCTCCCACCAGCAGCGGATGTGGCTGCGGGAGATGATCGAGACCGGGACTCACCGGGCTCCGCTGTCGGCCGATGAGAAGCGAGAGTTGCTGGCCCGACTGATCGAGGTGTTCCAGTTCGAGCGCTTCCTCCAGCGGGCCTACCTGGGCCAGAAGATGTTCTCGATCGAGGGCCTGGACGCGGTGGTTCCGATGATCGACGAGTTGGTCACGCTGGCCCGGCGGGGCGGCGCCGAGGAGGTCGTGCTGGGGATGGCTCACCGAGGCCGCTTGGCTGTCCTCGCCCACAATCTGCGCCGTCCGCTTGACGCGATCATGGCCGAGTTCGAGGGTGCCCAGGCGCTCGAGCGGGTGAAGGCCGTGGCCGCGATCCCGCACGGCGGAACCGGCGACGTCAAGTATCACTACGGCGCCCAGGGCGTGTTCACGACTCGGGACGGCGAGCAGATCGAGGTCCGCCTCTATCCGAACCCGAGCCACCTGGAGTTCGTCGACCCGGTGGTCACCGGCGGGGCCCGCGCTGCGCAGAGTTCGCACTCCGGGGCGAGCCTCGAGCACGCGCCCCAGCTGGCGGTGCCGCTGCTGCTTCACGGTGACGCCGCCTTCCCGGGCCAGGGAGTGGTCGCCGAGACCCTCAACCTCCAAGCTCTCGAGGGCTACTCGACCGGGGGAACCGTGCACATCATCACGGACAACCAGGTGGGCTTCACCACCGACCCCCAGGAGGCCAGGTCCACCCCGTACGCCTCCGACATGGCGAAGGGGTTCAACGTCCCGATCGTCCACGTGAACGCCGACGACGTCGAGGGATGCATCGCCGCGATTCGCCTGGCGATGGCATACCGGGAGCGCTGGGCGCGCGACATCGTCATCGATCTGATCGGCTACCGCCGCTACGGTCACAACGAGACTGACGAGCCCGCCTACACGCAGCCGACGATGGCGGCCCAGATCAAGGCACACCCGCCGGTGTCGGAGATCTACGCCGAGCAGCTGGTCAAGGAGGGCGTCGTCACCGCGGACGACGCCATGGAGGTCAGCGACGGGCGCAACGCCGAGCTGCGATCGATCCATCGCGAGCTGAAGCGAAAGATCGAGGCCGGGGAGTACGTGGCCGAGAGCTCCACCCACGTCGCAACCGGTGAGCTCGACCGCACCAAGAGCCCGGACGTTGACACCGCCGTCCCCGAAGATCGGCTGCGCACCCTGAACCAGGAGCTGCTCGAGGTGCCGGAGAGCTTCGCCATTCATCGCAAGCTGCGAAAGCCGCTCGGGCGCCGGATCGAGGCGTTCGCCGAGGGCGGGATCGAGTTCGGGCACGCCGAGGCGCTGGCCTTCGCCTCGCTGTTGACGGAGGGAACGCACATCAGGCTTACGGGCCAGGACACGATCCGGGGCACGTTCTCGCACCGCCACCTCGCCTACTGGGACGAGAAGACCGGACTCAAATACGTCCCGATCCAGAACCTGTCCGACTCGACGGCGCCCTTCGAGCTCTACAACAGCCCCCTCTCGGAGGCCGGCTGCCTGGGATTCGAATACGGCTACTCGGCCGCCTCTCCCGACAGCCTGGTCCTGTGGGAGGCGCAGTTCGGCGACTTCGGGAACGCCGCCCAGGTGATCATCGACAGCTTCATCGGCTCCGGGGAGTCGAAGTGGGGCCAGACCACCCGGCTGACGCTGCTGCTTCCCCACGGCTACGAGGGCGGCGGGCCGGAGCACTCGAGTGCCAGGATCGAGCGGTTCATCCAGCTGGCGGCCGAGGGCAACATGAGGCTCGCCAACCCGACCACGGCGGCCCAGTACTTCCATCTGCTGCGTCGCCAGGCGCGGATCGCAAAGCCCCGGCCGCTGGTCGTGTTCACGCCGAAGGGGTTGCTGCGACTCGGGGCCGCCTCCTCGCGGCTCGAGGACCTGACCTCGGGCAGCTTCCAGTTCGTCCTCGATGACCCCCGCGCACTGGAGCGCACCGAGCAGGTCGAGCGCCTGGTGCTTTGCAGCGGCAAGGTCTACTACGACATCGACGGCCACGAGCAGCGCCAGCGGGCGGACTCGGTGGCGATCGCGCGAGTCGAGCTGCTGTACCCGTTCGCGCGCGACCAGCTCGCCCAGGTGATCGCCGGCTATCCGAACCTGAAGCAGATTCTCTGGGCCCAGGAGGAGCCCAAGAACATGGGTGCCTGGAGCGTCATGTCACGCCGGCTGCCCGATCTGCTCCCGGAGGAGGTCGAGCTCTCCTACGTCGGTCGCCCGCAGCGCGCCAGCCCCAGCGAGGGCTATCCGGTCGCGCACCGCTCCGAGCAGGAGCGGATCGTGCTGACGGCGCTGACCTAACTGCCGCCGAAAGCCTCGCCAGCTCAAGCCAGGGCGGCGCGGCGGATCACTGCCACGGCGAGCGACTCGCCGCATTCAGGGCAGGAGCGGAGCCGGTCCCAGGAGCGATGCTGGTGCCCGGCCGAGCAGCGGTACTCGCGCTCGAGCCCGACCAGGCGCCGGATCGAGTGCCGGGCCGCACCCGAGCCGCCGGTGGCCATGTCCGAGGATGTGATCGGAGGAGCGGTCATGGCCAAATTGTTCGCCCCGAGCAGGCAATTTCATATGGACGCCGGTCCACACTCCACCTCGGAGGCTTGTACGCGCGGGCCACGCACCTGTGTCGATTTGAGCCCGCCCGGGCTCGCTAGTCTCGACCGATGCCCTCAGGCCCCGCCGAGCGGACCGCGCCCCCGGCCGAAGCCCGGGACGACCTTCGCAAGCCCGTGCCCGGCCGCCTGTGGCCGTGGGTCAAGCGGGCGAGCTGGCTGGAGCTGGCGATCTTCGGCGCCCTGTGCTTCTTCTGGCTCGCCCCGGGATTCGACCAGCAGGCGCTGGTCTTCGGCTGGGCCCACGGAATCGGGTTCATCGCCCTCTGCCTGCTGATCTGGATCGCGATCCTGCGCCACGAAGCCCCCTACACCCTGCTTGCGGCCACCCTGACCCCGGTCGGTCCGGTGGGCAGCGTGATCGGGATCGAGGTGCTGGAGCGCCGTCGCCGCTAGCTCACCGGGGAGCTAGCGGCGACGGCTTGCGAGCCCCGAAGGAATGGCGGGGCGGGGCTGTGGGAGGCAGGGGGTCCACACAGCCCGCGCCCACGCCTGCGCGTCGGTAGCCAGGGAGGGATGCCGACGCGATCGCCCCCGGAGGCGGGACTGGCCGGGGACGAGCTTTGAAGTGTCCCTCAAATAGCAGGTCTATCGCATTCTGATGCATTCGGCCCTGGAAAGTCAATAGAAACGCCGCAGGATGCGGGAAGGCGCACCCGGCCCGGCCCCCAGCGAATCGATCAGCGAAGGTCTCGAAGGACCCGCTGCAGGATGCCGCCGTTGCGGTAATAGCCCACCTCGTTCGGAGTATCCAGCCGCACCCGGGCCGCGAACTCGATCGGGTCGCCCTCGCCCGAGGCCCTGACCCGGACCGTGCGCGGCCCCGGGGCGCCCGGCTCAACCGCCTCCTCGAGGCCCTCGATCTCGAACACCTCCCCACCGTCGAGCCCGAGCGACCCGGCGCTCTCTCCCTCGGGGAGTTGAAGCGGGAGCACCCCCATCCCGATCAGGTTCGATCTGTGGATTCGCTCGAAGCTCTCTGCGAGCACGGCGCGCACCCCGAGCAGGGCTGTTCCCTTGGCCGCCCAGTCGCGCGAGGAGCCCGAGCCGTATTCCTTGCCGGCGAGCACGACCAGCGGCACGCCCTCGGCCGCGTAGCGCATCGCCGCCTCGTAGATCGTGGTCTCCCCCCCATCGGGGAAGTGCCGCGTGTAGCCCCCCTCGCGGCCGACGAGCGCGTTTCGCAGCCGGATGTTGGCGAAGGTGCCCCTGATCATCACCTCGTGATTTCCGCGACGTGACCCGTACGAGTTGAAGTCACGCGGCTCGACCCCCTGATCGACCAGCCAACTGCCGGCGGGGCTGTCCCGCTTGATCGCCCCGGCCGGCGAGATGTGGTCCGTGGTCACGCTGTCGCCGAGCACTGCCAGCACACGAGCCCCCTCGACCGGCCGCGGAGGCGTGGGCTCCGCGTCCATCCCCTCGAAGAACGGGGGGCGCCGCACATAGGTCGAATCGGACCACCGGTAGCGGTCTCCCTCCGGGATCTCGAGCGCGCTCCATCGCTCGTCGCCCGTGAACACGTCGCCGTAGCTCTTGGTGAACATGTCCGAGCGGATCGCGGCCTCGACCGTCTGCTTGATCTCCTCGCCCTGCGGCCAGATGTCGCGCAGATAGACGGGCTCGCCGTCGGAGCCCTCCCCGAGCGGGTCGTTGAGGATGTCGACGTCCATCCGGCCGGTGAGCGCGTAGGCGACGCAGAGCGGCGGCGAGGCGAGATAGTTGTTGCGCACGTCCTGGTTGATCCGGCCCTCGAAGTTTCGGTTGCCGGAGAGCACCGCGCAGACCACCAGGTCATGCTCGTTGACGGCCTCGGAGATCTCCGCCGGGAGTGGCCCCGAGTTGCCGATGCACGTCGTGCACCCGTAGCCGACCAGGTTGAAGCCGAGCCGGTCCAGGTACTGGGTCAGGCCGGCCCGCTCGAGGTACTCCGTGACCACGGTCGAGCCGGGCGCCAGCGAGGTCTTCACCCACGGTTTGCGGTCGAGGCCGCGTTCGACCGCCTTCTTTGCCAGCAGGCCGGCGCCGAGCATCACCGACGGGTTTGAGGTGTTCGTGCAACTGGTGATCGCGGCGATCACCACCCGCCCGTGGTCGAGGTCGGTCTCGGTGCCGTCCTCGAGCGTCAGCTCGACCGGCTCCGAGCGACGTCCATCGACCACGGCGGTGCTCGCCCGCCGGGGCTTGCCGCGGTCGTCGTTGTGCTCCTCGCCCGGCGGGTCGGAGGCGGGGAACGTCCCCGCCACCGCCTCGTCGTATGCGTTTCCGATGCTTTGGGCCGCTTCGGGATCGAACTCCCGCAGAGACTCGAGGAAGGCGGCCTTGGCGCCGCTGAGCGGGATCCGGTCCTGGGGACGCTTCGGCCCGGCGATGCTGGGCTCAACTTGCGACAGGTCGAGCTCGAGGGTCTCCGAGAAGGTGGGGGACTCGGAGTCCTCGGCGTGGAACAGGCCCTGCTCCCGGGCGTAGGCGTCCACCAGCTCGATCACCTCGGTTGGCCGGCCGGTGAACTCCAGATAGCGGAGCGTCTCGCGGTCGACGGGGAAGATCGCGCAGGTCGAGCCGAACTCCGGCGACATGTTTCCGATCGTCGCGCGGTCCGCCAGCCCCAACGTGTGCAGGCCGGGGCCGAAGAACTCGACGAAGTCTCCGACCACCCCCCGCTCGCGGAGGATCTCGGTGACCGTTAGGACCAGATCGGTGGCGGTGGCGCCCTCGGACAGCTCCCCGACCATCCTGAAGCCGACCACCCGCGGCAGCAGCATCGAGATCGGCTGCCCGAGCATCGCCGCCTCGGCTTCGATCCCGCCGACCCCCCACCCGAGCACCCCGAGCCCGTTGATCATCGTCGTGTGGGAGTCGGTCCCCACCAGGGTGTCGGGATAGGCCTGGGCGACGCCGTCCCGCTCCGCCCTGAACACGACCTGGCCGAGGTACTCCAGGTTGACCTGGTGGCAGATCCCGGTCGCCGGCGGCACCACCCGCAGGTTGTCGAACGCCTGCTGGCCCCAGCGCAGAAAGGCGTAGCGCTCTCCGTTTCGCTCGTAGTCACGATCGGCGTTGATGTCGAAGGCGCGGGCGTTTCCGAATGCATCGACCTGGACCGAATGGTCGATCACCAGATCGACCGGGACCAGCGGGTCGATCCTGGCGGGATCGCCGCCCAGCTCCTCCATCGCATCACGCATGCCCGCCAGGTCGACCAGCGCCGGGACCCCGGTGAAGTCCTGCATCAGCACCCGGGCGGGCTGGAAGGGGATCTCGACGCTCGGCTCGGCCCTCGCGTCCCAGCTCGCGATCGCCTCGACGTTGTCCCGGGTCACCGACTCGCCGTCCTCGAGCCGCAGCGAGTTCTCGAGCAGGACCTTGATCGAGTAGGGAAGGCGGGCGACGTCGTGAGTGGCCTGGAGGGCATCGAGGCGATGGATCTCGTACTCGCGTCCCGAGACCTCGAGGGTGTCGCGGGCGCCGAAGCTGTCGCGGCTCAACCTGGCACCTCCTGCGGCGGCGTCGCCGTCACCTCTTGTTCGCCTGTCCCTGGGCGATCTCGTCGGCGGCCTTGGTCGCGGCGCCGCCCACCACGCGGCCCGAAAGCTCGGGGGCGAACATCGCGAAACGCGCGAGGGCTCGCTGGCGCATCGGCGCGACCGAGATCTCGCTCTTGTCGCGCTCGATCGCCCGCACCACCGCGCTGGCCACCTGCTGCGGCGTGCCGGTGCCGACCCCGGGGGGCGGGTCGGCTCCGCTGTCGGCGAACATCCCGGCCTCGCGGATAGCGCCGGGGGTGATCACGGAAACGCCGATGCCGGATCCGCGAAGGTCCTCACGCAGGTTGAGGGCAAAGCCCCGGAGCCCGAACTTGGTCGCCGCGTAGAGCGAGGCGCGTGGGGTCGCGACGAAGCCCGAGATCGAGGAGACGAAGACGAAGTGGCCGCTCCCGCGCTGCTGCCACCCGGGGAGCAGCTCGCGCGCCATGCGGACGGGGGACTCGAGGTTGACCCGGAGCGCCCGCCCGATCTCCTCCTGGGAGAAGCCGTCGAGGCGTCCCGACGCGGGGAGACCGGCGTTGGCCACCAGCGCGTCGATGTCGCCCGCATCCTCGAGCAGGCGGAGCGCCCCGGCCTCCTCGGCGAGGTCGGAGACGACGGCCCGGTGCTCCGCTCGGGGCAGGACGGCCACCAGCTCGCCGAGCTCCTCCGCCTTGCGCGAGCTGAGCACCAGGGCGGCACCGCGATCGGCGAGGGCCACCGCGATCGCGCGCCCAAGGCCGCCCGTGGCCCCGGTCAACAGAACCGTCTTGCCCTCGAGCCTCACACATCCAACCTACCAACCGCCCGAGCCCGCGCCCCCGACTCCCGGAACCTCCGTGGGCCCGGCCGCGATGGCCGAATTGGGTCGAATGGATGAGCGCAGCTCGGCCATCGAATGCGGCCAGGGCCTGGAGCGATCGGAGGCGCTTTGGCAGCCCGGTCCGAACCTGCGGATAGGCTTGGCCGGTGAAGCTCTACGTCTGCTGGGGCACCTTCCAGACCCCCCGCCCCCCGCATGGCCATCCCTGCCACAACGCCTACCAGGCGTTGAGGATGGCCGGTCACGATCCCGAAGTGGTCAAGGTCCGCGGCCTCGGCGTCGGGCCGCGGTTTCTTCACCTGATGACCGACGGCCGGCGCGAGGTCGAGCGGATCTCAGGCCAGCGCGGGGTGCCGGTGATGGTCACCGACGCCGGCGAGGTCGTGACCGACTCGCGCCGAATCCTGGAGTGGGCGGAGCGGCATCCGGCCTAGGTGCCCCGGCGCGCCGCGGCGGCGTCAGGCGAACCAGCGGCTGGGTAGGGGGTTCGGCCCGGGGCGGTCGGGCGTCCATTGTCGCCTTTGTTGGCCTCAGGGGAACAAACCCGACAAGCGACCGGATCCGAGCTGCAGTGGCGGGATCGGGAAGGCTTCTCGGTGTCCTCCTACCCAGCCCAGACCCACGCCGAGGCCACGAATTGCAGGGAGTTCGCGCCTAAGCGTCGAATGTATGAGCGTTATGTGAGCAAACGTCGGCTCGATGGTGTAGGGTGCCGCGCCATCGATAACAAGTGAAGCCGAATCCCCGCCCGACTATGGGCGGGGAGCGGGGGAACCAACGATTGGGGCTAACCCACCGACGGTGGGGGCGCAGGCTCCTTTAGCGCCAGCCCGACAGCTAACCCCGTAGGCCGACGAAGGAGACTGTTTTGCTTACCCACAACAGGCCTCGCTCCGGCTACAGAAGGTTCGCGGCGACCGTGGCGCTCTCAGCCGCGGCAGCGCTGGCGGCGGTGGCGGCACCCGCGCAGGCGGGCAATGGCGGCACCGGCGCCTCGGCGTCGAAGGCACCCACCGGACACGCGAAGCTGGTCCACGGCAAGGCGATCCCGCCCTCCGATGCGCCGGCGAAGGTGGTCAAAGTGATCAAGGCGGCCAACCGGATCCGCAACAAGCCCTACAAGTACGGCGGCGGCCACGGAAGGTGGCGCGACAGCGGCTATGACTGCTCCGGCTCCGTGAGCTACGCGCTCCACGGCGGCCGGCTGCTCGACAGCCCGCTCCCCTCGGGCAGCTTCATGCACTGGGCCCGCGGCGGCAAGGGACACTGGATCACCGTCTATTCCAACCCCGGCCATGCGTTCATGGTGGTCGCCGGGCTGCGGTTCGACACCTCGATGACCGCGGGCAACGGGCCCGGCTGGAGCAAGAACGTCCACGCCGAGCGCTTGAGCGACTTCCGCAAGCGCCACAAGGCGCACTACTAGGCGCTCGGCACCCAAGGCGCCGGACTTCGGGACACCCGCGAGGGCCCCGGGCGAGCCGGGGCCCTCGCGCTTCCATCGGGCGGGCTCGAGCGGCGAGGGCCGCCGCTGATCGGATTGCGCCCGGGAACCCTCTTCGTATAGCTTGGCTCCGAGACGCGGAGCGCCGCGCCTCTTTCGAGTGGAGGAGACTGCAGCCATCACCATCGACGATGGGGAACGTGAGCGGCCCGCGGAGTCCCCGGAGCCCTCGCCCGGGGCGGTAGCCGAGCCGCCCGACGTTCGGCTGGACGGCGTTCGCAAGACCTATGGCGAGGTGGTCGCGGTGGCCGGTGTCGACCTGGAGGTGGCCCGGGGGGAGTTCTTCACCCTGCTCGGGCCGTCGGGATCCGGAAAGACGACCACGCTGCGGATGATCGCGGGCTTCGAGCAGCCCGACCTCGGCGCGATCGAGCTTGCCGGCCGCGACATGACGGGGCTGGCGCCCTACGACCGTGAGGTGAACACGGTGTTCCAGGACTACGCCCTGTTTCCGCACATGACCGTGGGCGAGAACGTCGAGTACGGGATGCGGGTCAGCAAGGTGGGACGGGCCGAGAGACGAACCCGGACCTCGGAGGCGCTCGAGATGGTGCGCCTCGGGGAGTTCGAGGAGCGGAAGCCGAACATGCTCTCCGGAGGGCAGCGCCAGCGGGTGGCGCTCGCCCGGGCGATCGTAAACCGCCCCCGGGTGTTGCTGCTCGACGAGCCGCTCGGGGCCCTGGACCTGAAGCTCCGCGAGCAGATGCAGGTGGAGCTGAAGGGGATCCAGGGCGAGGTCGGGATCACCTTCATCTACGTCACCCATGACCAGGACGAGGCGTTGACGATGAGCGACCGGATCGCGGTGTTCAACGAGGGACGGGTCGAGCAGGTTGGCCCGCCGGCCGAGATCTACGAGCAGCCGGCAACCCCCTTCGTGACCGGATTCGTGGGCGCCTCCAACCTGCTCGAGCGGGATGGCAGGCGATTCACTGTGCGTCCCGAGAAGATCCGGCTGATCGAGGCGGCCGACGGAGGACAGGGCCTTCACACGGAGCAGGGCGTGATCCGGGACGTCGCCTACGCGGGGATGGTGACCCGGTACCTGGTCCAGCTCGATAGCGGCGGGGAGCTTCAAGTCGTCCGCCAGAACCTCGAGACCTCCTCGGTGGAGGCGCTCGAGCAGCGCGGGCGACCGGTGATCGTGGGATGGCGACCCGAGCAGACGGTGGCCGTCCAGGAAGAGACACGAAGGGAGAACCCCCAGTGAGAGGACAACGCTACCGTCACCCCGCCAGGGTGGCCTGGACCTGCGCCGCGGGGCTGATCGCGGCGATCGCCGTGATCGGATGCGGCGGCGGCGACGACAACGGCGGCGGCCAGGAAGGCGCCCTGCAGAGCCTCGGAAAGACCGAGGGCCAGTTGAACCTGATCGCCTGGCCCGGCTACGTCGCCGACCCATGGCAGTCCGATTTTGAGAAGCAGACGGGCTGCCAGATCAAGCTCAGGGAGGCCGGCACCTCCGACGAGATGGTCGACCAGATGCGAACCGGACAGTGGGACGGCGTTTCCGCCTCCGGCAACGCCTCGCTGCGGTTGGTGGCCGGAAACGACGTCGCCCCCGTCAACCTGGACCTGATCCCGAACTACGACACGGTCTTCGACGACCTAAAGAACCAGCCGTACAACACCGTTGACGGCGTCAACTACGGCGTGCCCCACGGACGCGGGGCGAACCTGCTGATGTGGAACACGGATGCGGTCAAGCCCAGCCCGAAGTCCTGGGGCGTGATCCTGGACCCGTCGCAGGCGTCCAAGTACAAGGGCAAGATCTCGGTCTACGACGACTCGGTGTACATCGCCGATGCGGCGGTCTACCTGAAGGCGCACCAGCCGGATCTGGGCATCGACAACCCGTACGAGTTGGACGAGAAGCAGTTCAACGCGGCGGTCGATCTGCTCAAGCAGCAGCAACCGAACGTCGGCGAGTATTGGGTCGACGCCGCGAAGCAGATCCAGTCGTTCGCGAACGAGGACGTCGACGTGGGGACGACCTGGCAGTACCAGTACTTCGCGCTGCAGGCGGAGGACGCGCCGGTGGCTTCGAGCCCTGCCAGCCAGGGCTTCCTCCCCGAGGAGGGGGCTACCGGATGGTCCGACACCTGGATGATCTCGTCCCAGGCGGCCCATCCCAACTGCATGTACAAGTGGATGGATTTCATCGTCTCCCCGCTGGCCAACGCCGAGGTGGCGCAGTCCTTCGGCGAGGCGCCCGCCCAGAGCAAGTCCTGCGACACGGATACGCTCACCAAGGCGGCCAAGGCCGACGGGTATCCACCCGACCCGAAGTTCTGCGACAACTACCACGCCGCGGACCCGGGTTTCTGGGACAAGGTCTACTACTGGATCACTCCGGTGGCGGACTGCGGCGATGACCGCGGCGACGTATGCAAGGACAACAACGACTGGGTCGCGGCCTGGACCGAGATCAAGGGGTGAGTCCTGGCGTCCGGTGATCGACATGGTCGATGGAAGCCGCTGACGCACTAGCGTCGGCGCCAAAGAGGTCGGTGGGCCGAAGGCTCGCCGACCTCTTCCACGGCCGTGACCGGCTCCAGGTGGGGGCGCTGCTGGCCGGCCCGATCGGCTGGCTGGTGGTCGGCTACCTGGGCTCGCTCGCGGTGCTCTTGATCGCGTCGTTCTGGAGCGTCGACGCGCTCAGCGGAGAGATCAACCGGAGCTATTCGCTCGACAACTACAACGAGATCCTCAGCCAGAGCGTCTACAAGGACGTCGCCCTGCGGACGATCGGGCTCGCCGCGGCCGCGACCCTCACCGACGCGCTCCTGGCCTTCCCGATCGCGTTCTACATGGCCAAGCTCGCCGGGGCGAAGGCGAGGGCGGCCCTGCTGGTCGCGATCCTGCTGCCGCTCTGGTCCTTCTTTCTGGTCAAGGTCTACGCCTGGGAGACGATCCTGTCCGAGGGCGGGGTGCTCAACTGGGCGCTCGATCCGATCGGCCTCAGCAGCCCAGGCTTCGGCCTCGCTGCCGTATGGATCGTGGAGAGCTACCTCTGGCTCCCGTACATGATCCTGCCGATCTACGCCGGGTTGGAGCGGATCCCGAACTCGCTGCTGAACGCCTCGGACGACCTCGGCGCGCATCCGATCACCACCTTCAGGCGGGTGATCCTGCCGATGGTGTTTCCCGCGGTGGTCGCCGGCTCGATCTTCACCTTCTCGCTCACCATGGGCGACTACATCACTCCTTCGCTGGTGGGCGGCAACACCCAGGTCATCGGAACGGTCGTGGCGGACAACATCGAGAACAACCTTCCGCTGGCCTCCGCCTTCGCGGCGGTACCTCTGCTGGTCATGGTTCTGTACCTGGCGATCGCGCGCCGGATGGGGGCGTTCGAGCACCTGTGAGGGTCTCGGCCGGAACAAGGCGGCTGCTGCGGATCGGGGTGGGGATCACCCTCGCCTTCATCTACATCCCCCTGATCGTGATCGCGATCTACGCGTTCAACAAGGGGATCACGCTGAAGTGGCCGCCCGAGAGCCTCAGCACGAAGTGGTTCGGGGAGGCGATCGACAACCAGGAGGTCAAGGACGCCTTCGTCAACTCGGTCAAGGTGGGTGCGGTCGCGACCGCGATCGCATTGGTGCTCGGGACCCTCGCCTCGCTGGGCGTCGGCCGGCACCAGTTCTTCGGCCGGGAGACCATCTCTTTCCTGGTGGTGATCCCGATTGCGCTTCCCGGCATCGTCACCGCGATCGCCCTCCGCAACACCTTCACCGAGGTCTTCGGCATCACGCTCGGGCTGTTCACGGTGGTGGTCGCGCACGCCACCTTCTGCATCGTGGTCGTCTACAACAACGTGATCGCGCGGCTGCGGCGAATGTCGGGGTCGTTCGAGGAGGCCTCGGCCGACCTCGGCGCCCACACGTGGCAGACCTTTCGCTACGTGACTCTGCCGAACCTGCGGACCGCGCTGGTCGCCGGTGGACTGCTCGCCTTCGCCCTCTCCTTCGACGAGATCATCGTCACCAACTTCACGATCGGCGCCGGCGAGCAGACGCTTCCGGTCTGGATCTTCACCCAGCTCACCCGGGGTCAGCAGTTTCCGATCGTCAACGTGGTCGCGGTGATCGTCGTCCTGATCTCGATCATCCCCGTCTATCTCGCCCACAGGCTGACCCGCGAGGAGGGCGGCGCCACCGCCGGACGCGCCGCCAAGGGCGAGGGAGAGATCGCCGAAGTCACCGCGATGCCCTAAGCAGGGTCCGCGCCGACACCCTTCTCAACCCTGTTCGCCAGTACCCGGGCCGCCCGCTCCCCGCTGCGCAGGGCGCCCTCCATCAACGAGGGGAACTCCTCGGCGGTGTGCTCGCCGGCGAATGCCAGCGGCCCCAACCGCTCCGAGAGGACTTCCGCAGCGGCCGAGGGGCGACCGACCGAATAGGCGGCCCGCGCCCAGGGATCGTCGCTCCACGTTGACAGCACGGCGCCATCCGGCTGAAGCTCGAGGTCCCCGCGCAGCCGCGCGAGCGAGGCCAGCCAGCGATCGGGGCCACCGGCGACCCCGAGGCGATCGAGTGCCGCGGGCGAGCCCGCGAAGGCGCTGACCACCCGCTGCACCCGCCCGCCGGCGCCGGTCGCCGTCCATGCCCAGTAGCGCTCCGGCACCGAGAGCACCGCGCTGGTCACCGGGGCGGAGGCGAGCGGCACGAACAGCTTGGCGGCGTGGCCGTAGCGGATCTCGGCCATGGCGCCGGCGTGCCGCCCGGGCAACACGGGGTCGAACTCGAGCTCGCCGGCGATGCTTGCGGGCACCGCGATCACGCACGCATCGGCTTCGACCTCGCCGTCGTCCACCCGGACCCGGACCCCGTCGGCGTCCCACGAAACCGACCTGGCCGCGGCGGCGAGGCGAAGAGAGCCTCCGAGCGGCGCCGCCATCGCCTCGGCGAGGCGCTGATTGCCCCCGGCGATGCTGGGGCACGGCTCGGTGTCCAGGCGGGCGACCCCGGCCAGGTCGCCCGCCGGAACGCGCTCGGCGGGGCTCGCCGCCGAGACCTCGGCCCGAGCGACGATCGCCTCCGCCGCTACGGGGTCGAGCGAGAGCCGCCCCACCAGCTCCCGCACCGACTCGCCGGGGCAACCGCCTCCCTCGACGAGGGCCTCCTCGATCGCCGCTGCCGCCCGCTCCAGGGCACCCTGCTCGAGTCCGGGGAGCCCGTGGGGCTCGCGCTGTCCGTAGCGCATCCCCTTCTCCCAGAGACCGAGCCCGAAGCGCTCCGCCATCTCCCGCACCCGGGTGTTGCCCGGCAAGATGAACTCAGCGCCCATCTCGACCACGGCGCCGTTCTCGAGCCGGCGCGACCAGACCCTCCCCCCGACCCGGTCCCGGGCCTCCAGCACGACCACCTCCGCGCCCCCACGGCGGAGCCCGTGGGCAGCCGCCAGCCCGGCCAGCCCCGCCCCGACCACGACCGCGCGCACGTCAGTCCAGGTTGACCATCACGTGCTTGATCTGCGTGTAGTCCTCGAGCGCGTAGACGGACATGTCCTTGCCGTAGCCGGACTCCTTGTAGCCGCCGTGGGGCATCTCGGAGCAGAAGGTGATGTGGTCGTTGATCCAGACGACGCCGAAGCGCAGCGCATTGGCGACCCGGTGGGCGCGGCCCACGTCCCGCGTCCAGACCGATGACCCGAGGCCATAGCGGGTGCCGTTTGCCCACGCGATCGCCTTGGCCTCGTCGTCGAAGGGCTGCACGGTGATCACCGGTCCGAAGATCTCGTTCTGGATCATCTCGTCGTCCTGCTCCAGGTTGGAGACCACGGTGGGCTCGAGGAAGAAGCCGGGCAGGTCGGGCTGCTTGCCGCCGGTGACCACTTCGGCGCGGTCGGGGCGGCGCTCCAGGAAGCCCTCGACCCGTTCGCGCTGGGCGGCGGAGATCAGCGGCCCAAGGGTGGTCTCGGGTGCCGCCGTGTCACCCATCACCCGTTCGGCGGCCTGCTCGGCGAGCCCGTTGACCAGGTCGTCGTACACGGCCGGTCCGGCGAGCACCCGGCAGGCCGCGGTGCAGTCCTGGCCGGCGTTGAAGTAGCCGCACTCGGCGATCGTCTCGGCCGCGGCGTCGAGGTCGGCGTCGTCGAAGACGATCACCGGGGCCTTGCCGCCGAGCTCGAGGTGGACCCGCTTCAGGGTGTCCGCGGCCTCCCGGGCGATCCACTTGCCGGTCCCGGGGGACCCCGTGAGGCAGATCATGTCCACCTCGGGGTGACGAACGAGCGCTGCGCCCGCCGGCTCTCCGTGTCCGCCGATCACGTTCAGGACCCCGGGTGGAAACACGTCGGTCGCCAGCTCCGCCAGCCGCAGGGTGCTCGCCGGCGTGTTCTCGGCCGGTTTCAGGACAACCGTGTTCCCGGTCGCCAGAGCCGGTCCCAGCTTCCACACCGCCATCGACAGGGGGTAGTTCCACGGGGTTATCTGGCCGACCACGCCGACCGGCTCGCGCCGGATGATCGACGTCCGTCCCTCGACGTACTCGCCCGCAGCGAGGCCCTCCAGGCAGCGAGCCGCTCCGGCGAAGAAGCGCAGGTTGTCGACGTTGCCGGGCATCTCCTCGTCGAGGACCGAGGCTCGAGGCTTGCCTGCGTCGGCCGACTCCAGCTCGGCCAGCTCCTCGGCGTGGTCCTCGATCGTCGCGGCAAGCCGCAGGATCGCCTCCGAGCGCTGGGCGGGCGTGGTCAGAGACCAGGTCTCGAATGCCCGCCGCGCGGCGCTGACCGCGCGGTCGACGTCCTCGGCGGTCGACACCGGCGCGACTGCGAACGGCTCCGCGGTGGCCGGGTTGAGCACCTCCTCGGTATGCCCCTCGGCAGGCCCGACGGTCGCGCCGTCGACGAAGTTCTCGAGCTTGGTCAGGGTCGCGATTGCCATCGTCCGTTTCGCTCCATTTCGTTGCTCGTTGGTGTTCGTCGCTAGCGGAGCACCAGCGCATGCTCCGGGTGCCATCCGAGCCTGACGCGCTCGCCGATCTCCCAGCGGTCATCGGCCAGCGAGCGGGCGGTGTTCTGCTCCAGAGCAACCATGCGCACGTCGGGGGTCAACTGGACGATCACCTGGGTCGTGGTGCCGAGGTAGATCCGCTCCACGATCTCGCCCTCCACCGAGACCATGCCGTCCTCGAGGTCTTCGACGAAGATCTTCTCCGGGCGCACCGAGCAGTAAACCGACTCGCCCTCCTCGCAGCCACCGGGGACGGTCGAGGGGAGCAGCTCGCCAGTTTGCAGACGCACGCCCTGGCCCTCCACTGTGGCCGGGAGCAGGTTGGAGACCCCGATGAACCCGGCGACGAACGTCTTCTGGGGATTCTCGTAGATCTCCTCGGGTGGTCCACACTGCTGCACAAGCCCGCCGTCCATGACCGCGATCCGGTCGGACATCGCCAGCGCCTCCTCCTGGTCATGGGTGACGTACAGGAAGGTGATCCCGACTTCGCGTTGGATCTCCTTTAGCTCGACCTGCATCTGCTTGCGCAGCTTCAGGTCGAGCGCCCCCAGCGGCTCGTCGAGCAGCAGCACAGACGGACGGTTGACGAGCGCACGCGCAAGGGCCACGCGCTGCATCTGCCCTCCCGAGAGCTGGCGCGGCTTGGCATGCTCCCGGCCCGTGAGCTGGACGAGCTCGAGCGCCTCCGCCACCCGGCTGCGAATCTCGTCGGAGGCCACCTTGCGGCGCTTCAGCCCGAACGCGACGTTCCCTTCCACGTCGAGATGCTCGAACAGGGCGTAGCTCTGGAACACGGTGTTGACGTTCCGCGAGTACGGGGGTACGTCTTCCACCGGTTCGCCCTCCAGGTAGATACTCCCCTCGGTCGGCTGCTCGAATCCAGCGACCATGCGCAGCGTGGTCGTCTTCCCGCACCCAGACGGCCCGAGCAGCGAGAAGAACTCGCCGCGGCGGATGGACAGGGTGAGGTCGTTGACCGCGACCGTGGAGCCGAAGCGCTTCGTCACGCCCTCGAAGCGGATCGCCTCCGCGAGTGTGCCGTCGCCGCCGGCTGTTGGGACGGCCGTCGCGCCCGTGGTCGTTTGGTTCGCGTTCATGTGGGCTCTCCTCCGATCAACACATTCTCCTCCTCGTGCCGTCCAAGCAGGCGCGGCAATGCCACGGCCAACGCAACGATCAGGAACGAGATCACCAGCATCAGGGTCCCGATCGCGTTGATCGTGGGCCGGACGCCGAAGCGAATCGATGAGTAGATCTGGACCGGCAGCGGCGTCGGCGACTCGCCCGTGGTGAAGAAGGCGATCACGAAGTCGTCGAAGCTGAGCGCGAAGATCAGCAGCGCCGAGGCGATGATCGCGGGCCACAGAGCGGGAAGGACAACCAAGCGGACCGTCTGCATGCGGGTGGCGCCGAGGTCCAGCGCCGCCTCCTCGACCTCGCGGTTCAACGCCGAGAGCCGCGCGCGCACGATCACGGTCACGAACGAGATCGAGAAGGTGATCTCGGCGATCATGATCGTGAGCAGCGAGAGATCCATGCCGATTTGGGTGAACAGCAGCAGCGCGGAGACGCCTGCGACGATCTCCGGAGTGACCAGCGGGACCAGCATCAGGACATTGCTCGCCGTTGCGACCCTCGAACGGGCGCGAACGAGCGCGAAGGCGAGGGTGGTGCCAAGCACCGTCCCGACGATCATCGTCACGAACCCGATCTCGATGCTGGCGATCAACGACTCGCGCAGGCTGACGCTGCTGAAGAACTCGTCGTACCACTGCAGGCTGAAGCCGGAGAAGTTCTGCAGCGATGGGGTGGAGTTGAACGAAAACAGCGCCACGATCGCCAGCGGCGCAAAGCTGAAGAACACGAACACGAGGAAGAACGCGCGCAGGAAGCGAGGGCGGTCGAAGTCGCGCCGGCGCCGGCCCCCAACGCGTCGCCGCACCAGCGGCAGCCTCTCGGCCCATCCCTGAGCGCTCATGAACACCCGCCTGTTTCGGTGCTGAAGCACCTCATCTAGGCTCTTGCCTCTTCGGCGGCCCGCGACGCGGAGCGAACGTAGACCAGCATCCAGATCAGCAGGAAGGCCATCATCACGATCGTCAACGCGGCTCCGAATGGCCAGTTCTGCGCCTCGAGGAACTGCTGCTGGATCAGGTTCCCGATCATGTACGTGTCCGGGCCACCGAGCAGCTGCGCGGAGACGAAGTCACCAACCGCTGGAAGGAAGACCAGTACGCAACCCGCTACCACCCCCTGGAGCGCCGCCGGCCAGGTGACGTGCCAGAAGGTCTGCCAGCGGGTCCCGTAGAGGTCCTTGCCTGCCTCGATCAGGGAGGGGTCCATGCGGTCCAGTGCCGCGTACAACGGCAGGATCATGAACGCGAGGTAGCCATACACAAGGCCGCCGATCACGGCCCACGAGGTGTTGACCAAGCGGACCCCGTTCTCGGCGATGCCGGCGTCCTTGAGGACCCCGTTCACCAGTCCCTCATCGGAGAGGATCGCCACCCAGGCGTAGGTGCGAACCAGGTAGTTGACCAGGAACGGCAGCACCACAACCGCAATCAGCACCGTCTTCCAGCGACCCCCGAAGCGGGCGATGTAGTAGGCGATCGGGTAGCCGATCAGAAGGCAGATGACCACGGTCGCGAGCGCGTAGCCGACCGAGCGCAGCAAGACGGGCGCGAACAGCGGGTCGAACACGTCGGCGAAGTTCCCCGGGTGCCAGCCGTACACCGCTTGGTATACGGGATCGGTCGTTCCCAGGGACACCGCCAGCACGATGCCCAGGGGGACCGCGAAGAGCAGCAGCAGCCACACTCCCGCTGGAGCCAGCATCAGGTGCGCGAAGCGGTTCTCGCTCATAGGCACTTGGCTCGCGCTCCGCCCAACACCCCCCTCCTTCGGAGTGGCTTCGCGCTCACGATGCCTTCACCTCGAGGAAGGTGTCCGTCCACAGCTCGCGTTCTTGTTGGGGGAGGTTGGCGAACTGCTCGCCGCCCTCGAGATCGTCGGTGGTGACGACGATGTTCTGGTCGCCCTTGGCCAGCTTCGCGAACGTCTCGTCCTGACCGCGGTTGGGCATCGGGTAGCCGTTCCAAGCGACGTTCTCGGCCGCGTTCTTGGGGTCGAGCATGAAGTCGATGAACAGGAGCGCCGTGCCCGGATGCTGGGAGTTGACCGGGATCACGAACGTGTCACTGCCGACGGGAAAGCCATCCTGCGTGATCTTCTCGAACTGGTAGGCCTCGGGGTCGTCGACCCGGTAGCGGATGTTGACGATGTCACCGTTCCACAGGTGCTGGATCCAGGCGTTGCCGCTCGACATGTTCGTGATCGTGTCCACCGAGAAGCCGCGCAGATGCGGCTTCAAGCCCACCAGCCAGTCCTTGGTCGCATCCAGCTCCGACTCCACCACCGTGTTCATGTCGTAGCCGTTTCGCAGGTTGCCCGCGGCGAGCGCCTCCTGGTAGTCGTCGAGCACATAAATCCGCCCCGACGCCTGCTCGTTGGCGAGGTCATTCCAGGAGGCGGTCATGTTGTCGAGGATGTCGGCCCGGTAGCCGATCCCGGTGATGTAGAGCGAGTAGGGGACCGAGTGCGCCGAGTCGGGGTCGTACCAGGGGTCGTCGAAGTAGCTGTAGATGTTGTCGATGTTCTCGAGCTTGTCACGCGGAATGCGCAGCAGCTGCTCCTGCTGGATCAGTCGCTGCACGTACTCGGCGGTGGGGAACATCACGTCGTAGGCGTTGCCCGCTCGGAGCTTCGCCAGCATCCCCTCCATCGAGTCGAAGTAGGACTCGATCACCCGCACGTCGTAGCGCTTCTCGAACTCCTTCACCAGCGCCGGGTTGATGTACTGGGAGTAATTGAAGTAGTAGAGGTCGCCGTCCACCTTCGGCTCGATCCTCCGGTTGACGTCCCCCTGGATGCCGCGCCCGATTCCGCAGCCCGCGAGAGCGGCGCCCAGCGCCAGGCCGGCGCCGGCCTGGAGCAGCTCCCGACGTCGCATGGTCGAGGTCTCCGGGGTCCACAGGTCGCTCGGGGGACGGCTCACGCGGCCCCCTCGCCGACGTCGAGGGCCAGGGCCTCCCGATCGACCGGCGCCAGCTCGCAGCCAAGGAGCAGGCCGACGCTACGGATGGTCAGGTCGCGCATCCGCTCCGGCGAGGTTCCGCGATCGCCCAGCGTCACCTGGACGGCGAGCCCATCGAGCACCGCGGCTACGATCGCCGCCGCGTCGTCCGCCTCGACCGGCTCGAACTCGCCGAGCTCCTGGCCGTCCCGGATCACCTCCGCGATCTGGCCCCGCCAGCGATCGTCGAGGCGCTGTCGGGCTGCGGCGGCGCCCCGATCGCGAAGCGCCCGGGCCCATAGCTCCATCCACAGCGCCAGGTCGTACTCGGCGACGCAGGCCTCGATCAGCAGCCTCAGCCGCTTGCGCGGGCTCTCGAGCGCGGCGAGGCGCTCGGTGATCGCGCCGTAGAAGCGATCCTCGTCGATGGTCAGCGCGTCGGTGAGCAGGTCATCCTTGGAGCCGAACCAGTAGAGGACCGCGGGAGGGCTGGTCCCTGCTCGCTCGGCGACGTCGGCGATCCGGGTCGAGGCGAGGCCGCGCTCGGCAATCACCTCTGCGGCTGCCGACAGGATCTGCGGCTTGCGGATGTGGTCGATCTGCGGGCGAGGGCTCAAGCGCCGCCTCTCCTCCAAGCGGGCGTAAAGCTGAACAGGCGTTCAAGTTACACCCATCCGCCGCCCAGGACAACCGCCGCCACGTCCAACGATCGCACCGCGGAACCTCCGCGATGTACAGCCCGGCTCTACCCGCCGAGGGCCGCCGCCTCGATCCCGAGCTCGGCGGCGAGGCGCTCGGCCACCAGAGCCCGCGCCGCCGCGACGTCCATCGCCGGATCCTCGAGCATCGCCCGGATCCCGGCCCCATCCAGCAGCGCCATCGCCAGATCGGCGACCGCCTCGGGATCGGCGTCGGACGGGAACTCCCCGCCCTCGATTCCGGCTCGGACCAGTCCCGCGAGCCACGCGCGATAGCGCTCGTACAGCCGAGCGGCGACCGGTCGCAGGCCCGGGTCGCGAACGGCCCGAAGCCAGAGCTCCACCCACAGCACCCACTCCCGCTCCTGGGTGCCGGAGATCGGCAGGCAGTCGCCGATCGCCCGCGCGAGCCCCTCGGTGGCGCTCTCGGTCCGCTCCGCCGGCTGGCCGAAGCGGTCCTCGCCCGCCCGCTCGAACGAGTGGATCAACGCCTGCTCGAGCAGCTCCTCGCGGGTGGAGAAGTAGTGATGAACGAGCGCCGTCGAAGCGCCCGCCCTCCTGGCCACCCTGGCGATCCTCACCTCGTCGATGCCGTCGGCCGCGATCAGATCGCAGGCCGCCTCGAGGATCCGAGCCCGGGTGATCTCCGACGCCGGGACGCTGGTGGAGGCGGTCATCCCGCTTCCCTTCGCACGAGCCGCGACCCTAGGCCGCGGCCAGCGCAACTCCCGCGTCGGCGAGCACGGCCGCCGCCGCGTTGCGCCCGTTGAGGGCGATCACGCTTCCGGCTGGATGGGTCGCGGCGCCGCACATGTACAGCCCGGGCACCGGGGTGCGGGACGGCAACCTTCCCCGCCACATCTGGTCCGGGGTCACCTCGCCCTGGAAGATGTTCCCCCCGGTGAGCCCGATCCGGGACTCGATGTCCGGCGGGCCGAGCACCTCGTACTCAACCAGGCAATCCTCGAAGCCGGGCGCGAAGCGATCGATCAGGTCGATGAACTGGCGGGCGACCTCGTCGCGGCGGGTGTCCCAGGTCCCCTCGGCCAGCTCGTATGGCGCGTACTGGCCGAACACGCTCAGCAGATGCTTTCCCTCCGGAGCGGGGCCGGGGTCATATCCGGTCTGGATGTAGATCTCCCCGAAGCCCACCGCCGGCTCGCCGCGCTCCGCCGTCTCGAAGGCGCGCTGGGCATCGTCGATCGTGCCGGTGAGGTCGATCGTCGCCCGGGCCGGCCAGTCCTCGCCGGGGGCCGCGGTCCAGGTCGGCAGCCGCTCCAGGGCGGCGTTGAACTTGACCACCGGGCTCCGCATCTTCCAGCCCTCGATCCGGTCTCGGAACCCCGGGTCCACCTCGGCGCCGGCGAGCAGGTCGAGGGTTCGCTTCGGGTCGGCGTTCGAGATCACCGTCGCGGCGGGGATCGAGGTTCCGTCCTCGAGCACTACGCCCTCGCCGGGGACGATCTCCGACACCGTCACCCCACAGGCCAGAGTTGCGCCCGCCTCGCGCGCCGCGTCCGCGATCGCGAAGCTGACCATCCCCATGCCGCCCTGCACGTACCCCCACAGGGGGCCCCGGCCGTCCATGTCACCCTGGAAGTGCATCAGCTTGATCGATGCGGTTCCCGGCTCCCTGGGACCGCCCCAGGTGCCGATGATCCCCTGCCCGAAGAGGGCCGTCTTCAGGCGCTCGTCGGAGAGGTGGTCGTCGAGCACCTCCGCGATCGAAGCCTCGAAGACCAGGTCGATCATGGTCTGGTCGGACCCGAGCAGCTCCTCGATCTCGGGGCGGGTCGGCGCCTCGCCGACCCAGGTGTCCCGGCGGCCCTTGCGCAGCCGGCGCCGGACCTCGTCGAAAAGCTCCTCGTACGCCCAATAGCCCTTGATGTCGGCCGCCGAGACGCCGAGCTCTTCGAGGTTCGCCTGGGTGCGAGAGTCGTCCAGCCACTGGCCGAAGGCGGTGCCGTCGTCGAACGGCACCCAGAGGTTGGGGTCGGCCATCCAGTAGCGGAGGCCGCGCCGCTCGAGCTCCAACTCGGCGATCACCAGGTCGTCGAGCAGACCGACGACGTACGCGCATGGGCTGACCACGTATCCGGGGTCCGAGAACGGCTGCTCCAGCGTGCAGGCGCCCCCGAGCCGCTCCCGGCGCTCGAGCACCAGGATCGAGCGGCCGGCGCGGGCCAGGTAGGCCGCCGCGGTGAGTCCGTTGTGGCCGCCCCCGACGACGATCGCGTCCCAGTCGCGCTTGGCCAGCTCGGCCACCGGCTCCGGCAGGCCAACCTCGCCCAGCTTGGTCGCGATCTCGTTCACGCCGCGACCTGCTCGCCCTCGCGAAGCGCCTCCAGGTAGCGGCCGGCGACCATCATGTCGAAGGCGTGCACGTCGACCTCCTCGGTCGAGTAGCGGCCGGCCACGTAGCCGCGACTGCCGACGCCCTTCTGGGTCAGCTCGCAGACGTACCAGTCCTCCCGGTTGACCTGGTCCCAGAAGTCGATCGCGTCCGAGGGGTCGAAGCCGTCCGCGGCGATTGTCGACGGCTCGAAGAACCACTCGCAGATCACCTCGGTGCGGTCCGCCGCCCGCGGCCACAGGGTGTGGAGCATCACGTAATCGGGGTGCAGCGAAACGAGCGCGTTCGGGAACAGGGCGAAGTAGAGCACCGCGTTCAGGTCCTCGCCCTCGAGTCCCTGGATCGCGGGCCGGCCGTGGGAGTCGCCCCCCTCACGCGCCATGGTCGAGGCACCATGCCGGAGGGTCATCGAGCCCCCGCACCAGGCCCCGGCGCCCTCGAGCACCTCACCGCTCATGTAGTTGCTGAGCTCGTTCAGCTCCGGGTGCACCCCGGGGCAGTGCAGGCACTCGTTGTAGTTCTCGATGATCGACTTCCAGTTGGCCTGCACCTCGTAGTCGATCTTGCCGGCGCGGCGAAGCGACCCGACCCGGTAGCGCTCCAGGTGGCCGGCGAGCTCGCCGAGGTGGGAGGAGATCTGGGGGGCCTCGCCGCTGAGATCCACCAGCACCAGGCCGTCGACCGATGCGACGCGGACCGGCGCCAGCCCCCAGCAGGAGGTGTCGAAGTCCTCGACCCCGTCCATGTGGGGCGCAGCCTTGAGCTCCCCGTCGAGCCCGTAGGACCAGCCGTGGTACGGACAGCGGATCCGGCGCCGGACGCCTCCCTCGGCATCCTCGATCAGCCGCGCGCCCCGATGACGGCAAACGTTCAGAAAGGCTCGCGGGCGCCCGTCCTCGCCACCGATCACGACCACGCTGTCGGCCCCGAGCTCGCGCATCACGTAGCTCCCCGGCTCGGCAACCTGCGAGGCGTGGCCCACGCACACCCAGCCGCCGTAGATGCTCGCCAGCTCCCACTCGAGCACGCTCGGGTCGAAGAACGCGCGCGGAGGCAGCATGGTGGCCCGCTCGACCGGCTGCAGGTTGGTCTCGATCTCGGCCGGGTCGAGGTTCAGCGGGGGGTGTGTCTGGCTGCTCAAGCTCCGTCTCCTGATCGGGGGCCCGCCGGCCCTGTTGACCTTGTAGTCAATCGCATGTTAGTGTGGCGAGGCGATGGAGGTCAAGTCGCTCGACCGCGTCCCCGAGGGGCCCGGAACGCCTCCGCTGGAGCTCGACCAGCGGGCGCTCGAGCTCCAGCAGCGAGCGCGGGCGTTCGCCGAGCAGGTGCTGATGCCGCTCGAGGAAGAGGCCGAGCGAAGGGCGGGAATGCTGCCCGAGGACGCGATCGCCACGGTCAAGCACGAGGCCGTCGAGGCGGGCCTGCACGGCGGACTCCACGCGCGCGAGCACGGCGGACAGGGGTGGACGCGGCTCGAATGGGCCCTGGTCGAGGAGCAGTACGGCCGCACGACCAACGCCATCCACTGGCATGTCCCGAACGCCTACAACGTCTGGGCCCACGCCAGCCCGGAGCAGATCGAGCGCTACCTGCGACCGGCGCTGCGGGGTGAGCTCAAGGACGCCTACGCGGTGACCGAGCGCGACGCGGGCTCCGACCCCTCCGCGATCGCGGCCAGCGCCGAGCGGACCGAATCCGGGTTCCGGCTCAACGCCGAGAAGTGGTTCGTGACCGCGGGCGACGTGGCCGCCGTCTACGTGGTGATGGCGAACGTCGTCGACGGCGCCGAGCGCCTGCCGACGCTGTTCGTCGTCGATCGCGACCGACCGGGAGTGGAGATCATCAGCGATCCTGCGTACACCCACAACTACCCGGAGGGGCACCCGACAATCCGCTTTCGCGACGTCGAGGTCTCCGAGGAGGACGTGATCGGCGGGGTCGGCGGAGGTGACGCGCTGCAGCGCTCATGGTTCACCGAGGAGCGGCTCGGGATTGCGGCCCGCTGCGGGGGGGCGATGTGGCGCCTGCTCGAGGAGACGGTGGGCTGGGCGCGGCAGCGCGAGCAGGGCGGCTCGCGGATCTACGACCACCAGGGGGTCTCGTTCCCGCTCGCCGACTCGGCGGCGGATGCGACCGCGGGTCGTCTCCTGACCCTGACCGTGGCCTCGCTCGCGGATTCGGGCGCCGACCCCAAGGTGGTCCACCACAAGGCCTCGATGGCGAAGCTGTTCACCAGCGAGGCCGCCTGGCGTTGCGCGGATCGCTGCGTGCAGGCCTTCGGCGGGCGCGGCTACCTGCGCTCCAACGTCGCCGAGCGCCTGCTGCGCGAGCTGCGCGTCGATCGGATCTGGGAGGGCACCAGCGAGATTCAGCGGCTGATCGTCGCCCGCGGCCTCGAGCGCCGGGGTGTGGAGCGGATCCTCCACTAGGGCCGTGGCCGCACCGAGGGGGCGATCCCAGTTGTGCATCACATGGATGCATAAGTGGGATCGGTGATTCGATCTGGTGGTGAGCTTTCCCGCGACCAGGCCTCCCTCCCTACCCAGCCCGTGAACCGATCCGCCGATACAGCCACCCACCCGGTCGGCGAGCGTGCACCGACCCCCGACCCCGCACCCCTCCTCGAGCCGCGGTCGGTCGCCGTGGTCGGGGCAAACGATCGTCCCGGCTCGTACGGCGACATCGTGCTTCGCAACCTGGCCCGCGCCGGCTTCGAGGGGGCGGTGTGGGGGGTCAATCCCCGCCGGGCCGAGGTCCACGGCCGGGCCTGCGTGCCCTCGGTGGCCGACCTCCCCGAGCCGGTCGACGCCGTGGTGGTTGCCATCCCCGCCCCCGGGGTTCCGTCTGTGATCCGCGACGCGGTCGCTCGCGGATGCGGCGGCGCGATCGTGATCTCGGCGGGCTTCGGCGAGATTCCCTCCGGGAGGGCGCTGGAGCGGGAGCTGCGGGGGGCCGCCCTTGCCGGTGACCTGCCCGTCTGCGGCCCGAACGGGAACGGCATCGTCGCGGTCGGGTCCCGGGCACCTCTGTGGGGCGACTCGGTGGCCCCGTTGGAGCCAGGCGGCGTGGCGATGATCTCCCAGAGCGGCAACGTGGCGGTGAACGCGCTTGGATCGCGGCGGGGGATCCGCTACCACACCGTTCTCTCGACCGGCAACCAGTCGGTCCTCGACGCCAGCGACTGGCTCGAGGCGCTCTGCGAGCGCGAGGGTGTGGGCTCGGTGGCCATGTTCCTCGAGGAGGACGGCGACGGCGAGCGCTTGGCCCGGGCTCTGGCGAGCTGCGCCGACCGGGGCGTCCGGGTGGCGGTGCTGAAGGTCGGCGAATCCGAGGCCGGAGCCCGGGCGGCGTCCGCGCACACCGGCGCCCTGGCCGGCGACCAGCGCGTGTTTCGCGCCCTGGTCGAGGAGGCCGGAGGGGCGTGGGCTCAGGACCCGCACCAGCTGCTGGAGCTCGCCCGGGTCCTCGCCGAGCCACGGGCACGCCCGCGCGGCGACGGTGGGCTCGCGATCCTGACCTGCTCGGGCGGGGACTCGGGGATCGCCGCCGACGAGGCATCGCGGCTGGGGGCGGCGCTGCCGACGCTATCCACCGAGACCTGCGAGCGACTGGCCGAGCTCGTGCCCGACGCGGCGACGATCGGCAACCCGCTCGACTACACGGCGATGATCTGGGGCGACACGGATCTGCTGCGCCGGATCACGATCGCGGTCGGTGCCGACCCGGCGATCGATCAGCTGCTGCTGCTGTACGACCACCCCCAGGGCCTGGCGCCTGAGGCGGCCGCCTCCTGGGCCGCGGTCCGCGCCGGGATCATCGCCGGAGCCGCCGAGGCGGAGGCGGCCACCCTGGTCGCCTCCACCCTCCCCGACCTGATCGACGACGAGGCAAGCGGCGAGTTGGCGGATCGCGGGGTGCCGGCGATCGCCGGGCTGAGGACCGCGCTGGCCTGCGCCCAGGCGGTCCGACGAGGCGCCGCGGCCGCGGATCGCCTGCGGGAGATCGCCGCCGTGGCCGCAGGGATGAGATCGAAGGGCGGCAAGGGGCCGCAGGATGCCGACGGCTGGATCGACGAGATCGACGCCAAGCAGCTTCTCCGGACGGCGGGGATCGCGGTGCCCGAGGGCAGGGTGGTCGCAACCGAGGACGAATGCGCGGCCGCCGTGGACGAGCTCAGGGCCCCGGTGGCGCTGAAGCTCGCGGGCCCGAGTCTGCGCCACAAGAGCGATCTCGACGCGCTCCGGCTCAACCTCGGCGATCGGGACGAGGCACGGGCCGCCTACCGCGACCTGTCGGCCTCCCCCGCCTCCGACGGGGCCCGGTTCCTGGTCGAGCGGATGGCCCGGCCCGGCCCCGAGCTCCTGGTCGCGGCCCGCGGAGACGCAGTCGTTCCCGCGCTCGTGGTCGGGCTGGGCGGGATCTGGACCGAGGCGCTCGACGATGTCGCGGTGGTGCCTCTGCCGGCGGATCCCGACCGGGTCGAGGCCGCGATCAGGTCGTTGCGGGGCGCAGCGGCTCTGGCGGGGGGACGGGGCCGCGAGCCGGCCGACCTTCGAGGCGTGGCCTCGCTCGCCGCCGCCGTCGGCTCGCTGCTCTTGGAGCTCAACCTCGACCTGCTCGAGCTGAATCCGGTGGTCGTTCACGACCACGGCTGCGTCGCCCTCGACGCACTCGGCCGCCGTGCCTGGTGAGCCTCTCTTGATCTTGTAGTCAACCGTACGATCGTGTGTTAGACTCGCCCGCGATCGAGGCCGCCACGCACACCCCCAGCTCCAGTCCGGCCGCCGCCGTCGGTGCCCCGCGCAGCTACGACGCGATCGTTGTCGGCGGGGGGCACAACGGGCTGACCACCGCCGCCTACCTCGCCCGAGCCGGGCTGCGGGTGGTGGTTCTGGAGCGTCGCCCGATCCTGGGCGGGGCCTGCGTCACCGAGGAGGTGTGGCCCGGCGCTCGAGTCTCTCGCGCCAGCTACGTGGTCTCGATGCTGCAGCCCAAGGTGGTCTCCGACCTGCGCCTGCGCGAGTTCGGCTACCGCGCGGTTCCGCTCGACCCCGCCTACGCGGCGCTGACCGCCGACGGGCCGATCTTCTTCTTCAACGAGCCCGCCCGCACCGCCGCCTCGATCGCCGCGTTCTCGAAGCGGGACGGCGAAGCGTACGAGGGCTTCGAGGACCTGCTCGACCGGGCCGCCTCCTTCCTGCGGCCGATGATGATCCGCCAGCCGCCCACCCTTGGCTCGCGGAACCCCGGCGACCTGCTGTCGCTGCTCCGCGAGGGCGCTCGCGCGGCCGGGCTCAGCCAGCGTGACGTCCACGACCTGGTTCGCATCTTCACCATGTCCGTCGCCGACCTGCTCGACGACCACTTCGAGCATCCCGGCCTCAAGGGATCGATCGCCTCGACCGGCGTGGTCGGGGTCTGGGCCGGGCCGCGCACTCCCGGCACCGCCTACAACCTGCTCCATCACGCGCTCGGCGAGATCGACGGGATCTCGGGAGGCTGGGGTCAGGTGATCGGCGGCATGGGCGCGATCAGTGAGGCGCTTGCCCGATCCGCGGAGGCCGCCGGGGCGGAGATCCGAACCGCTTCGCCGGTGGCATCGATCGACGTCCGTGGCAGTCGGGTGGTTGGGGTCACGCTCGCCGATGGCGAGGAGGTCCGTGCGCCGATCGTCGCCTCCGGCGCACACCCGAAGACCACCATCCTCGATCTGGCCGGGGCCGAGCACTTCCCGGACGAGGTCGGACGGGACATGCGTCGCTACCGGAGCCGGGGTGGCTCGGTGAAGATCAACTTGGTGCTGTCGGAGGCCCCCAGGTACGAGGGCGTCACCGAAGCCGAGCAGCACATGCTGGAGCGAACCGGGGTCAACCTCTGTCCCTCGATCGACTATCTCGAGCGGGCCTGGCAGGACGCGCTCGCCGGCAGGCCGGCGGCAGAGCCCTACGTGGAGGCGGAGCTCCCCTCGGCGATCGACTCCGGCCTCACCGACGACGGGCGCTGGGTGATGACCATGTTCACCCAGTACGGCCCGCCGGACGAGGAGGGATGGGCGAATGGCGCCCGGGAGCGATACGCGGACGCCTGCATCGAGCATTTGGCCCGCTACGCGCCCAACGTGCCCGGGGCGGTCCTCGAGCGCGAGGTGCTCGCTCCCCCGGACCTCGAGCGGATCTTCGGTCTGGTCGGAGGCTCGATCTTCCAGGGCGAGCAGGGCCTGGACCAGATGGCCTTCATGCGTCCCTCGCCGCTCCTGGCCCAGTATTCGACTCCGCTCGCCGGGCTGTATCTGTGCGGCGCCGGCACCCATCCGGGGGGCGGGGTGATGGCCGCCGCCGGCCACAACGCCGCCAAGCGGATCCTGCGCGATCGCCGGTTCGGGCGACTCCGCAGGCGCCTGTCGGCCGCCTGAGCGAGTCCCGCCGCCCTGGTTGACGCGGCCAAGCCGAGCCGCGGGGCGGTCGCTGGTTCGCTTGGCCCCGCCGCTGGCTCATGGGCTGGGTAGGGGACGAGTCTTGCAACGACGGCGATGCCGTCAACTCGACAGGCGCGGGCCATCGTGCCTGCGAGTGAACGGTTGGCCGTCTATGGGACGGTCAATCCGACACCCGACCTCCGCGGCCCCTCACCCACGATGGGTTGACGGCAACGAAGGGCGAGTGGGCCTCCCCTAGGCCAGGCTGACCATCACGTGCTTGACCAGCGTGTAGTCCTCGAGCGAGTACATCGACAGGTCCTTGCCGTAGCCCGACTGCTTGTAGCCGCCGTGGGGCATCTCGGCGACCAGCGGAATGTGGTCGTTGATCCACACGCACCCGAACCGCAGCGCGTTGGCGACCCGGTGCGCCCGCCCGATGTCGCGGGTCCACACTGACGCCGCCAGCCCGTACTTGGTCCCGTTGCCCCAGGCGATCGCCTTGGCTTCATCGTCGAAGGGCTGCACGGTGATCACCGGTCCGAAGATCTCGTTCTGGATCATCTCGTCGTCCTGCTCCAGGTTGGAGACCACGGTCGGCTCGAGGAAGAAGCCGGGCAGGTCGGGCTGCTTGCCGCCGGTGACCACTTCGGCGCGGTCGGGGCGGCGCTCGAGGAAGCCCTCGACCCGTTCGCGCTGACGCTGGGAGTTGAGTGGCCCCAGGGTCGTGTCCGCTTCCATGGTGTCGCCGAGCTTGTATCCCTTCGCCTCCTCCGCAAGACCCGAGACCACCTGCTCGTAGACGCCCGCCGAGGCGAGCACCCGGGTGGCGGCGGTGCAGTCCTGGCCGGCGTTGTAGTAGCCGGTTCCGGCGATCGTCTCCATCGCCGCCGCAAGGTCGACGTCATCGAAGACGATCACCGGGGCCTTGCCGCCGAGCTCGAGGTGCACCCGCTTCAGGGTGTCGGAGGCCGCCTTGGCGATCCACTTGCCTGTGTCGGGCGAGCCCGTGAGCGAGACCATGTCCACCTCGGGATGGGTGACCAGCGAGGAGCCGGCCGGCTCTCCGTGGCCGCCGATCACGTTCAGCACCCCAGCCGGGAGGATCTCCGCGGCCAGCTCGGCCAGCTTGATGGTCGTGATCGGCGTCGTCTCCGCCGGCTTGAGCACGATCGTGTTGCCGGCGGCCAGCGCCGGGCCGATCTTCCAGATCGCCATCATCAGCGGGTAGTTCCAGGGGGTGATCTGGCCGATCACCCCGACCGGCTCCCGGCGGATGATCGACGTGTAGCCCTCGAGGTACTCGCCGGACGCGCGGCCCTCCAGGCAGCGGGCGGCACCGGCGAAGAATCGCAACTGATCGACCATCGGCGGGATCTCGTCATCGAGAAAGGCCTGCCTGGGCTTGCCCGCGTTCGCGGCCTCGAGGTCAGCCAGCTCCTCGGCATGCTCCTCGATCGAATCGGCCAGCTTCAGCAGCGCCAGTGCGCGCTCGCTCGGGACCGCCGTCGCCCAGCCGTCGAACGCCTTGCGGGCGGCGCCCACCGCACGCTCGACGTCCTCCTCGGTGGACAGCGGCGCTTCCGCGATCGCCTCGCCGGTGGCGGGGTTGAGCACCTCCTCGGTTCTGCCCTCGGCCGGGTCGACTAGCTCGCCGTCGATGAAGTTCTTGAGCCTCGTCAGGGTTGCGGTGGCCATGGCTCCTCCTCGTGGTTCAGTGGCTGGTCTTGAGTCTGCTCATTCGTCAACGGGCGCCCCGGGTCGCGCGCGCAGCCGCGGCGCCGGCGCCGTCCGTCGCCTCGGTGGGCACTTCGGGGGAGACGTCGATGCCGAGGACCTCGTCGGGTGAGACGTACTCCATCCCCACTCCCTCGGCCACCGCCCGGTGCGTCACCTTCCCGGCGGCGACGTTGATCCCGAGCTTCAGGCCGGGATCGCGACGCGCCGCCTCGGCAACGCCGTGATCGGCGAGCGAGAGCACGTACGGAAGGGTTGCATTGGTGAGCGCGTAGGTGGACGAGATCGGCACCGCGCCGGGCATGTTGGTGACGCAGTAGTGAATCACCCCGTCGACTTCGAAGGTGGGGTCGCGATGTGTGGTCGGCGCCGAGGTCTCGAAGCAACCCCCCTGGTCGATCGCGACGTCCACGACCACCGCCTGCGGCGGCATCAGCTTCAACTGCGAGCGCTTGATCACATGCGGCGCCCTGGCGCCATGCAGGAGCACCGCCCCGATCACGAGGTCGGCGGTCGGCAGTCGCTCCTCGATCGCCAAGGTCGAGGAGAAGACGGTCGAGGCCCTGCCGCCGAAGGCGATATCGAGCTCGCGGAGGCGATCGATCGAGGTGTCGTAGACGAACACGTCCGCCTCCATCCCGATCGCGATGAAGGCCGCGTTCATGCCGACAGCCCCACCGCCGATGATGACCACATTCGCCGGTGCGACGCCCGGGACCCCGCCGAGGAGGATGCCACGGCCGCCGAGCGGCTTCTCGAGCATGAACGCGCCCGCCTGAGTGGCGATCTTGCCGGCGATCTCGGACATCGGGGCGAGCAACGGGAGGCGTCCCGCGCGATCCTCGACCGTCTCGTAGGCCACGCAGGTGGCGCCGGAGTCGCGGAGGCCACGGGTCAGCTCCGGGGCCGGCGCCAGGTGGAGATAGGTGAACAGCGTCACCTCCGGCCGCACCAATGAGATCTCCTCCGGCTGCGGCTCCTTCACCTTGAGCACCAGATCCGCCTCGGCCCACACGTCTTCAGCGGTGGGCACGATCCGCCCACCCTGGGCCTCGAAGGCCGGATCTGTGATCGCGCTCCCCTCTCCCGCCCCGGCCTCGACCAGGACCTGATGTCCGTGCTCAGCGAGCTCGCGGGCCCCGACCGGCGTCAGCGCGACCCGGTACTCGTCCGACTTGACCTCGCTGGGGACGCCGACCTTCATGCCCGCACCTCGTCAGCGGCCTCGATCTCGAAATGGCAGCCTCTTCGCTCGAGCTCGGCGAACATCAGGGCCGGGGATATGCAGCGCTCCGGCGGCAGGGCCCCGCGCGCTTCGATCCCCCCTCGGGCCAGCAACCGCACGGCGGCCGCCGCGGGCGTGGCGGTGGAGACGATGCCGCCCCCCAGCTCCCACTCCTCGATTGGCTCGGTGACCGCTCGGACGGTGGCCCGCCGCCCCTGGGCCGAAGCCTCGACCAGATGAACGGAAACCGTTCGGGCCGACGGACGCAGCGCCTCCGCCGCCCGTCGCCGGACCTCGGGCTCGGGCGCATCCGAGAGAGCTCGCAGCTCGGCGAGCAGCTGGGGAGCCAGGCAGAGCCGAAAGCTCGCCTCGCTGCAGCCGAAGCTGTCGCCGAAGGTCCGCAGCTCCGAGTGGATGGTGTGGATCGTGGCACCCTCGCCGATCGGGTCCCCGAACTCGACCACCCCGCCGTTGCTCATCGGCTCGATCTCCTCGGGCTCGCCGTCTCGGAGCACCACCGGGCGCATGGTCAGCTCGTCGAGCAGGGTCTGGAGGGCATAGGGAACGCTGAACCCCGGCGGCGGATCGAGGTCGCGCCCGGCCGCCGACACGTGCACCGAATCGACCTCCGGCCCTGGGTCCGCCCCCTCGGCGGCCCGATCGTCGCCGAGCAGCGCGCCGACCGCCGCCTCGGCCATCAGGTTCGTCTTCCCCGGAGCGGAGCCGATCCCCAGCAGCGCCAGCAGGCCCTGATCGCGGAACTGCCGATCGAGCTCCAGCTGAAGCCCGGTCATCCAGTAGAGGCCGCCGAGGTCGAGATAGTGGCTGCCGGCCTGTAGGCAGGCCGCCATCGCATCGAGGTTGACCCGGTAGCTGGCCGAATTGATCAGCGCGTCGCACCCTTCCAGCACCCGCGCCAGGGACTGCGGGTCGGCGGCGTGGGCCCGGGCATCGGTTCGCGCCGCGCGCGCCTTCGAGCCGCCGTACCGGGAGGCAACCTCGCCGGCGCGCGACTCGTCGAGGTCGAGCAGCAGCAGGCTCTCGACCTCGCCGGACGCCGCCAGGTCCCGGACTATCGCCGGAGCGATCGTCCCCCCCGCACCCAACACCGCAACCTTCATCCGACCAGCTCCCTCGCTCGAAGCGCCAGCCAGAGCTCGATCCGGTCGGTGGCTCGGGACAGGTCGCGGCCGGTCAGTTCCTCGATCTTGCGGATCCGGTAGCGCAAGGTGTGGCGGTGGCAGTAGAGCTGCCGGGCGGCCCGCTCCCAGTTGCCGTTGTGCTCGATGTAGGCCTCCAGCGAGCGCAGAAGCTCGCCGCCGTAGTCGCCCTCGGTGCGTTGGATGGGCTCCAGCAGCCCCTCGCTGTACAGGCGCAGCGCGTCCTCGTCCTGAAGCGAGAGCAGGAGCGTGAACGCGCCCAGGTCCTGGTGGCTGGCCACCTCGGGCGCGTCACCGTCGGCGAGCGACGTCGCCTCGAGCGCGCACCGGGCCTCGTGGAACGCGCGGCGCAGCGAGGCGACTCCGGCGGGACGGCTGGCGGCGGCTCGCACCCGCCCCTGCCCGGCGGCCAGCGCCGAGCGCAGATCGGTCGCAATCTGGATCGGGTCCCCGGCGCGGGCGTCGATCACCGCGCACAGCAGCGGCCGCCCGGCGACGGCGCTGGTGGCCACCAGGGCGCCGACTCCGGCGTCGGCGAGCTCCAGCTCCAGCGCCTGCTCCCCCGCTGGGGCGTCATCGAGCTCGAACAGCAGCACCGCGGCGTCCGCCCCGATCCCGAACGGCCGCAGGCGGCCACGAAGCTCGTCCGGATCGAGTCGCCCGCCGAGCGCCTCGGCCAGCAGGTCGCCGGCCAGCCGACGCTCGGTCTCGCGCACCACGCGCTCGCGCATCAACTCGAGCCCGACCACCATCGCACCCTGCCGGGCGGTGAGGCGCTCGAACTCCCCCAGCGGGTCCCGCTTGCTGATCACGCTCAGCCAGGCGACCGGAGCCCCGCCGCGCCGCCCCGGGACGGGGACCGACAGGGCGCGACCCGTCAGCGATGGGTGCCGTGGCTCGAACGCGGTCACCGCCGCGGTCCCGCGGCGCGACGCGAGCTCGCCACCGAGGGCCTTGAGCGCCGCCGCTCCGGGGCCGCCCTTGCTCGGGTGGCGGGCCAGCTCGCGCCCGCTCGAGTCCTGGACGATCGCGGTACCGCCGATCGCGCTCGCCAGCGAGCCGAGCACGGCCTCCAGCCCGCGCCCCTCGATCACCAGCTGCTCGAGACGCTCGTGGACCTGGGTGCCGCGCTCCAGGACCGCATATTGCTCGTTGACCAGGAGCGCGAAGGCGCGCTCGGTGATCGCGATGAACGGCATCTCGTAGGGCACCTCGAACAGCGGCATGCCCCGCTTCTCGGCCCGCTCGATCAGCGCCTTGGGAATCCGCTTGTGCTCGAAGCCCGTGCCCAGCCCGAGCCCGGCGAGATCGTGGTCGGCCAGAAGGTCGACGAAGCTTCGCTGCCGGGCGGCGCCGCTGAGCTGAATTCCGGTGGTCAGCAGCAGCTCGCCGCCGGAGAGCCACTGCGTGGGGTCCTCCAGCTCCGAGATGTGGACCCAGCGGATCGGCCGCTCGGCAGCGTCGGCCCCGGCGACCAGCTCGAGGCCGCAGTCGGCGACGAGATTGCCGACCGTCAGCATCGCGTCAGTGCCACCTCGTCGAGCGGCGCTGCCTGTCGGTGCTGGTCCCCTTCCTGACTTGCTTCGAGGCCTCGGTGAGGACCGGGCGCAGAACGCTCTCGATCTCCTCGAACTGCTCGGTGTCGCAGACCAGGGTGGGCGCCAGCTGGACCACCGGGTCGCCGCGATCGTCCGCCCGGCAGATCAGGCCGCGACGAAAGAGCTCGCCCGACAGGAACCCGCGAAGCAGCCACTCCGACTCCTCGTCGGTGAACCCCTCCTTGGTCCCCTGGTCCTTGACCAGCTCGATCGCGTGGAAGAAGCCCGCGCCGCGCACCTCGCCGACGATCGGAATGTCGCTCAGCGAGTCGAGCATGCTCCGCAGCTCGCCCTCCTTGGCGCGCACGTGGCCGCAGATGTCCTCGCGCTCGAACACGTCGAGGTTGGCCATTGCGACCGCCGCCGCCACGGGGTGGCCCGCGAAGGTGAGGCCGTGGGCGAACGACTCGTTGCCCTGCATGAACGGCTCGGCGACGCGATCGGAGGCGATCAACCCTCCCATCGGCACGTAGGCCGAGGTCAGGGCCTTGGCGACGGTCATGATGTCCGGCTGGTAGCCGTAGCGCTGGCATCCGAACCAGTGGCCGAGCCGGCCCCAGGCGCAGATCACCTCGTCGGAGATCAGCAGCACGTCGTGGCGGTCGCAGATCTCGCGCACGCGCTCGAAGTAGCCCTCCTGGGGCGGGATGCAGCCGCCCGCGTTCTGGAGCGGCTCCAGGATCACCGCGGCGACCGTGTCCGGATGCTCGTAGAGGATCTTCTCCTCGATCTGGTCGGCGGCCCAGAGCGGATCACGGTCCGGCGGCCAGCGGTAGTTGTCGGTGTTGGGCACCTGAAAGCCGCCGGGCACCAGCGGCTCGAACTCGTGGCGCAGGTCGGAGATCCCGGTGGCCGCCAGGGCCCCCAGCGTGGTCCCGTGGTAGGCGATCTCGCGGCTGATGAACTTGATCTTGCGGGGGTTGCCGGTCCGCTGGTGGTAGGCACGGGCGAGCTTGATCGCCGACTCGACCGCCTCCGATCCGCCCGAGGTGAAGAAGACGCGGTTCAGGTCGCCCGGGGCCAGCGAGGCGATCCGCGTGGCGAGCTCGATCGCGCGCGGATGCGCGTAGCTCCAGACGGTGAAGAAGTCGAGCTCCGCGACCTGGCGCGCCGCGGCCTCGCCGAGCTCCGTCCTGCCATGGCCGGCGTTGACGCAGAACAGCGCCGAGAGCCCGTCGAGGTAGCGGTTGCCCTTCTCGTCCCACACGTACGGGCCCTCGCCGCGAACGATGATCGGCACGTCGCCCTCGTCGTACGCCCCATGCCGGGTGAAGTGCATCCACAGGTGTCGCTTGGCCAGCTCCTGGAGATCCGCGCCGGCGGCGGTCAAGGTTGCGCTGGTCGTTGCCATTTGGGGTCTCCTCACCGTTCTACGACTTGATGTCCAAGTGCTATCGACGCTCCGTATAACGGTAGCTCGCCGGGATCGCCCGCACAAGCGCAAACGTGGTTCAAGATGCTACTCGGTCTTTGTACGAACTGCACAAGGGTGGTTTCACGTTTTGGGACTCCCGGCCATTGCGCGCCCGGTACGTGCGGCATACGCTGTTTGCCTGAGCGGTTAGCCTTCGGCTGAGAGCATCGACAAAGCGGCAGGCCACAACACTCGAGAGGACGAACGAGGAGGCAAGATGGACCGGGGCGGCGAGAACGGCGGTCCCCTCGTTGCGGAAGAATCCACCGGCTCCGCTGAGCCGTCGGTCCGCCTCGACCGGGTCAGCAAGCACTTCGGCGAGCTGGCAGCGGTCCGCGAGATGGAGCTCGACATCGCGCCGGGCGAGTTCTTCACCATGCTGGGCCCGAGCGGCTGCGGGAAGACGACCACCCTGCGAATGGTCGCCGGGTTCGAGCAGCCCACCGCGGGGCGCGTCCTGATCGACGGCGCCGACGTCGCCGGCCTCCCCTCCCACCGGCGGCCGACCAACACCGTCTTTCAGAGCTACGCCCTGTTCCCCCACCTCTCGGTGGGCGAGAACGTGGCCTTCGGGCTGCGCCGCAAGAAGGTCCCCAAGAACGAGATCAACCAGCGCGTCGAGGCCGAGCTCGAGCGGGTGGGGCTGGCGGCGGAGATCCATCGCAGGCCGAACCAGCTCTCGGGCGGACAGCAGCAGCGCGTGGCGCTGGCCCGCGCACTCGTCAACCTGCCAAAGGTCCTGCTGCTGGACGAGCCGCTGGGCGCACTGGACCTGAAGCTACGCAAGGGGCTACAGGTGGAGCTGAAGCGAATCCAGCGCGATGTCGGGATCACGTTCGTCTACGTGACCCACGACCAAGAGGAAGCCCTGACCATGTCCGATCGGATCGCAGTGATGTCGAATGGGATCATCGAGCAGGTGGGCACGCCCGAGAACGTCTACGAGCGTCCCCGCACCACGTTCGTTGCCGGGTTCATCGGGGTTTCCAATCTGATGCCGGGGACGGTGACGTCGGCCAGCGGCGGTCGCGGACGAATCCGACTCGAGAGTGGGCCGGAGCTCGAAACCCGCGTCGACGGGATCGGGCCGGGCGAAGACTGTTACGCAGTCGTGCGACCGGAGAAGCTCCTGATCCAGCACGCAAGCGAGCCCGCCGATGGCGACCTGCCGAGCGTCGACGGCGTGGTGGAGAGCTCGGTGTATCTGGGCACCTCGACGCAGATAGTGGTGCGCCTGCCGGCGGAGGTCTCAATGACGGTGCTGGTGCCGAACGCCAGCGAAGCCGAGCGCGCCCGGCTTCCGGGCGGGGGAGCAGCGGTCCGGCTCAGCTGGGCCCCCGAGCACATGCATGTGGTGCGTGAGTCCACCGCGAGCTCGATCGGTGCCACCGACGAGGAGCGTGACCTGGAAGAACTTGCGGAGTCAGCGACGCCGTGAAACCAAGGAGGCTGAGGTTGATGCGAACAGGGCCGACTACCCGGGAAAACCCGACAGGCGGGCGATTGACTTCGCGATATCGCCGCCGGCTGGCGGTCGGGTGCCTCGGTCTTGCCGCGGCGCTCGGGATCGCCGCCTGCGGCGGTGGCGGCATCGAAAGCAGCGGCGGGAGCGGAAACGTCGAGACGGTGAAGGTGGAGGGCAAGCCGACTGGTGATGTGACGATCTCCAACTGGCCCTTCTACATCGACAAGCAGACGGTGCCCGACTTCGAGAAGGCGACCGGCGTGTCGGTCAAGTACATCGAGGACATCAACGACAACTCCGAGTTCTTCGCCAAGGTGCAGCCGCTGCTCGCAGATGGCAAATCGGGCGGGCGCAGCATGTTCGTGCTCACCGACTGGATGGCGAAGAAGATGTACGACCTCGGCTATCTCCAGAACCTCGACAAGTCGGCGATCCCGAACGTCGAGAAGAACCTCGTGCCGACACTCCAGCACCCTGACTTCGACCCCAACCGCGACTTCTCGGTCCCGTGGCAGAGCGGGTTGACGGGCTTGATCGTCAACACCAAGCTGGCGCCGGACGTGCACTCGATCTCCGACCTGTTCGACCCCAAGTACAAGGGCCAGGTCGAGATGCTGACCGAGCTGCGCGACACGGTGCCGTTGGTGATGCTGAGCATGGGGATCAATCCCGACACGGCTACCGAGGACGACTGGATGACCGCGATCGACAAGATCCAGGCGGGAGTCGACTCGGGCCAGATCCGGCGCTTCAGTGGCAACGACTACACCCGTGACCTGGCGAACGGTGACGTGTCCGCGGTGATCGGCTGGTCGGGCGACGCGGTCCAGCTCCAGGCCGATAACCCGGACATCCAGTTCCGGATGCCGACCGATGGCTGCACGTTCTTCTCCGACAACATGGTGATCCCGGTCGGGGCGCCCAACCCGACTGCCGCCGAGGCGTGGATGAACTACGTCTACGACCCGAAGAACCAGGCGCAGATCGATGCCTACAACTACTACGTCTCCCCGGTCAAGGGCGTGAAGCCGATCCTCGAGAAGACCGCTCCCGCCGCTGCGAAGAGCCAGCTGGTCTTCCCCACGGAGGAGTTCACCAAGAACTGCGTCAACGAGCCCACCCTCGAGGGACAGGAGGAGCAGCGGGTGAACCGGGCTTTCGAGGGAGTGCTGAACGGCTGAGCGGCCGCCAGCTGAACGAGGCGACGAAAACCGCGACGCAGATGGCCAGGAGGAGGGACGGGTGACCACCCTCCGCCGCCGCCTGATCCCCTACGGCCTGCTCGGGCCGGGGATCCTGTGGCTGATCCTGTTCTTCGTCGTGCCGATGTACTTCATGGGTCGGCTGTCGCTGGAGAGCGGGGTCTTCCCCAGCTTCCGATTCGACTGGAACTTCGCCAATTACACCGACGCGCTGAGCGCGTTCGACACCCAGTTCCTCAGGGCGTTCGAGTACTCGGCGGCGGCGACGGTGACCGCCCTCCTGATCGCCTACCCGCTTGCGTACGCGATCGCCTTCCGCGGCGGCAAGTGGAAGAACGCGATGCTGCTGGCGGTGGTGGCGCCGTTCTTCACCACCTACCTGATCCGCACCCTGGCCTGGGAGACGATCCTCTCTGACCACGGCATCGTCGTGGACACGCTGAAGGCGGTGGGCCTGGTCGCCGACGACGGGCGCCTCCTGGCCACCCAGTGGGCGGTGATCGCCGGCCTCACCTACAACTTCCTCCCCTTCATGATCCTGCCGATCTACGCGAGCCTCGAGCGACTGGACAAGAGCCTGATCGAGGCCGCCAAGGATCTGTATGCGTCGGCCAGCAAAGCGTTCGTGAGGGTGACGCTGCCGCTTTCGATGCCCGGGGTGGTGGCCGGGACCCTGCTCACCTTCATTCCGGCGACCGGTGACTACATCAACGCCCAATTCCTGGGCGGAACCGGACAGGCGATGATCGGCAACGTGATCCAGTCCCTCTACCTGAAGCAGAGCGACTACCCGCAGGCCGCGGCGCTGTCGTTCATCTTGATGGCGACGATGCTGGCGGTTGTGTTCGTCTACATCCGCTTCGCGGGATCGGAGGCGCTGATGGGCGAGGAAGCGGAGAGGCGCTGATGGAGGCGCATGCCGCAACGCTGGCTGTGCCGGCCCGCGCCTCGTTGGCTTCACGTGGCTGGAAGTGGCTGCGCCACAACGCGGTGCTGATCTACGCCTGCTTCGCGATCGCCTACATGCTGATCCCGATCGGCCTGATCATCGTCTTCTCCTTCAACGATCCGGTGGGCAAGTTCAACTTCACCTGGCAGGGCTTCACGCTGGAGCACTGGAGCAACGCGTTCGGGATCGCCGAGCTCACCGACGCCCTCCTGCTCAGCCTGCGGCTGGCGTTGTTCGCGACCGTGATCTCGACCGTGCTGGGAACCCTGGTCGCGCTCGCGATGGTGCGCTACGACTTCTACGGCCGCCGCGCGTCGAACTACCTGATCATCATCCCGACCGCGACGCCCGAGGTCGTGCTCGGCGCCTCGCTGCTCTCGATGTTCCTGATCTACGGCCTCGCGCTTGGGTTCACGACCCTGCTGATCGCCCACGTGATGTTCTGCATCAGCTTTGTGGTGATCGTCGTTCGCTCCCGCCTGATCGGCTTCGACCGCAGCTTGGAGGAGGCCGCTCGGGACCTGGGCGCCGGCCCGTTCACCACCTTCCTCAGGGTCACCCTGCCGCTGATCTTGCCCGGAGTGATCAGCGCCGCCCTGCTCGCTTTCGCTCTGTCGATCGACGACTTCGTGGTCTCCAACTTCACCGCCGGGACCACCGTGACCTTCCCTTTGTATATCTTCGGCGCGGCGCAACGGGGAATCGCGGTCGAGGTCTACGTGATCGCGACGATGCTGTTCATGGTCACCGTGGCCGCCATGGTGTTCACCGTCTTGCAGCAACGGCGAGCCGAACGGCTGGCCGCAATTCGGCCTCAACAGGAAGGGGCGTAGAGAGGATGGAAAGCGCAGCCGTGCCGGTGGAGCCGACGCGTCCGGTTGAGCCGGAGGGGGCCGCCCCCGGCGAGAAGGGGCTGAAGAAGAACGCGATCGGCTTCGTCTCCAGCATCGTGATCGGGGTCGCCTCGACCGCCCCCGGCTACAGCCTCGCCGCCACGCTCGGGTTCATCGTCGCGGTGGTCGGCTTCCAGGCGCCGGCAATCCTGCTGATCGCCTTCGTACCGATGTTCCTGGTCGCCGGCGGCTACTACTACATGAACCGAGCCGATCCCGATTGCGGGACCTCGTTCAGCTGGGTGACGAAGGCGATGGGACCGCAGATCGGGTGGCTCACGGGGTGGGCGATCGTGGTCGCGGACGTGATCGTGATGGCCAACCTGGCGCAGATCGCCGGGCTCTACAGCTTTCTCCTGATTGACGCCAATTCCCTCGCGGACTCGACCTTCTGGGTCACCTTTGTGGGCGTGATCTGGATCATCATCATGACCGCGATCGTGACCATCGGGATCGAGCTCTCGGCGCGGACGCAGGTCGGGCTGCTGGCTGCCGAGATCATCACGCTTGCCGTATTCGCGGTGGTGGCGCTGGTCAAGGTCTATGCGGGCAGCGCACCGGCTGCATCCGTTCATCCGAGCCTCAGCTGGATCAACCCGCTCGAGGTCAGCACCAGCGCGATCTCCGCCGGCCTGCTGCTGGCGGTGTTCATCTACTGGGGCTGGGACACCACGGCAACGGTCAACGAGGAGACCGAGGACTCGACCGAGGCTCCCGGCAAGGCAACTGTGGTCAGCACCCTGATCCTGCTCGGGATCTACGTTGTGGTCGCGGTCGCGGCAATCGCCTATGCCGGGCTCCACGAGCTGCGGCACAACAAGGACGACGTCCTGAGCGCGCTGGGCACCGATGTATTCGGCTCGCCGCTCGACAAGATCCTGATCATCGCGGTACTGACCTCCGCCGCGGCGTCGACCCAGACCACGATCCTGCCCACGGCTCGAACCACTCTGTCGATGGCTCGCGCGCGGGCAATGCCAAGCGGGCTCGGACGAGTTCATCCGCGCTTTCTCACCCCCCACATCTCGACGATCCTGATGGGGATCGCATCGATCGTCTGGTACGTCACCCTGACCATCCTCAGCGAGGACATCCTGTTCGACTCGCTGGCCGCTCTCGGCCTGATGATCTCGTTCTACATCGGTCTGACCGGATTCGCGTGCGCGATCTTCTACAGGCGCGAGCTGCTCAACAGCGTGAAGAACTTCTTCTTCATCGGTGTCGGCCCGGCGGCCGGCGGCGCGATCCTGTTCTACCTGCTGGTCAAGAACACGATCGAGCTCAGCGATCCCGCCAACTCCGAGTCCGGCAACTCCTGGCTCGGCCTCGGTCCGCCGCTGGTGATCGCGATCTTCTTCGCCGTGCTCGGGATCCTGTTGATGCTGTGGCAATGGGGCGTGAAGCCCGAGTTCTTCCGCCGACGACCCGAAACCGTTTCGCCCGAGCTCGTCGGGCGGGCGCCGGCAAAAGGAGGGAGCTGAGATGAGTGGCATCGTGGTCGGCTACGACGGAACCGACAGCTCGAGAGCCGCCCTCAATGCGGCCATCGATCTGGCCAAGGACCTTGGCGATCCGATCCTGGCCGTGTTCGGCTACGGGGTCAACCCGATGGGAGGCGAGGTCAAGGACCACGCCGAGGCGCTCAAGGAGTTGGGAGGCAAGGCCACGGCCGAGGCGGTCGACCTCGTGCAGGCCGGCGGGGCCACGGGCGAGGCGGTGTTGGTGGATGAGGAGGGGCCGGACGCCCTGATCGCGGTGGCAAAGGAGCGCCGGGCCCGAATGATCGTGGTCGGGAGCCACGGCGAGGGGCCGGTCAAGGGAGCGATTCTGGGCTCCACCCCCTACCACCTGGTCAGCCAGTCCGAAACGCCCGTGTCCTCGTAGTTCGCGCGTAGTCGACCGCCGGAGGGCGTCGCCCCGAATGGGGGGCACCCTCGCCGACCCGCCTACAGCCCGAGGTCCCGCGCGATCCCGGGCGTGTGGGCGCCGAGGAAGACGAACACCGGGTGGGGCGCGCCGGCGGTCACCACCTGGACGGTCGAGCCCTCAGGCGCCTCGCGCCCTGATTCGCTCGGCCAGCCCGTTGGCCCGCTCCTCGCTCGCCGCCCCCACCAGCAGGTACCTCCAGTGGCGTCTGGAGTCGATCCCCTCGTCGGCCAGGCGCGAGGCGAGCTCGACCGTGTCGTGCCGGCTCGGCAGGTCCACCCGCACCTCCCACTGTACGCCCAGCGCGGCCGCGGCTCGCGCTCGGCCGCCTCCTCGTGGCTCTGGTGCTCGGCGGCGCGCTGCTCCTCGGTCTCCGGCAGCGGAACCGAGGCGTCCTTCCAGGCGTCCTCGTCGGGATGCCAGCGCGTCAGCGCCACCGTGGCGCTCAGGCCCTCCGCGGCGACCAGCTCGCGTGCCACTCGTTCGGCCTCGCGGGCCTGCTCCTCGGCGGCGGCGTAGAGGAAGATCCTCGGCCCGTCGCGGGTGACGATCACCCGGTCGCCGAGTCGCTTCCGGGCCTCGTCGTCGAGGTCGAGGCCCCGGAGGCGCTCACCGAGCTTGAGCCCGTGCTGCTCGTCGTCGAGGTCGACCTCGACTCGCCACTCGTCGCTCATCGAAGGGAGTCTTTCATCCCACGGCCACTAGCATCACGGCGATGACGGGAACGGAGACCTCGGAAACCACAACAGACGCACGACTCCTGATCGGGGGCGAGCGGGTGCAGGGAGACGGGGAGCCGCTCGCGGTCGAGAACCCGGCCACCGAGGAGGAGCTGGCGCGGGTCGGGACGGCCTCCGACGAGCAGGTCGCGGCGGCGATCTCGGCGGCGCGGGAGGCCCAGCGGGGCTGGGAGCGAACCCCGGCCGTCGAGCGCGGCGAAGCCCTGCACGAGGTCGCCGCCCGGCTTCGGGCCCGCAGCGACGAGCTCGCCGAGCTGATGACGCTTGAGGGCGGCAAGCCGCTGGTTGAGAACTCCGACGAGGTCGGATGGACTGCGGCTGCCTTCGACTACTACGCCGAGATCGGTCGTGACTCGGCGGGAAGGGTGATCCCCTCGATCGAGGCCACCCAGCTGGCGCTGGTGGTCAAGGAGCCGGTCGGCGTGGTGGCCTGCATCGTCCCCTGGAACTACCCGCTGTTGCTGTTGGCGTGGAAGCTCGCGCCAGCGTTGGCCGGCGGGAACGTGACCGTATGCAAGCCGTCCGAGCTGACCCCGCTCTCGACCGTCGCGCTAGCCTCGTGCCTCGAGCCCCTGCCGGCCGGCGTCGTCAACCTGCTGGCGGGCGCCGGAGACGTCGGCGAGCGGATCGTCCGCGACCCCGGGGTGGACTGCGTCGCCTTCACGGGCTCGGTGCCCACGGGCAAGCGGATCGCCATCGCCTGCGCGGAGCGGGTCGCCCGGATCAACCTCGAGATGGGGGGCAAGGACCCGTTCATCGTCTGCTCCGACGTCGCCGAGCAGATCGACGTCGCCGCCAAGGGCGGCGCGTGGGCGGCGTTCCTGAACGCCGGCCAAGTGTGCACCTCGGCGGAGCGCTTCTACGTGATGGAGGACGTCTACGACGACTACCTGCAGGCGTTCGTCGACTACACCGGCGGCCTCCGCGTCGGCGACCCGCTCGATCCGAGCACCGACATCGGCCCGATGGTCTCCGGGCCGCAGCGCCAGAAGGTCCGCGACCAGCTGGAGGCCGCGGTCGCCGCAGGCGCCGAGATCGTGGTCGGGGGCGACGGGGCGAGCCGTGAGCGGGGTCACTACTTCTCCCCCGCCGTGGTCACCGGGGCGCCCGCCGAGACGGACCTGCTCCGCGAGGAGACCTTCGGGCCGGTCGCCCCGATCGTTCCGGTGAGCTCACTGGACGAGGCGATCGAGCTCGCCAACTCGACCCGATTCGGGCTCGGCGCCAACGTCTACACGCGGGATCTCGCGAGCGTGGTCCGGTGCATGCGGGAGATCAAGGCCGGGACGGTTTGGTTCAACGATCCGCTGACCGACAACGACGCGGGGCCCTTCGGGGGCTTCAAGCAGTCGGGGCTCGGGCGCGAGCTCGGGCGGGAAGGACTGGAGGCCTTCCAGGAGACCAAGCACGTGCACATCGAGACCGAGATCGCCCCGAAGGAGTGGTGGTATCCCTACGGGGAGACGGGAGGTTCGCAATGAAGGCGCAGGACGACACGCTCGTGGTCCCCGGTTCGTCAGAGCAGGGAGTGCGGACGCTGCGCAATCACATCGGCGGCCGGTGGACGGACGCGTCGGCCGACGAGACGCTCAACGACATCGACCCGGCCACCGGCGAGCTCACGGCGCTGGTGCCACTGTCGGGTGGGGCCGAGGTTGACGCCGCGGTCGCCGCGGCCCGAGCCGCCCAGCCCGAATGGCGCGCTGTGGCGCCGCAGCGTCGGGCTCGGGCGGTGATGGCGCTGCGCCAGGCGCTGTGGGAGAACCGGGATCGAATCGCGCGGCTGGTCACCGAGGACATGGGCAAGGCGATCGACGACGCCCGGGGGGAGGTGTTGCGGGGCATCGAGTCCACGGAGGCGGCGTGCGCGATCCCGCACCTGCTCAAGGGGGAGGGACTCGAGGGCGTGGCCGCCGGCGTGGATGTCGACCTCGTCCGCCAGCCGGTCGGGGTGGTGGCGGCGATCACCCCGTTCAACTTCCCGGCCATGATCCCGCTCTGGTTCCTGCCGTTCGCGATCGCCTGCGGCAACGCCATCGTGCTCAAGCCGTCGGAGCGGGACCCGCGGCCCACGGAGCTGATCTTCGAGCTGATCGAGGGGATCGACGAGATCCCCGCCGGCGTCTGCAACCTGGTCCACGGGTCTCGGGACGCAGTCAACGCCCTGCTCGAGCACCCGGGCGTGGACGCGGTCTCGTTCGTCGGCCAGGCGAGCACCGCGCGTCACGTCTCGGAGCGGTCGGCGGCCACCGGAAAGCGCTGCCAGGCGCTCGGCGGGGCCAAGAACTCGCTCGTGGTGATGCCGGATGCCGACCTCTCCCAGGCGGTCCGGGCGATCATGGGATCGGCATTCGGAGCCGCCGGCCAGCGATGCCTGGCCGGCTCGGTTGGGGTGCTGGTCGGCGACCGCGCCCGCCAGGACGAGGTTCGAGAGGCGCTTGGAACCGCCGCGGCTGCGCTCAACGTCGGCTCGGGCGCAGACGAGGGGACCGACGTCTGCCCGCTGGTCGCCCCCGAGGCCAGGAACCGGATCGTCGAGGCGCTCGACCGGGCCGAGGCCGGCGGGGCCGAGGTCGTCCTCGACGGCCGCAAGGTTGACCCCGGCCCAGCCGCGACGATGCTGGGCCCGACGATCGTCGAGACCGCCGACCCGGAGGCTGAGGTCGCCCGCGAGGAGCTGTTCGGCCCCCTGCTGACCCTGGTCCGGGTGGCCGACCTCGATCAGGCGCTCGAGTTCGTCAACGGGTCACGCTACGGCAACGCCGGCTCGATCTTCACCTCTTCGGGGGCCGCCGCGCGCCGATATCGCTACGGGGTCGAGGCGGGGATGATCGGCGTCAACGTCGGGGTCGCGGCCCCGGTGGCCTGGTTCCCGTTCTCGGGCTGGAAGGACTCGCTCGACGGCGACCTGCATGCCAACGGCCGCGACGCGGTCGACTTCTACACCCGCAAGAAGGTCGTCACCTCACGCTGGAGCTAGCGCCCGACGTGGATTCCGATCCGCTCCGGTAGGCCGGCAACGAACCGGGTCAGCGGGCCGGCGCGCTCGCCCCGCTCCTCGAAGTGCTCGCGGCGGATCATCGCCCGGCGGACGACCGTGCCTCCGAGGTAGCGCAGCGGCTCCGGTGGTACGCGGCCCGGGGCCGAGTCGACGATCGCCAGGCCGGTGGTGGCATCCCGGCGCCCGAGGGCCAGCGAGGCAAGGATGCGCCCGGCGAGATGGGAGGGCCCGACGCCGTTACCGGTGTAGCCGACCGCGTAGTGGACGCGATCGCCCAGGCTGCCGACCACCGGCAGGTGGGTGGGCGAGACGTCGATCGGACCGCCCCAGGCGTGCTCGATCCGCCTCCCCTCGAGGGCCGGGAAGAAGCGGACCAGATGGCGCTCCACCTCGGCCACCAGGTCCCGGTCGAGCTCCGCGCGGCCGTTGAGCCGGGCTGCACGCACCACGCGGCCACCTCCCCACCCGAAGGCGATCCGACCATCGTCCGTGGTCCGGAAGTAGTGGACCAGGGTGCGGGAATCGGTGATGCACTCGCCGCCGCTCCAGCCGAGCTCCTCGAGCACGTCCGGCACCGGCTCGGTGAGCACGATGTGGCTCGAGGTCACGGTCAGCCGCCGGCGCAGAGGGCGCTCGCCGGCGAGCGCCGCACCCGTCGCCAGCACCACGGACCCGGCGCGAATCCGGCCGCCCGGGGCCGCGAGCACAAGGCCGTCGCCGTCCCGGCGCGGGGGCTCGACGCGAGTGCCCTCGAAGATCGACACGCCCCTGTCCAGCAATGCGGATCGCAGCCCGAAGGCGAGCCTCGCCGGGTGAACGGTGGCGGCCCCGGGGAAGAAGGCTCCGGCGCGGAACAGCGGCGAGTCGCAACGGGCCCGAACCTCGGCCTGGGTGATCGGCCGGCAGGCATCCGGCACGCCCAGCTCCTCACAGGCCGCGACGAGCTCGCGCCAGGTGGCGTCGTGGGCCGGGGCGGTGGAGACCTGGAGGTATCCGCCCTGGCGATACCAGGCGTCGACGCCCTGCTCATCGCACCATCGCCCCACCCCCTCGACCGCCCTGGCGGAGGCGCGCCCGACCTCGAGCGCGCGCCGATCGCCGAACCGCCGCCGCAGGGAGGGAAGGCTGAACCACATCTCGTTCACGAACCCCCCGTTGCGGCCGCTCGGACCGGCTCCGCAGCGGTCGGCCTCGATGATCGCAACCCTCGCCTGCGGCTCCAGCTGGGTCAGGAACCACGCCGTCCACATGCCGGTGTAGCCGCCGCCGACGATCGCGACGTCGGCGTCGACGTCCCCCTCCAGCGGAGGACGCGATGTCGGCTCGCCCGCCTCCTCCTGCCACCAGCCCCGCGCGGTGTGTCGCAGCGCCATTGGCGCTCAGTCTGACGACTACAGGGGCGCTGCCTCGGCGGCCCGCGCCTCATGCAGCTCGATCAGGCCGCGCTGGACGTTTCGCGGCTCGCCGTCCGGGGTTCGGCGGGTCCAGGTGCCGTCGGCCCCCAGCTCCCAGGCGTTGGTGTTGTCGGCGAGCGAGCGATCGAGGACGTCGAGGAGATAGGCGCGAATGTTCGGGTCCTCCACCGGGGCCACCAGCTCGACCCGGTTGTAGAGGTTGCGGGGCATCAGGTCCGCCGACCCGATGAACACTTGCTCCGGCTCCCCCGGCCGCTCGAACGAGTAGATCCGCGAGTGCTCGAGGAAGCGACCGACCACGGAGATCACCTCGACGTTCTCCGACACCCCCGGGATCCCGGGTCGCAGGGCGCAGATCCCCCTCACGTTCAGCTCCACCCGCACGCCTGCCTGCGAGGCGCGGTAGATGGCCCGGATCGACGGAGCGTCCAGGAGCGAGTTCATCTTCATCCGGATCCGCGCCGGCCGCTCCACGGAGTGGGCCTCGATCGTGCGCTCGATCTCCCGCAGGATGCCCTCCTGGAGGTTGAAGGGCGCGACCAGGACCTTGCGGTAGCGACGCGGCCGCGAGTAGCCGGTGAGGTAGTTGAACATCTCGGCGATGTCGACGCCGACTTCCGGATCGGCGGTGAACAGGCCGAGGTCGGTATACAGGCGAGCCGTCTTCGGGTTGTAGTTGCCGGTGCCGATGTGGGCGTAGTGACGAACCCCGTCGCCCTCGCGGCGGACGACCAGGATGCACTTGGCGTGGCTCTTCAGCGCCGGCAGGCCGTAGACCACGTGCACGCCCGCCTGCTCCAGCTTCTTCGCCCAACGGATGTTGGCCCGCTCGTCGAAGCGCGCCTTCAGCTCCACCATGCAGACCGCCTGCTTGCCGCGCTCAGCCGCCTCGATCAGTGACGGCACCAACGGGGAATCGGCACTGGTCCTGTACACGGTCTGCTTGATCGCCAGCACGTTCGGGTCCTCGACCGCCTGCCTGACGAACCGCTCGACCGAGCTCGCGAACGAGTCGTACGGATGATGGACGAGCAGGTCCCCCTCGCGGATCTCGGCGAACACGTCCGCCTCGCCGCCCTCCTCGCCCCGCAGGCGCGGGTGGGTGACGCCGACATGCGGCGGATCGCGCAGCTCGCCGAAGCCGCTGACGCCGACCACGTCGAACAGGTCGGACATGTCGAGCAGCCCGTCGACCTCGTACAGCTGGCGCTCGTCGATGCTCAACGACTCGCGCAGCCACTCCCGCAGCCGGGGGCTCATCGCCCGGTCGACCTCGAGCCGCACCACCTCGCCGAAGCGGCGGCGCCGGAGCTCCTCCTCCATCGCCTGCAGCAGGTCGTCGGCCTCATCGGAGACGTCGTAGTCGGTGTCACGGGTGACCCGGAAGAAGGCGTGGTCGATCACCTCCATGCCCGGGAAGAGCGAGCCCAGGTTGGTCGCGATCAGGTCCTCGAGCGGCACCAGGGTGGTGCCCGTCCCGCCGATCTCCACGAACCGCCCCAGGAGCTCCTTCGGCACCTTGACCCGGGCGATGATCTCACCGGCCTGGTCCGGGTCGCGAAGGATCACCGCGAGGCTCAACGACAGGTTGGAGATGTACGGGAACGGCCTCCCGAGTCCGATCGCCAGAGGGGTGAGCGCGGGGAAGATGCTCTTCTCGAAGGCGCGGTCCAGCTCCTCGCGCTCCTCGGGGCCGGCACGCTGCGGCAAGATGATCCTGATCCCGTGCTCGGCGAGGGCCGGACGAAGCTCGTGCTCGAAGCATTCCGCCAGCCGCACCCTCTGGGCGAGGACGAGAGCCCGAATCGCGTCGATCTGATCCGTGGGACTGATCCCGTCAGCACCCCGGGCGTCCATGCCCGCCTCGAGCTGGTCATGCAGGTTCGCCACACGCACCATGAAGAACTCGTCGAGGTTCGATTCCCAGATGGCGCAGAACTTGACCCGCTCGAGCAGCGGCACCGACGGGTCCTCGGCGAGCTGGAGGACGCGGTCATTGAAGTCGAGCCACGAGAGCTCGCGGTTGAAGTAGAGCGAGGAGTCCTCGAGGTTCAGCGCCGCCCGCGCGTCGTACTGGGCGACCGCCTCGAGTCCCTCTGCCGCCGTGGGGTGGGCTTCAGTCGGCTCCATGAAGGTAGCCACGATGATGGTACCGGTGACCCGCTCAAGCGGCGAGCAGATCCGGCCTCGGTGAAGCGGCCCGCCCAGCGCCGGCCACGGTCCGGTCATAGCCGGAGGCGAGTTGCTCGAGCGCCCGATCCCAGGAGCGCTCGCGGCCCTCCGCCAGCGCCGCCCGGGCGATCCGCTCGCGCAGGAACCCGGAGGCGGCCAGCTGGCACAGGGCTCCGGCCAGCGAGGCGGCGTCCGGGGGGCACAGCCACCCCGTTTGGCGGTCGCGGATCAGCGAGACGGGGCCACCCTCGGCAACAGCGACCACCGGCAGGCCGCTGGCCTGGGCCTCGGCGATCACCTGCCCGTAGGTGTCGGTCCGCGAGCAGAACAGGAACAGGTCGGAGCTGGCGTAGGCCCGGGCGAGCTGCTCGACGATCGAGCCAGCCGAGGAATGTGGCGCAGGGCTCCCCGCCGGCGTCAGCGGATCCCGGCGCCGGCTCGAGCCGCTCGCGCAGCCAACCCTCATCCGGTCCACCGCCCGCCAGCAGCAGGTGCAGCCGCGGGTCGCGCTCGCGGGCCTGCAGGAACGCCTCGGCCAGCAGCTCGACGCCCTTCTCCCGGCTGAGCCGCCCGGCGTAGAGCACCTTGACCTGTCCGGGGAAGGCGGCCGGATCGCGCTTCGCCGGGTCGTAGAGCGACAGGTCCACCCCCCGGATCCAGCGGCCGATGCGGTCGGGGTCGACCCCAAGCGCGACCAGCGAGTCGTCGGTCGCCTCGCTGGGTGAAAGGACCACCTCGCACTGGCGGTAGAACAGTGACAAAGCCAGCCGCGTCCCGGCCTCGAGGGCCGGGTCCCCGGTTCGGATCCCCGCGTACGCCGCCAGCTCTGTGTGGTAGCTGCCCACCAGCGGCGTGCCGGAGATCCGCCCGCAGATCGCCGCCCCCACCCCGGCCGGTCCCGGGGAAGCCAGGTGGACCAGGTCGTAGCGTCCTTCGGCGAGCGTCTGACAGAGATCGGGAAGGGTGGGCACGCCAACCTCAAGGCCCGCGTAGAAGGGCACCTCCACCTCCGCCGCGGCGGGCAGTCGCCGATCGACGCGCGGGTCAGTGCCGATCACCTCGACCTCCCATCCGGGGACCCCGTGCTCGCGGATTCGCTCCATGGTGTGGGTCACCCCGTGCATCGACCCGGCAGCGTCGACCACGATCGCGGCCCGCCGCGGCTCTCCGTCACGCGATGCGAGCTTGGCCTTCTCGGCCCCGAGGAACATGGTCGCCGGCACGTACGGGGCGGCCGGGATGCAGGCGTCGAACAGGCCCTGAAGCGCCTCCCGGTAGTCCCCATCGCCGCCGGCCGCCTCCGAGGCGTGTCGCACGGCTTCGCGCAGCCGTCGCTCGTGGGCGAGTCGCGCCCGCCGAAAGAGCTCCGCGTGACCGAAGTCGTCGCCCTGCATCAGCCTGACCAGCTCCATGGGATCGCTGCCGTCGTCGGGCCCCAGGGAACGCTGCCAGGATTCGAGCAGGGCCCGGGCGTGCTGCGGACCGAGGTCCCCCGACGGGTCACCTCCCCGAGCGCCGCCGTCGTTGACCACCTGCTCCGCGATCCGGAGGAGTACATCCGGCGACATCCTCGGCTTCGGGAATAACTCCGCCGACATCCTCCGCTTCGGGAACACCTCCGCCGGCATCCTCCGCTTCGCGTCCGGGAATACCTCCGGGGACATCCTCGCCTCCGGCTCCGGTGTCCCCGGGTCAGGGCGCGATCGGGGCGGCAGGTCCGCAGTCTCGACCCGGGACTGCGTCCCTAGTTCGGACGAGGTTGTGGTCGGTCCGAGGGCGCGGGCGGCGAGGGCGAGGGCGGAGTGGGCCCACTTGGGGGCGCTTCCCTGCTCGCCGCGATTGGTCGCCCGACCGTGGCGCACGTGCCACAGAAACTCTTCCGGCGTCGATGCGGGCGGCGTCTCGGTCCAAGTCCGCCCGATATCGACGCCGGCGTGATCGTCTGACCCGCCGACGCCGGTGCCACCGCGGGTCTCGATGTAGACCGCCGCCGGCAGGTTGAGCTCCCTGGCGCGGGAGCCGTTACGGGTCTCCCACACCGGGAACAGCTCGGCCAGGCGCGACCGGTGGCGCGGACCGAGCGGCGCGGCGACGGCGAAGAACGGATGGGCCAGCGCACACGCGATCTGTCGCGTGTGGAGGAACGCGGCGCACTCCTCGACGTCGCCGGCGTGATCCTGGAGGAACTCGTGGTCCTCGGGGCTGATCCCGTAGCAGAGGACATGAACCGCCTGAGGCTCGCCCCGAAAGTGGGCGGTCAGCTCGACGGATATGAACACGTCGGACCGATCGGCGATCTCGAGACAGCCGTCGATCGTGTCGTGATCGGTGATCGTGACGAAGTCCATTCCCCGCCGCTTGGCGAGCTCGTAGACCTCATCCGGGGGAGTCGCGCACTCCGGCAGGCCGAGGCTCTGCTGGATGCCCAGCTTGGCCGCCTCCGAGGCGCTCGAATGACAGTGCAGGTCGACCTTCGAGACGGCGACGCCCCCCGCCGCTCCGTCCGGACCCGATCCAATCCTGGGAATCATCGTTGCTCCCTCACGTTTGCCTTCGTTTCCAGGGTTATCTTCGGTGGCCGCCGGAGCGATCGCGTTAAGGAGCCAAGACCGCCGCGTGAATGGTCGGTGAACCCGTGCCCGCCTGATCCGTGGCCGGCCACGCCCGGGTTAACGGGATCACAACCGGCCGCCGGGCACGGTCGTCGAAGCTGATCCCCGGTGGCGGCCCTTGATCTCGAGCGAGGCGGCGAGACCGTCACCCTGGCCTTCGCTCAGGTGGACGTCCAGGTCTGCCTTCGGCCGCTCACGCTGCGGATCACTCGAGGGAGCGAGGCAATCGTCGACGGGCTGTGCCTGAGGACCCAGACCTGGCGCGGCGAGGACCACCTGATCCAGCTCACCGAGGGGGTGATCTCGGAGGAGGAGAGGGGCGAGGAACGGCCGATCGCCGTCGCTCGCCGTCGGGATCGCAGCGCCCGGCACCTGGAGCTCGAGGGCGAGCTCGAGGGCGGCGACCGGTTCGGGCTTCGGATCTCGGTCCCGGAGCGCGACCTGGTCACGATCGAGCTGGACGTCGGCCGAGCCGGGCTTCGAATCGGCGCCTCCTGGCCGGCGCGCCGGCACGAGCGGCTGGCGGGACTCGGGGCCAGGCACGGCGAGTCCTTCGACCAACGGCACAGACGGATCATCCTCGGCGCCGATCGCCGCTACACCGGCCCCGACTGCCCGCCGGACATGCTGGCGCAGGGCGGAATCCCGCAGGGCGATTGCGCGCCCGCTCCATGGCTGTCCTCGAGCGCCGGGTGGAGCGCCTGGCTGGAGACCTGGGGAGCCGGAGCCGAGTTCGATCTCGCCGATCGGACCTCGATCTCGCAGCGCAGCGACGCGGGACCCCTGCGCCTGCACGTGCTGACGGACCCGACCCCGGCGGCCCGCCTCCGCCACTACCTCCGCCTCACCGGCCTTCCGGCCCTGCTTCCCGAGTGGGCCTACGGGCATTGGAAGAGCCGCGACGTCTATGCCCACGAGCGGGAGGTGCTCGACGACCTGGACGGCTATCTCGAGCATTCGCTCCCGCTCGACGCGATCGTGATCGACTCCCCCTGGGAGACGCAGTACAACACCTGGCGCTTCAACCCGGAGCAGTTCCCCGACCCCGAGCGACTGATCGGCCGGCTGCGCGCCGCCGGCGTCCGAACCGTGGTCTGGGTCACCCCGTGGGTCAACCTCGACTCAGCGGATGGCCAGCGCCCCCCGGGGCCGGAGTCCGAGCGCCTCCACGCCCGTCCCGCCGACAACTACCAGGAGGGCGCCCTCGCCGGTCACTTCATCCGCGGCCCCGATGGTCGCCCCTGGGTCGGCCGCTGGTGGATGGGCACCGGGTCCCTGGTCGACTTCACCTCGCCGGGCGCCAGCCGCTGGTGGCGCAGGCAGGCCCGAGCCGTGCTGAGACTGGGCGTCGAAGGGATCAAGGCAGACGACGGGGAGGGTTACTACCTCCCGCCGGGGGCCCGGTTCGCCGACGGGCGCCTGGGCGCGGAGGCCGGTTGGGGCTACGGCGAGCTCTACCGGCGGGAGATGCAGCGGGCGCTGGACGAGGTCCACCCGCACACCGGGGTCCTGTTCGGGCGCTCGGGCTGGAGCGGGCAGCAGGCGATCGGATTCACCTGGGCAGGAGACCAGGCGTCCGACTTCTGGTCGCTGCGGGCGCTGGTCGCTGCGACCCTGACCGCCGCCGCGAGCGGGTTCTCGAACTGGTCCCACGACGTCGGTGGCTACCTGGGGCGGCGGTTGGTCCAGCGCTGCCCGCGCGAGCTGCTGCTGCGCTGGGTCCAGTTCGGATGCTTCACCCCGTTGATGCAGGCCCACGGGCGCTTCGATCAGGAGGCGTGGCGCTACGACCTCCACACGCTCGACGTCTATCGCCACTACCTGCTGCTCCACGAGCGGCTCGTCCCCTACATACGCGCCGCGGCGGCGACGGCGAGCCGCAGCGGCCTGCCGATCATCAGGCCGCTTTGCCTGGCCGACCCCGCTGACCCGCGCGGGTGGCAGATCGGGGACGCGTACCTGTTCGGCCCCTCGCTGTGGGTGGCGCCGGTTCTCGACCAGGGGGTCAGGCGCCGTCCCGTCGAGCTGCCACGGGGCGACTGGGTCGACCTGTGGACCGGGGAGCCGGTCACCGGAGGGCGCCGGATCCTGGCCGAGACGCCGCGCGAGCGAATTCCTGTCTGGGTCAGGCACGGATCGATCCTTGTCACGCACCCGATCGAGCACGTGGCAGGCGGTCTCGGCAACCAGGCGGAGGCGGCTCGCCCGCTGGAGGCGACGCTCTGGGGCGTGCCCCGCGGGGGCAGGGCCCAGGCCAGGTTGGCCGACGGCACCCGAATCCGCTGGCGAGAGGGCGCATGGTCCGTCAACCCTCCCGACCGTGAGGTGAAGTTCTCGCTTCGCTAGCGCAACCGTGTCCCATGATCTCCGGAGGACGGACGCGGCGGGGACCCAGTTGAGTCAGGGACGCGGCGGCTTACCGCGCTGGATCGGTCGGTAGAGCCAGGCACGGAGGAAGCCCGACAGCTCGGTGCCGCTCTCCTGCTCGGCCAGGTCGATGAACTGCGCGGTGGTGGCGTTGCCGTACCGGTGGCTGCGCAGCCAGTGGCGGAGGATCCGGAAGAAGATCACCCCGCCCACCCTCTGGCGCAGGGCCTCGAGGGCCATCCCTCCGCGGACGTAGATGGTGCCGTCGAACAGGTTCTCCGGCTTCCCGGGATCGCCCGGCGGCGGATTCCAGAAGCGAGTGTCGTCCCGATCGGTCGCGTAGAGCGAGTCGAACACCGTGGCCGTGTCGCGCCCGCCCGAGCGCTGGGCCCAGAACCACTCCGACCAGGTCGCGAATCCCTCGTTGAGCCAGATCTCCGGCCAGCTGCTCGGCGTGACGTCGTCGCCGAACCACTGGTGTGCGAGCTCGTGGGCGAGGGTGACCTGGTCGGGTGCGCCGTCGAACAACGGCCGAGTCTGGGTCTCGAGCGAGTACCCGACCGATGGAGCGTGGTCGACGATCGCCCCCGTCTGGTCGAACGGATAATCGCCGAACCTGCTGCCGAAGAAACGGAGGATCGCCGGAATCTTCGCCAGGGAGGTGGCCGGATCCTCAGTGGGGTCCACGGCGATGTAGGAGGGGATCCCGTCCGCCCGCGAGTGGGCGATCATGAACCGCCCGGTGGTGACCGTCGCGAGGTAGGTGGCTATCGGCGAGTGCTCGTGCCAGAGGAACGTGGAGTGGCGGCGGTGGCGTATCCGGCGCCCCAGCTGCCCGTTCGCAACCGCCGTGATGCCCTTCGGCACCGTGACCCGAAAGTCGTACTTCGCCTTGTCGGACGGATGGTCGTTGCACGGGAACCATGTCGGGGCCCCCTGGGGCTCGTCGGCCACGAACGCCCCGTCGTCGGTGGGTATCCAGCCATCCTTGGAGCCATCGGGATCAATCACGGGATGCGGCCTTCCTCGGTAGCGCACCCGGACCTTGAAGCGCCGGCCCTCCGCCAGCGGGCGCCGCGGGGTGATCACGAGCTCTTGGCCGCGACGGCGGAAGTCGGCCTTGGCGCCGTCTACGCGCACTGTCGAGACCTTCAGGCCCCGGAGGTCGAGGTCGAAGCGACTCAGGCCCTCGGTGGCCGTGGCGCTGATCCTGGCCGTCGCGCGAAGTCGATTGGCCGGCGGGGCGTAGCGGAGGGTCAGCGCGTAGTGGGAGACGTCGTAGCCACCGTTTCCGGCCCGGGGGAAGAACGGGTCGCCGAGGCCCGCCGACCCATGGACGAACGCCCCCTGGGCCGTTCCAACCCCGGGGACGATCACGCCCATCGCGGCGGCGCCGCCGCCGCCGCGAGCCATCGGCGCCTAGTCAGCCGGCTCTCCCCGCTCGTCGGCGATCTGGTGATCGAGCTCCGCCACCAGCCTGGTGAGCTCGTCGGCCAGCGGGCAGGGGAGCAACTGATCGAACCGGACCGCGAGCGCGCCGTAGTACCAGCGGGCGTCGTCAGGGTGCCTGCCGGATCGCCTCCACAGGGCTGGTCCGTAGATTCGATGCTCGCGAAGCGTGGTCCGAACGTTGTCGACCTTGTCGGCGAGCGAGACCAGAAGCCCCCCCGGCGAGCCGTGCTGAAGCGCGGCCAGGTATCGCTCCTTGCGCCGGCGCCAGGGCGGCCTCGGTTCTCCGTAGCTGTCGGTGCACTCGTCGACGATCTCGGCCACCGCGTCGCCGAAGCGGGAGCGAATGTCCTGGAGCCGCGCGAGGCCTCCCTGGTCCTCGACCGCGTCGTGGAGCAGCGCCGCGATCGCCTCGTCCTCGGAGCCGCCCTCCTGGATCACCAGTCCCGTCACCCGCAGCAGGTGGGCGACATAGGGCCTGCCGTCCGCCTTCCGAAGCTGTCCGGCGTGGGCGCGGGCGGCGTAGCCGAGCGCATCGCTGAACCGTTCGGTCAGCGAGGTCTGCCCGGAAACCGCCTGTCTCGAGGCATCGTGATCGTCGACTCGAAGCAAGTGCGAAGAGGCTAGCGCCGGCTGGCTAACTTCCGTCGCGACGTCGCACCGCCTCGCCACGCGCCTGGCGGCGGGCATTCTGCAGCTCGGCAGCCGCTGACGCGGCGCGCGAGGCCGCCTCCCGCTCCTCGCGCTCCGCGTCCGCCAGCTTCTCGCGGGCGCGCTCTGCCTGCTTCGCGGCCCGGCGGCGCTCGCGGGCGAGCCTCAGGCGCTGAGCGACCGCGCGCTCCAGGCCGTCCCAGGTCCCGGCTTTCTCCTGATCGGCCCACATGGCGCAAAAACGATCGAACAGGAGGCTGCGACGCGCCTGGAGGTAGACGATCAGGGTCTCCAGGCCGCGATAGGAGGTCCGGTGCGGGGCGTGGGCCGCCAGCTCCGGGTTCAGGTCCTCGGCATCGCCGGCCCAGACCCGGACCGCTGCGGCGTCGGCATCGCACAGGTCCGCAAGGTGTCGCCGAACCCGCGGCAGCATCACGTCGCAATCGTGGAGCTCGCCGAGCACGTCCTGAAGGTCCCGGGCTCGTTTGCGCGCCGCCTCGGCAGGGCGGCCGAAGCAGAACTCGGTCGTCTCGAGCACGTAGCGCAGGCGCTTGGCGGCGATCCGCATGTCGTGCTGCGACCGCACTTCACCGGGGTCCAGGGCCCGGGGGGCGAACGAGCGCATCTCATCGAGCCGGACTCGGACGATCCGGGCCGCGTTGTCGGCCAGCGGCTGGCCCGGGTCGAGCTTCTTCACCTGTCTGGCCTTCAACTCGCCGCGCTCCCGGAGGGCGCCTTCGCCTCCACCACCAGCTCGGACAGGCTCTCCGACAGCGCCGCCAGCCGGTGGGAGCTGACGAACGCCTCGAGCTCGGCGTTCGCCTCCGCCTGTTCGGTGCGGATCTGGCCGATCAGGCTCGCCACCCCGGGGCGGTCAGGAGATGCGAGGCCCTCGGAGAACCGCTCCAGCGCCTCGATCGTCACGTCGCGGTCGCGGCGCTCTCCGAGCGCGTCGGCGATCGCCTTCACTTCACGGAGGGCGTCCGCATACGGGCCGGCCGGAAAGCAGGGTTCGAAGATCTCCAGCGCGGCGCGCAGCCGCCTGGTCGCCACTCGCATGTCGTGGACCCGCTCGATCTCGGCGACTTCGAGCACGTCGCGCGAGTTATCGGCGACCTCGCGGGCGCGGACGGCCACGATCTTCGCCGCCGCCGCCGCATAGGGCTGCTCGGCGTCGAGCCCCTCGACCGCACGCGCCTTCGCCATGGAGAGAAACTTATACCGGCGCCTGCCGGTCGCCGCCCGACGGCCCTAGGCTGCCAGCGCCTGGGGCGCGCCGTTGGCGGCGCCGTTGAGGAGGTCGAGGATGACCCCCTCCCGCAGTCCGCCCTTGCCGATCTGAAGCGGCTGGCCGAGCAGCTCGGACAGCTTTTCGAGCAGCAGCACCCCGGTCGGCAGGACCCGGACGCGTCGCGGGTCGAGCTCGAAGCGCTTTGCCACCTCCAGAATCGGCGCCCCGGTGAGCACCCGGACCGCCCGTTCCAGGGTCTCGTACTCCAGCACCGCTCCGACCAGGGTGCGAAGCGAGGTGGCACTTCCCCCGACGGCTACGGCCTGCCCGGGATGCTCGAGCTCGACTCCGTCGAAGAAGTCGGCGATGTGCTCCCGCAGGGCCCTGAGCTCGGCGGCCGAGGGGGGGTCGTTGGAGAGGAAATCATCCGCCAGCGAACCGGAACCGATCTTGAACGAGCGCACCGAGCGCAGGCCCTCGCTCACCGTCCCGGTCACCACCTCGGAGGAGCCACCCCCGACATCGACCACACCCACCTCGCCGTCGATCGGGTGACCGAGGGTCTTGGTGGCGCCGACGAAGGCGAGCCGCCCCTCGTCGTGCTCGCTCAGCACCTCGACCTCGACCCCGGCCACGCGGCCGATCTCCTCGACCACCTGCTGGCGGTTGGTGGCCTCGCGGATCGCAGCCGTGGCCACGGTCCGGATCGCCTCCGCCTCGAGCTCCTCCGCGAGCCGCACCTGCGTCGCCACCACCTCGGCGACCTCGGCCACCTTTTCGGCGTCGATCGCGCCATCGTGCTGTGAGGCACTTCCGATCCTGGTGTAGGCGCGCTGTTCCATCACCTTGCGGAGCTGGCCCTCCTGGGGCTCAGCGACCAGCACCCGGGTGGTGTTGGAGCCGATGTCGATCGCCGCGCAAAGCATGCCCGTAAGGCGATCTTCTCAGACCAAACGGATGCGCCCACTCCCCCGGAAGAGATCGCCGATAACCATTCGTTCACATTCGGTTCACCGGCGCTTGACGAGCCGCGATCAGCTGGCCCCCAGACTCGCTGCGAATGCACGCGGGTCACTTCGGAGAGAGCCTGGGGCTCAACGTTCCGAACGAGTGGTGGCCGTCGCCGGCGATGCTGAAGTCGTTCGAGGCCGCGGGCTTCTCCCAGGCCCAGGCCCACGCCCCGCCGACAGCGGTGTTGGCCGACCCCCGCCAATGCCTGCGGCACGCGCGCGCCCTCGGGGCCGTGTTCGCGACCACCGGGCTGAACCCGGTCGTACACGCCCCCGGCGGCCTCAGGCTGGGAACTGGCCAGGCCGACCGGGCCGCGGAGGGCCTGCTCGCCTACGCGGCCGAGCTCGGCGCCTCGCACGTCGTCTACCACGCCTGTGCGCTCCCGGATGCCCCCGACAGCGAGGACGCACTGCTGTTCGAGGCCCGCTCGCTCGCCGTCCTGGCGACCGCGGCCGAGCGCCTCGAGGTGACGATCGCGATCGAAAACCTGGCGCCCGTCTTCCCGGGTCCCGAGCCACTGTCCGCCAACCCGATGGCGCTCCGGGGGGTCGCTCACCGAGTCGGCTCCGAGCGGGTCGGCTTGTGCCTTGACCTCGGCCACGCCCACATCGTCGCCGAGCTCCGGCACACCTCGATCGAGGCGCTGATCGAGCCGGTCCTGGACGTGGTCACCCTGTTCCACGTCCACGACAACCTGGGGGCTCGCTGGGAGCGGAGCGGCTCGGAGGCCGTGCTCGACCCGCTTCGGCTCGACCTCCATCTGCCCCCCGGCTGGGGCACCCTCCCCTGGGCCCGGCTGCTTCCCTGGCTCGCCGGGCACCCGGCACCGGCCGTGCTCGAGATCCACCCGCCGCATCGTCAGCGGGCCGCGGAGAGCCATCGTGCCTTCGGTGAGCTCGTGGGTGTGCTCGACGAGGCGCCGATCGGCGCCTGAGCGCGGAACCATCGTCGGATGACGGTGGGCCGAGTGGCCAAGCTCCAGCTACCGCGCGCTAGCGTAGGCGCGTGGGGCTGCTCGAGAGGATGAGAGGCTCGCCGCGACGGCGCCGGGCGCCGACGGCGCTCTGGCCACAGCCCGAGCTCTCCAGCCTGTTCGCAAGCGCGGGAGCGAACCTCCGGCGCGCCGGGGAGGGAATCAGCGAGCTGCTCGCCTCATGGCCGGAGAGACGCGACTTGGCGCGGGACATCGGCCGCTGCGAGGAGGAGGGAGACCGGATCACCCGCGAGATCATCCACAGCCTTCATCGAAGCCGGATCCCCGCCGACGACCGAGGCGACCTGCACGCGCTGGCCGAGGCGATCGACGACGTCGTCGACGAGATCGAGGAGGCGGCCGCGGACCTGGTGGCGTACGGGATCGAGGCGCCCATGAAACAGGCCCAGCAGCTCGCCGGGATCCTCCGCGACTCGGCCCTCGCTCTCGGCGGCACCCTCGAGGAGCTCGATCGCCTGGACACGATCGAGCTGGGATCCGTGGAGGTGCGCGACCTCGAGCATGAGGGCGACCGGGTCTACCGCCAAGCGGTCGCCTCGCTGTTCGACGGCGGCATCGACCCGATGCTGGTGATTCGCTGGAAGGACATCTACCAGGGGCTCGAGAACGCGATCGACCGCAGCCGCCAGGCGATGGACATCGTCCACGGGCTGGCCGTCAAGCACTCCTGAGCGGCCGGTCGCCCCCGCCCCGGCTCAGGAACTCGAGGAAGGCTCCGGCACGGGGTTTCCGCCCGGGTGCGAGGCGTCCTCGAATTCCCGGAACAGGCCCGTGACCAGGAAGGCAACCTGCTCGCCGACGTCGACCGCGTTGTCGCCGATTCGCTCCAGCGCCCGGGCGACGAGCATCATCGTCATCGCCCACTCGCGGCGGTCGTGCTCGTCACCGATCTCGATCGCGCGCCGGAAGCACTCCCGGTTCAGGTCGTCGATCACGTCGTCCTCGCGGACCAGGTCCCGGGCCATCTCGACGTCGCGATCGAGGAAGGCCCGCTTCGCCTGTCGCACCTCAACCCGGATTCCGTCGCCCATCGCGACCAGCTTGCCCAGCAGCTCCTGATCGGCAGGAGGATCGTGGCCCGCGATCGGGATCAGCTTGGCGATGTTGACGCACTGGTCGCCCATCCGCTCGATGTTCTTCATCACGTGGAGCAGCGCGGCGATCAGGCGTAGGTCGGTCGCCACCGGAGCCTGCGTCGCCAGCAGGGTGAGGATCGCCTGGTGGATCTCCAGATAGCGGCCGTCGATCACGTCGTCGTCGGCGATCACCAGCTCGGCGAGCTCGATGTCCTGGTGCTGGACGGCCTCGACCGCCCGGTCCAATGCAGCGACCACGAGGTCGAGCCCGTCCAGGGCGCGCTGCTCCAGCGAGGCCAGCTCCTCGCGGTACTCGTGCCTGGCCTGGACCTCCATCAGCCGAACTTCCCGGTCACGTACTGCTCGGTGCGCTCGTCGTCGGGGTTGGTGAACATCTGATCGGTCGGCCCGACCTCCACGAGCTCGCCGTCGAGCATGAACGCGGTCGTGTCCGCCACCCGGCCGGCCTGCTGCATGTTGTGGGTCACGATCGCGATCGTGACCCGGTCCTTGAGCTCGGCGGCCAGCTCCTCGATACGCAGCGTGCTTGCGGGGTCGAGCGCCGAGCACGGCTCGTCCATCAGGAGCACCTCGGGGTCGACGGCAAGGGCCCGGGCGATGCACAGGCGCTGCTGCTGGCCGCCCGACAATCCTGCGCCGGGGCTCGAGAGCCGATCCCTCACCTCGTCCCAGAGGCCGGCAGCCCGTAGGGCGGACTCCACCTTCGCGTCGAGGCCCTTGCGCGGCGCGCGTGCGAGCTTGAGTCCTGCGGCAACGTTGTCGTATACGGACATCGTCGGGAACGGGTTTGGCTTTTGGAAGACCATCCCGACGGCGCGGCGTACCGCGACGACGTCGACACCCGACCCGTAGAGGTCGAAATCGTCGAGCAACACCTTGCCCTCGGCACGGGCGCCGGGAATCTCCTCATGCATACGATTCACGCAGCGCACCATCGTCGACTTCCCGCAGCCCGACGGACCGATGATCGCCGTCACCCTCCCCGGCTCGAAGCGGAGGCTGAGGTCCCGCACCGCGTGGTTCGAGCCGTAGTAGGCGTTGAGCCCGTCGAGCTCGATGCGCCTGATCGCCGCGCCGTCCTGCGCCCTGCTCTGGGTCGCGCCGATCGTGGGGCGCTCGGGAGGGCGCACCGCCGGACGCTGGAGCGGTACCCGCCGGGATCCCGTATCGTGGACGGGGTCGGTCATCGATCGGTCAGCTGCAGTTTCGGGATGGTTCATGGTATGGCTCCTTGCCCGCGTTCGCGTTAACGCCTCGAGACTTGCTCACGCCCGCTCCAACTTCCGCCTCGACCGCCCGTAGAAGAAGCGGGCGACGATGTTCAGGAGCAGGACGAAGGCGATCAGCACGAGCGCCGTTGCCCAGGCCTGATCGTGAGCCGCCGGGGACGGCTGCTCCGAGAGGACGAAGATGGTCACCGGCATCGAGGGGACCGCGTGGCTGATGTCGGTCGAGACGATCGCGGTGCCGAGCGAGCAGGTGAACAGAAGCGGCGCGGTCTCACCGGCCACCCGCGCGACGGCGAGCAGCGAGCCGGTGATGAGCCCGCCTCCGGCCGTCGGTAGGACCACCCGCAGCACCACCCGCCAGCGCGCCACCCCGAGCGCGTATGCGGCCTCCTTCAGCGTGCCGGGGACGAGGGCGAGCACCTCCTGCGCCGTCCGGGCGACGATCGGCAGCATGATCACCGCGAGGGCGGTAGCCCCGCCGATCGCGCTCTGCCCGTGGCCGACGATCAGCAGGCCGAAGATGAAGATGCCGATGACGATCGTCGGCACCCCGACGAGGAGATCGAGCCCGAACCGCACGACGTAGGCGACCCGGGGCGGCGCGAACTCGCTCGTGTAGATCGCGACGAGGAGGCCGATCGGCACCGCCATCAGGGACGCCAGCCCGATCAGGATCCCGGTGCCGACGATCGAGTTGGCGATCCCCGCTCCGACCGTGCCGAAGACCTGGCCGGCCCCCGAGTTGGTGAGGAAGCTCCAGCTGAGCGCCGAGGCGCCCCGGACGAGGACCGAGGCGACCACCAGGGCGAGGACCGCAACGGCGAGCAGCGCGGCCAGTGTCGATGCGATCTCGACGAGGCGATTGGTCAAACGGCGGCGTCGCAGCTTGCCGCCGCCGCCGAGAAGCGGGTGACCGGGCGATGTCGCGCTGGCATCCATTACTAGGCCTCCTTGATGCTCATCCGCTGCACGATCAGACGCGCGGCGACGTTGACGATCAGCGCGATCACCAGCAGGATCGCCGCCAGGTAGACCAGCGAGCTCGTCTGCAGCTCGGTCGCCGCCCCGCGGTACTGGGAGGCGATCCGCGCCGCCAGGGTGTCTCCGGGCGCGAACAGCGAGACGTGTATCCCGAGGGCGCTGCCGATCACCTGGCTCACCGCGATCGCCTCGCCGATTGCGCGGCCGAGGCCGAGGATGATTGCGCCGACCATCCCCGGCCGGCAGACCGGAAGCACGACCGTCTTCACCATCTCCCAGCGGGTCGCGCCGAGCGCGTACGCGCCCTCCTTGAGCTCGCCCGGCACCGTCTCGAACACCTCGCGGGTCACCGAGGTGACGATCGGGACCGCCATGATCGTGAGGATGGTCGCCGCCGGAAGCAGCCCGGCCGGCGACGGCGTGCCGCTGAACAGCGGGATCCAGCCGAGGACGCTGTTCAGCGCGGGCTCAATCGTATTGTTCATCACCGGCCCGAGGACGATGATTCCCCACAGACCGAGGATCACCGACGGGATGGCCGCGAGCAGGTCGACGAGCGTCGCCACCGGCCTTCGCAGCCGACGCGGCGCGAGCTCGGTGAGGAAGACGGCGATCGCGACCGAGAGCGGTGCGGCAAACAGCAGTGCGATCGCCGAGGTGACGATCGTCCCGTAGATCAGGCTTGCGGCGCCGAATTGGTTCTTCACCGGGTCCCAGACATCGTGGACGAGGAACCCGAGCCCGAACTCGGAGATCGCCGAGCCCGCCTGGTGGATCACCTCGTAGACGATTCCCGCGATCAGCGCCACCGAGAGCAGCGCGGCGAGCGCCGCGAGCCACCTCAGCAGTGGATCGCCGATCCGGTCGCTTATCCTCCTCGGCGACAGCAGGCCGGCCGGGTCTGCCGGGCGTGGAAGCGCTTGAGCCTGTGGGTCGGTCATCGATGCCGGTGGGGGCAAGAGAATCCCGACCGCTCGACGGGCATCCGGAGGCTCGCAACCTCCGGATGCCCGCGACGACCCGTCGTCAACTCCCTAGCTGCCGATCTTGTCGATCAGCGCCTTGTCGTCGGAAACCACCTGCTTCGGCAAGGTGCCGTAGCCGAGGCCCTCCGAGTACTCCTGACCCGGGCCGATCGCGTAGGTAAGGAACTGCTTCAACGCGTCGGCGGTCGAGATGCTTTCGGGAACGATCGCGTACGTGTACGTGGAGTCCGGCCAGGCGTTTTTCGCCGATGCCGGAGGGTCGACGATCGAAACGCCGGTCTGAGGAACCGACTTCGTGGTCGCCGCCGCGGCGTTGATGTTGGGGATCGTCGGCTTCGGGAAGTTCCCGGCCGCATTCTGCAACAGCGCGACGTCGAGGTTGTTCGACGTCGCGTACGCGACGTCGTAGTAACCGATCGCGCCGTCGTGGGCGGCCACCGCGGCCGCGACTCCGTCGCTGCCATTGCCGCCGATCCCCGTCGGGAACTGCACTTGGGTCGAGGTCCCGATCTTCGACTTGAACTCGGGGCTGACCTTCGAGAGGTAGTCGGTGAACGCGTAGGTGGTGCCAGAGGCATCCGAGCGGTAGACCGGCGTGATCTTGGTCGACGGCAGGTTGGCGCCGGGGTTCAGCTTCGCGATCTCCGGGTCGTTCCAGGTCTTGACCTTGCCGAGGTAGATGTCGGCGAGGAGCGGGCCGGTGAGGTGGAGGTAGTTCGAGAGGCCCTCAACGTTGTACGACGGCGTGACCGCGCCGAGCGACCATGGGATCGTCAGGCAGCCGTCGCAGGAGTTCGCCTGATCGGGCGTCAGCGGCGCGTCCGACGCGCCGAAGTCGACCGTGCGTGCGGTGATCTGGTCGATGCCGCCTCCGGAGCCGATCGATCCATAGGTGACCGTGTTACCGGACTTATCTGCGTAGCCGGATTGCCACTTCGACATCAGTGGCGCCACGAACGTGCTCCCTGCGCCAGTGATCGGGCCACCGGAGGACGAGGACCCGCTGTCGCTGCTGCTCGAGCCGCAGGCGGCAACTCCCACCGCGATCAGCCCGCAAGCGGAGATGGCAAGTACTGACTTGCGTGAAATCAAGAAGGCTCCTTCGTAGATTCGTCGAGACTTTTCGCGCGCAGCCTCACAGCGCGCCAAGGGACATCTGTTACCGGGCCGTCACCAGGTTGTGAAAAACCCGTGAACGGCCGCGCGTGGGCTACCTATCGGCGCCGCTGACGGCGTCAAGCGCGGGTGCGTCCGTCGCGGCCTCGACTTGGGCCCGATCGACCGCGTTCTCAGCAGGCTCGGGGGCTGCTTGCCCACGCTCGTCCGGCAGCAGCGGCTGCGGGTCGAAGCGGTAGCCGATCCCGAAGTGGGTGTGGATGTACTCCCACCCGGGGGAGCGCTTCTGGAGCTTGGAGCGCAGCTTGCGCACGAACACGTCCACCGAGCGGTCGCCGTGGATCATCGCGTAGCCCCAGACACGCTGGTAGATCTCGTCGCGCTCCAGGACCTTGCCCCCGTGGTCAGCGAGAGCTTGGAGCAGCTCGAACTCCCGCCTCGTCAGCTCGAGGCTCTCGCCTCCGACGTAGGCCTGGAACCGGTCGGGCCGAACCTCGAGCTCGCCGGCCACGAGCGGGCCCGTGTCCTCTCGCGTGCGGCCGCGGCGGTGGCGACGAACCACCGCCTCGATCCGCGCCATCACCTCATCTGGATGGCAGGGCTTGGCGACCCAGTCGTCCGCTCCCAAGCGAAGCCCCCTGACCCGCTGGGCGACCGTGGCGCCCTGGGTGCAGACGATCACCCCGAGGTCGGGAAGCATCCCGCAGACCCGCTCGATGAACTCCCAGGCGAGCGGGCCGAGCAGGACCGGATCGACCACCAGCGCGTTCAGCTTCATCGCCGCCAGCTCCTCGGCCGGCACCGGGCCGGAGAGGTTTCGGTGCTGACAGCCGGCCCCCACGAGCCGCTTGGAGAGCACGTGTACGAACCCCGAGTCGTCGTCGATGATCGCTACGCGGAGTGTCGCCGTATCAGTGCTCATCTGGATTGGCCGCGAGGCCGGGACCGGTAACGCCGGCCCCGCCTCGCTTGTCCGAGCCGCCACCATGGTAATCGGGACGCGGTCGCGATCGCCACTCGTTTACAGAACTTTCACAGTTGGATTCTCGGAATGTTCACCTCCCCGCCAGCCCACGCGGCGAGACTGCCGAGGCAGCGAGAAGTCCTCTCTCGTGCGGCGCGCGACCTCATTCCCTGCCCCGGGTCGCGCGCCTTCTCTTCCCGGCCCGGCCGCGGCGGTTCGTCGCGGCCGGGCCGCTCTTTCACGGCGGTCAGCTGATCGCGCCGGTCGCAGCGAGAACGAGCACCAGCACCCCGAGCGGGATCCGGTAGGCGACGAAGACATCCAGGGTGTGGGCCGCCAGATAGCGCAGGAGCCAGGCGATCGCGGCGTAGCCGGAGACGAAGGCAACCAGCGTCGCGATCGCCGTCGCCCCGACCGAGGCGCCACCGTCGCTTCCGATCCCGCGGAGCTCGAACAGCCCGCTGAGAACCACGGCCGGCACCGACAGCAGAAAGGAGTACCGGGCCGCGGCGGCGCGATCGAAGTTCCTGAACAGACCGGCCGAGATCGTCGCGCCGGAGCGCGAGACGCCGGGGACCAGCGCCAGCGACTGCGCCACGCCGATGAACAGCCCGTCCCGGCCGTTCAGCTCAGCGAGCGGCCGCCCGTGCGTCCCGATGCGCTCGGCGAGCAGCATCACGAACGAGAACAGAATCAGCGCCGAGCCGATCAGGTACAGATCGCGGGCCCCCGACTCGATCTCGTCCTTGAACACGACGCCGAAGATCGAGATCGGGATCGTGCCGAGGATGATGAACCAGCCGAGGTTCGCGTCGTGGCTTCGCCGGCGAAACGGCACCCGCAGCTCACGAACCCACGCGACCGCGATCCGCCACAGGTCATCGCGAAAGTAGAGCAGCACCGCGGCCATCGTCCCGAGCTGGATCACCGCGGTGAACCCGGCGCCGGGGTCGTCCCAGCCGACCAGCGCGGGCACGATTCTCAGATGCCCGCTGGAGGAGATCGGGAGGAACTCCGTCAGCCCCTGAACGAGGCCGAGGACGATGGCCTCGAAGGCGCTCACGGCGCCGTCAGGGTAGTGGCTTCAAAGGGGGCACGTCGATCATCGAACCCGAGCGCGGGACCCTCGAGTAGAGTTGGCGCGTGCGTCGCCCCGCCGGAACGCTCCTCTTCGCGGCCGCCCTCCTGGTCGCGTTCCTCGGCGCGGCGTCGCCAGCTTTCGGCGCCGACGGGGTCGGCCTCTGGGGCCGCACCGACGACAAGGTGGTCACGTATTGGGGATTCGGGCTCTTGATCTTCTTCACCCTCCTGGTCGTGGTCCTGTCGCTGATCCAGATCCGACTCGAGAGCCGCAAGGACCGCCTGCGCCAAGAGCTCGAGCGCCTACGCCCACCGACATAACTCCGCCGACATCCTCCGCTGCGCGTCCGGTGTCGGCGGGTTCGGGTGCGTTACCGGGCGGCAGGTCGTACTCGCCCTTACCGCGACTTCGTCGCTAGCCCGAGCGCATACCATCCGGCCATGAACAAGGTGCGGTACGAGCGCGTCGGGGCGGCGTCGCTGCTGACCATCGACCGGCCCGAGCGGCGAAATGCGGTCGACGCGGAGACCGCCGGCCTGCTGCTCGAGGGGTACCGGCGGTTCGAGGCCGACGAGGAGGCCCGGACGCTGGTGCTGACCGGGCGCGGCGAGCAGGCGTTCTGCGCAGGCGCCGACCTGAAGGCGCTCGCGGAGGCGGCCACGGATCTGACCCCGGAGGCGATCGACGAGGTCGCGGGGGCCCCTGAGGGCCCGATGGGCTTCACGCGCCTCACGCCCTCGAAGCCCACGGTCGCCGCGATCTCGGGCTGGTGCCTGGCGGGAGGGCTGGAGCTGGCGCTGTGGTGCGATCTGCGGATCGCGACCGAGTCGGCGCGCCTCGGGTTCACCGAGCGTCGCTTCGGGGTGCCGCTGATCGACGGGGGCACCCAGCGGCTGCCGCTGATCGTCGGCATGGGACGCGCGCTCGAGATGACCCTCACCGGTCGTGTGGTGGAGGCGCAGGAGGCGCTCGCCTGGGGGCTGGTCAACGAGGTCGTCGCCGAGGGCCGCCATCTGGAGCGGGCGCTCGAGGTCGCCGAGGGTCTTGCCGGCTTCCCCCAGACGACGATGCTCTCCGATCGTCGCGCGACGATCGAGGGCTCGGGGCTGCCGCTCGCCGACGGCCTGAAGCTCGAGGCCGAGCTGGGCAGGGGATCGATCGAGACCGGCGCCCGCGGCGCTGGCCGCTTCGCCGCCGGCGAGGGCCGCGGCGCCGAGGGGGCGGGCGTGTAGCTCCTCCTGACCCCGAGTTGACCTGCCAACTCGACGTCATCGATGACGATCGAAGCAGGATCGGTGAAGTTCTCGATGGGGTTGGGTCGCCTCAGCTGAGACCCGGCGCCTGGCCTCTAGCTGTCTGCGAGACCTGCGCGGGTCGCGTGCTCCTGGCGACCTGGGTCGGCAAGAGAAGTGAGAGCAGGCCAGCTGCGATCAGGAACCCGGTCGATACCCACAGGCAGGCGGTGAGTCCGTGCCACTCGTAGAGCAGTCCTGAGAGCACGGTCCCGGCGAGGCGTCCGATGGCGTTGGCCATGTAGTAGAAGCCGACGTTCATTGCCACCTTGTCGTTGTCGGCGTAGGCGAGGATGAGGTAGGAGTGAACGGCGGAGTTCATCGCGAACGCCACCCCGAATGGGATCAGCCCGCCGACGATCGCCACCGTGGGGTTGACGCCGGCATTGAGGGCTACAGCCATCGCGGCCGGGCACAGCGCCACGCCAAGCGCCAGCCACACAGCGGTCCTGCCCTCGGGCTCGCCGCCCGGGCCCCGGCCACGACGGCGCACGAAGCGCGGTGCGGCGGCTTGTACCGCGCCGTACCCGATCACCCACACCGCAAGCAGGGTCCCGATCGCCCAGAAGCTCCAGCCCAGCTGGGAGTAGAGGAAGAACGGCAGGCCGACGACGAACCACACGTCGCGGGCGGCGAACAGGAAGACGCGCGCCGCGGCGAGGACGTTGATCGCCCGGTCGTTGGAGAACATGTGCTTGAACTTCGCTGTCTTGTCGGGCCGGCCGAGGTGGCCGCGGATCGAGGTCGAGGTCGCGACCAGGGCGATCAGCACGAGCGCGGCGAGCGCCAGCACGGCGCTCTGAAAGCCGAAAAGCGTCAGCAACAGTCCCCCGAGGAAGAAACCGACCCCCTTCAGGGCGTTCTTCGAGCCGGTCAGGATCGCAACCCAGCGGTACAGCGAGGATTGGTCGCCCTCGGGCACGACCAGCTTGACGGCGCTCTTGGAGCTCATCTTGTTGAGATCCTTGGCGACGCCCGACAGCGCCTGGGAGACCATCACGTAGGGGACCACCAGCAGCGACGCCGGCGCGAAGCCGAGCATGCACAGAGCCGTCACCTGGATCGCCAGGCCCATGAAGAGCGTGATCTTCAAGCCCAGGCGGGCCGCGAGCCAGCCCCCGACCAGGTTCGTGACGATGCCGGCGATCTCGTAGAAGACGAACAGCGAGGCCACCTGAAGCGGCGTGTAGCCCAGCTGGTCGAAATAGAAGAGGACCAGCGTCCGGATCGCCCCGTCGACGAGCGTGTCGGTCCAATACGCCCCCGTCACGAGCACGTAGTTCCGCATGTCTCGCCGCCGCTCTTGCGCGGCGCCCACGGCGGCGGCTCCCGTGCTGCTAGCCACCCCTTGCCTTGGCGGAGTCAACTGTGCGCTCGTGGTCGCGGAGACCGTTCGCGACCGCCCGCGCGAGCTCAACGAGGCGGTTTGCGTAGCCCCACTCATTGTCGTACCACGCGAGGATCTTCACCTGCGTGCCGTCAGTGACCATGGTCGAGGGGGCGTCGACGATCCCCGAGCGTGGGTCGTCCTTGAAGTCGACCGAAACCAGCGGCCGTCGCTCGTATCCGAGGATCCCCGGCAGCGGTCCCTCCGCGGCGGCTTCGAGCAGGCCGTTGACCTCCTCGACGTTCGTGGCCCGGGCCACCTCGAACACGCAGTCCGTGAGCGAGGCGTTGAGCAGCGGCACGCGCACCGCTAGGCCGTTGAGCTTGCCCTCGAGCTCCGGAAAGATGAGCCCGATCGCAGTCGCCGACCCGGTCGTGGTGGGGATCAGCGATGCGCTCGCTGCGCGCGCCCGGCGCAGGTCCCTGTGCGGGGCGTCGATGAGCGTCTGCGTGTTGGTCATGTCGTGCAGAGTCGTGACCAGCCCGTGCCGGATCCCGATTCCCTCGTGGATCACCTTCACGATTGGTGCGAGGCAGTTGGTCGTGCAGGACGCGGCCGTCAACAGATCGTGGCGCTGCGGGTCATACAGGTGGTCATTGACGCCGACCACGACGTTGAGCGCCCCGTCCTTGACCGGGGCGGCGACGATGACCTTGCGGACGCCCTGGCGGAAGTACGCGTCGAGCAGCTCAGGCGTGCGGAACCTGCCCGAGCACTCGAGAACGACCTCGACGCCGAGCTCGCCCCAGGGCACATCCCCGGGCTCGGCATCGCTGCTGTAGCCGATCGCCACCCCGTTGACGGTGAGCACCTCGCGATCGCCGTGGACGTCCTCGGACCAGCGACCATGGATCGAGTCGAAAGTCAGCAGGTGGGCAGCGGTGCCGGCGTCGCCATGCAGCTCGTTGACGTGGGTGAACGCGAGCTCCGGCCAGCCCCAGGCGGCGCGCAGGGCCAGGCGCCCCATGCGACCGAAGCCGTTGATCCCGATCCGTGCGCTCATCGGGCGCGAGCGCGGATCAAAATGCCCACCGACCGGTGCATAGCCCACGGAGGGCGGCATGCTCTCGCGGCACATCGACGAGCGGAAGCACGAATGCAAAGAGCGGCGTCACGCGGTTCTCTTCTCCAGCTGCCCCCGCTCGGCGGCGTCGCAGCGCGCGCAGCGCAGCTTGCGCGCCGGCGACTCGCTGGCAACCGGGCGGTTGATCGGCATGCTGAAGGTGAGGTGCTGATCGGACTCGATCAGGTGTTTGAGGCACAGGCCAGCGCCGCAGCGACCGCAGACCGCGACGGCGGTGATCTCGTCCGGATGACAGTCCAGGCAGTTCACTGCGGCCTACACAGGTCGACCAACGGGTTCGCGGAGCGGCTGGGACGCCGGCGTGGGCGCCGCGCGCTCGTCAGGCCACCAGCGGCGTCGCAGCCATAGCGCGACGTAGACGAGGCTGACGAGGACGGGGACCTCGATCAGCGGGCCGACGACGCCTGCGAGCGCCTGACCCGAGCTGGCCCCCCAGACGCCGACCGCGACCGCGATCGCCAGCTCGAAGTCGTTGGAGGCGACGGTGAAGGCAAGCGTCGCGGTCCTGGCATAGCCGAGGTGCATCGCGCGGCCGATTCCGAAGCCGAGGATCCACATGACCACGAAGTAGACGAGCAACGGCAGGGCGATGCGTGCGACCGTGAACGGATCGGAGGTGATGTGATCGCCCTGGATCGCGAACAAGAGCACGATCGTGAACAGGAGGCCGTAGAGCGTGATCGGAGCGATCCGCGGGATCACCTTCGACTCGAACCACACGCGACCGTGGGCCCGCAGCCCCCAGTACCGGGTGAGGTAGCCGGCGGTGAGTGGAATGCCGAGGAAGATCAGCACCGTGCGGGCGACCTCCCAGATCGAGACCTCGAAGCCCTGGGTGTCGAGGCCGAGCAGGTCCGGCAGCGCGTTGAGGTAGAACCAGCCGAGGAGCGCGTAGGCGACGACCTGGAAGATCGCGTTGAAGACGACGAGGATTGCTGCGCGATCGCGATCCCCGTCGGCGAGGTCGTTCCAGACCAGCACCATCGCGATGCAGCGCGCCAGACCAACGACGATCACCCCGGTCCGGAAGGCGGGTTCGTTGGCGAGGAAGATCCAGGCGAGCGCGAACATCAGCGCCGGGCCGACGACCCACGACAGGAACAGGGAGACGCCGAACATCCGCCCGTCGCCGTGGGTGCGACCGAGGTCCTCGTAGCGGACCTTGGTCAGGACCGGGTACATCATCAGCAGCAGCCCGATCGCGATCGGCAGGCTGACCGTCCCGACCTTGAGGGTGTCGAGGAAGTCGTTGAGCCCAGGGATCAGCGAGCCGAGGGCGAGGCCGCCCGCCATCGCAAGCGCGATCCAGAGCGGCAGGAGGCGGTCGAGCGTCGACAGCCGCCTGACCACGCCTGCGTCACCAGGATCGGTAGCGACCTCGTATCGGCCCGCGGGCTCAGCCATCCGGCAGCAGCTCGCCGAGCAGCGTCCGGACGTGTTCATCCATCCCGTCGCGGATCTGCCGCACGGTCTCGAGGTCCTTGCCGGCCGGGTCTTCAAGCTCCCAGTCCTCGTAGCGCTTGCCCGGGATAGATCGGACAAGCGTCGCCGCAGCCCATGGTGATCACCGCGTCGGCCGCCCTGACCACCTCGTCGGTCAGCGGCTTCGGGAACTCCTTCGACAAGTCCACGCCGACCTCGGCCATCGCCTGCGACCTCCGCCGGGTTGATCTGCTCGGCGGGCTCCGAGCCTGCGGTAGCGAACGTGAACGCGACCACCGGCGAGCTTGTCGAGGAGCCCGGCCGCCATCTGGCTGCGGCCCGCGTTGTGGACGCAGACGAACAGAACCTCCGGGACCTCCTTGGTCACCTTCCCCTCGACCTGCGCCATGGCCACGCAGTCGCTCACGGGCGAAGCGGTGGACGAACAGCGGCACGAAGTCCTGGAACCGCGCGCCCGAAGAGGCCTGCCAGCGGACTCGGCTCATGTAGCGCTCGATCGTCTCGCCGCGAGAAGACGCCCTCGAACTCCTCGACGAGGCTTGTCCACTCCCTGCGCTCCAGGTGGCTCGCGAGATCACTCGCATCCAGGTACCTGAAGTTGCAGTGCCATCGCCGACTCCTCGTCGCTAGTTCGGTGGCCAGACATATTCCATTGACATCTATCTTTTCAATTGATATATGTGCATAGATGGCTGTCGATCTGGAGCTTGCTCCGAAGCAGAAGCGCCCCGCCGGCGAGCCCTGCTGCGAGCCGGTCGTCTACCCGGACGTCGAGCGGCTCGAGGCCGAGCGCATGGCGCGGGTGGCAAAGGCGCTGGGCGACCCGATCCGCCTTCAGCTCGTCGACGTGCTCCGCAAGCACGCGGGCAAGGTGTGCGTGTGCGAGCTGGTGCCGCTGTTCGACCTCTCCCAGCCCACCGTCTCCCACCATCTGAAGGTGCTGCGGGACGCGGGGATCGTCGGCTCCGAGCGCCGCGGCCTCTGGGCTTACTACTACGTCAACACCGACTCGGTCGAGGAGCTCTCCGGATGGCTGGCGGGATAGCTGCCGATCAGGATTGGCGCCAGCAGATCCTCGAGGCCAAGGAGCCCCCCGAGCGGGTGCCGCGCATGTACTCCCGAGTGGCCCCTGTGTACGAGGCCTGGGCGCGGGCCACCGAGTCCAAGGCGCGCCGTCGGGTTCTCGAGCTCGCCGGGGTCAAGCCGGGGGAGGACGTGCTGGAGGTCGCCACCGGAACCGGCGTGCAGCTGATGCGCCTTGCGGAGGCCAACTCAGGCGGGCGCACGGTCGGAGTCGAGATCTCGGACGGCATGCTCGCCCAGGCTCGCCGGCGCATCGACCGAGCCGGGCCCACGGTGGAGCTCCTCAAGGCGAGCGCCCTGGAGCTGCCGTTCGAGGCGGAGTCGTTCGACCTGCTGGTCAACTCCTACATGCTCGACCTGCTGCCGCGCGACGGGATTCCCCGAGCCCTGGCGGAGTTCAAGCGCGTGCTGAGGCCCGGCGGCAGGTTGGTGCTATCGAACATGACCAAGGGCGAGCGCCCCAGCCATCGGATCTGGGATTGGGCCTATGCCCGCGGCTTCGTCGTCACCGCCAACTGCCGCGGCGTGCTTGCGGCGCCGGTGCTGCGCGAGCTTCGCTTCGCCGATGTCTCACGCGAGTACATCTCGCAGATGTTGTTCCCGACCGAGATCGTGACCGCCCGAAAGGAGCCCGAATGACCGGCCCAGCCCAGACCGACGACATCCGTGAGGCCGTGCGCGAGCGCTATGCCCAGGCTGCGCGGAACGCGGGCAGCGGCCAGGCCGGCTGCTGCGGCTCGGCCGAGTCGTCGTGCGGGTGCGGCCCCGGTGAGGCCACCGAGCTGGACGGTGAGGTCTTCGGCGCCGAGCTCTACACGCGCGCCGAGCGCGAATCACTGCCCGACGCCGCGAAGCTCGCCTCGCTCGGGTGCGGGAACCCGACCGCGGTCGCCGACCTCGACCACGGCGAGGTGGTCCTCGACCTCGGGGCGGGCGGCGGGATCGACGTCCTGCTCTCCGCCCGGCGAGTCGGGCCAACCGGCATGGCCTTCGGCCTCGACATGACCGACGAGATGCTCGAGCTCGCGCGAGCCAACCAGGCTCGAGCCCGGGTCCAGAACGCCGAGTTCCTCAAGGGCGCGATCGAGGAGATCCCGCTGCCCGACGCGTCCGTGGACGTGATCATCTCCAACTGCGTGATCAACCTGTCGGGCGACAAGCCGCGGGTGTTCCGCGAGGCGGCGCGGGTGCTTCGACCCGGGGGACGGTTCGCGGTCACCGACATCGTCGCCGACCCCGACATGGATCAGGCCACACGCGGCGACATGGGCCGGTGGACCGGCTGCATCGCCGGGGCCCTGACGGCCGAGGAGTTCGAGCGCGAGCTGATCGCCGCCGGGCTCGCCGAGGTCGAGATCCGCGAGACCCATCGGGTCCACGAGCAGGCCGCCTCGGCGATCGTCCGGGCCCGGAAGCCGAGCTCCGGCGCCTAGTCGCCGGGCAGCCTGAACTCGGTCAGCAGCCGCTTCTCGGTCTCGCCCTCGATCGTGGCGACGACCTCGACGTGGCCGGCGAGTGGGGTGCCTCGGATCTTGGTCGCCAGCAGGTCGTCGACCTGGAAGATCCCGGCCGAGTTGTTCATCTTCACGTCCACCCGTACGGCGAGCTCCTCGCCGGCGTCGATCGTGATCTCGTCGATCGCCGCCGCGGACAGCGAGTGGATGCCGACGCGTCCAGCCTCGACCGGGACCCTGGAGCGACCGTGGGCCATGTCGAGCGCGTCGGCGACCCGGACCACCCCGGCCTCGAGCGTGTACGGCTCACCGCGGCGCCGGTGGCCGATGATCGCGTGCAGCGCCTCGGAGACGACCACCGTGCGCTCGGGCTCGGGGTAGGCCTCCTCGAGCAGCTCCCTCAGCTTGCGCTCGGCCAGGAACAGGCTGTAGGCCTCGTGGTCGGCCCGATGGATCGACATCCCGATGTCGTGCAGGAGTGCTCCAGCCGCCACCACGACCTCGGCATCGCGCGTGCCCATCGCGTGGTCGGTGACCATCACCGGCTCGATCCCCGCCCTGGCCAGCAGCCGTAGCAGCCGTAGCGCGATGTTGAGCACGATCTGGACGTGGACCCATGAGTGATCCGACATTCCCAGCCGCTCCGAGGCCACCTGGGCCATGTGCCACCAGGTACGCAGCTCGAGGTCGGCGTTGACCCCGTCGAGCAGCAGCTCGAGCTTTCGATTCCCGCGCGTGGGCACGCGTACTCGAGCCTGCGCGATCGCCGCTTCCGGAGTGACCCCTCGCTCGCCCGGACCGGTGGCGCTCTCGGCTCCGTCGCCGTTCACATGCCCAGTGTCTCAGGCGAGGCAGCGCCTGGGCGATCGACGGACTCGACCGGGGCGCGGGTCCCGGATAGAGTCCGATCGTTGGCCGATCTGCTGTCGATCGAGCGCAAGGGCGAGGTTGCCCTCGTCACCCTTTGCCGCCCCGAGAAGCGAAACGCGCTCTCGATCGAGCTGCGCCGGGAACTCGCCGACGCCTTTAAGGCCCTTTCGGGCGACAAGGGAGTGGGGTGCATCGTCCTCACCGGCGCCGGGTCGGCCTTCTGCGCGGGAATGGACACGGCCCAGTTCGGGGGCGATCTCGAGCACCGCCGGGAGCTGGTCGAGACGAGCACGATGGCCTTCGAGGCGGTCGGCAACTGCCGGCGCCCGATCGTCGCCGCCGTCAACGGTCCCGCGATCGCGGGTGGGTTCGCGCTCGCCCTGCTCTGCGACCTGCGAATCGCCTCCCGCTCGGGCGTCTTCGGCTATCCGGAGCTGCCCAGGGGGATCCCGCCGAGCTATGCGGCGGCCCGAGCCGTGCTCCCGGCGACGATCGCGCAGGAGCTCTGCCTCACCGGGCGCCTGGTGAAGGCCGAGGAGGCGCTCAAGCTGGGCATCGTTCGCGAGGTGGTGGGCGATGACGTCACCACTCGCGGGCTCGAGCTCGCGGAGCGGGTGGCGGCGCTGCCGCGCCGCGCCGTGCTGGAGACCAAGCGACGCACGCTGCTGGAACGCCGCCACCTTTGGGGATTCCTGTTCGAGGACGAGCAGCGGGTCTTTCGCCGAGCGCTGCTGGGCACCGACGCCGAATCGGAGTCCCAGGACGGCGAGGCCGCCTAGGCTTTGAGGTGAGGGGCTTTAGCCCCGAAACTGGCATGTAAGGGCGCCGAAAGGCGCCCGCAAGGTATTAAAGGGGTGACGCCACCCGAAGCAGCTGAGGCCACACGTAGGTCTCCCACAGCGCCGCGCAGACCAAGGTGGGGATCGCGATCGCCACAGTGACCAGGGTCGCCGCCAAGAGGTCGTCCCACTCGCTTCGCCGGCTGGCGATCGTCCAGGCCGCCAGCGGAAGGAAGAGAGCGGTGAGCTCCGGGATCGCGTGTGGGAGCACGGTGAGCATCAGGGCGCCGGTGGAGACGTCGAGCTGGTAGGCGAGCGTGGCGCCGGTCGAGCCGAGCGCATATGCCTGGGTGGCGAGCGAGAAGCAGGTCACCACGATCACCCACCCGAAGGCGACCGGCCTCGCCTTCTCGTGGATCCACCGTGAGAAGCCCGTGCGCCGCTCGGCGGAGAGCGGCAGCGAGCTGCCGGCGATGAACCCGGCGACGCAGGCGAAGGCATGGAGCGCGAGGACCAGCGAGTTGCGATAGAGGATCCGGAGCACGTCGGCGGCATCCGGCGGCCGGGTGATGCCCGGGATCGCGATCGGGGTCAGGTCAGGCCGGGCGACGGACGAGATCAGCCAGACGACCGCCAAGAGCACAGCGGCCACCGAGGCCGCGCCCACCACCCAGCCTCCCAGCAACGAGCCCGGGTGCCGGTTCCAGCGAACCAGGGTGCCGCGCGTCCGGCGGGCACCGCGGAGCAGCACATAGTCACTCACTTCCACCCGCTAACCATCGGCAGCGAGGGGCGGAAGAAGAAGCCCCGGCCGCAGGGCCGGGGCATTGAGTCACGATCCGCAGATCGGCCAGGGGCTCGAGCCACCGCGGCTGTAGAGCAACGCGGCGCGATAGTCCTGCTCCGACTCCGGGGCCGCTGCCGGATCGCCGGAGCCGCCGACCGAGGCCCAGGTCCCGTAGTCGAACTGGTACTTGCCTCGGTAGCTGCCGTCCGCGGAGACGACTGTGGGATCGCCACCGGATTCGCAGGCGGCGATCGACTCCAGCGACGCCGTCGAGACCCCCACTGACTCGGGCGAGGGGGCCGACGAGCCGTCACGAGCGTGGTCGGAAGCCCGGGCCGCTCGATCCCTTCGAGCCTTACGGCGTGCGATCTCGAGCGACCGTTGGAAGCGCCGGTCCGGCTTCTCGAACACGGCCAGCGCCGGGCGATCGTCGGGTCGCGCGCCCGGATGCCGGTCGGCGGGCGAGTGGGCCGGGGAACCGGCCGCCTGGGCGCCGATGGTCAGCACCAGCCCGAGGGCGCCGGCGATCACGATCGGCTTTCGTTTGACGACGGACATGAATGAACCACCTCCAGTTCGGTTGGCCCGGCCGCGATCAGCGCGTGCCGGCGCGCGCGCACGCAAGGGCACGCGTTGCGGCCCTTGGTCAGCGCTCCGGTTTGCCGGGCGTCCGTCTTCCCTGGGCGGTCTTTGAGAGCGCGCCGATCGGCGGCGCGCGCCCGAGGGGTAAGCGGCGGCCAGGGTGGCAATCGAACAGCTGTTTGTGTGTGACGCCGGTCACACACGCAAGACTTCGCTCATCACCCAAGCGGTATCCCTGCCTGTCCGACCTGTCCGACCTGGGTAGGCTCGCCGGTGATGAGGCTGCTCGCGTTCAGCGACCTCCACACCGATCTGGCGCAGGCGGAGCGACTGGTCGAGCGCAGCGCCGGCGTGGATGCGGTCGTCGGGGTGGGCGACTTCGCCTCAGTGCACGCGGGCCTCCCGGAGACAATGGATGCCCTGCGCCGGATCGAGCGCCCCTCGGTCATGGTGCCGGGCAACAACGAGACCGAGGACGCCCTCCGGGAGGCCTGCCGCGGCTGGGAGGGGGCGGTCGTGTTGCATGGCCAGGCCGCGGAGATCGACGGGGTCACGTTCTTCGGCCTGGGCGCCGGGGTTCCGGTGACCCCTTGGGATTGGAGCTTCGACCTCACCGAAGAGGCGGCCGCCCGGATGCTCGAAGCATGCCCGGAGGGCTGCGTGCTCGCCGTTCACTCCCCGCCCCGCGGTCACGTCGATCAAAGCCGCGACACGCACCTCGGCAGCGAGGCGGTCCGGCGGGCGATCGAGACCAAGTGCCCGCGTCTGGCGCTCTGCGGCCACATCCATGAGCAATGGGGCCGGGAGTCGACCATCGGCCCGACCCGGGTGATCAACCTGGGGCCGGAGGGGGCAACCCTGGAGGTCTAGGAGCCTCCTCAGCCGAGGCCCAGGTCCTCGAGCACCGCAAACGCCGCGTTGCGACCGTTGAGCGCGATCACCGATCCGCCCGGATGGGTGGCGGCACCGCACAGGTAGAGCCCGTCGATCGGGGTCCGGGATCCCAGCCGGCGATCCCACATCTGGTCGGGCAGCGCCTCGCCCTGGAAGATGTGGCCCCCCGTGAGCCCGATCCGATCCTCGATGTCCGGCGGACCGAGCACTTGGACGTGCTCGACGCAGTCGTGGACGTCCGGGGCGTACACGCCGATCGCGTCAAGGATCAGCTCTCCGATCTGGTCCCGGCGCGAATCCCAGTCGCCCTCGGCGAGCCCGTGAGGCGCGTACTGGGCGAAGACGCTCATCACGTGCTTGCCGGGCGGCGCCACCGATGCGTCGTAGGCGGTCTGGAAGTAGAGCTCGGCGAATCCGATCCGGGGCTCCCCGCGCATGGACGCTTCGAACGCCTCCTGGCAGGCGTCCAGTCCGGGGGTGATGGTCACCATCGCACGATGAGGCTCGGAGTCTCCGCCTGCGGTGAAGGTGGGCAGCCTGGTCAGGGCCGCGTTCAGTTTCACCACCGGCGAGGCCAGCTTCCAGCCCTCCAGCCGCTGCCGATAGTCGGAAGGGACGTCGGACGAATCGAGCAACGACAGCGTGCGCTTGGGGTCCGCGTTCGAGATCACGCTCCGAGCCCTGATCAGCTCCCCGGTCTCGAGCTCGACGCCGACCCCAGGCTCGATCCGCACCACCGGCATCTGGCAGGCGATGGTGGCGCCCGCCTCGAGCGCGGCCTGCGCGATGCCGAAGGAGATCCGCCCCATGCCGCCCTCGACGTACCCCCACACCGGCCCCAGGCCGAGCAGGTTTCCCTGATGGTGCATGAGGTGGATCGAGGCGGTCCCGGGATCGCGGGGACCGGCGTTGGTCCCGATCACGCCCTGTCCCATGAGCGCGTCCTTTAGCCGTTGGTCGGTCAGGTAGCGGTCCAGGGTGTCCGCGATCGACTCCTCGAACACGATCGAGATCAGCTCCCCGTCCCCGCCGAGGATCTGTTCGATCTCACCCCGGCTGGGCGAGGGGCGCTTCCAGGTGTCCCCGGCGGGGCCCTCGCGGAGCAGGCGGCGGAGGCGGCCGAAGACCTCCTGATAGCCGAGCACGCCGCGGACATCCGCCTCGGAGAACCCGTTGCGCCGCATGTGCTCGACCGTGCGGTCGTTGTCGAGGTGGGAGGCAAAGGATGATCCGTCGGGGAACGGGCACCACAAGGCCGGGTCGGCCGGGATCACTCGGTAGCCGTGGCGCTCGAGCCCGAGCTCCCTGACGACCGACTGGTCCAACAGGCCGACCACGTAGGCGCACGGGCTGATCAGATAGTCAGGGTCGGGGAACGGGCGTTCGAGCGTGCAGGCGCCGCCGAGCTGCTCGCTGCGCTCCAGCACCAGCACGGAGCGGCCCGCGCGCGCGAGGTAGGCGGCCGCCGTGAGCCCGTTGTGTCCGCCGCCGACCACGATCGCATCCCAGTCGCGCGCCGCCAGCTCGCGAACGGGGGCGGGGCGCCCGACCCTGCCCAGGGTGGCGTTGACGTCAACCGAAGCCATCGCCGCTTGCTTCAGCGACGCCGTCGGCGGCCGGCCGGCCTCCGGCCCCGCTCCACCAGGCGGTCCCGACTCGACTCAGCCGCCGGCACGCCCGTGACCCGGTGAAGCTCGGGCGCCAGCAGCTCCGCCGCGCAGCGACGGTGCCAGTGGTGGTGATCCGAGCCCCCCGCTCGACGAACGAAGTGGACGACGACGTGATCAGCCCCGATCGGAATCTCGCCATGGCAGCCGGGGCAGCGGTAGAGCTTGCCCGCGATCCCCCGAATCAGCCATGCCTCATGGCCCTCGGCGGTGAGGCCGCGGAGGCTCGTGCGGGCGTCGGGCAGGTGATCGAGGGTGGTCATGGGCGGGGACCCAGGCTAGTGGACCACGAACGGCGCCCGCCTGCACCCGTTGCGGGCGAAATGGGCGACCATTGCGATCGTGGACGCAAGCGGCCCCGCGATCCCCGACCAGTCCCGCAGCGGAAGGCCCCGCAGGTTCCGCGAACGGGTTCTAAGCGCCGATGCCAAGCCGCAGCTCGTGGCGACGGCCAAGTTCATCCGCCAGCTGCTCCCGGGTGACCAGCGCTACGGCGACCCGCTTTCGACCACCGGCGGACTGGCCCCCGATCGACTCGGACGGCTGGTGTCGGAGGCACAGCCGGACCGGCCGAGCGCGATGCGGGAGTTGGGCTTGGGAGCGCTTCAGGCCTGGCAGGCGCTTTCGGAGGCACAGGGGCGCGGTCGCGGAACCGTGGACGTGGCGATCCTGTTCACCGATGTCGTCGGGTTCTCCTCCTGGGCATTGGAGGCCGGCGACGAGGCGGCACTCGAACTGCTTCGCCAGGTCGCGGGCGCCGAAGACGCGGCGATCTCGGCCCACGGCGGAAGCTTGGTCAAGCGCCTGGGCGACGGCTCGATGTCCGTCTTCCGGGGGGCGAGCGACGCGGTCGCCGCCGCCCTGCGGGCACAGCTCGGAGTCGGGGAGATCGAGGTCCGTCGGCACACGCCCGCGCTTCGGGCGGGCGTGCACGTCGGACGGCCTCGACGGGTGGGCCGTGACTATCTGGGGGTCGACGTGAACATCGCCGCCCGGGTGGCCCAGTCGGCCAAGGGTGGCGAGGTCCTCGTCTCGGAGCCGGCGCGTGAGCGACTCGACACCGACGCGTTCGCGTTCGGCCGCAACAAGCGATTGAGCGCCAGCGGCGCCCCGCGCGGCCTCGCCGTCTGCCGGGTGACGGCCCGCCGCCCGGAGCCGGGATGAACGCTCCGGATCCCATGATCGAGCCCGGGACCATCCGGCTGAACGTCGCCGATGCGGCCCGGGCCCGGGCCTTCTACGAGCGGACGATCGGGCTGCGCTCGATCGCCGACGACGCCGATGCTCTGCGCCTGGGCACGAACGGAACCCCCCTGGTGGAGCTGATCGAGGCCCACGATGCCCCTCGGCGCCCGCCCCACACCACCGGTCTGTTCCACCTCGCGATCGTGCTCGAGGGCCACCGGGAGCTGGCGCAAGCGCTTCGCCGTATCGCAGGGTCGGGGTGGCCCCTGGCCGGGGCCTCGGATCACCTCGTCAGCGAGGCCCTCTATCTGAACGATCCCGAGGGCAACGGGATCGAGCTCTACTGCGATCGGCCCCGAGCGGACTGGCGCTACGTCGACGGCCAGCTTGAGATGTCGACCCTGCCGCTGGACCTGGACGCTCTGGCCGCCGACGCCGGCGATTCCGACTTCGAAAGCGTCGGCTCGGAGGCCAGGATCGGCCACCTACACCTGAACGTGGCCGATCTCGCTGAGGCGGAAGCGTTCTATTGCGGGCTGCTCGGATTCGAGGTCACGGTGCGTGGTTATCCCGGAGCCTTGTTCGTCTCCACGGGCGGCTACCACCACCACCTCGGCTTCAACACCTGGTCCGGTCGCGGCGCCCCGTCGCCTCCCGGGGGAGCGCTCGGCTTGAACCGGTTCGAGCTTGTGGTTAACGACCCGCTCGAGCTCGATCGAATCGAGCGACGGCTCACAGAGACCGGGATCGATGCCCAGCGCGCGGAGGGTGGGTTCCGGGTCGCCGACCCGTCTGCAAACCGCCTCCTGCTCACGTCCCGCTGATCGACCCCGTCGCCGAGGGCGACCCCACGCATGCTGGCTCCCGCCAGCCTTTACTTTGCACACTGAAGCTACTATACTTTTGATAGTAGATGGCCGCTGAAACGGAAAGGAGATCGATGCCCCGTAAGCGTGGCGCTGCCGGGCAGCGCAACCAACCATCCCGCCAGCGTGGACAGCACGACGCTCGGCCGCAGGCAGTCGACGGCGCCGAGCGCCGCGCCCAGGCCCATCGCGCGAGCGAGCCGACCACGGATGGCCTTCAGCTGCTCTTCAACCAGGCAAGCCGCTATCCGCTCCTGACCCGCGATCAGGAGATCGAGCTGGCGCAGCGAATCGAGCGCGGCGACCTCGAGGCCAAGGAGCGGCTGATCAACTCCAACCTGCGCCTGGTGATCAAGTTCGCCCGCCGCTACCAGGGCCACGGGCTCTCCCTCCAGGACCTGGTCCAGGAGGCAATGCTGGGCCTGATTCGCGCCGCGGAGAAGTTCGACTGGCGGCGCGGCTACAAGTTCTCGACCTACGCGGTGCTCTGGATCAAGCAGGCGATCCAGCGCGGTCTCGACAACACGGGGCGCCCCGTGCGAATCCCCGCCCATGTCGCCCAGCGGGAGCGGACCGTGAACCGGGTCGAGGCGGAACTGAGCGTGAAGCTGAATCGAGAGCCCTCCGAGGAGGAGATCGCGGCGCAGGCCAAGGTTCCCCTCGACGAGGTCAAGGCGATCCGGGACCTGACCCGCGTCACCACAAGCCTCGACGCCCCCGTGGGCGACGGGGATACGAGCCTCGGCGAGCTGCACTCCGAGAGCGTCGCCAGCGTCGAGGACGAGATCATCGAGCGCCAACGGGAGGACGCGGTGGGGTCGGCACTGGCAACCCTGCCGGAGGACGAGCGCCGGGTGATCGAGCTTCGGTTCGGCACCGGCCCGCAGCCCGAGACGTCGGTCCGCGAGGTCGCGCGGCAACTCGGGGTGACGCAGGAGCGCGCCCGCAAGCTGGAGGCGTAGGGCCCTGAGGCGGCTGGCGGCGGATGGCTCTCTGACCGCCTGGCGCAGCGCCGCCTAGCGCGCCGCGCCGGCTCGCCCGCCCCGACGCGAAATAGCATTCGCGCGTGCCGTTCCACGTCGAGATCCGTCATTCCTACCGGCGCGCCTGGGCCTTCAACCTGAGCGAGGAGCGCCTGCGACGCACGATCCTCGAGCCCTGGCGCCGCGGAGCACCCGCGCAGGTGGGGGACCGCGAGTGGGAGCCGAAGGAGAGCACGATCAGGGTCCTGGAAGGGCCCGAGCTGGCACCGCCCGAGCTCGCCCACGGCCAGGGATGGCACCACGCCGAGCGGTCCGGTCAGGAAGTCACCGGCGACGTTCTGCGCCGGGCCGCGGCACAGGCGGTGAGCGTCTCGGTGCTCGGCGAGACCTCGTCTGTGCAGCGGACGGTGCTCCAGGTGGTGGAGCAGCTCGGCGTCCGCACGCTCGACTGGGCCGTCCTGCGAGCTCGAATCCTGGCTGCCGCCTCCGTGGTTGCTGGACCTCCCTTCGGGCCCGGGGAGACGCCGGTCGCGGTGCTCGCCCTGGAGCGCATCGATCCCTCGCCGGCCTGGCTGTTCGAGGCGGGGCTGGCGCTGGGGGCGCTCGGTGGGCGGGCGATCGTGGTTCAGCTCGGCGAGGAGCCCTTGCCGGCCGCCATGGGCGATCTTGGCGCGATCCGCGTCGACCCGGGCGAGCCCGCCTCCCTGCACGCGCTCGCGGAGCGGCTTCGAGGCGCCACCGGCGGGCCCGCATAGACGACCGAGCGCACCCCATCAGGAGGTGCGCTCGACAAGGGTCAGCTTGCGATCAGGAACCCGAGAGAGCGGGCTCGGCGAACAGCACCGGGGCGCCGCGCGGAACCGCAAGCACCGGGCTGGTGGAGGTCTCGATCGCGTACTCGGCCGCCGCGCTCAGCTCCAGGCGCCCCCGGGGCGTGCCTTCGCGCGAGCCGATCACCAGCAGGTCGACCTGCCCCGCGTCGGGATCACCGACCTTGGCGCCGAGCGCCTCGGCCAGGGTCTGGCCGGTGTCCTCGGCCGCGTCGTCGCCGTCGCCGATGATGCCGATCGTCGCGACCCGGACCGAGGGATGCGAGCGCAGATCGGCCGGAGCAATCGCGACCGCGGTGGGACCGCCGTTCAACAGCCGCTGCGCCGAGCTCCCGAGCGCCACCGATCCGGCGGCGGTCCGGTACTCGGATCCGAACACGACCACGTCAGCGTGCTCGCGCTCAGCCAGCTCGATCAGGCCCTCGCCGGTCGAGGCATGGACCACGACGTGGCGCGGGACGTCCGGGGCTCCGATCGCCTGGGCCCCGTTGGCGAGCAGCTCCTCGGCTTGCCTCTGCTCGACGCTCTCTCGATCGCTCGCATCCGCCTGCTGATGGCGGACGTAGGCGAGCGAGAGGTCGGCGCCGGAAACCGCCAGCAGGCGCCCCAGCGCCAACGCGTCGCGGTCGTTGTCGGTGTCGTCGTAGGAAACGATGATCGTGGGAGTCATTTGGATGAATCTCTCCTGACTTGGATTTCCGACCCTGAAGTTCGAGCCGATCGTCCCAGAACCCTGCTATCAGCACCAGCAATATTCCTGATCCACTAAATTAGCTGTGCTAATGCTGAACGTGCAGCGCCTGAAGATCCTCCGAGAGGTCGCGGGGCGGGGCTCGTTCTCCGGCGCGGCCGAGGCGTTGTCCTACACCCAATCCGCGGTCTCCCAGGCGGTGGCGAGGCTCGAGGCCGAGATGGGCGTGCCGCTGATCGAGCGCGACCGCCGAGGCGTGCGACCGACGGCCGCCGGCGCCGCCCTCGTGGACCACGCGGACGGAATCCTCTCGCGGCTGGACGCGGCCGAGGCCGACGTCGCGGCAATCGCCGGGGCCAGAGGCGGCCGCCTGCGGATGGCCTCGTTTCCGACCGCCGGCGCCACCCTGATGCCGGTCGCGATCGCCACCTTCCGGGCCTCCCACCCGGAGGTCGAGCTCAGCCTCGCCGAGGGCGAGCCGGATGAGATCGTGCCGCGCCTTCGCGCCGGGGAGCTCGACCTGGCGCTGGTCTACGAGTTCCGCGGCGTGAGCGAGAAGCTCGGAGCGGGCATGCGTCGCTTCGACTTGCTCGACGACCCGATTCGGGTCGCCCTGCCGATCGGGCACGAACTGGCCGACCGCCGGACCGTGAAGCTCGAGGACCTGCGGGAGCAGTCGTGGGTGCAGACATCGGCCCCGACACCGTACGCCCGCTACGTGGTCAGGTCATGTCACGCGGCCGGGTTCGAGCCGCGGGTGTCGTTCGAGAGCGACGACTTCCAGACCGTCCAGGGCCTGGTGGCCGCCGGCGTCGGCGTCGCCTTGATCCCGCAGCTCGCCCTCTCCAGCCCCAGGGGCGACATCGTGATCCGGCCCCTGGATCCGCGAGGCCCGGTTCGCGGGGTCCTGGCGGCGACGCCGCGCGGAGCCGCGGTCATGCCCGCGGTGGCGACCATGGTCGACGTGCTGAGGACGGCGGCCCACCGCTACCGCGAATCGTTCGGCTGAACCCACGAACGGCAGCCGCAAACGACGACCGCCCGCGCACGGAGCGCGGGCGGTCGCCTCTCACGGTTGCTTCGATGCCTCAGGCCGCGCCCTGGGCCGGCGTCGGCGGGGGCGTCGGCGGGACCCCATGCGGGAAGGCGAGCGAGGGGACGTCCGAGGGGTAGACCTCGTGGCCGTGGATCGCGACGTCGCCCTCCTCCATCTCCTTCTCGTCCATTCGCAGGGGGACGAACAGGCCGACGATCCGCAGGACGATGTAGGTGCCGACCGCACACCAGGCGATCACCCACAGGACCGTCAGCAGCTGCCACTTGAGCAGGTCGAACCCGCCGCCGGAGATCAACCCGTTGGCGGAGACGCCGAACGCGCTGGCCATCGCCTCGTTGGCGAAGACGCCGGTCAGGAGCCCGCCGGTCACGCCCGCGAAGCCGTGCGTATACACGACCCCGAGCGTGTCGTCGACGTTGCGGAACGGCGCCATCCGGCTTAGGTAGTTCAGCGCCAGGTAGACGATCGCGCCCGCGATCAGGCCGATCGCGATCGCTCCCCAGCCGTTGACGAAGCCGGCGGCGGGCGTGATCGCGACCAGCCCCGTGATCATTCCGTTGACGCCCGAGATCAGGCTCGGCTTGCGACCCGTCGCGTAGTCGAGCCCGACCCAGACCAGGAAGGCGACCGCCGTGCAGAGGTTCGTGTTCAGGACCGCCGCCGAGGCGTCGGCATTGGCCAGGTAGGGGTCGCCGCCGTTGAATCCGTTCCACCCCAGCCACAGCAGACCGGCGCCGACCGCCACCATGGCGAGGTTGTTCGGGGCGTCGACCTCGCGGTCACGCTGCAGGCGTGGTCCGACGACCGCAGCGGCGATGAAGCCCGACACCCCGGCCGCCACGTGGATCACGTAGCCGCCCGAGAAGTCGAGGGCGCCCTGCTGGGCGAAGTAGCCACCGCCCCAGATCATGAACGCGTTGACCGTGTAGATGAGGCTCGACCACAGCAGCACGAACGGGATCCACGCCTTGAAGTTGATCCGGCCCAGCACCGAGCCGAGCATCAGGATCGGCGTGATCGCCGCGAAGACGAATTGGAAGTAGATCAATGACGCCTGCGGGAAGGCGAGCTTGCCCACGTCCCCGAGCAGCGGAATCGTCCCCTGGTGCAGGAGCGAGTGGCTGGAGAGAACCGGCCCGGGCTTGCCGAGGAAGTTCCCGAAGAAGCTGCTTCCGTCCGCGCCGAAGAAGTGGATCGGCGCGCCGAAGCCCATCTTGAAGCCGTAGCCCACCCAAGCGATCAAGACGATCGCGAACGCGACGAACGCCATCATCATCGAGTTCACAGACCATCTCTTCTGCATGACGCCGCCGTAGAGCACGACCAGGCCGGGCACGCTCATCAGGCCGACGAACGTGGCGGCGGTCATCTGCCAGGCGTTGTCACCAGGGCTCAACCAGTCCATAAACAGGTGCCTTCCTTTCTTTCGCGGCAGGCTGGGGACGAGGCAACGGTCCCACGCGGACGTCCTGCCCACAATCGCTTTGTGGCGCCAAGGTTGCCCGCGTCGGCGAGCGGTTCCTACAGACAAATGTCCAAAGATCTGACCGCTTGGTTCGCCCACGTGTCGAATTGACGAGCACCGACGAGGGCCACCATGGCCTGCCGGCCCGGATCCCACCCGATAAGGGCCACCAGTAACCTGACCCCGATGCCCCTGGAGGGACACTGGGAGCGCACCAAGAGCCCGCTGCGCGAGCTGAGCGGGCGGGAGCGGATCGTGGTGATCGCCACGATCTTGGGCACGGCGATCGCGATCATCGTGCTGATCGCCGCCACCGCCGGAAAGTCGCGTCCCGCGCCGGGGCCCGGATGCATCCGGGCGACGATCGCGCACGTGATGGGCGGAGAGGAGCTGAACGCCTGCGGCGCTCACGCGAGGAAGATCTGCGCCCGAAACGCGACCCTCGAGGATCCCAACGCGCTCTCGATCCAGGAGAGCTGTCGCAAGGCCGGCGTCCCACTGAGCTGAGCCACCCGATCGGCGCCAGCGACGTGAAGGCCTTCGGCGCCTGCTTCGGGTTCGACATCCCGCCGATCCAGGTCCACCCGGTCGGGGGCGGGCATTCGGGGCCGCGGGAGTCGGTGTTTCACGATCTGGGCCACGGCGACAACGACCTCGGGACGATGATCCCGCCCGAAGCCGGCGGCGGCGCGCCGCTCGGGTGCTGCTCGGCTCGCCCGGGGTTCGACCTGGTCAGCGGCTGGAGGTCCCCGAAGCTCGCCGCGCTCGACCGGGTCGCCCGCCGAGCCGCAAGGCGCCGCTGAGGCTCAGGCCGGCGAGCCGCCGGGCGGGGTCGGCTCGGTGGGAACAGCCGAGGCCGTGGCCTCACCGCCGCCGAGATCGAAGAACATCACGCTCACCGCGAGCGAGAAGATCGGGGCGGTGATCGCGTCGGAGATGATGCTGGCGGCCACGGTCGCTCCGTTGCCGATCGGCGTCGCGATGATGCCCAGCGCGACCCCGATCGCGATCACGATCAGCAGCACCACCACGAGGGTGCCGAACACCGGCCACGCGTCGCCGCGAACCAGCCGCCAGCTTCGCCCGAAGGCCTGGATCGGCCCGGCGCCCTCGACCACGATCGCCGGTGCTCCCACCGACCAGAAGGTGAGCAGGATGAGGCCGGGGATGATCACCAGCACGAGCCCTATCCCCACCCCGATCGCGGACAGGATCCCGAAGGCGATCAGGGGCAGGATCGCGGGAGCCGCCGAGGAGAACAGGTCCCCGACGGTCTCGTCGCGCCTGCCGTCGCGAACGTCGGCTACGAGCTTGACCACGAACCCCGTGTAGAGGGCGTGGGCAGCCAACCGCACCAGTGCCGCGAGCAGGATCAGGATCAGCCCGCCGGCGTTCACCAGCAGCCCGGCCACCACGCCCACGACGACGAAGACGACGATCGCGCTCGCGATCAACGCCGCCACGTTCTGTCCGTAGATCGAGAAGGTCTCGTTGATCACTTCTCCGACCCTGATCCTTCCCGCCTTGGGCTGCGCGGCTTCCATGGGCGCGATCCTACGTGTCCCGGATCAAGGACGTGCCAGGTGGCTTGCACGAGCGCTGCCGGCGGTGGAGTCAGCCGGCAGCGCGCGCGAGCCGGGACGCCAGGGCGCGTACGTGGTCCACCAACTCGGGGGGCTCCTGCACCTCGAAGTCGACCCCCAGCATCGCGATCCGCAGCGCCAGCCACCGGAGGTCGTCGTCGCCGGCTCGGTACTCGCAGCGATCCGTGTCGACCGGCTCGACCCGGCCCCAGTGAGCCGGTATCCGGCTCGTGATCTCGTCTGCCGAAGCGTGCAGCGTCACCTTGGCCTCGAACCGGCTCGGGGCCCGGGTGATGCTCTGCTCGACGTAGGAGGCGGCGTCCTTCGTCGGCAGCCGGCGCGGCTCGAATCGCACGCCGGTGGCGCCCGGGTTGGTCAGCCGGTCGACGCGGAAGCTGCGCCAATCCTCCCGCCCACGGTCCCAAGCGACGAGATACCAGCGGCGCCCGAGGTTGACCAGCGCCTGCGGCTCGACCTCGCGGTGGGTATCGGCGCCGTCCCGGCTTCGGTACGCGAACCGAAGGCACTCGGAGTCGCGGCAGCCCGCGGCGATCGTGGTCAGATCCTGCGGGTCGACGGTGGGCCCGCCGGGGGGAGGCGCGATTGTCGCCGACCCCAAGGCTCCGACGCGTCGCCGTAGGTGTGCCGGCAGGACCTGCTCCAGCTTGACCAACGCCCGCACCGAGGTCTCTTCGATCCCGGCCACCGAGGCTCGGGCGGCCGTGCGAAGGCCGACCGCGATCGCGATCGCCTCCTCGTCGTCGAGGAGCAGCGGCGGCATCGCGGTCCCGGCGCGCAGCCGGTACCCGCCAGCGGGGCCGGTGACCGACTCCACCGGATAGCCGAGCCGGCGCAGCCGCTCGACGTCGCGCCGGATCGTGCGGCGGGACACCTCAAGCCGCTCGGCGAGCTCGCCGCCCGGCCAGTCGCGGCGTCCCTGGAGCAGCGAGAGCAGCTCCAGGAGTCGGCTCGAGGTCTCGCTCATCGCAATCCGATCCTCCTCACAGTTGAGGACGGATATTGACCTAAATCGCCCTTAGGGTGCCGCTAGGTCGTCAACCCCTGAGAGGAGGCAGCAATGCCCGAACGCGATGGATACATCCCCGGCGTTCCCTGTTGGATCGACACCAGCCAGCCCGATCCGGAGGCCGCGGTCGACTTCTACCGCGGGCTGTTCGGCTGGGAGTTCGAGGACGTGATGCCGCCCGGATCGCCGGGCAAGTACTTCATCGCCCGCATCCGCGGCGGCGACGTCGCCGCGGTCGGCTCGATCCCCGAGGAAGCGCCGCCGACGGCGATGTGGAACACCTACGTCTGGGTAGAGAGCGCCGACGACGCAGCCTCGAGGGTGCGCGATGCCGGCGGCAGCGCCGTGATGGAGCCGTTCGAGGTCATGGACGCGGGCCGGATGGGCGTGTTCACGGACCCCGAGGGGGCCGCCTTCTGCGTCTGGCAGGCCAAGGACCACAAGGGCGCACGGATCGTCAACGAGAACGGCTCGCTCAACTTCAACGGCCTCAACACCCGCGACTCCGACGGCGCCAAGGGGTTCTACGGGTCGGTGTTCGGCTGGCGGACGCTCGCCCTTCCGGGCGGCGCCGAGATGTGGACCCTGCCCGGCTACGGCGATCACCTCGAGCGCGACAACCCCGGCCTTCGCGAACAGGTCGCCGAGGTGGGCGGCCCGGCGGGATTCGAGGACGTGGTCGCGAGCATCAACCCGATCGGCGACGACCAACCGGACACGCCGGCCCACTGGAACGTCACCTTCGCCGTCGACGACGCCGATGCCACTGCGGCGAACGCGGACGAGCTCGGTGGAAAGGTGATCGCGCCCCCGTTCGACGCCCCCTGGGTGAGGATGACCGTGCTCGCCGATCCGCAGGGCGCGACCTTCATCGCCAGCAAGTTCGTTGCGGAGAACAAGGATCTCGCCAGTGAGGCGGACTAGAAATGGCTAGCCGACCAGTCCGACGCGCTTTCTCTTGGTCGCGACCACGCCACCGGTGTCGGTGCCCTTGACCTTGATCCGCGCCTTGCCGTCGGTCTGCTCGAGGAGCCGCCTCAGCTGGCCGATGTGTTCGGCCTCGAGCCTCAGGGTCGCGTGCTCGCGAGCGGCCAGGAACCGGTCCCGGGTCCTGGTGAGCTCGAAGCGCTCACCGTCGACCCTCGCCTCGCCCTTGGCGAACACGGCGCACTCCTCCTCGGGACAGGAAACCCTGGCCTTCAGCCATCTCGCTCGCTGATGCTTGCGCGCCTTCACCCCCAGCTTGAGGCGGTTGTCGAACTCGTCCGCGCCGATGTCGCTGGCGGCGCCCTGCCTCCGCGGCTGGCGGTCGAAGTCCAGCGGCCCGAGATTCGCGACCGTGGCACCGGCGTTGACCGTAGGCGAGCGGCGCCGCTGGTGAAAGTCGCGATCTCCCGGATCGACGAAGGCCGGTTGGGAGGTCTGATTGTCCGCCGACCCTGCGGGCGTGATCGAAGTGCCGGCTCCCGCACCAACGAGATCGAAGTTCGAGTGGTCGAGGGCGATCGAGACGCTGCCGGTGCCCGAGTTGGCCGCGCGCACGTCGGCGGTCGCCCCGGCCCCCTGGGCGATCGTGTTCGTCGCAGCGGCCGACATGGTCAGGTTGCCGCTCGCCTCGAACTCGATCCCATTGGCCCCGGCGCCCGTGCCGGCGGCGATCGCAGTCACGTTCACGATCTCGAAGTTCCAGCTGAGGGTCGAGCCCGCGAAGGCGCTGAAGCCGAGCGCGGGCCCGCTCCCGATGTTGACGCACAGGCTGTCGCGGATCCGGCCCGGCGCGATCGGCGCGGAGCATGCCTGCCCGGAGCTGGCGCCGATCGCCTGCACGCGCTCAAAGGTCGGGTGGCCGAAGCCGGCGACCAGAGCTTGGCCCGCCGGGGCCTCGATCCGCAGGTCGGCGACCCGGGCGTCTCCCTGGACGGCCCAGATCGCCACCCCCCCGGTTGTGCGCACAACGGTCCTTCGGCCGGGCAGGCCGTGTACGTTCGTGTCGAAGTTGAGGTCGACGTAGTCCGCGCCGAGATCATGGACCCCGGGCAACGCGATCACCTCGTCGCCGTCGCTGGCCTGATCGGCCGCGTACAGCAGCGGGCAGGGATCTGATCTCTCGCACGGGAACGACCCATCGCCGTTGGGCCCGGCATAGAAGGTGGTCGCCGACGCGATGCCGGCGCCCAGGCAGAACGTCGCTACGCCGGTCGCCGAGAACACCCACACCCTGACGCGAACGCTCCTCATCGAGCGACAGTATGGAGGTGCTCGACCGGTTCCGACGTCCCGCACGGGCGTTCGCCCGATGCGGCCCGGTTCCCCGATCGGACATACTCGTCCGACCATCGGCGCCGAGCCGCGGCGCCGAGAACCGCAAGGAGGTAGATGTGATCCTGGCCACAACGACGGTCGAGGACTTCGACCGCTTCTTGAGCATCTTCTCTACCAAGGGCGCCGAGAAGCGAAAGGAGCACGGGTCCAAGGGTGCAACCGTCTTCCGCGATCCGAACCAGGACGACCGGGTCTGGGTGCTGTTCGACTGGGACGCGGAGGGCTGGCAGAGCTTCGTCTCCGACCCCGAGGTTCCGCCGATCATGCAGGAGGCAGGACACAAGGGCCCGCCCCAGGCGGCCGAGCTCGGCGCCCAGTACGACGCCTAGCGCGCCCGCGCTGCGGTTCACCTGTTCAAGTCACTCGGTCGGATAGACCGAGATCGGAGGAATCTGATGGAAGCATCAAGCGCCGCACTCGGCCGACCCATCAAGGTGGGAGTGATCGCCGATCAGACGGGTCCCCTGTCGTTCATGGGTGTCGCGGACGCCAACGTCGCCCGGATGGTGACCGATGAGATCAACGCCGGCGGCGGCCTGTTGGGCCAGCCGATCGAGCTCTGCCTCGAGGACAGCGAGACGACCGACAGTGTCGCGGAAGCCTGCGCCACCAAGCTGGTCCAGCAGGATCGGGTCGATGTGGTCTTCGGAGGCATCTACAGCTCGACGCGACAGGCCATCAAGGGCCCCGCGGTCACCGATGGCAAGACGCTCTACATCTACCCCGAGCAGTACGAAGGGCAGGAAAGCGACCCGCTGATCTTCTGCACCGGTCCGGTGCCGGCGCAGCAGGTCGATCCCCTGATTCCATGGCTGATGGAGCGGACTGGCGCGAAGAAGTGGGCGCTGCCGTCAGCCGACTACATCTGGCCGCAGATCATGAACGAGAAGGTTCGCCAGATCGTCACCGCCAACGGCGGGGAGATCGTCGAAGAGGACTACTATCCGCTCGACCATCTCGACTACGGCGAGACCGTCGACAAGATCATGTCCAACGGCGCGGAGGTGGTCTTCAACACGATCGTTCCGCCCGGTCTGACGCCGTTCATCCAGCAGCTGCACGACGCCGGGTTCACCAAGGGCGGTGGACATCTCGTCTGCACGTACTTCGACGAGAACTTCCTCAATCTGGTGCCCGCCGAGCAGGTTGAGGGTCTCTACAGCTGCCTCGACTACTACCAGGACGCCGACGACCCGTTCAGCAAGGAGCTGCTCGACAGGTACAACGAGCTCTACCCGGGGAGCGCCATGTTCACCGCCGGCAGCGCGTGCTCGGGCATGTACCGAGGGCTGAGGCTGTGGGAGTCAGCCGTGCGAGACGCGGGCTCACTCGACCAGGCGGATGTCATCGCTGCCCTGGATCACGCGAAGATCGCCGTCGGGCCGGGCGGCCCTGCGGAGATGGTGCCGGGTCAGCACCACGTGCGGATGAACATGTACATCGCCCAGGTGCGCGACGGCGCGGTCAAGGTCGTCGAGCGCCTGGGGGTCATCGACCCGAAGGAGAGCATGCAGCCGGTGGCGTAGATCCGCGACGGCCCATGGAACGACGAGAAGCGCCCCGGCCGGGCGGCTTGCGGTCCGGCAGCGCCAGACGGCAGATCTTCCTGACCACGCTGCCGAACTGCGTGCGCAGGGGGCCGCTGTTGTAGGGAATCCCGTAGCGCTCGCAGATCTCACGTACCTTGACCGAGATCTCGGCATAGCGGTTCGCCGGAAGGTCGGGGAACAGGTGATGCTCGATCTGATGGCTGAGGTTCCCCGAGAGGATGTGGAACAGCCTGCCGCCCTCCAGATTGGCCGAGCCGAGGATCTGGCGGAAGTACCATTCCCCCCGCGTCTCGTCCTCGGTCTCCTCCTCGGAGAACTCCTGGGTGCCCTCGGGGAAATGGCCGCAGAAGATGATCGTGAAGGCCCAGAGGTTGCGGGCGAAGTTGGCGGTTGCATTCCCGGCCAGCGTGAACGGTAGCCCCGGCCCGGCTAGGGCGGGAAAGAGCACGTAGTCCTTCAGGGTCTGGCGCCGGACCTTGCGCCAGATGCTCTTCAGCAGGGCGCGCTTTTCCTTCAGCGTTGTCTCGCCGGTGGCGATCCGGTCGAACTCGAGATCGTGGAGCGCCACCCCGTACTGGAAGAAGGTCGCGAGCGCCGCCGCGTACAGCGGGTTGCCGAGGTAGTAGGGGCGCCATTCCTGATCCTCGGACATGCGCAGGACGCCGTAGCCGATGTCGCGATCCTTGCCGACGATGTTCGTGTGCGTGTGGTGCATGTAGTTGTGGGAGTGGCGCCACTGGTCGCCGGGGCACGCCGTATCCCATTCGAAACCCTTGGCAGAGAGCTTGGGATCGTTGGTCCAGTCGAATTGGCCGTGCATGACGTTGTGGCCGATCTCCATGTTGTCGAGGATCTTCGAGAGTGAGAGGGCTGCGGTGCCGGCGACCCAGGCCGGGGGAAGGAAGCCGAGGAACAGCAGGCCTCGGCCTCCGGCCTCGAGGCCTCGCTGCGCCTTGATCACCCGCCGGATGTAGTTGGTGTCGCGTGCTCCGCGGTCCTCGATCACGCGCCGGCGGATCGCGTCGAGCTCGGCCCCGAAGGCATCCAGCTGGTCGGAGGTGAGTCGAATCCTCCCGGTGTTGTCGGAGATGCCTTCCGGAGCGCGAGCCGACTCGGGTATGGCTGTGGTCGTGCTCACTTGATCTCCTCGTGGGTGTGGTTTGTCAAAGGTCGACGACGACGTCGCCGACCGGTGCCGATACGCAGATCTGGATCTCCTCGTCGTCATTCGAGGAGACCTCGCCGGTTGAGAGGTTTCTGACCTTCCCGACGATCTTGCGGCAGGAGCAGGTGTGGCAGATGCCCATCCGGCAGCCGAATCCGGGGCTGAGCCCCGCGTGCTCGGCCTGCTCGAGCAGTGCGGCTCCGCTGTTCTTCACCCGTACATCGGAGCCGGCGAAGTCGACTGAACCCTCGACGATGCCGCTCGGCGCCGCCAGGCTCGGTGGGACGAAGCTCTCGAGGTGCAGCCTCGAGGCGAGGCCCGCGGCAGCCCAGGCCTCCGTGGCGGCATCGAGCAAAGCGACGGGGCCGCAGGCGAAGGTCTCGGCCTGCGCGAATTCCGGCTCCGCGGCGGCAAGCTGGCTGAGGTTGAAGTGCCCATCGGCTTCCCCTGCGCCGCGGGCGCGGGTGTAGGAGCGCACCAGACGCAGGTTGGGATGGCTGGCGGCCAGCCGCTCCAGCTCGTCGCGGTAGATTGCCCGCTCGGGGTCGGGGGCATAGTGAAGGAAGGTGATTGGGGCGCGGTGGCGCTCGGAGACGAGCGTCCGCAGCATCGACATCACCGGGGTGACGCCGCTGCCACCGCTGATCAGCAGGAGTCGGTCGGGCCGTCGATCGGGCAGGACAAAGTCGCCCTCGGCCTGCTTGAGGCCCACGATCATGCCCGGCCGCGCCTCCTCGGTGAGGAAGTTGGAGACCAGCCCCTCGGGGTGTGACTTGACGGTCAGCTCGAGCTCGCGACCCACTCCGGCGGCCGACGCCGGGGAGTAACACCGGTTGTGCCAGGAGCCGTCGATCTCCACCCCAAGCTGGGTGAACTGGCCGGCCCGGAAGCCCTCCCAGGCGCGATTGGCGCGCAGGGTGAGGGTGACGCTGTCGGGCGTCTGATGCCGGACGCCGACGACCTGGGCGCGGCAGGCGCCGACGACCCAGGTCGGACGGATCTGTTCGAGATAGCCATCGACGCCGGGCGGTCCGGCCAAGAGGTCGAGGATTCGGGAGGTGAGAAGTTTGTGCCTGATTACCATGCTTACACGTCTCGGCGAACAACGTAACAGCAACTGACGTCACGTTGGGAAATGGGACAGTCCTCCGTGATAACCTGCACACATGGGCACTCGGGAGCGTGACGCCCCCGCCAACGGCGCTCCCACTGCCGAGCGAGGGCCCGAGCGCGACCTGACGATCGAGCAACTCGCCGCCAGGTCGGGGATGACGGTGCGCAACATCCGCTCGCATCGCGCCCGCGGTCTCCTCCCGGCCCCCGAGGTCCGCGATCGAGTCGGCTACTACGGCCCCGAGCACCTGACGCGCCTTCGCATGATCCAGGAGCTTCAATCCGAGGGGTTCAACCTGAAGGGGATCGAGCGTCTGCTCGCGCACAGCCCCGGGCCGGCCGAGCAGTTCCTCTCCTTCAAGCGGACGCTCGGAGCTTCGTTCGAGACCGAGGAGCCCCAGGCATTCACGCGTGAGGAATTGGCCAGGCGGTTCCCTGCCGAGAACCCGGACGAGGCCTTGAAGCGCGCGATCGACGCGGGGGCGCTGATCGCGGTCGGCGACGGGCGCTACGAGGCGCGAACACCCTCGCTGCTCGACGCGGCGGAGGGAGTGATCGAGCAGGGCGTTCCGCTCGAGCATGCCTTGGCGGTGATCGCCAAGGTCCAGGATCGCTGCAAGTCAGTCGCCAGGGAGTTCGTGAAGCTGTTCATGGAGGACGTCTGGAAGCCCTTTGAGGAGTCCGGCTATCCCGAGGATCGCTGGCCCGAGGTCCGGGGCTCGATCGAGCAGCTCCGCCCCCTCTCAGCGAAGGCGCTGATGGCCGTCTACCAGATGACCATGTCCGACGAGGTCGACAGCGCCTTCGGCAAGCAGCTCGAGCGGCTCTCGAAGGGAAAGAGCTGAGGAGCAGGAGTGGAGACGGCGGGAATCGAACCCGCGTCCGCGGCCGCGATGCGAAGGCTTCTACAGGCATAGCCGGCGCTTTGGTCTCATCTTCCGGGTCCGCGCCGGCGGGTGAGTCCGGAAGACCAGTCCCCTGAGAGGTCCCCCGGCGGCGGGAACGGACCGACCGGGTCTAGCCCGTTTCTGAAGCCGGGCCCCCTCCCCACGGGCCCAGGGAGGGCCGACTCCTCACCTACTTAGCTTGAGCTAAGCGGCAAGGGCGAACTCATGGTCCGCACTTATTGTTTTTCCCGGTGTTTAGCGAGGCCTCCGGGAACCTCGGCCTGCAACCGTTCGCACGGATCGACCACGTCGAAGCCTGTCGTCCCCGTGCTATGTCTGCGTAAAGGGTAGCCGGGCCCGCAAGCGACGCCTGATCTCAGCGCTGACGGAGTCGCGGCAACCCCCACAGAAGCCTGCGCGCCACCCCCTGGAGCGTCTGCTTCCCGTAGTCGTGACCCGGGTCGGAGGTGGTCAGGATCGCAACCGCGACCCGATAGCCGCGCCTGTCGAGGAAGGCGACCTGGTGGTCGACGGAGCCGTTCCCGATCCCCCACCCCCCCTTGAAGTGAAGCCGCCATCCGTGGAGCGGGACCTTCGCGATCCCCCACCGCTGCGATCGCACGATGCTGGCGAGCAGATGCCGCGCGTACTGCCGGTGGCGCTCCGGCACGTGGGGACCCACGATGTCGCGAACGCGCGTTGCCGCCGCATTGTCGGAGCGGCGGATCATCGGCGCCAGCAGCCGCTAGTCGCGATGGTGGAGCGGGCGGTTCCTCGCCTTTCGCAGATAGGTTGCGAGGAGCATCACCTTGAAGGTGCTCGCCATCGGCACCGTGCGGCCGCCCCGTTGACCGTGGTGGTGGCCGTTCGGGCCCACCACCCCGTAGCTGATCGTTCCGGCGCGATGCTTGATGTAGCGGTTGGCGAAGCCGAAGTGCGGGCGCCAGTCGAGGTGAGGCTTGGCGCCCCGTGCCCCGAGCACCGCCGGCGCGCCCAGCCCACAGACGAGTGCAAAGACGCCCAAAGATCCAAGCGAGCCGGGACCCGTGGCGCCTTCGAGCGGCGGCGAGCATCCCGGGAGCCTATTCGCGGTGAGCCGCGCGGCTGAGGCTACATTTACCCAAGCACCGAACAATCGATGAACCGATGAACGAGAGCGTCGAGAGCGTCGCGTACGAGCCGATCCACCCGGGCTCCGGGCGTCCCGGCACCCGCAAGCGGCTCGGCGCGGCGCTCGCCGCCGCGGTCGCGCTGGCGGCGAAGGCGAAGTCGATCCTGTTCCTGCTGCCGAAGCTGAAGCTTCTGACCACCTTCGGCTCGGCGCTGATCTCGATCGGTGCCTACGCGCTGATCTGGGGGGTACCGTTCGCGGCCGGCTTCGTCGCCCTGCTGTTCCTCCACGAGCTGGGCCACGTGATCCAGCTGCGACGAGAGGGCGTCAAGGCCTCGGCGCCGATGTTCATCCCCTTCCTGGGCGCGGTGATCTCGGCCAAGTCGATGGGCCGCGACGCGGCCGCCGAGGCCCGGGTCGGGCTCGCGGGCCCGGTGCTGGGAAGCTTCGCCTCGCTGATCCCCCTGGCCCTCTGGCTCGTCACCGGGAGCGAGCTTTGGCGGGCGCTCGCCTACGTGGGCTTCGTGATCAACCTCTTCAACCTGCTCCCGGTGCTGCCGCTAGACGGGGGCAGGGCGATGGCGGCCTTGACCCCGTGGATGTGGCTGGTCGGCTTTGCCGGCCTGGTGGCGCTGGCCTTCTTCTTCCCGAATCCGATCCTGCTGCTGGTGATCGTCTTCGGCGGGCTCGAGACCTGGCGTCGGTGGAGGCTCCGTCACACACCCGAGGGCCGCGCCTACCACACCGTTCGCCCGGCGACCCGAGCCCTGGTGGCCGCCACCTACCTCGGGCTGGCGGCGCTGCTGGCCGTCGGCACGGCGGAGACCTATCTCGCCAGAGGGATCGGCTGATCGAGGCGACGCGGACCAGGCGCCTGCTCCTGCTCCGCCACGCAAAGTCGAGCTGGGACGACCTCACCCTGGCCGATCACGACCGGCCGCTCGCTGGCCGCGGTCGCCGCGCCTGCAAGCTGATCGCCGAGTACCTTCGCCGGCAGGAGTCGGCCCCATCGCTGGTCCTCTGCTCCTCGGCCACCCGGACCCGCGAGACCTTGGAACGAATCGCGCCGGCGCTGGGCTCGCCCAAGGTGCAGGTCGAGCGCGGGCTGTACGGAGCGTCGGGCGCGGACCTGCTGGAAAGGCTGCGGGAGACTCCGGCGGAGGTCGATTCGGTGCTCTTGATCGGGCATCAGCCCTCGATTCAGGAGCTCGCGTTGCACCTTGCCGGTGACGGACACGGACTCCCGCGGTTGAGAGGCAAGTTCCCGACCGCGGCGCTCGCGACGCTGCTGTTCGCGCGCCGGTGGGACGAGCTCGAGCCGGGATGCGCCGAGCTGTTGGACTTCGTCAAGCCGAAGGAGCTGGCGAACGAGGACGGCAGCCCCAGCCCGGCCTAGACGGCCAAGCCGCGCTTCAGCTCCTGAAGGAAGGAGTGCGGGAAGCCGGGGATCCCGTCGAGCTCGTCGAGCGAGCTGAACCCCCCGACCCGGTCCCTGTACGCCAGCACCCTCCCGGTCTGGGTGACCGAGAGGTTCCGCTCGCGAAGCTGCTCGTAGGTCGCCTGATTCAGGTTCAGCAGTCCCTCCGCCGGCGGGGGGGGCGACACGGCCTGGGGCTGCGGTTGGGGCGGCAGCGGGGGGGCCACGGGGTCGGCGGCCGGGGTCGGCGCCGGAGGTCGCGGGGCGGCAGACGGGGGCTCCGGGGGTGGCGGAGGGGGCGGCTCCGCCGGCGCCCGTGGCGGCACGGGCTCGGGCGGAGTGGGCGCTCCCATGGGTGGCGGCGGAGCGGCGATCGGCTCCGGAGGAGGCGGTGGCGCGGGCTCGAAGGCCGGGGCGACCGCCGCCTCGGGCACCGGCGCCGCTGCTTCCGGCTCCGGCGCTGAGGGCTCAGCCGGTGTCTCGGGCACCGGCGCCGCTGCTTCCGGCTCCGGCGCTGGGGGCTCAGCCGGTGTCTCGGGCACCGGCGCCGCGACCGGCCTCTCCGCCGCGGCCGGGGGCTCGGGCGACGGTGGGACCGGCGCGCCCGGACCCGGCTCGGCCAGCCGGACGGCGGCGTCGCGGGCTCGGTGCTCGGCCTCGTCCGCCCGCCGCTCCGCCTCCGCGATCCGGTCGAGCATCTCCTGCAGGCGCCGCTCCCGATCCCGCTCTTGGATCTTCAGCTGGGCCAGTTCCTCTGCCCGGGTGGCTCGCGCCTCGGCCTCGGCGGCCCGGGTCTCCACCTCCTCGAGTCGCTTGGCGGCGCGATCGAGCGCTTCCGCGGTGCGTCGCTGGGACTCGGTGAGGCGCGCCTCCGTCTGGGCAAGCTCGCTCGCCAGCTCGCGCTCGGCGGCGCGATCGGCCTCGAGCTGATGTTGGGCCACATCGAACTCCACCGTGGGCTGCTGGGCATCTTGCAGGCGCCGCGCGGCTTCCTCGGCCTCGCGGTCGCGTTCCCTGGCCTCGTAGGCGAGCTCGGCCTGACGCTGGGACTCCTCCGCCTCGCGAATCCGGCGCTCGGCCTCGGATCGAATCCGCTCCTCCTCGACGATCGCGGCGCTCTCGCCGCCGTGGCGCTCGGCTTCCTCGAGCCGCGCCATGGCCTCGCGCTCGGCCGCCTCGCGGATCGTTCGCTCCTCCTCCGCCCGCTCGCCGGCTGGCACGGGGCCCGCCGCGGTGACCTCTGGGCTCGGTTGCGCCACTGGCGGCTGAGCGACCGGCGCCTGGGCGGGGGGTGAGCCAGGCGCCTGCTCGTGGGGGGCGGTGGGCTGCTCCTCGTCGGAGCGGGCCCCGAGCGCCGCGGCGCCGGCGCCGATCGCAGCACCGGCGGCGCCGGCGGCGATCCCGGCCTCGGCCGGCGAGATGCCCTCGCCCGAAGGCTGGGCGGGCGCCGCGGGTCCACTCTGCGCGACCGCGGTCGGAGGCTGCTCGGCGGCGGGATCCGGCGGGGGCGCGGCCGCGCCCTTTCGGCCCTCCCGCTTGGCACGACGCTGTTCTTCCTTGGCCCGCTTCCGCTCCTCGCGAGCCACGCGGCGCTCCTGCATCGCCAGCTCACGCTCTCTCTTGGCTCGCTCCTTCTCCGCCGCCTTGGCCGCCTTGCGCTCCTCCCTGCGGCCACGGCGCTCTCCCCCGGCGGACCCCCCCTTCGCCTCCTGCCTGGCCCGCTGCTTCTCCTCCCTCAATCTCTTGCGCTCGTTCTGCTGCTGCTCGCGCTCGGCCCGCTTCTGCTGCTTGTGCTGCTCCGCCTGGCGGCGCCGCTCCTCGCGGATCCGCTTGCGGCGCTCCGCCCGGCTCTCCGGCTGCGCGGGCTGAGCCTGCGGCGGCGGCGCGGGGCCGGTGAGCGGTGGCGGCGCAGGCTGAGGCGGGCCGGCCGGGCTCGCGGGGGGCTGGCCTCCGGGTTGGGCTCGCGACTCCGGGGTGCGAGCGGGGTCCGGTGGCGGGGCGCCCTGATCGCCACCCCGCGAGAACCTGAAGGCGCGATGCTCCTTCTTTCGGTCGTCGTCGTCGCCGCGAGAGAGCCTGAACGAGCTCATCGCCCGTATCCTCGCACGAGTGGGCCCGCGGCGTTTGCTCGCCGACTCGTCGCCGCCTGGGGACCCTCGTCGGACCGCGTTCGAGGGTCACCGAAGGCGGTGCCGGTGCTCTCTTTCGACCTCCCGCGAGACGTCGCGGTCGCGGATCTCGCGGCGGCGATCGCGCTGCTCCTTGGCGCGAGCGAGGGCCAGTTCCACCTTGGCTCGCGAGCCCTTGAAGTAGATCCGGGTCGGGATCAGGGTCAGGCCGCGGCGCTCGCTGCGCCCGATCAGCCGCTCGATCTCATGGCGGTGCAGGAGCAGCTTGCGCGGGCGCTCGGGATCGTGATTCTGGGCGGAAGCTGGCGCGTAGGGGGGGATGTGAGCGTTGCGAAGCCACACCTCTCCCCGGTCGATCACCGCGTAGGAGTCGCCGAGCTGCGCCTTGCCGTCTCGGAGCGACTTGACCTCGGTCCCGACGAGCTCGATTCCGCATTCGAACCGGTCGAGCAGCTCGAACTTGTGCCGAGCGCGTCGGTTGGTCGCCACATCCCCCGGATCCATCTTTCGCTTCCCCTTGGCCATCATCGCTCCGGGCGCTCCCGGCCCTCGCGACGGTGCTCGGCCCGGCGCCGGGTCTCGCGGGGACGGCGCGTCTTGGGCCGGGTCCGAGGTCGCGACTCGTCCGCGGCCGGCTCTGCGGCCGGCTCCAGATCCGTGCGACCCCGTGGGGCATCGATCGCCTCGACCCTCACGGCGACCGGATCACCCAGCCGAAGGACGCCGCCGCTGCTTCGCCCGACGAGCGCAGTCTGGGTTGGGTTGAGGTCGAACCTGTCCCCTTCCAGCAGGCGCGCCGGGAGAAAGCCCTCGTACACGTCGCCCAACTCACCCGCGAACCGCACGAAGGCGCCCGCACCCACCAATCCGGACACCTCGCCCTCGAAGGCCTTGCCCCAACCCGCCTCAAACAACTCCCGCTGCAGCAGAAACGCCGCGCACACCTTGTCCGCGTCACGCTCGACCCGCATCGCCTCCCGCTCGCGCTCCGAGCAGCGCCAGGCGGCCTCCCGGACCTGGTCGCCCTGCGGCTCCGGCTCACCTGCTCCGATCGCCGACAGCAGCGCGCGGTGGCAGATCAGATCCGGATAGCGCCGGATCGGCGATGTGAAGTGAACGTACGCCGGGCTCCCAAGCCCGGCATGGCCCAGGTTTCGCTCCGAGTAGTGAGCCTGCTTCAGGGAGCGGAGCACGAGGGATGTATACGCATCCCGGCCATGGCCTCGCCTCGCGGCCTCGCGGGCCACCAGGCGGCTCACCTCGCCGGCGAGCGCTCCCGCCTGGGTCGGGGACGCGCGCCCAGGCAGCGGCGGCGTGGGCACGCCCAGGGCGGCCAGTTGCTCGATCAGCCGTTCGATCCGCTCGGGATCGGGCTGCTCGTGCACGCGGTAGAGGGTCGCGATGCCGCCGCGCTCCAGGAGCTCGGCAACGCGCTCGTTGGCGAGGATCATCAGGTGCTCGATCAGCCTGTGAGCCTCCGTCTGATGAACCGATTCGGCACCCACGACCGCCCCATCCGCATCGAACTCGAACTCGGGCTCGAAGGACTCGATCTCCAGCGCGCCGACGGACCGCTTGCCCGCCAGGGCCGCCGCCGCGCGACGCGCCAGCGCCAGCGGCACCGCGACGGAGGCGGGCGGCGAACGCCTCCCGGCGAAGAAGTCGTCGAGCTGGTCGTAGTCGAGCCGGACGTCGGAGCGGATTCGGCTGCGATAGAAGCTCGCCGACCGAGGCTCGCCGCTCTGGGTGAGGACGATCTCGGCCGTGACCGCGAGCCGGTCGGCCCCGGGGGCCAGGCTGCAGGCTTCGTCGCTCAGCACCCTCGGCAGCATCGGCTCGACCGTCCCGGGCACGTAGGTGCTGGTTCCGCGCCGCAGGGCCTCAGCGTCCAGCCCGCTGCCCGGCCGCACGTGGGCGGAGACGTCCGCGATGTGGATCCAGAGGCGGACGCCGTCCCCGTCCTCCGCCGCCGACAGGGCGTCGTCGAAGTCGCGCGCGGTCGCCGGATCGACTGTGAAGGTGGCGAGGTCCGTCAGGTCTCGGCGAACCGGCGAATGCGTGCGCGCGGCGCTTGCCGAGTCCCGCGCCTCGTCCTCGAGCTTTCGGGGGAATCCCCGGCTTCCCTCCCGATCCCAGAGCAGGGCAGCGACCACATCGCTCGGGCGCTCCGCCGAGCCGACCGTTCGCAGCGCCTTGGCTCCACCGGGACCGAAGTCGACCAAGGCCAGGTCGCCGGGCCCCACGTCCGCCGAGCCGCGAGCGAGCGCCGCCTGTGGTCCCCGCTCGAACAGCGGCTCGGCCACGGAGAAGCGGCCCCGACGCTCGACCGTCGCCACCCTCCGGCCGAACGGCGCCGCGCGCCGGGGGCTCACCTGTTCTCGACCGCCGCCTTCTCCGCCAGCACCGCCAGCCCCTTCTCGAGGCCCTCGTCCGCGGAGGTGCTCGGATCGTCCGCCGCCCGGACGGCCGGCGTGATCCCCTTGCCCGCCAGCGAGGTGCCGTCGGCGGTCAGGTACTCCCCCACGGTCAGGTCGAGCGCGCCGCCGGCGGCGAGCCGGATCACCTCCTGGAAGGTGCCCTTGCCGAAGGAGCGTGTTCCGACGATCGTCGCCAGGTGGTGGTCGGAGAGCGCCGACGCGAGGATCTCGGCTGCGGAGGCCGTGTCCTGGTTGATCAAGACGACCGTCGGTCGCTTCGGCAGCGCACCCCCGACCGCCTCGTAGTCCTGGTGGCCCAGGGTGCGGCTGTTGGTCGAGACCACCAGCTGTCCCTTGCGAAGGAAGAGGCTCGCGCACAGCACCGCCTCGTTCAACAGCCCGCCGCCATTGCCCCGCAGGTCGAGCAGCAGGCCGTGGGCGCCACGCCGGTCGAGCCGCTTGAGCGTTTGCGAAAGCTCCGCGTGGGCACCCTGGCTGAAGGTCGCAAAGCGGACGTAGGCGACCCTGGTGCCGCCCGCCTGCTTCAGCCGGCCCCGAACCGCCGGCACCTGCACCGAGGCCCGCTCGAGCTCGATCTGGCGCCGCTTGCCACCCTGCCCCGAGAACACCCGCAACTCGACCTTGGTCCCGGGCGGGCCCTTGATCCGGGCGGTGGAGACCTCCGCCGACAGGCCCGCGATCGAGCGCCCGTCGACGGCCACGATCAGGTCGCCGGGCTCGATCCCGGCGCGCTGGGCGGGGGTGTGTGGGATCACGCTCGCCACCCGCAGGCCACGTCTGACCTCGGTCACGGTCAGCCCGACGCCCGAGAAGCGGCCGGAGCTCGCCTGCTCGAACTCCTGGAATTCCTGGGGATCGAAGTAGTGGGAGAAGCGATCGTCGTAGCGGTCGCGAAGTCCCCGCACCATCCCGTCGATCGAGGCGTTGTCGAGCAGCGATCCGTTGACGGGCTTGAAGTAGTCCTTCTGGATCACGTCGATCGCGTCCGAGGTGGGATCGGAGCCGCCGCCGAAGCCGCCCTCGATCGCGACCGCGGCGGCTGCGATCGCGAGGGCGACCACCACTCCGGCAAGGAAGCCCGTGGTCAGGCCACGCCGACGCTCCGCGCTCATCGTCCGCTCCGCCGGGTTCCGGCGCCGCTCAAACGCGAAGGAAGCGGCGCAGGGTGACCCCGCTGCCGAGCGCCGAGACGACCACCGCGCAGCCCAGCAGCAGGGCGACGAGCTGGGTGAAGCCGATGGTCGAGAAGTTGTCGATCAGGGCGAAGTTCTTCGCCAGCGGGTCGATGATCGTCACCTTCCCCACCCAGAGCATGCCCACCGCCACCCCGGCGCCGACCAGCCCCACGACCAGCCCCTCGATCACGAACGGCCAGCGGATGAACCACTTGGTGGCTCCCACCAGCCTCATCACCTCGACCTCGCGGCGACGGGCGTAGACCGAGAGCCGGATCGTGTTCGCGATCAGCATCAGCGAGGCGACCAGGAGAAGCCCGGCGATCACCGAGAGGATCACCTTGACCGCGTTGGTCACCGTCCGGATCTGGTTCGCGGTCCGCTGCGAGTTGTTGAGCTTGTCGATCGCCGGGCTGATCGGGTTCGCCTTCCCCTTGGCGTCCCGGCGCATGATCTCGTCGCGGATCGCCTTCAGGTTGTCTGGGTCGTCCGGGTAGACGCTGATCGTGATCGGCAGTGGGTTGTGCCCGAGCTGGTCGACCCCCTTGCTGATCGGCTGATCGCCGACCTCCCCGCGCAGCGTCTTCAGCGCGTCGCTCTTCGAGATGTACTCGGTCCGCTCGACGTGGGGGAGCTTGTCGATCTTCTTCTGCGCCGCCAGGGCCTGCTTGGTGGTCGCGTCGGTCTTCATGTAGACACTCAGGTTGAGCTGGGAGCGGACGTTCTCGTTCGTGGTCGAGCTGGCCTTGATCACCGGGACGAACACGCCCAGAAGCAGCGTCGTCAGCACCACGGTGACGATCGCCGCCAGGCTGGGGGCGGCGCTGCGCCGCAGGGCGCGAAATGCCTCGGTGATGAAGAACCAGATCCGGGTCATCGCGACCGCCTAGCCGCTCGGCTCGCCATTGGTGTGCCCCTCGTCGCCGACCCCCATCTCGGCCCGAACGCGGACGGCGAACTCGGTCGTCGACTCCTCCTGGTACCCGGCGCTCGCCTCGTCGCGGACCAGCCTTCCCTGGTCGAGCGCCAGCACCCGGCGCTGCATCTTGTCGACCATCTCGCGGTCGTGGGTCGCGACCAGCACCGTGGTCCCCGTGCGGTTGATCCGGTACAGCAGCTGCATGATCCCGATCGAGGTCTCGGGATCGAGGTTGCCGGTCGGCTCGTCGGCCAGCAGCAGGGGCGGGTGGTTGACGAAGCCACGGGCGATCGAGACCCGCTGCTGCTCGCCGCCGGAGAGCTGGTCGGGGTAGTTGTTGATCTTCCCCTGGAGGCCGACCAGGCGGAGGATCTCCGGAACCTGGGTCCGGATCTCGCCCCGCCCCGCGCCGATCACCTGGAGGGCGTAGGCGACGTTGTCGTAGACGGTCCGGTTGGGGAGCAGCTTGAAGTCCTGGAACACCGTCCCGATCCGGCGGCGCAGATGGGGGACCCGCGACTTTCGCAGCCGGTTGATGTCCTTGCCGGCAATCAGGACCTGCCCGCTCGCCGGCTCGACCTCCCGGATCAGCGCTCGGATCAGGGTCGACTTGCCGCAGCCGGTCGGGCCGACGATGAAGGCGAACTCGCTGCGGTTGAGTGCGAACGAGACCCGCTCGACCCCGACATGGCCACCGGGATAGACGACCGTCGCCTCACGCAGCTCGACGATCGGAGGCCGCCGGCGCGGCGGCCGGGAGGGCGCAGCATCGGGCGCCCCCCGATGGGAGCGTTCGCGATCGGCACGACGCCCGCGGGCGCCTGATCTGAGCAAGGACATGCGAAGCGTCTTTCTCCGACGCCCGCCGCAATCCTGCGCCGGCTCCCGCAGCCGTCGCGCCCGGCGAAGCGTCGCCGCAAGGGTAGCGAAAATTGTGAAGGACCACTTACATTGGCGCGATCGGAGCCCACCCTCACCCGCCGGGAACCGTGACCTGTGGTGTCCGGAGGACGGACACCCGGGGACATAGATCCCAAGGTTGCCTGAGTTCGGCGAGCAAGGTGCAGGTAAGAGGAGACGAGTCGGGCACACCGCCGGCGCACTCGGGTCTTGTTCCACGAAGGTCCCATGCCCACCCTTGGCCAATGGCCGAACCGCGTCCGGAAATGTCCGTCCACCGGACACGGCGGGACGCAGTTGCGGTTGCGCGGCTGGCTGCGGGCCAGCGGGGAGTCGTGAACCGGGCTCAACTTCGCCGATGCGGCCTCGGCAACGCCACAGTCGCACGCTGGATCGAGGCAGGCCGCTTGCATCGAATTCATCCCGGCGTGTATGCAGTGGGCCACACGGCGCTCGACATCGAGGGGCATCTGATCGCTGCACTCCTCTACGCCGGGCCGGGCTCGGCCCTCAGCCACACGACCGCGGTCTGGTGGTGGCAGCTGCTCGACACGGAGCCGGAAACCATCCACCTGACCGTCAAGGGCCGCCGCCGTTCGCGCACCCGGCTACGCGTGCATCGGCACCGGGAACTGCAACCTGTGCTGCATCGCGGGCTTCCGGTCACCGGGATCGCCCGGACCCTTCTCGATGCCGCCTCCACTCTGCCCTTCAGCGCCACGCGGCGCCCGTTGGCAGAGGCTGATTTCCAGCGATTGTGCAACCCGAGCGAACTCACTGCCTCGCTCCAACGGGGACAACCCGGCAGCGCCGCTTTGCGGAGAGCGATCGCCCAGCATTCCCCTGAGCTCGCGCGGACGTTGAGCGTACTCGAGGAGCGCTTCCTGACTCTGTGTCAGCGATCAGGACTGCCCACGCCCGACGTGAACGTGCTGATCGGAGAGCTGATGGTGGATGCGTTGTGGCGCAAGGAGCGACTCGTCGTGGAACTCGACGGGCATGCGGCGCACGGCACGCCGGCGGCAATCGAACGGGACCGCCAACGGGAGCTGGCCCTGCGTGCCCGTGGCTACCTGGTTCTGCGCTACACGTGGGCCCAGGTGACGCGTGGTCCGGAAAGCGTCGTGTCCGACCTGCGGGCGGCCCTCGAAGCAAGAGCAGCGTGAACCGCGTCCCGAAGTGCCCGCTGGACGGACACGAGCGGACCTGGATCAGCGGTGGGGAAGCGGAACGGCGAACAATGTCCCCTGGTGTCCGGAGGACGGACACGACGGGACGCAGTTAGGACGGCCGCCTCATTGCCCGTTCCCAGGTGCTCGGGAATCCAACCCGCTGCCGGACTGCCGAGCGACGCGCCGGGCCGAGCTCAGGTCCACTCGGGGCCGAACAGGGGTGCGCGCGAGACGATCGGCTTCAGGACCAGGGCCTCGCGAGCCCTGTCGGCGATCGCCCGAGCGGTGAGCCCGAAGTGCTCCATGCAGGCCTCGCCGGTGCCCGAGATCCCGAACTCGTCACCCATCCCGACGGCGAAGATCGGCACCGGGTGCTGCTCGGCGGCGACCTGGCGCACCGCGTCGGCGAGTCCGCCGACCACTCGATGCTCCTCGGCGGTCACCGCAAGGCCGGTCTTGCTGAGCGACTCGAGGACCGTCTCGGAGTGAAGCGGCTTGATGATCGACACGTTCAGCACCTCGGCGTCGACCCCGTCGGCCTGCTCGAGCGAATCGGCAGCCTCGAGCGCCCGCCAGACCATGTGACCGGTGGCGATCAAGGTGATGTCCTTGCCGGCCCGGATCACGTCGACGCCCGGCTCCAGCGTCTCTGGGATCTGCTCGTAGACGATCGGCGTCGCGGGGCGCCCCAAGCGCAGGTACATGGGTTCCTCGCGCTCGTAGGAGGAGAGCGTGGCCCGATAGGCCTGGTTGTAGTCGGCCGGCACGACCACGGTCATCCGGGGCATCGCCCGCATCAGGGCGATGTCCTCGATCATCTGGTGCGAGGCGCCGTCCTCGCCCAGGGAAACGCCCCCGTGCGAGGCCCCGATCCGGACCTTGAGCTCGTTGTGGGCGATCCCCAGGCGCACCTGGTCGTAGGCGCGCCCGGCGGCGAAGATGGCGAAGGTCGAGCAGTAGGGCACCTTGCCGGTGGCCGCCAGGCCGCAGGCCATCGACATCATGTTCGCCTCGGCGGCCCCGACGTTGAAGAAGCGCTCGGGGAACCGCTTGCCGAACTTGATCGACTGGGTGGAGACCGCCAGGTCCGCGTCCAGAGCGACCACGTCGTCGTGGCGCTCGCCGAGCTCGGCGAGCGCGTCGCCGTAGGCGTGGCGAGTGGCGATCGGCTCCGTCTTGGCCTCGGGCTCGGCGCCCATCCTCAATCCTCCGCGCGCCCAGGGCCGGCCTGCAGCGCAGCGGTCTGCTGGTCGAGCTTCGCGATCAGCTCCTCCAGGGCCTCGGCGGCCTGTTCGGGGCTGGGAGGCTTGCCATGGAAGCCGAACCGGTCCTCCATCGACGAGACCCCCTTTCCCTTCTTGGTCTGGGCGATGATCGCCGACGGCTTTCGCAGGGTTCGGCTGCGCTCCAGCGCCTCGACCACCTGCTGCATGTCGTGGCCGTCGATCTCCACCGAGTCCCAGCCGAAGGCCTCGAACTTGGCCCGCAGGTCACCGAGGTCCATGGTCTCCTCGGTGGTCCCGTCGGTCTGCAGGTGGTTGTAGTCGACGATCGCGGTCAGGTTCGGAACCTTGTAGTGAACCGCCGAGGTCGCGGCCTCCCATGTCTGCCCCTCCTGACAGTCTCCGTCGGAGAGGACCCCGAACACCTGGGCCGTCCCGTCGAGGCCGTCGAGACGCAGCGCAAGGCAGATCCCGATGCACATCGAGAGCCCCTGGCCGAGCGAGCCGGTCGAGACCTCGATCCCCGGGGTCCTACGCATGTCCGGGTGCCCCTGGAGATGCTCGCCGATCCGTCGAACGCCGGTCAGGTCCTCGACCGGGAAGTACCCGTGCTGGGCCAGCGCCGCGTATTGGATCGGCGCCGCGTGTCCCTTGCAGAGCACGAACCGGTCGCGGCTCGGCCAGTCGGGGTTCTCCGGATCGTGGCGCAGCACCCGGTAGTAGAGCGCCGAGACGATGTCCGCCGCCGAGAGCGAGGAGTCGAGGTGCCCGGACTTGGCCACCGCGAGCATCCGCACGCAGTCGATCCGCAACACGGTCGCCCATCGCTCCAGCTCGGCGACCCGCGGTTGCGCTTCGGCGCGCTCCGCCAGCTTCGGTGGGGGCTTCGGGTCCGGGACCGGCCTCAGGTGCGTCACTGCGGCGAGATTAGCGGGCGACGCCATTCGGTAGGCGAGCGTATGGTCGCGCGGGGACGGAACCTGCGACGTCGCGAATCCGCGACCTTCGAAGGAGACAGCGGTGAGCACCATCGACGCGATGTTGGAGAACAACCGACGTTTCGCACAGACCTTTCAACAGGCGCCCCTGCCGCGAGCTCCCGCGAAGAGGCTGGCTATCGTGGCCTGCATGGACGCGCGCCTGGATCCCAATCGGGTTCTCGGACTCGAGCCCGGCGATGCGCACACGATCCGCAACGCGGGTGGCATCGTCGGGGACGAGGAGATCCGCTCACTGGCCATCTCGCAGCACGTGCTGGGAACCGAGGAGGTCATGGTCATACACCACACGGATTGCGGCATGCTGGGCCTCGACGCAGGGGCGTTCGCGGACCGGCTCGAGACGGAGACGGGCCTACGACCACCATGGGACGCCCGGAGCTTTTCGGACCTCGAACAGAATGTTCGGGACTCGCTCGACCGAATCAGGCGGAGCCCCTTCGTGCCGCGAACGGAAGGCGTTCGCGGATTCGTCTACGAGGTCGAGTCCGGCAGGTTGCGCGAGGTGTGCTGAAGAGCGGCCCCTGATCCTCGAGCGCGACGCCGAGAAGTGAAGAAGCTCACCTGGTGCGTCCTCGCCTTGTCGCTCGTCGGTGCCGCAGCGGCGGCGGTCGTGCTCGTGATCGGGGACGAGGGGGACGACACCCACACCATCGCCTCCACGGGGGTGACGGCTCCGGCGACTCCCCGCCGTGCCTCGCCCTCGAGCCCCCCAGCCTCCTCCGCCGAGGGCGGCCGAGACGCCATCCGGCGCCAGGTCCGTGAGGCGGTCGCCGAGTCCAGGGCTGCGCGTCTCGACTCCGCTCAGCGCCGGGTGGCGCGAACGGTGGGCTCCTACGTGGCCGCGCTCGACCGAGCGGACGGCGCCCGAACCTGCGAGCTGCTGGCCCCCGGGGCGCTGTCGGGGGTTCGCCTGCCGCGCCGGCGAGGGGACTGCGAACGCTCCGTGGCCGCCTCGATCGGATACCGGGACCCGCGCGGCTTTCCCGTCTTCGCCGGCGCCCGCGTGGCGCGCATCAGGGCGGTGGAGATCGACGGCGCCGAGGCCCGCGTCACCGCGACCACGGTGACCCGGTTCGCCGACCACCGGGAGCCATCGGTGGAGGACGACGTCGTCTACCTCGATGGACAGAGGGGGAGATGGCGAATCGAGAAGCCGGGCGCAACGTTCTACCGCGCGATCGGCGTCGGCGACATCCCTCCACAGGCGCTGGCACCGCCGTAGCCTCAGCTCAGCGCTGCTTGGAGATGATCCTGGGCCCTCCCCGCCCGAGCAGGGTGACGAAGATCCTCCGGGGGCTGAGCGAGGTGGTCCACAGATCTCGTCGGCGCCCGCGCGAGTAGACCTTGTGGCCCGAGCCCGGGCGCCCCAGCCGCTTGATCATCAAGAGCTGGCGCAGGGGGCGGGGATGGATCGCAAGCGGGGGCTCCCACCCGCGACTGATCCGAGCGTAGAGCAGGTGCTTGCCCTGCACGGCGGGATTGAGCAGCTGGGCCGCCTTGGAGCGCAGCACCGTTCGCCCCTTGCCGGACTTGAGGTTGTGGCGCTTGATCGAGTTTCGGTGCGGCTTCGAGACCGCGTAGAAGACGCTGTCGGCGCCAACGCTCGGATGGCCGATCTGGGCCGGGCTCGACACCGACGCGATTCCCTTCACCGGTCCAGGGCTCCCCGGATCCTCGATTTGGCGCGCCCGGAGCAGGTAGCGCGAGCCCTTCACGGACAGGTAGGCGAGCCACCTGCCGGAGATCGCGACCGCCCGCGCGCTCGGAGCCCGAACCGCGCCCAGCGGCTGTCGCGTGGCCCTGCTGAGGATCTTGATTCTCTCGCCACCCGAGATCACCGCCACGAACCGACCGCCGAGCGCCGGGTCGCGTCCCGGCAGATCGTAGGTGCGCCCCCCCGCTCTGAGAGCCGCGCCGCGCTCGAACCTCTGAAAGGCCAGGGCCCTGCCGAAGGCCGACGGATCGGCCCCGCTCGGCACCTCGGTGCGAGCCGCGCTCGCACTCGCGGCAGAGCCCAGCGCGACCGCCACCAGGCCGAGGGCGGCCGCATCCGAGAGCCGGAACGCCCGGTAGATCGCCGGTCGCTCGGCCATCAGCTCGATGCACCGAAGGCCGAATCGCGTGTCCACCACCGGTGCCACGACGGCGACTGGCACCACCCTGCCGATCCCGAACGCGGCCCCGATCACGAGGCCCGCTCCCGGATCGCCGAGCGCGACGCAGATCCCCGCCAGGGCCCAGACCCCGAAGCTGAGCACGAAGGTCGTGAACCCCAGGCCGAGCAGGATCCCGTACAGCCCCGCCGCCACCGGGAGCGGCATCGTCCACCGCCAGGCCTCCGGGAGCTGGCGGCGGATCTGGGGAACGATCCGCATGCCGCGCGCCTCTGCCACCGCGGCGGCGACGGCGATCACCGCCGCGAGCACGTATGCGAGCCGGCCGGCCCCATGAGTCACATCTCCCAGCGCCGACAGGGAGCCGAAGGTGATCACCCCGCCGACGACCGCCCCGGGAGCGAAGGCGGCGCAGGCGGCTATTGTCGTCCAGCGGCGTCCCTCGTCCCCGGCCAGGCCGATGGTCTCAACCATCGAGAAGCCGCAGGGCGACCAGGCCCCGGTGAGTCCGATTAGCAGGGCGGCGGCCGCCAGGCTCAACTCCAGCGGGCTCATCGCCGGCGTCCCTGTACTCCGGGTCTCAGCACGGGACGTGGGTTTGGTAGTAGGTGACGCAGAACACCTTTCGCTTCCCGTAGCAGTAGCCGTGCAGGGCGGCGTCGCCGTTGATTCGCCGGTCGTGCTCGGAGCAGCAGTCCCAGAGCTTGCGAACCGTCCCCCCACAGCACCTGTACCACGAGCCCTGGGGGTGAGCCTTGATCCCGTACTGCTTCGCGGTCAGCTTGCAGATCTTGGTTCGCGGCGCCGGCGGCAGCGGCAATCCGTCCGGGTCCCGCAACAGCTCGCCCTTCCCGCGGATCGGCAGGCCGCGCTTGTTGACCAGCCGGCCGATGTTGTCGATCGGCCTACCGTCATCGGGGCGGACCGGGTAGCCGCTCGAATCGACCCGCGGCAGCCCCAGGGGATGGATGCATGAGCCGGTGGTGTAGGTGTGGCCGCAGAAGTTCGTGTAGGCCTCGGCGTTCGCGCCCCCCGGCTTGACCACCTTGGCGACCACCCCACCGGCGGTCCCGGCCACCAGGGCGGCGCCCGCGCGGGCGAGAAAGCCCCGCCGGGACGTCTCGCCGGCCAGGGTCTCGAGAGCATCGCCGATCCGATCCCCCGCCATCCCGCCTAGCCCTCCCCGACCAGCTCCGGCCGGCGCAGCTCGGCCGTCGCCAGCACGCTCTCGAGCTGGGCCAGGTTGTTGAAGGTTCCCTTGGCGAGCACGGTGCCGTCGGGGTCGAGGGCGATCGAGAACGGGCTGCCCGGGATCCCCAACCGCTCCCAAACGTCATGGTCGGCGACCTCGTCGAAGACCTCGACCGCAACCGCCGGATGCCCCGACAGCGAGGCGATCGCGGGCTCGAGGCTCCGGCACACCCGGCACCCCTCCGAGGTGAAGACGGCGAGCGCGAGCGCCCGGTCACCGATGGCGGCAAAACGATCGATCAGGTCCAGTTGCTGGCCCGGCTTCGGCCCCTCCTCCGGGATCTCGAGCGCTGCCGCCGGGCCGAGCCGCAGCCGCAGCATTCCGACCTCCCTCGCCAGGGCGAGCAGGGCCACTCCGAGCCCGAGGCACAGCAGCAGGGCGACCCCGAGCCCGATGCCCAGCCACTGGTCGGTCGACAGGCTCGGCTGGGGAAGCAGGGGAAGGGCGGCGAAGCAGGCCGCGAGGCCGAGGTTGCGCAACACCGACCCCCAGCCGACAGTCGAGCGGGACCCGAAGCAGGCACAGGGCGCGCCTGCGCGCCCGCGCAGCATCGCCCCCACCAGCGCCGCCGCGAACAGGGCCAGCAGCCCGGCCGCAAGCCAGGCCGCCTGGTCGCTCCCGGCGGCGACCGCGGTCGCGAGCGCGAGCTCGGTTGCCACCAGAGTCCCCCAGAGGATCCAGCGCACCCGCTCGCCCTCGACGTCGAAGGTCGCCAGCGCGGCGCGGCTCGAACGCGGGCTCGCCAGCTTCAGCGCCGCCGACCCTGCCAGAACGAGCGCCAAGACGATACGGGCGATCAGCCCGAGCACGCCCTCAAGCTAGCAGCGAACGCGCCATTTATTCAAGTGAGGGGCTTTAGCCCCGAAACTGGCATGTGAGGGCGCCGAAGGCGCCCGCAGGCATTGTTCAGCCGATCGCGACCATGCGCTCGATCGGAAGCTGAGCGCGGGCGGCGATCTCCGCAGGAACCTTGACCTCGTGACGGAGGTGGCGCAGCGAGTCGCGCAGCTTCGGCAGGGTGATCATCTTCATGTACCTGCAGAACGCCATCCGGTTGGCCTCGATCAGGTGCGCGCCCGGCGCCGCCTGCTGGAGCGGGTAGAGCATCCCGGTCTCGGTGGCGACGACGAACTCGCCTTCCGGGTGGGCGGCGACGTGGCGGAGCATGCCCGACGTGGAGAGCATCTGGACGCCCTCGGGGTCGAGGTCGCCTGAGGCGACGTACTCCATCGCCTGGGTGGAGCAGCCACACTCCGGATGGATCAGGAACTCGGCATCGGGATGCTCGGCGCGGGTGGCTGCGATGTCGTCGGGCCGGATCCCGGCGTGGACGTGGCACTCTCCGTCCCAGACGTGGAAGCGGCGGTAGCGCTCGGGGTCCTCGAGCAGACCGAGCTCCCGGGCCACGAAGGAGCCCAGCCACATGTCGGGGCCGAACAGGATCTCAGTCTCGCCCCCCCGCTCGCTCCAGACGTGCTCCACCACCTGGACCGCGTTCGACGAGGTGCAGCAGTAGTCGGTCTCCGCCTTCACCTCGGCCGACGTGTTCACGTACATGACCACCGCGGCGCCTGGGTGCTCCGCCTTCCAGTGGCGAAGCTGATCGGCGGTGATCGATTCCGACAAGGAGCAACCCGCGTCGGGGTCCGGGATCAGAACGGTCTTCTCGGGCGACAGCACCGAGGCGGTCTCGGCCATGAAGTGGACGCCGCAGAAGGCGATCACGTCGGCGGCGGTCGAGGCCGCCTCTCGCGAGAGCTGGAGCGAGTCCCCGGTCAGGTCGGCGACCTCCTGGATCTCGGGCACCTGGTAGTTGTGGGCCAGGATGACGGCGTTGCGCTCGGCCGCCAGCGCCCGCACCTCGTCGCTCAGCCGGCGGATCTCGTCGGTGGAGAGCTCGGGTTCGGCGGTGGGCTGAACTGTCGGCAGTTCGACTGCCATGCCGTTCCTTTCGATGTTCGCCTGCCCGGCTGCCCCGTAGGCCAACCTCGGACCAGGCGAATGACTGCCCTCAAGTCTACTCCGCGGCGGCCCTACGCTTAGGTTCGTGCCCGAGCTACCCGAGGTGGAGATCACCGCACGGCGGTTGACCGCTTCACTCGCCGGCGCCGAGGTCGAATCGGCGCTGGCGCCCGGGATGGTGGCGCTGAAGTCGATCGAGCCGCAGCTCGAAGCGCTCTCCGCGACGCGGATCTCCGGCGTGAGTCGGGTGGGCAAGATGCCGGTGGTCGCCTTCGACGCCGCGGTGGACGACGGCACTGGGCCGTTGGCGATGCTCGTCCACCTGATGTCGGCGGGCCGCCTGCAGGTGTTCGACAAGCGCGCCTCGCTTCGCGATCGCGCCTCGAGGGTGCTGATCAGGCTGACAGACGGGCGGGAGCTGCGACTGCGCGAGTTCGGCACCAAGCAGCGCGCCTGGGCAAAGCTGATGCCGGTGGCCGCGGTCGAAGGGGACGAGATGGTCGCCACGCTCGGCCCCGAGGCTTGGCCGGCGCCGCCGCCCGAGGAGCTGGCATCGCGAATCGCGCAGCCCCGCCATCTACACCCGATGCTCCGCGACCAGAGGGTGGTGGCGGGGATCGGTCGCTCGTGGGTGGACGAGATCCTCTGGGAGGCGAGACTGTCACCGTTCAAGCAGGGCTCGGAGCTCGAACCGGAGGAGCTCGAGCGCCTCCACGCAGCGCTTCACGTGCTCGGCGACGCGATCGACAGCTACGAGCAGCTGATCGGCGAGACCGTGCCGGACAAGCTGCCGATGCCGCTTCAGGTCCACCGGCGCGAGGGCGACCCCTGCCCCCGGTGTGGGGACACGATCGCGGCCGTGCACTTCGCCGAGCACATCACCTGCTACTGCCCCGAGGAGCAGACCGGCGGCCGGGTGCTCAAGGACCGGCGCCTCTCGCGCCTTTTGAAATAGCCGCAGCATCGCCTGATCGACCAAGCGGGTCTCAGCCGTTGGTTGTCGGGTTAGATGGCCTGAAGGTCACCAAGGCGACAACGGACGGTGGCGAGGTACCTTTCCCACCCAGCCCAACCCGGCTGGTGGACCGGGATCACCTCCAGCTACCGGCGCAGGACCTGGCGGGTGACGGCGCGGCCGATCGTCAGCGGGTGGTTGACGGCGGTCGCCATCCGCCCAGCGACCGAGCTCGGGTCGTGGGCGATCCCGAGCTGGCGCAGAACCGTGTTCTGGTCGAAGTAGACCCGCTCGCACACCAAGCGCTCCTGCTCGAACACGAACACGGCGCAGAACCGCATCTCGAACCTGCGGCCGGTCGGGGGCAAGCCGCGAAGCGGCCCTTTGTGGGTGCCGTAGAGGTTGGCCTCGACGACCACCGCGTCGTCAGCGTGATGCATGGCGATCAGCTCGTTGCGCTGGTCGGGGAAGGCGGTTCGCGTCTCGTGGAAGTAGCGGGCGACCTCCTCGGGGCCGTCGTACACGTCTCCGGTGCCGATCAGCTCGTAGCGGGGGTGATCGAAGGTCTCCATCGTCACGTCGTACTCGTGACGATTCTCGGACTGCATGTGCTCGATCACGAGCGCCTCGCGCTTCAGGCGAAGCTCTTCGCTGACGGCCATGCTTCGACTCTACCTCCCCCCCGGTGAGGTGTGTGGACCTGCCGCCACGCAACAGCCCTAACCTGCCGCCCCCGAGTACGACCTGCCGCCCGGTAACGCGCCGCAACCCGCCGAAAACGCAGGCGAAGCCGAGGCTTTCGGCGGAGTGGTTCAAGAGGATGTCGGCGGAGTTATTTCAGGCGGGCGCCAGCAGCATGCTCAAGTCGAGCGCGGGAGCGGAGTGGGTGAGGGCACCGACCGAGATCGAGTCGACGCCGGTGGCCGCGATCTGGGCGACGTTGTCGAGCGTCACTCCTCCCGAGGCCTCGAGTTGCACCCGGTGACCGCCGTCCCCTTCGGCGGCGGCGTTGCGCGCCTCGACCGCTCGCCGAAGCTCGTCCGGGCCCATGTTGTCGAGCAGCAGCCACTTCGCCCCGGTGCCCAGCGCGTAGGCGGTCTCGTCCACGGTTCGGCACTCGACCTCGACCTCGCGGCTCGGCTCGGCCTCGCGGACCCGCCGCACGGCCTCAGCCAACCCGCCCGCGAGCGCGATGTGGTTCTCCTTGATCAGCACCGCGTCGTCGAGGCCCATGCGGTGGTTTCGACCCCCGCCCGCGGCCACCGCAGCCTTCTCCAGGGCCCGCAGCCCGGGGGTGGTCTTGCGCGTGTCGAGGATCACCACGTCCGTACCCCCGACGGCATCGGCGAACCGTGCGGTCAGGGTGGCCACCCCAGAGAGGTGGCAGAGCAGGTTGAGCGCGGTCCGCTCGGCGGCCAGCAGCGCCCGTGCCGGACCCGCCACCTCGGCGACGCAAGCCGGCACCGCATCACGCCAATGGCCCTCGGGCTCGCGCTCGACGAGCTGGTCGGCACCGGCCTGCGAGAAGACCTCGCCGGCCAGCTCGAGACCGAAGACGACGCCGGGCTGCTTCTGGACGATCTGCGCATCGCCTCGGGCGTCCCCGGGGACGATGGCCTTCGAGGTGACGTCCCCCGTCCCCAAGTCCTCGGCCAGGGCCCGGGCGACCAGCTCGCGCGCCGACTCGTCCACTACCCGGAACCGGTCATTCCCGCGAGCCCGCCGCGGCCCGGAGCAGGTACTCGCGCACGAAGCCGTCCAGATCGCCGTCGAGGACCCGCTGCGCATCGCCTACCTCGTGACCGGTGCGGTGATCCTTGACCCGCTGGGAGGGGTGAAGCACGTAGCTGCGGATCTGGGAACCCCATGCCACCTCCTTCTGCTCGCCCCGCTCCGCCGCCATCTCCTGGGCCCGCTTTCGCTCCTCGAGCTCCAGCAGGCGAGCGCGAAGCAGGCGCATCGCGGTGGCCTTGTTCTGGGCCTGCGAGCGCTCGTTCTGGCACTGGACCACGATCCCGGTCGGAACGTGGGTGATCCGAACGGCGGAGTCGGTCTTGTTGACATGCTGGCCGCCGGCCCCGGAGGCTCGGTAGGTGTCCACCCGCAGGTCCTCCTCGTCCAGGGCCACGTCGACCTCGTCGTCGACCAGCGGGCCCACGTCGACCTCGGCGAAGCTGGTGTGCCGACGATGCGCGGCGTCGAACGGCGACAGGCGGACGAGGCGGTGGACGCCGCGCTCTGCGGCGAACAGGCCGTAGGCGTTCTCGCCCCGAGCGATGAAGGTCGCCGACTTGAGTCCCGCCTCCTCCCCGGGTGAGGCCTCCTTCATCTCGGCGTCAAAGCCCCGCCGCTCCGCCCACCGCAGGTACATCCGCAGGAGCATCTCGGCCCAGTCCTGGGAATCGGTCCCGCCGGCGCCCGAGCGAACCGTGATCACCGCGTCGCCGGCGTCGTAGCGACCGCTGAACAGCCTCGCCTCCTCGAGCGCCTCGAGGCGCTCTTCAACCGATTGAAGCTGGGCGTCGAGCTCGCCGGCCAGCTCGGGGTCGTCGGCCGACAGCTCGGCCAGCTCCTCGAGGTCGCCGACGTCAGCCTGAATTGAGCGAAGCGTCTGCAGGCGACGCTGGGAGGCGGCGTGCTCGGCCGAGATCCGGGCGGCCCGCTCGGAGTCCTCCCAGAACCCAGGGCGCTGCAGCTCGGCCTCCAGCCGGGTCAGCGTCGACTCGAGCTCGTCAGGGTCAAAGGTAGTCCGCGAGCAGCTTCAGGCCCTCACGGAGGTCGGCGAGCCGGGCGGAGACCGTTTCCTTGGAGGTCGCCTCGGCCATTGATCGACAGCTTAGAGCGCCGCCTGGCGCTCCTCGCACTCGGGGGCGGAGACCGCCCACCAGCACCCGAGCTCGCCTTCGGGGCCGGGGCTCAGGCCCCGTGGCACTTCTTGTACTTCTTGCCCGAGCCGCACCAGCACGGGTCATTGCGCCCGATCTTGTCGCGGTCGGACTTGACCACGGTGGCGGGGTTCTCGCTCGGCTGCCCGTTACCGGAGCCGTCTCCGGTGGCCAGCGGGAGCGCCGCCGCGCCGGCCGCCGCCGCGCCGGCGGCCTCGGCGATCGCCGAGGGCTGCTCGGGCCCGCCGCCCGCGTACTGAAGCTCGGACGGCTGCGGCTCGGGCTGAGGCTCGAAATCCGCGGGCTCGACGTTGACCTCGACGTGGAAGATGATCCGCGCGAACTCCTCCCAGATCGAGTTCATCAACTCGCGGAACATCGTGAAGCCCTCGTTCTTGTAGGCGACCAGGGGGTCGATCTGGGCGAAGCCGCGCAGGTGGATGCCCTCGCGCAGGTAGTCCATCTCGTAAAGGTGCTCGCGCCACCGGTAGTCGATGATCTGGAGCAGGATCTGGCGCTCCAGGTAGCGCATCAGCTCCGAGCCGAGCTCCCCCTCGCGGCGCTCGTAGGCGGCCAGCACATCCTCGACCAACAGACGCGTGATCTCCTCGCGATCGGACTTCTGCACCTGGTCCGATCCCAGGTCAACGCTCAGCGGCCACAGCTGGGTCGCCTGGGTCGCCAACCCCGACAGGTCCCAGTCCTCGAACACCTCGCCGGCCGTGTACTCCTCGACCAGCCGCTCGATCACCTCCCCGATCTGCTCTCGCGAGACCTCGGACATGTCGCGGCCCTCGAGGATCTCCCGCCGGTACTTGTAGACCACGCGGCGCTGCTCGTTCATCACGTCGTCGTACTCGAGCACCCGCTTGCGGATCAGGAAGTTCTGCTGCTCGACCTTCTTCTGGGCGTTCTCGACCGTGCGGCTGAGCATCTTCGCCTCCAGCGGGTACTCCTCGCCATGCTCGTCGACGGGCCCCAGCCGATCGAGGATCTTGTAGATGCGATCCCCCGCGAACAGGCGGATCAGCTCGTCCTCGGCCGAGAGGTAGAAGCGCGACTCACCCGGATCCCCCTGGCGGCCGGAGCGGCCGCGCAGCTGGTTGTCGATCCGCCGCGACTCGTGGCGCTCGGTGCCGCAGATGAACAGGCCGCCGAGCTCGATCACCTTCTCGCCCTCCTCCTCGCAGGCCCGCTGGAAGCGGGGCAGGAGCTCCGCCAGCTCCTGGTCGTGGCTCTCGCTCTCGGGCGTCACCCCGAGTTTTCGCAGCTCCGCCTTCGCGACCTGCTCGGGATCGCCCCCGAGCTTGATGTCGACCCCCCTACCGGCCATGTTGGTGGCGATCGTCACCGCGCCGACCCGGCCCGCCTGCGCGATCGTCTCGCCCTCGCGCTGCGCGTGCTCCGGCTTGGCGTTCAGCACGACGTGATCGATCCCGCTCCGGGTCAGCTCCCCGGAGAGCATCTCCGAGACCTCGACCGAGATCGTGCCGACGAGGATCGGCTGGCCGCGCTCGTGGCGCTCCTTGATCTCGCCGGCCACCGCCTTCCACTTGCCGTTCTTGGTCTTGTAGATCTGATCATTGTGGTCCTGGCGGACCATCGGCACGTTGGTCGGGATGTCGACCACCGGCATCTCGTAGATCTTCATGAACTCCTGGGCCTCGGTCAGGGCCGTGCCGGTCATCCCGGCGAGCTTGTCGTAGAGCCGAAAGAAGTTCTGGAGCGTGATTGTCGCCAGGGTCTGGTTCTCCTCGCGGATCGAGACGCCCTCCTTGGCCTCGATCGCCTGGTGCAGGCCCTCCGACCACCGCCGTCCCTCGAGGATGCGGCCGGTGAACTCGTCGACGATCTTGACCTCGCCGTCGATCACCGCGTAGTCGTCGTCGCGATGGAACAGCGACTCGGCCTTCAACGATTGGACCAGGTGGTTGACGAGCGTGCCGTGCTCGGAGAGGTAGAGGTTGTCGACCCCGAGGAACTGCTCCGCCTTGGCGACGCCGGGCTCGGTGGGGGCGACGGTCTTGTGCTTCTCGTCGTACTCGAAGTCGTAGTCGACGTTGCTGGTGTCCTTGTCCTCGCCGAGCGACTTCAGCTTCTCCTTGGCCGGGACGCCAACCATCTGCTTGGCCAGCCGGGCGAAGGTGAAGTAGAGGTCCGCCGCCGCCTCCGGGGCGCCGGAGATGATCAGCGGGGTTCGCGCCTCGTCGATCAGGATGTTGTCGACCTCGTCGACGATCGCGTACGCGTGGTGGCGCTGGACGCAGTGCTCAAGCGAGGCAGCCATGTTGTCGCGCAGGTAGTCGAATCCGAACTCCGAGTTGGTCCCGTAGACGACGTCGCAGGCGTACTCGCGCTGGCGGGCCTCCGGATCGTGGCCCGACTGGATCACGCCGACGCTGACCCCGAGAGCGTCGTAGATCGGGGCCATCCAGTCGGCGTCGCGGCGGGCCAGGTAGTCGTTGACGGTGACCACGTGGACGGGCTCGCCCGCGAGCGAGTTGAGGAACACGGCCAGGGTGGCGGTCAGGGTCTTGCCCTCGCCCGTCTTCATCTCGGCGATCGAACCGTCGTGCAGCACCATGCCGCCGATCAGCTGGACGTCGAAGTGGCGCTGGCCGAGGTTCCGCCTGGCGGCCTCCCGGCAGAGTGCGAACGCCTCCGGGAGCAGGTCGTCGAGCGACTCACCCTCGCGAGCTCGCTCGCGGAGCCGATCTGCCTCGGAGCGGATCTCGGAGTCCTCGAGCAGCTCCATCTCGGCCTCGATCCGATTGATCGAGGCCACCCGCCGCTCGTACTCCTTGAACTGGCGCCCCTCGCCCAAGCGCAGGGCGCGGTCTATCAGTCCCTTGGCCACTGCCCCTCAGAGTACCGGCCGAGAATAACTCCGCCGCCCCCTCCCATCGTGAATATCTCCGCCGGCTGCTCCGCTTCGCGTCCGCTGCCGGCGGGTTCGGGCGCGTTGCGCGGCGGCAGGTCGTACTCGTTCCTACCGCGACTTCGTCGCTAGCTCAAGCGGGTGGTGATCTGTGCCGCGTGGTTGCTCAGGCTGTTCGGCCGCGGAGCCGCGCGATCAGGCGGCGGGTCTGGTTCCGCTTGCGTCGCTTGTCGCGGTGCTTCTTCACCTGGCGGCGAATGTCCTCGGCGATCGCATGGATCGAATGCAGCATCTCCGGGGAGGCCTCGCGCGCCCGCAACGTGACCCGCTTCAGCTGCAGCGTGGCCTCGGCGACCTGGCTGTCGGCGATCGAGGGGTTTCGCTCTTCGGTCAACTCCACCTCGAGCACCGCCAGCTCGGACACCTGTTTGCCGATCCGGGCGAAGCGCTTCTCCACGTGACCGCGGAGCTCGTCGGTGACCTCCGTGTTCCGTCCCCTGACCTCGATTCGCACGCTCTCTCCTTTCCGGGCTTCGGCCTCATGCTACGCCTGCATCGGGCCCACGCCAAGGGGAGCCCGGCGCTCGCGCCGCGCCGCCCGAGCGGGCGAAGGTGAGCGCCTCGACCCGGATCGCGCCGTGCGCCCGGAGCGCCCGCGCGCAGGCCGCCAGCGTAGCCCCCGTGGTCAGGACGTCGTCGACCAGGACAGCGTGGCTCGGCGGCTCGCCGACCACCCGGACCCGGGGCGGGTGTGCAAGCCGCTCCGCCCGCGGCCTCCCCACCTGCCGCCTTCCCTGCGAGCGCCGCAGGCACCTGCGAAGCGGGAGCCCGGACTCGATCGCGAGCGCCGCAGCAAGCACCTCGGCTGCGTCGAATCCTCGTCGCCGCCGGCGCCAGGGCGCCGGCGGCACCGGGACGATCTCGCCGGCGAGCAGGGCGGGCGGAGCGCTCGACGCGATCGCCACCGCCGCCGGCCGCGCCAGGCCCAGCCGGGCCCCGAACTTGAACGCGGCCACGAGCTCTCGAGCGGCGCCCTCGTACGCGGCCGCCGACCAGGCCCGATCGACGCCCGGGATCGTCGCCGCCCGCGGCCGCAGCCGGGCGACCCGCAACCCGCACCCATCGCAAAGCTGCGCCCCCGAGGAACAGCCCCTCCCACACAGGGCGCAGCGCGGCGGCACCAGCAGACCGAGCAGCTTCGCGAGCATTCGCCTGACATGGTTCGCTCGGCCCGCGCACGCGTGGCCGGCGAAGGGTCACGACTTACACACGCAAGCGAGCCCGTGGGCGACCTCAGTCGTCCTCGAACACCGCCCGCTCGACCGCCTCCAGCTCCGCTTCGCATCCGATCACCGACGGTGCCTTCGCCAGCGCGGTATCGGGGTCCTTGAGCCCGTGGCCGGTGAGCACGCAGACGACCGAGCTCGGGGCCTCTCCGCCCTCGGGCGCCGGCAGGCCGTGGGCCAGGATCCCGGCGACCGACGCGGCCGAGGCCGGCTCGCAAAAGACGCCTTCGCGGGAGGCCAATAGGTGGTAGGCATCGAGGATCCCCTGGTCGGAGACGGCGGCGATCCTCCCCCGAGAGGCGGTGACGGCATCCATCGCCTCCTCCCAGCGAGCCGGATTGCCGATCCTGATCGCCGATGCGATCGTCTCCGGCTCGCTGACGGGCCGGCCTAGCACCAGCGGCGCCGCGCCCTCGGCCTGAAACCCGTACAGCACCGGGGCGACCTCGTACTCCTGAAAGCCCCGCCACCAGGCGGTGATGTTGCCCGCGTTGCCGACCGGGATCGCCAGCGCCGCGGGCGGCCCGAGCTCGTCGCAGACCTCGAACGCGGCCGTCTTCTGGCCCTCGATCCGGTACGGGTTAACCGAGTTGACGAGCTCGACGGGGTGCCGGTCGGCGAGCTCCCTGACGATCTCGAGCGCTTGGTCGAAGTTCCCGCGAAGGGCGATCACCCGAGCTCCATGGATCAGCGCCTGGGCCAGCTTGCCGATCGCGATCCTGCCCTCGGGGACGATCACCGCGCCGCGCAGCCCGGCCCGCGCCGCGTAGGCGGCGCAGCTGGCCGCCGTGTTCCCGGTCGAGGCACAGATGATCGCCTCGGCGCCCGCCCCCTTTGCGCGCGAGACGGCGACCGTCATCCCCCGGTCCTTGAAGCTCCCGGTGGGGTTGACCCCCTCCAGCTTCAGGTACACGCTCGCGCCCACCCGGTCGGAGATCGTGGGGGCCTCGATCAGCGGCGTCGAGCCCTCGTTCATGGTCACCACCGGATCGCCCGGCTCCAGCGACAACCGCTCCCCATATCGCTCGATGAGTGGCAGGGGGCTCAAACGAATTCTTCTTCGATCACCCGGATTGCGCGCGGCTGGGCCCGCAGGAAGTCGAGTGTCGCGATCTGCTCCAGGGCGGCGAAGAATTGCGACTCCGGCCCCTCGTGCATGACCATCACCAGGCGAGCGTCGTCCCCGAGGCCCCGCTGAACCACGCTGCGAACGGACACCTCGTTGCGCCCCAGGACGTCGGCGATCCGGGCGAGCACGCCCGGGCGGTCGGCGACCTCGAGGTGGAGGTAAAATGACGAGCGCTGGTCGCGGACGATCTCGAGCGGCTCGCGGGCTGCGTGCACGGGGGCCCTCCCCGAGAGAATTGAGACAACGTCTCCGAGCACCGCAGAGGCGGTCTCGACCCCTCCCGCGCCCGGGCCGGACATGGTGATCTCGGTGATCGCCGGCGCCTCGACCATGACCGCGTTGAAAGGACCCTCGACCGGCGCCAACGGATGATGCGGGTACAGAAAGCAGGGGAACACCCTCACGCTGAGCCCGCCATCGCGGCGCTCGGCGACCCCGAGCAGCTTCAGCGACAAGCCCAGCTCCCTGGCGTAGGCAATGTCGTCGGGCTGGATCTCTGTGATCCCCTCATAGCTCACGTCGGCGAGCGCCACCGGGGCGCCGAACGCCAGCCTGGCGAGAATCGCCATCTTCGCCGCCGCGTCCGCCCCGTCGACGTCATCGGTCGGGTCTGCTTCCGCATAGCCCAGCTCCTGTGCGCGCCCGAGGACGTCGGCGAACGAGGCGCCCGTGCTCGCCATCTCCGAGAGGATGAAGTTGGTCGTCCCGTTGACGATCCCGAACACCTTCGTGATCTCCGTCGCCGCGAGGCTCTCCTGGATCACGCGGATCACCGGGACCGCCCCGGCCACGGCGGCCTCGAAGCGAAGCTCCACCCCGGCGTCCCGGGCGGCGTCGAACAGCTCGTCGCCGAACTGCGCGATCAGCTGCTTGTTGGCGGTCACCACGTGGCGGCCGGCGCGCAGGGCTCGGAGCACGTAGTCGCGCGCCGGGTCGGTCCCACCGATCAGCTCGACCACGATCTCCGAGCTCTCCAGGATCTGGTCGATGTCGCCCTCCGATCTCCGCAGGACGCCGACGACCTCGGGACGCCGCCCGGAGGACTTGGCCACCGCGTCGGCCCGTTGGGAGACCAGCTCGCGGAAGGCTGAGCCGACGGTCCCCAGACCCAGCAGGCCGATCCGGGCGGTCTCAATCGACATCGCGGGCCATCAGGTCGTCCCAGGTCTCGCGACGCACGACCATCCGCGCGTCTCCATCCCTACAGAAGACGACCGGCGGCCGCGCGACGCCGTTGTAGTTGCTGGCCATCGCGTGGCCGTAGGCACCCGTGGCCGGGGTCACGAGCAGGTCGCCCGGGGCCGGATCGGCGAGCAGCACGTCGGTGATCAGGATGTCGCCCGATTCGCAGTGCATGCCGGCCACCGTGGCCAGGGTGTCGGGCGCGGCGGCGGCACGGTTGGCGATCACCGCCTCGTAGCGAGAGCCGTAGAGCATCGGGCGCAGGTTGTCGGACATCCCGCCGTCGACCGACAGGTACGTTCGCACTCCGGGAATCTCCTTCACGGTGCCGATCTCGTACACGGTCACGCCCGCGTTGCCCACCAGCGAGCGCCCGGGCTCGATCAGGATCCGCGGTACCGGGTCGAAGATGCGTTCCACTCCGCGGACCTTGACCCCGACGTAGTCCTCGATCGACGGTGGCTCGTCATCCGCGGTATATGCGATTCCCAGCCCGCCCCCGACGTTGAGGATGCGACACTCCCATGCTCCGTCTACCAGCGCGGCGAGCGCCTCGATCGCCGCCGCATAGGGCTCGAGCTCGAAGATCTGCGAGCCGATGTGGGCGTGCAGGCCGACCAGGCGCAGGTTTCGCGAGCCGAGCACCTCGGCCACCGCCCGGGCCGCCAGCCCATCCTCGAGGCCGAACCCGAACTTCGAGTCGAGGCCGCCGGTCTGCACGTAGGAGTGAGTGGTGGGCAGGATTCCGGGGGTGACCCGGATCAGAACGTCCTGGGGGCGATCGAGCATCCGATCGAGGCGGCTGATCTCGGCGAAGGAGTCGAGGATCACATGCCCCACCCCGGCCTTGATCGCGTAGCCGAGCTCGGCCTCGGTCTTGTTGTTGCCGTGCAGGTAGATCCGGCCCGGGTCGAAGCCGGCGCGAAGCGCCATGTGGAGCTCGCCCCCGGAGGCCACGTCCACCGACAGGCCCAGCTCGGCGAACAGCCTGTAGATCGCCGTGATCGGGGCCGCCTTGCTCGCGTAGAGGACCTCGAAGTCGTCGCTGCGAGCGCGGAAGGCCTCCAGGTACGACCGAGCCCTGGCGCGGAGGTCGTCCTCGGAGTAGATGTAGGCCGGCGTCCCGAACTCGGCCGCGAGGTCGACCATGTCGCAACCCCCCACGGCCAGGTGACCCCGCTCGTTGACGCGGGTACCGGCCGGGTAGACCCGTGAGCCCTCGATCGTCGATCGCTCGCTGGTGGCTGCCATCGCGCGTCCATTCTGACGGGCGCGGGTCGAGCGCCGCGGACTGCGGGTAGGTTGCGCAAGGCGATGAGCAGGACGATCTCCGCACCCAGCCGCAGCGGAGTGCACGCCAACCGGCCCTACCTGCTGTGGCTACCGCAGTCGCCGCCGCCCTGGCCGGGGATGGTGATCGTCCACGGCGCCGGCTCGCGGAAGGAGAACCACGGCGATTTCGGACGGGCTTGCGCCGCCAGCGGGTGGGCCGGCCTGGCCTTCGACCAGCGCGGACACGGAGCATCCGAGGACGGCATCGGCCCCGGGGCGGCCGACGACGTCGCCACCATGGCGGCGTTCCTGGGCGATCTCGAAGGGGTCGACCCACAAAGGGTGTGCGCGCGAGGGTCCAGCATGGGCGGCCTGATGGCGATCGAGGCGGCCGCAAGCTCCGAGTCGGTGGCCGGGGTGATCGCGATCTGTCCCGCGGGCCCACAGCACCTGCTGCGGGGGCTGCGCGCCGGCCGGATGGAGATGCGAATCGACCCCGGTGCCCGCGAGTCGCTGGAGGCCTGGCTGGCCGAGCGCGACCTCGTCCGAGCCGTGGAGCTGATGAGATCCAAGCCGCTGCTCTTGATCCACGCGCGGGGCGATGACCAGATCCCCTCGGAGTGGTCCGAGGAGCTGTACGGATCGGCGCCGGAGCCCCGCAAGCTGATCCTGCTGCCCGGCGGTCACCACCGCTCGGCCCAGCACGATGCCGAGCTCCACGGAGTCGGCCTGCGCTGGCTCGAGCGCCAGCTCGGCGCCCACGGGACGCTCTTGTAAGCTCGCGACCCGATGTGCGTCCAGTGCATGATGACCGCGATGACCTCGGTCGCCGCGGCCTCTGGAACTCGCTCCTGGCTGGCCCACCAGCGCGCCGAGTGGCTGACGCCACGCCGGCTCCGCTACATCACCGTCGGGTTGTTCGCGATCGCGGTGCTGGTCTCGGGGACGCTCAGCGGCAGCTCCTGAGCCCCCGCGGCGCTCAGGCGCGGCGTTCGCAGCTCGCGCACGCGCCTCGCAGCGTCACCTCATGGCTGTCGACGCTGAAGTCGGGTCGCTTGGCGAGCGCCGCGATCGCCTTCTCTAGTCGCTCGTCCTCGAAGGCGATCACCCGACCGCATCGCTCGCAGACGAGGTGATGATGGTGGCCACCGGGATCGACCCGCTCGTAGCCGGCGGCGTCCCCGCCCAGATCGACCTTCTGGATCAGGCCCAGCCCCTCGAGCTGCTCCAGCGCCCGGTACACGGTCGCCCGTCCGACGTCCGGCAGTCGCCGGTCGATCTCGAAAGCGGTCAGGGCACATCGCTCCTCTCCGAGCAGGTCGACCACCCGCCGGCGGCCCCCACCACTGCGAAACCCCGCCTCGAGAAGCAGCTGATTGGCATCCTCGCTCCAGCCTTCCCAGGTCCCCTGCATCACGCCACTCCAGTCGATGGCGCAGCTTCCTCGGGCGCTCGCCGCAAGGCAGACCTCAACCCCGATTGCAGGATTGCGATCAGGTATGCGACCACGATTGAGGCGGCGATTGCCGCGCCTGCCGCCAGACCGAGATGGTAGGAGAGCAGGATGCCGGCCACCCCGGCCGCCAGCCCGAGCAGCGTCGAGGTGATCATCATCGCTCCGACCCGGTGGGTGAGGACCCGGGCGGTGGCGGCGGGGCCGACCAGCGCCGCGACCGCCAGCAGGGTGCCGAGGCCCTGTGCGGCGACCAACACCGCGGCGGCGAGAACGACCAGGACGGCGAGGTCGGCGACCGTCGGGGACGCCCCGAGCGACCTCGCCGTGGTGCGATCGAAGGCAACAGCCAGCAGCCGCCAATGCAGAAGGCGCAGCGCGGCCAGGACCCCAACTACGAGGATCGCGGAAAGGATCAGATCGGAGTCCGAGGGAGCGAGGATGTCCCCAAACAGAAGACTCTGAATGCCGGGGGGCGAGCTCGGCGAGAGGGCAAGCAGCGCCCCGAGCCCGAAGAAGCCGGTCACCACCACCGCCACTCCGGTATCCCGACCAATGCCGGGCACCCGTGCAGCCAGAGCGATCGCGACCGCCGCGAGGGCGATGCCGGGCACTCCCCCCACAAGGATCGGCAAGCCGACAAGGGCCGCCGCCACCAGGCCCGGGAAGACGGCGTGGGCAAGCGATTCGGCCGCGTAGGAGACGCCGTAGAAAACGACCCAGCAGCCGAGCGCGCCGCTGGCCAGCGAGATCAGGCAGGTCTCGAGCAGGGCACGCCGGAGGAATTCCTGGCCGAGTGGATCTGTGAGGAAGTCAAACATCAGTGGTGGTGCGCCGGCAGGATGCCAAGCTGATCGCTGCCCGGTATCTCGACGATCGCCCCCGCGTAGGTCGCCTCGAGCACCCCCCGGTCGAGCACCGCGCCCGGAGGGCCGAACGCGATCTGGAATCGATTGAGGCACAGCACCGCGTCCCAGCGCCTCGCCTGGGTGAGGTCATGAGTGGCGATCAGGATGCCGCGACCCTCAGCGGCGAGCTCCGCGATCAGCGCCTCGAGGCCACGCGCGGCCGGCAGGTCGAGCCCAGAAAATGGCTCGTCGAGCAGCAGCAGCTTGGCGTCCTGGACCAGGCCGCGGGCGATCAGGACTCGCTGTCGCTGCCCGCCGGAGAGGTCGCCGAAAGTGCGATCCGCAAGATCGTCCACGCCGACCCGCTCGAGCGCCGAGCGCGCGGCGCGGCGGTCGGCTGGCCCCGGTCTCCTCCACCACGACAGTCGTGGCAGAGCCCCCATCAAGGCGACGTCCAGAGCGGACACGGGGAAGTCGAGGCGGGAGCGCTCCGTCTGCGGGACCGTGGCGGGGCGCCCTAGGACGTCCACGGATCCCCGCATCGGCCTGAGTTCGCCCAGCAGCACTCGCAGCAGGGTCGTCTTCCCGCCCCCGTTCGGTCCGAGCAGGGCGATCCGCTGTCCGGGTTCGACCCGAAAGCCGACCCCCTCGATCACCGGCCCGCGGCCATAGCCGGCGGCGAGCCCGCGGGTCTCCGCGAGCGGCTCAGTCAACCCCGTTCGATTCTGCACCCGCGCTGCCCCCCGGTGAACCCCTTCACCATCTCGTCGGCGTTCGCCTCCTCCATGTCCAGGTAGGTGTCACCGCTCGAGCCCGCCGGCCCCAGGGTGTCGCCGTAGAGCGTGTAGTCGGTGCTGGCGCCCGTCTGCGACGCGATCGCCTGGGCGAGCTTCGGGCTCAGGGAGCTCTCGGGGAAGATCGCCTGCACGCGCTCCTTCTGGACAAGTTCGGCCAGATCGCTGAGGTCCCTTGCGGATGGCTGCGCCTGGGTGGTCTGGGACGGGATGATCGCGCCCACCACGTCGATCCCGTAGCGACCGGCGAAGTACCCGAACGCATCGTGATCGGTGACCAGCTTGCGCTTGCCAGACGGCACCCGGTCCATGCAGCGCCTGATGTCTGCGTCGAGAAGCTTGAGCTTGGCGACGTAGCGGCGGGCGTTCTGCGCATACGTGGCCTTGTGCTTCGGGTCCACCGCGGAGAGCTGCGCGGCGATCTCATCGACCGCCTCCTCGGCGTTCCGTGGGTCGTGCCACCAGTGCGGGTCGTATCGCGACGCCTCGGGACCGCTGGACTCGCCCGGGAGCCTCTGCGGCACCGAGGCGCCAAGGTCAACCACCTTGGCGCCGCTGCCGCTGTCGGAGACCACCTTCCCCATCCACGCGTCTAGGTTGTCGCCGTTCTCGAACACGATCGCGGCGTCTGCTGCGCCCGAAACGTCCCCCGGACGTGGCTCGTAGTCGTGCGGGTCGGTGTTCGGCTGGAGGATCTGGTCGACGTCAACCGCGTCGCCTCCCACCTCACGCACGAAGTCGCCGATCTGGGTGGTGGTCGCGGCCACGGCGACCCTGCCCGAGTCGGAGCTCGATCCGCCGCAGCCCGCGAGCAGCAGCAGTGCTCCCGTCGCACCGGCGATCGCGAGGCCTCGACCGCTGGTACGCACGGCACGCGCGAACGCACCGAGCCCGAAGACGACCGCGCTGAGGGTGGCGATCGTCGCACCGGGAGGCGCGTTCGTCTTCACCGAGAGCCACAGACCCACGACCCCCTCGGCGGCAGCGAGGACGACGCTGCCGATCTGCCAGGCCCGCATGCGGCTTGCGAACAGTCGTACGGTCGCGGCAGGGGCAACGAACACGGCGCCCACCAGCAGGGCACCGATCATCGTCAGGGCGGCGGTCGCCGCTCCCGCGATCAGGATCAGAAGGAGCGCTTCCAGCCAGGTATCGGTGGCTGACGGCCCGCGCACCTGATCAAAGCCGCTGGCCAGCCACCGGTGCCCGAACACCAGAGTGGCAACCATGACCGCTCCGCTGGCCACCGCCGTGAGGCGAATGTCCCCCCCATCCACGAGCAGCAGGCTGCCGAACAGCAGCTGGTCGACGTTCGAGCCCGAGTGGTAGACGTCGCTGGCGAGGATCACGCCTGAAGCCAGGCAGCCGACCAGGACGAGGGCGATGAGGCTGTCATAGGAGGTGCCGCGACGGCGCGCCAGCCCCCACACGGAAGCGGTGAACGCGATCGCGACGCCGAAGGCGCCGAGCGCGGCCGGAAACCCGATCCCGCCGGCCAGCACCAGCCCGGGGAACGCAGCTGTCCCCACCGCATGCGAGAAGAAGGCCAGGCCCCGCAGAACGATCCAGGTACCGAGCACCCCGGCGCCGACCGCCAGGATCAGAACCTCGATCAGGCCGCGCTGGACGAATGGGAACTGGAACGGCTCGAGCAAGTGGGGCTCCTCGCAGGGACGGCCGGAGTATAACGAGACTCATTCTCATTAGTGCGGTCGCGGCAAGCCGGCCCGGCAGCGCCCGGTCCAGATCGCAGTAAGCAGGGGCTCACCCAGCAGATGGCTGCCCGCGGCTGTCGGCTCCTCAGCCCCTAGGGCAGGTAGCCCATCGGGTCGACCACCTGGCCGTTGACCCGTACCTCGAAGTGCAAGTGCGGCCCGAAGCAGAGGCCGGTGCAGCCGCTGATCCCGATCACCTGGCCCTGGCTGACGTGCTGGCCGACCGAGACCGAGATCGACGTCTGGTGCGCATAGCAAGTCGACAGTCCCCCGCCGTGGTCGATGCAGGTGTAGTTGCCATAGCCGCCCTCCGGGCCGGCAATCGCCACGGTGCCGTCGGCGACCGCGCGGATCGGGGTCCCGGAGGGGACGCCGATGTCGATCCCGGGGTGGCAGGCCTCCCACGGCCGCGGCTCGCAGAACGGCGAGGTGATCGGGCCGTTCACCGGCCAGATGAAGCCCTGGGAGCTTTGAGCCCCGGCCGGGGCGGCGGGCACGCCTGGCGTCGGCGCCGCCGGGGCCGCCTGAGCGGCTTGAAGTTGGGCCTGGACCTGGGCCTGCAGGTCGCTCAGATCTCCCTCGAGGCGCTGCTGGGTTTCCTGGACGCGCCCCAGCGCCTGCTGGTCATGGGAGCGGGCGTCGGCCAGGTCGCCCTGGCGCGCCTCGAGCGCCGCCTGGGTCTGCTCCAGCTCGGCCTGCTTGGCGGCGATCTCGTCCCGCGCCGCCCGCACCCTGGCCACCGTCTCGCCGGCCTGGTCGCGGAGGTCGCGGACCCGCTCGGCGATCTCGGTGTCCTGATCGTGGACCCGGCGCAGGTACTCGTAGCGGTTCAGCAGGTCATCGAAGCCCTTCGAGCTCAGGATCACCGTCATCGCGTCGGGCTCGCTGGTCTCGTAGATCGCCACCAAGCGCTCGCGCAGCACCTTGAGCGCGCGCTTCAGCTGGGCCCGCAGGAGCTCCAACCGGGCCTTGTCCCGCTTCAGCTCAACCTTGGTCGTCTCGAGCTGTTGCTGCACGGTCGCCACCCGGTCGCGCAGGGCCGCGACCTGGCTCTGAAGCTGGTCGAGCCGATCGCCGTAACGCTGGATGGTCGTCGAAAGGACGCCCTCGCGCGACTTGGCATGCTCGAGCTGGGCCTTCTTCTGGTCCAGCTGCTCCTGCAGGTCGCGCGCCGGGGCGCGTCCGGCGATCGACAGCGCGACCGCCAGGACAAGCGCGGCGGCCAACGCCAGAACGGCGAAGCGGCGGTGGGCGATGGGCGAATTGTCCGGTCTGCTCATGTCTCACTCGAGTGCCTACGGGGTTAGCTGTCGGGCTCGCGCTGAGGAGTCGCGCTAGGTCCGGTGGGCCAGAGGTGGCCGTGGACCATTCGCCCCTGGGGAAGTTGGTTCCCCCGCTCCACCCGATCCAGGACCGGGTGGACTCGGCACAACGTGCGCGGCAGGGTATCAGGATCGACAGAATTGCGAGCAGGTCTTAACAGTCGTTATGCCTGCTGCAAGGGCATTTTCAGGCCAAAAAGCAGGAGAACGGGCCCCGAGGTCGTGCTCGCGACCGCGGAGGCGGGGCCGCCAGACCCGAAACTCGAGCTTCGCCCGCTAACCGCCGACCCTGAACTTGTTGACGCAGTTGACGACTGGATGCCACGGCAGCGGGTCCTCGGCATCCCGGTCGGTGGGAACGTTGGTCACCGCCACCCACCAGGTGCGAGGCGTGTAGCGCTGACGGCCCGTCGGCTTGATGGGTGCCGAGTGCGAGATCAGCAGGTTGATGAACCCCGTCACCGCCCCGCCCGAGAGCGCCACATATCCCCGCGGGCAGGTCAAGCCGACGAAGTCGCCGGTGTTCCTGTTGGTCATGATCGCGTGGCTGGAGATCCGGGTCTTGACCGTGGTCTTCAACCCCAGCTTCGGCGCCACCTTCGCCAGACCAGCGGCCGCGGCCTCGCCGTGGGTGGCCGGGCGCGAGGCGACCGTGACCGGCGTCGCACCCGCCTCGGGTCTCTGCGCCCCCGAGCCGGTGGCGCCGGCCGCTGCCAGGTATCCGACCAGGGCGCCGGCCGCCATCAGGGCCGTCCCGAGCAGCACGTAGCGGCGGCGCATCATTGTCCGCCCGCGGCCGGCTGATCCGACGGGCTCGGCTGCTCTGCCGGCGGCTCCTGCGGATCGGGCGTGACGACCGGATCGGGAGTGACCGCCTCGACGGGCGGCACCTCGGGCTCGGTCACCGGATCAGGCTGCTGGGCGTCGGGCGGCGGGTCGACGGGAGTGGGCGGGTCGACGGGAGCCGGTGCCGGGTGGGTGCCCGGGTCCTCGCTCGGATCGGGGAGTGCGCCAACGGGGTCGGTCCCCGAGCCGGGTTGGATTGCGTCGGGCGGTGGGTCGACGGGAGCCGGCGGGTCGACGGGAGCCGGCGCCGGGTCCCCTGCCCCGGGATCGTCGATCGGGTCGGGCTGGTCCGCCGCGGGTGGGGGCTCGGTGGCGGGCGGTGGCTCGACGGCGGGCGGCGCCGGCTGGGTGGCGGCCGGATCCTCGGTCTGATCGGGCTGGGCAGCGCTTGCGGCGGCCGAGCTCGAGCCCAGGAAGGTGGGGACGGCCGTGCCCTTGGCGACCGCGTTGACCGGCTCGCCTGGGCTCAGGGACCCCGGCCCGGAGGCGGAACCGCCGGGCCGTCGGCCGTCGGGGCCACCCCCTCGGTCACCGCCGCGGCCCGCGCCCTCGCCGGGCCCTGTGCCTTGGGTGGGCGGAGTGGGACTCCCGCCGCGCGCGCCTGCGGTGAGCGGCAAAGCTGGGGTGAAGCCCGCTGCGCCCTGGCTCGACGGCCCGGTGCCGAGCAGGGCGCCGGGGGGGAATGGTGCGGCCCGCCCGGCGCCGAAGCTCCCCGAGCCGCGATCGAGTGCTCCAGCGGCGCTACCCGCCGCGGCGACGCTCCCGAGCCCCTCGATCGTCAGGGCGCCCGAGCTGGACGGCAGGACCGCCGACCCACCGCCCGGGAGGGGAGTCTGGGAGACCACAGCGGTAACCGAGAGGAAGGTGGCGACCACCCCGGCGATGAGGGCACCGGAGATCCCTCCGCCGAACAGGTACGGATGACGCATGGGGGTGAGATTGCGTATGAGCGTGAACGTCTGTCCCTCTCCGGCAATTCAGCGTGGAGGCAGAGCACCAGCGGTGCTCGTCCCATCTATCGGCGGGGGAAACGCCGATCTTTAGCGGCGCTTGGACGGATGGATGGCCGGACTGCGAACCGGTGGTCAGGCCCGGCTGGCAGCCGGCTCCTCGGAGCGCTCCGCGCCGTTGCGGGACCCCGTGTGGCCGTCGGCGCTCGGCGCCGCCCCGTTGCCGGAGGCCGCGGAGCCGACCGCCTCGGCCGCCACCGCGGCCGCGTCGGCGAGCCGCTGGCGGTACTCGGCGGCCTGCATCCGCGAGATGACCAGGCGCTGGATCTCCGCGGTGCCCTCGAACAGCTGGTAGATCTTCGCGTCGCGGAACCACTTCTCGAGCGGGCAATCCGCGCTCTGCGCGTAGGGGCCGACCAGATCCATGCAGGTGCGCGTCGCCCACATGGCGACGTCGCCTCCCTTGAGCTTCGACATCGAGCCCTGGCCACCCGTCATCGGGATTCCGCTGCGCCCCATCCAGGACGCCCGCTGGACCAGCAGCCGGGCCGCCTCGATCTCGGTGGCGAGATCGGCAAGTCGCTGCTGGACGCCCTGGCGCGCGAGCGGCGGGCGCCCGGCGGTCGAGCTCTGATCGAGATAGTCGGCGATCGGGTCCGCCGAACCGCCATCGTCGAGGTAGGAGAGGGTCCACTCGTATGCCGCCTGGGCGATGCCCAGGCCGGAGGCGCCGACAATCGGCCGCGTGAGCTCGAAGGTGGCCAGCGCGTTGGAGGCGCGTCCGGTGGACTCGCCGGAGCGGGCGCGCTCCAGCTTTCGCTCCAGCTTCTCCATGCCCCCGAGCAGGTTGTCGACGGGGATGCGGCAGTCCTCGAGGATCACCTCGGCCGTGTGCGAGGCGCGGATGCCGAGCTTCGACTCCTTCTTGCCCTGCTCGAGGCCCGGAGTGCCCTTGGGGATCACGAACGACGCCTGACCACGGTGGCCGAGCTCGGGGTCGACGGTGGCGACGACCACGTGCACGTCGGCGATGCCGCCGTTGGTGATGAAGACCTTGGTCCCGTTGAGGACCCACTCGTCACCGTCCAGCTTCGCCGTCGTCCGCAGGCTCTTGACGTCGGACCCGGCCTGGGGCTCGGTGACCGCGTAGGCGCCGAGCTTGATCTCGTCGCCGATTCCGAAGCACTCGGGCACCCACTTGGCGATCTGCTCCGGGGTGCCGGAGGCCGCGAGGCCCGCCGCGGCGAGCGACGATCCCGAGATCGCGAGCGCGATGCCGGCGCAACCCCAGTGAAGCTCCTCGGCGTAGATGACCGAGAACTGGCCATCGGGATCACCCGCAAGCCGCTGGATGTGATCGATGCCCTCAAGGCCCCACTCGCGGGCGGTCTTGATCACCTCCCACGGGGTGGACTCGTCGGCGTCGTGCTTGGCGGCGACCGGGCGGATCACCTCAACCGCGAACCGGCGACACAAAGCCCGGAACTCGCGCTGCTCGTCACTGACACCGAAATCCATCTTCAGCCCTCCGTGGTCCGCCGTCGCTCGACGGCTTCGCTTTGCAGCAACCGATTGACTGGTCAGTCAACCAGTCGTAAGTGTACCGAGGCCTGGCCGAGCCGTCGATATGTTGCCCGCCGTGTGGGTGTCCCGAAGACCGCGCCCGGCAGTGCTCGGCGCAGCGCTGGTGGCGATCGCGGCGCTGGGCGTCGGTGGATACCTGCTGGTCGACTCGCGGGGCGGCGAGGACCAGCCCGGCTCGGCGCCCGCCCCCACGGCGGTGGTCCACGAGCGGCAGCCCGACGCCGCCGCGGATCTCGGTTTCCCGGCTTTCGCGACCAAGAACACGACCAGGGTGGCCGGCGCCGACCCGGTGGCCGACGCGGCCGGCGTCGCGCTCGCCGTGTTCCCCTCGACGGGCGGGGTCGAGGGACCGGATGCGGTGACGCTGGTCAACGGCGGCGACTGGCCTTCAGGTATCGCGGCTGCCAGCTTGATGGCCCCACCGGTTCAGGCCCCGATCCTGATCTCCGCCACCGATTCGGTACCCAGCCTGACCGCGGACGCGATGCAAGCTCTGGCCCCGGCGGGCTCCGCGGCCACGGACGGCCACCAGGTGCTCGCGATCGGGTCCGCGGCGACGCCGTCGGGAGTCCGGGTGGAGCGGGTCAGCGGAGGGAATCCGGCCGAGCTCGCTGCCGCGATCGAGCGGCTTCGCGAGGCGCTCACCGGCCAACCGCCGCAGCACATTCTGCTGCTCGGCTCGGAGCAACCGCGGTACGCGATGCCCGCGGCCGCCTGGGCGGCCCGCTCAGGTGACCCGGTGCTGTTCGTGGAGCGCGATTCGGTCCCCGAGCCGACCCTCGAGGCGCTGCGCCGAGCGGACCACGCCCCGGTGTACGCGCTCGGGCCGCCCGCCGCGATCTCGGACGAGGTGCTGAAGCGGGTCGGCGAGGTGAGCTCGAGCGTGGCCCGGGTGGGGGCCGAAGACCCGGTTCAGAACGCGACCGCCTTCGCCCGCTATGTGAACGGAAGCTTCGGGTGGAACGTCAACGACCCCGGGCACGGCTTCGTGATCGCCTCGGATTCTCGCCCCCTCGACGCCGCCGCAGCGGCCGCCCTCTCAGCCAGCGGAGACTGGGGACCACTGCTGCTCACCGACGATCCCGGCCGGGTACCCAGCGCGCTCCACGGCTATCTGCTGGACCTGAAGCCGGGCTACATCTCCGATCCCACCCGGGCGGTCTACAACCACATCTGGCTGATCGGAGACCAGGACGCGATCTCGGTCGGGTTCCAGGCCCAGGTCGACGATCTGGCCGAGGTGGCACAGGTAAGGTCCGGAGCCGGCGCCGGCCTGGCTCCCCGGGCCGGACGGTCCGAGCACGAGCCGGTAAGCCCAACCAAACCATGAGCACTCCAGGGACCAGAGCAAGATGAGCGAAGCCGAGCGTCCGGACCGGCTGGCGAGCGGCCACCGGGTGACCGTCGAGGACATTCGCACCCTGTCTGGACCCTCCACCCCCCATTTCGCGCTCCAGATCCGCAACCGGATTCAACGCCTGATCGACGGCCTCGAGGAGTCCGATCCGGCCCGGGTCGAGGGGGAGCGCCAGATCGCCCGACTGACCGAGCTCGCCCGCCATTCCGGGGACCCGCGCGGTGTCGGGCCGGGTGCGCCCCCGGCGCACTAGGAGCCCGCGGCGGAGAGCATGCCCCCCGAAGGTCGCGCGGACCCGACTCACCGCCTTCGCCAACTGCTGCACCCCGAGGCGGCGGAGCGCTCTGACGACCCTGGGGCCACCCAGAGCGGCTATCTCGACCTTGTGGGGGGCGAGCTCGAGTCGACGGGCGCGGTCCAGGACCTGATGACGACCCGCCTCGTGCCGGCGATCTACGAGCGCTACTGGCGCCCGGCGCTGGCGCGGATGGTAAAGGGGATCACGGGCCCTGGGATGGCGGAGGAGGTCCGCATCGCGCGGCTCCTGCTGGGTCTCGGTCCCGGCGATTCGGTCCTCGACGTGGCCTGTGGGCCCGGTAACTTCACCCGCGAGTTCGGTCGCGCGGTCGGCGACGACGGCCTGGTGGTGGGCATCGACGCATCCCGAACGATGCTCGAGCGGGCGGTCAACGACCTGGAGGCCGCTGGCGTTGCCAACGTGGCCCTGATCAGGGGCGACGCGGCCGGGCTGCCGTTCCGCGACGCCGCCTTCGACGGCGTCTGTTGCTTCGCGGCCCTGCACCTGTTCGCGGACCCGTTCGGAGCCTTGGACGAGATGCGGCGCACGCTCGCGCCGGGCGGGAGGATCGCGCTGATGACCTCGGTCCGTCGGCGGCCGACGGTGGCGCCTCTCAAGCCAGTGCTCCAGCGCACCAGCGGGATGCGGATCTTCGAGCCCGACGAGATCGTGACCGCGCTCACCGAGCGCGGGTTCGAAAACGTCCGCCAGCGACTCGCCGGCATGGTGCAGTTCGTCGGCGGCCGCCTGCCGGCGTAGCGGCAGCTACGCCGCTCGGGCGGCCGGGGCGAATCCCTCCACGATCCGCGCCTGGTAGGCGGCGATCTCGTCGGCGCCGATGAAGTAGCTGGGCGGGGTCAGGAACACGCCGTCGCCCCGCTCGGCGACCGCCGCCACCCGAGCGCGCACCTTGTCCAGCGGGCCGGCGGCGCAGTACGTGTCCACCATCTCGTCCGGAACGGCGGCCGGCATCGCCGCCAGGTCGCCGGCGCGAAACGCCTCTCCCACGGCGGCCGCCGCCTCGCCGAAGCCATGCATCTCCCACAGCGGGGCGTAGGTCCGCACCGTCGCGTAGAAGCAGATCGTCCGGCGTGACGCCTCATAGGCGGCCTCCTCGTCGTCGGAGATCGCGCAGCTCACGGTGGGGATGAAGTCGAAGTCGGCGCGATCGCGGCCCGAGCGGCTGAGGCCGCGCTCGAAGCTGGCGACCAGGACCTCGTCGAGCCAGCGCAACGAGCAGATCGGATGGCCGATCAGCCCGTCGGCGACGTCGCCGGCCATTCGCGCCATCCCCTCCTGCACCGCCGCGGCATAGATCGGCACCGAATCGCGGGCGGGCGGGTGCGGACGTACCCAGCCCTTGATGTCGATCTGGTGGTAGTCGCCCTCGTATCGGATCGGCTCGCCCGCGTGCGCCTTCTGCGTGATCAGCCGCACGGCCTCGATCGTCTCCCGGAGGTGCGGCGCCGGCCGGCCGTAGTCGACCCCGTGCCAGGTCTCGTTCAGGCGCTTGACGCCGGCCCCGAGCCCGAGCCGGAAGCGACCGCCCGACATCTCGTCCAGGTCGAGCGCCGTGACCGCGAGGATGAACGGGCTGCGGGTGAACGCCCAGGCGATCCCCGTGCCGACGCCGATCCGCTCGGTGGCCGCCGCGATCCAGGCCGCCTGGGTGACCGAGCTTCTGAACAGCTCCGGCGTCCAGACGCAGTCGAGCCCGGCCGCCTCGGCATCGCGTGCCTGCGCGGCCAGGTCGCTCGCGGTATCCGCAATCGCAGCGATCGAGATTCGTTCGAGGGCACTCACGCGCCGGCCCCGATCAGTCTGCGCACTCGTCGAGGCCGTACTCCTTTGCCAGTTTGTTCACGTCCGCGAACGGGTCACTGGCGCCGCTGTCCGAAAGCAGGCTCGGGTCCGACTTCAGCTTGTCGAGCGCCTCCTGAGCGGAGTCGGTGATCGCGGTCACCTGCTCCTCGTCCCCGGACGGCGCCGGCAGCGCCTCCAACGCCGTGATCTGCGCCTGGATGTTGGGGATCGCGGTGTCGGCAGCGAACTGTTGGATCTGCTCCGAGGTGGGCTGCTCGCCCTGCTTCAGGTCGAGGCTCTTGAAGAACTTCACGTGTCCTCCCTAAGTCGAGTTCGCGATCGCGGCACCCTATAGGAGCCTGTGCGCGGGCCGATCAGCTCAAGCGGGTGCGTTGTCGAGCGAGCGCCACAGGTACAGGCAGGCGAGGGTGCGGTGTGGGCGCCACGGCTCGGCGATCCGCTCCAGGTCGGTGGGGCCGGGGAGCTCGTCGAGCTCGTACGCGATCTGAGCCGCCTTGCGGATGCCGAGGTCGCCGGTGGAGAGCACGTCCGGGCGGGCGAGGTGGAAGATCAGGAACATCTCCGCCGTCCAGCGGCCCACACCCTTGATCTCGGTCAGCGTCGCGATCACGTCCTCATCCGGGAGCTCGCCCAGCCGATCGAGGTCCAAGCGCCCGTCCTCGATCCGCTCGGCCAGGTCCTTGAGGAAGCCGACTTTGGACCACGAGAGCCCCGCCTCGCGAAGCTCCGAGCCCTCGATCCGCGAGCAGCTGCGAGGGCGAGGGGGTATCGCCTTCGAACAGCTCCGTCACCCGCGCCCAGATCGAGGCTGCGGCCTTGGTCGAGAGCTGCTGGCCGACGATCGCCCGGGCCAGCGCCTGGTAGGCGTCGGGCCGGCTGCCGCGGCGATCGGTCTCCGGGTCGATCGGCCCCCGATCGTCGATCAGCCGCCGAAGGACGTGATCGCCGGAGCGGAGGTGTTCATCGGCCGCGGTCAGACGCGCTGGATCAGCGTCCCGGTCCCGAGGCCGCCGCCGCAACACATCGTCACCAGGCCGATCTCCTGGTCGGAGCGCTCGAGCTCGTGAAGCAGGGTGGTGATCAGGCGGGCGCCGGTGGAGCCGAGCGGGTGGCCGAGTGCGATCGCGCCGCCGTTGACGTTGACCCGGTCCATGTCCGGTTCCAGCTCGCGTCGCCAGGCAGCGATCACCGAGGCGAATGCCTCGTTGATCTCGATCAGATCGATGTCCTCGATCTTCATCCCGTTTCGGTCCAGCAGCTTGTTGGTCGCGGGGATCGGGCCGGTGAGCATCAGCACCGGGTCGACGCCGACCGTGGTCTGATCGACGATCCGAGCCCGCGGCTCCAGGCCCAGCTGGTCGGCCTTCTCCCGGGTCATCACCAGCACGCCGGCAGCGCCGTCGGAGACCTGGGAGGAGTTGCCGGCGGTGATCTTGCCGTCCTCCTTGAAGGCGGGCTTCAGCCCGGCGAGCTTCTCGAGGCTGGTGTCGGGGCGGATCCCCTGATCGGTGACGTAGGTGTCGCCGTTGACCGAGAACGGAATCGTCTCCCGCTCGAAGCGGCCCTCCTCGGTCGCCTTGGCGGCGAGCTGATGGGAGCGAAGGCCGATCTCGTCGAGCTCGGAGCGCGGGATCTCCCACTTGTCGGCGATCATCTCGGCCGAGATGCCCTGGGGGACCAGGTTGTAGTGCTCGAGCAGCTCGGGCGAGAAGGCGAACCCGTGCTCCTTCTGCACCGCCATCCCGTCAGCGAAGGAGATGTGTCCCATGTGCTCGACGCCGCCGCCGATTGCCGCGTCGTGGACGCCGGAGGCGACCAGGGCGGCGGCGAAGTTGACCGCCTGCTGCGCGGAGCCGCACTGACGATCGATGGTCGTCGCCGGCGTCTCGATCGGCAGCCCGGCCTCCAGCCACGCGTTGCGACCGATGTTGAACCCCTGCTCGCCGAACTGCTGAACGCAGCCGGTGACCACGTCCTCGACCTCGGATGGCTCGATCCCCGCCCGGTCGACCAGCTCCTTGAACGTCTTCGAGAGCAGGTTCGAGGCGTGGACGTCCTTGTAGTAGCCCTTCTCCTCGTGGCCGCGTCCGATCGGAGTCCGGACGGCCTCGACGATCACCACCTCGCGCCCCTGGAACTTTCCGTTGCTCGCCATCGTGAGATCAACCTCCATTCGGTCGTCTCGGCGCTGGTGTGCCTAGCGCCGACCAGCCTGGCTGCGGCACCGACCGCCGCAAGCTCAAAGCTGACGATAGCCGATTGGTTGACTGACCAGTCAGTCGCTACTGGGAGGGAAGCGGGGACCCGGCGGCGATGAAGAACCAGATCGCCATCGCCACGGCCGCGAGCAGCACCGAGGTCAGGATCACGCCCTCGAGCACCGACATCCCCTGCGGCGCAGCGCGCTCGTCGCTGAGGCTCTTCCTCCACGCCGGGAGGTAGCGATGCGGCAGGTGATCGTGACCGGTGATCCGCACGTAGAGGCGGCTGAGGAGCGAGAGCACCCAGGACATGGCGATGATCGAGCAGACGATGCCGAAGAAGACGACCATGTAGGGGCCGCCAGACGGGGCCTGGGTGTGGGAGAGCTTGGAGCCGATCCAAAGCCACGCGAGCGGGATCGCCGTCCACATCGAGAACGCCCCGATGATCATCGCCGTGAGGACGACCCCGGCGGCGGCGCTACCTCCCACCGGCCGCGCTCGCCTGAGCTGCTCCTGCATACAAGCAGGGTACGCAACCGCGTGATAGGAACCCGGGCGGGTGACCGAGCCGGAGCCATACACCGAGCCAGCGGTGGCCGGCAGCGGCACGATCGCCTGCGCCCTCGCCGCGTCGGCGAGCGCGCTGGGAAAGGTTCAGCTGCTGGCCCGAAGCGACGTTTCCGCGTGGCGGGCCGAGGAGCGTGCCCAGGCTGAGTGCTCGAAGCTCGAGGATGCGGTCGCAGATCGAATCCGGGTGACCACCGACCCGGCCGACCTCGCCCCCTGCGACCTGGTGGTCGAGGCGGTGGTCGAGGAGCTGGACGCCAAGGCGCGCCTGCTGGGTCAGATCGGCGAGGTCTGCCCCCGCGCCGATCTGGCGAGCACCACTTCCTCGCTGTCGGTGGCCGCGCTCGCCGACCGCTGCGGCCATCCGCACAGGCTGTTCGGCCTCCATGTGTTCAACCCCGTGCACCGGATGGAGCTGGTCGAGCTCTGCCTGCCGGACGGCCTCCGCGACGGGATCGGGGATCGGGCCCGGGCCTGGTGCCGCGGGCTCGGCAAGACCCCGATCGAGGTTCCCGACCAACCGGGTTTCGTCGTCAACCGCCTGCTCTTCCCCTACCTGTTCGATGCCGTCCGCCTGGCCGAGCGGACCGGGATGGCGAGCGAGGAGGTAGACGCGTGCGTCGAGCTGGGCGCCGGGCACCCGATGGGCCCCCTGCGCCTGCTCGACTTCATCGGCCTGGATGTCGCGGCGGCGATCGGCGAGAGCCTGTTCGCGGATACCGGCGAGGAGCGTTACCGGGCTCCCGGACTGATCGAGGAGCTGATCGGCGAGGGCAGGGTCGGCCGAAAGAGCGGCGGCGGGTTCTACGAGTACCGGTGAGGGCCTAGGCGACGGTGCGGCGGTGCTTGCCCGCCAGGTCCCAGATCACGTCGGCCTCGGAGATCCCCTGCCGTCGCGCCGCGTCGGTGACCGCGTCCCAGGGCAGCTCGGCGTCCGGGAGGTCGTCCCAGCGGGCCAGGTCGAGCGCCTCCAACGCCCCCCTCAGGGCGGGCCCGAGATGCTCCTCGGCGCGAAGCACGGCTCTTAGAACCTCGAGTTGCTTGTCGGTGAACTTCACTACCCACATGCTTACCCCTTAGGTAGGTGCGCCGGACGATCCGCAACCTAGAACGGCTCGCGGACGGAAGCCCGCAGCGGCGAACCCCCTACTACTGGCTGCGGGCCGATGACTCGCTGGTGTCGGCGTGGTGGGGGAACTCGCCGGTCGGCGATCCGTGAATCCGGACCGCGACGATCCGGTTCTCCCGCACCGACTCGACTCGGATCTCGTAGCCGTTGGCGATGATCCGGTCGCCGCGCCTGGCGAGCCGGCCGAGCTCGGAGAAGACGTAGCCGCCGATCGAGTTGAAGGCGTCGGAGGAGACCGGCAGCCTGATCCCCACATCCTCGAGGTCGCCCAGCGAGACATGGCCGCGGACGTACCAGTCGCCATCGGTCAGCTGGCGCATCGAGGCGGCGCGAGGATCGGTCTCGTCCTCGATCTCGCCGACCACCTCCTCGAGGATGTCCTCCACCGAGACGATCCCCACCGTGCGCCCGTACTCGTCCGAGACCACGGCGATCGAGCTGCGCTGACGCTGTAGCTCCGCCAGCAGATCGTCGAGGGGCTTGGTCTCCGGGAAGATCGGCGCGTCGCGGATCGCGGGCTCGATCGAGGCATCGCCACCGACGTTCATATAGAGACGCACCAGGCTGTTGTTATGCACGATCCCGCGCACCCGATCGGGGTTGTCGTCCTCGATCACGATCAGCCGCGTGTGCCCCGAGGAAACCGAGCGCTGAAGCGCCTCCTCGGTGGTCTCCGAGGCGTTGACGGTGACCACGGCGGGGATCGGCGTCATCACCTCGCGGGCCTGCTGCTCGTGCAGGTGGAAGACGCCGGAGAGCATCCCCGCCTCGCCGGGGTCGAGCGACCCCCCTCGTGCCGAGGTCTGGATGATCCCCTTCACGTCCTCCTCGGTGTGGCGCTCCTCGAGGGCCTCCGGCCGGACGCCGAACAGGCGCACGATCGCGTTCGAGAACGCGGTCAGCGCGAGCGTGAACGGGGCGCTCAGGGCCCGAAATCGCGGCCAGCGGCCGGGCCAGGGTCCGCAGTGACTCCTCGGCCCGGGTGATCGCCAGCATCTTCGGAACCTGCTCGCCGATCGAGATGTGGATCGCGGTCACCAGCAGGTAGGCGAGCGCGATCGAGATCGCGACTGCGACCCCGTGGGAGAGGCCCCCGAAGACCGGCTCCAGCAGGTGGGCCAGCGCCGGCTCACCGAGAAAGCCGATCCCGATCGAGGCCATGGTGATCCCAACCTGGCAGGCGGACAGGGACTCGTCCAGCCGACCGAGCTCGACCAACGCCTGGTCGGCCCCCCGGGCCCCCTCCGCGGCCAGCTTGTCCAGCCGCGACCGCCTGGCCCGGACGAGCGCGAACTCGGCCGCCACGAAGAGCCCGTTCAGCAGCACGAGCAACAGCAGCAGGACCAGAAGGAGGGCCGTCATCGCCCGCCCGGCGCCCGCGCGACGGAGGCCCTATGCGGCCAGGTACTCGGAGGGTGGTCGTCGTCGCTCATCCGGCGGACCCCAAGAAAGTATCAGGGGTGAAAGCGGGCTCCGACGTGCTCCTCCGGGTTCGCGCTGCAAGCCTCCCTGCGGACCCTCGGATCGTCAGGGGCGACCGAGACTAGAGTCCTTGGGGATGCCCGAGGACGCCCTCCAATCCGAGACCGGGACCGGGCGGGCGGCGGCGGGCCAGCGACAGGCTCCGTACCTGGAGGCGCTGGTCGACTACACGAGGCGCCATCCCGGCCGCTTCCACGTCCCGGCTCACAAGGGCGGGCAGGGGGCTGACCGCGCACTGGTGGAGGCACTGGGCCGACCGGCCTTCGAGTACGACATCCCCGCCGGGATCGAGGGCATCGACGTCGGTGAGGACTCACCGTTCCAGCAGGCGCAGCGGCTGGCCGCCGAGGCGTGGGGCGCGAGACGGAGCTGGTTCCTGATCAGCGGGGCCTCGCAGGGAAACCAGGCCGCCTGCCTGGCGATTCGCCACTCCGGGCGCCGAGTGATCGCCCAGCGCAACGTCCATTCGAGCACCGTCGACGGGATCATCCTCGGGGGGCTCGAGCCGGACTTCGTCGCGCCGGAGCTGGACCAGGAGCTCGGGATCGCGCATTGCCTCACACCCGAGTCCCTCGAGGCGGCGCTCGAGCGAGCCCCGGATGCGATCGCGGCGCTCACCGTTTCGCCCACCTACTTCGGCGCCGTCGCGGACGTTCGCGGGCTTGCGCGGGTGGCACACGAGCACGGGGTGCCGCTGGTGGTCGACGAGGCCTGGGGCTCCCATCTGCGCTTCTCGCCCGAGCTCCCCGACAGCGCCTTGGAGTGCGGAGCCGACCTGGTGCTCTCCTCGGTGCACAAGCTGGTCGGCAGCCTGACCCAGTCGGCCATCCTCCACCTCGGCGAGGCCAGCACGGTCGACGCGGACGTGGTCGATCGGTGCGTGACCCTGATCGAGTCCACCAGCCCCAGCGCGCTGCTCACCGCATCGCTTGACGCCGCCCGCCGCCAGGCCGCCACCCACGGCGCCGAGCTGCTCGCCGAGACGATCGCCGGCTTGGAGCACGCACGAGCGGCGGTCCGCGAGATCCCGGGCCTCGAGGTGCTGGACCAGCGCCTGGTCGGGCGACCGGGAGTGCATGGCTGGGACCCGCTGCGGCTCTCGATCGACGTCCGCGGCACCGGCGGCACCGGCGCCAAGGTCGCGTCGATCATGCGCGACCTCGACGACATCAACCTCGAGCTGGTGGCCGAGAACGTGATCGTGGCGGTGTTCGGAATGGGAGAGGACGCGGCGGCGAGCGGGGACCGGTTGGTGAGCTCACTGCGCCACGCGGTCGAGGCGCTGGGCACCGAGGGAGAACCGCCGCGGGAGCCGTTGACGCCCCCGCCCCCATGGGGGAGGCTCGAGATGGCCCCCCGTCAGGCCTTCCTCGCCCGCCAGGACGCGGTCGCGTTCGCGGATGCGGTCGGGCGACTCGCGGCCGAGTCCCTGGCCGCCTACCCGCCGGGGATCCCCAACGTGCTTCCGGGCGAGCGACTGACGCAGGAGACGGTCGACTACATCCAGGCCGTGGTCGAGCACGGCGGCTGGGTGAGGGGCGCCGTCGACCGCAGCCTGCGGACGGTTCGGGTGGTGGTCGAATGAGCGGGCCCGACTGGGGGGTCGACTCCGAGCACGGGGCGCTCCTGGACGTGCTCGTCTGCCCTCCGGACCACTTCCGCTGGTTGCCGACCAGCGCGATCTCGCAGGCCACGCTGGAGGCCGGTCATCGGTTCGATTCCGAGCTCGCCGCGCGGCAGCATGCAGAGATGGTCTCGGCCTACGAGGAGGTTGGGGTTCGCGTGCACCACCTCGACCCCGACCCGATGCTCCCCTACCAGGTCTTCGCCCGCGACTCGAGCGCGATGGCCCCCGGCGGCGCGGTGATCACCCAGCTCCACCAATGGTGGCGGCGGGGGGAGTACGCGGCGGCGATCCGCTTCTACCAGCAGAACGAGATCCCGATCCGCGGCATGATCACCGCCGGGGCGCTGGAGGGCGGCGACGTGATGATCCTCGAGCCCGGGTGCGCGGTGATCGGCGCCGGCGAGGGTCGCACCCAGGAGCCGGCCGCGGGCCAGCTCGCAGCGTGGCTTGCGGACGACGGCTGGGAGGTCCGCGTGGAGCCGATCCCGGAGCGCTTCGTCCACATCGACGTCCTGGTTGCGGTACTCGCCGAGCGCCTGGCCGCCGTCTGCACGGAGGTCCTCTCCGGGGGCTTCGTGAACTGGCTTCGCGGGCGCGGGTTCGAGTTGATCGACGTCTCCACCGAAGACGCCTTCCAACTCGGCGCCAACGCGATCTCCCTGGGAGCCGAGCGGGTGATCTCGGCCGCCGCGGCCGAGCCGCTGAACGAGGCGATGAGGGCCCACGGGTTGAGCGTCCGAGAGCTCGACCTGTCCATGTTCACCCTGGGCGGGGGTGGCGCCCACTGCCTCGTCCAAGCGCTGCGTAGGGAGCGGCTCGGATGAGCCAAGGGCCGGCGATCGACGCCGGCCGGGTGATCGCCGATCTCCGCGAGCTCGACCGTCGGACTGGCGGACCGGGCGGGGCGCAACGGCTCTGCTGGGGGGAGGGGTGGCGCGAGGCGCGCTCCTTCCTGCGAGAGCTGCTGGGTGAGCTCGGCCTCGAGGCAGAGCTCGACCCGGCCGGGAACCTGTGGGCCTCGGTCGAGGGCGAGAGCGGACCGGCGGTCGCCCTCGGCTCGCATCTGGATTCGGTGCCCGACGGCGGCTGGCTCGACGGCGCCCTGGGGGTGATGGCGGCGCTCGGGGTTCTCCGCGCCTGGGCGACCGAAGGCAGGGCCCCGCCGCGCATGCTGACGCTCGTCGACTGGGCCGACGAGGAGGGGGCACGCTTCGGCCGCAGCCTGTTCGGGAGCTCGGCGTTCTCGGCAACCCTCGATCCCGCGAGTGTCCGTGAGCTTTGCGACCCGGAGGGACACTCGATCGTCGAGGTGCTGGCCGACAACGGGGTCCGGCTGGACCAGGCGCCGGCCGCGGCGAGTCGACAGGGGGTGGTGGCTGCGTACCTCGAGCTGCACATCGAGCAGGGACCCGTCCTGGAAGCAGACGGGTTGCGTGCTGCGGCGGTCAGCGGCTGTGCCGGGGTCGAGCGGGGTCATTTCCGGTTCACCGGGCAGACCTCCCACGCCGGGACGACGCCGATGGATCGACGCCGCGACGCCGGGCTGGCCGCGGCGGAGGCCGCGCTGCGGATCGAGGAGATCGGAAGGCGACATGGTGGCGTCGCGACGACCGGAGCGCTCACCCTGAGGCCGGGGATTGCGACGGCGGTCGCAGGCGAGTCCGAGCTCCTGGTCGATCTGCGCCACCCCGAGGGCGCCGAGCTAGCGGCGATGCTGGCCGAGGCGCGGGCCGAAGCCGAGGCCGTCGCGGCCCGGCGTGGATGCGAGCTGGCCTTGGACCCGATCTGGCGGATCGACCCGATCCCGTTCGACCCTGGCCTGGTGGCGACGGCACGCCGCGCGTGCCTCGACGCCACCGGCTCGGACCGCGTGCTGACCAGCGGGGCCCTTCACGACGCCGCGGAAGTCGCGCGCATTCTCCCCGCGGCGATGGTCTTCTGCCCCTCGACCGGGGGTATCAGCCACGCCAAGCAGGAGGACACACCGGACGGCGACCTGGCCGCTGCGATCGAGGCCTTCGGGCTGCTTGCGAATCGGGTGCTGGCCGAGCGGTTCTAGCCTCGGCTCTCACCCGAGTCAGTGCCTGATCAGCTTCACCTGCTTGGTCTTCGTGCTCGCGTTGCCGCCTTCGGGCTTGAACACGACCTCGACCTCGACCTTGGCCTGGCCTCGGTTGGCCAGGCGCCGCTTCACCCTCCCCTTGGGCTTGATCCGCAGCTTCGTCGTCCCGGCCTCGGCCGCCTCCTCGCGCACCCGCTTGATCCCCTCTCCGGAGAGCACCAGCCTCCCCGGACCGGGAAGGTCGACCCGCAAAGTGGCGGTCCCCCGGTGCTCGTTTTGCTTCACCTTCTCGAAGCTGAACCTGCTGCTCGGCCTGACCTTGGCGTTGACGAGGAACTCACAGGTGCTGTTGGAGTCCGCGGGCATGAGCGAGCCACCGTCGACCAGGGTCGGGTGATAAGTGAATTCCCTGCCCCCGGTCTCGCAGGCCGACGAGTACGCCGAGATGGCTGACGTGTCCACCCCCACGTAGTCGCCGGCGTGGACCGGGACGTCGGCCGGGAACGAGTAGGTGCCGGGGCCCGGCAGGGTGGCGTCGGGACCGGTCCCGGCCCCCCTCGCCTTGGAAGAGCTCGACCGCACCCGGGCGAGCCGGAACGTCACCGAGTCGGCGGTCGCGCTCTTGATCCCGAAGCTGACCACAACGCCGTCGGTCGGCGATGCCGCCGGGAACTTGTTCGCCCGGCGAACGCCAGCGACGACCTCGGTGCAGGGAGCTGTCGAGAGGTCACAGGTGTCGGTGTACCCCTGAAGGAGGGGCGCCTTCAGATCGCTGCCGAAGGTGATCGACGCGTACGAGGTCGCCGGCACCAGGGCCGCGACCGCGAGCGCCAAGGACCAGAGCGCAACCCAGATCGAAGGCCGATGCGCCCTTGCCGCGTCGTGGATCAATCCATCCCCCTGACGCGGAACCTACCAGCCGAGAGGCACTGCACGCCGGTCCCCAGGTTGGCAGATGCACGGCCCAACCTCGCAGCGATCCAGTCCGCGTCCTCACCCTCTGCGAGGTCGGTGCGGCAGTAGTCGAGCGACAGCCCGATCAGCTCGAGCTCGGCCTCGGGATCGTGGGGCCGCCAGATCGCCATCACCCCGAGGTCGTTGCGCAGCCGCGAGTCGACCCGGTAGTCGTCGAGGGCGTCGCCCAGGTCGAACACCAGCGGGCCGCGCGACCCCCAGCCGACGCCGTGAAAGACGTGTGCCGAGTGGCCGGCGACCAGGTCGGCGCCCGCCGCCTGGAGCTCAGCGCCGATCCGGTGTTGCCAGGGAGCGGGCTCGGTGGTCATGTTCGGCCCCCAGTGGACGAAGGCGATCAGCCAGTCGCAGCTCTCCCTGATCCGGGAGAGCTCCGCCCTCGCCCACTCGGGGAGCCCGTGCCGCAGGTCCGCGTAGGCGATCCCGGGCCGGCCGACGCCGGCGGCGAACTCCCGCGGATGATCGGCGAGCGCGATCAAGCCCAGCCGCTCGCCGGCGACCTCCACCAACCTCCCCGCCCGCGCTCCCGCCACGTCCCGGCCCGCGCCGGCGACCACGATCCCCGCCTCGCCCAGGAGGTCGAGGGTGTCGATCAGGGCGACCGTCTCGTAATCGAGCGCATGGTTGTTCGCCAACCCCGCTGCCGCCACGCCGATCGCCCGCAGCGATCGGACCGCCTCCGGCGGTCCGCGAAAGAAGAACGGTTTGCCGGGAATCCGTTCCGTCGCTGCCCCCCGGCTCGACAGGCAGCACTCCAGGTTGCAGACCGCGAGGTCACAGGAGCGGCAGAGCTCGCGAACCTCCGGCGCCCAGACATCCTCGGCGGGGACCTCGGCGAGGCGATCTGCCACTCCCCGCCCCAGCATCACGTCGCCGAGCAAGCCGATGGTCGGCATCACCCGGGCAGGCTAGCCGCGCAGAGAGCTGGCGCGTAACGGGAGGCGAATGGCCGAGACTCGATCGAAGCAGTCCGCGCACGGTTAGGCTGCGCGCCGCCAGCGAACAAGGAGGGGCAGTGAACGATCGAGACGTCCTCAATCAAAAGCAGGCGGAGCTCTGCGAGCGCAACCAGACCGACTACTCGGACCTCAAGGCGCTGTTCATCAACTGCACCTTGAAGCGAAGCCCCGAGGTCTCCAACACCCAGGGGCTGATGGACATCTCGATCGAGATCATGCGGCGAAACGGGGTCGAGGTCGAGTGCATCCGGGCAGTCGACCACGCGATCGCCACCGGGGTCTGGCCCGACATGACCGAGCACGGCTGGGAGCACGACGAGTGGCCACAGATCTCCGAGAAGGTGATGGCGGCCGACATCCTGGTGCTCGGGATGTCGATCTGGCTCGGTGAGAAGTCCTCCGTCGCCACCCAGATCGTCGAGCGCCTCTACGGCAACTCCCACCTCCTCAACGACGCCGGCCAATACGCCTACTACGGGCGCGTCGGCGGCTGTCTCGTGACCGGCAACGAGGACGGCGTCAAGCACTGCGCGATGAACGTCCTCTACTCGCTCCAGCACCTCGGCTACGTGATCCCTCCGCAGGCCGACGCCGGATGGATCGGCGAGGCGGGGCCGGGACCGTCGTACCTGGACGAAGGCTCCGGGGGGCCCGAGAACGACTTCACCAACCGCAACACCACCTTCGCGACCTGGAACATGCTGCACCTGGCGCGGATGCTGAAGGACGCAGGGGGAATCCCCGCTTACGGCAACCAGCGCTCCGAGTGGGACGCCGGCGCCCGCTTCGACTTCCCGAACCCGGAGCACCGGTAGCGTGACGGATGCGCTTCTCCCGTCAGCCCGCTCAGGATCGTCGAGTGGCGCTTAACTCGGCTTGGGGCCGGGTAAGACGCCACTCGATACAGGACGGCCCAGGTAACGGACCGCTACCCAGCCTTTGCGGACCCGCCCATCGGGGCGCCGGCCGCACGCAGCCGGGCAAGCGTCTGGCTGGGCTGGGTGACGGCTTGCTTCCACGTCACGCGGACGATCCGCTCGCCACGAGCCTCCAGCAGTGCTTGGCGCTCGGCATCGTCGGCGCGCGCAAGGGAATTATCGTGCCAGGCGGCGCCATCGGCCTCCACCACGAGCCGGTGCTCTGGCCATCTGAAGTCGGGGATCACTCGACGGCCATCGAGAAGCAGTGCCCGGTTCACGTCCGGATGCGCCAAGCCAGCACCGAGCATGAGGTCGAGAACCACGTCCTCGAGCTCGCTTCGGGTTGGGGCGGGGCCCGAGGCGATGATCCGCCTCAGGGCCGCCACCCCACGTCGGCCCCTGGCTCGGCCCAGCGTCTCGTTGAGCCGTGCTGCATCCACAAGTCCCAGGGACTGAGCCCGACGGACCGCCCGGCGTAAGGGCACGTAGGGAAGGGCGGAGGCGAGGTCCACGATCGTGCGCCCGGGCGCCGTCGCCGGGATCCCCATGTGCCGCCCAAGGTCCCGGCCGCACAGCTCGCACGTGCGGTGCACTCTCAGCCCTGGATGGGCTCGGTGCACCGCCTCCGGCACCGTGACCTCGGGGCGCCGTTCCTCCCAGGGAATGAGCTCCCAAAGTGCCGCTGCTGAGAAGTGGCTCAGCACTGCACCCTTCCCACATGCCTTGACGGCGGCAAGAAAGCGACCTTCCAGCGGCGGGGTAGGGTGGCCAACTGCGTACACGCCTCGGTGCAGCCGGTGCAGCCGGCCGTTGCGGGCTCGAACTCTCACCGCCTCGTCGGGGAGTCCGCACTCCCGCAGCTCGTCGAGTGACAGTACGCCCCACTGATCGGCTGCCATTCGTGCGACTCTGATGTCCGCGGGCCGCAGGTCGGACCGTCGAGTGGCGCCTAACCCGTCTTGGAGCTGGGTTAGACGCCACTGGACCTTCGGGGCGGGCACGGCTCCACACCTTGCCCTCCCTACCCAGCCAGAACAAGACCGGCCCGTTACGAGTCCGCAACGGCTCGCGCAAGCAGGTGGATAACCTCAGCGGCCCGCCGGACACCATCCGCGAACAGGAGAACCGGGGCACCATGAGCACGTACGACAAGCTTGCCGAGCTGCCGATCACGGTCGAGTCCTACGAGCTCGAGGACCACGATCGCGAATACGGCTCGTTCACGCGGCCGTCGACCGTGGTTCGCCTCCGAGGCGACGGCCAGGACGGGGTCGGCGAGGACGTCGTCTACGACGTCCTCGACCACGTCGCCCAGCGCGACGCCGGGCCGATCCACGACCTGGGCGGCCCAAGCACGCTGGGCGAGCTTTGCGAGCTGCTCGGTGAGCTGGACCTGTTCGGGGACGCCCCGCCGGTCAGGGACGCATCTCGGCACTATCGTCGCTGGGCATACGAATCCGCGGCCCTCGACCTCGCGCTGCGGCAGAACGGGCTCCCGCTTCACGAGGCCGTCGGGCGCGACCCACGACCGGTGCGGTTCGTCTGCTCGACCCGGCTCGGGAGCTTCGGCGACGACGCGGAGCGCTCGAACACCGAGCCGCTCCGCAAGCGCCTTGCCAAGCACCCGGGGCTTCGGTTCAAGCTCGACCCGGAGAACGACTGGGACGCGGAGCTGATCGCCGAGATCCGCGAGCTCGCGGCGGTCGACGTGCTCGACCTCAAGGGCCTCTACCGCGGGACTCCGGTCGACGTCGAGACCGACCCGGAGCTCTACGACGCCGTCGCCGAGGCATTCCCGGACGCCTACCTCGAGGACCCCGACGTGAACGCCGAGACCCGCCCCGTCCTCGAGCCGCGGAAGGACAGGGTCACCTGGGATGCGCCACTGCACTCGGTCGCCGACATCGAGGGGCTGGAGTGGAAGCCGAGGGCGATCAACTCCAAGCCATCCCGGTTCGGCTCTCTGCGAGAGCTGCTCGCCGTGTACGAGCACTGCCAACGGGAGGGCATCGCCGTCTACGGTGGCGGCCAGGGGGAGCAGGCCGTCGGGCGCGGCCAGATCGAGTACCTGGCATCGGTGTTCCACCCGGACACGCCCAACGACGTCGCCCCGTCCGGCTACAACGACCCGAGCGTCCCCGACGGGCTCCCCGACAGCCCGCTGGAGCCGACGCCAGCGGCGACCGGCTTTCGCTGGCAGACGTAGTCCGGATGGCCGCCCGCCGCTTCCGATAGCGTCGGCGCGACACGATCGAGACGAGGAGACCCATGGCCGCAAAGCCCTTCGCCGCAGCCCTGAACGAGCAGATCGCCAACGAGTTCGGCGCCCAGCAGCAGTACATCGCCGCCGCTGTGTACTACGACTCCGAAACGCTCCCCCGGCTCGCCAGCTTCTTCTACCGGCAGGCGGTCGAGGAGAGAAACCACGCGATGATGATGGTCCAGTACCTCCTCGACACCAGCGAGGAGGTCCAGATCCCCGACATCGAGTCGAAGCGGACCAGCTTCGACGACGCCGTCGCCCCGGTTCGGATGGCGCTTGAGCAGGAGGAGCGAGTGGGCGAGGAGATCAACGCCCTGTTCAAGCTCGCCCGCGACAACGGCGAGTATCGCGCCGAGCAGTTCATGCAGTGGTTCGTCAAGGAGCAGGTCGAGGAAGTGGCGCTGATGCAGGACCTCCTCAACGTGGTCGAGCGTTCGAGTGAGAATCTGCTCCTGATCGAGGAGTACCTCGCCCGTGAGCAGCCGGGAGAGGAGACCGACTCCACCGCGCCGCCCGCCGCCGGCGGGGCGCTCTAGCCGGCCGCGCCGCCGGCCGGCCGAATCCCGGGGGCGTCCACCCGACCCCGTCCGTTGCTCGAGATCACGCCGGTGTCCTCGGGCCCGGGCCGCAGGATGACCACCTCCGCCGGCGCCTCCTCCAGCAGCCAGACCAGATCCTCGCCGGAGAAGCCGGAATGGGGCCGCGCGGTTGCCGGGACGACGACGCGATCGAACTTCTCGTCGTCGAGCAGCCGCAGCAAGGCGTGCCTGTAGGAGCGGCCACGCTCGATCCGTGAGTCCACCGGCACGCCCTGCGCTGCGGCCCGCTGCTCGATCGCCTCGAGCAGAGGCATGCACCTGGAGGCCTGCTTGGGCAGCGCGCTGTCCATTGGGAGGTGCATCGGGACGATCGCCAGGTAGGCGGGCATCAGGGTCGCCTCCTCGGCCTTCGCCAGGCGAAGGGCGGCGTCGAGCGCTCGGCGAGAGATCGCTCGGCCGGTAAAGGGCAGCAGGATCTGATGGACGCTCGCCGGCGGCGAGCCGCCGAGCAGCCGGCGCGCGACCAGAAACCCGCCAACTCCGGCCACGACCAGCCCGAGCACGATCAGCACAGCCTCGAGCCAGCTCACTCCTGATCCTCCCCCTGGTCGCGCTCGCCCCTGTGGGCGATGATCCGCACGTCCACGCCCGGCGGCGTCTTTCGCATCAGCTTCTGGGGCAGCGGCTCGCGAAGCCGCGCCAGGCCGCGCTGGGGGTGGGACTCGCCGACGAAGATGTAGGTCGAGCCGCGACGTTGGACGACTTCGGCCGTCGCCTCGGCAACGTCGTCCTTCTCCTCAACCAGCAGCGTCGCCCCGAGCACCGAGGCGAGCTGGCGCAGCGCGGTGAGCTGCCTCTCCTTGCGCTCGGTCATCCGCTCCTGCGGCTTCTTGACCCAGAGCAGGTCGAGATCGGTGCCCAGCCGCTGCGCCGAGCGCCAGGCCCGCCGCACCACGCGCTGGGAGCTTCTGCGTGGACGGATCAGTGCCAGGATCCGTTCGCCGACGGCTTTCGGGACGTCGGCCTCGACCCGCTCCGCCCGGGCCTCCGATGTCCGGGTCTCGACCGTGAGTCGCTTCGACTCGACGCTCTCGGCCACCTGGCGCAGCGAGACCTCGCGCAGCGCCGCCAGGTTCTCGATCCGGAAGAAGTTGCTCAGCGCCGCTTCGATGTTCTGGTCCGGGTACACCTTGCCCGCCCGCAGGCGGGCGATCAGGGCCTCGGGAGTGAGGTCGATCAGGACCACCTCGTCGGCGGTGCCCAGGATCGAGTCGGGCACCGTCTCCCGGACCCGGACGCCGGTGAGCTCGGCGACCTGGTCGTTGAGCGACTCGAGGTGCTGGACGTTGACGGTCGAGAAGACGTCGATTCCGGCCGCCAGAACGTCGGCGATGTCGTCGTAGCGCTTCTGGTGCGCGACCCCGGGGGCGTTGGTGTGGGCGAGCTCGTCGATCAACGCCAAATTCGGGTCCCGGTCCAGCAGCGCCGGGAGGTCCATCTCCTCGAGCACCGTGTCCCGATACTCGACCCTGCGGCGGGGCACCACCTCCAGGCCCCGCGATTGGTCGATCGTGTCCTGTCGCTTGTGGGGCTCCAGGTAGCCGATCACCACGTCCCTGCCGGCTTCGCGCTCGGCGTGGCCCTCCTGGAGCATGCGGTAGGTCTTGCCCACCCCCGCGGCCATGCCGAGGAAGATCTTGTAGTGGCCTCGTCGCCTGCCGCGGGCCTCGGTCATCTGGGCTTGACCCAGATCCTCGGCCATCTCAGGCGCCGAGGAGATTGTGGATGACCAGGTCGATCAGCTTGATGCCGATGAACGGCGCGATGATCCCTCCGAGCCCGTAGATCAGCATGTTGCGCCGCAGCAGCGCCGTGGCGCCGATCGGCCGGTAGATCACCCCACGCAGGGCGAGGGGGATCAGCAGCGGGATCACCAGCGCGTTGAAGATCACCGCGGAGAGGATCGCCGACTGGGGGGTGCCGAGCGACATGATGTTGAGCGCGTCGAGCGGCCCCTTCTCCCCCGCCGCGGCGTAGGTGGCGGCGAACATCGCCGGCAGGATCGCGAAGTACTTGGCGATGTCGTTGGCGATCGAGAAGGTCGTGAGCGCGCCGCGGGTGATCAACAGCTGCTTGCCGACCTCAACGATCTCGATCAGCTTGGTCGGATTGGAGTCGAGATCGACCATGTTGCCCGCCTCGCGCGCGGCCTGGGTGCCGGTGTTCATGGTCACTCCCACGTCGGCCTGGGCGAGCGCCGGGGCGTCGTTGGTCCCGTCGCCGGTCATCGCTATCAGCCTGCCATCCGACTGCTGCTCCTTGATCAACTCGAGCTTTCGCTCCGGGTTGGCCTCAGCGAGGAAGTCGTCGACCCCCGACTCCTCGGCGATCTTGGCCGCTGTGAGGCGGTTGTCGCCGGTGACCATGACCGTCCGGATCCCCATCGCACGGAGGTGCTCGAAGCGAGTCCTGATTCCCTCCTTGACGATGTCCTTGAGATAGATCACGCCCAGCACCCGGTTGTCGCGGGCCACAGCCAGCGGGGTGCCGCCTTCGCGACCGATCCGATCGAGCTCCTCGGCCAGCTGCGGCGGGGGGTTGCCGCCCTCGGCGGCAACCCAGCTCTGGATCGCGTCGCCGGCGCCCTTGCGGAGTCGGGTGCCGTTGAAGTCGACCCCGCTCATCCGGGTCTCGGCGGTGAAGGGGACGAACTGGGGCTCGTGGCCTGTGAAGTCGTGCTCGCGGATCCCGAACTGCTTCGCGAGGACAACGATCGACCGCCCCTCCGGCGTCTCGTCGGCGAGCGAGGACATCTGGGCCGCCTCGGCCAGCTCGGCGTCGCTGACCCCGGGCATCGGGATGAAGCCCGTCGCCTCGCGGTTGCCGAGCGTGATCGTCCCCGTCTTGTCGAGCAGCAGCACGTCGACGTCGCCCGATGCTTCCACGGCACGACCGGAGAGCGCGAGCACGTTGCGCCGCACCAGCCGGTCCATGCCGGCGATCCCGATCGCCGACAGCAGGGCGCCGATCGTGGTCGGGATCAACGCGACCAGCAGAGCGATCAGGGTCGTGACCGAGACGTCGGTGCCCGCGTGAACGGCGAACGGGCGCAGCGACATGACCACCAGCAGGAAGACGAGGGTGAGAGCGGCGAGCAGGATGCCGAGCGCGACCTCGTTCGGAGTCTTGCGTCGCTCGGCCCCTTCGACCAGGGTGATCATCCGGTCCAGGAACGACTTGCCGGGCTCCTGGGTGATCTCGACCACGATCCGGTCTGAGAGCACCTTGGTGCTGCCGGTCACGGCGCTGCGATCGCCGCCGGCCTCCCGGATCACTGGCGCCGACTCGCCTGTGATCGCCGACTCGTCCACCGAGGCGATGCCCTCGATCACCGTGCCGTCGCCGGGGATCACCTCGCCCGCCTCGACGACAACGACGTCGCCGCGGACGAGATCCGAGGAGGGCTTGGTGGTGCCGTCGCGCAGCCTGGCCACGGTCTCGGTTCGCATCGCCCGCAGGGTGTCTGCCTGGGCCTTCCCGCGGCCCTCGGCGAGAGCCTCGGCGATGTTGGCGAACACCACCGTCAGCCAGAGCCAGACCGCGATGCTGAACGTGAACCAGGCGGCCTCGTGCCCTCCGCCCAGCGAGGTGCCGCCGAACACCTGGATCAACCAGGCGAAGGTGGTGATCACGGCGCCGATCTCGACCACGAACATGACCGGGTTGCGGACCTGGACCCGCGGGTCGAGCTTCTTCAGCGAGTCGATCAGTGCCGGCCACACCAGGTCGGCGGCGAACAGCGATCGCGGCCGGTTCTGGGTCATGCGGCGGGGGCCTCCTTGTCGAGGGCGAGGTTGAGCTCGAGCACGTTCACGCCGGGCTCGCCGAACAGCCCAAGGAAGCGGCCATCGGTGTGTTCGGAGATCAGCTCCCCCACCCGCCCGACAGGGAGGTGGCGGATCGCCGCGACCCGGCGCGCCTGGATCCGGGCGTTGGCCTCGGAGATGTGCGGATCGACACCCGATGCCGACTGCGTGATCGCATCGACCGGGACGTCGGCGGCGACCAGGCCGGGGTCGTAGGGCCGGTTGAGCTTCAAGTAGTCGGCAAGGCGGGACTTGACCTTCCGCTTCTCGGACTTGCTGTTGGGCCCCAGGTTGCTGAAGTAGGTGACCGAGGGGTCGTACCCGGTCTGCGAGGGCCGCGGCTGGAAGTAGCGCCGATCGGGCTTCCCATTCTTGGTGAACTTCTGGGCGATCAGGCTGGAGCCGATCACCTTGCCGTTCTCGGTGATCCTCGACCCGTCCGCCTTGCCGGAGAAGAGCACCTGGGCGACGCCGGTGAAGGCCAGCGGGTAGGCGAGCCCGAAGACGACGGTCATCAGGACGACGGCGATCAGCGAGGTGAGCAGGTCGCGGCGCATCTCAGAACAGCCTCGTGGTCAGGCTCTGGACGATCGGCCCGAGCAGCAGGGCGGGGAGGAAGGTGAGGGCGCCAACCAGCACGATCACCCCGATCAGCAGGAAGACGAACGTCGGGTTGTCGGTGCGCATGGTGCCGAGCCCGGGCGGGGCGACCTTCTTCTCGGCCAGGGCGCCGGCGATCGCGAGCACGAACAGGATCGGCAGGAAGCGGGCGGTGAGCATGGTCAATCCGCCGAGCAGGTCGGCGAAGGTGATCCCGTAGGCGCCCACGTTCCCGGGGGCGTCGGGCTGCACGAACCCCGTGTAGCCGGCGAACGCGGAGCCGTTGTTGTTGGCCTGCGACATGTACGCGTAGAGCGCCTCCGAGAAGCCCTGCGGCCCGTCGGCGGAGATCGAGGGCTGTCCCCATTTGGTGCCGATCGCGGCGCCGGCCGTAACCAGAACCGCAAGCGGCGTGAACAGCGCGCCGAGGGAGGCCAGCTTGATCTCGCGCGCCTGGATCTTCTTGCCCAGGTACTCCGGGGTCCTTCCGACCATCAGCCCGCCGATGAAGACGGCGATGATCACGTAGAGCAGCATCGAGTAGAGGCCGGTGCCGACACCGCCGAAGATCACCTCGCTGGTGCCCATGCCGGCAAGTGGGACTGCTCCGCCCAGACCCGTGTAGGACTCGTGAGCTGAGTCGACCGAACCGTTCGAGGTCACCGTCGTCGTGGTCGCCCAGAGCCCCGACTGGGCGATCCCGTTTCGGACCTCCTTGCCCTCGAGGTTGCCGCCGGTGGAGCCGTCGAGGGCCGCGGTGGGGCTGCCGGCCTTGTGCTCGGCGGGAGTGCCGTGCTGCTCGGCGGGGTAGATGACGGCGATGAAGGCGACCCAGACGATCAGCATCGCGGCGAAGATCGCCCAGCCCTCACGCTGGCGCCCGACCATGCGGCCGTACGTGTAGGTGAGGGCAGCCGGGATCAGGATGATCGACAGCACCTCGACGAAGTTCGAGAGCTGGGTCGCATTCTCGAACGGCATCGTCGAGTTGACGTTGAAGAACCCGCCGCCGTTGGTGCCGAGCTGCTTGATCGCGACCTGTGACGCGACCGGGCCGAGCGCCATGGTCTGCCTGGCTCCCTCGAGCGTGGTGGCCGTCACCGCACCGCCAAGGGTCTGGAGGACGCCCTGCGAGACAAGGATCAGGGCGACGATGATCGACAGCGGCAGGAGGATGTAATAGAGGCCGCGGACCAGGTCCTGCCAGAAGTTGCCGAGCCCCTCGCCGCTGCGGGCGATGGTCCCCCGGACCAGCGCCACCATCACGCACATTCCGACCGCCGGGGTGACGAAGTTCTCAACCGTCAGCCCCGCCATCTGGGCGAAGTAGCTGAGCGTCGTCTCGCCGCCGTAGTACTGCCAGTTGGTGTTGCTGGTAAATGAGGAGGCGGTGCTGAAGCTGACGTCCCACGAGCCGGAGTCGAACCCCGCAGGGTTGAAGGGCTGGATCCCCTGGGTGCGCAGGATCACGTACAGCGCCAGCCACGAGAAGAGCGAGAAGGCGATCAGGTTGCGGGCGTAGACCTTCCAGTTCTGGCTGTCGGTCGGATCGACTCGCAAGACCCGGTATGTCAGGCGCTCGGCGGGGCCGATGACCGGGGTCAGGAACACCCGCTGGTTTCTGAACACACGCGCCATGTAGGCGCCGAGCGGGCGGGTCAGGGCGACGACCACGGCCACGAAGACCGCGAGCTGTAGATACCCCTGGGCCATCTACAGCCTCTCGCCGCGAACCAGCGCGTAGACGAGAAAGACGCAGACGAGCGTCCCGATGATCAACCCGAAGAGGTCCGCTCCGTCCATCAGCGCTCCGATCAGCTCAGATCCGGTCGATCAGGTCGATGGCCCAGAACAGGAAGGCGAAGGTGACGACGGCGATCGCGATCGCGACCAGGTCGGCGAGCGGCGTTCCGCCGCCGCTCAGGAAACTCGCCGGCTGGAGGAGCGAGCCGAGGGCGGCGACGAGATTCGTTGCCATGCCACCATCCTGGCTCGCGGATATCGAGGCGAAATCAAGGTTCCGCCGGCTCCCATCAAGATCTCGTGAAGCTCAGTCGACGAACCGGTAGCCGATCCCCGCCTCGGTACGGATGCGCCTCGCCACCCCTTCGGGCTCCACCTTTCGCCGGAGATTGGCGATATGGGTGCGCAGCGTGGCCACGTCGTCGGCGTATGCGGGGCCCCACACCTCGGTCAGCAGCGCACCGTGGGTCAGCAATCGCCCGCGGTTGGCCATCAGGGTCCGCAGGAGGTCGAACTCGGTCGGGGTCAGGTGCACGTCGTCCCCATTCAGGCGCACCGAGTGCGCGGCGAGGTCGAGCTCGAGCCCGTCGGCGCGCAGCAGGGGTTGGTCCGCACCCGCGCCCGCTCTTCGCAGCGCCGCCTCCAGGCGCGCCACCAGCTCGCGGGGACCGAACGGCTTGGTCACGTAGTCGTCGGCGCCGGCCTCCAGTGCCCGGACCTTCTCCGCCTCCTCGCCGATCGCCGAGAGAACCAGGATCGGCATCTCGCTCCAAGATCGGAGCTCGGCGCAGACGTCGATGCCGTTCCCGTCGGGAAGCACCAGATCGATGATCGCCGCGTCCGGGTTCTCGACTGCCGCCGTGTCGAGCGCCTGTTTGGCGGTCGCCGTGGCCAGCACCTCGAAGCCGCTGTCGCGCAGGATCACCTTCAGGGCTCGAATGATCTGCAGCTCGTCGTCGCAGACCAGCACCCGGACCGAGGCAGCGTTCACGGCGGCAACCCTATTCGCGCTCGAGAGGCAGCTCGACCTCGAAGGTCGTCCCCTGGCCCGGAAGCGATTCGGCCGTCAGTCGTCCTTCGTTGGCCTCGACGAAGCCTCGCGCGATCGCCAGGCCCAGGCCCGATCCCGGGTGCTCGCCGTCGTCACGACCCCGGTAGAAGGGCTCGAAGATCCTCGCCAGCTCACCGTAGGGGATGCCCGGCCCACGGTCGACGATCCTGATCTTGAGTCGCCCTCCGACGGCGCCGACCCGCACCTTCACGGCGTGTCCCCCGGAGTAGCGGCGGGCGTTCTCCAGCAGGTTGACCAGCGCCCGCTCGAGCTGAGCGGCGTCGACCTGCAGCAGCGGCAGGTCACGATCGACCGAGACCGTGAACCGCTCGCCGTTCCCCACCTCGTCCAGCGCGCTTCGGACCAACTCCTCGATCGAGGTCCACTCCCGCCGCGGCTGGGCGGTGCCCGCCTCGAGGCGGGATAGATCGAGCAGCTGGTCGACCAGGTGGGAGAGCCTCCGGGCCTGCTGACCGATGCTGTCTGAGAGCTCGCGACGCTCCTCTCCGCTGAGGCTCGGGGAGCCGACCGCGGTGCTGGCGGTGACGATCGTCGTCAGCGGGGTGCGCAGATCGTGCGAGACCGAGCGCAGCAGCGCGGTCTTCACCGAGTCCGAGCGCCGAAGCGCCCGCGTCTCGACCACCTCCGCCTGCAGCGCCTCGCGGTCGAGCGCCGCGCTCAACAGCGCCTCCAGCGCCGGGACGACGCGATCGCGAAGGCGAACCAACACGGCGGGCTCGATCGAGGCGGGGACGAGCATGGTGCCCTCGCGACCGTCGCCGATCGCCAGCGGGAGTGCGAGGCGACGGGGCTCACCCTCGACCTGGTGCAGCTCGAGAGCGACCCAGGGCAGCTCGAGCGCCTGCGCGAGGCGGGTGGCGGTCGCGCCGAGGGCCTCGTTGAGATCCGTCCCGCCCAGCAACAGTCGCGCCAGGTCGGCCGCCAGGTCGGCCTCCTCGCGGCGGCGCTCGGCGTCCTCGGCCCGGGTCCTGGCCAGGTTGGCGACCGTCGAGGCGATCAGGGCGGCCGCCAGGAACACCCCCAGAGCCACGTAGTTCTGGGGCTCCTCGATGATGAACCGGCCAGTCGGAGGGATGTGGAAGAAGTTGAAGGCCAGGGCGCTGGTCACCGCGGTGAACAGGCCCAAGCCGAGCCCCCAGTACGTGGAGATGAGCAACACGGCGAGCATGTAGACGACGCCGTTCGAGGGCGAGGGCGTGATCTGGCGAAGCGGGTAGATCAGCGCCGTGGTCCCCGCCACCGCGCCGACGCTGACCAGGATCCCGACCCACCGCGAGCGCGGCGTATCGCGCAGCAGCAGCGACCCGCGCCGGGGATCCTGGCGCTCTCGATCTGTCGGTTGATCCGCCACCGTGATCACGGTAGCTCGATGGGAGCCCCTGGAAGGGAAGTTGCTACCGCTCGGCGCAGTACGCGTACGCGGTCAGGTCGGCCGGGGTCGAGCCGTTGCGGGCGGTGACTTGCCAGGCGCGGGCGCTGGTGCGCCGCAGCCCGTGCAGCAGAAGCCCGGTATCGAAGTCCACGTCCGCCTTGTAGCCGCCGAAGGCCACACGCTCACCGCGATCGCATCTGGCCTTCACCCGGCCTCGACCCGAGGGCCCGACGGTCACCTTCTCCTCGACCAGCGTGGTCTTGGGCGCCTGCTCGGAGCAATACGCGATCGCGGTCAGCGGCGCCGAGCCGGCGTAGTTGAACGCGCCCACCCGCCAGCCCCGCTTGCCGGTGCGCCGGAGCTCGCTCAGGTAGGCGTCGCTAATCAGGCCCGGCCGAGCTCCCTGATCGTAGTCGAATCCCCCGAAGGCGAGCCGCTCCCCGGGGTGGCACTCCGCGACGACGGTGACCGGCCGGTCGCCGGGGCCCTGTTCGGGAATGGTCACCGTGCGCTCGCGCGTCTCGATGCCCTTGAGCCGGGCGCAATAGGCGACCGAGGTGAGGGTCGTGGGTTCGTCGGCGTCGTAGTTGACCGCGGCGGCACGCCAGGCGCGCTTCCCACCCAGCTTCAGGTGTGTGTTGCTCACGTCCTCGACGTTGAGCGGCACGGCGAAGCCCCCGAGCACGACCTGCTTGCCCCGTGGACAGCGCGCCCTTGCGTCCGCCGTTCCCCCCGGCCCGGTGTCGACTGGAACCGTCACCGTCTCGGTCCGTTCGACGAGCCGACCGGCGGCCTCCAACGCGCCCAGGCCCAGGAGCATGACGATTGCGATCGCCGCAGCACCGAGCACAAGCCGCCGTCTGTTCGCCGTCCGGCTCCTCCCCATGGGTGACGCGGGGGAGTGTATGCGGCGCGGACCGGTCAGTCGTCGCCGTCCAGCGACAGCCCGTGGGCGCGGGCTTCGACCTCCAGCCCCTCTGCCAGCGGCAGCCCGAAGCCCTCGATCGCCGCCCGCCGATCGGCCAGCAGCGCGTCCTGCGGGTGGCCGGCGATCAGCAGCGCCAGCTCCCAGGCTCGCTCGAGGTGACGACCCGGCTCGACCACCTCGTTGACGAGGCCGATGCGCTCGGCCTCCTGCGCGCCCACCTCGCGACCCGTAAGCAGCAGGTCAAGCGCCCCCGCGGCCACCGCAAGGCCCGAGCGGCAGATCACCGCTGTCAACTCATCCATGCCGGGACCCTATGCAGTCGACGGCAGTCGACGCCGAGCGTGGCCAGTCGCTCGGGCGGATGGAGACGTCGGGTCGGCGACCGTCGGCAGGTTCAGTCGTCGTTGGCGATCGTGCCGACCCCGTGATCGTCGCCGATCGTCCCCCCGGTGGGCCGCGCGAGCCGGACCGCGAAGTTCTCGTCCGGCTCGACCCGGGTGTCGCCGACGACCTGGACCGTGACCTGCTTCTGCTGCTCGCCGGGGGCGAAGCTGAGGCTTCCACGGTTGTTGCGGTAGTCGACGTTGCGGCCGAGCGAGACGGCGCTGCCGTCGTCGGTGGCGAAGGCGACGCTGACGCCGCCGGCGGGGGCGGGCCGGTCGAGCGAGACGGTGAACGTGAAGTCCGTGAAGCCGGAGTTGCCCTCGTTGTGGGAGACGTCGTCGATCGAGATCAGGGCGGGCGGGGGCGGGGGCGCGTCGTCGTTGGCGATCGTGCCGACCCCGTGATCGTCGCCGATCGTCCCCCCGGTGGGCCGCGCGAGCCGGACCGCGAAGTTCTCGTCCGGCTCGACCCGGGTGTCGCCGACGACCTGGACCGTGACCTGCTTCTGCTGCTCGCCGGGGGCGAAGCTGAGGCTTCCACGGTTGTTGCGGTAGTCGACGTTGCGGCCGAGCGAGACGGCGCTGCCGTCGTCGGTGGCGAAGGCGACGCTGACGCCGCCGGCGGGGGCGGGCCGGTCGAGCGAGACGGTGAACGTGAAGTCCGTGAAGCCGGAGTTGCCCTCGTTGTGGGAGACGTCGTCGATCGAGATCAGGGGCGGCGGCAGGTCGTCGTTGAGGATCGTGCCGACGCCTTCCCCGTCTTGGATCGTGCCCCCCCGCGGGTTGGCCAGGTTGACGGTGAAGCTCTCGTCGGGCTCGACGATCCGGTCCCCGAGCACCGGGACGAATACCCGCCTGCTGGATTCGCCCCCGGCGAAGGAGATCCGAGCCGACCGGGCGGCGTAGTCGTTGTCGGCGATGGTGGCGGTGCCGTCGGAGGTGGCGTAGTCGACGCGGACGCCGCCGGCCGGGGCGGGCCGGTCGAGCGAGATCGTGAAGGCGAATTCGTTGCGCCGGTCGCTCTCATCCTCGGAAATGTCGTCGATCGAGATCTGGGGCACAGGGCCGTCGTCGTTGACGATCGTGGCGACGCCCTGGCCATCTTGGATCGTGCCCCCCCGCGGGTTTGAGAGGTTGGCGATCAGCGTCTCGTCAGGCTCGGCGATCTGGTCCCCCCTCACCCGCACGACAACCGGCTGGCTGGTCTCGCCACCGGCGAAGGTGACCCGGGTCGACCGGGCGAAGTAGTCGTTGTCGGCCGCGGTGGCGGTGCCGTCGGCGGTCGCGAAGTCAACTCTGACACCGCCGGCCGGAGCGGGGTGATCGAGCGAGAGGGCGAATACGAAGTCGGTCTCGCGGCCGTTGCCCTCATCCTCGGAGACGTCGTCGATCGAGATCTGCGGCACCGGGCCGTCGTCGTTGACGATCGTCGCAACGCCCTGGCCGTCTTGGATCGTGCCGCTCTGCGGGTTAGTCAGGTTGACGGTGAAGCTTTCGTCCGGCTCGGCGATTTGGTCACCGATCACCGGCACGAAGACTGGCTTGCTGGTCTCGCCCTCGGCGAAGGAGACCCGGAACGATCGGGGGGCATAGTCGTTGTCGGCCGCGGTGGCGGTGCCGTCGGCGGTGCGGACGTCGACGCTGACGCCGCCGGCGGGGGCCGGTCGGTCAAGGGAGACGGTGAGCGCGAATTCACCGCGGCGGTCGCCCTCAGGCTCGGAGACGTCGGCGATTGAGATCCGGGGCGGCCCGGTGGCGATGTGGACGTAGGTGATCGAGGAGGTCGAGCACTCCGAGACGTTGTCGGCGTCATCGACGCTGGTGGCGTGGAAGGTGGTGGTCGAGTTGTCGGGGACGGTGACCGGGGCGCCCGGGGAGCCGAAGTCGGCCGCCGGGACCTCGACCGCCGGGCCTGAGCAGTCGGCGGTCTTGTAGACCCTCACGGACTGGGCCCCGGGGGCTGAGCCCTTGATCCGGGGGTTGTTGTCGTTGGCGGGCGAGTCGGGGTCGGTGTCGGTGAGGGTGGGCGGGTCGGGGACCGACTGCTCGACGTAGGTGATCGAGGAGGTCGAGCACTCCGAGACGTTGTCGGCGTCATCGACGCTGGTGGCGTGGAAGGTGGTGGTCGAGTTGTCGGGGACGGTGACCGGGGCGCCCGGGGAGCCGAAGTCGGCCGCCGGGACCTCGACCGCCGGGCCTGAGCAGTCGGCGGTCTTGTAGACCCTCACGGACTGGGCCCCGGGGGCTGAGCCCTTGATCCGGGGGTTGTTGTCGTTGGCGGGCGAGTCGGGGTCGGTGTCGGTGAGGGTGGGCGGGTCGGGGACCGACTCCTCGACGTAGGTGATCGAGGAGGTCGAGCACTCCGAGACGTTGTCGGCGTCATCGACGCCCGTGGCGTGGAACGTCGTCGTCGTGTCGTCGGGGACGGTCACCGTGGCGCCCGGGGAGCCGAAGTCCGCCGCCGTGACCTCGACCGCCGGGCCTGAGCAGTCGGCGGTCTTGTAGATCTTCACGGTCTGGGCCCCGGCGGCTGAGCCCTTGATCCTGGGCTTGTTGTCGTTGGCCGGCGAGTCGGGGTCGGTGTCGGTGAGGGTGGGCGGGTCGACGAACCCGGGCGGTAGCGCGACGACGAGGCGGGCGCCGAAGTCCGGCGAGCCCGGATAGTCGAGCGAGTAGCTCTTCGCACTCGGGAGGTCGGAGCCCGTGAGCGAGGCGAACGTTCCGGTCCGCGATCCCGAGGTCAGGAACTGGAACGTGTCCCAAAGCTGCGGATCGAAGCCCGCGCCCTGGACCACGCCCAGCGTGCCGTTCAGCGTGGCCACGCCGCTGACCGCCAGGTGATCGTACTCGGTTCCCTGGGCGGTGCCCTCAACATCGATCGCGAGGGTCCCGCCCGGCCCCTGGGTGTAGTTGCCCGTCACGGTCAAGGTGCCGGGCGAGGTGCCGGGACGGACGGTCCCCGATGTATTCGTCACGTTGCCCGTGACCTGGCCCGAGCCGCGCAGCACCCCACCGTCCAGCAGGTCAAGGCCGTTGGTGAGCGAGAACGTCTGGCCGGCGCCGGTGGTCACCGTCCCCCCGGCTGCCTCGAGCACGCCGACCATGGTCGTCGTTCCCGACCCCGCCTTGTGCAGGTGTCCGTTCGGTCCGTTCACGTGGACGTGGGGGACAGCGTCGCCGCAGAGGAAAGCGTTGGCGTCGGCCCCCGCCCCGATCGTGAAGTCCTTGTTTATCTGCAGGTTCGGCTGGTCAGGGTCCGCAAAGATGCTTCAGGGCATGCAGATCGAGCCGCCTTCTAGGCTCGCATCCACGTTCAGGACGAGGTCGGCGCTGCTCTGGACGCCCTGGACGCCGTTGTTGCTGACGTAGAAGCGGCCGGATCCGGTCTTCGAGAAGCTGCCGCCCGAGGCCACCGTCAGCGTGAAGGGACCTTGAATGGCGCCGTTGGTGACGCTGAGTTGCGTGGCGGTCACCGGCCGCTCGCTGTCGAGCGTGGCCTGGAATCCGCTCCCGTCGAGCGTCAGAACCGGCAGCGTGACGGAACTGGTCCCGTCGAGGTTGATGATGCCGGGGCCGTACACGCGGAGCTCATTGGGGTCCACGGTCGCGGCGGCGCTTACGTCCACGAATGCCCTCGCCTCGATGGTTCCATCCCCACCGAGGCGTCCGGCGATCACAGGGGGCACGCCCTCCTCGAAGTCGAGCGTGGCGCCGTCGCCTGCCAGGTAGTCGCCGTCGCTGGTTGCGCCGCCGGAGTGGTTGTTGGCACCTCCCTTGAAGTGCAGTATTCCGGCCTCTACGGTCAGCGCGCCGTCGTTGTCGACCGGCGTGAAGCTCGTCGTGGCCCCGGGACCGGCCTTGATCAGGTGTCCGTCCGAGCCGACCTGGATCAGCGCCACGCCGGGTGTGCAGTTGAAGACCTGGGCGCTCGCCCCCGCGGTGATCGTCAGATCGGCGTTGATGACCAGGTGCGGCAGGTCGGGGGCGGAGCTGTCGTTCGGAGCCACGCAGATGCTCCCCTCGTCGATGCTGCCGTCGTCATTGAGAACGAGGTCCGCGCTTTGCGGGCGCCGTTGTTCCTCACGTACAGCGTTCCGTCGCCTGTCTTCGTGAAGTCCCGCCAACCGTCACGGTGCCGTTTCCCTCCCAGAAGACGAGCCGTTCTGCGGATCAGCAAGGTTGTTGCCTACGTCTGCCGATCCGGAGACTGCGAGAGTGGCACCGCTCGAGAAGGTCACGGTGCCGCCCGACTGCGCCAGCGAGCCTGCACTGGCATCAGCGGCGACGCTGACTACGTCGAACGGGCCGATCGTCACGTCGTCGCCGTTGTCGGGGACCTGGCCGCAGTACCAGTTGGTGGCGTGTGCCAGTCGTTGCCGGGACCGTCGAAGTTGCAGGTCGCCCCCTGGGCGTCGGCGGCACCGGACAGGAAACAGAGGAGGACCAGCGGCAGCGCCAGCGGGATCGCGCGCCGGAGCATCATCTGCCCCCCTCGGCACGGTCCCCGGCAGCCAGCGTCGACTCCAGCAGCCAGCGCTCGATCTGGCTCCCGATGTCCTTCAGGGAGCTCAGCCGAGCCTTGCGCCCGGTGCGCACCTCCTCGACGGTGGCCGGGCCGTCGTGCTCGTGCACCGAGACTACGTAGCTGTTACGGATCGGTGGCATGGCCGCGATGGATACCAGCCGGCGCTCACGCAATCTTCACGCCGGCGAGAGCGAGTGTGGGCCGCTCTGGCACGGGTGCCACGGGCATCTGGAAGGGGCCTAGCACTGGCTGGTCAGCGCTGCAGCTTGAGCTTGATGGTCTGAACCGTCGTCTTGTCCCCGTGCTGTCCCGCCTCCACCGAGGTGACCACGCCCTCGGCGCGGCGGTGCCGACGAAGGCTGTGTCGGTCGCGGCGCGAGAGGCGCACCTCCACGCGGCGTGTCTTGCCGGGCGGATGCTGTAGCGGGTCTTCGGCGCCGTTCGGCGCAGTGAGCGGCGGGTGCGCAGCCGAAGCTTCAACTTGCCCTTGCAGCGAGGGGGCTGCTGCAGCGAGGCGGGACACCTGAGCTTGACGGTCGTCCACCCGTCCCCCCCGACTTGGCGGGTCCGGTCCGAGATGGCGACATTAGGTCCCTCGCCGACCGCGCCCACGAAGACGGCTTCGCAGTTGAGTATGACGCCGAATTGCAGCACATCGGCGAGCAAATCCAGGAAAGCCGTGTCATGTCCCGCCGCACAGTTGATGTTGTCGATGTCACCGTCGCGAGCTTGGATGAGATCGTTTCCATCCTCCCCGCGCAATACGTCCTGCCCGTTCCCCCGTTCAGCGTGTCGTTGTCTATTCCACCCTTCAGCTCATCCTCGCCGGAGCTGCCCGACAGCTCGTCGCTGCCGGAGTCGCCGAACAGCCGGTCGTTTCCGCCCTTGCCGCGCAGCTCATCAGCTCCACCCTGGCCAATCAGCGTGTCGTTCCCGCCGGTGCCGCAGATGACGTCGCGACCTGACCCCCCGGTCCAGGTGCCGGGGTTGGAGAGGGAAAGCGTGCAGGGGTCGTTGGACGCAAACGCGCTGGGAGCGCCGAGGCGCCGACCACGAGTAGGGCGACCGCAGCCACGAGGTTCAACAGCCGAGCCTTGCGCCCGGTGCGCACCTCCTGAACGGTGGCAGGCCCCTCCTGGTCACGCACGGAGACGACGAAGGTCTTGCGGGTCGAGTCCATCACCGCGATCAATAGCGGTGGGGTGTCACGCGATCTTCACGCCGGTCAGGCGCCAGCGAGGATGCGGCGCTGGAGCGCGAGCGTCTCGGCCTCGGGCTCGATCCCGAGCTGCTCGACCAGGGCATGGCGGCACTCGAGGAACTGGCGCAGCGCATCGCCCCGGCGCCCCGCCGCCGCGTAGGCCCCGATCAGCAGCCGCTGGGCGTGCTCGTCGAGCGGGTCGAGGTCCACGAGCGCCCTCGCGGCCCGAGTCGCCGCGGCGTGATCCCCCGCCTGGCCGTGGGTCTCGGCCAGGGCACCGAGCAACTCGCCATACAGGGAGTCGAGGCCCTCCCGCCAGCTCGCCGCCCAGTCGGAGTAGCGCTCCTCCGGCAGCGGCTCCCCGGTCCAGATCCGGGTGGCAGCCTCCATCGCGCGATCCGCTCCGGCCCCGCGGCGGCGAGTGCCCGGCGGGCCGCCGCCTCGAACGCGTGGGCGTCGAGGCGATCGCCGTCGCGAAGGGTGAGGGGATAGGAGCGCTCCTGGACGTGCAGTCGGCTCTGCTCCCACGGCAGGTCCAGTACTGCGCGCGCGCTCGAGATCGCTGTTTGGAGCCCGCGCCGTGCCGACCCCGGGGGCTTCTCGGGCCAGAAGGCCTCGAGCAGCTCGTCCTCGGGAACCAGCTCACCCCCGCGAACCAGCAGAAACCGCACCACGCGCTCCGCGACCTTGCGCCCCCAGAGGCTCCCGTCCACCGCGTACGCCCCGCGGCGGATCTCGAACCGCCCCAGCATCCGGAACCCGAGCGGGGGCGGGTGGCGCTCGAGGCGCTCGCGCAACGCCCGGGTCGCGGGGTCCGTCGCCGGCCCCTCTCCGGGATCACTCGCGGCGAGACGGGCGAGCGCCTCCGGGCGGCCCGAGGCGGCGGCGGCGGCGAGCGCGGCGGCACGCACCGGAGGCTGTGAGTGGTCGACCAGGGCCACGACCTGCGGCCCCCCGGGGAAGGCGGCGTCGAGCGCCCCGACGGCCCTCTCGGCGTCCAGCGCCTCGGCTTCGAGTGCGCTCCAGAGCACGCCCTGGACCTGGGGCCATTCGCTGCGAAGGAGAAACCGCGCCGACTCACCGGCCTCGTCGAATGCGGCAGCGAGTGTTTCGCAGGCTGCCCGCTCCTCCCCCTATCCGGTAGAGGACGCAGGCGAGCGCCGTGCGGGTGCGAGCCCCCGATTCGCCTGGGCCAAGCGCCTTGAGAACGCCGTCGAGCGCGTCACGGGCCACGGCCGGTTCGCCCGCATCGCAGAGGAGTGGTGCGACCACGGCCGCCGGCCGTATGCGGTCGAAGGTGGGCATGCGATTCATCTCCTCCAGGGCCTGGCGGCCATCGGCGACGGCGGAGGACTGGTTCCCGCCCTGTGCGGCGAGGAGCGCGCGGGCGACGTACCGATCACAGCCCACCCACGAGGACCAGTCGCGATCGACGTGCTCCAGCTGCACCCACGCCTCCTCGGGCCGATCGAGCAGCGCGAGCATCGTCGCTGCGGAGAGGCGGGACCCGGCGCCGATGAAGCCGGCGAGCCCGGTGCGCTGCGCCGCCGCCTGAAGATCCTCGAAGGCCTCAAGCGACCTGCTCCAATTCGCCTCGCGCCTCGTGGATCGCCATCTTGAACGCGAGCACGTAGGCGAGGCGGTTGTAGGGGTCACCAGCCTCCAAGCACCACCCCCTCGTTCACATGCTCGAGCGCATCGTCGAGCTGTCCGGCCGGCAGCTCGAGGTAGTGGGCCCGGAACGCCGCCAGACCCTGACCGAGCAGGTCGCGCGCGCTCGGACGCTCGAGGGCTGCGTCCAGGGCCCGACCCGACCCCTCGACGCCGCGGCGGACCAGCAGGGCTGGATGCAGAAGCGCACAGAAGGCAGCGGCCGGACCGGCCTCGGGGCCCACATCCTCGGCGCCGGCGCTGGCCTCGGCGGCCGCCTCGAGGTTGAGCGCCGCGATGTACGCATCGGTGAGAGCGAGGCGGGCGGCCCAGAGGAGCGCCTCGGGAGCACGATCGCGCTCCAGCCCCGAGACCCCGGCCTGGCAATGCTCCACCGCCGCCTCGAAGTCACCCTTTCCCACCGCCAGACGACCGGCGAGCAGACGGAGCACCGGGCGCTCGCCGAAGGCCGGTGGAAGGCGATCGAGCCAGCCAGCCACCGTCTCGGGTGCCGTCCCGACGAGTCTGGCCCCGTGCCCGGTTATCGCGTCGGCGGCCGAACCGAAGTCCCCAGCCGCCAGCCACTGCTCGATCGCGTCCAGCGTCCGCCCGTTCGATGCGAGAGCGCCTGCCACCCGCCGATGGAGCGCGGAGAGCTCGGCCCGGTCGCGCTCCTCGTCTAGGCGGGCGCGGAGGAACTCGCGCACCAGGGGATGGAGCGTGTACGAATCGCCGAGCGGCCGCACGACCATCCCGGACGCCTCGACCTCGGCGCGAAACCCCTCCGGGAGGCCGAGCGCCTCCTCGAGCTGGGGATCGAGCTGATCGACGATGCTCGCGTCGAGCAGCCGCTGCTTGAGCTCCGGATCGAGGCCGTCGAAGACCTCCTCGGCCAAGTATCCGAAGATCGCCTCGCGGCCTCGCGCCGGCAGTTGCTCGGCGCCCGGCCCTGCTGCGGCGGCCAGCGCCACGCCCAGGGGCCAGCCCTCCGTTGCCGCGAGCAGCCCCTCGATCTCCTCGCTCCGCAGCTCCCGGCCGTGCACCAGGCGCATGCAGGCAGCGGACTCGGCGGGCGAAAACGAGAGGTCGCTCGCTCCCAGTTCCCGCAGGCGACCGGTGGCCCTGAGCTTCGCCAGCCTCAGGTCCAGGGGCCGTCGCGAGCAGATCCCCACCCGAAGCGCACCGGCGCCATGTGTAAGAAGCAGATCCAGGATCTCGAGCGAGGGCGAGCCCGCGAGCTGCTCCGCGTCATCGATGGCGAAGACGAGCGGCTCGACCAGCAACAGCTCGAGGTCGCCCACCAAGTCCTGCGCCACCGCGTGCGCATCGAGCGGCTCGATCGCGCTGGCCAGTCGTTCAGCGTGGTCCTCGGCAGCGCCCGGAAGCTGCGAACGCACACCCTGCACCAACCGCGTCAGGAACCGGCCGGGGGCGCGGTCGGCTGGGGTAACCGACAGCCATACCGTAGGCCTCCCCCACTCGGCCAGCGCTTGCTCGAGCGCCGTGGTCTTCCCGAACCCGGCGTCCGCAACCAGGATCACCGACCCCTGTTCGAGCCCGTCCGTCAGTCTCCCGATCAGGTCCGGGCGCTCGATCCGAATCTGTGCGACCGCGAACATGCGAGGCCACGTCAAACATAAGGGGATCGCGGAGGCGGATCAGTCTCAGGTACTCCCGTCGAGCGACAGGCCGTGGGCGCGGGCCTCGACGGCCAACCCGTCGGCGAGCGGCAGCCCGTAGCCCTCGATCGCGGCCCGCCGGTCGTTCAGCATCGCGTCCGGCGGGTGGCTGGCGATCAGGAGCGCCAGCTCCCGGGCACGCTCCACGTGCCGCCCGGGCTCGACCAGCTCGTTGACGAGGCCGATCCGCTCGGCTTCCTCGGCCCCGACCTCGCGGCCCGTCAGCAGCAGGTCGAGCGCCCGGGGAAGCCCGACCGCCCGGGGCAGGCGCTGAGTGCCGCCGTCGATGTAGGGGAGCCCGTTGAGGCGGGTGAGGACGCCGAACCTGGCGGTCGCGTGGCGACGCGCAGCGGTGCGCGAGCGATTCGAAGGCCTTCAGATCCGCGCCGGCGCAGAAGGCGTCGTCGCCGGCGCCGGTCAGCACGAGCACCAAACCTGCCAGGTCTCCCACCTGGTCTCGACGCCACTTCGCCTCCCGCGGGCCCTGACCGTCGCCGAGACCACGACGTGGTCGCCGGACTCGATCAGTTCGTGGACCTCGGCCCGAGGATCCTCGAACTCCTCCCAGAGCGAGCTGATGAATCGCTTCACTCCCTCGGGCCCTCGATACACGCCCACCGCGCCCGGGACCGCTCCGGAGGCGGAGTACTCGCAATCGGGCGCGATGTCCACGATCGCCCCGTCGAGGTCACCTCGGTTGACGGCCCCGTAGGCCGCGCGGATGATCTTCGCGTTCTCGGCGACATCGCCCGCTTTCGCAGTCCCGCCGCTTCGAGCGCCTGGTCGCGGTCCAGGTATTCCCACAGCCGCAGGATCTTTCCTTCCCGAAGCTCGATCACGTGGAAAAGGCGCTGGCTGATCTCCATCCCGCTGTCGCGTCCCCTTCCCCTGACGGTGACCGCGACGACGACCGGGCCGCCGGTGTGGATCGTCTCGTCGACCTCATCTTGGAACTCCTCCCAGGCCTCGAGCCAGCGCGACATCCATTGGAGCAGCGCATCGTGCCCCCGAATCGTCCCCGACTCTCGACGGGGCGATATTCGCCGTCCGGGTCCCAGTGCGAGATCACGTACGGCGAAAACCGCACAACCATGGGCTCTTTGACGGGAGCGACGAGACTCGAACCCGCGACCTCCGGCGTGACAGGCCGGCGCTCTAACCAACTGAGCTACGCCCCCGGCGAACTGCGGGCGGCTGGCCCGCTGCGGCTGATTCTAGGTGGATAGCCTGCGGGCGGCGATGAGGATCGTCACCTATCGAGCCGATCGGAACGCGCGGGCGGGGGTGCTTCGCGACGGAGCCGTGGTCGACGTCGGGACCGCCCTGGGCGAACGTAGCACCACCGTGCGCGAGCTGCTCGGGTCGGGCCGCCTGCGGGAGGTCGGCAAGATCGGCGATCAACCCACGGTGGCGCTCGACTCGGTGGAGCTTCTGCCGCCGGTCCCGGATCCGCCAAAGATCATCTGCATCGGGCTCAACTATCGCGCCCACGCGGCGGAGGCGAAGATGGAGCTTCCCCGGGCGCCGACCTTCTTCGCCAAGTTCACGAACGCGCTGGCCTCGCCGGGCGCCACCGTCAGCCTCCCCGAGGCCAGTGACAAGGTCGACTTCGAGGCCGAGGTCGCGCTTGTGATCGGGCGCAGGTGCGTGGGGGTGGGCGAGCACGACGCCGTCGAATGCATCGCCGGCTACATGCTCTTCAACGACCTCTCGGCCCGCGACCTGCAGTTCGCCACCCCGCAGTGGATGCCCGGGAAGGTCTTCGATGGCTCGGCGCCCTGCGGGCCGGCGCTGGTCACCCCCGACGAGGCGCTGGCCGACGGAGCGGTCTCCTTCGAGCTGGCCCTGAACGGAGAGCCGATGCAGTCGGCCCGGACCGACGACCTGATCTTCGGCTTCGCCGAGCTGGTCTCGCGGCTCTCGTCGCTGATGACGCTGGAGCCTGGAGACATCGTCTCCACCGGGACGCCCGCCGGGGTGGGGTCGACCCGAGAGCCGAGGGTGTGGCTGGCGCCCGGGGACGAGCTCGCGATCAGCTCGCCGACCCTTGGCCTGCTGAAGACGCGGATCGCCTGAGCCGGCTCGGCTGGGCCACGAACAGGGCGGCGAGCACCAGGGGCAGGAACCAGACGACGTAGAAGTAGAACCAGTGGGTGGCCCCGAGCTGGACGGCGATCAGCACCGCCGCGGCCAGGGCGGCGACCTGAATCGGGCTCTTGCGCCGGGGCCATAGCGGCCACGGCCAGGGCCAGGAGCACGGCCCCGGCGCGCTCGATCGGCCTCAGGAAGTCGAGCGAGGGGGCAAGCCCCCAGACGCTGAAGGGCGAGCTGCGCGAGGCCTGGTAACCGAGCGTGCGGTCATAGAACTCGTGCAGTCCCCCGTCGGGGAGGAAGGGGAGCACGAGCAGCGCCGCCACCACGGCGAAAGCCACCGAGAAGACGAGCGCCGAGCGCCACCGCCGCTCGCCGGTGCCGGTGGCGAACAGCGGCGCCAGCGCCGCTGATCCGAACTTCGCCGCGGCGCCGAGCGCCAGGGCACCGGCCCGCAGGGGCGGGGAGCGAAGCGCCAGCATTGCCCCGACCAGGGTCGCCGCAACCAGCGAGTCATTGGCGTTCGCGTTCATCGTGTAGAGCGTGAACGGATAGGCGAGCCAGGCGAAGGCGAGCGAGATCCCCAGGGCGGATCCGTCCGGCCCGGGCCGAAGCCGCCGTCCCAGGGCCAGCAGACCGAGCGCGGTCAGCAGGTCGAAGGCGATCGCTGCGGCGTGGGCGGCGGGGACGCCGTCCCACTGGCCGTGCCACGGGAACACCGTCTCGAACGGCACGTAGGCCAGGTAGTTGAGGGGGCCGTAGACGTCGCCCCGGATCCCCACCCCCGGCGCGAAGCCGCCGTTATAGAGGTTCTCGCCGTGCGTGATGTGGTCGGCGCCGATGACGCCGGCGACGCCGATGTCGATCACGTGCGAGTCGGCCACGTTGAGGGCGATCCGCCCGCAGGCAAGGACGACCGCCCCGATCGCGAGCCAGCGCACCGGCACCACCGGAACCAGGGGCCCGGCTCCCTCACGCGGCCGAAAGCCAACCCACAGCATCCGCGCCAGGACGTAGCCGAGCACCGGGTAGGTGAGGGCCACCGAGGCCGTGATCGCGGCCCGGTTGAAGAACAACAGCGAGATCCCGAGTCCGAGCAGCACCAGGAGGTCGAGGTGAAGCAGGCGAAGCGGCCGGCGGGGATCGAGGAAGGGGATGAGAAACAGCAGGCAGAGCGGCAGCCAGACGTAGGGCGCGTTCACCTTCTGGGCGATCGCGCCCGAGTAGCCCCGCGCCAGCGGGTCGTCGAGCTGGTGGTCGTGCCAGGCGCCGACCAAGACGCCGGTGTCGCCGCCGATGATCGCCTCGGCGACCTCGGTGCGGGCGCCATCCGAGCCGACGTAGTAGCTCACCTGCCAGTCACGGCCACGCTCGAAGGCGGCCGGGCGCATCTCCGGGGTCTGGGCGCGCTCGGCGCGAACCGCCGGCGCGCGGTCAGCGGCCTCGATCGCATCGACTGCGCTGAGACGGAAGCCGGGCGGCGGCCGGGTGTGGGAGGGGGGTTGGACGAGGGGTGGCGGCAGGTGCCCCCCGAACGGGGGCTCGTCGGCGAGGTTCTCCTCCGCGGCGGCCGTCGCCGGCGCCGCCAAGGCCAGCGCCACGGCCCAGAGGACGATCAGCAAGTCAGGTGCAGGGCCGCTGCGACGACTGCGGGATCCCTCGCCTCGAGCTCCTCGAACCGGGCCACCGCGTCGGCGGTCGGCAGCGCCTCGACCTTCACCCCGCGCTTCGCGAGCGCCTCGATCACGGTTGGATCGGGCTCGAGCCGGCCCGAATAGCCGCAGCCGACGATCAGCCGCTCCGGAAGCTCGTCGATGACGTCCTCCAGGTCCTCGATCACGAGCGAATGCCCGTCGCGGCGCCACCAGTTGGGCAGCACCCGCTCCGGAAGCACGATCACGTCGCGGTTCAGCTTCACGCCGTCGACGACGACCTGCCCGGGGCTGTAGTTCTCGATCCTCGCCACTACCGGCTCTCCGGCCCGATCGTAGCCGCTGGGCTCCGCCCCAGGGCGGGCGCCCCGCCGCTGCTCAGCGGTCGGCGGGCGGCGGGATCTCGTCGTGGATCGCCGGCAGCGAGGCGGAGCGCGGGGCCGCGGCAACCGGGCCGGCCTTGCTTCGCGACCTGCTCGACCAGTCGACCATCTTCGGGCGCTGGGCGAGCAGCGGGCGCCAGGTCTCGGCGCCGATCTTCCCGTCGACGGCCAGCCGCTTGGAGCGCTGAAAGCCCTTCACCGCCCGCACCGTGGAGCGGCTGTAGACGCCGTTCACCCGCAGCTTCTCGCCGGCTCCCTTGAGGTGCTCCTGTGCCCAGACGACGAGGTCTCCGCGACTGCCCTTCCCGAGGGTGGGGTAGCCGCGCGGCCTGTGGACGCCGGAGACCCCCTTGTCGATCTTCTTGCCCAGCGCCCGCCACCCCTTCCTCGAGGTCTCCTGCCAGTCCCACCAGCTGACTCCGTCGAGGTCGTAGGAGTTGGCAAGCTTGCGAAACCGCTGAATCTGGCGAACCGGAGGGTTGCCGTATGTCTGACCGAGCGGGTCGATCGGCCGTCGGTAGACGCGATTGAAGACGAAGGTGTGCTTGTAGGCGTCGCCGACGCTGACCCCGATCGCCCGCCAGTAGACCTGCGGCAGGTTGAAGCGCGCGCCCCCCTTGCCGAGGAAGACCGAATACGGGAAGCCCGGGTGATAGTCGACGTAGGGGAAGCTGGCCAGGGCGGTCGGGAACTTGGCGCCGATCCTGCGCCGGAGCTTGTCGATGTAGGTGTCCGCCGCGGCGTAGCGCCCCTCGTAGTGCGACTCGGCATCGATCACCAGGCAGTCGGCACCCTTGCGGACCGCCTGGGCGCCGCGCTTGGCCTCGGCCCCGGGATGGTGGCCGTAGACGAACTGCCAGGCGCAGACCCGCAACCCACGGGCTTGGAGCGCGGACACGAGGCTGCGGGTGAACTGGCTCCACGCGTCGCCCGCGTCAGAGCTCTTGATGAAGACGGTGCGGATCCGGTGGCGGCGCGCCTTGCGAGCGATCCGCTTTGGGTCCCCGCCGCTGGAGCGGCTCATGTACCAGATCCACATCCCGTTTCCCCGATACGGGTTGCCGGAGCCGTTGCCCCTGCCGGTGCCCCCAGGGGTTCCGGTGCCGGTGCCCCCGCCCGCCGCCGCAGCCCCGTCGCCCGCGGCATCGATCAGACCGACCGCGAACAGGGACGCGGCGATCAGCGTCGCCAGGGCAGCCGCGAGCCGCGCGAGGCGCGTTGAACGCCGGCGCGCGTACGGGCCGGGCCGCCTGCCTGCCGGCCCTCGCTTGAGACTGGGGGCGCGCATATTGATCTGGGGGCGCAGCGGGCCGCGCCGCCCTGCGGCGCAAGTATCGCGAGAATGGGCGTCGGATGCGTCGCGGATCGGACCAGATGGAGCGCGGGATGCTTGCGGGGAGGCTGGTCGGAGCTGCGGCGGTGCTGGCCGCGATTGTCGGGATCGTTGCGGTGCCGTCGGCCGCCGGACGCGGCGGGCGCCACCGCGATCCCGCCGACACCGCGGGACCGCTCGACATCCGCGCTATGGGCGTGGACCAGGCAATCCGGGACGTCCGGCTGCACGTGCGGACGAGGGGCGATTTCGGGCTCGAGCAGCTCGACCGCCGTCCCGATCTCGCCAAGCCCGAGTCGCGGTTCCTGTGCGTGCACATCCACCGCGCCGGTGCGGCCGGCGTCCGCCAGCTCTGCTTCGGGCCAAAGCGACATGGCAGGGAGGTGCTCGGCTACGCACGACTGCGCGGGAACGGGTCGGTCAAGTCATTCGAGCGGATCCGGGCACGGGTGAAGCGTCACGGGCCCCGCTCGATCGTGGCCCGATTGCGGGCCAGCGCCATCGGGCTCACCCCGCGCGTCTATTTCTGGCGATACCTGAGCGGCTGGACGGGTCGTCCCTGCCGGCGAGGGTGCGCGGATCGCGCGCCGAGCGGGCGCTGGGCGAAGTTCCACCTCCACCCCGTGCAGCCGGCCGGCTGCACGGCAGGTGCCAGCCCGGTCTTCCATGGCCCTCGAAATCACAAGCGGGTGGCGCTCACCTTCGACGACGGGCCGAGCCGCTACACGCCGAAGGTCCTTCAGATCCTGAAGCGCGAACACGCCAAGGCGACCTTCTTCGAGATCGGAGCGCAGGTCCCCGGGTACGCGTCGAGCGCGCGAGCGGTGATCGCCTCCGGCAACGAGATCGGAAACCACAGCATGCACCACGAGACGCGCCCCGGCAGCGCCAGCATGGGACAGGCCAACAGGCTGATCAAGAGGGCAACCGGGTTCGAGCCCTGCCTGTTTCGCCCACCGGGTGGGGGTTTCGATTCGCGGGTGCTGTCGGACGCGCGCGGTTTCGGGATGGCGACGGTGGTCTGGGACGTCGATCCCCAGGACTGGTCAACCCCTGGAGCAGGAGCGATCTACAGCCGCGTGGTGGGCGCCACCCGTCCGGGCTCGATCGTGGTCATGCACGACGGTGGCGGCAACCGAAGCCAGACGGTGGCCGCGCTGCCAAAGATCATCCACACGCTACGCGGCCGGGGCTATCGCCTCGTGACCGTCACCCAGCTGCTCCACCAGCGGACGATCTGGGGCGAGGCTCGCTGAAGCCGTTGCGGGCCGATGGGCTCAGCTCCGGGACTACCCTCCGCCGAGCAGGTTGCCCAGGGCGCCCTTGGCGCCGCCCGAGCCGGAGCCGGCCGCGATCCGCCCCTCGGAGGGTTGGATCAGGAGCCAGCCGGAGCCCGAGAACGACACCTGCACGGTTTCGCCGGAGCCGCGCCCGATGAACGTCTTCAGGTTGACGTCGGTCTTGATCGAGCTGGTCAGCCCACTCGACCAGGTGATCGCCGCCTGCGGGTCGGCATACGTCTCCTCGCCGTCGAGCTCGATCAGCACCGGCGGCCCGTCGGAGATCAGCGCCACCCATCCAGAGCCCGCTAGCTCCATGTTGTAGAGGCCGCCTGCGAGGGCCCCCGAGGCGCCCTCGACCCGCTTGATGTCCCAGTCGATTCCATCCTCGAAAGCGAGCACGTTGGCGCCGTTGGCCGTGATCCGGTCGTCCTCGAGCCTCAAGAGCTGGATGTCCTGGGCCATGTCGGCCAAGAACACCTCGCCGGTGCCGGAGACCTTCATCAGATCCGTTCCCTCGCTGGTCATCGCCTTCTTGAGCATCCGCGAGACCCCGCCCGAGCCCGCGTGCTCAAACCGAACGTCACCCTGGTAGGCCACCATCGAGCCGAGCTTGGCCTCGACAGTCACACCGGCCAGCTCAACCTTGAGCAGCTTCGAGTTCTGGAGCCGGAAGGACTCCCCGCCCTCGGTCTCCTTGAATTGAGCCAGCGCCTGCTCGACCGACATCGGTTCCCCTTTCAGTTTGCGGGCTTCTCGGATGGGCGGTGCCGGACTCGAACCGGCGCCCTCCTCGGTGTAAACGAGGCGCTCTCCCAACTGAGCTAACCGCCCTGGGCTGGATTATGGCCGCACCGGATTCGGCAGCGGGTCGGTCGCTACCCCTTCGGCGGCGGAGTGGAAGGGCTCTCCACCTCCACACCCAGGCGCCGGTACGCCGAGACGGAGTAGGCCCGCTCGCGAGTGCGCAGGATCGGATCGTCGGAGAGCTCGATCCCGTCAACCACGCGGGTGGGGTCGAAGACCTCGATGTGATCGCCGGACTCCGGGTCGTCGACCAGCTTCGCGAGCTCGAGCCGCCCGGCCGAGACCAGTTGGCGCTCGTCGGGCCAGACGGCGGTCGGGTCGTCAAGGGGGTCGTCCTCCCCGCGCACCTGGAACAGGAGCTCGAAGGCAACCGGCCCACCGGCGAGCCGTTGCTCGAGCTCGACGCGAAGGTAGTCGGGCTCACGCTCGTTCGCCTCGTCGTCGGGAAGCCTCGCCTCACCCGCCTCGGGTCGCCAGCGATATCGGACCCAGGTGCCATTCCCCGCGGCGTCCAGGAGCTGGAACGCATGTGGCGAGTAGTAGGCGAGGGTCGCGTAGCTTGCAGGCGGCTCGACGTTGACGGTGGCGTTGACGGCCGTCTGCGCCTCGGGATGGGCGGCGAGGAAGGCGGCGAGCTTGTCGAAGTCGGGCTGGCCGGTCTCGGGGTCGGGCTCTCGCAGCTTCATCAGCTCGAGGAACTCCTCCGGGGTTCGGACGACGAACGCCGGCGTGGTCACCGCGAGGATGTCCGACTCCGGGCCGTCGGGACGGAGCCTGACCGCCATGCCGCGCGATTCGCGCCGGCCGTCATGGACCTCGGGATCTCCACTCCCGTTCGAGAACCGGACCAGCGCCGCAACCGGGTCCCCTCCGAAGTGGGCGGCGCGACAGATGGCTGCCGCCTCGGGGGTTGCCGTGAACGTCCCCGAGCAGTAGAGGCCCTTGGCGTGCAACGCCCTCCGGTGCTCGTGCGATCCGTAGATCGCATTGGCCGCATCGACGATCCGCTCGTAGAGGTCACCCCCAACCATCTCGATGGGACCGTACCCCACCACCGGCCGACGGGTTGGCTCCGAGACGTGTCGTAAGTGGCCATGATCTAGGTTGCGCGAGGTGGACCTGGGAATCTCCGGCAAGACCGCCCTGGTGATGGGGGCGAGCCGCGGGATCGGCCGCGGGATCGCCGGCGCCCTGGCGCGAGAGGGCGCACGGGTGGCGATCGCAAGTCGCTCGCGCGTGGGCCTCGACGAAGCTGCGACGGAGATTCCGGGCGAGGTGGTCGCGTTCGAGGCCGACACCGATGACCTCGATCGGCTGGCGCTGCTTCCGGGCGAGGTGGAGGCGGCCCTTGGCCCGGTCGAGATCCTGGTCATCAACACCGGCGGGCCGCCGCTGGGCGGCGCGCTCGACAACCCGCAGGAGGAGTGGGAGCGCGCCTACCGGTCGTTGGTGCTGGCTCCGCGCACCCTGGTGGAGGCCGTGCTCGCGGGGATGCGGGAGCGCGGTTGGGGACGGATCGTCAATGTGGGCTCGACCTCGGTCGTGGAGCCGATCCCCCACCTCGCCCTCTCGAACGCCCACCGGATGGCGACGGTCGGGTTCCTGAAGACGCTCGCCACCGAAGTCGCGGGTGAGGGGATCACCGTCAACACGGTCGCCACCGGGAGGTTCGCCACCGATCGCCTGGCCGCCAACTGGGGCTCCTGGGAGGAGATGGAGCGTCGCGCGCACGAAGGGGTGCCGGCAGCCAGGCTCGGGGCTCCGGACGAGTACGGGGACCTGGTCGCGTTCCTGTGCTCGGATCGGGCCGGCTATCTGACCGGCGCCGTGATCCCGCTCGACGGCGGGCTCCTGCGCTCCGCCTGAGCGGCCTCCGCTAGCCGGATGCCGAGGCCGTGGCGCGCGTCAGGGTGCCGCGGCTCGCCTTCAGGGCCAGCCAGGCCGCACCCGCAGCGACCATCCCCAGGCTGATCAGCTGGGCCTGAGTGAGACCGACGAAGACGTCGTCGTTGCGACGGATGAACTCGATCAGGAACCGCTCGCCGCCGGCGAGCATCAGGTAGATGCAGAACAGGGCGCCGGCCTGGTAGCGGTCGCGCAGGCGCCACAGCAGATAGGCGACCATGCCCATGGCCAGGGTTTCGTAGATCGGAGTCGGGTGAACGGTGGTGTCGATCGGCTTGGTGCCGTGGGGATAGGCCATCGCCCAGGGGCCGTCCCAGGCCTTCCCGTAGTCGCCGTCGCCCGACACCTGACAGCCGATTCGCCCGACCGCGTAGCCGAGCGCCAGGGGCGCCGCGCACAGGTCCAGGAGCGCGGCACCCAGCATCCCGCGACGCCACGCCCACAGGGTGACGCCGATCGCGCCGCCGATTGCGCCGCCGTACCACACCAGCCCCGAGCCGGAGAAGATGTTGCCGAGCAGGTCGTCCTTGACCGAGCTGTAGTTCTCGATCACGAAATCGAGCCGCGCTCCGATGATCCCGCCCGCCAGCGCCGCGAGCACGATCTCGTAGGCCCAGTCGGTGGGCTTGCCGAGCTCGCCGAGCCGCCTTGCGACCAGCGCGCCGGCGGCGAGGAAGGCGAGCGCGAAGGCGATCCCGAAGGTCTGGAGGGTGACCGGGCCTAGATGGATCTCGGGTTGCACGCGACGCGCTCAGCTGGGTTGGACGATTGGATGGGCTGGTGATAGCCCCGGGGGGAGTTGAACCCCACGCTTCCAGGTTGAAAACCTGGCGTGCTAACCGTTACACCACGGGGCCTCCGGGCCCAGTCTAGGTGCTGGCCAGAAGCAGCTCCAGCAGCGCCTTCTGGGCGTGGAGGCGGTTCTCGGCCTGGTCCCAGACGGCGGAGCGCTCGCCGTAGAGGACCTCCTCGGTGATCTCCTCGCCCGGGTGGGCCGGCAGGCAGTGGAGCACGATCGCGCCGTCGGCCGCCGTCGCCAGCAGGTCTGCGTTGACCTGGTAGGGGGCGAGGTCGGCCCGGCGGCGATCGGCATCGACCTCGTCGCCCATGCTCACCCAGACGTCCGTGTAGACGGCGGCGGCGCCGGCCACCGCCTCCAGCGGGTCGGTCGTCTGGAGCGCCGTGAGCCCTGACTCCAGGCCATATCCGTCGGGCGAGGCGACCCTCACCTCGACACCGGCGGCCCCGCCGACCACCGCCAGCGAGCGGGCGACGTTGTTGCCGTCGCCGACGTAGGCGACCTTGAGACCGTCGAGATCGCCGTAGCGCTCGCGGAGCGTCAACAGGTCGGCGAGCGCCTGGCATGGGTGATGGCCGGGGGTGAGGCCGTTGACCACAGGCACCTCTGCGCCATTCGCCAGCTCCCGGACGACGTCGTCCGCGCCGGCCCTGACCACGATCGCGCTCACGTACCGGGACAGGATCCGACCGGTGTCGGCCACGGACTCCCCCCGTGTGAGCTGGAGCTCGTCACCGCGCAGCACCACCGGCGTCCCCCCGAGCTCGGCGACACCGACCTCGAACGAGACCCGGGTCCGGGTCGACGGCTTCTCGAACACGAGCGCCACGCTGTTGCCGGCGAGCGCGTCCGCCCCCTCCCGGCTCCGACGCCCGCGCTTCAGCTCCAAACCACGGTCGAGCAGCCGGATCAGCTCCTCACGGGTCAGCTCTTCGCCGGTCAGGAAGTCGCGGGCCATCGGAAGCCGGAGATGGTACGCCCCACGTCTCACCGGCCCTGGGCGCCTTCAGCCAGCGCCGGGGCGCCAGACTTCCGGCGATGGAGATCGAGGCGCTGACCTGGAACCTGTTCAACGGCCGCGACCACCCGCCCGACCCGGCCCTGTTCACCCGGCGCTCACGCCTCCTCGGCACCAGCGAGCGAAATGCCACCCACCTGCAAGTGAACCGCGACCTCCTCGGCGAGGTGGCGGGCGTCCTCGCGTCGGCGCCCTGGGACGTGGCGCTGCTCCAGGAATGCCCACCCCGCTGGGCACCGGGGCTGGCGGCCACCTGCTCCGCCGAGAAGCTGCTCACCCTCACCTCGCGCAACTGGCCGGCATCGATCCGGGGGGCGCTGGCGCGCCGCAACCCCGACCTGCTCGGCTCCTGGGGAGGCGGCTCCAATCTGACCCTGGTTCGTGGATCGCTGGCGGAGCGAATCCGCGACCGACGCCAGCTTCTCCTGCGTCGCCGGCCCGAGCGGCGCAAGGTCGACTTCGCCCGCCTCGGCCCCGGGCTCTGCGTCGCCAACCTGCACGCAAGCGGCCCGGACCAGCTCGCCGATCCCGAGATCCGGCGCGCGGCCGAGGCCACCGTCGCCTGGGCGGGCGCTGATCCGCTCATCCTCGGGGGAGACTTCAACCTTCGCCCCAGCGCCGGCGGCCTCTATCGCGAGCTCGCGAACCGGCTCGGCCTCGCCGGTCCCACGGAGCCGGGGGCGATCGATCACCTGCTCACCCGCGGCCTGGAGGTCGTGGAGCCGGCTCACGCCTGGCCGCCCGAGGCGCGGGAGGTCGAATTCGACGGACTCGCGATCCGCCTCTCCGACCATGCGCCGGTCAGCGCCCGCTTTCACCTCGACCGGGTTGACAACCCCCCTCCTCGACGACCAACCCCGCGACCCCGCCGGAATTGAGATAGTCATGGTCACACCGACATCGCGACCAGGAGGAAACTGAATGGCGACCAGCTCAGGGCGCTCCCGATCGGGCGGCGGGCGCAAATCGACCTCGGCCGGGCGGGCGAGCGGCGGTCGCTCCTCGTCGCGGTCCACTTCCGCTTCGGAGCGCACCGACAAGAGCGTCGAGGCGTTTCGCGACGCGCTGGAGCGAAGCGTGACCCTGTCGCGCGATCGGCTCCAGGAGGTCGTCGACGATGCGGTCAAGCGCGGCCGGATGACCCGCGGAGACGCCAACGAGCTGATCAGCAGCCTGGTCACCCGCGGCCGCCAGTACAGCGACGACCTGGTCAAGCAGCTCGAGCGCCTGCTCGATCAGGCCGTGCAGGGGCTCGACACCCGCGTCGCCCCGGCTCGCCGCCGGGCGAGCGCCGCCGCCGGCAGGGCGGCGCGCGCCGCGCGCGACGCCGCCGATGAGCCGCTTGCCAGGGCCGATCGTCTTCGCCGCCGCGCCGGGGTGACCGCGGGCGGGCCGATCACCGCCTACGACCAGCTGACGGCCAACCAGGTCAAGTCGAGGCTGCGCGACCTCAGCCCACCGGAGCTGCGCCAGGTGCGAGCGCGCGAGAAGCGCGGCAAGGCGCGCAAGGGCGTCCTGGACGAGATCGAGCGGCGACTGAAGTAGAGCCGCGGCGAGCCGGACGGCTCAGAAGTCCTTCGCCAGCTCGGCGAAGTCGAGGTCCTCCCCGACGGCGTCCGCGAGCAGCTCCACCGCATCGAGCCGCTGGCCGTGACGCCACAGGCCACGTAGCCATTCACCGGCCGCCGAGGACTCGAACCACGCCTCGCCGTAGCGCTCCTGGAGCGCCACTCGCCACCGAGCCGCCAGCGCCCACGCCCTCAGATAGCAGGCTGCGTAGAAGCCCTCGTCGACGTCGGCCAGCCAGCTCTCGTGTGGCCACCGAACGCCCGTCGCCGCGCTGAGCAGCTCGGCGTAGCGGGCCGGCATCCGCTCGAGCTCGCTGGAGCTGCCGTGCAGCTCCAGCTCGTAGACGAGCTTGGCCGCGTAGCGGCGCAGAAGCATCAGGCGGGACGCGCGAGCGTGAGCGACGGCCGGCGCCGGGTCCTCGGCCCCCAGGCACTCCCGCAGCCAGGGCGGCTCCTCGAGCAGATGCTCGAGCAGGAACGCGAACGACTCAGTCACCGAGTTGTCCCCGAGCCGCCGGAACTCCACCGGCAGACCGGGATCGACATGGGCGTAGTGCTGGGCGTGGCCCGCCTCGTGGAACAAGGCGCTGTAGTCGTCTCGGCCTCCGTGCGGTGCGATCACCAGATGGACCTCGTCGGGCACCCGCGGGGTCGAGCAGAACGCCCGCGCCGACTTGGTCGGCCGCGATTCGGTGTCCAGGTGGACGTTCCGCTGCCGGTCCATCTCGGTGCCCAACCCCGCCAACGTCACCCTCAGTGAATCGATTGGGCGCCCGGCCTCGAACAGCTGATCCAGGTCCGTGGCACGAAAGAACCGCGGCAGGTCGGAGCGCCGAAGCTGGCCAAGGGGGGGCAGTCCCTGGCGCTCGAGCCGAGGGTCGACGAGCTCCCGATAGCGGTCGTCGGTCTGAACCAGAAAGCCCGACGTCTGGACGCGCCAGAGCCTCCAGGTCGATGCCGCGAAGCTCCGCGTGAGCATCCGCGTAGCTGGGCCAGCCGCACGCGCGACAGAGTTCGTGTGCCCGCTCCAGAGATGCGCGATGGAGCGGGTTGAGCCGCTCCTCCAGGGCCCGGTTTCGCTCCGCCTCCAACCGACTGCGGCGCTCGACATCGGGCTCGTTCGCCTGCTCCACCGCCACGGCGCGATACGGGATCGGACCGTCGCCGGGATCGACCTCGAGCGCCGCCTCGAGGCGCGCGAGCTCGGCAGACTCGGCCCTGGTCTCCGCGCCGATCAGTCCCTCGACGCAGAAGTGGAGCAGGTAGCGAAGGCGCCGATGCTCCTCGCCGCCTGGCGTCCGAGCGATCAGCTCCCGGAGCCGCCCCGCCGCCTCACGGGTGAACAGCTCGGCGTAGCTGCTGTAGATCGGCTCCAGCTCGAGATCGGGCTTGCGTCCCGCCAGGTGCAGGTAGTACTCGCGACCCAGCTGCTCGCTGAAGCCCTCCGCCCGCCGTCGGTAGGAGTCGAGGTCGAACCCCAAGGCTGCAACGATAGGCGCGTGGTGACCCCGGCGACCGTGCGAGCCTCGCGACCGCGCCGCGGCCAGGAGCTCGTGCTCGAGATCGAGTCGCTTGCCCAGGGCGGCCGGGGCGTGGCCCGATCCGACGGCTACGTCGTCTTCGTATCCGGCGCGCTGCCGGGGGACCGAGTGCGGGTACGGCTGGCGAAGGCGAAGCGGGACTTCGCCGAGGGCGCCGCCGTCGAGCTGATCGATCCCGGCCCCGACAGAGTCCCCGACCGATGCCGGCACGACGGCGAGCCATGTCCGGGTGCGCCCTGGCAGGGGCTGCCTTACGAGCGCCAGCTGTCGGAGAAGTCGCGGCTGGTGGACGACGCGCTGCGCCGTCTCGGAGGCCTGGACGGGTTCGAGCTGGAGCCGATCGAGCCCGCGATCGAGCACTGGCGCTACCGCAACAAGCTCGAGTACTCGTTCGGCGAGCGCCGCGGGGAGCTGGTGCTCGGGTTCCATCGCCGCGGCAGCTGGGCCGAGGTCGTGGACGCCGACGACTGCCTGCTCGCCTCGGAGCGCAACAACGCCGCTCGCAACGAGGTCAGGGACTGGGCCCGACGCGAGGAGATCCCCGCCTACGACCGGCGCGATCGCACCGGTGTGCTCCGCAATCTCGTCGTCCGCGAGGGAATGCGCACCGGCCAGGTGCAAACCCGCCTGGTCACCTCGCCGGCGAGCATCCCCAAGCCGCCGGTGGACCTGCACACGGTGGTCGACAACCCGGGCGACGGAACCGAAGGACCCACAGGGGCCATCGGCCGGGAGCAGCTCGAGGAGGAGCTGGCGGGCCTGCGACTCTCGATCTCCCCGGGCGCCTTCCTACAGACCAACACCGCGATGGCCGAGCGCCTGTACGCGATCGCCGCCGGCTACGCGGACCTCTCGGGCAGCGAGCGCGTCTTCGACCTGTATTGCGGGATCGGAACGATCGCGCTCGCCCTCGCCGCCCGCGCCGCGGAGGTTTGGGGGATCGAGGTCGGCCCGGCCGCGGTGGCCGACGCGGAGCGAAACGCCCGTCGCAACGGAATCGCCAACGCCCGCTTCACCCTCGCGGACGTCAGGCTCGGCGTCCGTCCGCTGCTCGAGCGGACCGGGCGGCCAAACGTGGTGATCGTCGATCCGCCTCGGGCCGGCCTCTCGAAGAAGGTCGTCCGCAGGGTGATCGAATGCGGCGCGGATCGAGTCGTGTACGTGTCCTGCAACCCGACCACCCTGGCCCCCAACGCCTCTCAGCTGGCGGCGGCCGGCTATAGGCTCATGCGGGTGACGCCGGTTGACATGTTTCCGCAGACGCCGCACGTTGAGTGCGTGGCGCTGCTCGAGCGGACGTGAGTCCTGCGTCGGAGAGCGGTGCTCGCCAGACCCGCGGCTTCGGCGTCGCGGCGGGGCTGGATGCAGCGATCGCAGCGCCGCTGGCGGCACGGTGCGAGCAGCTCGGCTACGCCTCGATGTGGTCGAACGACCACCCGGCAGCGCACGGACTCGAGACGGCCGCGGCCTTCGCCGAGGGCTCGGCGAATCTCGAGCTGGGCATCGCGGTGATGGCGCTCGACCGTCACCAGCCGGCGGAGATCAACGCCAAGATCGACCAGCTCGGGCTCGAACGGGAGCGCCTCTGGATCGGGATCGGGACTGGATTCGAGCGCAAGCCGCTGACCACAATGCGCGAGGCGCTTCCGCAGCTCCGCGAGGCCCTTCCCGGGACCCGGCTCGTCCTGGCCGCGATGGGACCGAAGATGTGCGCGCTGGCCGGCGGCGGTTTCGACGGGGCGTTCTTCAACTGGATGCTCCCCGACTTCGCCGCCCGCGCTCGTGAGCAGGTGCACGCCGGAGCTCGCGAGGTCGGCCGCGAACCGCCGCCGGTATTCGGCTACGTGCGCACCGCGGTCGGCGAGGACGCAGCCGAGCGGCTGGCCAAGGAGGAGTCCTTCTATCGCGACCTGCACCGCGGCTATCGCAACCACTTCGATCGACTCGCCGAGCCACCCGGCACAGTCGGTGTCGCCGGCCCGGACCGGGAAGGCGTCGGCGCCGAGCTCGACCGCTACCGGGCGCTCGACGTGCTCGTCGTCCGGGGCCTGGCCAGCGCGACGCTGGATGGGATGAGCGCGGTCGCCGAGGCGGCCGCCCCCTAGGGAACAACTCCGCCGCCTAGCCCTCCTGGGCCTCGTCTTCAGGGACCGCGGCCTCCTCGTCGGCGCAGATCGTGCACAGGGCGACGCTCGACCCCTGATCGAGGATTCGCTGCTTCTCGCCTGCGGTCAGGGTCGCGCCGCAGTTCTCGCACCGCTCGGGCAGCTCCTCGATCGTTCGCTCTTCGAGCTCCATCGGTCCCGAGACTAGCTCGCCCGGGCTAGGGACGAAGTCCCGGTCAGTGCGAGTACGACCTGCCGCTACCCGACGCCAAAGGAGTCACCCGTTGGAGCTAGCGACGAAGTCGCGGTGCACGCGCCTACGGCCTGCCGCCCGGTAACGCGCCCGAACCCGCCGAAAACGGAGGCGGAGCCGAGGCTTTCGGCGGAGTTATTCTCAGTACGGCGGGAGCTCGGAGTACCACTCGCCGAGGGCGCGGAAGGCCGCCCAGAATTCGCGCTTTGTCTCCTCGGAGTCGAGCGACTCGTCGATGTCGGGGACGAACAGAGCCTCGACCGAGGGCGTCATCGGCTGGACCCGGCCAAGCTCCGGCTCCAGCGGCTGCGCCAGCGGAACGCCGAGCTCGTTCAGGGTCTCGAGGGCCGACCCGCCCATGACCACCACGATCCGGGGTTGGACGATGTCGAGCTCCTCGGCCACCCGCTCCATGCACTCACCGGATGCAAGGTCGGGGTCGGCGACCGGGCACTTGACGCACAGCGTCCCGTAGACGACGAGCGGATCGATGTTGAGGCGCTTGAAGCTCTTGCGAAGCGCGTTCCCGGAACGACCGTAGAACGCCACCCCCTCCTCGATCTCCGCCGCCGTCGGGGCGTGCTTGAGCAGGAAGATGTCCGCCTGGGGATGCCCGGAGCCCAGCACGGGCATCAGGTTCCCCCGGGGACAGTCGGAGCACTCCTGCAGCCGGTGGGTGAGCTGATTCAGCTCGCGGATCGCCCGCTCGAGGTACTTCTCCTGGATCTCGTCGTCGGTGGTCGGCAAGCTCGGACTCCGGGTGCTGGGGCTCGGGTGGTGGACCTGCGCCTTCTTTGACGGCCCCTGCGCGGCTCCTTCCGAGTGCATCAGCCCTTGCCTTGAGTGCGCCGTCGCTCGGCCCGCCGCCGGGCTGCCGAGCGGTGGGCTCGAGGTCGCCCCCCCTTTACCGGCCGCGCCGTCGCCGCTGCGCTGCGGCGGGTGGCGCTCGGACGGCCGGTCGTCTGGAGCAGCTTCAGCGCCTGGACGTAGATCAGGTTCTTGTGCTTGCGGACGATGTCGGCGTCGCGCATCGCCTCCAGGAACTCTCTCGGGCCATCGAAGTCGTGGATGCGGATCATCACGCTCCCAAGACCCTGAGCCACGTGGCTGTCGGACCCCGCCCCGGGGACGATCCGGTACTTGGCCGCGAACCGCTCCGCCTCCTCGTTGAAGGTCGTCAGCGCCACTCGGGGGTTGAACACCTCGAGGATGTCGATCTCCTCGACGATCTCGAGCAGGTGCTCGTAGTCGGGAACGGAGTGAAGACGGTCGAACGGATGCGGGACGTACACGAGCCCACCCTGCCGCCGGATCTCGGCGATGGTGTTCTCCATCGTCAGGCCCTTGGGGATCTTCTCTTCGAGGAACAGGCCGATCACCTCCCCCTGGCCGGCGGTCTTCACCTCCTCGGCCACGATCACCTCGATCCCACCCATCTCCTCGGCGAGCTCCCGCGCCGCCAGGGCCCCCGAGATCTCGTTGTGGTCCGTGATCGCGATCGCCCCGAGGCCCCGGTCGAGGGCCGTGGCCAGGAGTACCTCCACCGGAGTCGCGCAGTCGGGTGAATGGTCGGTGTGCATGTGGAGGTCGACGAAGATCTGGCTGCGGCTCGAGAGCCGCCGGCGCACCGCTCGGTCGCCCTCCGGGTCGTGGCGCCGCGAACAGAGCCCGCGGTAGATCGCCTCGACCTGATCGACGACCGCATCCCAGCCCGGGATGGAGTCCGCCCCCCGGCGGGCCAGCTCGCGGCGAAGCCTGGGCTCGGCGATCAATCGCTCGAGCTGGCCCGCGAGCGTGATCGCGTCGCCCGGCGGAAACAGCAGCCCACGCTGGCCCTCTCCCGTGAGCTCCTGGTACAGCGCCAGGTGGGATGCGACCGGGACGGTCCCGGTGGCCAGCCCCGCGCGCAGCAGCCCCGGAGCCACTCCGGGGCCGCCCGAGGCGGCGCAGACGACGTCCGCGGCCGCGATCAGCCCCTCGGGTGAGGCGTTCCGCGGCCCGAGGATGTGAACTCGCTCCCGCAAGCGTCGCGCGATTCGGACCTCGCCGGCCTCGGGCAACCAAATCGCCGCCTCCCAGGAAAGGTCGAGGGGAAGGCGGCGAAGCGCCCGTAGGAACAGGCGCAACGCCCCGCGCTCCTCCTCGAGGCAGAACGCGATCCTCACCGGGCGCCGCTCCACACCCGGATCCGGGTTCGAGTCGCCTCCCGGCCAGGTCGAGTCGGGGTCCGGATCCGCCCCTGGCGCCACCAGCTCATAGGTCCCCGGGAAGAAGCGCTCCATCAACCCGGAGGTGGTGCGGGTGCTCACCGTGCGCGCGTCGAGGCGGCCGAAGAACACCTCGACCAGCGGCCGAGCTACCTGGGTCGACAGAACGCGCTCGGTCGGCTCGTGAAAGCTCCCCACATTCAGCGAGCGCGAATGCCGAAGCGCCACCGAGGCGGCGCTGGGGGCGAACGGGTCGTGGACGTGAACGAGGTCGAGCCCGATGGCCCCGAGCAGCTCGTCGAGCGGGCGGCTGAGGTCGATCGGCACCGGTGCCGGGCGAGGGCCCGGGCCGCGTGGCAGCGCCAGGCTCGAGCCAACCGCCAGCACCGCCGGGCCCTGTTCCCCGCCAACGCGGGTGCCGGTCCAGGACCCGTCGAATAGCGCCTCGGGGCGCTGTTGGGCGGCACGAATCGCACGGCGCGACTCGCGGACCGCGGCCCTCGAGTTGGAGGGGGCGGCGACCACCACCCGGTGTCCCCGCTCGGCCAATCCGGCCGAGACCCGGCCGACGAACTCGTTCACCTCATGGGCGGACCCCCAGGGATGGGGGCTCACCTGCGCGATCGAGAGCGACTCGCGGACCACCGGAGGCAGCATAGAAGCGGCGACCGGCTGCGACCCCGGGGGGACCCGGCTTACGCCTCGGTCTTGAGCTCGCTCGCGCGCTGGCCCGCGGGCTTGCGAGCGTGCCCGCGGATGAACTCCTCGGTCTGCAGGCGCGCCTCGTCGTCGGGCCGCTGGGCGTGGGGCGACTTCATCAGGTAGCTGGAGGGACCGTCGAGCTGTCCGGCGATCCCGTTGTTGAGGGCGAGCTTCACGATCCGGGTTGCGTCGATCACGATCCCGGCGGAGTTCGGGGAGTCCCAGACCTCGAGCTTCAGCTCCAGGTTCAGGGGCACGTCGCCGAACGAGCGGCCCTCCAGCCTGATGTGGGCCCACTTGCGGTCAGTGAGCCAGGGCACGTAATCCGACGGCCCGACGTGGACGTCCTCGGGCGGCAGCTCATGACCCATGATCGAGGTCACGGCGTTGGTCTTCGACTGCTTCTTGGAGTCCAGCCGCTCGCGCTCGAGCATGTTGTAGAAGTCCATGTTGCCGCCGACGTTGAGCTGCGACGTGCGCTCCAGGCGAACCCCGCGATCGTGGAACAGCCGGGCCAGCTGCCGGTGGACGATGGTCGCCCCGACCTGCGACTTGATGTCATCGCCGATGATCGGCAGGCCGGCTTGCTGAAAGCGCCCGTCCCAGTAATCCTCGCGAGCGATGAACACGGGCAGACAGTTGACGAACCCGACCCCCGCGGCCAGCGCCTGCTCGACGTACCACTTGGTCGCCTGCTCCGAGCCCACCGGCAGGTAGCAGACCAGAACGTCGGCCTTCGTGTCCTTGAGGATCCCGACCACGTCGTCGGTCGGGCCCGGAGCCTTGGTGATCTTCTCCTTCAGGTACTTGCCGAGCCCGTCATGCGTCATGCCGCGATGGACCTTCACCCCGAGCTCCGGCACCTCGGCGAACTTGATTGTGTCGTTTTGGCCCGACCAGATCGCCTCCGAGAGATCCTTGCCGACCTTCTCTGCATCGATGTCGAAGGCGGCGACGAACTCGATGTCGCGAACGTGATACCCGCCCAGGTCGACGTGCATCAACCCCGGGACCTGTTCTGCGGGGTCCGCATCCTTGTAGTAGGTGACGCCCTGGATGAAGGAGTTGGCGCAGTTGCCGGCCCCGACGATCGCCACCCGGACCTTCCCGTCGTCGACGAGATGCCCGTTGGCGCCGGCGCCGTTACGTGCCGATCTGGTTTCCGTGCTCATTGCGTAGAAGGTCCTCCTCGCGGCGGGTCGGAGCCAGCTACTACGCCGCGCTGTCGTGCGGGTTACACATCGTGGCTGGTGTCGGCGGCCACGTCAGGCGTCCACGGCCCCGATCTTTCGCCTCACGTGCCAGACGCGCTGGACCACCGTTAGCGCGGTCAGCGCGGCCAAAGCGTAGATGGACGGGGCCAGGAGCTCAACGTCGAATACCCCCGCCCCCTTTGCGAACACCAGCCCGATCGAGAGCAGAACCACCCGAACCGGCCGAGTGGCGATCCCGACCTTGCATTCGACTCCGAGCGCCTCCGCTCGGGCTCGGGTGTAGGAGACCATCAGCGAGCCGAGCACCGCAACCACGCAGGCGGCGGCGGCCACCGCGTCACCGCGGTCGGCGAAGTACCAGGCGACGGCGGCGAGCACGATCCCTTCCTCGATTCGGTCCAGGGTGGAATCGAGGAAGGCGCCGAACAGCGTCCCCTTGCCCGACATGCGCGAGTAACGGCCGTCCAGGGTGTCCATCACCGAGCCGACGATGAACGCGAGACCGGCGCAGAAGAACAACCGCTCGAGCACGAGCGCCGCGGCGGCCAGGTTCAGGGCCAGCCCTGTGAGCGAGATCGCGTTGGGCGTCAGGCGGGACTCGATCAGCCTCCCGCGCGCGTAGGTCCGCAGCCCCTCGGCCGTTCGCACGTCTCGGAGCTGGCTACCGCCGGGCGCTTCGACTGGCATGCAGGGAAGCTAGACGTTCGTTGTCGGGTTTGTTGGCCTGAGAAGCACTAAGGCGACAACGGACGGAGGGCGCGGGGGCTTACCGGCCCCTACGTGCCCAGAATCCCGGCCGGGCTGGGACGCGAAGCTACGCCGGCGCTTCGTCGATCGCGTCGGCGCGCCACGACCAGGCTTCGGGGCGCAGGCGGGCCAGTTGGTGAGCGGTGACCGCGGCCATGCAGGCGACCGCCGCTCCCGCGGCGGCGTCGAACCAGAAGTGATTGGCGGTGACGACGATGACGAAGAAGACGACCAGCGGGTACGTCGACCACAGGGCGCGCGCCCAGGCGCTGCGGACCAGGTTCATCGCCGGGACCGAGATCAACAGCGAGAAGGCGACGTGCATGCTCGGCACCGCCGCATACGGATTCACGAGCACGCTCGCGAACGACGAGTCCTGGTTGGTGTTGGTGAAGGCGCTGATCGTGTCCGTGAACCCGGCCGCCGGGAACATGCGGGGCGGCGCGGTGGGGAACAGGGTGTAGCCCAGCAGCGCCAGCACCATCGCGGCCATGAACATGTTGCGCACGAAGTTGAAGTTGTCGTTGCGGAACAGGTACAGCCAGACCAGGAACGCGGTCGTGATCACGAAGTGGCTGTTGAAGTACATCCAGTTGGCGAGCTCGATCACCCACTGGTGCGTCATGAACGCCTGTTGGAACCCGGGCTCGAAGAAGGCGCCCAGCGAACGCTCCAGATGCATGATGTGGAGGCCGTTCGCGATCGCGGCGGCCTGGCGTCCATCGGCCACCCCGCGGACCACCTGGTACAGGTTGTAGGCGATGAAGAAGAGCGCGGCCTGACGAAGCAGATCGCGCCAGCCACGGGGCAGCCGACGCCCGGCGGTGTGGACGAGGCGAGACACGGGGTTGCCGAATTGTAAACACGCGTGCGCCGTGGGCCGGCCCTATGCTCGCGGGATGACCTGGAGGCGTCCCGAGAAACGCCGTGTGCGGGCGATCCGCAACCGGCTTCGCGATCTCTACGGCCGCCCGGTCAACCACCCGCACGGCCACCCGATCGCCGAGCTGATCCGGACCGTCCTCTCGCAGAACACGTCCGATCGCAACCGGGACGTCGCCTACGAGCGCCTGCGGGACCGCTTCCCCACCTGGGAGGCGGTCCGCGACGCCCCCACCGACGAGGTGGTCGACGCGATCAGGCCCGGCGGCCTCGCCAACACCAAGGCCCCTCGCATCCAGGCGATCCTGCGCCGGCTCGACTCCCACCCGGACCTCGACTGGCTCGTCGCATCGCCGCGCGAGCAGGCGATCGACTTCCTGACCTCGCTTCCCGGCGTCGGTCGAAAGACCGCCGCGTGCGTCCTGATCTTCGCCTTCGGACGACCCGAGATCCCGGTGGACACGCACGTCCACCGGGTCGGCCAAAGGCTCGGGCTGTTGCCCGAGGGCGTCTCCTTCGACGACGCCCACGACGAGATCCGCCGGGTGGTCGATCCCGAGGACGCCTACGAGCTGCACGTCAACCTGATTCGCCATGGCCGTGCGGTCTGCCGACCCCGTCCCCGTTGCGAGGACTGCGGCCTGCGGCGCATGTGCCCCTACCTCAGGCGCCTCAGGGCGGCCGCCGCCCAGCGAGCGCCGAATCCGGCCACACGCTAAAGCCCGAGTCGGGACCTGCCGATAGACGATGCGCAGGAGTGTTGACCCGTCCCCGACCGCCGGTGCGGGCTCCGCGCCGAGGTTCGTTGGGGTTGACGACGCCTCCTCCAGCCCCAGCGCCTCGGCGCGGAGCTCGGCCGACGATCTGCGCCGGGCAGCCGGCGGGTGTCGTTAGTATCTCCGCGCCGCCGCCTTGGACGGGCGCCGGCGGAAGCGAATGAGCAAGCGGCCCCTCGTCATCTTCGGGATCTTCGCGGCCATCTGCCTCGTCGCGCTGCCGGCTTGGGCGCTGACCAAGAAGGGCGGCAGCGACGCCTCGAACGGGAGCTCCGTGCCGACCAGCGAGCAGCAGGGCCTGGAGCTGTTCCAGATCAACTGCGGTGCCTGCCACACGATGGCCGCGGCGGGCACCGACGGGATGATCGGCCCCAACCTCGATCAGCTGCTGGGCACGGGGCCGAAGAGCGCGGAGACGGTGAAGGGCAACACCTTGCGGGCGCTGACGGCGATTCAGAATGGGCGCGGGGGCCGGATGCCGAAGGGGATCCTGCAGGGTGCCCAGGCGAGGATGGTCGCGCAGTTCGTCGCCGGCAACGTCTCGTACATCAGTCCGTGAGCCGCGAGTGACGGGCCCCCATACCTGAAACCAGGTGAACCGTCTATCGCCGTCCTCGGCCGGCTGATACGGTCGGCTGCACGCAGCGCAGTCATGTGGCCGGCCCGAGGGTCGGTCGAGGGCAGGAAGGAGAGGTTCCTTGTCAAGCAGAGCGAATGGTGAGTCCCGGCGCCGTGTCCGGGTTCTGTCGATTCTCGTGCTCGCGGCGCTGGCGGTGGTCGCCGTCGCCGCGCCCGCGACCTCGCAGGGGGCAAAGCCGAAGGTCAGAGTGATGACCCGGAATGTCTACCTGGGCGCCGACCTGTCGCCGGGTACTAGCGCCACGACCCTCCAAGGGCTCGTCAACGCCGCGGGGCAGATCCTGAACGAGGTCGACGCCAACATGTTCAACGTCCGGGCCCAGGGACTGGCCCAGGAGATCCGAAATCAGAATCCCGATCTGGTCGGTCTCCAGGAGGCTGCGCACTGGCGCGAGGCGCCCTGCACGGACAACCCGATTCCACCCTCGGCCACCCAGACGCACGTCAACGGCGACTTCCTGCAGCTGCTCTTGAACGAACTCAACAGCGGCCAGCAGCGCTACCGCCTCGTGGTCGCGGAGCCCGAGTTCGACTTCCAGATCTATGCGAATACGGACGGCAACGAGTCGACTGGTGCGCCGTTCGGCTGCGAGATCGAGGGTCGACTGACGATGCGGGACGCGATCCTGGCGCGGGTCGGCAGCCGGGTGAAGACCTCGAACGCGCTCGGTGGCCACTTCGACACCCTCCTCCAGGTGACGCCGGCCGGGGTGCCGATCGACGTCACCCGCGGCTGGACCCGGGTGGACGCGAAGGTGGGAGCTGCGCCCAAGTTCAGGTTCGTCAATACCCACTTCGAGGCGTTCGACAACCAGTCGAGCAACCACACCAACCAGAACACTGATGTCGGCAACGGCCGGGTGCGCCTGGCGCAGGCCAAGGACCTTGTCGCCCCCGGCGGACCCGCCTCGGGCAGCCTGCCGGTGGTCCTGCTCGGCGATCTGAACTCGGACGTCCGAACGCCGCTCAAGCCGGGCGACCAGCTCGCCCACGGGCAACTCCTGAGGGCGGGCTTCAGGGAACGGGCCACCTACATCCCGGTCGGCTGCTGCCTCAACTCCAGCCTGATCACCGCTGACGGCGGCGGCAGCGTGCTGGACTTCGATCACAAGGTCGACCACGTGATGACCGACGACGGGAAGCACATCCGGCTGGTCAGGTCGACGGTCACCGGCAGACAGCCCGTGAACGGCTTCTGGGACTCCGATCACGCCGGGATCGCCAGCGTCCTCAGCTTCAAGTAGGCGAGGGCTGCCTGCCTCGACCGGCCCGCCCCGCGCACCGGGGGCGGGCCGTCGGCGTGCCCGTTTGGCGCCTGCGACGAGGGGCCCTTATGCTCTGTACGGGATCTGCTAGCCTCTGACTCAGATTTCTTTCGCGAGCAACTTAGAAGGAGAAGCAGTGGCGAAGACGATCGGTATCGACCTGGGAACGACCAATTCGTGCGTGGCGGTGCTCGAGGGCGGCGATTCGGCCGTGCTCGAGAACGCCGAAGGCGCCCGCACCACCCCGTCGGTGGTCGGGTTCGCCGACTCCGGGGACCGCCTGGTCGGCACAGTGGCCAAGCGCCAGGCGGTGATGAACCCCGAGAACACCGTGTTCTCGATCAAGCGGTTCATGGGCCGCAAGGAGGCCGAGGTCAAGGAGGAGGAGACGATCGTCCCCTACAAGGTCGTCTCCGGTCCCAACGGCGACGTCCGGGTCGAGGTCCGCGGCAAGCAGTACTCGCCGCCGGAGATCTCGGCCATGATCCTGTCCAAGCTTCGGGCGGATGCCGAGGCCAAGTTGGGCGAGAAGGTCGACTCGGCGGTGATCACGGTCCCCGCGTACTTCAACGACGACCAGCGCCAGGCGACCAAGGACGCCGGCAAGATCGCCGGCCTCGAGGTGAAGCGGATCATCAACGAGCCCACGGCCGCCTCGCTCGCGTACGGGCTCGACAAGGAGTCCGACCAGACGATCCTCGTCTTTGATCTCGGCGGCGGCACGTTCGACGTTTCGGTGCTCGAGATCGGCGAGGGCGTGTTCGAGGTCAAGGCGACCGCGGGCGACAATCATCTGGGCGGCGACAACTGGGACAAGGCAATCGTCGAATGGATGGTCGCCGAGTACAAGAGGGACCAGGGAATCGACCTGTCGGCCGACAAGAACTCGCTCCAGCGCCTCTATGAGGCCGCCGAGAAGGCGAAGATCGAGCTCTCGACCACCCAGGAGACCCAGATCAACCTGCCGTTCATCACCGCCGACGCCAGCGGTCCCAAGCACCTGGAGATGAAGCTCACCCGAGCGAAGCTCAACGAGCTCACCTCCGATCTGCTGGACCGCGTGGTGGCTCCGCTGAAGCAGGCGCTATCCGACGCCGGGGGCTCGGAGATCGAACACGTGGTGCTGGTCGGCGGGATGACCCGGATGCCCGCCGTGCAGGAGAAGGTCAAGGAGCTGACCGGCAAGGATCCGCACCAGGGCGTCAATCCCGACGAGGTGGTGGCGATCGGCGCCGCGATCCAGGCCGGGGTGCTGGCCGGGGACGTCAAGGACGTGCTGCTGCTCGACGTCACCCCGCTCTCGCTCGGGATCGAGACCAAGGGGGGCGTGTTCACGAAGCTGATCGAGCGCAACACCACGATCCCCAGCCGCAAGTCGGAGATCTTCTCCACCGCGGAGGACAATCAGCCTTCGGTCGAGGTCCACGTGCTCCAGGGCGAGCGCGAGATGGCCGCCTACAACAAGTCGCTGGGCAAGTTCCAGCTCACCGGAATCCCGCCGGCGCCCCGCGGCCTGCCGCAGATCGAGGTCGCATTCGACATCGACGCCGACGGCATCCTCAGCGTCTCGGCGAAGGATCTCGGCACCGGCAAGGAGCAGACGATCGAGATCAAGGGCGGCTCCGGCCTCTCCGAGCAGGAGGTCGAGCAGATGGTCAATGACGCCGCGTCGCACGCCGATGACGACCGCCGCCAGCGCGAGTTGGCGGAAGCCCGCAACGTGGCTGAGAACGCGGCCTACCAGGCCGAGAAGCAGCTGGCCGAGATGGGCGACAAGGTCGACTCCTCGGCGAAGGACGAGATCACCGCTGCGATCGCGGAGGTCAGGGAGGTGTTGTCCTCCGATGACGTCGAGCAGATCAAGGCCAAGACCGACGCCCTCCAGGCCGCCTTCCACAAGGTCTCCGAGCAGATCTATCAGGCCGCCGCCGAGCAGCAGGCGGCGGCGCAGGCCGGTGGCGACGGCGCCTCCGCGGACGGGGCCGCGTCGGAGGAGCCGGAGGAGGAGGTCGTCGACGCCGAGGTGGTGGATGACGAGCGCTCGTAGACCGGACAGTGGCGCCGGCGAACGGGATCAGCGCCCGCCTGCGGGTGGCCCGAATGAGCAAGTAGAGGAGCAGGGCCCCACCTCGGTCGGCGATGGCGCGAAACCTTCGGATACCGAAAGGAACGCGCCAACGGAGGCTGGTGATAAGGCAGCGGCCCGCGTCGACTCCGACCTCGATGCCCTACTTGCGGACGTCAAGCGGGAGCGCGACGAGTACCTGGAGCTCGCCCAGCGCGCACGGGCCGACTTCGAGAACTACCGCAAGCGCGCAGCCCGCGAGGCCCAGGAGGCCGAGCGGCGCGGCAAGGCCGCCGTGGCGCGCGAGCTGCTGCCCGCCCTTGACAATCTGGAGCGCGCCCTGCGCGCCGCCGGCGTGGATCCGGACGCGGGGGCAGCGGCCGACCCGCAGGCAGGCCCGGTGAGCGAGGAGGTCTCCGCCCAGGAGGCCCTGGCCCGGGGCGTGGCGCTGGTGCACGACGAGCTCCGGGCGGCCTTGGAGCGGGCCGGAGTCGAGACCTACGACCCGGCCGGCGAGCCGTTCGATCCCACCGAGCACGAAGCGCTGTCGGTGAGGGCGGGCGTTGACAACGTCAGCGCCGGGGTGGTGATCGAAACGCTCGAGAAGGGTTACCGCCTCGACGGGCAGGTGTTGAGGGCCGCCCGCGTCGTGGTCAGCGAGTAGGGCGATGGCCGACCGCGACCTGTACTCCGTGCTCGGCGTCTCGCGCAAGGCGAGCGCCGACGAGATCAAGAAGGCCTACCGGAAGCTGGCCCGCCAGTACCACCCCGACCGCAACCCGGGCGACGAGCAGGCCGAGGAGCGCTTCAAGGAGGTGCAGGGGGCCTACGACACGCTCTCGGACCCCGAGAAGCGCAAGCAGTACGACGCCGGAGGCATGTTCTCCGGCTTCGGGCCCAGAGGCTCCGGCGCGGGGGGCTTCACGTCGGACCTGGGCGACATCTTCTCGACCTTCTTCGGACGCCGGGCGGGCGGGCCCGAGGCGCCTGTACGCGGCCGCGACCTGGAGACCGAGGTCGCGCTCTCGTTCGAGCAGGCGATGGAGGGCGCCGAGGTCCGGGTCACGGTGCCGAAGCAGGCGGCGTGCGGGACCTGTGCGGGAAGCGGCGCGAAGCCGGGCACATCGCCCACGGTGTGCCCGCGCTGTGGCGGCCGAGGAATCGACTCCGAGAGCCAGGGATTCTTCTCCATCAGCCAGCCCTGCCCGCAGTGCGGCGGCCGGGGCGAGGTGATCGAAAGCCCGTGCCAGAGCTGTGGCGGCTCCGGCTTGACCCTGCAGCGCAAGCGTTACCGGGTCAAGGTGCCGCCCGGGGTTCGCGACGGGAGCCGGATCAGGGTGGCAGGAAAGGGCGAGGACGGCCCCCGCGGTGGGCCGCCGGGCGACCTCTACGTGATCAGCAGGGTCAGCCCCTCGCCAGTGTTCAATCGGCGCCCGGACGGCAACCTCGAGGTGGTGACTCCGATCTCGATCGCCGAGGCGATCGAGGGCGGCACGATCGAGGTTCCGACCCTGAGCGGGACGAAGCGGATCCGCATCCCCGCGGGCACCCAGCACGGCACCGTGCAACGTCTGCGCGGAGAGGGGCCCCCGAAGCCCGGCGGTCGCGATCGGGGCGACATCCTCTACCGGCTCGAAATCGAGGTGCCGAAGCAGCTGACTCGGGACCAGAAGGCCGCGGTCGACGAGTTCGCGACCGCGATGAACGACCACGATCCACGTGAGCGGCTGCTGCGCGAGGCGTCCGCACGCGAGGGCAAGGTTGGCAAGCCATGAGCGAGGCCCGGGACGGAAGGCGACGTCGCGCGCGGACGGAGGTCGAGGCCTCCTTCGACGAGCGACGCGGGGTGTTCATGATCTCGGTCGCCGCCGAGCTCGCCGAGATGCACCCGCAGACCCTGCGCATGTACGAGGCCCGCGGCCTGATCACCCCCAAGCGCTCCCCCAAGAACACCCGTCTGTACTCGTTCGAGGACGTCGAGCGCCTGCGGCGGATCCAGCAGATGACCGCGGAGGAGGGACTCAACCTGGCCGGGGTCGAGACCGTGCTCGACCTCGAGCGGCAACTCGAGCGGACTCGGGTCGAGCTCGGCAGGATGCGCGAGCGAGCGGCTGAGCTGGAGCGGCGGATGCTCGACGAGGTCGAGCGCGTGAAGCGCTCCTTCCGGGCCGAGATCGTCCCGTACGGCGCCTACGACGTGCGCGAGATCATCCCGGCGGCCGACGCGAAGGCGATCAGGATCCGGGTGGAGCGCCCGGAGCGAGGCTAGGCATGCAACCCGACCGGTTCACGACCAAGTCCCAGGAGGCCGTCGCCGGCGCCCAGCGGCTGGCGGCCGAGCGGCGCAATCCAGAGGTCGCCCCGGCGCACTTGCTGCTGGCGCTGCTCGACCAGGAGGACGGCCTGGTGGTGCCGGTGCTGCAGAAGGTGGACGCCGACCTCGCACAGATCCGCGAGCGAACCCTGGCCGCGATCGACGACTTGCCCCAGCTCGGTGGGGACGCCGAGCCCGAGATTCGACCCTCGCAGGCCCTGGTGCGGACCCTGCAACGAGCCGAGCGGGAGATGGCGGCCCTGGGCGACGAGTACATCTCCAGCGAGCACATCCTGCTGGCGCTCGCCGACAAGTCATCCGGGCTCTCCGAGCTCCTGCCGGACAGCAGCTCGCTGGCCAAGGGGATCTCGGAGGTGCGTGGCCCTCATCGCGTCACCTCCCCCAACCCCGAGGAGACGATGCAGGCGCTCGAGAAGTACGGCCGCGACCTGACCGCCGAGGCCGAGCGCGGCAAGCTCGATCCGGTGATCGGTCGCGACGAGGAGGTTCGGCGGGTGATCCAGGTCCTGTCCCGGCGGACCAAGAACAACCCGGTCCTGATTGGCGACCCCGGGGTCGGCAAGACCGCGATCGTCGAGGGGCTGGCGCAGCGGATCGTCGCCGGCGACATTCCCGAGAGCCTCCGCGATCGCCGGGTGATCGCACTCGACATCGGCGCGCTGCTGGCGGGCTCCAAGTACCGCGGCGAGTTCGAGGAGCGCTTGAAGGCGGTGTTGAAGGAGATCCAGGCCTCCGAAGGCCAGATCGTCCTGTTCATGGACGAGCTGCACACGATCGTCGGCGCCGGCGCCGCCGAGGGCGCGGTCGACGCTGCCAACCTGTTGAAGCCGATGCTCGCCCGGGGCGAGCTGCGGGCGGTGGGAGCGACGACGCTCGACGAGTACCGAAAGCAGATCGAGAAGGACGCCGCGCTCGAGCGCCGCTTCCAGCCGGTGCTCGTCGACGAGCCCGACGTCGGGGACACGATCGCCATCCTTCGTGGACTCAAGGAGCGCTACGAGGTCCACCACGGAGTGCGGATCACCGACGCCGCGATCGTCGCCGCCGCGACCCTGTCCGAGCGCTACATCGCCGACCGCTTCCTCCCCGACAAGGCGATCGATCTGATCGACGAATCGGCGTCGCGGCTGAAGATCGAGATCGACTCGATGCCGACCGAGATCGACGAGGTCGAGCGCCGAGTTCAGCAGCTCGAGATCGAGCGCGAGGCGCTGAAGAAGGAGCGGGACGAGGCCTCCGCAGCACGCCGCGAGGCGATCGAGGCCGAGCTGGCAGAGGTGCGCGAGCGCTCCGCCGAGATGAAGGCTCGGTGGCAGAACGAGAAGGGCGCGATCGAGGCGATCAAGGAGGCCAAGTCCCGGCTCGAGGAGGCCAATCGCGAGGCCGAGCGGGCCGAGCGCGATGCCGACCTGGAGCGGGCCGCGCAGCTCCGCTACGGCGAGATCCCGGAGCTCGAGAAGACCGTCGCTGAGCAGGAGGAGCGGTTGAGCGAGCTCCATCGCGAGGGCGGGTCGATGCTGACCGAGGAGGTGACCGAGGAGGACGTCGCCGAGGTGGTCTCGAAGTGGACCGGGATCCCGGTCTCGCGCCTGGTTGAGGGCGAGGTCGAGAAGCTGATCCACATGGAGGAGCGTCTGCACGAGCGGGTGGTCGGCCAGGATGAGGCGGTCGAGGCCGTTTCCAACGCGCTACGACGCTCCCGCGCCGGCCTCGCCGACCCGAATCGGCCCATCGGCGTCTTCCTGTTCCTGGGGCCGACCGGGGTCGGCAAGACCGAGCTGGCCCGAGCCCTGGCCGAGTTCATGTTCGACTCCGAGCAGGCGGTGGTTCGGCTCGACATGTCGGAGTACATGGAGAAGCACACCGTCGCCCGCCTGATCGGCGCTCCGCCGGGCTACGTCGGCTACGAGGAGGGCGGCCAGCTGACGGAGGCCGTGCGCCGGCGCCCTTACGCGGTCGTGTTGCTCGATGAGATCGAGAAGGCCCACCCCGACGTCTTCAACGTCCTGCTCCAGATCATGGACGAGGGGCGGCTCACCGATGGCCAGGGCCGGACGGTCGGCTTCACCAACACGATCCTGATCATGACCTCCAACGTCGGTTCGACGGAAATCGCCGGGGAAGCGATCGACGAGCGGATCCGGGAGCGAATCGAGGAGATCCTCGCGACCACGTTCAAGCCCGAATTCCTGAACCGGATCGACGACACGGTGATCTTCCACCGGCTCGGCCGCGAGGACCTGGGCCGGATCGTCGAGCTCCAAGTCGACCAGCTCGCCGGTCGGGTGCGCGAGAAGGGGATCGAGATCGAGCTCACGGACGAGGCGGCGACGCTACTCGGCAACCTGGGTTATGACCCGACCTATGGCGCCCGGCCCTTGAAGCGGGTGATCCAGAGGCAGCTGGTCGACAAGCTGGCCCTGAAGCTGCTCGAGGGCGAGTTCCGCGAGGGCAACATGGTCCGAGTCGACGCCTCGGGCGGGGAGCTGAGCTTCGCGCTCGCGGGCGAGCAAGTCGAGGCCGCCGCCTAGCCGCTCTCCAGCACCCGCACGCGGCGATCCAGCCTGCGGCGCACGTCCTCGACCTGGTCCAGGCGGTCCGAAGGGGTCACGAACACGACCTCCCGGGCGGCGAAGGTCCGCAGGGTGTCCTCGACCGCCTGCACCGGGTCGGAGTCGCCAACCTGCCCTCGGGCGTCGACCCCGGCGGTCGCCAGAGAGGCGAGCGAGACCGCGAGACGGCGCTGGGCATCGAAGCGGGCCTGCCGCAGGTCGGACATCCAGCGGGCAACCGGGGCGCTGAGCGCCGGGGCCAGCACCAGCACCCCGACGGCCGGCTCGGCGCTCGCTCCGGTTGCCTTCGCCCCCGCGGCGGCGATCTCGGCGATCGCCCCTGCCAAGCGCGGGTGCTCCACCGATGAGATCGCCACCACGAGCAGCAGGTAGCGACCCCCGGCCGAGGCCGCAACCTCGATCGGCTCGTCGAAGCGGGCCCGCGCCGCCAACGCGATGATCGCCGCGGCGACCAGCGCACCGGCCGCGAGACCCGCGCCCGGACCGGCGAGCGTGAACGCGGCCGCGATCGGGACCGCCAGCGCGAGAATGATCACCGGCCAGGCCCAGGGCTTCAGCCGGATCGGTTCGAGCTTTCTCATCGCAGCTCCCTCGTCGCCGATTGCCGCTCAGGCAAGAGGCTAAAGCGACCGCCGTCGCGGCGGTCAAACGCAAGATAGGCTCAGGCCGTGCCAGCCGGCAGCTGCCGGCTGGCGTCCAGGCGATCGGGGCCGGAACGCGGCTTCGATCAATGAAATAGGAGGAGCAGATGCCCGTATTCATCATGCTGACCCGCCTGACCTCCAACGGGGTGAAGACGCTGAAGGACAACCCGGGCCGGGTCCAGGAGGTCAACAAAGAGGTCGAGCAGCTCGGGATCAAGGTGTTGAGCCAGTGGGCAACGTTGGGCGAGTACGACTTCGTCAGCGTGGTCGAGGCGCCTGACGAACGGACGATGGCCAAGGTGTCGGTGGAGCTCGGCTCGCGGGGCACCACCACGAACGAGACCATGTCGGCGATTCCGGCCGAGGAGTTCACCAAGTCGCTGTGAGCGAGGCTCGATGAGACAGGCCTCGCGGTGAGAATCCTGGTCATCGGCGGGGGCGGGCGCGAGCACGCGATCGTCCGCGCCCTGGCCCGGTCCGATACGGACCCCGAGCTCCTCTGCGCTCCCGGGAACGCGGGGATCGTCGCCGACGCCCGCTGTCTCGAGGTCGCCGCCACCGACAACGACGCCATCGTCGCGGCGGCGGCGGCGGAGAACGTCGACCTGGTCGTCGTGGGCCCCGAGGCTCCGCTGGTGTCCGGACTGGTGGACGCGCTCGAGGCGAGCCGAATCGCCGCCTTCGGCCCCGGCGCGAAGGCGGCGAGGATCGAGGGGTCCAAGGTGCACGCCAAGGAGCTGATGCAGGCAGCCGGGGTGCCGACCGCGTCGCACGCGGTGGTTCACTCCCATGCTGAGGCGATGGACCAGCTCTCGCGCACCGCGTTCCCGGTGGTTCTGAAGGCGGACGGGCTGGCGGCAGGGAAGGGCGTGATCATCGCCGCGAACGCGGCCGAAGCCCGCGAGGCACTCGAGGTCTTCTTCGTCGAGCAACGATTCGGCGACACCGCCGTCGTGTTTGAGGAGCACTTGGAGGGCGAGGAGCTGTCGCTGCTGGCTCTGTGCGACGGCGTCAACGTGGTGCCGCTGGCGCCTGCCCAGGACTACAAGCGGATCCTCGACGGGGACCGGGGTCCCAACACGGGTGGCATGGGCAGCTACTCGCCGGTGCCGGGGTTCGACCAGACCGCCGTCGATCGGATCGCCGACGCAGTCCACCGGCCGATCGTCGATCTGATGCGGAGCAGCGGCACCCCGTACCACGGGGTGCTCTATGCGGGGCTGATGATCAGCGATGCGGGTCCGAAGGTGCTCGAGTTCAACTGCCGGTTCGGGGATCCCGAGACTCAAGCCGTGCTGCCGCGGCTTCGCAGCGACCTGGCGGAACTGTGCCTGGGCGCGCGCGAGCCCGGCGGCCTCGCCGGCGTGAGCGCGGAGTTCGCGGACGATTGGGCGGTGACCCTGGTGCTCGCATCCGCCGGCTACCCGGCCTCCTCGTCGAAGGGAGACGTGATCGCCGGGCTCGGCGCCGCCGGATCGATCGCCGGCGTCGAGATCACCCACGCGGGCACCGCGAACACCGGGGATGGCATCGTCACCGCAGGGGGCCGGGTCCTGAACGTAACCGGGATCGGGCGAACACCGGGCGAGGCGCGGGAGCGCGCGTACGAGGCCGCTTCCCTGATCTCGTTCAAGGGCATGCAGGTGCGCGGCGACATCGCGGCGCGCGCGGTCGACAGGGTGGCGGCTTAGCGAGAAGCCAGCCGGCGGCGACGCGACAATCCGAGCGAAGGAGACCGATGATGGAGATTGCCGAGCCCGAGGGCACCCGCCAGACCGAAACGGCGACGGCCGCGCCGATGCCCGACGTCGAGCGCGCTTTCGAGGAGATCGAGGTCGACGCTCCGCTGGTCGGGATCATCATGGGCTCACCGAACGACAAGGGGAAGATGCAGCCCGCCGGGAAGGCGCTGCACGAACAAGGGGTCCGGTACGAGGTACGGGTGATGAGCGCCCATCGTGACCCTGAGAAGGTGCGCGAGTACTGTCACGCGGCGCGGATGCGGGGACTGAGGGTGATCATCGCCGGCGCCGGGATGTCGGCAGCGCTGCCGGGCGTCGCCGCCGCGCACACCGACCTTCCGGTGGTCGGCGTTCCGCTCACCGGCAAGAGCCTGGGTGGCCTTGACGCGCTGCTGTCCGTGGTCCAGATGCCGCCCGGGGTTCCCGTTGGCTGCGTTGCAATCGACGGCGCCAGGAACGCCGGCCTGCTCGCCGCCCGCATAATCAATTCGTGATCGAGCGCTACACGCGCCCGGAGATGGCCGCGGCCTGGACCGCCGAACGCCGCATGGAGGCGTGGCTCACGGTGGAGCTGGCAACGACCGACGCGTGGGCGGCCGAAGGCGTGGTCCCGCCCGAGGCCGCGAGGGCCTGCCGCGAGCGGGCCGCGTTCACGGTCGAGCAGGTGGAGGAGCGCGAGCGGGTCACCGGGCACGACGTCGCCGCATTCGTCGACGTGGTCGCCGGGTCGATCGGGCGGGAGGGCCGCTGGATCCACTACGGGCTCACCTCCTCCGACGTCCTCGACACCGCGCTCGCGCTTCAGCTCGACGAAGCCGGGGGGATCATCCTTGCCGGTGCCCGTGAGTACCGTGACGCGCTGATCGAGCGGGCCCTCGAGCACCGCGAGACGCTCTCCGCCGGACGAACCCACGGCGTCCACGCAGAGCCGATGACCTTCGGCCTTCGCCTCGCGGGGTTCGCCTTCGAGGCCGAGCGCAATCTGCACCGGCTCGGGCGGGCGCTGGAGGGCCTTCGGGTGGGCAAGCTCTCGGGAGCGGTCGGCACCTACGCCTCCGTGCCCCCTGCCATCGAGCGACGGGTGATGGACTCGCTCGGCTTGGGCAGCGAGGAGATCTCGACGCAGATCGTGCCGCGAGACCGCCACGCCGAGCTCTTGGGGGCAATCGCCCTCGCCGGAGCCGGGCTGGAGCGATTCGCGACCGAGATCCGAAACCTGCAGCGGACCGAGGTCCGCGAGGTCGAGGAGCCCTTCGGCAGCGGCCAGAAGGGTTCCTCCGCGATGCCGCACAAGCGAAATCCGATCCTGGCCGAGAGGCTGTGCGGCCTGGCAAGGGTGCTGCGAGGCTATGCCCAGGCGGCGTACGAGAACGTGGCCCTGTGGCACGAGCGCGATATCTCGCATTCCGGAGCCGAGCGGATCGTGCTGCCCGACGCCACCATCCTGCTCGACTACATGCAACACCTGGCCGCACGCATCGCGCGCGAGATGACGGTGCACCCCGAGCGGATGCGCGCCAACCTGGAGCTGACGTATGGCGCGCTCTACAGCCAGCGGGCGCTGACCGCCTTGGTGGAGTCCGGGATGGAGCGCGATGCCGCCTACCGGATCGTCCAGGAGGCGGCCCACCGGGCCTGGGACGAGGGCAGCGACTTCCGTCAGCTTCTGGTTCAGCGGGCACCCGGACGCGAAGCGGGGAGTGCCGCCGACCCCGCCGCCCCCGGACGCGAAGCGGGGAGTGCCGCCGACCCCGCCGCCCCCGGACGCGAAGCGGGGAGTGCCGCCGACCCCGCCGCCCCCGGACGCGAAGCGGGGAGTGCCGCCGACCCCGCCGCCCCCGGACGCGAAGCGGAGGAGGCGGCGGGCATAGATTGGGATGCGGTGTTCGACGCCAGCGCCTACCTGACTCACCTGCCCGAGCTGTTCGATCGGCTCGAGGCGCTGCGAGACTCGGGCGCCTAGAAACTCGCTCGCCGCTACTCCCGCACCCCGGCGGCTTCGAGGGCCTGAGCACGCTCCGAGAACATCTCGGTTCGGGTCACGCTGCCGTTCCGAAACGTGATCGTCTGCCACCAGCGGCTCTCCACCGGCACATCGCTTCCGCGCGGGCAACCACGCTGGAGGACTGCGACCACGACGCTGTCTCCGGCATCGAGGATCTCGGTTGCCTCCTGCGTGTAATCGTCAAAGGAGGCGACGTACGCCAAGATCCAGTCCCTTCCTTGTTGGCCGCGGTAGGTCCCTGCGTCGGGCATCTCAGCGGCCGTGACGAACACGAAGTCGTCGTCCATGCCCTCAAACGCGGTGCTGAAGTCACCGCGCGAGAACTGCTCAAATCGCGCGCGGGTGGCTTCGATGTTCTCCTGCGACATCGCCCGCGCAGTATCTCGCAGGCGAAGCGGCAACTGATGGAGGCGTCGGCCTTCACCCATCGACTCGCGGGGCGACACTCGCCGGTCGGGCACCGCCACTTGGAAGCGCCGCGCTTGGAGTCCGATTAGCGGCGGGCCGCCAGGACCGCGGGAGTGCCCTCCCGCGGCGACAGGGTGACGTTGCGTCGCACCATCCGTTCCGGCACCTCGCTGCCGGGACGCATGTGGGCGCGGCGGAGGATGGTGGCGAGCACGATTCGCATCTCGAACTGGGCGAACGCCCCGCCGATGCACCGCCGGGTGCCGCCCCCGAACGGGATCCAGCTGTAGGTCTCGGGCCCGCCGTCCAGGAAGCGCTCGGGCACGAAGGCGTACGGGTTGGGGTACAGGTCGGAACGGGTGTGGGTGAGGTAGATCGCCGGCATGACCACCGTGCCGGCCGGCAGGTGATAGCCGCCCAGCTCCGTCTCCACCCGAAGCTGGCGGCCGACGAACGGCACCACGGGGCGCAGGCGCAGCGTCTCCTCGATCACCGCGTCGAGGTACGAGTGGCCTCCGTCGTCGACCTCCTTCCCCAGGCGCCGGAGCTTGTCCGGGGAGCGAAACAGCAGGTCGAACGCCCAGGCGAGGGCCGTCGCCGTGGTCTCGTGGCCGGCCATCAGCAGGGTCATCAGCTGATCGCGGAGCTCGCGGTCGTCCATCTGCGAGCCGTCCTCGAACCGGGCGCCGACCAGGAGCGAGAGGATGTCCTCGCGGGAGTCCAGGTTAGGATCGGCGCGACGCTCGCCGATCTCGGTGAACAGGAGCCGGTCCGTGTCGGCGCTCATTCGAGCCAGACGCCGATGAGACGGGAGCCGGCGCAGGCTCTCGACCGTGAGCCCGATCGCCAGCGGCGAGCGGGTCGCGGCGAGGATCCCGACCAGGTTCCTCCGCAGCTCGGTGCGGCGGCGATCGTCCTCGACCCCGAAGACCGCGCGGAGGATCACCTCGAGCGTGATCGCCTGCATGCTGGTGTGGAGGCGGAAACGCTCGCCGAGCGTCCAGGTCGCGACCTCGCGCTCGGTCGCCTCGGCAATCACCTGCTCGTAGGCGCGCATCCGCTCGCCATGGAACGGCGGCAGCATCAGCTTGCGTCGGCGAAGGTGCTCCTCGCCCTCGAGCAGGAGCAGCGAGCGCTGACCCAGGATCGGCGCCAGGACGACGTTCCGGCCCGGCGCGATCGTGTTCTGGCGGTCGGCTGCGAACAGCCTCTTCAGCGAAGCGGGCTCGGATAGGAACACCATGGTCCCCGCCCGCAGCACCCGCGCCGTGAAGGTCTCGCCGTAGCGCCGCCGGCAGTCCTCCAGGAACGGGACCGGCCGCGCGATCAGCCGCGCCGTCTGCACAGGGGCGGGAAGGCGGGGTCCTGGCGGCAGGCCCGTGGGTGGGCGAGCGGGCTCGAGCACGTCGGGGCGGGCTGGCGCGCCGGCGGTGGCTTGGCCGGCCATCATCAACGGGTACGGGTGAAGCGCTCGACCGCGGCCATCAGCTCGTCCATCTTCCCTTCGGCCTCGGCGCCGCCTCGATCGATCGCGTCCCGGACGCAGTGGTTGGCGTGGTCGGCCAGCAGCTTCACCGCCACTCCGTCGAGCGCCCGCTCCACGGCGGCGATCTGGGTCAGCAGGTCGATGCAATACGCCTCCTCCCCGACCATCCGGCCGAGCCCGCGAACCTGCCCCTCGATTCGCGACAGCCTTCTCAGGATCGCCTGCTTGTCCTCCAGGTAGCCGGGGACTGGGTTGCCTTCCACGCTCACCGTCTCAGTATATACGGGGTGGGGGTATGACGGAGAGTGGGCGAGGGGCCTCCGGCGCCGTTGTTAGCATCGCCGAGCGATGCAGAGCACCACCCCCCTCGCCGATCTTCGGCTCCACTCCACCGGCAAGGTCCGCGAGATGTACGAGGTCGACGGCGACCTGCTGATGGTCGCCTCGGACCGGATCTCGGCATACGACGTGATCATGCCCGACCCGATCCCCGACAAGGGCCGGGTGCTGACCCAGATGTCGCTGTTCTGGTTCGACAGCACCGCGGCGCTGTGCCCGAACCACTTCGTTTCGGAGCAGGTGCCGGAGGAGGTCGGGGGCAGGGCGATCCGGGTCAGGCGGCTCGCGATGTATCCGATCGAGTGTGTGGTCCGCGGCTATCTCTCCGGCTCGGGCTGGCGCGAGTACGTGGAGTCCGGCGCGGTGTGCGGGATCGAGCTGCCGGCGGGGCTGCGCGAGTCCGAGCGCCTGCCGGAGCCGATCTTCACCCCCGCCACCAAGGCCGAGGTCGGCGAGCACGACGAGAACGTCGACTTCGAGCGAGCCGCCGAGATCATCGGCGACCGGCCGCTGATGGAGGAGCTGCGGCGGACCTCGATCGCCCTCTACGCGCACGCCGCCGCCCATGCCGAGAGCCGCGGGATCATCCTCGCCGACACCAAGTTCGAGTTCGGCGCCTCGCCCGGAGCCGAGGTCGTGCTCGCGGACGAGGTGTTCACGCCCGACTCGTCCCGCTTCTGGCCCGCGGACGAATATGAGCCGGGTCGCTCGCAGCGCTCATTCGACAAGCAGTATCTGCGCGATTGGCTGGACGAGATCGGCTGGGACCATCGCCCGCCGGCGCCCGAGCTTCCCGAACAGGTGGTCGCCAACACGCGCGCCAGGTACCTCGACGCCTACGAGCGGATCACCGGCCGGCCCCTGACTCAGAGCTCGTAGCCGAGCTCGACCAACAGCTTCCCCGCCACCTGCTCGAAGGCCCTCCGGTCCTCGGCCGACATCTCCGTGCGCCATCTCCCGGCCCGGGTGGAGCTGGGCGGCTTGGAGACGAGCTCGTGCTGGCGCTTGCGCTCCTCGGCGGTGATCGTCCCCCCGCCCATCGGATGGAAGTCTCGGATCACGTCCTTCATCCGGTCCTCTGCGCCGAGGTGGTACTCGAGCATCGCCGGATCCCAGGGCAGGTCGACGAAGTCCGCGATTCGCCGCAGCTGCGGCTCCGGGTCGGCTACAAGGTCCTCGTACCGCAGCTCCATGTAGGTCCCGGGGGCCAGTCGCCGCGCCCGTTGCCGCGCCCGGCCGAGCTCGTCCACCCACTTCGCCGCCGCGGCCTGGAGGTCGCCGGGTCCCCAGCTGACCTCGCTCAGCGACAGAGCGACATCGCGGCCGTCGCGGATCAGGTGGATGAAGTGGGCCTCGGGCAGGGCGCGCTGGATGCGCTTGGCCTTCCACGTGTATGGCGGCGACTTGTCGCCCCAGCGGGGCTTGCCCACCTCGGAGGCGTAGGCCTCGTAGAAGGCGCGCGCCGCGTCGCCGGCGGTCAGCGGGTCGTGGTCCGCCATCCGGCGGCGAACCTGCTCCGGATCGAGGTCGATGTCCCCCCACCGGGGATGGCTGGTGATCAGCTCCAGCGCCCGCACTCGCAGCCCGTCGCCCTCCACCCCCTCGGCGAGCCAGCGGTCGAAGTGGTTGAACAGCCGGGGCAGGAAGTGGGTCTCGGGCGGGATCGTCAGCTCGGGATGGGCGTCGAGCATGAGCCGAAGGAGCGTCGTGCCGGAGCGGGCGATTCCGACCACGAACGGCGCCGGGACCCGTTGGGGGTCCCGGCGGCCACGCCGCCGGATGCCGTCGAGCAGTCCCATGGGCGTCGTTACTCTTACACGTCTTGTGGACCGGCTGAGGCCCTGGAACGCGCCCCTGGAGATCCCCGAATGCCCCCGAGGGTGGGAGACGGGGCCCCCGACCTACGTCGGCATCGGCGCCCAGCGCTGCGGGACCAGCTGGTGGTACGACTCGATGCGTCGCCACCCCCGGATCCGCCGCTCGCCGCTCGGCAAGGAGGTCCATTACTTCGACCGTTTCTGGCGCGGCGACGCCCCCGAGAACATCGCCGCGGAGTACGGGTCGCTGTTTCCCCGCCCTCCGGGCCAGCTCGTCGGCGAGTGGACGCCACGGTATCTGGCCGACTTCTGGACCATCCGCCTCCTGCACAGTGCGGCGCCGGACGCCCGCATCCTGGTCATGCTCAGGGACCCGGTCGCCCGGTATCGCTCCGCGATCGCGAGGCTCGAGCGGATGGCGGAGGAGCAGGGGGATCGCGTCCGCATGCCCTCGATCGGCGACGCCACCTGGCGGGGCTTCTACTTCCAGCAGCTTCGTCACGTGTTCGAGCTGTACCCGCGCGAGCAGGTGCTCGTGTTGCAGTTCGAGCGCTGCGTGCGAGATCCGGTCGGCGAGATGGAGCGCACTTGGCGCTTCGTCGGCGTCGACCCGCCTGCCGACCCGCCCGAGCGGCTGCTCAAGCACAGGCAGGCCGGGCGAGGCACGCCCGAGCTCGCGTCGAAGCTGAGCGGCGACCTGGCGGAGCGCTACCGGGAGGACTCGGCCCGCCTGGCCGAGCTTTGCCCCGAGATCGATCTCTCCCTTTGGACGAACGTGGCCGGCGAGCCCAGCGAGCCGCGCCCACCGGTCGACGCCGCAGTTCGCTGAGCGCCGAAGCGGCGCTCAGCCCGCCGCGTCGGGTGCGGCGCTGAACCCGAGCTCGCGCAGGTGGTCACGCAGCCGGGCGTCCTCGACCAGATCGTCGCGGTCACGCTCGGCTACCACCTGATCGAGATAGTGGTCGCGAAGCCCGCCCCGCTCCCAGAGCCCGAACAGCCGGCGCCAGGTGCGCCCGGTGCGATCCGGCAGCTCGCGGTTGCGGGCATAGGCTCGACCGCCCTTGACGATCTTGTTCTCGAACTGGGCGTACGTGCGCATCGGGAAGTGCAGGATCTCGATCGACCCGTCGTCGACCCGGCTCCCGAGGTCCACCCCCTCGACCCGATGGTTGCCCTGCACGACCGTGATCCCGGGGTGGGCACGGTGGGCGACCTTCGGCGGCAGCGGCTTGCCGAGCGGGTTCAGCGATTCGCGCTCACGAAGCGTCATCCGCTCCCAGAACACCCGCCCGTCCTCGGCGCAGGGCACGAAGTTCGTGCGGTGGGCGACCACGATGCCGACACCGGAGCCCAGCCGCTCGAAGGTCGACCGCAGGGTGCCGGCGCGCGGCCACCAGAACTCGTCCGCGTCGCTGTTGATCACCCAGTCGGCCCCCTCATCGGCCGCCATCCTCGCCATCCGGGTCACCCAGCGGCCCTGCGAATAGTCGTCGGCCGGCTCGAGCAGCACGCTCACCAGTCCTCGGGCCTCGTACTCACGCAGGATCTCCGGCGTGCGATCCTCGGAACCGTTGTCGGTGACGATCACCCGGTCGACCCCTTGGGCGAGGTGGAAGTCGAGATTCTCGCGGACGATGTCCTCTTCGTCGCGGACCAGCAGGGTCATGAACAGCCTCACGTCGAGGATTCCTAGCAAGTGGGCGGTGGAGGCGTCCTTACAATCCCGCCCTTGCCGAAGGCCGAGCGCGAGAACCAAGCCGTGCGGGTCGCGATGGCGTACAAGATTCGCGACGAGGGAGACGTCCTCGAGCACAACCTGCGCTTCCATCATGCGCTCGGCGTGGACCACTTCCTGGTCACCGACAACGGGTCCACCGACGAGACGGTCGACATCCTCGAGCGCTATGCGGAGGCCGGGTTGCTGACCGTGATCAGGGCCCCCGATACCGACTACCGCGAGCAGGGAGCACGCTGGATGACCGAGATGGCGCGCATGGCCGCCACCGAGCTCGGCGCGGACTGGGTCGTGCACACGGATGCGGACGAGTTCTGGTGGCCGATCGAGGGCTCGCTGAAGGAGGTCCTCGCCGCGGTCGACCAGCGCTACGGCGTCGTCATCGCCCCGCGGTGTGAGTTCATCGGCAGGCCCGACGGACCGGGATCGTTCGCCGACCGGCTGACGATCCGCGAGGCCAGAGCCCGATACCAGCCGAAGGTCGCCCATCGCGCCGACCCGGACGTGCTCATGCTCGACCGGGGGCCTCACGACGTGGCGGCGCTCGGCCCGTCGGGCGACGTCGCCGACAGCGTCCGGCCCCCCGGTCGCCCGGTGCACCGTGTGATCCGGAATCGGGAGCTGGGCGCCGACTCGTGGCCGGAGGAGGAGCTGAGGCTGGTCTGGGCACCGTGGTGGCCGGTGCGGATCCTCCACTTTCCGGTCCGCTCGGCGGCTCAGTTCAAGCGACGCACCCAGATCGCGATCTTCGAGGGGATGTTTCCGGACCGGGGGCGGTTCCGCCGCCTGCGCGAGCACTACGAGCAGGGTCGCTTCTCGGAGCTGTACGGGGAGCTGATCTTCGAGCAATCCGAGGTCGATGCGGGCCTCCGGGGGGGAAGGCTGGTGGTCGACGAGCGGTTCGCCCACCTGCTCGCCCGGTGTCCCGACCCGCTCGCCGGCGGCCCCTCGGGCACGGTGCGGGTCGAGCCTGACCCCGAGGAGCTCGAGCGCGACCGAGCCGAGCTCGAATTCGACGCCATGCACACCCTGGCCCGAACCAGTCGGTGGCTGATGGTGAATCGGGACCGCAACCGCGAGCGGCTGGCGAAGGTGATCGAGCAACGGGACGCTGCCCAGGCGCGCGAGCAGCGCTTTCGCCGCCCCCGCGGCTCCGGCCGCCTTCGCCCCTGGAGGCGCCTGCGGCGCGCGCTCGGGCGCCGCCGAGGCTAGCGCGAGTATCTGGCTATCGTTCCGCCGGTGTCGCGCTACCTGGTCACGGGCTGTGCGGGATTCATCGGATCCACGCTGGTCGACACGCTGCTCGCCGACGGCTGCGAGGTGGTCGGCATCGACGCCTTCACCGACTACTACCCGCGCGAGTGCAAGGAGGCCGCGATCGCCGGAGCGCGCTCCGACCCCGGGTTCGAGCTGATCGAGCACGATCTGGGTGCGGCGCTGCCACCGGCGGCGGCGCTCGAGGGTGTCGCCGGAATCTTCCACCTCGCAGCCCGGCCCGGAGTGCGAGCGAGCTGGGGAGCGGGATTCGAGCCGTACCTGCACGACAACGCGCAGGCGACCCACCTGGTCGCCCAGTCGGCGGCCGAACGCGGGCTGCGGCTCGTGTTCGCCTCGTCCTCCTCGATCTACGGCGACGCTCTCGCGCACCCAACCCCCGAGGATGCGGCGCCCGCCCCGGTCTCCCCGTACGGGGTCACCAAGCTCACCTGCGAGCAGCTGCTCAGGGCCCACGCTCGCAACTTCGGGCTCGAGTACGTGGCCCTGCGCTACTTCACCGTCTACGGCCCGCGGCAACGCCCGGACATGGCGTTCGCGCGGATCGTCGAGGCCCTGGTCGGGGGCTCGCCCTTCGACGTCTACGGCGACGGGCATCAGTCGCGCGACTTCACCTTCGTCGAGGATGCGGTCGCCGCCACCATCGCCGCCATGCAGAAGGGGACACCCGGGACGATCTACAACGTCGGCGGCGGCAGCGAGGCGACGCTGAGAGAGTCGGTGGCGATCCTCGAGGAGCTCAGCGGCCGGGCGCTCGACGCCCGCTACGGCGAGGAGGCCGCGGGGGACGTGCGGCGGACGCTGGCGGACACCCGGCGGATTCGCGACGAGCTCGGCTGGGAGCCCGCGGTCGAGCTGCGTGCGGGTCTCGCGAGCATGTTGGAGGCGACCGGAGCGATCGTTCCCGGGCGGCCACCCGCCCCGACCCGGGTCGCTGCGCAGCCACCCGCGGCGACCCGCCTCGCGGCGGGTGGCGACGACGGCTAGAGGGGCAGAGGCCAGTGCGCCTTGCGATGACCATCCTCGTTCGCGACGCCGAGGACCTGATCGAGACGAACCTGCGCTACCACCGCGCTCAGGGCGTCGACCTGTTCCTGATCGGCGACAACGGGTCCACCGATCGCACGCTGGAGATCCTCGAGCCCTACCGTGAGGCCGGGCTGGTGGAGCTCGATCGGATCGAAGGTGACGCCCGCGAGGCGTGGTCGGAGGGACGAACGATGCTCGCCCGCAAGGCCTACGAGCTGGGGGCCGACTGGGTGGTCCACGACGACCACGACGAGTTCTGGTGGCCGATGGCCGGAACCCTGAAGCAGAGCCTGGCGGCGATCCCGGAGCGGTTCGGACTGGTGTCCGCCCCGAGGACCGAGTTCGTGGCCCGACCGGGGGAGGAGTTCTGGCCCGAGCGCCTGACCGTGAGAGAGACCCGTTTTCGGCGGCCGCCGAAGATCATCCACCGCCCTCATTCACAGGTCCGGATCAGGCAGCCCCATCCTGTCGACATCTGGATCGATCACGGCGGCTCGCCCCGGGATGGCCTCGTCGGGCGCCCCGTGCGCCGCGCCCGAGAGGCGCACTCGGAGGCGAGCGAGCTCGAGCTGCTGCTGTCGCCGAGCTTCGCGATCGGCGTCCTGCACTTCCCGGTCCGTTCTCTGAAGCAGTACACCCGGCTGGTCGGGTTGGCCGTGGCCAACGGGGACCTGGGGCGCGACGAGGAGACGCGCCGGGTGCGTGACGCCTACCAGGCCGGGCGCCTGGACGAGATCTACGGCGAGATGGCGTTCTCCGACGGCGACGTCGCCGAGGCGATCGAGGCCGGACGGCTGGTGGAGGACGGCGGCTTTCGCGACTACCTTCGCGCCTGTCCCGACCCGTTGAGCGGCGAGCAGGGACCCGGTGCCGCCGCCGACCTGCTCGGGTGGTCTCCCGAGCAGCGGGAGCACGAGCTGGCGGAGCTCCAAGCCGACGGCATGTACACCCTGAGTCGCTACCTGCAGACGATCGCCTACCGCAGGCTCAGCGATCGCGAGCTGCGTGCCGAGGCCCGCGAGGCAGTGCAGCGCCTGGAGCGAATCGAGTCGAGCTGGTGGTGGCGGCTGCGCCCGCGCACCCACGTGGTTGCGCGACGGCTGAGACGCACCAAGGCGAGGCTGGCGCGCGCCCGCCGGCGCGAGCTTCCGCCGGCCGGCGACGGGGACGACCGATGAAGCTCGCGATGACGCTGATCGTTCTCAACGAGGCCGACGTCATCGAGGACAACCTTCGCTACCACAAGGCGCAGGGAGTGGACTTCTTCATCGCCCTCGACAACGGCTCCACCGACGGCACCGTCGAGATCCTGGAGCGGTACGAGCGGACCGGGATCCTGAAGCTGATCGAGATGCCGGGCAACATGCTGACGATCCAGAGGAAGGGCAACACCCAGATCGCGCGACTCGCGTACGAAATGGGCGCCGACTGGGTGTTCCACAACGACGCCGACGAGTTCTGGTGGCCCGTCGACGGCAATCTCAAGCAGACCTTCGAGCGGATCCCAGAGGACCAGGGGATCTTGCTCGCCCCCCGGACCGAGTTCCTGCCTCGGCCCGACGGCCCCGGCTCGTTCGCGGAGCGGCTGACCATTCGGGAATCGCGCTTCCGGCGGCCGCCGAAGACGGCACACCGCACCCATCCTGCGATCAAGCTCTGGTCGGCTCATCCGATCGACCTCTGGGTGAAGCGCGACTCTCCGCCGCGAAGCGGCCTGGTCGGCAAGCCGTCCCTGCGAATCGCGGCCACCCACAGGGAGGAGCGCGAGCTCGACCTCGTCCTGGCTCCGGTGTTCCCGATCGGCGTCCTGCACTTCCCGCTGCGCTCGTTCGAGCAGTACCGGAAGAAGATCGCGATCGCCGACCACAACCAGATGTGGGACCGGAACGCCGAGACCCGGGCCCTCCACGAGGCCTACCGGGAGGGCCGCCTCGAGGGAGTGTTCGAGGACCTGACGCTCGACGATCAGACTGTGGCCGAAGGGCTGGCGGAGGGGTGGCTGGTGGAGGACACCGACTTCCGCGACTACCTCGGGGCGTGCCCCGGCGTGTTCGATCACACGGAGCCGCCGCCGGGGGCTCGCGCGTGGTCCGCCGAGCGGCGGGAGGCGGCGCTGGAGGAGCTCCGAGAGGACGGCATGTACGTGATCAGTCGCTACATACAGACGGTTGCCTCCAAGAAGCGAAAGCGACACCTCCAGCTCCGCAAGCTCAGCCAGCTCCGCGCCGGGGCCAAGCAATCGCGGCGCGAGATTCGCCGGCTGGAGAGGCGCTTGCGGCGCCTGGAGAAGCGCGCTCAGCGCCTGAAGAAGGTCGAGCAGAGCCGCTGGTGGCGGATGCGGCCGCGGCTTCCGCGCCGGCGCCGCCGCGGGCACTAAGTTGGTCTCGGTGAGGGCGAAGATCCTGATCCGGCCCAAGCAGGGCATCCTCGACCCGCAGGGCAAGGCGATCGAGCGCGCCCTGCCGGCGCTCGGCTTCGAGGACATCTCGGGGATCCGGGTGGGACGCCTGGTGGAGCTCGAGGCGGCCTCGCCGGATCGGCTGGCCGAGCTCTGCGAGAAGCTGCTCGCCAACCCCCTGATCGAGGACTACGAGATCGAGCTCGAGCGCGACGGAGCGGAAGGCGACGCACCGCAGACCGCGCCGCCGCCGGAGTCTTAGACGAGGAGGTGGCGGGGATCGTTGGTGTGCTTCAGTTTCCGGGCAGCTGCGACGATGGCGACGCCTTGGCGGCCTGCCGCCGGGTCACCGACGCACGGCTGGTCTGGCACGCCGAGTCCGAGCTCGGGGACGTGGACGTGGTCGTGGTCCCGGGGGGCTTCTCCTACGGCGACTACCTTCGGGCAGGGGCGATCGCGCGGTTCGCACCGGCCATGGAGGCGGTGGCTCGCCATGCCGACGCCGGGGGGCTGGTGTTGGGGATCTGCAACGGCTTCCAGGTGCTGTGCGAGGCGGGCCTGTTGCCCGGGGCGCTGCTGCCGAATGACCCGCTGCGCTTCGTCTGCAGGCAGGTCGAGGTGACGGTCGACAACGCGAGCACCCCGTTCACCCGCGCCACCCGTCCCGGCCAGCGGCTCTCGATCCCGGTCAAGCACCAGTCGGGGCGCTACTTCGCGCCGCCCGAGCAGCTCGACGAGCTCGAGCGGCGCGGCGGGGTGGTGCTTCGTTACGCACCGGGCCACAACCCGAACGGGTCCGCCCGCGAGATCGCCGGGGTGATCAACGAGAGTGGCAACGTGATGGGTCTGATGCCCCACCCTGAGCACGCCGTCGACCCGCTGACCGGCTCCGAGGACGGGCTGGCGATCTTCGGCTCGCTGGTCGCTTCGGCGTCCGGCCGCGAGCCGGCGACGCTCAGCGGTTAGAGAGCGTTCTCGCGTCCTCCAGCAACACCGGGGCCCGGAGCTCGGCCAGCGCCCCGCCCCGCTCGGGATCGATCAGCTGGCGATAGAACTCGTGGTCACGCTGGATCAGGTCGAAGACCTGCTCGTTGACCTGCGCGAGCTCCGCCCCGAGCGTCCTCCGATAGCGTCGCAACGGGTCGAGTCGCTTGCGGATGCGGCCCCCCAACCCGTCGCGCGGGAGCCGCGCCGCGAGCCGGCCGCGCAGGGTGGCGTTGAGTCGATCCTCGACCGAGGCGCGCCAGAGCCGCCCCCCGGCGGTCAGCCGAAACCCGCCGCCATGGTGGTAGATCAGGTCGTCGTAGACGCCGAACTGGAGCGGATGGGGGTTGACCTTGTTGGAGCGCAACATCGGGTGCCACTCGATCCCGGCGTCCTCGAGCAGGCCGAGGAGGTTGCCGCCCACGTCGGTGACCTCCTTGCCCTGCGGGTTGGTCCAGGTGCGGCCGCGGCGCCAATCGCCCGGAAGGTCCCGCCAGAATCCTGCGGTGGTGGCGCAGAAGGAGGGGTGTGGCTGGGGGTCGCCGTTGTTCTCGTCCCGCCGAATCGCGACCAGCGGATAGCGATCGAGCTTTTGGCGAAGGAAGCCGCCGAGCGGTGCGATCGGGAACGCATCCCCGTCGATGAACACGATCGTCTCGTCGTCCTCGCCGACTTGCGAGACAAGGTCGCCGAGCAGGGTCAGTTTGAGCTCGTGACGGTCCACCGCGACGTCGGTGGCGTAGAAGAACTTGTGCGCGTGAGCGCGAAGCCCCTCGTCGATCCAGGCATAGACCCGGTAGGGCTGATCGAGGTTGCGCTCCAGGTAGCGGAGCTGGGTGTCGATCCAGCGCTCGGAGCGCCAGTGCACGGTGGCAATGTGGATCATCGGGCTGGACGAGCCGCAGCGGGTGGTGTCTTGTGGGGCGCGGCATCATGCCCCACAAGCCCCCGGCGACGCGGCCCTTCGGGCGCTAGATTAAATCCGATGTCTCCCCCCTGCGGCGTGGCGGCGTGAGCACCAGGCGCGGGCCGCTCGCAGGCCTGGGCGCCACGCTCCGGCGCTCGGCGACCACGGACGCGCTGCGGGAGAGGGCCGTGGTCGCGGTCCTCGGCATGCATCGCAGCGGCACCTCGGCGACCGCTGGAATGCTCCAAGAGCACGGAATCGAGCTGGGCGCGGTCTCCGAGCAGGCGCGCTTCAACGCGCGCGGGAACCGCGAGATCAGGGAGCTCAACCAGCTTCACAACGCGATTCTCGACCGAAGCGGCGGCTCGTGGTGGGACCCGCCGGCCAGGGCCCGCTTGAGGCGGGGAGACTTCCGGCGACGCGACGAGATCCTGGCCACGATCCCGGGGGCGACGATCGGGGTCAAGGACCCGCGCATGCTGCTGCTGCTCGACCTCTGGCGCGACCTCGGGCCGAAGGTGATCGGCGTGATCCGAAATCCGGTCGCCGTCCGCAACTCGCTGGCCAGGCGCGCTCGCGAACGAGGCGAGCGCCACCCGCAGCTCTCGCCAGCCGAGTGGGAGCAGCTGTGGGCGATCTACAACCGGGCCCTGCTCGAGGAGCTCGAGCGCGCGCCGCTGCCGCTGATCGACTTCGACCGGCATGCCGAGCTGGAAGAGCAGGTCCAGGCCGCGCTGGCTTTCCATGGCCTCGAGGCGGCGGCCGATTCGAGCTTCTTCGACCGTGAGTTGGTCGGCCATCACCTCGACGAGTGGCGATCGCAGGTGGTGCACCAACCGGCGCTCGAGCTCTGGGACGAGCTGGCGCGCCGGTCTCTGACCGCGCCGCGCTGAGCCGCCGTCCATGTTCGGGTCGACTCGGCCCCAGGCGCGGGATGGATCCTCTCCGGCAAGCCGGGTAGGGGACCAGGCTGGCCTCGGCGCCGACAACTTCACATCCGCCGGCAAACGGATCGACGAATGTGCAGTTGACCCCCATATACGCCGCCAACTGCACACTCGCTGGGCCGGCGGTCGTGAGTGTGCAGTTATCGGCGGCCGATCGAGGTCGGACCCTTCACGACACCACTCGCAGGGTACCCACTCTCCCACACCCAGCCCTGACGCCGCCGCCCAGGTCCGCGGGCGGTCCACGTATCGCCGCCCCAGCCACGACAATGGCGCGGTGAGCATCACCGACCACGCGCCCCACCGCGAGCTCGGGCTCACCGACGCGGAGTACGAGCGCATCTGCGGGCTCTTGGAGCGCGATCCGAACCCGCTCGAGCTGGCGATGTTCTCGCTGCTGTGGTCCGAGCACTGCGCCTACAAGCACTCTCGGAAGCTGCTGCGCCTCCTGCCCACGGAGGGCGCGCACGTGCTGCTCGGGCCGGGCGAGAACGCCGGCGCGGTGGACGTCGGGGAGGGCAGGGCGGTCGCATTCAAGGTCGAGTCGCACAACCATCCCAGCGCGGTGGAGCCGTTCCAGGGCGCGGCGACAGGGGTCGGCGGCATCCTCCGCGACGTCTTCGCGCTCGGAGCACGACCGATCGCGGTGCTCGACTCGCTTCGCTTCGGTGAGCTCTCCTCGGAGCGCTCCCGGTACCTGCTCGATCGGGTGGTGGCAGGGATCGGCCACTACGGCAACTCGATCGGGGTGCCGACGGTGGGAGGCGAGATCTACTTCGAGCCGCCCTACGAGCACAACTGCCTCGTCAACGCGATGTGCGTGGGGCTGGCCCGCGCCGATCGCATGGTGCGCTCGGCCGCGACCGGCCCCGGCAACTCCCTGGTGCTGCTTGGCGCCTCCACGGGGCGCGACGGGATCGGAGGGGCCTCCGTCCTGGCCTCCGCCGAGCTCGGCGAGGGTCAGGAGCGGAGGCCGAGCGTGCAGATCGGTGATCCATTCGAGGAGAAGAAGCTGATGGAGTGCTGCCTGGAGCTGCTCGATCGAGGGCTCGTGGTCGCGCTTCAGGACCTGGGGGCGGCCGGCCTCACCTCGTCCTCCGCGGAGATGGCGGCGGCGGGCGGGACGGGCATCGAGATCGCGGTCGACAGGGTGCCTCTGCGAGAGGCCGACATGGAGCCGTTCGAGGTCATGATCTCGGAATCCCAGGAGCGGATGCTCGCGGTCGTGGACCCCGCCAAGGCCGACGAGGTGATGGCGATCTGCGAGCGGTGGCAGACCGGCGCGGCGACGATCGGGTCGGTCACCGACAGCCGATCGATCCGGATCACCAGGGAGGGCGAGGCGGTCGCCGAGGTGCCGGTGTCGGCCCTGGTCGACGACTGTCCCCTCTACGACCTCGAGCCCGCCGAGCCGGATGGGTGGCTGTACGGCAACCAGGTCGGGCTCGAGCCTGGGGCCGAGCCCGACCGCCTGTTCGGCGCTCTGCTGGCCTCGCCCAGCGTCGCATCGAAGCGCTGGGCGTTCGAGCAGTACGACTCGATCGTCCAGTCCCGGACCATCCGCCGACCGGAGACGGCGGACGCCGCCGTGCTCAAGCTCGAGGAGACCGGGGGGGCGATCGCGGTGTCGATCGACGGCAACGGGCGCCGCGTCGCCTGCGACCCCTACCGGGGCACGATCGAGGCGGTGCTGGAGTGCGCCCAGAACCTCGCCTGCGTCGGGGCCCGGCCGCTCGGCCTAACCAACTGCCTCAACTTCGGCAACCCCGAGAAGCCCCACATCGCCTGGCAGCTTCAGCGCTCGGTCGAGGGGCTCGCCGACGCCTGCAGGGCACTCGAGGTGCCGGTGGTGGGCGGGAACGTATCGCTCTACAACGAGACCGAAGCGGGGCCGATCTACCCAACGCCGGTGGTCGGGATGGTGGGCGACCTCCCGAAGCCAGGTCGGGCGGTCGGCAACGCCTTCACCGACGGCGATGAGATCGCGTTGGTGGGGCCGTTCGCGCCTTCCCTGGCCGGTTCCGAGCTGGCCAAGCTACGCGGCGAGTTGGGCCCAGGGCTCCCGGCCACCTCGATCGAGGCGGCGCGGACGGCGATCTCGCTTGTGTGCGACGCGGTGCGCGAGGGAGCGGTCGGTACGGCACATGACGTCAGCGATGGCGGGCTCGCCTGCGCGCTGGCCGAATGCGCGATCGCCGGCGCGGTCGGAGTGTGCATCGACCTCGACCCGCTGGTGGAGCTTCGCGGCGCCTCCGGCGAGGCCTGTCTGTTCGGGGAGGGGGCCGGCGGATTGGTGGTTGCCGGCTCGGCCGGGCAGATGAGCTCGCTCGAGGCATCCGGGCGGGAGCGGGGCGTCGACGTGCTGCCGATCGGGCACGCCCGGGGAGCTCGGATCGAGATCTCGGCAGCCGAGACACAAGTGGCGCTGTCGCTGGAGGCGGCCGGGCGTGCCTGGCGCTCTTTGAGCCCCACCTGAGCCGTACGGCCGAGTCGATTCGCTAGCATGCACGACTCGCAGGCGTGGTGGCAGGGAACATCACCCGCCTGCGTCGCTGGTCGCATCGCGACGTGCTTCGCGGCAATCGACTCGAGCCCACGATCGATGTCATCTTGCTCTCACCACAGGCTCGCGCTCGGCGGCGTCAGCCTGCTCGCGGCGGCCGCCCTGGGCCTGTCGGCGTCCGGCGCCGGGACGGCTCGCGCAGATGTCCCGCGGGGCTCGGGCGGGCCACCCAACATCATCCTGATCCAGGCCGACGACCAGACCCTGAGCCAGTTCACCTCCAAGGTGATGCCCCGCACCACCCATCTGCTGGCGAGTGGCGGAACGTCTTTCAGCCAGTACAGCGCCGCCACAGCGCAGTGCTGCCCGTCCCGTGCCTCGCTGATCACTGGCCAGTACGCGCACAACGACGGCGTCAGCTCCAACGGGGTCGGCTACCCGGGACTGATCGACAAGGACAACGTGCTCCCGGTCTGGCTTCAGCAGGCCGGGTACCTGACCATGCACGTAGGCAAGTTCATGAACCGGTACGAGTACTTCGCTCACCCCGCCTCCGTGGTACCGCCGGGCTGGGACCAGTGGTACAGCCTCCTCGGCGGAACCCACTACTACGACTACGACCTGTACGAGAACGGCGGCGTCGTTCATCGCGGGAGCAAGCGCGGGGCCAACTCGAATGAGGTGGCCACCAACAAGGCACTCCAGCTGATCCGAGACTGGGCCTCGAAGGCGGTCCCGATCTACCTGCAGCTCGACCTTCCGGCGCCACACGTCGCGGCCCAGGGCGACCCCTTCGGCAAGTGCGGCCGGGCGGCGATCCCGGCGGCACGAGACGAGGGGTCGTTCGCGGACGCGCGGACGCCGAGGCCTCCGTCGTTCAACGAGGACGACATGAGGGACAAGCCGGCCTTCCTGTCCGCGGCGCCCAAGCTGGGCGGCGCCCAGAAGAGCAAGGTGCGGCGGCGGTGGCGCTGCGCGCTCGCCTCCCTCAAGGGCGTCGACCGGGCGGTGGGACAGGTGCACAATGCGATCCAGCGCGCCGGCCTGCTGAGCAGGACGGTGTTCCTGTACGTCTCCGACAACGGGCAGTTCTACGGCGAGCACCGGATCGCCAAGGGCAAGGTGCTCCCGTATCAGGAGGCGGTCCATCTGCCGCTGGTGATCAAGTCGCCACGACGCTACCTGAACGGCAAGCGCCCACCGGGACATGTGCGCAAGCCGGTGGCCAACATCGACCTGGCCCCGACCATCCTCAGCTTCGCCGACGCGGAGCCCTGCCCGCCCTCCGGCCCGTGCAGGACGATGGATGGGCGGTCCCTGAAGCCGCTGCTCAAGGGCTCGCGGAAGTGGCCGCGCCATCGCGGACTGCTGAACGAGTACAGCTCGCCCAACCCGGGGAACTACGCCACCTGCCGCTTTGCGGGAATCCTGACCCGCGAGACGATCTACGTCCAGCACTCCCAGGTCGTCGATCCGACGACCGGCCAGTGCGTCCCGAGCGACGAGGTGGAGCGCTACGACCTCGGCCTGGACCCATTCGAGCTTCACAACATGTGCTTCGCGGGTGACCTCGACAACTGCCCACAGGACCGGGTCCAGTCCGACCTGGAGTCCCGGCTCAGCCGGCTCCGCGACTGCGCGGGCGTCCGGGGCCGGGACGAGCGCGTCGGCGGGCGGGCCTTCTGCGAGTAGGCACCGGCTCGCCGGCCGATCCGGCGCCGATCGCCGCGGGTGACCGAGGGGGGCCGATCCGGCGCCGTTGCTACCCTGCCGATGCAGGCGGTCCGCGCCTGCCTCGCAAGCTCGACCCGCAAGCAAGCGAAGCCCTCATGACCTCCAGCGAGCGGCCTGTTCCGGACCGCGATGGCCCGCGCGACGAGTGCGGGGTCTTCGGTGTCTACGCGCCCGGCCACGACGTGGCCCGGCTGGCGTACTTCGGCCTCTACGCGCTCCAGCATCGCGGGCAGGAGTCGGCTGGAATCGCGACCTGCGAGGGCGGTCACATCACGACCCTTCGCGACACGGGTCTGGTCTCGCAGGTCTTCGACGAGGAGAAGCTGCGAGCGCTGGAGGGGGACATGGCGATCGGCCACGTTCGCTACTCGACCACTGGCGGGGGCTCATGGGAGAACAGCCAGCCGGTGTGGCGCGATGACGGCCGCGAGGTCGCCCTGGCACACAACGGCAACCTGACCAACGCGGTCCAGCTCTACAACGAGCTGCGCGAGCGCGGGCTGCGGTTTCGGGGCAGCTCGGACTCCGAGATCATCGCGGCGCTGCTCTCGGTGGAGGAGGCGAGGCCGATCGAGAACGCGGTCGCGGCCGTGATGCCCCGCCTGCGTGGCGCCTACTCGACGGTGGTGATGACCAAGCGGGCGGTGGTGGCCTTCCGCGATCCGCACGGCGTCCGGCCGCTGTCGCTCGGCAAGCTCGGCGATCGCTATGTGATCGCCTCGGAGAGCTGCGCCTTCGACATCATCGGCGCGGAGCTGATGCGGGAGGTGGCGCCAGGCGAGCTGATCTCCCTGACCGAGGACGGCTTCGAGGCCCGCCAGGTGGTCCCTTCTCACCGGCCCGCCCACTGCGTGTTCGAGCACATCTACTTCTCCCGTCCGGACACCCGGCTCGAGGGCCGCGCCCTCCAGCAGGTACGGGGGCGGATGGGCGAGATCCTGTGGCGCGAGGCTCCGGTCGAGGCCGACCTCGTGATCTCGGTTCCGGACTCGGGGAACCCGGCCGCCAACGGCTTCGCGAGGGCGTCCGGCATCCCCCAGGACGACGGCTTGATCAAGAACCGCTACGTGGCGCGGACCTTCATCCAGCCCGGGCAGGAGCTGCGCAAGCGCGGCCTGCGGATGAAGTTCAACCCGCTGCCGGAGATCGTCGCCGGCCGGCGGGTGGTGGTCGTGGACGACTCGATCGTGCGCGGCAACACGACCCGTCAGATCGTCGGCATGCTGAAGGATGCCGGCGCGGAGGCCGTTCACCTACGAATCTCGTCCCCTGCGATTCGCCATCCCTGCCACTACGGAATCGACATGTCGACCAGCGAGGAGATGGTCGCCCACGGGCGCTCGGTGGAGGAGATCGCGGCTGAGCTGGGTGCCGACTCCCTCGCCTACCTGTCGATCGAAGGGGTCTACGAGGCGATCGAAACCCCCGCAGCTCACCATTGCGACGCCTGCTTCACGGGCCGCTACCCGCTCGGGGACGGCGGTGACGGGAACGGCAAGTTCGCGCTCGAGGATGCGAACAACGCCGCCGCCTCCGCTTCACGTCCGGGCACGTCGGGTTCGAGTGCTGCCGTGACTCTTCCGTCGGGCTAGGTGAGCGCCTTCCGCCTCGCCGTACTCGCCTCGGGAGCCGGCACCAACCTGCAGGCGATCCTGGACCGGGTTCACGGTCGTGACGGGGTCGAAGTGGTCGCAGTGGGCTCGAACAAGCCGGAGGCGATGGCGCTCCAGCGAGCCGGCCGAGCCGGAGTCCAGACGCGGGTGTTTGAACGCGCCGAGCACCCGGATCGCGCCGCCAGGGACGCGGCGATCGCCGAGTGGCTGGAGCGGGAGAGCGTGGACCTGGTTGTGCTCGCGGGCTACATGGAGCTGCTCTCGCCGGGGTTCGTGGCTCGGTTTCGGGGCCGAATCGTCAACGTCCACCCCGCCCTGCTTCCGTCCTTCCCCGGCCTCGACCCGATCGGTCGCGCCCTGGAGCACGGGGTCGCGGTGACGGGCGTCACCGTCCACTTCGTCGACGAGGGGGTCGACTCGGGGCCGATCATCCTGCAGCGCGCGATCGAGGTGCCATACACTCGCGATCGTTCGCAACTGGAACAGCAGATCCATCGAGTCGAGCATGAGCTGCTTCCAGAGGCGATCCGCATGATCGCCGCCGGGGCGGTCAGCGTCGACGCCACCAATCCCCGACTCGTTCGCCTCGGCAAGCACTGAGAATGGCCGATCCCACCGGTACAGCGCCCGTTGAGCAGCCGTCCATGCCGGAGGGCGGCGCGGTCAAGGTGCGCCGGGCTCTGGTCTCGGTCTCGGACAAGACCGGGATCGTCGACTTCGTCCGCGGGCTGCGCCAGCTCGGAATCGAGGTCGTGTCCACCGGAGGCACCGCCACGGCGCTGCGGGAGGCCGAGCTCGAGGTTCGCGACGTCGCCGAGCTGACCGGGTCGCCGGAGATCCTCGACGGACGGGTGAAGACCCTGCACCCGCGGCTCCATGCCGGTCTGCTGGCGGTGCGCGACGACCCCGACCACATGGCGGCGCTGGAGGCTGAGGGCATCGAGCCGATCGACCTCGTGTGCGTGAACCTGTACCCCTTCGAGCGCACCGTTGCCCACCAGGACGTGAGTGAGGCGGAGGCGGTCGAGAACATCGACGTCGGGGGGCCGACGATGATCCGCGCCGGGGCCAAGAACCATCGCTACGTCGCCGTGGTGGTGAAGCCCGAGAGCTACGACGCCGTGCTCGCCGAGCTCGAGGAATCCGACGGACACGTGTCGGCGGAGACCCGCCATTGGCTCGCAAACGAGGCGTTCGCGATCACCGCCCGCTACGACGGTGCGATCAGTCGCTGGTTCGGGATGCGCTACGAGACCTTCCCCGGCCACTGGGTGATGGCGCATGAGAAGTTCCTCGACCTCTCCTACGGCGAGAACCCACATCAGAACGCGGCTCTCTACGTCGAGGTCGGGGCGCGATCCCACGTGCTTTCCAGGGTGGCGAAGCTGCATGGCAGGGCGCTGTCGTTCAACAACGTGCTCGACCTGGATGCGGCGCGGCGGCTGCTCGACGAGTTCGAGCAGTCGGCCTGCGTGATCGTCAAGCACAACAACCCCTGCGGGGTGGCGATCGCGGACGATGCCGCCGGCGCGTACACGAAGGCCCTGGCGTGCGATCCGCTGTCGGCATTCGGCGGCGTGGTCGCCTTCAACCACACCGTCGACCAGGCGCTCGCGGAGCGCCTGCACGAGAACTTCGTCGAGGTGCTGATCGCGCCCTCCTACGAGCCGGAGGCCCTGGAGGTGCTGAAGCAGAAGGAGGCGGTTCGCATCCTCGAGACCGGGGAGCGCCGAAGCTACGAGCCGCGGGAGCGAGACGTGAAGAGGGTGCGGGGTGGGCTCCTGGTTCAGGACCCCGATCGCATCGACGAGCGGCGCGAGGTGATGAAGGTGGTCACCGGGACGAGCCCCGGCGAGGGCCAGTGGGAGGACCTGTGGTTCGCGTGGAAGGTGTGCCGCCACGTTCGCTCGAACGCGATCGTGATCGCCAAGGACGGGGCGACACTCGGAATCGGCGCCGGGCAGATGAGCCGGGTCGACTCGGTCAGGATCGCGATCGACAAGGCACGCGAGGCGCGAGGCGAGGACGCGGCCGCCGTGCTCGCCGGCTCGGTGGTCGCCTCGGATGCCTTCTTCCCCTTCCCCGACGGGCCGCAGCTGGCGATCGACGCCGGTGCGACCGCATTGATCCAGCCCGGTGGCTCGGTGCGCGACTCGGAGGTGATCGCCGCCTGCGACGCGGCGGGGGCGGCGATGGTGTTCACGGGGCGGCGCCACTTCCGCCACTAGGCCGCGATGGCCGAATACCGGTCCTCTATCGAGCGAAATTCGGCCATCGATGGAGGATCGGCTGGCTGAGCTGCATGTGCTGCGGGTGTTCTGCGCTCCCGACGGGGGTGGCGGGAACCCGCTCGGTGTGTTCCTCGACGGGCGGGCGATCGCACCTGGGGACCGTCAGGCGATCGCCGCCGAGCTCGGCTTCGCCGAGACCGTGTTCGTGGACGACCCCGACCTAGGCGTGATCCGCATCTTCACTCCCGGCATCGAGGTCCCCTTCGCAGGGCACCCGGTGGTCGGGACGGGCTGGCTGCTGGCACGCGAGCGCGGTGGCGAGGCGCCCCTCCACCCGCCCGCGGGCGAGGTTCCGGTGCGCTTGGAGAACGAGCTGACCTTCGCCGCCGGACGGGCGGAGTGGGCGCCCGAGTGGGAGTTCGTGCAGCTCGGATCCCCCGCCGAGGTCGAAGCGCTCAATGGGCCCCCGGGCGATCTCGACGCGGTCGGCGCTTGGGCGTGGATCGACGAGGGTGCCGGCTTGATCCGGGAGCGGGTGTTCGCCGCGCCCTACGGGATCGCCGAGGACGAGGCCACGGGCTCAGCGGCGGTCGTGCTCGCGTCCCGGCTCGACCGCGAGCTCGAGATCCGCCAGGGAAAGGGCTCCGTGATCCTTGCCAGGCCGCTGGCCGATGGAATGGTCGAGTTCGGCGGCCGGGTGGAGCTGGACGAGGTGCGGGAGTTCACCGTCCAGACGAACTCGTAGGCCGCGAGGCGGCGGCCGACGTCCTTCCTCACTAGGCCGCGCTGGCGATTCCGCCTTCACGCGCGAGGGGAGCAGCGGAGCGACATGGCATGACAGGCGTTCCTGCTGTAACGGATCGCAACAGCGCTTGAGCTGCGTGTCGGCGGGTACCAGCGGATCGGTGAACGCCACCGAGGAACTTCTACAACTTGAGCGCGAAGGCTGGGAGGCGCTATCGACCAGCGGCGAGGCGGCCGGTCGCTTCTACGCCGAAAACCTGGCCGCGGACGTGCTGGTGCTCCTGCCAGGCGGCATGGTCCTCGACGACCGAGGGGAGGTCATCGAATCTATGCGCGGCTCACCGTGGACGTCGTTCAAGCTTTCCGACGAGCGGGTCCTCGAGCTCGTCGAGGGATCCGCGGTGGTCGCCTACCGGGGGACCGCTCACCGTGAGGGCGCCGAGCCCTACACCGCGCTCTTCAACAGCACCTATGTTCGCGAGGACAGCGCCTGGCGGCTCGCGGTCCACCAGCAGACTCCCATCTGAGTCTCGACGACCGGGTGGTTCCCCGCGCCGCGCGAGGAGCGGGAGCCCGTTGTCGCAGACTCCAGCCGCTCCCGACGAACAGGCGCGCTTAGCCCGGAGACTCGACGACCGCGAGCGCCATCTGCATCGAGCCCGCGGCCGTTGCACCAGTTGATCGACGGGGAGGTGCGATGTCCAGTGCTTCGGCGAAGCGCCCAGGCAGGCCGTGTCTCGCGCCGGCTGGCGGGCTCTCGATCAGCCCCGCCTCGATCTCCCCGTGGTCGATACCCCCGGCGGGATTCGAACCCGCGACCGTCGCGTTAAAAGCGCGCTGCTCTGAGCCAACTGAGCTACGGGGGCGTGACCATGGTAGATGTCGAGGATCAGGTGAACGAGGGCAGTTGCCCGCTTCTCGGGCGCTGCCCTCTCGCCTCATGAAGGAGGACAGGGCGGGCGGGCGAAGGTGGCGAGCGGGTCTCGACGATGCCGGAGAACCTCGACCTCGCGCGGATCGTTCTGCTGTGGCTGTGGGCCTTCGGGCTTGGCTGCATCGAGATCGAGATCGAGGGTGGCCACGGCTGGGCCGAGCGGCTGCCGACCTGGTACCTGAAGCGAGGCCGCATCGGCCGGATCTACGGGATCGCAATGGGACAGCGCCCGCTCACCGGGTACCACGTGTTCGCGTTCACGATCCCGCTGGTGATCGTCCACCTCCCGTTCGGCTTCGGGCTCGACTGGAGCCTCAGCGCCGAGCTCTCGCAGCTCGCCGTCTTCTTCGCCCTGGCCGTGATCTGGGACTACATCTGGTTCGTGATGAATCCGGCCTACACCGTGCGTCGCTTTCGCCGCGAGAACGTGTGGTGGTTCCAGGTCCCCTGGATCTGGCGATTCCCGCTCGACTACTACGTGGGCGTCGGCCTCTCGGTTGCGCTGGCCGGCCTCGCGGCGCTGGACGCAAACGATTGGGCGCCGGTGCGCACCCAACTCTGGCTGATCGCAGGGCTGATCGTCCTGACGGCGTTGGCCGTCATCGCGTCGCCGCTCTATCACCGCTGGTACCGGCGCATGCGCCGAAGCGGCGCCGATGACCGCGCGGCCACGCCGACGTTCGGGCCGCCCGCGCCGGAGCAGGTCTGGAACGGCGGAAGCCCGGACCTGCATCCGCTCGATCGACCCGCGGACTGAGCGCAGAGCAGATCGGGGGCCCGTGGCCACAGGGCGAGCCCGACGCCTACCATGATCATGCGATGGCAGGCCGCAAGCTCGCCGCCTACGAGCGTAAGCGCTCCTTCGACAAGACGCCGGAGCCGCGCGCCGGGCAACGAATGCGCGCCAAGGCAAAGGGAAACCGCTTCGTGATCCACGAGCACCATGCGCGGCGGCTGCACTGGGACCTGCGACTGGAGCACGACGGGACGCTCGCCTCCTGGGCGCTGCCGAAGGGCATCCCGCCCGACCCGAAGAAGAACAATCTCGCCGTCCGCACCGAGGACCATCCACTCGAGTACCTCGAGTTCGAGGGCGAGATCCCGAAGGGGGAGTATGGCGCCGGGAGGATCGGGATCTGGGATCGGGGCACCTACGAGGCGGAGAAGTTCCGCGACGACGAGGTGATCCTGACCTTCTCCGGCGAGCGCGTGCAGGGCAAGTACGCGCTGTTCGCCACCGACGGCGACAGCTGGATGATCCATCGCATGGATCCACCGGACGATCCTGAGCGCGAGCCGATGCCCCGCCACCTGACGCCGATGCTGGCCACGCTCTCCACCCTGCCGCGCGAAGACGACGGCTGGGCCTACGAGATCAAGTGGGACGGGGTACGGGCGATCGCCTACTGCGAGGCGGGACACCTGCTGCTGGAAAGCCGAACCCTGCGCGAGATCACCGCCCAGTATCCGGAGCTGCGCGCATTGGCGGCGGAGCTTGGGTCGCGCGAGGCGGTGCTCGACGGCGAGGTGGTGGCCTTCGACGAGGTGGGTCGGCCGAGCTTCGAGCGCCTCCAGGGCCGGATCAACCTCTCCTCCCAGGCGGCCGTGCGCCGGCGGATGGCCGACGTCCCGGTCACCTACCTGATCTTCGACCTTCTCTACCTGGACGGTCGTTCCCTGCTCGACACCCCATACACCGAGCGCCGTGAGCAGCTCGAGGACCTGGCGCTCGACGGCCCCCACTGGCAGACCCCCAGCCACCACCGCGGCGAGGGCCAGGCGCTTCTTGGCCTGACCCAGGAACGGGGGCTGGAGGGACTCGTGGCCAAGCGCCTCGACAGCCGCTACCTGCCGGGGCGGCGCACCCGCGCCTGGCTGAAGGTGAAGAACACCGCCCGACAGGAGCTGGTGATCGGCGGATGGCTGCCCGGGAGAGGGCACCGCGCCGGCACCCTGGGAGCGATCCTGGTCGGCTATCACGACCAAGGCGACGGCCGCCTCCGGTACGCCGGCAGGGTCGGCACCGGGTTCACCGACGCCGAGCTCGACCGGCTGGCCGGGATGCTGGAGCCGCTTCGAATCGCCGAGAGCCCATTCGAGGGCCGCCAGCCGCCGAGGGAGGCGGCGTTCGTCGAGCCCCGGCTGGTCGCCGAGGTCGCGTTTCGGGAATGGACCGCCGCACGCACGCTGCGGGCGCCCGTCTACAAGGGGCTGCGGCCGGACAAAGACCCGGCTGAAGTCGTGCTCGAACGGATCCAGCCACCGCCCGAGGCCAACTAGGCGGGCGCGGCATCGCCGCTGGCTTACGGCAGAATGGCCGGGGTGAGGGTCTCGGCCAAGGCTGACTATGCCATCCGGGCGATGATCGAGCTCGCCGGAGGCGGCGAGGACACACCGATAAAGGGCGAGGTGGTCGCTCAGTCCCAGGGAATCCCGGTGCGCTTTCTGGAGAACATCCTCGCCGAGCTGCGGCATGCCGGGCTTGTTCACAGCCGCCGCGGCATCGACGGCGGCTACTGGCTCGCCAAGCCGGCCGACGAGATCGCCCTGGCCGACATCATCCGCGGGGTCGAAGGACCACTGGCGACCGTGCGCGGCGAGCCCGCCGACGAGCTCCAGTACGGCGACGAGCTGAAGCCCCTGCAACAGGTGTGGATCGCCCTCCGAGCCAACATCCGCGAGATCCTCGAAACCGTCACCTTGGCGGAGGTTGCAGGCGGCGACCTTCCGGAGCGGATCGCGAGCATCGCCAGTCAACCGGACGTCTGGCAGACGCGCTAGGCCGCCGAGAGCTCCTCGGTTCGCGGCTCGCCGTTGGCCTCGAAGACCTTGGCCCGCCGCGGGCGCGCGTAGACGATCGCCCCCTCGGTCAACTCGTCGAGTTCCGCCTCGTCGCGGGTCATCTGGGCCCAGATCCGCTGGCCGTCGGGCAGCAGCAGCTCGACCCGGGCACAGCGGTGCGTGCATCCCCCGCTCCGGTTGACTACGGTTCGTTCGTGCCCCTGCACCCGGCCGAGAGTCGCGGCTATCGCGAGCTGTACCTGAGCGGCCGACAGTCGGCGAAGCGGCTCACCCGCCTCGCGCGAGGCGTTCGACGAGGCCTCGGCCCGCGGCCAGCTCGACAAGGCGGCCGAGTCGATCTCCAGGCTGCTCGACGAGCTCGGGCCGTTGACCGCCCGCCACGATCTGCACGGCGGGATCACCGCCCAGGGAAGTGGAGCCAACCTCGGCGTCGCGCGCGGGGCCGTCGTCGACCGGTTCCTGGAGCGAAACCAGGCCCTTCGGCTGGCGGTCGAGGACCTCGAGCACGTGACCACGCTGCTCGGCTATCTGGCCGCCGTCAGCGCGGCGCGCGAGGACCAGACCCTGTCCGATTTCTGCCAGTCGTGGGAGCGACGTCTTCGCCGCCAGGTGAGCGCCGTCCGCAAGGCCGCGATCGAGCTCGGCTCCGATCCCGACCTCGCGGTGCTGCCGCTCGACCCCTCCCCCGCTGGGAGGGCCGCCCACCGGGTCGCCTGGGCGGTCGGGACGGTGGGCGAATGGACGGATCGCCAGATGGCGCGACGAAAGCGCGCCTAGCCGGCGATCAGCCCAGCTCGGGGATGCCCTCGTCGGGCGTCGATGCCTCCGCGTGAAGCTTGCGGGAGATCCTCCCCGCCCCCCGGGCGCTGCGGCCGGCCTCCACCGCCCGCCGCATCGCGAGCGCCATCCGCTCGGGGTCCTTGGCCTTGGCCACCGAGCTCGAGAGCAGCACCCCGTCGCATCCGAGCTCCATCGCCAGGGCGGCGTCGGAGGCGGTGCCGATGCCCGCGTCGAGGATCACCGGCACGGAGGCGCGCTCGGCGATGATCTGGACGTTGTACGGGTTGCGAATGCCCATTCCGGAGCCGATCGGCGACCCGAGCGGCATCACCGCCGAGCAACCCACATCCTCGAGTCGGCGGGCGAGGATCGGGTCGTCGTTGGCGTAGGGGAGCACCGTGAAGCCCTCGTCGACCAGGACCTCGGCCGCCTCGATCAGCTCGACCGCGTCCGGGAACAGGGTTCGATCGTCGCCGATCACCTCGAGCTTGATCCAGTCGGTCTCGAACGCCTCGCGTGCCAGACGGGCGGTTCGAACGGCATCGCGCGCCGTGTAGCAGCCGGCGGTGTTGGGCAGGGCGAAGAGCCCCAGGCGGTCGATCACCTCGAGCGCCGACCCGCGGGCGGTCGGGATCGACGCGACGGAGCGCCACGGTGACGATCTCGGCCCCCGACGACGGTGAGCGCCTCGCTCCATCACCTCCAGCGAGCGAAAACCGCCGGTGCCGACGATCAGCCGCGAATCCCAGGTTCGATCGCCGAGCTCGAACCCGGCCTCGGATGCCTCAGGGGCGAGTGGGGCGCCGTCGCCCTGCGGCCGATCGCCGCGGGCGCCCGAGGGCGTGATCGGGGTTCCGCTATCCGCCCTGGACCGCACGCACGACCTCCACGGCCTGATCCCGCTCGAGCCTGGTCTTCGTCCACTCGACTCGCCGGATCACCTCGCCGTCCACGGCCACCGCGATCCCGCGGCCGGCCCCGTCCTCCACCCCCGCCTCCCTGACGGCATCGACCACCGTCGCCCCGTCCGGAAGCTCGGCCCGTCGCCCGTTCAGCGCCACGATCACCGCGGCGCCTCCTCGAGCGTCGGAGCCGACGTCAGCCGGGGGCCGCTCTCGCCCGCGAACCGCCCCGGGTGGCCGGGCTCCATCACCGCGGGCAGGGGCTCGTCGGCCAGCAGCGCCGCGATCGCATCCGATGTCATCGGGGTCATCAGGATCCCGTTCCGGTAGTGCCCGGTGGCGATCAAGAGGCCCTCCAGGGCCCATGGCCCGATCAGGGGGGTGTTGTCCGGCGTGCCCGGCCGCAGGCCCGCCAGCGCCTCGACCAGCTCGAGCTCGGAGATCTCGGGGAGCACCCGGTAGGCCTCCCGCAACAGCTCGTGCACACCGCCAGCGGTCACCTGCACGTCGAACCCCCGCTCCTCGACGGTTGCGCCGACCACCAGGCGTCCATCGGGCCGGGGTACCAGGTAGACGCGCTCCGTGGCCACGATCCGGTCACACGGCTTGAGGTCCGGGCTGCCGCGGAGGGTGAGCGTCTGCCCCTTGACCGGACGCACCGGCGGCCGGGCCTCGAGCGGCAGCCATGGGGCGGTCCCAGACCAGGCGCCGGTGGCGAGCACCACCCGCCTCGCCCGATGCTCGCGACCGTCGGCGCTCCTGACCCCCACCAGGCCACCGCCCTCGATCAGGGGGTGGGTGACCTCGGCGCCGGCGAGCGCCTCTCCTCCGCGCCGCTCGACCGCGGCGGCCAGGGCAGTGACCAGCGGCCGCGGATCGATCGCGGCCTCTCCCGGAGCGTGGACGCCGGCGGCACAGGTTGGGGCCAGGCCGGGCTCCAGGTCCCGGCACCCGCGTGGGCGAAGCCACTCGACGCCGAGGTCCAGGGAGGCCATCAGGTCGAAGCGCCGCCGAAGCTCGTCGGTCTCGTCGCTGTCCAAGGCGACGTGAAGGGCACCGCAGGCCTGGTAGCCGACTTCGAGCCGGCTGTCCTCGGCGAGCTCGGAGGCGAAGCTGGGCCAGGCGGCCGCCGACGCGATCGCCATCCGCAGCAGCCCCGGCTCCCCCCAGTTGGCTTCGCCGACCGGGGCCAGCATGCCGGCCGCCACGGAGGAGGCGCCGGACCCGGGCTGGTCGCGCTCGAGCACCCGAACCCGGAGCCCGCGGCGGGCCGCTCTCCAGGCGCAGGCGAGGCCGATCACACCACCACCGACGATGATCGCGTCGAGCTCCGGCGTGGGACCATCGGCCCGACCCGGCCCGCGCAGCGGCACGACCACCTGATCGCGATCTCGGCCCGGCCTCTCGATCTGTTGCGCCACGGTCCGCCTTTCGATTGCCTCAGATCGGGCGAGGCCGCTCCGCGCCACCATCCCTGCGCCGGAATTACCCGGATCAGGTTCAGACGGTCGGCGGCCCGGATGCCGCCCTCTCAGCCCTCGTTCACGGGCTCCCGTTCCCCTCCATCGTACCCCCGGGGGCTGGATACTGCGGGAGTGGACCCTGCGATGGAAGCCGCCGTTCGGGCGCTCGAGACCACCTGGCGCACCCGTGACTTCGAGGCGCTCGAGCGGGTCGCCGATCCCGACCTCGTGCTCGACTGGTCGGGTTCCGTGAGCCCCAACCGTGGCGTCTACCGCGGACTCGGCGAGGCCCGGCGCCTGTTCGATTCGGTACTCGACGCGTTCTCCGAGACGACTTGGCATGGCTCCGGCTTAACCTCCCTCGGCAATCGCCTCGCGATGGAGGGTCGGTTCACCATCCGGGGCGGCTCCAGCGGCGTGGAAACCGGGGCGGTCGGCGGCCAGCTCTGGACCTTCGAGAAGGGGCGCGTGACGAAGGTCAAGATCTTCCAATCGAGAGCCGGAGCCGTCCACGCGATGCGGGTGGCCCGCCTGGCCGAGGCCAGGCTCTACTTCGTCTGCGAGGGACGCCCCGGAGGGCGAGACGCGGGTCCGCTGCTCGACGCCGCGCTTCGCGGCGGGGTCGACATCGTCCAGCTGCGGGACAAGGCGGCGCGGGCGGACGAGGAGCTGGTGGAGTCGGCGGAGCCGTTTCGCGAGGCCGCGGTCGAGCACGGGGCGCTGTTCATCCTCAACGACCGCCCCGACCTGGTCCAAGCGTGCGGCGCCGACGGCGTCCACGTCGGGCAGGAGGACGTCGGGATCGCCGAAGCTCGGAAGCTCGCCGGGCCCGAACCCCTGGTGGGGCTCTCCACCCATTCGCGCGAGCAGGTGGGGGTGGCTTGCGCCGCGAAGGGCGACGCAAGCCCCAACCAGCTCAGCGTCGGGCCCGTATGGGAAACGCCGACCAAGGCCGGCCGGCCCTCGACCGGGCTCGGACTGATCGAGCTGGCGGCCCGGGAGGCGACCCTCCCCTGGTTCGCGATCGGCGGGATCGACGTCGGCAACGTCGCCGCCGTGACGGCCGCCGGGGCGTCGAGGGTCGTGGTCGTGCGGGCGATCCGTGACTCGAGCGACCCGGAGGCGGTAGCCCGCACGCTGCGGGACGCCCTGACCAGCCGCGGGGAGCCCTCAGGCCGAGTCGCGGAGCCGGCGGCACCGGATGCCTAGCCGGGAGCGAAAGCGAGCGGAACGCCAGAAGCGCAAGGCCCGCGGCCGCGGGCGCCGTGCCGAGGTCGCAGCCCGGTACGAGGAGCGAAATCGCGTCGCCCGCGAGGCGCTGGAGCCGCTGGCTCCCCAGGAACGGCCGCTTGTCGTCACCGTGGGGGCCGTGCTCTCCGGCCTGGTCGCGATCTCGGTGATCGCCGCCTACGCGGTCGGCGCGACCGTCAACGAGAGTCGTCCGCGTGTCCTCCAGGTCGTCGCCACGGCCGTCGTGATGGGGGCGATGGCGATCGGCATGTGGCGAGTTCGATACTGGGCCGTGCTCGGCTTCCAGGCCATCCTCGCGCTGCTGATCCTGGCGGCGACTCTGGGCCTGGTAATTGCCGGCGGCCCCTTCCAGGTGATCGGCAACATTGCCCTGATCGCAATGGCCGGAACGCTTTTCTACTTCATGATCCGGGCGATGGCCCGGATCCAGATGCCGAGCCGCGAGCGCGAGTAACTCCGCAGACATCCTCCGGAACCACTCCGCCGAAAGCCTCGGCTTCGCCTACGTTTTCGGCGGGTTAGGGCCTGTTGCGTGGCGGCAGGCCGTAAGCGCGTGAATCGCGATGTCGTCGCTAGTGCGTACGGGCTTCCCAGAATGAGGGGTCTTATAGAGTCGAAGCCATGCCTGATTCCTACGACGTGATCGTCATCGGGGGCGGACCGGGCGGCTACGTGGCCGCGATTCGGGCAGCTCAGCTGGGGCGCAGGACCGCGGTCGTCGAGAGGGACAAGCCCGGTGGTCGCTGCCTCAACTATGCGTGCATCCCGGCCAAGACGGTGCTCCATAGCGCCGAGCTCTACGACCAATCACGCAACGGCGCCGAGCTCGGGGTCAAGGCGGAGGCCGTGAGCATCGATTGGCAGGCGCTGGGGGCGAGAAGGGCGAAGGTGTCCGAGACGCTGGCGAGCGGCGTGAAGATGCTCTGGGACAAGAACAAGGTCGCCCTGCTCGAGGGAGAGGGTTCGCTGACCGCCGACGGCAACGTCCGGGTCGCCGGGGAGACATACGAGGCCGGCGCCGTCATCCTCGCCACCGGTTCGCTGGCGCTGCCGATCCCGGGCATCGAGTTCGGGGACAGAGTCGTGGACACGTGGGGTGCATGGTCCCTGCCCGAGCAGCCGCAGCGGATCGCGGTCGTCGGGGCCGGTGCCTCAGGCGCGGAGATCGCCTCGGCCTATGGGCGCTTCGGCACCGAGGTGATCCTGATCGAGATGCTCGACCAGATCCTTCCGGCGGAGGAGAAGGACATGGCGAGGGTGGTCGAGCGGACTTTCAAGAAGCAGGGGATCACCGTCTCGACCAAGACCAAGGTGGAGGCGGTCGAAGCCGGGAAGGGCTCGGTCAAGGTCTCCTACGGGGACTCCGAGGCCGAGGTGGATTACCTCTGCATCGCCGGCGGCAGAGCCCCCGACGTGGAGGCCCTGAACCTGGCGGACGCCGGGGTGGAGCTCGCCGATGGGGGCAAGGTCAAGGTCGACCCCTTCCAGCGCACCTCGAATCCCAAGGTGTACGCGATCGGGGACCTCGTGGGGCAGAAGGCGCTCGCCCACAAGGCCTCCGAGGAGGGCGTGGTGGCGGTGGAGCACGCCTCCGGCGCCGACACTCACCCGATCGACGAGAGACTGGTCGCGGGCGCGACCTTCTGCCAACCCCAGGTGGCGAGCGTCGGGATGACGGAGGCCCAGGCGAAGGAGGCGGGCCACGACGTCAAGGTCGGCCGGTTCAAGCTCGGCGGTGTCGGGGCCGCCGCCGTCTACGACGACCGGGACGGCTTGGTCAAGATCATCGCCGACCCCCAGTACGGCGAGATCCTCGGCGCCCACGTGGTCGGCAACCGGGCCTGCGACATGATCAGCGAGCTGGTCGACACCATGGCGCTCGAGGGCGGCTACCAGGAGCTGGCCCGGATCGTGCACCCGCACCCGACCATCTCCGAGGCGGTCCTGGACGCCGCCCGGGCGGTCGACGGCTGGGCGATCCACGCCTAGCCTGCGCGAACGAGCACCGCTGGCCGAGTTGCGTCGAATGGACGAACGCAAGTCGGCCATCGTGGGCCTGGGATGCGGGCTTTGATGGTTGTGTTGAATCCGTGACCGCCCGACACGATCCCTACGTGCTCCCCCCCGACCTTCCCGAGCCGGTCGACGACGGTGCCGCCGATCACCTCGAGGGGACGGCCCTGCCCTCGCTCTCGCTGCCCTCAACCTCGGCCGGCGGGATCGACCTCGCCCAGGCCGCGGAAGGCACGGTCGTCGCCTACTGCTATCCCCGGACCGGTCGTCCCGGCGAGCCCTTGCCATCCGGTTGGGACCAGATCCCCGGCGCCCGCGGTTGCACCCCGCAGTCGTGCGCCTTCCGTGACCACTTCGCCGACCTCGACCGCCTGGGTGCGAGCGTTCTGGGGCTGAGCGCGCAATCGCTCGCGGACCAGACCGAGTTCGCCGATCGGGTCCGGCTTCCCTATCCGCTGCTCAGCGACCCCGGTCTCACACTGGCGGAGGCGATCGGGCTGCCCACCTTCGAGGTGGCCGGGATGCGCCTGTACCGGCGGCTGACCATGATCGGCCGGGAGGGCCGGATCGCGAAGGTCTTCTATCCCGTCTTCCCGCCGGATCGCAATGCCGCTGATGTCGTCTCCTGGCTCTCGGCGCGGAGCTCGGAATGACCCCGCGGGCCGTCTTTTACTACGACCTCGGCTCTCCGTACGCGTACCTGGCGGCCGAGCGGGTCAACGCGCTGTTCGTGGACGCCCTCGGCGAACCCCCCGAGTGGCAGCCGGTCCTGCTCGGGGGCCTGTTCAAGCGGTTCGAGCGCGACTCGTGGGCCAATGGGCCCGATCGCGCTCAAGGGTTGGCCGAAGTCGAGCGGCGCGCTTCAGGATACGGCCTGCCACCGCTTCGGTGGCCCGATCCCTTTCCGGGCAACACCCTGATCGCGATGCGCGCCGCCATCTGGGCCAAGGACCTCGGACGGACGGTCTCCTTCTCGCTGGCGGCCTTTCGCCAGGCCTTCGCGGCAGGTCGCGATCTGAGCGACCCCGACAACGTGATCCTCGCCGCCGCTGCCGCGGAGCTTCATCCGCGCGCCGTGGGGGCAGCCGTCGAACGCGGAGCGGTGAAGGGGATGCTTCGCGAGGCAACCGAGCGCGCCGGTGATCTCGGCGTGCGCGGCGTCCCCACGGTGGTCGTGGGCGGCGAGGTGTTCTGGGGCGACGACCGGCTCGCCGCCGCCGTGGACTGCGCCGCGCGGGCGCGGGGCGGCTGAAGCGCGCCAGGTCCAACCCAGTCACGCCCGTCCCTGGGTTATCTTGGGCAGCGGTGGCGCAGGAGCGCACTGACACCGCGCAGTCCCGCTCGACCGGCGACGGTAGGGGCGCGGCCGCACGCCCGCTTCCAGACCACGAAGCCTGCCGGGCGCTGCTCGAGACGATGGCGCTGATCCGGCGCTTTGAGGAGGAAGCAGGGCGCCAGTATCAGCAGGCCAAGGCCGGCGGATTCCTCCACCTGGGCATCGGGGAGGAGGCGACGATCGTCGGCACCACCTCGGTGATGCGCCCCGACGACTACCTGATCGGCACCTACCGGACCCACGGGCACGCGATCGCCCGCGGCACCGATCCCCGGGCGGTGATGGCCGAGCTGTTCGGTCGTGAGGATGGCTGCTCACGCGGGCGTGGAGGGTCGATGCACATCTTCGACGCCGAGCGCCGCTTCATGGGCGGCTACGGGATCGTCGGCGGCAACCTGCCGATCGCGGCGGGGCTGGCGCTCGCCTGCGACTACCAGGGCTCGGACGCGGTCACGGTGTGCATGTTCGGCGACGGCGCATCCAACACCGGCAACTTCGGCGAGACGATGAACCTGGCGGCCCTCTGGAAGCTGCCCCTGGTGTTCCTGGTCGAGAACAACCTCTATGGGATGGGCACGGCGATCGAGCGCCACTCGGCGGTCACCGACCTGTCTCGGAAGGCCGAGGGCCTCGGCGTGCCCGGGGTCCGGGTCGACGGCATGGACGTCTTGGCAGTGCGCGAGACGGTCGCCGAGCACCTGGAGCGGGCGCGCTCCGAGCGCCAGCCGACCCTGGTCGAGGCGTTCACCTACCGCTACCGAGGTCACTCCGCCGCGGATCCCGAGGTCTACCGGACCAAGGAGGAGGTGGAGGAGTGGCGCAAGAAGGACCCGGTCAAGGTTTTTCGCGATCGCCTGCTCGCCGAGGGTGTGATCTCGGAGGACCAGCTCACAGAGCTCAGAGAGCGGCTCGAGCGGGTCGTGATCGGAGCGGTCGAGTTCGCCGACGCCTCGCCCGAGCCCCCTCTTGAGTCGCTCTACGACCACCTCTACGTGGTCGGGGATCAGGTCGGGGGCTGGTACGCGGTCGACGAGCGCACACCGAAGCCGCATCGAGGCGAAGAGGAACGCGAGGTCGGGGCCACAGGCGAGGCCCGGAAGCTGGCCGAGGCGGGCGCCGCCTACGCCGGACAGCGCCCACGCGGGCGGCCGCCGGGGGGCGGCGATCCGCCCCGGGACGCGGCCCCCGAGGACCCGGGCGCCGCGGTCAGGGACAGGGACGTCGCGGACGCGCTCGATACACCGGATGGGGGCTAGCCGATGGCGGCGCTGCGAATGCGGGAGGCCCTCCGCGACGCCCTCGCGGAGGAGATGCGACGCGACGAGTCCGTGCTCGTCATGGGCGAGGACGTCGGCGTCTTCCAGGGGGCGTTCAAGGTCACCGAGGGGCTCCTCGACGAATTCGGGGAGAAGCGGGTCCGCGACACGCCGATCTCCGAGAACACGATCGTGGGCGCCGGCGTCGGCGCGGCGATGGCGGGTCTACGTCCGGTGGTCGAGCTGATGACCGTGAACTTCTCTTTGCTGGCGATGGATCAGATCGTCAACCACATGGCCGCGATCCCGTACATGTTCAACGGCCAGGTCCGGGTGCCGATCGTGGTTCGAATGCCGGGTGGCGGCGGCCATCAACTCGGGCCGACCCACTCGCACTCGCTGGAGGCGCTGTTCCTGCACATCCCGGGGCTGCTCGTCGCGGCCCCGTCGACGCCGGCCGACGGCAAGGGGCTGCTGAAGGCGGCGATCCGCGACGACAATCCGGTGATCTTCATCGAGCACGAGACCCTGTACGGGTCCCGGGGGGAGGTCCCGGACCAGGAGGGGGTGCTCAACTTCGGCGAGGCGGCGGTGAGGCGGGAGGGGACCGACGTCACCATCGTCGGCATCCTGAGGATGGCGGACGTGGCGCAGAGGGCCGCCAAGACCCTGGCCAATGAGCACCACGTCGAGGCTGAGGTGATCGACCCGCGAACCCTGCGACCGCTGGACCTCGACACCATCCTTCGCTCGGTCCGGAAGACCAACCGCTGCGTGGTCGTGGAGGAGGGCTGGCCGCACGGTGGGGTCGGCGCCAACATCGCCGCGCTGGTCGCCGAGCAGGCATTCGATGACCTCGACGCGCCCCCGCAGCGGGTCACGGGGGCCGATGTTCCGATGCCGTATGCCAAGCGGCTGGAGCAGGCCGCGATCCCCCATTCCGAGCATGTGGTCAGCGCGGCGCTGGCGGCGCTCGAGGGGTCTGTTTGAGCGTCGACGTGGTCATGCCCCGGCTCTCTGACTCGATGGAGGAGGGAACGATCCTGCGCTGGATCAAGTCGCAGGGCGAGGAGGTCGAGCTCGGCGAGGAGCTGGTGGAGATCGAGACAGACAAGGCGAACATGGTCTACGAGGCGCCCGCCGCGGGATCGTTGATCGAGGTCGTCGCGGGCGAGGGCGACACGCTGGCGATCGGCGAGGTGATCGCGCGGCTCGGCGAGCCGGGCGAGGCACCTTCGGGAGACGGCGCGCCCCAGGCTGCGAAGGCTCCCCCGGACACCTCCCCCAGCGGCGGGGACGACAGGGTGAGGGCGTCACCGTTGGCCCGGCGGATGGCCCGCGAGAGCGGGCTCGAGCTCAGCGGCATCTCGGGCTCCGGGCCCGGGGGGCGGATCGTCAAGGCCGACGTGGAGCGGGAGATCGCCGCGGGCGGCGCGCCATCGCCGGTGGCCACGCCATCCATGCCCGGTGAGCCGACGCCGGGCGCCCGTGAGCGGCCGGAGAGCGCCAAGGGGCAGGCATTCGCCGAGGAGCTGACCAAGCTCCAGCAAACCGTGGCCCGCCGGATGGCCGAGTCGAAGGCCACCGCTCCCCATTTCTACCTCCAGGTCGAGGTCGACATGAGTCGCTGTGCCGAGGCGCGGGCCCGCCTGAAGGATGCGGCTGGCGAAGGGGGGTCGGTGCCGTCCTTCAACGACATGGTCGTCAAGGCGGCTGCGATCGCGCTTCGTGAGCACCCGCGCGCCAACGGCGCCTATCGCGACGGGCGCCTGGAGCTATACGAGCGGATCAACGTCGGGGTCGCGGTTGCCGCCCGGGACGCGCTGGTGGTGCCGACCGTCTTCGACGCCGACCGCAAGGGCCTTGGTCAGATCGCATCCGAGACCCGGGCGCTCGCAACGAGGGTGCGCGACGGAACCGTCACCCCTCCCGAGCTCTCCGGCGGAACGTTCACCGTCTCCAACCTGGGGATGTTCGGAATCGATTCGTTTGCCGCGGTCATCAACCCTCCCCAGGCGGGGATCCTGGCGGTCGGGGCGATAGCCGCCAAGCCGATCGTCCGGGAAGGCGAAGTGGTCATCTCCCAGGTGATGGCACTGAATCTGGCGTGCGACCACCGGATCCTCTACGGAGCCGACGGGGCGCGTTTCCTGGACCGCATTCGCGCCCTGCTCGAGGAGCCTCTGGGGCTGGCGCTCTAGCGCGGAACCAGCAGCTTGCCCGCCGCCCGGCTTCCATTCATCGATGAGCACGCGACCGACGTCGAGGCTTCCTGCGAGCGCACCTGGGATGCGCTTGTGGTGGTCGTGTCGCGGTCCTTCCAGGGGCGGGGGAGGGAGGCGATCGCTCGGCTCCTGGGCGCCTCCGAGACGGTTGCGCGGGGCGCTCCGGGTGAGCCGGGATCCACGATCGCCGGGTTCAGGGTCGCCGCGGTCGACGCCCCGGGCCTGCTCGTGCTCGAGGGGGAGCACCGATTCTCGCGCTACGCCCTGGTCTTCCAGCTCGACCCGCAGCCGGGCGGGGGGTGTCGCCTGCGAGCCGAGACCAGGGCCGAGTTCGGCGGCCTGCACGGCCGCATCTATCGGGCAATGGTGATCGGCACCCGAGGCCACGTGGTGGTGGTCCGCCGTCTGCTGCGAGCGATCAGGGACCGAGCCCGGGCGTGAGACACTGAAGGCATGACGCCGCCTCCTGACTCGATCTCGCCCGAGGTATTGGTGGTACGAGCCGGCCTCGTGCCCTACGCCGACGCGCTCCGGGCACAGAAGCGCCTCGAGGCGGCTCGAACCGCTGCACGCGTTCCCGACCTGCTGCTGCTGCTGGAGCACCCCCCGGTCTACACCAGGGGCCGCCGAACGACCCCGGAGGAACTGCCGATGGGCGCCGACTGGTACCTGAGCCAGGGAATCGAGATCGCGGACACCGACCGTGGCGGACGGGTCACCTATCACGGGCCCGGGCAGCTGGTCGGGTACCCGATCGTCTCGCTGAGGCCGTTCGACGACGACGTTCACGACTACGTTCGCCGGATGGAGCGCCTGATCATCGAGGCGCTCCTCGAGTGGGACGTGCAGGCCACGGTCAGCGACGGGCTGACCGGGGTGTGGACGCCGGAGGGTCGCAAGGTGGGGTCGATCGGCGTGCACGTAAACCGCGGGGTGACGACACATGGCTTCGCGATCAACGTGAACAACGACATCAGTCCGTTCGAATGGATCGTTCCCTGCGGCCTTGAGTCGTGCCGGGTCACCTCCCTGGCCCGAGAGCGCGGCGCGGAGCAGGATCTCGACGCGTTCGCGACCACGGTCCGCGACCGCTTCGGTCAGGTCTACGGGCGGACGCCGGTGGAGGTCGAGCCGCGCGAGCTCGTCGACCGAGTCCCCGACCTGCGCGAGCTCGCCGGCCCGGCGGTGGCGCTAGCGTAGATCCGGTGAAGCCGGTCGAGACCATCGAACCGGTCCGATCCCGCGCCAATCCGGGCGGGGCCCGGATCGCCGACGGCCGTCCGTTCCGCGAGCGAAAGCCCCCGTGGCTGAAGGTGCCGGCTCCCGGGGGGCCGACCTACCGGCGACTCAAGCAGGCGATCCACGCGGACAACCTGCACACGGTCTGCGAGGAGGCCAACTGCCCCAACGTCGGCGAGTGCTGGGAGCGCGGGACCGCGACCTTCATGATCCTGGGCGACGTCTGCACCCGCCGCTGCGGCTTTTGCAACGTGAAGACCGGCAAGCCGACCTGGAGTGATCCGCTGGAGCCGATGCGGGTCGCGGCCCAGGTGAAGCGGATGGGGCTGCGTCACGCGGTCGTCACCTCGGTCGACCGCGACGATCTGCCTGACTACGGCGCCGGCGCCTTCGTGTCAGTGATCCGATCGATCCGGATGCTGGCTCCCGCGTGCAAGGTCGAGGTCCTGACCCCGGACTTTCGCGGGCAGGAGATGCCGCTGGCCAAGGTGATCCACGAGCGTCCTGACGTCTTCAACCACAACCTCGAGACAGTGCCCCGCCTCTATTCACGGGCGCGAAGGGGCTCCGACTTCATGCGCTCGGCCCGGGTCCTGCGGTTGGCCAGGGAGATGGGCGGGGATCGGGTGGTGACGAAGTCAGGCCTGATGGTCGGCCTGGGGGAGAGCTTCGACGAGATGGTCGAGACGTTCGCGATCCTCCGTGAGCATGGGGTGCAGATCCTCACCGTCGGCCAGTACCTGCGGCCGACCGACCAGCACCTGCCGGTGACCCGCTACTGGCACCCGGAGGAGTTCGAGGCCCTCGCCGATGCCGCCCGGCGACTCGGATTCGAGTCGGTGGCGGCCGGCCCGTTGGTCCGAAGCTCCTATCACGCGGACGAGAGCGCCCGCGAGGTCTCCGAGCGCCGCGCCGCCTAGCTCCGCGCGCCCGCGGCGCGCCCGTTTGGGCGCGCCGCGACGCTGGATCCTTCGAGCTCGGGCTAGCTGGCCTTGATCGTCTTGCTGTTGTCGGGCTTGCACCCGTCGATTCGGGTGGCCCGAGCGTAGACCTTGCCGCGATGTACGCCGGTGCTTCCGGTGTTCCACTGGTAGCCGTCGTTGTTCGGCTGGGCGAGGTCGGAGTTGATGAACTTGTCGGAGCGCGGGTGCGGCTCCGAGCCGAGCTGCTTGTAGAGCTTCACCTTGCGGTTGCTCTTGCACTTCTGCTTCGAGCTCTTGACGTAGCCGAAGTACTCTCCGCCACCGCCGTCGATCGTCACCTTCGTCCCCGCCGCCTCGCGGGCGCCCGCAACCGACACGACCGCAAGCAGGCAGATGGCCGTGATCGCGGTGGCGATCCTAAGCGTCCTTGCTGTCAAGACTGTCCCCCTTCGTCGTTTGATGTGCGCGGACGGTAACAGGTGCCTCGCAGGCGCGCGCGCGGTCGACCACTAGGCTTCGCCCGCTTTGATCCCGATCAAGGACAACATCCCGACGCTGCGGTTCCCGATCGTCACGGTGCTGCTGATCGCCGCCAACCTAGTCGTCTTCGCCTGGCAGGTGACGCGGTCGTCCACGCCCGGATCGAGTCGTTCCCCGCACATCGCCGGGCTTTCTGCGCAGGATGAGACGACGATCGAGTACGGAGCGATCCCGTTCCGGCTCACGCACCCGGGAAGGGAATGCGGCTACGCGCAGCAGCAGATCGTGTGCCAGGGCCAGTCCGGCTACACCACATCCACGAAGCTGGACTCGCCGCCTTGGTGGATGACGATCTTCACCTCGATGTTCATGCACGGCGGGATTCTCCACATCGCCTTCAACCTGCTGTTCCTGTGGATCTTCGGCAACAACGTCGAGGACTCCATGGGACGGCCACGCTTCCTCCTCTTCTACCTGCTGGCCGGCGTGGTCGCCGCATACACGCAGGCGGTCGTCAATGTCGACTCCACCGCCCCCGCGATTGGTGCGAGTGGCGCAATCGCCGGAGTCCTCGGCGGCTACCTGCTCCTCTATCCGCGGGCGCGGGTGTTGACGGTGGTCTTCATCATCTTCTTCGTCACCCTGATCGAGATCCCGGCGCTGATCATGCTCGGGATCTGGTTCGTGCTCCAGTTCCTACCCGCGATCGGCCAGGTGGGCACGGACGCCGTCTCGGGCGGCGGGGTCGCCTACTGGGCACACGTCGGCGGCTTCGCCTTCGGCCTGGCGGCGATCAAGCTGTTCGCGAACCGCTATCGCGCCCGCGCCCTCGGGCATGCGTAGCACCTTCCTGCTGGTCGCGCTCGCCTTCTGCCTGGTATTCGGGGGGATGACCGCCGCGGTCGCGGCTCAGTCGGGATTCGACATCTTCACGGTGGTCTCGTTCGCGATCGTGATCATGATCGGGATCGCGGTTCTTGGAGCGCTGCGGAACCCCCCCGACGAGTAGTCGGGGGGATTGCCGAGCTTGGCCCCAGCCCAGCCGCGCCCGGCGGCGCGGCTCAGCGAGCTCTGGTCAGGGGGTGTAGACGTCCGTGTGGCACGGCTGGCCGCCACAGACCTCGATCACCTTGCTGAATTTGTCCGGCCTCAGGAAGTTGGACTTCTGGACCCGCGCCGCCACCGTCGCCCTGACGTCGCCGTGCGGGTCGTCCTGGTTCGGGCCGCCCTCGGCCGGCGGGGTGTTGGTGATCGGCGGATCCTCGGTCAGGCCCGGGCCGTTGTCCCAGATCACGTAGGCAGAGCCCCGGAAGGGGTAGTTCTGAATCGCGCCGATCTTGAAGAACATGTTCTGGTCCTGGCTTCGGGCGGGCAGGTCGAGCGCCGGCGCGTGGTACCTGGCGCCGATCGTCCGGGCCTCGACCGCGGCCGCGTACATGGAAACCTGGTGGTCCGCGTACGCGCCCTGCATCAGGACCTTGTGCTTCGGGGTCCCGGGCAGGGGGGAGTAGGTCATGTGCTGTGCGTAGCCGTCGGCCTCGCCGCGATCCCATAGTTGCTGCATCAGGTCGAGAATCAGCGGGTGGAGCGAGTCGTCGCTGTAGCCCCCGGCCCCGAACAGGAAAGCGGCGTAGGCGCCGAAGTCGGTGCTTCGCTGCAGCAGCAGGCCGCCGTAGTCCATCCCCGGAACACCGAGCACCGCGCGGGTGTAGTCCGGCGCCACGGCGGTCGTCATGCCGCCCATGATCCCGCCCTGGCTGTTGCCGTCGTAATACAGGTGGGCGGTGCCGAACAGGGACTGGCTGCTTCCGTTCTGGAAGTTGGCGTTGGACGCGAACCCGTCCGCGGTCCTCATCAACCGGCCGAGGTAGAGCGTGTTGAGCACGCCCTGCTGGAGCCGGTCGACGACGTCGGGGAACTTGTTCAGGTCCTGCAGCGCCCCGATGTCGTAGGGGACATCGCCACTGGCCAGCCCCCACCAATCGGTGGCGCAGAACATCATGTTGTGCTCGGAGGCCATCGCCTCGACGTTTCCTGCGTGGACCTCGCTGGCGGATCCCAACAGCCCGTGGCCGTACAGCGACGGGCGGGCCGGCGAGGCGGCGCTGGCCGAGGTCGGGACGATGCAGTCGTACTGCGCCGTCGCCGTGTTGCCGGGGATCCGGGTCGGCAGCGCGTCGGCACCGCTCGAGCTGTAGTGGAAGCCGCCGCCGTCCGAGATCGGGGTGGGCGTCGGCGCGCAACCGCTGTCATTCAGGTAGCAGGGCACCGTGAAGCTGCCGGTGATCTCGCGCGAGATCCCGGTCGCCGGGTTGTTGGTCACGTTGTCGACCGTGAACGGCGGTGCGCTGCCCTGCACCTGGCGGTCGGCAAGGTTGCTGTCGCCGAGCTGGCTGAAGGCGTTGTTGCGGATCTGGAGCATCCGCGCGCTGAGGCTCTTGCGGCTCATCACCGTGAAGTCCCACGCCTCGTACAGGCTCTTGCGCGCGATCTTCGCTTTCGCCAGCGACGTGAAGATTGAGTTGTAGCGCGCCTTCTGCGACTTCTCGGCCGGCGGCAGCGTCTTGTTGTCCCGGAGCTTCGCGAACCAGCTCGGCGCCTGGAGCTTGGCCCCGTTCTGGTTCTTCAGGTTGCGCATCGCGACGATGTAGCGATGGCCCTCGGTGAAGTTCTTGGCCGCATGGATGAGCAGGGTGGTGTGCGCGGCGTCTGACGCATTGGAGTCGAGCTCGGCCCAGATCACCCGGCGCTTGTGGGTGTCGGCGTCGATGACCACGATCGGAGCGCTCGGCTTTAGCGCCTGCGACATGTCGGTCAGCGGGGCGGGCTTGGTCTTGTTCATGGCCGCCGGGTTGTCGAGTCCGGGGACGCGAACGACGATGTCGCTTCCCGGGCTGAAGCCGTCGTTTCGGTTCCACTCCGCGGGGTTGATCGCCACGTTGGAGCCGTTCTTCGGCATCGCGGCCTGCGGCAGATGGACCCGTACCCCGGTCGGGGTCGACTTGTTCTTGACCGTGTAGAGGTTGTTGGGGAACGGGAGCAGGCAGGGGGTGCTGGAGAACGGTTGGCAATCGGCACCGGCTGCGAATGCCGCCGGTGCGGCGAACAGCCCGACTATTGCGAGCGCGCCGCCGGCAAGCAGCGACAGCCCTCGAGTTCTGCGCATCCGCTTCGATCGCCGCACGTCCATGCCCATACCTTCTCCTCCTTGCCCTGAAGAATCTCGCCTGCCGTCCCGGTGGCGGGAGCGTACCACTCGGCTTGGAGTGTCCACTGGCCGCCCAGCCAAAAGTAGGTAGACCCTCGGCCGGCGGGTTCGACCCGTGGCGACGGGATGGAGCCAGCGGGGCTCGAACCCGCGACCTCCCGGATGCAAACCGGACGCTCTCCCAACTGAGCTATGGCCCCAGCGATTCCATTCTAGGCCCGGCTCCTGGCCGATCCCGCCCATTCCGCAGGCGGCGCTGCACCGACCACGGCCGCCTGCCGAGCGGCCGCCCGTGTGGGAGGATGGATGGACCGGACGTCGCAACCTGGAGGAGCGCGATGCCACAAACGAGGACGGTGACCGGAGCCGTCGGGGAGCGCGAGCATCCGGACAAGTCCCCCCAGGCGGTCGAGGGAGCGGCGGCCGCGGCGGTGGCCGCCGGCGCTCCCAAGCCCGGCCAGCGCGCCGAGGTCTCGAACCTCGACATCGTCCATCACTACTTCGAGATCGCCGCCGATCGGCTGAAGCTGCCCGAGGACCTTCGCGCGGTGTTCTGGACTCCCTACCGGGAGGTCACGGTCCAGATCCCGGTGAAGCTCTCCGACGGCAAGATCCACGTCTACTCCGGCTACCGGATCCAGCACAACGGCGCCCGCGGCCCGTACAAGGGCGGCGTCCGCTTCCACCCCGAGGTCGACATCGACGAGGTCAGGGCCCTGGCCTCGTTGATGACCTGGAAGACGGCCGTCGTCGGGGTTCCCTTCGGGGGCGCGAAGGGTGGCGTCAACTGCCCGGCGGACCAGCTCGAGCGCTCCGAGCTGCAGGCGATCACCCGCTCGTTCATGGACAAGATCTCGAAGGTGCTGGGGCCGACTCGCGACATCCCGGCGCCGGACGTCAGCACCGACGCCCAGGTGATGGCGTGGATGATGGACGAGTACGGGAAGCTCCACGGCCACACGCCGGCGATCTGCACCGGCAAGCCGATTTCGCTCGAGGGCTCGTACGGGCGCGAGGCCGCTACCGGGCGGGGGTGCGTGTACATGTTTCGCGAAGCCGCCCCGCACCTCGGCCTCTCGCCCGCCGACGCCACCTTCGTCGTCCAGGGCTACGGGAACGTCGGCTCGTGGGCGGCGCGGATCATGCAGCAGCTGGGGGCGACGATGGTGGCCGCCTCCGATGCTCACGGAGCGATCCGCAACGATGCCGGGATCGACGCCAACGAGCTTTACCGCCACCTCTCCGACGGGGCGGGGATCACCGAGTTCGAGCAGGCCGAGGCGATCGACGCCGATGACCTGGTGGCGGTCCCGTGCGACGTCTTTATCCCCGCGGCGCTCGGCGGCATGATCCACGAGGGAAACGCCGACCGGCTCCAGTGCCGGATGATGGTCGAGGGCGCGAACAGCCCGACCACTCCCGAGGCGGACCGGATCCTGCGGGAGAAGGACGTCTACGTGATCCCGGATGTGATGGCCAACGCGGGCGGAGTCGTCGTCTCCTATTTCGAGTGGGTCCAGAACCTCCAGCACTTCCGCTGGGACGAGCGCGAGGTGAACGACAAGCTGGGAACGATCATGCGGCGGGCCTATCGCGAGGTTTCGGCGCGGGGTCGCGAGGAGGGAGTGGACCTGCGCGAGGCCGCCTACCTGGTGGGAATCGAGCGGGTCGTCGAGGCCGCGCGAACGCGCGGCTACGTCTAGAAGTCGAAGTCCTTCGGCTTGCCCTGCTCGAACCAGAGCTCGTCGTCCTCCGGCGCATCCCGGAGGAAGTCGGGCGTGTCGGCGAGCACGTCGTCCTCCCGTTCTCCCTCCTGCTCGGGCTCGGCCTCGCCCTCCGGGGGCGGCTCCCCCTCCGGTTCCTCGAGCTCGGTCCCCTCGTCCGGAAGGGCGTGCTCCACGGTGTCCAGCGACTCGACCGGGGCGTCGGCAACGGGCGGCTCGGGCGGCTCGGGCTCCATCTCCAGCTGATCGCCCTCCGGCTCGGCCTCGGAGGTGTGGTCGTAGACGGTGGTCAGCTCGTCGGACTCCGAGGCGGCTTCCGGCCCCTCCTCCACCACCGCGGGATCGGGGGTCTCGTCGGGCGGCTCCACCACCTGGTGCTCGGTCGCCGACGGCTCGGGTGGGGGCTCCGGCTCGCCCGGGTCCGGCCCTGACACAGCCTCGGCCGCGACGCCATTGCCGGATTGATCGGGCGAACCCTCCGAATCCGGGAACTCGGCGTCCCCGGGCCGTTCCGGCGGTCCGAACGCCTCGTCCTCGAGCTGCTTCAGCTCGGACTCGGGGGCGCCGTGGTGCCGCTTCAGCTCCAGGTGCTGGCGAATCGCGTCGTCGAGGATTCCCATGGCGATCTAGGGTGAGAAGAGTACTGCGCCTCCCTGGCTCGTAGGCACGGATTCCTGCATTCGGATTCACGCCCGAGCCATGCCGACGGAGAGCCTATCCCGGTCTGATTTCGCCGCCGACAGCCCCGTCCCTGCGGCGTTTCAGGAGCGAGGAGCGGCGCTCGCGGCCGGGGCGCCGCTGACCCTGTTCTTCCCCGACCGCTTGGCGTCGTACAACGCCGCGTCCGCGGCCGCGATCAACCCCCGCGCGCTGTCGGCCGAAGCGGGTATCGAGGCCGCACCCAGGCTGGCCGTGATCTCCAGCGTCCCCGCGCCGTCGATCCGCGGGATCGCCTCCGACTCGATTCGGGCGCGGATCCGCTCGCCGAGCTCGAGCGCGCCCTCGAGCCCGGTCTCCGGCAGCGCCACGGCGAACTCCTCCCCCCCGTAGCGAGCCGGCTCGTCCACCCCGCGCGATTCGGAGGCCAGCGCCACCCCGATCGTTCGCAGCACCTCGTCGCCCTGGAGGTGACCGTGGGTGTCGTTGACCCGCTTGAAGTCGTCGATGTCGAGCATGAGCAGCGAGAGCTCGTGCCCGAAGCGTTGCGCCCGCGCCGCCTCCTTGGAGATCAGCTCCCGGAAGCGGCGGTTGTTGGAGAGCCCGGTGAGCTCATCCGTGACCGCCTGCTCCGAGACCTGCTCGTGCAGCGCGATGTTCTCGATCGACGCCGAGACCTGCCCGACCAGGTAGTGGAAGACGTCCCGCTCGGCCTGGCTGAACTGCTCGCCCCGGCGAGCGACTGTCATCACGCCCACGTTCCCGGGCGGTTCGGCCAGTCTGCGCAGCGGGCTCGCGAGGGCACAGTACTCGCCGTCCCGGCCCACCACGAGGTCATCGCGGGCGCGCGCCCGGTCCGCCGCCGCCACCGACGCGTCCTCAAGCCCCTGATTCGAATCGCCCGCTTCCGCCTCCGCCCCTTCGCGCCCGCTCAAGACGATCGTGCCGTACTCGGCCCGGCACGCCCCCAGGGAGGTCTCGACGACGACTTGGAGCAATGCCTGGCGATCGAGCCCGGACGCGAACGCCTCTCCGATCCGGCTCACGGACCGATCGATCTCGATCTGCTGGCGGCGAAGCGCGTCCATCTGGGCGCTGAGGCGCTCGCTCATCTTGTTGAACTCGCTCGCCAGCCCGGCCATCTCGTCGTTGCCCACCACGGGCACCTTGTGGCTGAAGTCCCCCTGCCCGATGCGACGCGCCGCGTCCAGCATCGCCCCCACCTGACCGCCGAGCGCGCGCAGGAGCATGGCCACGAACACAAGCGCCACCGCGAAGAAAGCCACCAGCACCGCGGCCACCAGCGGACTCGACGAGAAGAAACCCCCGGACTCGGTGGGACCCAACAGGGCCAGTTCCAGATCGGCCACGCCCGGCAGGTCGGTCACCCCGGCGCGAAGCGTCTCGCCGGAGACCTCGACGTCTCCGGAGTGCCCACTTGTCGGCAGGCTCGAGTCTCCGAGATCGACGGTCTGCGAAACCGGCCCATCGGGGCCCAGCAGGGCCGCGTCACGTCCGGTCAGGTGCCGAACGGCGGTCAGATAGGCGGACGGCGTAGTGGTGGAGACGACCATCGACCCGAGCCGCCCGCCGGGTCCGCGCAGATCGAGCCGATAGGTGGCGAGGATGCCGGCGCCCCCGACCGCGGCCAGCCGCCCGCCGCCCGGATTCCGGATCACCAGCGATCGGGTCCGATACCGCTTCGCTCCGGTCCGCGCGGCGGCCTCGATCTGAGCCCGATCGCCGGACTGGAGGGCGGCCGCGAGGGCCGGATCCTGGCCCAGTCCTTCGGCCGCCCGGCGGGCATCGGTCGCATCGTCCCGGTAGAGCGTGAGCGCGCTCTCCAGCCCGGCGGCGAGCCGGGCGTCGGCCTTGCCGTTCCGCGACTGGGTGGTCACCTGAGTGACCAGCACCGCGACCGCGATCATCGGCATGACGACAATCAGCAGGAAGAACAGGGTCAGGCGGCCGCGAAAGCTCACTTTGGATCCACCAGCTTAGATCGGCACAACTACGGTTATCCTTGCTCGCGGGGCGCCGCTTCCCGAGCGTGCGTGCCTACGAGGGGCTATAGCTCAGTTGGGAGAGCGCCTGGATCGCACCCAGGAGGTCGCCGGTTCGAGCCCGGCTAGCTCCATTGGTCGCTTCCCTTCGCTTGGGCGCGAGCCTTGGGCACAGGCGCCTGCTCCTGCGGCCAATCGATGACACCGGGGCGCCCCTACTGGGGCTTGGCGGCGACGTAGAGGTGGACGCTGCCGAAGCCGCCGATCTCGCTGTCGGTGGCGTCGAGCTCGAACTCGTCGAACAGCGCCGGCATGTCTCGGATCAGATCGCCGGATCGCTTCCAGAGCTCCACGATCGCCGATCCGAGCCGGTTCCGGTCCGACGGATAGTTGACGTCGATGATCACCATGCGGCCACCCGGGCGCAGAACGCGAAGCATTTCGGAGAGTGCCCGGCGAGCGTCGGGATAGCCGCTAAACGCCATCGTGTTGAGAACCGTGTCGAAGCTTGCGTCCGGATAGGGAAGTTCCTCGACGTTGCCGATCTGCACGTCCGCCGAGATGCCCGCCTTCCGCAGATTGCGGCGCGCGATCTCGACGAGGTCGGGGTTGAGGTCGATGGCGGTCACTTCGAACCGCCCCGCGTATTGGGTCAGGAGCCAACCGGTGCCGGGAGACACCTCGAGCACCCGTGGGCCGATCAGGTGCGGAAGGGACGCGCTCAACCAGCGTCGCCACGCGGGCAGCAGCTTCGCGGCAAGGTCGTAGACGTAAGCGAAGCGCGAATAGAGTCGGTCGAATCGCTCGGTGAAGGCACCCTTGTCCGTGGGCTCGTCCGAGTACCTCACCCGCCGATTGTTTCGCACCATGGCGGGAGTCGACAAAGCCGCACCGACCGAGAGGCGCTTCGTTCCTCAGATGACGTCGCGGCACCGCATTCCCTTGAAGGCGAGTGTCGTTCACCCACCGAGAGGGGCACTCGCATGGCACGAGGACGAGCAGTCTTCGCGGCTTGGCAGCTCGCTTCGACGACCGTGTGAATGCGACAGCCTGAGTCCTCAGGCCTCTCGTATTGGCCACCAGCCCAGTTCCAGTGCCCAGATCCCCCGACATTCTCGGACATCCTCCGGCACCCGGCGGCGTCGAAGAGTCCGGTCGGAAGGGGAAATCTGGCTCTACAAGCCCGATATGTGCTCATTGCGCGGCGGTAGCCGTCGGCCAGGGATGGCACGCTCCCGCCCAAGCAGCAGCGCCTCGCTTCTCGCGGTTTAGGCTGCTTCCGTGCCCAAGGGACGGCTGGAGGGGTTCAGCGATGCCGTGATCGCGGTCCTGATCACGATCATGGTGCTCCAGTTGCACATCCCGGCTGGTACTGATTGGCATGGGTTGGGACACGAGCTGCCGGTGCTCCTGGCCTACGTGCTCAGCTTCGTGTACCTGGGGACCTATTGGAACAACCACCACCACATGCTGGCGGCCGTCTCCCGGGTGAACGGCGCGGGCCTGTGGGCCAACCTGCACCTGCTCTTCTGGCTCTCTCTGATCCCCTTCACCACCGCGTGGATGAGCGAGCACCGGTTTCCGACGATCCCGACCGCCGTCTACGGGATCGTTCTATTCGCCGCCGCGATCGCGTACTTGATCCTGCAGACGACGCTCGTCCGCGCTGAAGGAGAGCACTCCAGGCTGCGCGTCGCCCTCGGTTCAGACGTGAAGGGCAAGGTCACAACGCTCCTGTACTGCCTCGGGATCGGCTTGTCGTTCGTTGATGGTTGGCTCGGCCTCGCGGTCTACATCGCCGTGGCACTGACGTGGCTGGTGCCTGACCGCCGCGTCGAGCGCCATCTGACCACGGCTCCCGCCGAGCCGAGCGACTAGGCGACACCGTTCCTGACCTGCGCCGGGCTCCCGCGGCACCCAGGGGTCCTACGCCTGGTTCTTGCCGAGGGCAGTCAGAGCTGAAACTATTCTCAAAGGATGCGGTCGAGGATGAGCATCCTCCGGCTCGATACCAGATGCTCCAAGTCATCCGCCAAGCCTTGGACCCGTAGCTCCGCTTGTTGCTGCCAGCGCTCGATGTTGACGATCTCCGCGATCAACACGTAATCGGCCGATTCAATCGCCTGTCCGGGTACATCCATCGGCCGCGTCAATCGCCAATCCGGCATCGTGTCCAGCGAGCCATGGACGATGTCCCGATCGCTAGCCATCAGACGCTCAAACTCCTCGGCTAGCTCCGGCGAGCGCAGGTGAAACCACATGACTAGTGTCGCCGCGGCCGGCATCGACAGAGCGTAACTCTGCAGAGCACAGTTTGCGAGCCGCGATATGGCCGCTAAGAGAGACCGACGGCCGCATCGCACCCAGGAGGTCGAAGCGAGGGCGGGCTGTCGCCAAGGCCGCTGCCAGCGGTCCGTCGGCGCGGTTCCCATAGTCTCGGGTTGGGAGCGATCATCACGGGGAACAAGGTATGAGCGCCTACAGCGAGCACATCGTGCCGCGGATCGTCAATGTCGTGGGCAACATGAAGGTCGCGCACCCGCAACGTCGCCGTGTGTGCGCAGGGCTCGCGGGCGAAGTCGTCGAGATCGGCTTCGGATCTGGCCTCAACGTTCCCTACTACCCGGCGGCCGTCAAGCGGGTGACCGCTGTCGAGCCGTCGGCGGTCGGCTGGAAGCTTGCCGCCAAGCGGCTCCGCGAGACGAGCATCCCGGTCCAGCCCGCCGGGCTGGACGCAGCGACGCTTCCGTTCCCCGACCACACCTTTGATGCCGCGCTGTCGACCTGGACCATGTGCACCATCCCGGACATCGCTGCGGCGCTGGGCGAGCTGCGCCGCGTCCTGAAGCCCGGCGGCAGGCTGCACTTCGTCGAGCACGGCCTTGCCCCGGACGAGCGCGTGCAGCGCTGGCAGCACCGCCTCGAGCCTGTCCAGAAGCGCCTCTTCGGCGGCTGCCACCTGACCCGTCCGATCGTGGACCTCTTGGAGGCCGGCGGTTTCGCGATCGACGAAGTTGACGTCTACTACGAGGAGGGCTCGCCGAAGTTCCTCAGCGCGAACTCGCTCGGTGTCGCGCGGCCGTCTTGAGGTCCCGCGCGAACACGGCTGTTACTGACTATCAGCAGCCGTTCGGCGAATCCGCGATGGGTTCTGCTTCGCGCTCTAGCGACGCCTGCTTTCCTTGTCTGCTAGCTCCATCCGGTTGCCGTCCGCGCGCTGTCGCGTGCCTGATCCAGGGTGTCGAACTGCTCGACCCGCACGATCTGGCCGTCGCGCAGCCGGTAAAGGGTGGTCAGCTCGAGCTCGACCCTGACGCCGCTTCCATCCCCGACCCCCCACTGGCGACTCGGGACCAGGACGCAATCGCCGACCGCGATGTAGTCGAGGTTGTCGACCTCGTACTCGCTGAACGGCTCCAGCCACTCCCCCAGGTACCGGACCAGGCCGTCCCAGCCCCGGTAGGACTGGCCGACCCCGGTGCCGAGGCCGGAGGCCAGCGTTCTCAGCTCGACATCCGGCGCGATGTGGGCGACCAAAGCCTCGCGGATCGACTCCGCGCCCCAATCGATCGCGGCGAGGTTGACGCCCTGAAACGGCCCGAACATCGAGCGCACCAGGTCGACATTCTCTCGCGACATGATCGGTGGAGTATCCAGCAGGGCTCGGCCGCGCCGGCTCAAAGGTCGCGGCGTGAGCAGGCAGCGCAGCCATTCGCTCCGCCGGTCGCTCGCCAGATGGTCGTCGGTGCTCTCCTCACCTACCCCTGGCTCGGCTTCCGGGTCGGGGTGATCGGCAATCCGGCGGCTGACCGGTAGCCGCCGCGGCTCCCGATCGGGAGGGCGGTCAGGGCGCGCCGAGGAAGGAGACGATCTCCTCGGCGATCAACTCGCCGCGATCCTCCTGGAGGAAGTGCGCGGCCCCCTCGATCGTGACCTGGGGCCCGGCGCCCGGGATCCGATCGCAGAACACCTGGCCCGCCTTCGGGTGGGGGAACACCGGATCGGAATCGGAAAAGGCGATCAGCGCCGGCTTCTCCCAGCGCGACAGGGCGTCCGCCACCGCCCGCATCTCCTCCGCCTCGGGGGTGCCCTCCTCGGTCGGCACCAGCAGCGGGAACTCGGCGGCGCCCGCCTTCGACTCCGCGGTCGGGAACGGCGCCTCGTAGCCCGCCACCACCTCCGGGGGGAGCTCGGTCGTGGTCGCCCCTTGGATCACGTTGCCCACCGGAAGGTCGGGGTTCTTCTCGGCGAAGTCCCGCCAGGCGAGGAAGCCCCTGGACACGCGGCCGGTGAAGATGCCGGTGTTGAGGATCGCCAGCTGATCGACGCGATCGTCGTGCTCGACCGCCCAGCGAAGGCCGATCGGTCCGCCCCAGTCCTGGACCACCGCCGTGGCGCCCCGGAGATCGAGTGACTCGAGCGCGCCGCTGACCAGCTCGACGTGGCGCGAGTAGCTGTACCAGCGCCGGTCCGTCGGCTTGTCCGAGCGACCGAAGCCGGCGTAGTCGGGGCAGATCACCCGATGCCCCGCGGCGACCAGCGGGGCAACCATCTTCCGGTACAGGAAGGCCCAGGTCGGCTCCCCGTGAAAGCAGACGATCGGAGTGCCGTCGCGCGGGCCCTCGTCGAGGTAGTGCAGCCGCAGCCCCTCCAGCTCGACGTAGTGCGGCTCGAATTCGAAGCCCGGGAGATCCGCGAAGCGCTCCTCGGGGGTGCGAAAGATCTCGCTCGTGGCGGCCGATCCGGACACGCTCGAGCGGACCCTATTGCACGCGCGCGATCAGGAAAGCGAGGGGCTCTTCTCCTCGGCCTCTTTGCTGCTCCCCTTGGCGTCAGGCCCCTCCCCGGACAGCGGCCGGGCGGCCCGATCCTCGTAGGCGGCGCGCTCGGAGCGGTCCGGGGCGGCCAGCACCTGGTCGGCCTTCATCACCCGGGCGATCACTTCCTTCGCCCGGCGGGGAAGCGGGTGGATCAGCTTGTCGATCACCGCGCTGGAGGCCGGGACCCAGACGTCGAACTTCGGGAACCGAAGCGCGTCGACGATCGCCTCCGCCACCTCCGTGGGCTCGAGCTTCTTCACCCCTCGCGTGTCCGGGAGCCCGGACCCGAGCTCGGTGTTGACCACGGCCGGCATCACGACCGAGATCTCGACTCCCGAGTCGCGAAGCTCCGCCTGCACCGCCTCGCTGAGCCCCACCACGGCGTGCTTGGTGGCGCAATACGTGGCGCCTCCGGGAAGGCCGACCTTGCCCGCCTGAGAAGCGATGTTGACCAGGTGCCCGGCCCCGCGCTGCCGCATCCCGGGGATCGCCAGCTTCATCCCGAAGATGACGCCGTGCAGGTTGATGTCGATCATCCGCTGCGCGGTCGCGTCGGTCTCCTCCGCAAACGGCCCGATCGGCATGATCCCGGCGTTGTTGATCAGGACGTCGAGCGGCCCCAGCCGCTCGGAGACCTGGTCGAGGAAGTTGGCGAACGAGTCCCGCCGGGTGACATCCAGCTCGAGGCCGATCGCCTCGGTGCCGAGCTCGGAGGCGGCCTCCTCGGCGAGCGGCCTGTCGAGGTCGCCGATCGCGATCTTGGCCCCTTCGCGGGCGAGCGCCTGGGCGGTCGCCTTGCCGATCCCACGGGCGCCGCCCGTGATCGCCACGACCTTCCCTTGCAGTGAACGCGGTTCCTTCGCCATCAGCTCTCCTCCTGGGGTTGCGTCCGATCGAGCGTCGCGGGCGTCCGTCTCCACTCGACCTGGCTCCACATGTTCGGTACATACTGTCGGACACCGTGCCGAAACGCAGCCAGGTGCCGATCGCTCGCCCCGCTTCACCCCGTTCCACCCCATCCGGGTCGGGGAGGGCCAGGAACGACCCGACGTGACCCCGTACGAGCTCGCGCACGCCTACGAGACGGTAAACGTGCTGCGCAGCGACGGCGCGGCCAAGGTCGAGTTGAACCGGCCCGGCAGCCTCAACGCCTGGAATCAGCAGTTCGGGCTCGATCTGGGGGCCGCGATCGAGTCGGTCGCGGGCGACGACGAGGTCCGCGCCGTGGTGATCACGGGCGCCGGGCGAGGCTTCTCGTCGGGCGCCGATCTGAAGGGGATGGGCGAGGGCCATCCGCAGACCCCGGACGGACGTCCCGACGTCCAGAAGGTGCTGACGGAGCGCTACCACCCGATCATCGTCGGCATCCGCGCGATGCCCAAGCCGGTGGTCGCCGCGGTCAACGGGCCCGCGGTCGGGATCGGATGCTCCCTGGCGCTCTGCTGCGACCTGGTGGCGATCCGTCGTTCGGCCTACCTGATGCTGGCCTTCGTCAACATCGGGCTGGTCCCAGACGGCGGATCCTCGGTCCTGCTTCCCGCCCGTGCGGGCCACGCCCGGGCGTTCGAGATGGCCCTGCTTGGCGAGCGAGTCGAGGCCGAGCAGGCGGTCGAGTGGGGGCTCGCCAACTGGGCCTGGCCGGACGAGGAGTTCGAGCGCCGCGCGGACGAGCTCGTCGCCCGCCTTGCGGCCGGCCCGACCCGCTCCTACGCCGGCACCAAGCGTCAGCTCAACAACCGTCTCTACCGCGGGATGGACGACCAGCTGGAGCTCGAGGCCGAGATCCAGCAGGAGATGGTCGCCTCCGGGGACTTCGTCGAGGGGGTGACCGCCTTCCTCGAGAAGCGGGGCGCTCGCTTCCGCGGCGCCTGAACATGAGGCGGATACGATCGTCCCGATGGGAGCCAAGGGGCTGCGGGTCGGCGATCCGGACCAGTCGTTGAGCGCTCCGGGCGGCCTGCGGATCACCCTGGTGACGACCCCCGACGCGAGCGGCGGCGCCGACCGCCCCGCCCCGGCGCCGTTCGAGTACCTCTCCGGGCTGGCCCGCGCGACCGGCAAGCGGCCCCACGCACGCCCGAAGTTCGAACGCGACGGCGAACAGCCGGGCTAGCCTGCGGCGATGGGCGAGCTCCTGCTTGCGCGTCACGGTCAGACCGAGTGGAGCGCCAACGGCCGCCACACGGGGCGAACCGACCTGCCGCTGACTGGTGCTGGGCGGCGCCGCGCAAGCCAGCTCGGGCGAATGCTCGCCGGCCGCTCGTTCGGACTCGTCCTGAGCAGCCCGTTGAGGCGCGCGGTCGAAACCTGCGAGCTCGCCGGGCTGGCGGACGACGCCGAGCTCCGGGACGATCTGCACGAGTGGGACTACGGCGACTACGAGGGCCTGACGACGCCGCAGATCCGCCAGCGCAGACCCGGCTGGAGCCTGTGGCGCGACGGCAGCCCGCACGGCGAGACGGCCGCCCACGTGGGCGCGCGCGCGGACCATTTGATCGCCGAGGTGCGCGCCACCGAGGGCGACGCGATCGCCTTCGGGCACGGCCACATGCTGAGGGTGCTCGGCGCCCGCTGGGTGGGGCTTTCACCCGAAGATGGCGGCCTGCTCGCGCTCGGGACGGGCAGCCTGTGCACGCTCGGATACGAGCACGAGCTCCCGGTCGTCGTCCACTGGAACCGGCAGCCTGGAGCCGGCGACATGGCGGGTGACGAGGGGGCCGGCGCTTGAGCCGATCGGGCATCGCATCGACGCTCGGGGAGCGCCGGCGCCCTCCGGAGGCTGTGCTGGACCACGTCCCGGTCGGCGGGGATGTGATCGTGGGGTTGGGGAACGCCGCGCCCGAGACCGTGCTCGACGCAATCGAGTCCGGGGCCGGCCTGCTCCGTGACGTTCGGCTGCACCAGATGCTGCCGCTCCGCGATCGTGCCTACATCAACGGAGAGGTTCCCGGACTCCGCCACGTGTCGTGGTTCCTCTCGCCCCACGACAAGGATGCCTTTCACGCCGGCAGGTGCGATCTGGTGCCGAACAGCTTCAGCGACGTGCCGCGGCTCATGCATACCGCGACCAAGCGCTCGCTGGTCGTCGCCAGCGTCTCGCCACCTGATCGCCATGGCTACTTCTCGCTCGGGTGCCACGCGGAATACGCGGCCGCGATGATCGGCCAGGTCCCCTTCTTCGTCGAGGTCAACCCGCGGATGCCGCGAACCTTCGGCGAGAACCAGCTCCACGTGAGCGAGGTCGTCGGCTGGTGCGAGGCGGATTACGACCTGGTCGAGCTCCCGGCGCGCCCCGATCAGGAGGCGGACCGGCGGATCGCCGAGCTGGTGGCCGAGCGTGTCCCCGACGGCGCCACGATCCAGGCCGGCATCGGGACGATCCCGAACCTGGTGCTCGGGCTGCTGGGCGACCGGCGCGACCTGGGCGTCCATACCGAGCTGCTGAGCGACGGCTTCGTCCCGCTGGTCGAATCCGGAGCGATTACGGGAACCCGCAAGGCGACCCACCGAAACAAGCTGGTGACCACGAGCGCACTGGGAACCTCCCGCCTGTACGAGTTCGTGGCCGACAACCCCGGAGTGGAGTTCTGGCCCGTCGACTACACCAACGATTCGCGCAACATCGCGCGGGAACCCAACTTCGTCGCAATCAACGCCACGCTCGAGGTCGACTTCCTGGGCCAATGTGCGTCGGAGTCGCTGGGCAGCGACTACTGGTCCTCGTCCGGCGGCCAGCCCGACTTCGCCCGGGGCGCGGTGCTCGCCGAGCACGGTCAGTCGTTCATCGTCCTCCACTCCACCACCCACGACGAGTCGACCTCGCGCATCGTTCCCCAGCTCCATCCCGGCGCTGCCGTGACCACGTTCAAGAACGTGGTCGACTGCGTCGTCACCGAGCACGGGATCGCCGAGCTCCGCGGGAGCTCGATCCGGGAGCGAACCCACCGCCTGATCGCAATCGCCCACCCGAAGTTCCGGGAGAAGCTCGCCCGGCAGGCCGCGGAGATGGGCTACCTCCCTGAGTCGACCTAGCCGCGACGGGAGGCCGCGGGCTCGGTGCGCGCGAGCGCCCGCAGGTTGCGAGCCACGCGGCCGACCAGCAGGGCGACCATCGTCGCCGCGATCGTCAGGCCGATGACGTCGAAGACCGTCATCTCGAGGTAGCCGAGGCTGAAATCCAGCCCCAGGTGTAGGGCGAGCGCCGTGTTGAGGGCGATCAGGATCAGCCGCAGCTCGGTCGGGCCGATCAGCCCATAGCCGATGCTGAAGCGCCCGAAGGCGAAGCTCTCCAGGTAGACGTTGATCGAGAGGATCAAGTAGGCGACCACGACCAGGGTCCCGACCGTAGGTCGGCCGCTCGATCCCGCGCACCCTGGCCAGTGTGCCGTCGAGTGAGTCGCCCAGCCAGTGCACCACCAGCAGCAGGCTCGCCACCCAGAGCCAGTCGAGGCTCTCGTTCGACAGCTGATAGGCGCCGCCGATCGCAAACGCCGCCAGCACGCCGAGCATGGTGAGGTCGTGATCGCCCACCGCGCGCGGGGCCGGTGGTTCCTGCTGGAAGCTCGTCCCGGAGACCAAGGGGCGAGCGCCTCTACCATCCTCCGACTATGCGGATCGACGACATGCTGGCGGGCGCCGGCCCGGTCTTCTCGGTTGAGCTCTTCCCTCCGAAGACGCCCGAGGGCGTCGCTGGCCTGTTTGAGACAGTCGAGGCCCTGAAGCCCCTGGAGCCCGACTTCGTCTCGGTCACCTACGGCGCCGGCGGGGCGACGCGCGAAGGCACGGTCGAGATCGCAACCCGGATCAAGCGCGATCACGGCCTCGAGGCGATGGCTCATCTGAGCTGCGTCGGCGAGACCCGCGAGGGATTGGCGGAGATCCTCGACCGCTTCAAGGCGGCCGGGATCGAGAACGTGCTGGCCCTGCGCGGCGACCCGCCTCGGGGCGAGGGCGAGTTTCGAGCTCCCGACGGGGGGCTGTCGAGCGCCGCCGAGCTCGCCGGCTTCATCTCGGAGCGCTACGGCTTCGCGCTCGGGGGGGCTTGCTTTCCGGAGGTCCATCCGGAGGCGCCGAGCCTGGAGGCGGACCTCGCCTACCTGAAGACCAAGGTGGCGGCCGGGGCTCGCTTCCTGATCACCCAGTTGTTCTTCGACAACCGGGTCTACTTCAACTTTGTCGACGCGGCTCGCGACGCGGGCATCCAGGTGCCGATCATCCCCGGGGTGATCCCGATCGCCAGCTACGCGCAGGTGACCCGGATCTGCGAGCTCTGCGACGCCTCGATTCCCGCCGAGCTGTCGGCCGCCATGGGCGCGCTCGGGGACGACGCGGAGGCCGAGAACCTGCTCGGCGTCGCCTACGCCGCGCAGCAATGCGAGGAGCTGCTCGCTGCCGGCGCGCCGGGGATTCACTTCTATGCGCTCAACCGAGCGCCGGGAACGCGGGCGGTGCTGAGCGCGTTGCGCGCCTCCCGGCCGTGGGAGCGGGCCGCGGGCGCCGCCGCCTCGGCTGCGGCGAGCGTCGAATAGACTGGCCTGCGGCGATGGCCGACCAGGGGTCGTTCAGCTACCACGGCCAGCAGATCGCGTACGACGTTCATGGCGCCGGCGACCGGGTGCTGGTGCTGGTTCACGGCCTGCTGATGAACCGGCGCATGTACGACCGGCTGGCGCCGGCGATGGCCGCCCGCGGCAATCGGGTGATCGTCGTCGACCTGCTCGGGCACGGCGACTCGGACAAGCCCGCCGACATGCGCACCTACTCGATGAACTCGTTCGCGAACCAGCTCGCGGCGCTGATCGACCACCTGGAGCTCGCCTCCCCGGTGGTCGGCGGGACCTCGCTGGGGGCCAACGTCACCCTCGAGCTGGCGGTGCACCACCCAAAAAGCGCCGGCGCCCTGTTCATAGAGATGCCGGTGCTCGAGGACGCGCTGCTCGGGGCGGCGCTGATCTTCACCCCGATGTTGCTCGGCCTGCGGTTCGGGCGCCCCGTGCTCGACCCGCTGTCCCAAGCGTTGAGGCGGGTGCCCAGATCCCACTACCTGGTCGATATCGGGCTCGACTGGCTCCGGCGGGATCCCGGCGCCTCCCGCGCGGTACTCGAGGGGGTCCTGTTCGGTGGCTCCGCGCCCGCGTCCGAGGTCCGGCGCGAGATCACACACCCCGCCCTGGTGATCGGGCATCCGGCTGATCCGCTGCATCCGTTCTCGGACGCGGACATGCTGGTCGACGAGCTCCCCAACGCGCGTCTCGTCGACGCCAACTCGATCCTCGAATGGCGGGTTCAGCCGGCACGGCTCAACGACGAGCTGGCGGCGTTCCTGGACCAGGCCCACGACTCCGCCGTGGCATCCGGAGGGCCGACCGCGCGCAGCGCCAGCGCCTAGGGCGCGCGGTAGGCCGGAAAGAAGTCGGTCGGCGGGCGTCCCTCGCACAGGCGGTCGTATGCGCCGCGGTCGCAGACGATCTCGTGGGTGGAGAAGGACAGCTCGGCGTTCGCGAAGCCCCGCTTGAAGCCCTCCAGCCCGTCGCCGGCCTGGACCCCGCCGCCGAGGTTCAGCGGCAGCTCCAGCCGGTCGGCGAGGTCGACCAGCGCGTCGACGACGTTCTTGAACGGCGACCGGTCGAGGTGCGAGTCCGCGGTCCCGCCGAGGTAGTAGTGGACGATCCCGTCCGATAGCCCCGCGATCGCCCCCGCCGCGATCGCCCCCTCCGGGCTGTGGCAGAGGAACAGCCAGGAGCGCTCGAACGCGAGCACCCGCTCCAGGTAGCCCTGATCGAAGAAGTACCGCTCCGCGGCGTTCGCCCGATGCATGGTCTCGGTGTAGACGGCGTGGAAGCTGGATCGCTGCTCGGCCGTGGCCTCGGGGCCGGGCGTCGCCTCCACCCGGTAGCCGAGCCGGACGTTGCGGCGGATCTGCTCAGCGAAGCGCGGTCGGAGGCTCCGGCCCCGGGAGGGCTCGTGCACCTGGACCCGGGAGCGGACCGTGGCACTCGCCAGGCCATGCCGGTCGCCCAGGCACTCGCGGATGAAGATGCTCACCAGCCCGGTTGCCGACCAGTCGATCGACGCCGGGGCGGGCTGGGAGCCGCTCCATGCGAGCACAGCCGCACCCGGGTAGCCGTAGGGAGAAGCCGCATCGGCGAGGCCCGCCCCGGGGATCGCGCGGACCAGGACCGGCACCGCGATCGTCCCGTTGCCGGAGCTGACCCGCACGGTGTGACTTACGCCCTCGGCGTCGTAGAAGGCCCGGCAGCGAAAGAGGTCGTCCGTCTCGGCCGAAGCCCCCCGGTCGGCAATCAGCTCGGCGGACAGCGAAGCGTCGCCCGCGATCAGCTCTCCCGATCCCCCCAGCCGGTGAACTCGTCCGGCAACAGTCCCCAAACCTGGTTGTCCATCGGCTCCCCATCACGGCGAATCGCCTTGCGCATCACCCCTTCGCGCTGGAAGCCGAGGTGGGTGACCACCTTCTGTGCGGCGTGATTGGTGGCCGGGATCTCGGCGTGGATGCGGTGGGCGCCCAAGGACTCAAACGCCTCGACGCAGGCCTGCCGCTCGGCCTCCCGCGCGACACCCTTGCCCCAGGCCTCCGGCTCGCCGACAAGCACGGCCAGCTCCGGGCCCGTGTCCCGCTGCAGGCCGAACAGGGCAACGAAGCCGACCGGGCCCTCGCCGCGATCGAGCAGGATCGCCCATTTGCGATCGCGGCTCGTGTCCATCGCCCGCTCGACCCAGGCTTGGGCATCCTCGAGCGTGAAGCTTTCGCGGCGGCCCACCAGGTCCGCGGTGACCCGAGGATCGTTGAACCATCGGTGGACGGCCGGGGCGTCAACGAGCTGAAAATCGCGCAACTCGATCGTTGCCACCATGGTCGGCGCACCCTACTCCGTCCGCCGCGGCCCTCGCTATCCGTAGAGGCCGTGGCCGGTGGCCAGCAGCCGGGCGGTTCGGGCGAGGATCCTCAGGTCGAGACCGGGCGAGCGGTGATCCACATACCAGACATCGAGCTCGATGCGCTCCTCCCACGGGATCCCCGCCCGACCGTTCACCTGCGCCCAGCCGGTCAGACCGGGCTTGACCTCGAGCCTGCGGCGCTGGCGATCGGTATACAGCTCGACCTGTGCCGGGAGGGTCGGGCGAGGGCCGACGACCGCCATCTCGCCGCGGAGCACGTTGACCAGGTTCGGCGCCTCGTCGAGAGAAAGCCGGCGCAACAGGCGACCCACCCGGGTAACGCGCGGATCGCCTTCGAGCACCGGGGTGCCGACTCCGACCGGATCAGCGCCCATCCGCATGGTCCGGAGCTTGAACAGATCGAAGGTCTCGCCGCCCCTGCCGGACCGCGGCTGACGGTAGATCGCCGGGCCCCGCGAGTCGAGCTTGATCGCGATCGAAGCCACCAGCAGAAGCGGGGAGGCGGCCACCAGCCCGCCGGCCGCCAGGACGAGGTCGATCACTCGCGGCAACCCGCGTCCGGCCGGCGGCCGCGACGATTCGCGGATGGCTTGGGCGCTCACCGGGTCCCCTCGGCCTTCTCCCAGGTCTGTGGCACGCCGCGGCGCAGGAAGTCCCAAAGCCCGGCCGCGCTGGCCGCGGTCACGGTCACGTAGTAGCGCGCGATCCGGAAGGGACGAACCGGCACCATCGAGCCCAGGGCGGCGGCGGCGAGCAGCGCGGCCTGGGCCACCAGGGTCGCCACATACAGGGGGCCTTCCCCGATCAGCGCCAGGTTGGTCCCCAATGCGATCAGGTGCAGGATCGGCGACAGATAGCGAAGGCCGCGGTGGGAGACGATCTCGAACGCATAGGCCGGGCCGTATCCGCGCGGCGACAGCATCCCGTGCCGGAGGATGGTCGCCCAAGCCCCGGCGAGCATCCGCCTCTTGCGCCGAAACTCCGAGCCCAGGGTCGCCGCCATCGGCTCCCGCGCCTCCGCCCCGGGCTCGAACACGGCCCGCCAGCCGCGCTTGGTGACCTCGTAGGGGAGCGAGATGTCCTGGCCGCGGGTCGGCTCCAGGGCGATGTACGCCTCGCGGCGCACGGCGTTGATCGCTCCGTTGCCCGCGGTGACGCCGGCCAGCTTCGACTCCAAAGCCCGGATGGCCGTCTCGTAGCGCCAATAGAGCCCCTCCTGGTTGTCCCCACCCTCTCCCTCGAGGCGAAGCCGTCCGCACACATAGCCGACCTTCGGATCGGCGAACCGCCCCGCAAGGCGCCGCAGAGCACCGGCCTCCCAGATCGAGTTGGCATCGGAGAAGGCGAGCAGCTCGCCGCGCGCCCTCTCAACCGCCGCGTTCAGCGCGGCCACCTTGCCGCCACGCGGCATCTCCAGGACCAGGTCCGCCCCGGCTTTGGTCGCCCACTCGACGGTCCGGTCGGTGGAGCCGTCCGAGACCACCAGCACCTCGAGGCGGTCCCGCGGGTAGTCGAGCTCGAGCGTCGATCGGACCCAGTCCACGATGCTCGACTCCTCGTCGTGGGCGGCGACGATCAACGACACGCTCGGCGGCGGCTCGGGGGGCTCGGCGGCGGCGTCGCCTCTTCCGCGGGCCAGCAGCCACAGCATCGCCGGGTAGCCGAGATGCGTGTACAGGAGCAACCCGACCGAGACCCAGAACAGGACCGCCAGCAGGGTCAACCGCGCAGCTCCTCGTACAGCGAGATGGTCCGCTCGGCCACCGCGTCCCACGAGTACGGGCCCGCGGCGGCGGCGAGGGCGGCGGCGGCGAGGCGCTCGCGGGCGTGATCGTCGCGGAGCAGTTCGCTGACGGCGGCGGCCAGCGCCGCCGGCTCCCCGGGCGGGACCAACCGGCCCGCTCCATGGGCCGCGACCTCCGCGAAACCGCCGACGTCGCTCATCACGATCGGCTTGCCGAAGGCGAGCGCCGTGTACAGGACCCCCGACTGCTCGCCGTCGCGGTACGGAAGCACCACCAGGTCGGCGCGTCGGAAGTAGGCGGGCAGCTCGCGGTCCGGGACGAACCTGGGCACCAGACGCACTTTGCCGCCCGCCCGAGCGGCGAGCTCGCGAAGCCGCTCGAACGAGATCCCGAGCGGACGGCCGACCACCCATAGCTCCGCTCCCTCGATCGAGCGGAGCGCCTCCAGCAGCACATCGACTCCCTTGTAAGGCCGGATCAGCCCGAAGCAGAGGATCACCCGGCCCTCGACGGCCGCCAGCTCCTCGGGCAACGGGGCCTCGTCGTCGAGCCGGGTCAGGTAGTCGAGAGCGCCGTGAGGGATCACCCGTACTCGCTCCGCCGGAAGCTCCACCTCGTCGCGAAGCCGGCGCGCCCCGCGCTCCGACAGGGTGATGACCGCGTCCATGCGCTCCAGGAGCCCGCGCAGCCCGCGCGCCAGGCGCTTCTCGAACGCCTCGTCCCGAAGCACGCCGTGCGCGGTCAGCACCCGGGGGTGGGTGGGCGGGAGCAAGCGGCTGTCCAGCGCCGGCAGCGGCAGCCACTGGTAGTGGACCACGTCCGCCCTCCCGCCCTCCCGCCGGTAGCGAACCATGTCGACGAGGTGCTCGGCCGCCTTCATGGCCCGCCGCCGCGAGCCCCCGACCGGGTACCGGGCCGAGCGCCGATAGAAGAACTCCGCCACCCGGTAGCCCTCGGCTCCGGGTACCGGCCCGTGGGAGAATCTGCTCGTCACCAGCTCCACCTGGGCCCCGGAGCGCGCCAGCGCGGCGCACAGCGACCGGTCATAGGGCGGGGTGTAGGCGGGGGGGTCGACGATCTGGACTCGCATCGCGAGCGGCTCCGATGGGTACGGTGTCGCTAACCGGCGGCTCCGGTACGTTCGGTGATTGTGGCGATGGAGCTTTCCTACTGCGTGGTCAACACCAACGGCCGGGACCTGCTTGTCCGCTGCCTGGAGGCGATCCAGCGCACCCACCCCTCGGGTGTCGAGCACGAGGTCCTGGTCTTGGACAACGCCTCCGACGACGGGTCCGTCGAGGCGGTGGCGGATCACTTCCCGGGTGTAAGGCTGATCGCTCGCGAGCGACGGGCGGGGCTGGCGGAGAACAACTCGCTGCTGCTTCGTGAGGCGAGGGGACGGTTCTGCCTGCTGCTGAACGAGGATTCGGAGATCCTGGCCGGAGCGGCCGAGGCTCTGCTCGGCGCTCTACGCGAGGATCCCGGAGCGGCCGCGGCAGGTGCGCAGCTGGTCGACCCAGAGCAGCGGCCGATCGCCTGCGCGTGGAGATTTCCCGGGCTCGGCACCGCGCTGGCGCAGGCGCTGTTCCTTCATCGCCGGCTGGTGACCCAGAGCGGACAGGCCGGATCGCAAAGTGATCCGGTCCGGGTCGGTTGGGTTCAATCGTGCACGATGCTGGTGCGGCGGGAGGCGGCCGCCGAGGTCGCCTACCTGGACCCGGACTTCTTCGTCTACTCAGAGGAAGTGGATTTTCAGAGGCGCCTGACCGACGCGGGGTGGCACGTGCTGCACGTCCCCACGGCTCGGGCCGTCCATCGTGAGCAGCTGGCGACCGACCGCTCGGCCGGCTCGCGGAGGATCGTCCAGTTCCACCGCGGCCGGGACACCTACATGCGCAAGCACCACAGCCGTGCCGCGGTGCTCGCCTGCCGCCTGCTCTGGGCCTGGTCCTACCTGCCGCGGGCCCTTGGCGCCGGCCTCCTCCCAGGACATGAGAGTCGCCGCTACTGGCTTCACGCGCGCCAGGCGCTCCGCCCCGCTCACGGCGAGGGAATGCGCGAGGCGGCCGAGGCCTACAACCTGAGGCTGGCCGCGAGTGGCCGCGAGACCGGAGACGATCAGGTTCCCGAGCGGTCCTCGTCGCGGGCCACCGCCTCGTAGACCTCGGGCCCCAGCTGGGGCGCCGGGCGGGCTTCCGCCTCGGTTGGGGCCTGGGCCGCGCGAAGGCCCCCCGCCCGGGCGGCGATCGCCGACGGGCGCAGCATGGCGCCCAGTTGCGAGCGCTCTTCGGCGTGCAGGAACCCGATCAAGAACAGCACCAGCGGGTAGGCGAGCCAGAGGACGGCGCGGCTCGCCACCCCGGCGAATCCGGCGGTCGGCAGCAGCGCCTCCCCCGCTCCCACCAGCGCCGCCGCCGACAGCACGACCAGGGCCAGCCGGCGCCACTCGTAGGGGACCGGGAACAGGCGCTGGGTGAACGCGTACATCAGCACCAGCACCACCAGGTAGGAGGCAACCAGGGCGAGGCCGGCACCAACGATCCCGCGGGACGGCACCAGCGCCAGGTTGAGGGCGACGTTCGTCGCCACCGCGGCGATCGTCGCCGGGAAGCTGAACTCGGTGCGGCCGGTGCGCCCCAGGATCACGACCATCGCCATGTACAGCGCGTAGAGAGCGATCCCGGTGGCCAGCAGACCCACCGCCTGGTATGAGGCGAAGAAGTCCGGCGAGGCGAGCAGCCGGACGATCCACCTCGCCTCCAGCCACAGGCCGGTCACCGCGAAGGCGAGCAGGGCCGCGAACCAGGTGAAGATCGCCGAGTATGCGCGGCGGGCTTCGTCGTCGTCGCGAATCGAGTAGGCGAGCGGCGGCCAGGCGAGCTGGAAGCCCCGGGCCAGCACCTGCATCCCCTGCGCGAATTTGACCGCCAGCGCGTACAGCCCCGCCTCGGCAAGGCCGACCGTCCTCGCGAGGATGATCCGGTCGATGAAGTTGAGCGAGTAGAGCGACAGCTCGGCGGGCATGGTCGGCAGGCCGAAGCGGAACATGCGCCGCAGCAGATGGGCGATCGGGGACCAGGGACAGCCGGCGGCGCTCGCGCCACAGGAGCCAGACCACGAACAAGGCGCCGGTCCCGAAGGTGCCCAACAGGATCCCGTTGGCGCGTTGGCCCTCGACCACGATCAGCCACACCGTGAACGGGATCGTCACGACGACGTTTGCCACCGTGATCGCGAAGTAGGCCCGGGCCCTCTCGTCGAGGCGCAGCAGGGTGAGCGCGTACTCGTACAGGGTCAGGGTCCAAAGCCCGAGGATCGCCAGCCGGGCCAACCCAGCGTCCTCGTGCCGCAGGAGAACCTCCGAGATCGGCCCGGCGAAGGGCAGGGCGATCGCGGCGGCTGCGGTCGCACCCCAGAACAAAGCGGCGAAGCCGGTCGCCACCACCTTCGCCGGGCTCTCGGTCGCCAGGTAGTAGAAGCGCAGGATCGCCTCGATGACCCCGAGCCGCACCACGACGCTGGCGGCGACCACCGACGCCAGCATCACCTCGGCGGCGCCGTAGTCGCTCGGGGTCAGATAATGGGTGTAGACCGGCAGCAGGAAAACGGCGATCAGCTTCGAGAGCACGCTCGAGGCCGTGTAGGCGGCTCCGGTCGTCGCAAGCCGACGCAGGTAGTCGAACATCAGCCGGCCCGGAGGAGGGAGGGCCGCACGCTAGACGGCAGCCGGACGGGGGTCGTGCGGCGAAGGGGGAATTCCGGGCCGGTCGACCGAGTCCGCCGCGGCAGGGGCTCCGGTGCCGAGATCGATTCGGCGGAGCGCCAGGCCCAGGCCCAGAAGCGCCCAGGTCGCCGGATCGGTCGCGAAGTCGGCGTAGCCGAGGCTGTGAACGACGATCGCGACGAAGCACGCGCCGACCGCCGTCGTCGCCACGGACCCTCCGGCGCCGCCGAGCAGGACGAACAGCGCAATCACGACCAGCGCCACGTACACGACCAACCCAATCGCCCCCTGCTCCGCGGCCACGGTGACCGGCTCGGTGTGCGAGACGGTGGTCTTGGCCCGCTCGATGTGGCGCGAGAACGCCGCGCCGAAGGAGCCGGACCCCCAACCCCAGCCGGGACGGCGGCCGGCGAGCTCGACTCCGCCCTTGACCAGGTCCACCTGTCCCCGAGCCGCCTCCTTGCTGCTCTCGGCGACCCGGTCGTCGGTATGCGCCGTGCCGATCGCCGCCAGGACGATCGCCCCGCACACCAGCGCGGCCACGCCACCGGCGGCCGCCGCTCGCATGCCCCACCGCAGCGCCGCGACCACGAGGAGGCCGGCGAACAGGGCGACGAAGCTGGAGATCGAATAGGTGAGCGCGAGCGCCCCGAGCAGCGTCCCGGAGACGATCGCCGCAACCACGGTCACCCAGCCGTCGCGCGACCAGGCCAGATATGCGCCCAGCGCCACCAGGACCAGGGCCAGGTCGCGCCCGAATATGTTCGGGTCATAGAACAGGGAGTTGACCCGGAAGTAGAGGTGAAGCTGGTTGGACTCGAGCAGGTTGCCCCGGCTGAGGATCAGGTCCCTGGCGGCGTACTCGACGAAGCCCACCCCCGCGAACACCAGTGCCATTCCGGCGACCGCGACCAGGGCCCCGCCCAGCATTCCGGTGGTCCAACGCACCTCTCCCAGCAGCATCAACATGACCGCGAACGGGACCAGGAAGAAGCACGCGTTCTCGATCGCGTTCGAGACGTCGGCCGAGTAGGCGCTCTGGATCGCATAGAGGACCAGGGTCGCGGCGATCACCCGCCGAAGCCAGATGGCGGCCGCGAGCTCGGCGAGCCTCCTGGCGACCGGCGACGGACCGGCGCCACGGCGCGCGCCCTGGAGCTCCGAGTACGCGAAGCACACGAGCCCGGCGGCGATCACGAGATACAGCGGGATCAGCAGATGGGCGGTCTCGCCCGCGACCTGGACCGGTACCCGCAGCGACAAGGTGGCGAACAGGGAGACCGGGAAGGCCCAGGGAAGCCGACGGAAGATCGCCGCGGCAACCGCGACCATGATCGCGGCGGCGGCCACCGCGGCGGCCAGCTTCGCCGGATGGTGGCGAAGGTCGACGAGTCTGCTCGAATCCCAGATGTCCCCCGCCACCAGGGCGGGGGCGACCACGAGGGCGAGCGCCGCGGCCGCATATCGAAGTCGTGGATCGCGTGCCAGCAGGGCGAACGCCGCGGCTCCGCAGGCCACCAGCATCCCGAGGAGCTGGAACGCGGAGGCGGTCACGGAGCCGGGGGCTCGACGATGTCGATCCGCCGCGGATAGACCATGTCTCGATCGCGACTCGGCAGGATCACCCGAAGCCGGTAACGGTGATCCGGGTTGGGGACGCCACCGGACTCGTTTCGCCCGTTCCAGACGAACGCGACCTCCTCGTTCGCGGCCAGTGGCCCTCGGTACAAGGTGCGGACCAGCCTCAGGTTCGGCCCCACGATCTCCACCGTGGCGTCCGGGTCACTCTCCCGCACGAAGAAGCGGACGTGGGCCACCCGGTACCCGCGCCCTCCCTCCGGCGAGATCCTGTGGGTGAGATGGGTCACCTGGAGCTCCAGGTCCGGGGTCCTGGCGTGAACCACGATCGCCGCGGTCATCACGCTGGCGATCAGCAGGGCCACGAACAGGGCGGGGCCGAGGCGGCTCACGGGCTGGCGCGATCCGCGCCCGCGATCACGACCACGTCGGACCCACCGGCGACCTGCTCGGTCTGGCGATCGATCGCCTGCACCGGCTTCACGCCGAGGTCATGGGCCACCCGTCTCGCCGCTCGCCGCTGGTGGGGCTCGTACATGACCACCGTCTGATCGAATCGGGTGCGACTGTTGCTGACGGTGCCGAGCTTGAAGCCGTTCACCTGAACGTCGTCCCCCACCTTGCCGGCCAGCCCGGGCACCGAGGTGCCGTTGAGAACGGCAACCTCCACCTCGCCGGGGTCGATTGCGCCGGGCTTCGACGGATGGCCCGCCTGCTCGTCGCCCTGAAGGAGACGTTCGGACCCAAAGATCGCCGCCAGTCCCAGCACCACCGCGAACAGGGCGACCAGCCCCAACACCCGGGGCTGGCCGACCCGGCGCAGCAATCGGTGCCAGGTGGGATGCGGGTCGAGCGCCGCGCGCTCGGTGGTGATTCGCTCCAGTGCCGGACGTTCGCTGGTCACCCGGGAAGCCGGAGCGTGAACGGGAGGCAACGGGGTGGCCGGGGTCGGGGGGGCCTGCGGGGGTGCGACCAGGGTGGGCTCCGAGACCGCCGTGCGCTCGGCGGCCGCGGCCGCGGCGAGGGCCTCCTGGTCGGTTCCCAGCACCGCTTCCAGCTCGGCCTCGGCTCGATCGAGGAGCGTCTCGCTGTTTCGCAGGTCGGCGGCCGGATGCTCCGGCTCTCGCTCCATCCAGTCGGACAGGCGCTGGAGGTCCCTGCGCTGCGAGAAGTAGAGGAGCAGCAACAACGCGAAGGTGGCGATCGCCGCCAGCGACACGTAGCCCGGCAGCTTAAGCAGCGCGTCGTAGGTGTCGGTGGCGGCGACCACGCTAGGGGCTGCCGAAGCCGGCGTCGTCCAGTCCCACGCCGAGGGCCAGGGAGGCCCCACCTGCACGGGCCTTGACGTCGGGAGTCATACCCTGCACCGGCGTTTCTCCCAGCTTCGGCTTGATCGCGCCCGCCAGCCGCTTGCCCTCGCCCCGGCCACCCGGCGTGTACATGACCACCGTGTTGGCGAAGCTCGATCCGGCGTTGGTGACCATCCCGGACTTGTAGCCGGCAGGCTTGACGACCTGCCGGTCGACCGCGTCGGCGAGCCCGGTGACCGAGGTCCCGTTCAGGATCGCGACGGTCGGCTTGGGCGAGGTCCCCTTGTGATGGTGGCGTCCATCGTCGGCCCCCACCAATCCGAACCCGCTCGTCAGCACCGCGACCACGGCGAGCGCGACCACGGCGAGCGCGACGAGGTAGCGCCCGTCCACCGGCAGCCGGCGGTCCACGGCCCTGAGCCGCGAGCCGACTCGCTCAGCGGCGCGGCCGGCTCCCGCGCGCACTCGTTGGACGAACGTGGCCGGCGCCGCCGGGACCGGCTCGGCCTCGCCCGCCGCGGCACGCGACGCCTCGGAGGCGGTCTGCACCGCATCGGCAGCCTCCTGGGCGCGCTCCGGTGCGCGACCCGCCCACTCGCGCAGACGCCGGATGTCGCGCGACTGCTGGAAGAGCAGAAAGGCAAGGACCGCCAATCCGAGGAAGGCAGCGATGCCCAGGACGGGCCCGATGGACTCGATCACGTGCATCGGTGCGGGCGCATCTTACGGGCGCCACCTGCGCCTTCCGCGCGGGTTTGGGCGCCGCTGGAGGGAGTTGGTGCGGCCAGGCCCTGGCGCTCAGACGTCCACCGGGGCCCGCTCCAGGCGCTCGGTGACCACCTCGACCACCCGCTCCGCCAGGCCCGCCTCGTCTCCCGAGGCCACCAGGGCCTCCAGTCGCTCGACCGAGCGCTCCACCCAGACCGGATCGAGGGGACGGGTCCGCACCGCTTTGACGATCCGCTCGGCGCTGGTCGGCTGGGCGCGCTCGTCCCGGTTGAACAGCTCCTCGTGGATCTTCTCCCCCGGTCGAGGCCCGACGAATTCGATCGCGACGTCGACCTCGGGCTCGAAGCCCGCCAGCGTGATCATGTTTCTCGCCAGGTCGAGGATTCGGACCGGCTCGCCCATCTCGAGCACGAAGACGTCGCCCGAGCCGCCTCCGAGGTCCCCCGACTGGATCACCAGCTGCACCGCCTCGGGGATGGTCATGAAGTAGCGGCTCATCTCCGGGTGAGTGACGGTCACGGGTCCGCCCCGCTCGATCTGACCCCTGAATATCGGCACCACGCTCCCGGAGGACGCGAGCACGTTGCCGAACCTGACGATCACGAAACGGGTGCGCGGATGACGCTGACCGGCGGCCTCGACGATCCACTCGGCCATCGCCTTCGACGCCCCCATCACCGTGGCCGGGTTGACGGCCTTGTCGGTGGAGATGAGCACGAAGCGCTCGGCCCCGGCGGCCGCGGCCGTCTCCGCCGTCACCCGGGTGGCGATCGCGTTGTTGCGCACCGCCTCGAGCGGATTCGCCTCCATCAGGGTGACGTGCTTGTAGGCCGCGGCATGGAAGACCACCTCGGGCTTGAAGCGCTGCATCACCTCGAGCATCCGTTCCGGCTCCCTGCAGTCGGCCAACACCGCCTCCACCTTGGTGAAGTGCCGGTCGTCCACCATCTCGCGGTCGATCCGGAACAGGTTCTCCTCCGCGTGATCGACCATGATCAACAGCTTCGGTCGTACCCGCGCGACCTGGCGGCTGAGCTCGGAGCCGATCGACCCGCCGGCTCCGGTGACGAGGACGATCTTGTCCTCGAGGTAGGCGCCGACGCGGTCGAGCTCGATCACCACCGGGTCCCGCCCGAGCACGTCCTCGACCCGCACCTCGCGCAGCTGGCGGGTGAGCTGGACGCCTCCCCGAAGCAGCTCGAACACGGTCGGAAGGGTGCGCACCGGGATGCCGCGCTCCCGGCAGGCGGCGACCACCTTCGCCCGCAGGACGCCCGGCGCAGAGGGAATCGCGATGATCACCTCGTCTGGCCTTCGCCGGTCGAGGATCGGGCCGATCTCGCCGGTGGCGCCGAGCACCTTCACCCCGGCAGCCGTCATCCCGCGCTTCCGCGGGTCGTCGTCGACGAAGCCGATCGCCCGGGCGCCGAGGTTGGGATTGAGCCGCAGCTCGCGCACGACCATCTGGCCGCCGGAGCCGGCGCCGACGATCAGGACGCCCCGGCGGCGCCCGCGGCGGGTCGCGCGGTCGGGTCGCTCGGCGAACATCCTCCTCGCCAGTCGCGCGCCGCCGAGCAGGAAGATCGTCAACAGGAAGTCGAAGACGACGACCGAGCGCGGCAGGTTGTACGCATACGGCTTCGCCAGCGTGAACACGGCCACCAGCAGGCCGCTCGCGACCGCCGCGGCACGGACCACCGGCCACAGGTCCGGCAGCTGAAAATATCGCCACCACTTCCTGTGCAGGCCGAGGACGCTGAACACCCCCGCCTTCCCGAGAGCGACGAAGACGATCGCTCCCGTGAGCATGGTCCAGTAGCGATCGGGGATGCCACCCGAGGCGTCGAGGAAGCGCAGCTTGAAGGCCAGCGCGAAAGCGGCGGCGGCAAGCAGGGCATCGGCCCCGAATTGCAGCGCCCAGCGCCTGTACACCGGATCTCGCGCGGCGCGGAGGCGGGACATCTGGGCGAGTGTAATGCTGCCGTCACATGACCGGTGACATTCTCGAGCCACTCGTCAACGCGGCGACCGACGTAATCGACGCCACCGGGCTGGCGGGCGTGTTCATCCTCATGGTTCTCGAAAGCGCCTGCATCCCGATCCCCAGCGAGGCGACGATGCTGTTCGCCGGCTTCAACGTCTCCGAGGGGAACCTGACCCTGTTCGGGATCGTCGCCGCCGGGGTGCTGGGGAACCTGGTCGGATCGCTGATCGCCTACGCGGTCGGCTATTACGGGCGGATCGAGCTGCTCGACCGCAATCGCCTCATCCACGTCAACCGCCGTCATCTCGAATCGGCGGATCGGTGGTTCGACCGACACGGCCCGGCGACCGTGTTCTTCACCCGAATGCTCCCGATCATCCGCACCTTCATCTCGCTCCCCGCCGGCGTGGCACGGATGCCCCTGGCCAAATTCATCGTCTACACGCTCGCCGGCTGCATTCCATGGGTCCTGGCGCTGGGAATCATCGGGCGGGAGGTGGGAGACCGCTGGGAGGAGTGGAAGGACTACCTCCACTACCTCGACTACGTCGTGCTCGCCGGGATCGTGATCGCCGTCATCTACCTGGTGTGGCGCCGGCGTCGCGGGAGCGCCCAGTGGGAAACGACGCCTCCGGCCTGACGGACGACGGCGCCCCGCAGGGCCTGACTCGGGCCAGGGCGGTCGCGCTCGGCCTCGTGCAGGGGCCGGCGGAGCTACTGCCGGTGTCGAGCTCGGCCCACCTGTCGCTGGTCCCGTGGCTGGCGGGATGGCGATGGAACGACCTGGACGCCGAATCCAGGAAGAGCTTCGAGGTTGCGCTCCACGCCGGGGCGGCGGCCGCGTTGCTGCTCGGTCAGCGCCGGGTGATCGCCGAGGAGCTGCGGCTGTTCGACGGGCGACGAGCGGCCGTGGTGGCGCTGTCCTTCGTTCCTCCGGCCATAGTCGGCTACCGTTTCGAGCGCCTGATCGAGCGACGGCTGGGGGGGCCGAGGGCCACCGCGGCCGGTTTGGTCGCCGGGGCGCTGGCGATGACGCTTGCCGATCGCCGCCCGCAGCAGCGCGGGCGCGGAGAGGCCACGGCGGTCGACGGCCTAGCTCTCGGCCTCGGACAGGCGGCCGCTCTGGCCCCGGGTGTGTCCCGCAACGGCGCGACCTTGGCGGCGGCGCGCTGGCGTTGCTTCGACCGCGAGCAAGCCAACCTGCTTTCCCGCACGGTCGCCCTGCCCGTGATCGTCGGGGCCACCGCGCTCAAGGCGGTGCGGCTTCGCCGTCGCGGCATCGGGCCCGGCCTGGGGAGCGCCGTGGCCACCGGCGTGGCGGCCTCGTTCGCTTCCACACTCGCCTCCCAGAAGCTGATCACCCTGGTCGAGCGCGACCGGGCGCTGTGGCCCTACGCCGCGTACCGCGTGGGGCTGGCTACCGCCGTCCTGCTGAAGCTCGGTCGCGAGCGGCGCCGCCAACGCGCGGCCGGCGCGTCCCCCGGCCCGACCGCGGCGTCCCGGAACGGGACGGGACGCATGAGGATGGTTGAATCCACTCCTTGACGGCTCCACGCGCCCAGGCTCCGCGGTGAGCGCCGACGCGTACGCCGACGCCGGCGTCAGCCAGTCGGGCGCCGACGATGCGGTCGAGGCCCTCGTGGAGGCCCTGCGCGCGATCGACACCGGCAAGCCCTCCCGCGCCATCCCCCTTGCCGGCCACTACGCGAGCGTGCTCCGGCTGGGCGGCGGCGCCGGCCTCGCCCTGTCGACGGACACCGTGGGGACGAAGATGATCGTCGCCGAGCGCATGGGACGCTACGACACGATCGGCATCGACTGCGTGGCCATGAACGTCAACGACGTCGTCTGCGTGGGCGCAGAGCCGATCGCGATGCTCGACTTCGTGCTCACCGAGCGGGCAGACCGCGAGGTCTGCGGACAGCTCGGGGTCGGGCTGGCCCGCGGAGCGGAGCTTGCCGGGATTGAGATCCCCGGGGGCGAGATCGCACAGGTGGGCGAGATCGTCTCTGGCCATGAGCTTGGCGGGACCTGCGTCGGGTTGGTCGGAGTCGACGCGATCATCACCGGCTCGACCGTGGAGCCTGAGGATCCCGTGATCGGCCTGCCATCCACGGGTCTGCACTCGAACGGATACACGCTCGCTCGGCGTGCCCTGGAGCGGGTTCCCCTGGACGACGATCGCCTCGGTCGGCCGCTGGGCGAAGTGCTGCTGGAGCCGACCGAGATCTACGTCCCCGCCGTGCTGGAGCTGCTGCGCTCGGATGTCGAGGTTCGGGGCCTCGTCCACATCACCGGCGGCGGGCTCGAGAATCTCCTGCGGCTCGCGGCGGCGGTCGGCTACGAGATCGACGACCCGCTTCCGGTGGCGCCCATCTTCGGCCTGATCCAGGAGCTGGGCGGCGTCTCAGACGAGGAGATGCACCAGGTGTTCAACATGGGATGCGGCTTCTGCTGCGTTGTAGGCGCCGGTGACGAGAACGCCGCCTTGGAACTGTTGCGTGGCCACTATCCCGAGGCCAAGCGGATCGGCCGTGCCACCGACCAAGTCGACCAGATCGTCCTGGTCTGATGACCGTGTAGCGTCCGCCGAGTGCGGATCGCGATCCTGATCTTCGATCGGCTCACGGCCCTCGACGCGATTGGGCCGTATGAGGTCCTGTCGCGGTTGCCGGGAGCCGAGCTCCGGTTCGTCGCCGAAGATCCGGGTCCGAAGCGGACCGACACCGGCGCGCTCGGGGTACACGCCGACGTGTCGCTCGCCGACCTGCCCGATCCGGACGTCCTGGTGATCCCGGGCGGCAAGGGCAGCCGGCCACTGATGGGCGATCCCGGGGTGCTTGATTGGCTTCGGACGGCGCATCAGACCTCCGTCTGGACCACCTCGGTCTGTACGGGATCGCTGGTCCTCGGCGCCGCGGGGATCCTCGACGGCAAGCGCGCCACCACCCACTGGGCCTATCTGGAGCGCCTGCGCGAGCTGGGCGCCACGCCGGTGGCCGAGCGGGTGGTGGAGGACGGCAAGGTGGTCACCGCTGCCGGCGTCTCGGCGGGGATCGACATGGCGCTCCGGCTCGCTGCCCGAATCGCCGGCGACGATGTGGCCCAGGCGATCCAGCTCGGGATCGAATACGACCCCGATCCCCCGTTCGACTCCGGCTCCCCCTCCAAGGCGTCGTCTCGGGTGATCGAGCTGGTGAGGGCGGGCGAGGGGCAGCCATCCTGATCGTCGGGTGGGGGAGCGAACAGCAGTCCTGTCTGGTGGCCCCGCCCCCGCTGGCGCCGCTGAACCCCAGCTAGGCAAGCTCCCAGATCGTCCCGCCGAGCACCGGCACCGCCTTCAGGGCCCAGTCGCGGGCCAGGGACCAGAGCTCGGCTTCGAGCACGGGGCGCGGTGTGCCGGTGAGCTCCTCGAGCTCGCGGGTGGCGCAGCGTCCGAAGCGCCGCAGCGCCTCGGCCGGGTCGGGACGGCGCTCCTGGACGACCTGCGCTCCAGCGGCCAGGGCCGCTTCGCGGTAGGCCTCGTAGGGCTGCCAGCCCCAGACGCCGGGCCGGGTCGCGTCGGCGGCGCCGATGAAGGCCGCGGAGGGAAAGCTGAGCCGATCGAATCGCTCCGTCCTCCTAACCTTGCCCGCCTCGCGCGCCTCGTCCGGCGGGTCGCGTACCTCGTCGAGGTCGGCGGCGAAGGCCTCGGTGATCGCGTTCGAGGAGAGGTCGATCCTGAACCGCTCGATGTCGAGCCCGGCCGCGCCCGACTCGCCGATCAGGGCCTCCGGATGATCGAGCTTTCGGCGCTCGGTCATCAGGCCCTCGCGAAGGCGGCGCAGGTACCTGTAGGCGGCCGCCGGGCCCTGCTCGGCCGCCGCCTCGACGGCCTGACAGGCGGGGAAGGTGGAGCGGATCGGGTTCTCGGTCCACAGCCGCGGGTCGATCGGCATCCCGCTCCTCGCCTCGACGTCGATCCAGTGCGCCATCAGATCAGCGAAACAGTCCGGCCCGGAGCCGATACCGCCCTCTTCGTCGCGATAATCGGAGCCATACTCCCGCGCCAGCCCTCCCATCACCCAGACGAAGCTGAGCTGATCGCCGAATTCCCACATCAGCCGGCGCAGCTTCGGCTCGGAGGCCCAAGACCAGGAGCAGGCGGGATCGGTGTAGTAGCGAACCTGTACGGGCATGGCCATGCACGGGGACACCCGGTGAGCGCGATCCGGGAGTGAGTGTCGAAAATACTCACTGGATGACCGAAGAGGCGACAACCGGGCTTGCGGGCAGCCTGATCGGGACGGTCCTCTCGGGCCGCTACCGGCTCGAGTCGAAGCTCGGAAGCGGCGGGATGTCGACCGTGTTCCTGGCCAGGGACGAGACGCTGGAGCGCTGGGTGGCGATCAAGGTCATGCACCGCGAGATCTCCGACCAGCCGGACCAGATCGAGCGCTTCCGCCGCGAGGCGCGCGCGGTCGCTCAACTCTCCCATCCGAACGTGGTGGCGGTGATCGACGCCGGCGAGGACGGCGGCTACCCGTACATCGTGCTCGAGTACGTCGAGGGCGAGACCCTGAAGCAGCGGATCGAGCGGCTCGGTCGGCTCCCCGTGGACGAGGCGGTCGCCTACGCAATCGAGATCGGCCGCGGGCTCTCCGCCGCCCACGCGCGGCGCCTCGTGCATCGCGACGTCAAGCCCCAAAACGTGCTGATCGACGCCGAGGGCCGAGCCAAGGTGACCGACTTCGGGATCGCTCGATCGCTGGAAGCCGACGGCCTGACCAAGACCGGCCGGGTGCTCGGGACCACCGACTACGTCGCCCCCGAACAGGCGATGGGCCATGGGGTCGACTCCCGCTCCGACATCTACTCGCTCGGGGTGTTGCTCTACGAGATGCTGACCGGGGTCGTCCCGTTCCAGGCGGAGACCGTGGTCGGGGTGGCGATGAAGCACGTCAACGAGCAGATGCCCGACGTGCAGGAGAAACGCCCGGAGATCTCCTCAGCGCTGGCCGCCGTGGTCGAGCGGGCGACCACCAAGGACACCAAGAGCCGCTATCCGGACATGATCGCGTGCCTGAGCGACCTCGAGGGAGCTCTCGAGGTCGAGGTGGCCCGCTCCGGAGGCGCCTACGGCGAGGCGACCAACGTGCTCGACGCGGTGCCGTCCGGGCGCCGACTGCTGACCACCCGGCGGGTCTCCGCCGCCGGGATCGTGCTCGTCCTCGCTGCCGTCACCGCTGCGCTCCTGATCGCAGCGCTCACCGGCGGGAACGGCAAGCACACCCCGAACGCTGTCGCGTCGGGCGCGGAGATCCCGCTACAGAGCGCCCAGGCGTTCGATCCCGACGGGGATCCCCCCGACCAAGAGCACAACGGCGAGGCCAAGTACGCGATCGACGACGCGCCTGGGACCGTGTGGCCGACCGAGACCTACCAAGACAGTCCGGAGCTCCCCAAGCCGGGCGTCGGGCTGGTCGTCACGACCAAGAAGCCGGTTACCGCCCGCACGATGACCATCCAGGCGACCCGGGGCGGCTGGGAGGGTCGGATCTACGGATCGACGTCCGAGCCGACCGTTGACCCGACGACGGGCGAGCCGGTCGGGCAGCCCATCGGCTCGGTGCCCAACGCGAACGCCGAGCAGACGGTCCAGCTCGACGAGACGACGGCGCGCTACTTCCTGATCTGGATCACCAAGGTCTCCACCACCCGCCTTGACACCGGCTACAACGTCGAGATCGAAAACGTCACGCTGAACAGCTAGCTACCGGATTGGGCTGGGTAGGGCAACGGGGATCGCCCTGCGGAGGCCTTCCCTACGTGCCCTTGGCCAGGCGGCCAAAAGGCGCGGCGCGGCTGGCGCCCTAGAACCGGTACGCCCGCTCGGCCTCGTAGCGCTCCAGAGCCAGGTGGACGAGCCTGTCGCAGAGCTCCGGGTAGGGAATCCCGCCGGCCTCGAACAGCTTCGCGAACACGCTGGTCGAGGTGAAGCCGGGGATCGTGTTGATCTCGTTCACCAGCACCTCGCCGTCGTCACGGACGAAGAAGTCACACCGGGCCAGCCCGGAGCCGCCGATCGCGATGAACACCCGCGTCGCCAGGTCGCGGACCTGCGCGATCGCCGCCGACCCGATCTCGGCCGGGACGACCAGGTCCATCCCGCCCTCCGAGTACTTGGCCTCGTAGTCGTACCAGTCGGCATGGGCGACGATCTCGCCGGGAGGGGAGGCGAGCGGGTCTTCGTTGCCGAGCACCGAGCACTCCACCTCCCTGCCACGCCCGTCGGCCTCGACGATCACCCTGGGATCGTGGCGCCGCGCCAGCTCGACCGCCTGCTCGAGCCCCAGCTCGGGGCTGGTCACCTTCGAGATCCCGACGCTCGACCCCAGGCGGGCCGGCTTCACCCAGAGTGGCAGGCCCATGGCCGCCGCCCGGTCGCGCCAGCCCTCCGCCCCGGCCTCGCAGAAGTCGACCTGGGGGATCCCGTGAAAGGCGAGCAGGCGCTTGAAGACCAGTTTGTCGATCGCCAACGAGGCAGCCAGAACCCCGGGGCCGACGTAGGGCATGTCGAGGCATTCGAGCAGGCCCTGCACGGTGCCGTCCTCGCCGAAGGGGCCGTGGAGGACCGGAAAGGCGACCTCGGCGTCGACCAGCCCGCCGGCGGCCCGAAGCTCGACCTCCGCCCCGTCGAGGAGCCAGCGCCCGCCACGCTCGATCAGGATCGCGATCACCTCGTGGCCGGCCTCGCGCAGGCCGTCGGCCACCGAGGCGCCCGAGCTCAGCGACACCTCGTGCTCGCTGGAGCGCCCGCCGCTGAGCACCGCCACCCGCATCAAGGGGCCGTTGTGGTGGTCGGGGTGGTCGTGGTCGTGGGCGCCGGCTTGAACTTCCCGACGAACACGGTCACGAACTCGCCGGGCGACAGGCGGGTTCCGGCGCTCGGCGACTGCTCCACCACCTGGCCGTCCTCGTTCGGGTCCGTGGTCGTCCGCTTGACCACCCGAACGCTGAGCCGGGCCGCCTTCAGGTCCAGCTTCGCCGCCTGGAGCGACTCCCCGACCACGTTCGGGACCGCGGCCGGGGCGGGGCCGTTGGAGACCACGAGGGTCACCGCCGTGTGCTGCTTGACCGTCGCGCCCCCGGTCGGGTCCTGGGCGATCACCTGGCCGGCCGGCGCGTCGGAGTCGCGGTTCTCGAAGTCCGGGATCAGGCCGGCGTCGCGGATCCGGGTGTCGGCCACGTCCTGCTGCGCGCCGATCACCGCCGGCACCTGGACCTGCTTGACCCCGGTGGAGATCAGCAGGGTGATCGACTCCCCCCGGCCCAGCTGCCGACCGACCGGCGGGATGGTGCCGATCGCCAGGCCCGCTTTGACGGTTGCCGACGACTGTCTCTTCACCTTTGGCTTCAGGCCCAGCTCCGTGAGCGTGCGGAGCGCTCGCTTCTCGGGCTGGCCAGCGACGTCTGTGATCACCACGGTCGCGGGCCCCAGGGACACCGTGATCGTCACCGTCGAGCCATCGTCGGCGCGTGACCCGGCGGGTGGATCCTGTTCCAGCACCGTGCCCTTCGGCGCGTCGTTCGGAACCGTCGTCACCGCGACCTCGAACCCGGCATCGCTCAGGATCGCCTGGGCCTGCGTTCTGCGTCTTGTCGATCACCGTGGGCACCACTACCGGCTCGGAGCCGAAGCCGCCGAGCAACAGGAACGTGAGCAGCCCCGCGAGCGCGAGCAGCAGCACGCCCAGGACCACCAACCTGCCCCTGGTGAAGAAGCCGCTGCGCTTCGGCTCCTCCGGGGGCTCGGGGGGCGGCGCGCCGGCCGCCTCGGCGACCGCGGCGTAGGAGGCCGTGTCGCCGACCCCGCCGCCCGAGGGATCCGCCTCGGCGGCATCGAGCGCCCGCTCGAAGTCCTCGGCCGAGGCGAACCGGTTCGCGGGGTCCTTGGCGAGCGCCTTCATCACAACCGTGTCGAGCGCCCGCGAGACCGCCGGGTTGAGCTCGCTCGGCGGGCGGGGACGCTCCGAGACCTGCTTCAGCGCCACGGTCACCGGCGAGTCGGCCTCGAACGGCACCCGTCCTGTCAGCGCCTCGTACAGCAGGACCCCGATCGAGTAGATGTCCGACACGGCGGTCACCGGCAGCCCCTGCGCCTGCTCGGGCGACAGGTACTGGGCGGTTCCGAGCACCGAGCCGGTCTGGGTGATCTCCGAGGCGCCCGCGCGGGCGATCCCGAAGTCGGTCACCCTGGCCCGACCCTCCGAGTCCACGAGCACGTTCTGCGGCTTCATGTCGCGATGGACGATCCCGTGGGCGTGCGCGTACCTGGCCCCGGCCAACACCTGGTGGACGATCTCGACCGCCTCGCCGACCGACAGCCCTCGCTCGATCAGGTCCTTCAGCGACGCCCCCTCGACATATTCCATTGCGATGTAGTGGGTGCCGTCGAAGGTGCCGCGGTCGAAGACGCCGACCACGTTCGGGTGCTGGAGGCCTGCGGCCGAGGACGCCTCGCGCCGGAACCGCTCCACGAACTGGGCGTCCTGCGCGAACCGCTCGTGCAGGAACTTGAGCGCCACCCGGCGATCGAGCATCGTGTCCTCGGCGCACCACACGTCGGCCATCCCCCCGGACCCGAGGCGCCCGAGCAGCTTGTACCTGCCCGCGATCAGGCTGTCCGCCTCGAGCTTCATGGGAGCAGGCTCTCCATCACCTGGGTCGCCACCGGCCCCGCCACCTGGGCCCCGAAGCAGCCGGCGCAGCGCTCGATCGTCGCCGCCACCGCCACCTGCGGGTCGTCTGCCGGGGCGAAGGCGATGAACCAGGGCTGGTTGATCCCGTCCGCCGGGTCCCCGATCTCGGCCGTCCCGGTCTTGCCGGCGAACGAGACCCCGTTGACGCTGAGGCCGGACGCGGTTCCCTCCTCGGTGACGTTGGTCATCATCTTGGTCAGCTCGGTCGCGGTCTCGGGGCTGATCGCCGTCGCCGCGACCTTTGGGTCGAGCTTGTCGCTCACCCGTCCGTCGGGGTCGGTGACCTGCTGCACGAATGTGGGGCGCATCAGCTCGCCCCCGTGGGCCACCGTCGCCGCCACCTCGGCCATCTGCAGCGGGGTGGCCAGGTCCTGGCCCTCCTCGCCGCCCTGGCCGATCGCCACCCGGCCGACGTCGAACCCGGAGGTGACCAGGTGGCCGTCGGAGTTGTAGGGGCCGCTCGGCGCCATCTGGTCGTCGGGGTAGTCGAGCTCCGGGTCGCTGTAGAAGCCGAACCGCTTCATGTACTTGACCATCGTGGCGGTGCCGAGCTGCTCACCGACCTGCCCGAAGTAGGTGTTGACCGAGTGGGTCAGGGCGGTGGTCATGTCGATGTCGCCGAACGGCTCGTCGCCGGCGTTGAACAGCGGCACGCCCCCGATCGTCTGCGGGGAGGCGCCGCTGAGCACGCTGTCCGGCGTGAACTGGCCGGAGTCGAGCGCCGCCGCGGCGGTCACCACCTTCATCGTCGAGCCGGGCGGGTAGACGCTCTGGGTGGCGCGGTTGACGATCGGCGCCCCCGAGCTGTCCCTGCTCAGCCGGCGAAACTCCTTCGCATCCTGAACCCCGTTGGGGTCGTACCCGGGCACCGAGGCCATCGCCTTCACGGCGCCGGTGTTCGGGTCCAGCGCCACCACCGCGCCACCGGATCCGCTCGCCCCGGCCGTCGACGCGATCGCGGATTGCAAGGCCTGCGTCGCGACCTGCTGCGCTCCCGCGTCGATCGTCAGGGTGAGGTTGTCGCCCTCCTGTGGCACGTCCCGGATCTCGTCCAGGATCGAGGTGAACTCGTTTCGCTCGCCCGCCAGGGCGGCGTTCTCGGAGCGCTCGATACCCGTCTGGCCGACCTGGACGAAGCTGTAGCCGACCGGGTTGCCGAACTCCGATCCCTGGGGATAGCGCCGCACGTACACGGGGTGCTTGCCGCCGCCCTCGGGGAGGCTCTGCGCCACCGTGACCCCGTCGGCGGTCTTGATCGTTCCGCGCTTGACCGTCTGCTCGACGATCAGCGGCCGGCGGTTCTCCGGGCTGTCCTTGAGAGCCGCGGCATCGAACACCGCCCAGTAGGAGGTGAAGCCGACCAGGGCGGCGAACAGCACCAACAGCAGCCCGTAGAGGCGGACGATCGGCGGGTTCACGCGGGCAGGGCCTCCAGGCCGCGGTCGGCCTCCACGGGCGCCCTCGGGCGCCGGGCGTCGTTGGAGATCATCAACAGCAGCCCGAGCAGGATCATGTTGGCGATCACCGAGCTGCCGCCGAAGCTGATGAAGGGAAGCGTCACCCCGGTCAAGGGGATCAGCCTCACGACTCCGCCGATGATCACCACCGCCTGGAGGGCGAAGACCGCGGTCAGCCCGGCTGCGAGCAGCTTCGAGAAGCCGTCACGCGCCATCACCGCGATCTTCAATCCTCGGGCGGCGATCAGCGCGTAGGCGGCGACCACCCCGGCGCCGCCGAACACGCCGAGGTCGCTGACCAGGACGGCGTAGATCTCATCCGTGTGGGGAGCGGGAAGGATGCTGCCGCAGTCGGGAAACGGTTGGGCACAGTCGGGCGCGAACGGCCCCGGGAGCTTCAGCAGCGACTCCCCCAGGCCCTGCCCGAAGAGGCCGCCGTCGGCCTGGGCGAACATCGACTGCTGGATCTGGCCGGCGCCGACCGCCTTGCTGTGCCACGGGTCGAGCCAGATGTCGACCCGGTCCCCGACGTGTGCGATTGCGTGCTCCATCACCCAGGCGCCGGCGAAGAACAGGACCAGGCCCGCGACGACGTAGGAGAGCCGCGCCGTGGCCACGTAAAGGAGCGCCAGGAATGCGCCGAAGAACATCAGCGAGCTCCCCAGGTCACGGATGTAGACCAGCATCACCATCGAGGCGCCCCAGACGACCAGCAGGGGGCCGAAGTGCTTCAGCGGCGGGATCGTCAGGCCCGCGACCCGCCGCGCCGCCACCGTCAGCAGCTCGCGCTTCTCGTGCAGGTAGCTGGCCAGGAAGATGACCACGCAGATCTTCGCCACCTCGGCAGGCTGGAACGACAGCGGCCCGAGGTCGATCCCGAGGTAGGCGCCGTTGACCTGGGAGCCGATCCCCGGCAATCGCGGCGCCATCAGCAGCAGGATGCCGACGGTGGCGATCAGGTACCGGTAGCGCTCCAGCACGTGGTAGTCACGCACGAGGACGATCGTCGCCGCCAGCAGCGCCGCGCCGGCGACGAAGATCGACGCCTGCTTCAGCGCCAGGGTGTCGTTGATCCGAAACAGCATCACCAGCCCGATCGCGGCCAGCAGGGCGCAGAGCGGGAACAGGTACGGATCTGCGTACGGCAGGCGGACGCGAATGAACAGGTGGACGGCGAGGCAGACGGCGAGGAAGTAACCCCCGTAGATCAGGCTCAGGTCGCCGATCTGGTTCGACTCGACGATGAACACGGCCGTGAACCCCGTGGTCACCAGGATCGCCACCGGGATCAGCGCCAGCAGCTCGCGGTTTCGAGCGCTCACTTGCGACCACCCGAGGAGGAACCGCCCCCACCTTGTCCTCGCCCCTCCCCCCGCTGCCCCTGACCCTGGTTGCGGCCACCGCCGTTCGAGGCCCCGCCTCCCCCACCGCCCGACCTCGCCGCCTTGCCCTGCTGCTTCTTGTTGCCGCCCGCCGTCCTTCGCTGCTTGGCCGCGCTCTTCTCAGCCGCGTTCTGGAGATCCTTCAGCAGCGAGACGGCGTCACCGTGGAAGCGCAGGGTGTGGTTGACGGCGCTGTCGCGGCGGGCGGCGGGCAGCCCACTCACCTGAATCGGGGTCGCGTAGATCTCCGAGTAGAGGTGGATGTCGAGCGGAAGGTCGTAGGGAAGCCCTCGGTAGAGGGCCAGGCGCCCGCCCGAGTCGCTGCCGAGGAAGTAGATCTGGCGCACGCCCCAGACGGCAACAGCCGCCAGCCCGACCGTGACCAGGACCGCCGCCAGCACCTTGGCCGCGGTCCGGAGTCGGCGGCGACGGGGCGCGGCTGCAATGGCGCTCTCCCGCGGCGCGCCACCGGTCGAGCGCGCGGCCCGCGGCGGCCATCCGCTCGGCCGTCAACCCCGCCTCCTCCGCCGCGGGACCCACCAGGGTGGCGCCCTCCGGGGTCTCGGCGGGGGTCTCGGCCTCCTCGAGTCGAAAGGCGACCACCGTGATGTTGTCCCTGCCACCCGCATCGTTGGCCTCGGCCACCAGGCGCTCCATCGCCTCGTCCAGGCTCGGCGCCTCGTCCAGCACCGCCTCGATCCGCTCGTCCCGCAGCATCGTGGTCAGCCCGTCGGAGCACAGCATGTAGACGTCCCCGGGTCGCGCCCGGTAGGTCATCGTGTCGACCTCGACCTCGCGCTCGGGCCCCAAGGCCCTGGTGATGATCGAGCGCTGCGGATGGTCCTCGGCCTGCTCGTCTGTCAGCCTTCCGGAGCGTCGCAGCTCCTCGACCAGCGAATGGTCGGAGGTCAGCAGCTTCAGCCGGCCGTCGCGAAACAGGTAGGCGCGGCTGTCCCCGACATGGGCCAGCCCGACCTCGTCGTCCTCGACCAGGGCCGCGGTCAGCGTCGTCCCCATGCCGGAGCGCGAGGAGTCGGTCTGGGCGAGCCGATGGATGCGTGCGTTCGCCGTCTTGGCGATCGTCCTCAGGTAGGCCTCGGGCGCCTCCTCCGCTCGTCGGACGTCGGCGAACGACTCGGCGGCGAGCCGCGAGGCCACCTCACCCGCCTGGGCACCGCCCATCCCGTCCGCCACCGCGAACACCGGCGGGCTGGCGAGGAAGGAGTCCTCGTTGGCGTTCCGCTGGCGCCCCGTGTCAGACCGATGCGCCTTTTCGACGACCCTCAGCATCAACCCTCGGGAACGTCGAGCTCGAACCGGAACTCGGTTCCCCCGATCCGGATCTGGTCGAGATCCTTGAGCTCGGCTTCGCCCTCGAGACGCCCCCCGTTGAGGAACGTCCCGTTGGTCGAGTTCATGTCCTCAACGTAGTAACTGGGTCCGCGGGAATAAGCGCGGGCGTGGACGCCGGACGCGTAGCGATCCTCGATCCGGATGTCGGCGTCGGCCGAGCGACCGATCGAGATCCCGCCGAACAGGTCGAACCGCTCCCCCGGCTCGAGCCCGCCGCCGGTGATCGCCACCAGCCACGCGTCGGTCGCGGCGGCGCGTCCGCCGGGGCCGATCGGATGGATCCCGGTCGCCTCGGGGGCCGGGGTCGTGGTGCGACGCAGCTCGCGGAAGGCGCTTTGCGCAACCCAAAATAGGAACAGGTACAGAACGGCGAGAAAGCCGAACTTCAGCGCTACCGCGATCGGCTCGGTGTCCATCGGCGGTTTATTGCTCGATGTCGAAGATGAACCTGGTGGTCCCGAGGGTTACCTCGTCCCCGGGTGAGAGCCGGGAGCTGTCGACCTGGCGGCCGTTGACCTTGATCCCGTTGGTCGATCCGAGATCGACGATCTGCCAATCGCCGGTCGACCCTCGACGGAGCTCGGCGTGCCTGCGGGAGACATTCGGGTCCGAGAGCACGCAGTCGCATTCGCGCGAGCGGCCGACCGCCGCCACCGGGCCGTCGAGGATGTAGCGCCGATCATCGACGGTGACGATCGCCTTGGTGCCGACCAAGCGCCCCTCTGGGCGCTTGCGCTCGCGCCGGGTCTGCTTCGGGGGCACCGAGTAGACCATGGTGTGGCCCTGCTCGCCTTGGGAGGGCTCGTCGCCCTGGCGGGCCGGCGGCTTGACGAGGCGGGTCTGGATCCCGAACTCTCCCAGGCGCAGGCGCTGGTCGGTCTCGAGATCGACCTTTGGCCGGGTCAGGAGCGCATAGTCGTGACGGCGGGCGTGTTCGAGCAGGTACCCGGAGAGCTCCTGCTCGAGCGAGCGCTCATAGCCCTCGAGCCGGCGGTGATCCTCGGCCGACAGCCACACCGTGTACTGGTTCGGGACGTAGACGCGGGAGACCGACGCTGTGCGGTGAGCATCCATCTCCTTGGCGAGCTTGCGGGCGATCTCGACCGGCTGGACCTGCGAGGCGAACGCACGGCTGAACACCCCCTCGACGAGGTTCTCTATCCGCTGCTCCAGGTTTCGCAGAACGCTGATCTGGGTCCTCCGACGTCTTCAAAGCACGCGCAGGCGAGCGAAGGCATTCCCTCCACCTGGGCGGCGTGACAATCCTAAGTGGTCCCCGTCGAAAGTTCCGTCGGGGAACGAGGGGTGCAGGCGCAGGGTCAGCGGCTCGGGATTGCGGCGTCGGGGGGGCCGGGGTGGCTCGGAACGGGGTCGGGGACACCCGGGATCGGCGCCGGGCGGCCCAGCGGCCCCGGCGCACGAAGCCGAAACTCGATCATCACCGCGACCAGCGCCGCGGCCGCGACCAGCGCGGGGCGTCCCGCCAGCCCCCCATCGGCCACCGCCCGCAACCCGGCCTCGAGCCCGGCGGCCCACAGCAACGCTCCGAGCAGCGCAAGGGCGAGATGGCCGGTCCGGAGGACGACGCCGAGCAGGACCGCTGCGATCGCGAACACGGCCGCCCCGAGCAGCGCCTGCGGGTCCACCAGCGGGGCCAGCACCTGATGGGCGGCGGTTGCCGTCGACCGGCTCCAACCGTGAGCGGCCGGGTCCGTGAGCCCCAGTCGTGACCCGACGCCCGCAGCGCCCGCGGCTACGAGCAGCCAGCACCAACCGAGGGCCCCGAGCACCGCACGCTCGAGCGCCCTGCCTCGCAACCCGGCGATCACGGGGTAGACCGCGGCCGACGAGACGGCGGCCAGCGCCGGCGCGAGGGCCGGGATGGCTGCCCACGGAAGACGCGAGGCGACCAGAATCGCCGGTGCGCTCAGGGCGCCCAGGACGAGGGCCGCCCCGGGTCGCCCGGCGATCACCGAGATCGCGGTCACTCCCAAGGCCCAGCCGCAGAGAGCGAGGAGTTGGGCCACGCGCAGCGCGCCCAGCGACTCGACGGGCGACTCGCCCTCGTCCTGCGCCGGCACGGGGTGCTCGTCGTCGAGGTTCGGAAGCCAGCGCTCGAGCTCGGCCCGCAGCTCGGGAAGCGATGGACGCAGGCGCGGCTCCGGATCGAGACAGGCATCGATGCAGCAGGCGAGCTCAGCCGGGAGCTCGGGACGATGTGTCCCCAACCGCTCCAGCTGACCGCCGATCGCCATCGCGGTCTGAGCGGGGGTCTGGCGGACGACCGGATTGACGCCCGCCCAGCACTGATACAGGCTCAGGGCCAGCGAGTAGACGTCGGCGGGCTCGCCCACCGGCTCGCCCGCGGCCTGCTCCGGCGCCATGTACGCCAGCGTCCCCACCACTTCCCCGGTGGCGGTCAACGCCGCCGCTCCCGTCACCGAAGCGATTCCGAAGTCCATCAGCTTGGCTCGCCGGCCCGCGCCGGCATCCACCTGCACGACCACGTTCTGCGGCTTGACGTCGCGGTGGATCACCCCTCGGGCGTGGGCGTGCTCCAACGCTTCGCAGACGTCAGCTCCGAAGGCGGCCACCTCGGAATCGGAGAGGTCCCCCGATTCGGAGAGCTCCGCGAGCGTCGCTCCGTCGACAAACTCGCTCACCAACAGCGCCCGCCCCTGCTCGTCGCCGAGCTCGTACAGGGTGACGATGCCGGGATGGTTGAGGCGCGCAGCCGCCTGAGCTTCCCGCAGGATCCGCCTCGCGTCCGCGCCGGCTATCTCCTTTACCGCGACTTGGCGCTGGAGGCGCTCGTCGAAGGCCCGATAGACGACGCCCATTCCGCCCGATCCCACTCGCTCGAGGACCCTGAAGCGGCCGATCACCACGTCGCCCACCATTTCCAGCTTCAGCTTCGCCGCCGGACGCTCCGACCCTTCCCCTGACCGCAACGCTTCGTGCGCGGTGCTCGACCTTGTCTGCCGACCCGTCCGGGCAGGGATCATACTCTCGGTCTTGAAGGCACCGAACGGGGCTCAGCTTTGGCATTCCTCGACGAGGAAGAACCGCTAGCAGCATCCGGCGGCGGTGGGCCGCCGTCTCGTCGTCTGCCCGATCAGCAGCGGCAGATCATGGTTCGCCGTGCGGTGGGCGTCGGGGTCGTGGTGGTGCTCCTGATCCTGATCATCCTCGGGATCCGGGGTTGCCTCAACGCCCGCAAGGAGCGCGGCTTCGAGAACTACGTCTCCGACCTGACCGCGATCACGACTCAGACCAACCAGCTGTCCAGGGACTTCTTCGGCCGGCTGAGCGACCCCGGCGACCTTTCCCCGCTCAGCTTCGAGGCTCAGATCGCCGCCGATCGAGGCAACGCCGAGAGCCTCGACCACCGCGTGCACGAGCTCGACACCCCGGGCGAGCTGGACAGCGCCGAAAACCAGCTCAACCTCGCCTACGACCTGCGGCGGGACGCCCTGACCGGGATCTCGGACCAGATGAAGACGGCGCTTGGCGATCCGGGGCCCGAGCGAACCGCCGCGGTCAACTCGATCGCCAACTACATGCAGTACTTCCTCGCCAGCGACGTCCTCTACGGCCTGGCCAAGGGAGACATCGACTCGGTGCTCAAGGACCAGGGGCTCGACGAGGACGCCCCCGACAGCGTCTTCATGACCGACCCGCAGCGCTGGCTCGACTCGCTGGAGGTGTCGACCGCGCTGGCCGCCGTCTCCGCGGGCAAGGCGACCAGCGGCGACCATGGGCTGGCGCTGCTTCAAACCACCGTCAAGCCCGGCAACGTCACCCTCGATCCGAACACCCCGGCGACGATCAGCGGCGGCGGAGCCCCCGGCCTCGACGTCCAGGTCCAAAACCAGGGGAGTGCGAACGAGAGCGACGTCGGGGTCAGCTTCCAGCTCACCGGCGGCACCCAGACGATCACCGGCAGCGGCACGATCTCGCAGCTGGCCGCGGGCTCGATCCAGAGCGCATCGATTCCGATCCGGCCGGCGCCGGAGCGAAGCACCCAGCTCACCCTGGAGGTCACCGTCGACCCGGTCCCGGGCGAGCAGATCACCAACAACAACCGGCTCACCTACTCGATCACGTTCAAGTAGCCGGCCCGGGTTGGGCTGAGTGGGGGGGCGTGATTGGGGGGTGTCGAGAGGATTGACGCCTTAGGTACGCCATGGGGTACCTAAGGCACCACAGACCGCCGGCGCCCTGGGCCGCCATGCCACCCCCTACCCAGCCGGCCACCGCGACCGGGCCATAAGCCCCGCCGATGCCCACCCGCGTCGCATTCCTCGGCCCCGCCGGAACCTTCTCGGAGGACGCCCTTCGCGACGCGGTCGGCTCCGACCCGATCGATGCCCGGCCGGCGCCGACCGTGTACGACGCCATTCGCGCCGTCGCCGACGCCGAGGTCGATCGGGCCCTGGTCCCGTTCGAGAACTCGATCGAGGGCTCGGTGCGCTCGAGCCTCGACACGCTCGCCTTCGAGGGGTTCGCGGTGACGATCGCCGGCGAACACGATCACCCGATTCGCACCAGCCTGATCGCCCGCGCCGAGTTGGCGCTCGGCGGAATCCAGGTGGTGCTCTCGCATCCACAGGCGAGCGCCCAGTGCGCGCGGTTCATCCGCGAGCAGCTGCCAGCGGCCCAGGTGCGTGCGGCGCCCAGCACGGCCGAGGCGGTTCGGGAGGTGTCGGCGAGCGTCGAGCCATGGGCGGCGCTCGGCGCCGCCTCCGCGGCGCCGATCTACGACTGCGTCGTTCTCCGGGAGGGGGTCGAGGACAGCCCCGACAACGTGACCCGGTTCGTCTGGATCGCCCCGGCCGGCACGGAGGTGAGCGGGGACGGGCCATGGCGGACCACGCTCGTGTTCTCGGAGCTCGGCGCCGACCACCCGGGCGCCCTGGTGGAGGCGTTGACCGAGTTCTCGAGCCGCGACGTGAACCTGACCCGGATCGAGTCAAGGCCACGGCGGCGGGGGCTCGGCAGGTACATGTTCTTTCTCGACCTCGATGGCGCGGCGGAGGAACGGCCGGTCGCCCAGGCGATCGAAGCGCTCCGCGGAAAGGCGGAGTCGGTGCGGATCCTGGGCACCTACCCGATCGCCTCGCCAGGGGTCCCCGGCGGCTAGCCCACCACGGGAGGCGGGCGACCGCCCTCTACAATCCTGGCGCTATGGATACGGCGGCTGACCCCCATGTAGGGCTCCGGGGTGCCAGGGCCCCGGAGCTTGGAGGGGTTGCGATCGGCGGGGGTACGGCCACCAACGGCGCCGTCGCGGAGACGGCCAACGGCCAACGGCCGGCGCACGCCGTCGGCAGCAGGGTGCTGGTCCTCAACGCCAGCTATGAGCCGATCAACGTCTGCAACATCCGCCGGGCAACGGTGCTGGTGTTGAAGGAGCGCGCCGAGGTGCTGGAGCGAGGCCACGGCGCCCTGCACTCGGAGCGGCTCGTCTTCCAGCGCCCGTGCGTGATTCGCCTGATCCGCTACGTGCGCGTCCCCCGGGACGTCCACCGGCGCAAGATCACCCGCAAGGCGGTGCTCGCTCGCGACGCCTGGACCTGCCAGTACTGCGGCAGCCAGTCGGGAGGGCTGACAGTCGACCACGTGATCCCCCGGAGCCGGGGCGGCGAATCCGTGTGGGAGAACATCGTCGCGTCGTGCGCTCCCTGCAATCGCAAGAAGGCCGACCTGACGCCCCGCGAAGCGCGAATGCACCCGCGAAGCCGGCCCAGGCCGCCGGGGCCGAACGTCTTCATCCGCCTCGCCAGCCCCAGGGTTCCGATCGCCTGGGAGCCGTATCTGGTCCCCGCTTAGAGACTGACGAGCGATGGTGTCGGCGAAGCGAGCGGGGCCGCCCCGACGGATCGAGGCGGCCCCGGCTCAAGGTGCGGCTCGTAGCGAGACGGAGATTGGCGGCGGGGCGGGACGTGCTCCCCACCTCCCTGTCTCGCCGGTGCCCGGGTTGGATTCCGCCGGGCGGCCCGCACGGCCTACCTAGCGGCCCTGCACCTCCAGCGTCCCGAGAAGCATGTGAGTCAAGTTAGGACCACCTCCTTTCTCTGGTCCACCGATTGAAGCAGAACGGTCGGCGCCGTGAAGCCGAGCCCAACGCCCTCCTATCGTCCGAGGAGCGTCCGCACGCCACGATCGCTACAGCCGGCCGCGGGCCCTGGCGAAACGCTCCGCGAACTCCAGCGCTCGGCGGTTGCGAGCCAGGCGGGCCGAAGCTCCGGGAAACAATCCAGAGAACCAGACGAGCCCGTGAACGGCCGGGCCACCGACGATCACCTCGGCCGGGTTGCGCCGAACGGCGTGGACCACAGCCTCGCCCACCCGCTCCGGAGGCTGCGTCCCAATGGGGTTCGACCCCTCGATGCGGTCCTCGATCCGCCCGTACATGCCCACGCGACTGATGAATACCGGACAGATCGCCGAAAACCCAACCGGCTTCGAGCCATGCTCGGCCCTCATCGCGTGTGTGAATCCGACCACCCCGTGCTTGGTCGCCGAGTAGGAGGCCAAGTAGGGCGAGGGCGTCTTCCCGGCAAGCGACGCGATGTTGACGACGTGGCCCCGGCTGCGCTCGAGCAGCCCCGGCAGAATCAGGCGGGTCAGGTCCATCACCGCGAGCAGATTGACGGTGACGATCGCCTCGAGCTCGGCTTGGGTGGTCCCGACGAACGGCCCACCGAACTCGATTCCGGCGTTGTTCACGAGGACGTCCAAGGGGCCGAGCTTCTCCTCCGCCCGTGCCGCGAGGCGGGGACGCTCATCCGCGTCCGATAGGTCCGCCGGAACGGGCTCGACTTGGACGCCCTGGCTGCGGAGCTCGGCCGCCAGGTTCTCCACCGGAGCCTCGGGCAGATCCGTTAACGCGAGATTGACTCCCTCCGCAGCCAGGGCCCGCGCGATGTACCCCCCGAGACCGCCCCCCGCGCCGGTGACGAGGGCATTTCGCTCCCGAAGCTCTTCCACAGGACGGGCAGCCTATCCGCGCCCACCTGCGGCGAAGTCCGAGCGGTTGTCTGCGACTAGTCGCTCGTGCCGGGGGAGGCGCCCGCGTCATCGCCCGTCTTGACGACTCCGTTCCCCGCCTCTTCAGCGGCAACGGCGTCGTCGGCGACCGAGGCGCCCGACTCGACCACGAGGGCGACCGCGCTGACCCGGTCGTCGTCCTTCATATTCATCACCCGCACGCCCTGCGTCGCCCGGCCCATCTGGGAGATGCCGCCGGCTTGCGTGCGCTGCACCATGCCGTTCTGGGAGATGAACAGGAGATCCTGGTGCTCGCGCACGATCAGCGCCCCCGCGAGCCCGCCTTTCTTGGCGGTCAGCTTTGCGGTCAGCACGCCCTTGGTCCCCCGCCCCTTGACCGGGTACTCCGCCACCGCCGTGCGCTTGCCGTAGCCGTTCTCGGTGACCACGAACAGCTCCGACTCGTCCCGGGCGATGTCCATCGCCAGCACGCGGTTCGCCCCGCCGCCTGGGATCTTGGCGGATACGTTCATACCCCTGACCCCTGACGTGTCGCGACCCATCGGCCGCACACGCTTCTCGCTGAAGCGCGAGCTGTGCCCCGACTTGGAAACCAGCAGTAGGTCCTCATCGCCTGACGTGAGCCTCACTCCCACCAGCTCGTCGCCCGGGCGGACCTTGATCGCGATGATCCCGTCGGCCTTGATCTTGGTGTTGTAGGCCATGAACTCGGTCTTCTTGACCATTCCCTTTGCCGTTGCGAACACCAGGTACTTGCCCTCGGTGAAGTCCCGCGTGGGCTTCACGGCCATCACCCGCTCACCGTCCCGCAGCGGCAGCACGTTGACCAGTGCCTTGCCCTTCGAGGTTCGGGATCCCTCCGGCAGCTCGTAGACCTTTAGGCGGTAGACCTTGCCGCGGTTCGTGAAGAAGAGCAGGTAGTCATGAGTCGAGCAGATGTGGAGGTGCTCGATGTAGTCGCCCTCCTTGAGATCCATGCCCATGACCCCGATCCCGCCCCGGCGCTGCTGGCGGTAGGTGGCGAGCGGCAGGCGCTTCACATAGCCCGAGTGGGTGATCGAGATCACCATCTGCTGCTCGGCGATCATGTCCTCGATGTCCACGTCGCCCTCGAAGTGGGTGATCTCGGTCCGGCGCTCGTCGCCGTAGCTCGCTTCCAGCTCACCGAGCTCGTCGACGACCAGGCCGTCGATCCGCGCGGGTTCGCCGAGGATCCCGCGCAGCTCGCCGATCTTCTCGACCAGCTCCGCGTGCTCGGAGCGGACCTTGTCGGACTCGAGCGCCGTCAGACGGGCGAGTCGCATGTCGAGGATCGCCTGAGCCTGCTCCTCGGTGAGCTCGAACCTCTCGATCAGTCCGGAGCGAGCGGTGTCGGTGTCGGCCGACGCGCGGATCAACTCGATCACCGCGTCGAGATTGTCGAGCGCGATCAGCAACCCCTCGAGGATGTGTGCGCGAGCCTCGGCGCGGCGCAGCTCGTACTGGGTTCGCCGGGTCACGACCTCGCGCTGATGGGCCACGTAGTGGTGGATCAGCTCCTTCAGCGAGAGCGTGCGGGGCACACCGTCCACCAACGCGACCATGTTGAGTCCGAAGGCCTGTTGAAGTTGGGTGCGCTTGTAGAGGTTGTTGGTAACGATGTTCGGGTCGGCCCCACGCTTCAGCTCGATCACGATGCGCATGCCCGACCGGTCGGATTCGTCTCGCAGGTCCGAGATCCCCTCGAGCTTCTTGTCACGGACCAGGTCGGCGATCTTCGTGATCAGTCCGCCGTCGCCACCCTTCTTGACCATGAAGGGGAGCTCGGAGACGATCAGGGCGTCCTTGCCGCCGCGAAGCGGCTCGCTGTGGACCCGGCCGCGGATCCTGACGCTCCCGCGGCCCGAGGCGTAGGCGTCGCGGATCCCCTCCATGCTCATGACGCCGCCGCCGGGAAAGTCGGGTCCCTTGACGTGCTCCATCAGCCCATGGAGGTCGATGTCGGGGTTTTCAACGTAGGCGCGTACCGCAGCGGCGACCTCTCGCAGGTTGTGGGGCGGGATGTTCGTCGCCATGCCGACGGCGATCCCCGCGGCGCCGTTGACGAGCAGGTTGGGGAACCGCGACGGCAGGACGAGGGGCTCCTGCTGTGACTCGTCGTAGTTGGGCCCGAACTCGACCGTATCGGCCTCGATATCGCGAAGCAGCTCGGTGGCGAGCCTGGCCAAGCGGGCCTCCGTGTACCTCATGGCCGCCGGCGGATCGTCGTCGATCGAGCCGAAGTTTCCCTGGCCGTCGACGAGCGGGTAGCGCAGCGAGAAGTCCTGCGCCATCCGCGCCAGCGTGTCGTAGATGGCGCTGTCGCCGTGCGGGTGGTACTTACCCATCACCTCGCCGACGATGAACGCCGACTTCCGGTAGGGCCGGTTCGGCTGCAGCCCGAGGTCGTGCATCGAATAGAGCACCCGGCGGTGGACCGGCTTCAAGCCGTCGCGAACATCGGGCAGTGCCCGGCCCACGATCACGCTCATCGCGTAGTCGAGGTAGGAGGAGCGCATCTCCTGCGTCAGCTCGCGCTCCTCGATGCGCCCGGTCAGTGCGTCAAGTGCTTCCATCTCAGCCTCCGCCAAGGACGGTTGGCGGGACCCGTCTAGACATCAAGAAAGCGGACCTCCTTCGCGTGCTTCTCGATGAAGTGCTTGCGCGGCTCCACCTTGTCGCCCATCAAATCGGCGAAGACCCGCTCGGCGCTCGAGGCGTCCTCGATCGTGACCCGTTGCAGCGTGCGACTGGCGGGATCCATCGTCGTCTCACGCAGCTGGTCGGCGTTCATCTCGCCCAGCCCCTTGAAGCGTTGGAGGGTGACCCCCAGGCGCGCGAGCTCGAGGATGGCGCGCCGCAACGCGTCGAATGAGTCCGCCTCGCGCCGCTTGTCGCCGAGCGTGACCCGGAATGGCGGGCGGCCGACCTGCTTCAGGAGCTCGCCGTGCACCCCCACGAGGTGCCGGTAGTCGTTCGACTTGAAAAGGTCGGTCGAGAGGGCGTGGGTCCGCGCGAGCCCACTCGCGCGGTGAATGGCCTTGACCACCAGTTCGTCCGCCGTCGACGAGATCAGCTCGGTCTCGTATGGCTCCTCCTGGGGATCGGCCGCCTCAACCAGCTTTCTCACCCCCGCGATGCTTGCCGCCCCGGCGTCCAGGATCTGCGACTCGGCCAGGAACGCCACCGTCTCGTGCCCAAACTCCGCCTGTACGGAGTCCATCCAGCCCTCGTACTCGCGGAAGCGGCGATTGAAGCGCTGCCAGCGAGCGGCGGTAAGCCTCCGTGACTTGCCCTCGGCGTCCGTGAGCTCGTACTGCTCGATCTTGTCGCGAAGCAGCATCTCCTCCAGCTCCGACTCCTTCTCGATGTAGGTCTCTTGCTTGCCGTTCTTGACCCGGTAGAGCGGCGGCGTCGCGATATAGACGTACCCGGCGTCGATCAGCTGCGGCATGTGGCGGTAGAGGAAGGTCAGCGCGAGCGTCCGGATGTGGGCGCCGTCAACGTCGGCGTCCGTGGCCAGGATCAGCTTGTGGTACCGGGCGTCCTCGAGGTTGAACTCCTCGTCGCCCACCCCGGTCCCGATCGCGGTGATCAGCGCCTGGATCTCGACGCTCTGCAGCACCTTGTCGATGCGGCTCTTCTCGACGTTGATGATCTTGCCGCGAAGCGGCAGGACCGCCTGGGTGTTGCGGTCGCGGGCCTGCTTCGCGGATCCGCCGGCCGAATCGCCCTCCACGATGAAGAGCTCTGCCAGCGCAGGATCGCGAACCGAGCAGTCCGCGAGCTTTCCCGGCAGGGTCGAGTTTTCGAGCGCCGACTTGCGCCGCGTCAGATCGCGCGCCTTGCGGGCCGCCTCGCGGGCCCGGGCCGCATCGACCGCCTTCTGCAGGATGCGACGTCCCTCGCCCGGGTTCTCCTCCAGGAACTCGCCCAGCTTTCGGTTCACGGTTTCCTTGACCAGGCCCTCGACCGGCGGGTTCCCGAGCTTCGTCTTCGTCTGGCCCTCGAACTGGGGATCGCGAAGCTTGACCGAGATCACCGCTGTGAGCCCCTCGCGGACGTCTTCGCCGCTCAGGTTCTCGTCCTTCTCCTTCAGCAGCCCCTTCTCACGGGCATAGGCGTTCAAGGTTCGGGTCAGGGCGGCACGAAAGCCGGACAGGTGGGAGCCGCCCTCATGCGTGTTGATGTTGTTGGCGAAGCTGAACACGGACTCCTGATAGGAGGAGTTCCATTGCATCGCCACCTCGACCTGACCCTCCTCGGTCTCGTTCTCGAAAAAGATCGTCTTCCGGTGCAGGGGGTCCTTGTTCTCGTTCAGGTGGCGGACGAAGTCGACGATCCCGCCCGCGTATTGGAAGGTCTCCTGCTGGCCGGCGCCGCGCTCATCGATCAGGTCGATTCGCAGGTTGCGGGTCAGGAACGCCGTTTCGCGCAGACGCTCGGACAGGGTCTGGTAGTCGAGCACCACGTCCTCGAACACGTCGCCGTCGGGGAGGAAGGTGATCGTGGTACCTGTGCCCTTGGCCTTCTGGCCGCGGGTGAGCTCGCCGCGGGGCTCGCCGCGCTCGTAGTCCTGGGTCCAGGCGTATCCGTCCCTTCGCACCTCCAAGTGGAGGCGCTCCGAGAGCGCGTTGACCACCGAGACACCCACTCCGTGCAGCCCGCCCGACACCTTGTAGCCCCCGCCGTCTCCGAACTTGCCGCCGGCATGCAGGGTCGTCATCACCACCTCGGCCGCGGGGCGCTTCTCCTTCTCGTGCTCCTCAACGGGGATGCCGCGACCGTCGTCGGCGACGGTGACGCTGTTGTCGGGATGGAGGGTCACCGTGACGCGGTCGCAGAACCCCGCGATCGCCTCGTCCACGGAGTTGTCCACCACCTCATAAACCAGGTGGTGGAGGCCGCGGGGGCCAGTTGAGCCGATGTACATGCCGGGACGGAGCCGCACCGCCTCGAGGCCTTCGAGGACGGTGATGTCCTTGGCGCTGTAGCCGTCGCCCGTCGTGTTCGCTTTCGCGCGCGGCTTCGCTCCACCGCCGGTGCTCGCCTTGCTTGCCACTCAATCCTTTCCGCTCGCTGGCGTGAGAAACCCCGACCGGCCAAGACGTCGCCGAGCTGGGGACGCAGGCGGTACGGGGCAACCGTTCAAGCTCCTACAAGGATACCAGGGCGAATCCCCGGAATGCCGTTTCAAGTGGAACAAAAGGCCTGCAAATCACGCATAAAAGTGGCGCGGCCCGTCGGCCGTGAACCGGAGCCCCCGTAGGGGGTGCTCGAGCGCGCCCCGGACCGGATCGGGGAGGGCGCCATTGAGCGCGGTGAGCAGCTCGCTCTGAAGCAGATCGAGCTCCTGGGCCCAGGTCGCCGACCGGCAGGCGATCGTGACCACGCCATCGCGTTCGGCCACCGGTTCGGCCTCGGCCGCCACCGCGGGCCCGGCGACTCCATTCCAAGCGCCCTGGACGGCTGCGAGCAGCGTCTTCGGCTCGGTCCTGGCTCGAACCGGGGCGATGGCCGCACCGAGGGGGCGCGGCGCGCGGCGCGTCGTCATGCCGCCACCGGGGCCCGTATAGCGTCGCTCCGATCGGCAGCCGCGTGGGTCGGGTCGGCACGGCCATCGCGCACCCCGAGCTCGGCATGCGGCCACTCCGCTCCGAGCTGTTCCGGCTCGGTGGCGGTGATCAGCGCCTGACCGCCGCCCTCGGCCAGCCGCCGGGCGAGCAACGCTCGCCGTTCTGGGTCGAGCTCGCTCATCACGTCGTCGAGGAGCATCAGCGGTGGAGCGCCGCGAGCTTCGAGCAGCGCTCGGCGCTCGGCGAACAGCAGGGCCAGCAGGGCCATCCGCTGCTCGCCCTGCGAGCCGAAGCGCCGGCCGGACCGGCCCCGAAGCGAGATCGCGAGCTCGTCCAGATGTGGGCCGTGGGTCGTGTGGCCCCGGGCCAGGTCGCTCTTCCGCCGAGCCAGGAGCTCGGCGGCGAGTTGCGACGCCTCCTCGGCTTCCGAGCGCGGCGCGTACCGCAGCTCCGCCCCGGCGCCGATCCCGAGCTCACCGGCCGCAGCCCCGAACTCTCGGGCGAGGGCCGCGACCGCCTCCCCTCTCCACGAAGCAAGCTCCACGCCCGCCGAGGCAAGCTCTCGGTCCCAGGCGTCGAGCGAGTCGCCCGGCGCGGTCCCCGCGCGTACGCGACCTAGCAACGCGTTGCGGTGCGCCAGCGCCCGACCGTAGCGCCGTCGGGCCTCGGCGCGGCTCGGCCACAATGCAGCAACGAAGCGATCCAGGTGATCCCGCCTCCCCGAGGGCGGCCCCTTGATCAGAGCGAGGCGATCGGGAAGGAAGATCGCCAGCGCCGGGCGCAGCGTCTCCCTCTCGCCGGCGATCGCGTTCCCGTCGACCAGATGTCGCCGCTCGCCGGAGCGGTTCATCGACCAGAGCAGCAGATGCGAGTGACCGTCGGCCTGAACCTCAACCTCCACCCGAGCCATGTCCTCGTCGAAGGCGATCGTCTCGCGCTGGTTGCGGGTCCGGCACGAGTGGCCCGTGAGCGCCAGGCAGATGGCCTCCAGCAGGTTCGTCTTGCCGGTCCCATTCGGCCCCCAGAGCAGGGTCAAGCCGTCGCCCAGCTCGACCTCCTGAGCAGCCAGGTTTCGGAGCCCGACGACGCTCAACCTGGTCAGCCGCAAGGCGGGCACCTCCGCAGTTACCGCGGCTTCGCCGCTAGCTCCCGCGGGGGGCACGGCTAGACATTGAGCCGGATCGGCATCACGAGGTAGCTGAAGTCCTCCCGGCCGGCCGGCTCCAGCAGGCCGGGACGAAGGGGTGAGCTGAGCTTGACCACCAGTTCGTCCGTGTCGACGCTCTCCAGACCCTCGATGAGGAACTGCGGATTGAAGGCGATCTCCAGCGGTTCCCCGGAATAGGGCGCCGGGATCGCCTCGCTCGCGTCACCGACCTCTGGGGTCTCGGCCGCAACCGTCAGCTCCCCCTCCGCGAAGGCGAACCGCAGGGGCGCATTCCGCTGAGCAAGCTGACCGATGCGGCGTGCCACCTCCAGAAGCTCCCCCCGCGGCAGCCGCACCTCGTGCTCGAAGGATTCCGGGATCAGCTGGCGCCAGCTTGGAAACTGACCTTCGATCAAGCGTGAGAACAGCACCACGGGCCCGGCTTGGAAGACCGCCTGGTTTCGAGCCAGCGACATCGCCACCTGATCCGGTTCCTGTTGTGCGACCACGCGGGCCAACTCCCGCAGCGCCCGGGCCGGAACGTTGGCCTCGATTGCCTCTGTGAGCGCCGACTCGAGCTCGGTGTGCTTGACGCTGAGGCGATAGGAATCGGTGGCGACCATGGTCAAGGTCGAGCCCTCGGCCTGGAACAGGACCCCGGTCAGGATCGGGCGCACTTCATCCCGGGACGCCGCCCGCGCGACTCGGTCGACCGTCTCCGCAAGAGGTTGAGCGGGTAGCGCCACCGCGGAGTCGCCCAGCTCCGGAAAGCGGGGGAAGTCCTCGGCGGGCAGGGTGCGGAGATGGAAGTGCGCCCCAGCCGCCGAGAGCTCCACGTCGCCCTGCTCCGGTCGAAGTGCGATCTCCACTTGACCACTGGGCAGGCTGCGGACCACGTCGCCGACCAAGCGGCCGGGAAGCAGCACCGAGCCAGGCGCCACCGTGGTGATCTCGGTCAGCGCAATGCTTATTCCCACCTCCATGTCCGTCGCCTGAAGAATCAGCCCTTCCTCTGTGAGGTCGAACTTGATTCCGCTCAGCGCCGGCAGGGTCGCTCGAGTCGAGACGGCACGACCAACGACCTGGAGACCGGCCAGCAACGAATCACGGGAGGTGGAGAGCTTCATTGAGGGACTTTGCATCTTCCTATCTGGTTCAGATGTAATTGGGGCGGTGGAGGGTTGGGGAGAAGTTGCGTTCACGGCGCCTGCGCGGCTGGTGGTGTGGTGGACGGCGCTGGTGCAGAGTTGGAGGGTCGGTGGAGAGCTTGGGGTGCAGCCTGGGGATGTTGTGGTGCTGGTGGAAGAAGTAGACGCGTTCGCTCGAGGGTGGCGGTCATCTCGGATCCCGGCTCGAGCTTTGCGGTGACGGCGCGGACCGCATGGAGGATCGTGGTGTGGTCACGGTTGAACTCTCGTGCGATCTGGGCCAGCGAGAGCGAGGTTAACTCGCGGGTCAGGTAGATGGCGAGCTGGCGAGCATGGCTGACTTGCGACGTGCGTTTGGTGGAGAGCAGGTCTCGACGCGAAACGTCCATGGTGGCGCAGGCGGCCTCCTGGATCGTTTCCACGGTGGCGCCGGATGGTGGCTGTGAATCATCGCTGGTCGCGGAAGAGCCCGGAAGCGCTCGGCGGACGAGGCCCGCGGTAAGGGGCTCACCGAGCATCGAGGCCATCGCCACGACTCGGGTCATCGCTCCCTCGAGGCGACGAACATTGCCGTTCGCCAGGGCGGCGATCTCGCCCAGAGCAGATGGCTCCGGGACCTCGATCGAAGCCGACGCCGCCATTCTCCAGAGCAGGGTGGTGCGGGTGCGCAGATCTGGAGCCTCGAGTTCCATGCAGAGCCCCCATTGAAACCGGTCGCGCAGCCGGTCGGCCAGGCGCGCCAGGGCCTCGGGTGGACGATCGCTGGAGAGGACGATCTGCTTGTCGGCGCCGTGGAGGGCGTTGAAGGTGTGGACGAACTCCTCCTGCGTTTGATCTTTTCCCTCGAGTATCTGCACATCGTCGATCAGCAGCGCGTCAAGGCCCCGGTAGCGCTCCTTGAACCGCTCCGGCCCGTCCTTGCGCAGGGCGGTGACGAACTCGGTGGTGAACCGCTCCGCGGTCGTGTAGTGGAGGCTGAGGTCGGGCCGATGGCGACCCAGGTAGTCGATGATCGCGCCCAGCAGGTGGGTCTTCCCGAGCCCTGGCATGCCGTGGAGGAACAGCGGGTTGTAGGCCTCCCCGGGAAGCTCCGCCACGGCGAGGGCGGCGGCGTGAGCGAGCCGGTTGCCGTCACCGATCACGAAGCGTTCGAACGTGTGTCGCGGGTCAGCGAGAGCCACATCGATCCCGCTGAGCGAGTCGGCGGGGCGCTGGTCGCGACTCCGGCTGGCCGGGATCAGGTCGATGCGCTCGAGTGAGGACGTCTGACCGCGCAGGGCGGCTTCGAGGGCGCCGGCGTAGCGGCGCTGGACCCAGGCACGAGTGGCGTCGGGGACGGTGACGCAGAGGGTTCTTCCCTGGATCGAGATCGGCCGCAGCGGGGCGATCCAGAGGTCGAAGGTCGAGGCGGGAAGGCCGGCCTGGAGTTGATCCGTGACGTCCCTCCAGATCGAGGTGAGGTCGTCATGGCGCTCGGCGTTTCGCACGGCGGGCGATCATAGAACCGGCCAGTGCCGGCGCCGCCGCGCGCACCGGCTCGACCGCGCAATTCGCGGCAGAAAGAATGCACTCGCCGGGGCGACTTGGTTACGGACTCGGCGCCGCCTATACTGCCCGCCGGTCGTGAAGCGGACTTATCAGCCCAAGAAGCGCAAGCGCGCCCGGACCCACGGGTTCCGGGCCCGGATGCGCACCCGCAGCGGCCGCGACATCATCAAGCGGCGACGCCGCAAGGGTCGCAAGCGGCTGACGCCGTGAGCGCGGGCTCACCGCGCGAGGGCCGAAAGCGCGGGCGCCTCTCCCGCAGCGGCGACTTCGATCGCGTCTATCGCGAGGGTCGCTCGCACTCCAACCGGTTCCTGGTCCTGTACGCGTTTCCCCGTCGTCGGGCCGAGGAGGACCCGGGGGTGCGGCTCGGGATCTCAGTCAGCCGAAAGGTTGGCGGTGCGGTGGACAGAAACGCGGTCAAGCGGGCGCTTCGGGAGGCGTTCTGGTCGCTCGATGCCTCGCTTCCGGCGGCATACGACTTCGTGCTGGTGGCTCGTCCCGACATCGCCGGGCTGCTCGAGCGGGATGGCGCTCGCGGCGTAGCCGGCGCGCTCGAGGACCTGCTCGCCGAGGCGCGGCTTGGTGACCAAACGGACTAACTTGGGCCGTTGCACGTGAAACGCTCGCTGATCGCGATCATCCTCGCCCCGATCCGGATCTACCAGCGACTGATCTCGCCCATGCTGCCCCGGCGGTGCAAGTACGAGCCCACCTGCTCCGCCTACGCGGTCCAGGCGGTCCGAGAGCTGGGCGTGATCCGGGGGTTGATCCTCGCCGCCTGGCGCCTGGCGCGTTGCAATCCGTTCAGCAACGGCGGCTACGACCCCGTCGAGGCGCGGACCCTGTTTCGACCCAAGCGGGGGGTACCGGCTTGATCCTCCCGATGGCGAGCTTCCTGCAGCCCCTCGAGGACGTCGCCAACTCGGTCCTCACGTTCTTCTACGACAACGTGTACGCAAGCTGGGGCCTGGCGATCATCTTCCTGACCATCGTCACCAGGCTGGTGATCCTGCCGCTGTCGTTGAAGCAGATCCGCTCGATGCGCTCGATGCAGGCGCATCAGCCCGAGATCAAGCGAATCCAGGAGAGGTACAAGGACGACCGCCAGCGCATGCAGCGCGAGCTGATGGACTTCTACCGGGAGAACAAGATCAACCCGCTTGCCTCTTGCGTGCCGCTGCTCCTCCAGCTGCCCGTGTTCTTCGCGCTCTTCTCGTTGCTGCGCAGCGACGAGTTCAAGACCGAGATCCACGCTTCCGGAAACCCCGATTTCCTCAGCCTCCCGCTCGACGAGAAGGCGACCGGCGCGGCGCTGGTGATCCTGATGCTGCTCTATTTCGTGACCATGGTCGGCTCGACCTCGATCATGGCCTCCTCGGCCGAGGGCAACCAGCGGCTGATGATGTACGCACTCCCGGTCGTGTTCACGCCGTTCGTGATCAACTTCCCCGCCGGGCTGGTGGTCTACTGGATCACCACCAACCTGTGGACCATGGGCCAGCAATGGGTGGTGAAGCAGGTGATCCCGGCGCCGCCGAAGCCGACCGAAGAGGACGAGAAGACGGCCAAGCCGCCGCCGCCTCCGCCCCGGAAGCGCAAGAAGCGCCGGCGCTGACGCCGGCCGCCGCTCTGGGTGCGCTCCGCCCCGGCTTCGCTCAATAGACTCGCGCGGTGTCAACCAACGGCGCGATCGGTCTGCCCGACGACCCCGCCAGCCGGGTGCGTGCAATCCTCGAGCGCGTGGTCGACGAGCTCGACGTTGAAGCCAGCGTCGAGGTCGACGAGGTCGACGAGGAGATCGTCGGCAGGATCGAGGGCCAGGACGTCGGCCTGGTGATCGGTCGGCGGGGCCAGACGATCGACGCGGTGCAGCTGCTCTGCTACCGGGCGGCGTTTCGAGGGCGCCAGGATCGCAAGCGGGTCGTGGTCGACGCCGCCGGCTACCGCGAGCGCCGTCGCGAGGCGGTCGAGCGCCAGGCTGACCGAGCGGCAGAGCGATCGCTGAAGACGGGCAAGGAGATCGAGCTTGAGCCGATGACCCCGACCGAGCGGCGGGCGGTTCATCAGTACCTCAAGGACCGTCCGGGGATCGAGACCTTCAGCGAGGGCGAGGAGCCCGAGCGCTGCGTGATCGTCGCCCCGCTGCTCAGCGATTGAGCGTCGGCGCCGGCGGTGCGATCGAGCTGCCAGAAGGCGGCCGGGCCGCGATGCGCGCCGTGCTCGCGTTGCTGGCCGAGGATCGGCGGGCGCCCAGCTCCGTCACCGACCCGGAGCGGGCGTGGCGAGTGCACGTAGCCGATTCGCTCGCCGGGACCGAGGTCGACGCCCTTCGCAGCGCCGCCACGATCGTCGACCTGGGCGCGGGCGCGGGATTTCCGGGCCTGGCGCTTGCCGCGGCGCTGCCCGGTGCGGAGGTGCGCCTGGTCGAATCGATCGGCCGCAAGTGCGAGTTCATGCGCCGCGCGATCGAGCGGTCGGGGCTCGCCAACGCACGCGTGATCTGCGCGCGCGCCGAAGCCTGGGCCGAGAGCTCGCCTCCGGGGGGTGGGCGCGAGGCCCATCAGGCGGCTACTGCGAGGGCCGTGGCACGCCTGTCGACGGTCGCCGAGCTCGCCTCGCCGCTGCTGGTCGAGGGGGGCGTGCTGGTGGTCTGGAAGGGCCGTCGGCGCGCGGACGAGGAGCTCGAGCTCGAGCGCGCGGCACCGCGCCTGGCGATGGATCCGGTCGAGGTACTGCCGGTCGGCCCCTACGCCGGGTCGGCCAATCGGCACCTGCACGTGGTCCGCAAGAGCGGACCGACCCCCGAGGCCCTGCCACGGCGCCCGGGATTGGCCAAGAAGCGCCCCTACGGAGCCCGCGGTTGAGCTCGAGGGCCCGTCGTGGGCGCCAGGTAAGGTCGGGCCCCGATGGGCTCCGTGTATGCGATCGCCAACCAGAAGGGCGGGGTGGGCAAGACGACCACCGCGGTCAACATCGCCGCCTGTGCCGCCGCCTCCGGGGACCAAGTGCTGCTGTGCGACCTCGACCCCCAGTGCAACGCGACCGTGGCCCTGGGGCTTGACCGCGACGCTCATCCCTCCTCCTACGACTGCCTGAGCGGGGACCGCTCGGTGGCCGAGGCGGCCCGCCCCGCCGGCCCCGACAACCTGTGGATCGTCCCGGCGAGCCGTGACCTGGCCGGGGCGGCGGTTGAGCTTCCTCGGATCGAGGGCTCCGATCGGAACCTGCGCAGGATGCTGGGCCCGGTCCGCGAGCGTTTCGCCCTCACCCTGCTCGATTGCCCCCCGTCCCTGGGCCCGGTGACGGTGAACGCCCTGGTCGCCGCCGATCGGGTGATCGTTCCCGTGCAGGCCGAGTACCTGGCGCTCGAGGGCTTGGTCCAGTTCCTCGAGACGCTGCAGCGGCTGCGCTCAGAGCTCAACCCGACCCTGGTTCTGACCGGGGTCGTGATCACCATGTACGACGAGCGAACCCGGCTCGCGCACGACGTCGAGCGCGAGCTTCGAGACCACCTCCCCGAGCTCGTGTTCAAGACCGTGATCCCGCGCAGCATCCGCGTCGCGGAGGCGCCCAGCTTCGGTCTCCCCGTGGTCGAGCATGCTCCGGGCTCCCGCGGGTCGGTCGCCTATCGCGAGCTCGCCGAGGAGCTCGCCGAGCGGGAAGGGGCGAGACGGGTGTCCGTCGAACGTTCCCAGCAGGGGGAGATCCAGACTAAGGCTCAAGTAGAGGTTAACGGATGACCAAGCGCGGCATGGGACGTGGACTGGCGGCGATCCTCCCCGAGTCGGGGATCGGCGAGCCGCAGTTCAGGCATGTCCCGGTCGAGCTGATCGGTCCCAACCCGGACCAGCCGCGGACGGCGTTCGATTCCGCCTCGATCGAGAGTCTCGCGGCCTCGGTCGCGGACGCCGGGGTGGTCCAGCCGGTGATCGTCCGGCCGCTCGCCGACGGCCGTTACGAGCTGATCGCCGGCGAGCGCCGCTGGCGCGCCGCCCGGCAGGCAAAGCTGGACACGGTTCCGGCCCTGATCCGCGACCAGGACGAAGCGGAGCGCCTGCAAACCGCGCTGATCGAGAACATGGCCCGCGAGGACCTGAACCCGGTGGACGAGGCGCGGGCATGCGCGGCCCTGGTCGAGGACCTCGGCCTCTCGAAGGAGGAGCTCGCCCGCCGACTTGGGCGCAGCCGGGCGGCGATCTCGAACCTGGTCAGGCTCCTCGACCTGCCCGACGACGTGCTCGACCTGCTCGCCGGCGGCGAGTTGAGCGAGGGACACGGACGGGCGATTCTCCAGCTCCCAGGGGCCGAAGCTCGCCGTGACCTCGCCCGCATGGCCGCCTCGCGGGGTTGGTCGGTGCGCGAGACCGAGCGCCGCGCCAAGCAGGACGGCGCAATGCCGCGGGCCAAGGTGGTTCCGCATCCCGATCAGGAGGCGGCCCTGGTGCGAGCCGAGGAGGCGCTCGAGGAGGCGCTCGGCACCGGGATCCGGATTCGCGCGGTGCGCCGTGGGATCCGCGCGGAGCTCCACTTCGACGATCTCGAGGACGTGCTCGCCTTCGCCCGCTCTCGCGGTAAGCGCTGAACCCGGGCCGGAGACGGCTGGGTACGGGGCGACTGGCCGTGAACCGTGTCCCGCCGCGTCCGTCCTGCGGACACCAGGGGACCCGGAATGCTTACGGGGCCAGCCGCGCGAGCTTCCAGCCCGCGTCCGTTCGCGAATAGCGGAAGCGGTCGTGCAGCCGGGCCACCTGGCCCTGCCAGAACTCGATCTCCGTCGGGCGGACCGCGAAGCCGCCCCAGAACGGCGGCCGCGGGATCTCGCCGCCGGCGAACCGGCGGGTCGCTTCCGTCGCCCGGTCGTCGAGCGTTTCGCGGTCCGCCATCGGGTCGCTCTGCGGCGAGGCCCAGGCCCCGATTTGGGAGTCGCGTGGCCGGGTGGCGAAGTACTCGTCGCACGCCTCGGTCGGTCAGCCGCTCCACCGAGCCCCGAACCCGCACCTGCCGGTCGAGCTCGCGCCAGTAGAGCACCAGCGCGGCCCGCGGGGCGGCGGCGAGCTGGGACGCCTTGGACGACTCGAGGTTGGTGAAGAAGCGAAATCCGTCGGGCCCGAAGCCCTTCAGCAGGACCATGCGCGCGTCCGGCTCTCCCTGCTCGTCGACCGTCGCGACCATCATCGCGTCGGCCAGCGGCACCTCGTGGGTCGCGAGCTCGTACCAGGCCCGGAACTGCTCGATCGGATCGGCCGACAGCGCCTCGCGGCGCAATGGCGGCATGTCCGGACGGCGCGGCACGGGCGGCGCCAGCCTAGCGATCCGGGCTTTCTACAATGACCGGCGCGAGGGCGATTAGCTCAGTCGGTCAGAGCGCCTCTCTGATAAGGAGGAGGTCCCTGGTTCGAGTCCAGGATCGCCCATCCCTCCATGGCTGGCCGACGCCTGGCCTCTCACATCGCTCGCCCTCCGGGCTCGCTGGAGTCCAGGATCGCCCATCCCTCCATGGCTGGCCGACGGCAGCTAGGCCGCCGCCCGTTCCCCGCAGGCCCGCTGCATCGCGTCGAGCGATTGCTCCAGCCAGTTGCGGAAGTAGCGCCTGCCGACGGTCATGTCGATCACCCGGTACTTGAGCTTCCAGGGTTCCATCCCGAACCGGGCCTCGACGAAGGTGCCGTCCTGGGCTTCGGTCAACACGAAGTGGACGAAGGTGCCGGTGTTGACGCAGCGGATCAGAAGCTCCTTGCAATCGTCGAGCCGATCCACGCGGAGCAGCATCTCGTCCTTGCCGCCCGGGGTCTTGACCACCTCGCGGTAGGTGCACCCGGCCTCGAGCCCGTCGCATTCGACCTCGACCACGCGGGGCCACCATTGCGGATGGCGGTCGACGTCCTCGAGCAGCTGCCACACGACATCGACCGGCGCGTCGATGTAGACCTGTTGCCGAGCCTCGGACACCAGACTCGAATTATCCTCCTGGGCTGGCGTGACGGCCATCAGCGGCCTCCGGATGGGCCCCGAGAGCCCCTGGGCCCGTACCTATAATGGCGCGCAGCCCCGCGAGGGCCGGGAGATCACCTTGCAGCAGATGCAGATCTACGGCGTCAGCTTCGACATGGTCGGCAAGCAGCCGATCGTTCTCTTGAAGACGGTCGACGGGAACCGATTCCTGCCGATCTGGATCGGCCATCCTGAGGCGGCCGCGATCCTGATGAAGCTCCAGGGGGCCTCGACCCCGCGGCCGATGACGCACGACCTGCTCTCGGACATGCTCGAGCAGCTCGACGCCAAATGCGAGCGGGTGGCCGTCACCGAGCTGCGCGACAACACCTTCTACGCCTCGATCACGATCTCGGTCAATGGTTCCGAGCTCGAGATCGACTCGCGCCCGTCGGACGCGATCGCGCTGGCGGTCCGCACCCAGGCGCCGATCTTCGCCGCCGACGACGTCATCGACGAGTCCTCGATCGAGTTCGAGCACGAGGTCGAGGACACCGAAGAGGTGGTCGAGAAGTTCAAGGACTTCCTCGATCAGGTGACGCCGGAGGACTTCGCCAAGGGCGAGGAGTAGCGAGCAGCGCCCAGCTGCACGATCCGCTCGACCAGCTGCTCGAACCTGATCCCGCCCGCGTCGGCCGCCATCGGAAGCAACGAGGTGTCGGTGAGGCCGGGGATCGCGTTGACCTCCAGCACCTGACCCGTGGAGCTGGCGTCGAGGATCGCGTCGACTCGGGCGAATCCGGTGCATCCGAGTGTCTCGTAGGTGGCCCGGGCGACCGACTGCACGTCGTCCGCGAGCCCCGCTGCCAACTCGGCAGGGCAGAGATAGTCGGTGCGGCCGATCTCGTAACGGGCCTCGTAGTTGAAGAGGTCCTCCTCCTTGGGCCGGACCTCGACCACGGGCAGGGCCTCGCCATCGAGTAGCGACACGGCCAGCTCGCGGCCCTCGACGTGGCGCTCGAGCAACACCCTGTCGTCGTAGCTGAACGCCGCCACCAACGCCTCGGGGACGTCCTTCCGGGTGCCGGCGAAGCGGACTCCGAGCGCCGAGCCCTGGGCGGCCGGCTTGATCACCAGGGGGAAGCCCAGCCGGGCCTCGATCTCGTCCAACGCGTCGGCGGCCCCCAGCTCGCGGAACGCGGTCGAGTTGAACGCCACCCAATCCGGGGTCGGGATCCCCCTCGCTCGCAGGAGGTGCTTGGTCAGCACCTTGTCCATGCAGCGGATGCAGGCGGCGACACCCGGTCCCGTGTAGGGGATGCCGAGGATCTCGAGCAGCTCCTGCGGGGTCCCGTCCTCGCCCCCGGGTCCATGCAGGGCGATGAAGGCCACGTCCGGCTGCTCGCGCTTCAGCCGCTGGACCAGATCGGCCCCGACGTCCAGCGACGAGACTTCGTGTCCCAGCGAGCGGAGCGCGTCCTCCACCCTCGCGGCCGAGCGAAGCGACACCTGGCGCTCCAGCGAGCTGCCCCCCTTCAGCACCGCGACCTTCATCCCGCGCCTATGGCTCCTCGCGGCGCCGGCGCAGGGGCAGGACCTCGGCGGGCGCTCCACCGAGCTCCTCGGTTTCGGGCTCGGTCGCCGTCCCGGCCGAGGGGGAGCCGGGGAGCGGGTGCTCGCCGGTGATCGTCTCGTACAGGCCGACCTGGTCGCCGACCACCTTGCCGATCCTTCGGATCCCCTCCCGGATCTCGTCCTCTGTCGAGCCGGAGAAGTTGAGCCGCATCGAGTTGGCGCCGCGGGTCCCGTCCGCGAAGGCCGCTGCACCCGGGACGAAGGCGACGTTCTCCCGCAATGCCTTCGCAAGCAGGTCGGAGGTGTCGATGTACTCGGGCAGGGCCGCCCACACGAACAGTCCGCCGCTCGGCCGCGTCCAGGTCGCCTGCCGGGGAAAGTGGCGCTCGAGTGCCTCGAGCATCGCATCGCGACGTGACCGGTAGACGCCGCAGAGGCTGTCGACGTATGAGCGCCAGCGGTCCTCGGCGAAGTACTCGAGCGCGAAGTACTGGGACAGAGTCGAGGTGCAGAGGTCCGTGGCCTGCTTGCCCAATGAGAGCTTCTCCATCACCGGCGGTGGTGCCACCGCCCAGCCCAGCCGGATCCCCGGCGAGAGGATCTTGGAGAGCGTGCCGACGTAGATCACGTAGTTGCCCCCGTCGAGCTGGTACAGGGGGTCGTGCGCCTCCCCCTCGTAGCGCAACAGCCCGTAGGGGTTGTCCTCGACGATCAGCACTTCCCGCTCCGAGGCGAGCTCCACCAGCCGCCGCCGCCGCTCGGCAGACAGGGTGACCCCGGTGGGGTTCTGGAAGCTCGGAACCGAGTAGATGAACTTCGGGCGTCTCCCGGTTGCCGCGAGACGGTCGAGAAGCGCCTCGAGCTCGTCCACCCTCATCCCCTCCGAGTCCATCTCGACCTGATGGGTTTCGGCCTCATAGGAGGAGAACACCGGCACCGCGCCGGGATAGGTGGGCGCCTCACAGATCACCGGGTCACCAGGATCCACCAGGGTTTTTGTGATCAGGTCGATCGCCTGCTGACCGCCGGTGGTGACGATGATGTCGTCCGGATCGGGTGCCATGCCCTCGGCGGCCATCACGCCGCGGATCGCGGACTTGGTCGCCTCGAATCCGTCGGTCGGCCCGTACTGAAGCGCTTCGGCCGAGGACTCCTGTGCGATCCGCGTCATCTGCGCGGCGAAGCTCTCCGGAGGGAAGGTCGAGGTGTCCGGAAGCCCCCCCGCCAGCGAGATCACCTCCGGTCGCGCCGTGATCGCCATCAGGTCACGCATCGCCGACGAGCGCATGCCCCGTGTGCGCTGGGCGAACAGGCTTGCGTAGCGCTCCAGGTCGCGCGCCGTCTGGTGAGCGCGACGATGCGCGGAAGGCGGTGACCCGGGCGCTGTTCCCTTGTCGGGCTCGGACATGAGCCCTCAGTGTTGCGAACGCGCTGGAGGCCTGCGACGAGCACCCGGACGGGGGCGGCTGAGCAGGCGGGTCACCTGGGCGATCACGACGGAGCCGTCTCCGACCGCCGAGGCGACGCGGCTGATCGAGCCGTGCCGGACATCTCCGGCGGCGAACACCCGAGGCATGCTGGTCTCCAGGGCCTGCGGGCTGCGGTCCAACGGCCAGCACTCGACTACCCGCCCGCCGCGGACGAGGTCCGAGCCGGTGAGCAGGTAGCCGCCGCGATCTCGCTCGATCTCGGGGGGCAGCCACTCGGTGTGGGGAATGGCTCCGATCAACAGGAACAGGGCCGCGGCATCGACCTTCTCCTGCTCGCCACTCAACGTGTCTCGGAGCACCAGGTGCTCCAGGCGCCGGTCGCCTCCTCCCCCGACGACCTCCGACGCCAGGCGGACATCGACGTTGTCGGTCGCCTCGAGCTCGCCGCGCAGGTACTGAGACATCGTCTGCTCGAGCGTTTCCCTGCGAGCCAACAGGGTGACGTGCTCGGCGTACCGCGAAAGGTGCATGACCGCCTGTCCGGCCGAGTTCCCTCCTCCGACGACGTACACGTGCTCGCCCATCAGGTGGTGGGCCTCGGCGATCGAGGCGCCATAGAAGACGCCGGCGCCCACCAGCTCCTCCAATGGGTCGATTCCGATCCGGCGGTAGGAGGCCCCGGTGGCGAGCAGGACAGCGTTCGCAGTGACCTCGCCGACGTCGGGCACGGTGAGCTCGAGCGCCCCCTCGCTGGCCCGCAGCTCCGCGACCTCGCGCATGAGCAGGAAGCTGGTCCCGAAGACCCAGGCCTGCTGGTACGCGCGTTGGGCGAGCTCGGCGCCGCTGACGCCGCGCGAGAATCCCAGGTAGTTGCGGATCAGGGAGCTCGAGCCCGCCTGGCCGCCGATCGCGTCCCGCTCGACCACCAACGTGCGCAGGCCCTCGGACGAGGCGTAGACGGCGGCGGTAAGCCCCGCCGGCCCGGCCCCGATCACCGCCAGGTCGAAGTGCCGCTCACCCGGGAGCTCGGTGCTGACCCCGAAGGCTGCGGCCAGCTCGACCTTGGTCGGGTCGGTGAGCACGCGACCGTCGTGCATGATCGCCACCGGTGCCTCGGCGGCCTCGATGCCCGATTCGCGGAGCAGCTCGCGCCCGGGGTCCGAGTCGGTGGGCAGGAACACGTGCGGGACGCCGTTTCGGGCCAGCAGGCTGCGCAGTTCATGTCCGCGCTGGGACCACTGGCGGGCCACCAGGGTGATCTCGCTCGCCACCGGCGCCTGGGCTCTGGACCACTCCTGGAGAAACTCGGCAATTGTGCGATGGAACTGCTCGTCCGAGGGCTGCAGCGGCTTCATCACGTAGTAGTCCATGTGGCGTCGCGCCATCGCCCCGAAGATCGCCTCCGCGGTCGGGGGATCCCCCCAGCCTCCCCACTCGATCAGCAGTCCACGCTTGGCATGCGGATGCAACTGGCCCGCCCTGGCCAGTAACTCCACGCCCTCCATCTCGTCCATCCACTGGGCCGCGAGCACGATCGCCACCTCGGACCCCTGGTCTCGGATCGCTCGCAGCAGCGTGCTCGCCGACCGCGGTGAGGCCTCGCAGATCACCCGATAGTGCCAGCCGTAGCGCCGGGTCAGCTCCCGCTCCAGGTTCATCAAGGCGCCCGGGTCGTCGTCGACCGCGAGTACGACTGGACCTGGTGGATGGGGAACGTTTTCCATGACCCGGCGGCCGACCGATGCTACCCGCGAGGGTCCCGAGCCGGCCATGGGATCGGCGCACGCAGGGGTGTCGGCGGAATAGCGTCTGCACGGTGGGTCCGTTGCGGGTCAAGTTGGGCGTGCTGTTCGGGGCAGCGGCGCTTGCCTTGCCGGCGCCCAGCCTGGCGGCCCCACCGTCGCTCTACGGCGGCCCGCCTCCCCGCCCCGGACCCGAGATCCTCTACCGCGGCCCGGCTGAGCCCCCGCAGCTGCGCAACCAGGGCATCTGGCACGCAAACCCGATCCTCGTCTCGGGGTCGAGCGCCTACCGGCACGGCGAATTCCTCTACCAGGACTTCGTCTACGACGATCACGGCGCCAAGGGACTCTCGCGTGATCCCGCCGATCCTCGGGTCAGCGGCGACAGCTTCTCGGCCCCGAACGGCACCTATACCTACCCGACCGGCGCGGCGTACGCCAACAACGCCGCCGACCTGGTCGAGCTGCGCGCAACGCCGCTTGCCGATGCGACAGCCTTTCGGATCTCCCTGAACACGCTCAAGGACCCTGCGCTGGTCGGGACCACGATCGCGATCGGGGGGTCCGGCCAGCCGCGTCAGTTCCCGCACGGCGCCAACGCCACCGCTCCGGCCAGCCTCTTCCTCACCGTCCACGGCGGACAGGCCGACCTGATCGATGCCGCCACCGGCCAGCGAGTCACCCCGGCGCCGCGCGTGGCCACCTCGATCGCCCGGCGTCAGATCGACGTGCGGATCCCCCATTCCGCGTGGCGCCCGGGCCGGCGCACGATTCGACTGGCGGCCGGCGTCGGATTGTGGGACACCGGAACCAACAGGTACCTGCTCCCGGGCGCCACCGCCGACGCAACCCGCCCCGGCGGGGCCGCGGGCCTCGCGAACCCGAGCGCCTTCTTCAACGTCGCCTTCCGCTTCCACGAGTCGTGGCAGCATCCGTACCCGCCCACCTCGGTGTTCACCAACCCCGCCTGGTGGCGCGACCGCCAGCAGGGGACCGAGCTCGCCGACGGCGACCTGAGCCCCTTCCACGCCGAGGTCGACTTCGCCAAGCTCGAGCGCGGGGTGACCGACAACCAGCACGGCCAGCCCGACGGTGTCCCGCTGACGGGCCCGATGGACCGGATCGTGGCCAGCCACTTCGAAAGCCAGCAGGGCGCCCGCTACTCGCCTGCCTGCACGCAGGCGACCGACTGCCAGGGTGAGCTTCGGGGACGGCTCCAGCCCTACGCGATCTACGTGCCGAAGCGCCCGGCGCCGGCGAAGGGCTACGGGCTCACCCTGCTCCTGCACTCGCTGGGCGCCAACTACAACCAGTTCTCCGACACCCGCAACCAATCGCAGCTCGCAGAGCGCGGCCCGGGCTCGATCGTGATCACCCCGGAGGGCCGCGGGCCCGACGGCTGGTACTACGGGCACGCGGGCGCCGACACGTTCGAGGTCTGGGCGGACGCCGCCCGACGCTACCGGCTCGACCCGGACTGGACCTCGATCGCCGGCTACTCGATGGGCGGCTACGGCACCTACAAGTTCGCGACCCAGTATCCGGACCTGTTCGCGCGCGCCAATCCGGTCGTCGGACCCCCCGGGCTCGGCGTCTGGGTGCCGCCCAACCCACCACAGCCCGGCGGTGTGGCCAGCAACACGAACCGGATGCTGGCCTCGGTTCGCAACCTGCCGTTCCTGATCTGGGATGGCGCCGAGGACGAGCTGGTGCCGGTGGCGGGCCCGGTGGCGCAGGCGCAGACGTTCGACGACCTCGGCTACCGCTACACGTTCGACCTGTTCACGACCGCTGACCACTTCGCGCTCGCGGTCGAGGACCAATACGCGCCGGCGGCCGCGTTCCTCGGCACCCACCGGGTGCGCCGAGATCCGCCGCACGTCTCCTATGTCGTCAACCCGACGATGGACTTCGCCGGTGCCGGAACGGTTGCCGACCATGCTTATTGGCTCTCCGGGTTGCGTCTCCGTGACTCGACCGGCCCAGCCCCATTGGGTGAGATCGACGCGCGCTCTGAGGGGTTCGGACGGGCCGACCCGGCCCCCAAGGCCACCCGGACCAGCCCTGCGAACCTGCTCGAGGGAGGCAACCTGCCGCCGCTCAACTACAGCGAGCGCAGCAAGGCCTGGGGCCCGGAGCCCCACGTGACTGCGAGGAACGTGCTTCACCTGGACGCCGAGAATCTGGCTCGGGTTGTGGTCCACCCATCGCGGGCGCACCTGAGCTGCGATCCGGGGCTTGACGTGAGCACCGACGGGCCGCTCACCCTGACTCTGGCCGGCTGCGGTGGGCAGCCGCGCCACTTCGGCGACTAGCTCGCGGACCAACGGTCAGAGCTGGTCGATCGTCTAGCCTCTTGGCGCCCATGAGCCTTTTCCTCGCCACCTGTCAGGGAATCGGTCTCGCGGTGGCGACCGGGACCTTTGGGGGCGCATCCGGGCGACGCGGGGCGATCGGCATTCTGCTCGCCGTGACGGCCGCTATCGGGGGCGCGATCCTGTTCGCGATCTCGCTTTCGAACCGCGATCATCCCGCTTGGCCGGGCGTGCCGCTCGGGATCCTGATCGCCGTGTTCGCTTTCGGCGTCGTCAGCGCGGTGGTGGCGGGAGCTCAGGCGCGGGCCCGGGGCGCCTCGTCGATCGGCTTGATCGTCGCGGTGATCGCCTTGGTCGTGGCCGCTCTCTCGGTTCTCGTCGAACCGGTCGGACTGGTCGCCTTCGCGGCGCTGCTTTGGCTCGCCTCGGCCCGGCGCCGCCGGGCCCAGCGCAAGCACGAGGGCCTGCGCGTCCTGCGGTGAGCATCCGGTTCGCGCTGCCCTGGCGGTTGCTCTAGCCATGTCTCCGTCGCGCAAGCTCTGCCTGGTGGTGGTCGATTCGCTGCGCGCCGACATGCTTGCCCACGCGGTGGCCGAGGACCTGGCGCCGAACTTCGCCGCCCTGATCGACCGCGGCACCCTGATCCCAGACTGCGTGTCCGGGTTCCCGTCCGTGACTCCGGTTGCCTGCTCGGAGATCGTCACCGGCGCGGGCCCGGACCGCCATCACATCAGCGGCATGAACTGGTACCACCGCGCCGAGCGCCGCTACGTCGAGTACGGGTCCTCGCTGGAGGCGAGCCGGGCGTTCGGGCTGTTCAGGGCCCTCTACGACACCGTCTACAACCTCAATATGGCCCACCTCTCGCACGAGCAGGAGACCGTCTTCGAGCGCCTCGGCGACGCCGGTGTGCGAACTGCCTGCACCCCCTTCCTCATCTACCGCGGCCGGCGACGTCACGAGCTCGGGCTCGAGGGGCTGATGCGGCGAGTCGCCCTCGCGGCCAACTTTCGCCACGCGGTCTGGGGCCCGGACGAGCTCTTCTACGGCGAGCTCTACGCGAGCCGTCGCGTTCCCTGCAAGCCGACCCTGGCCCGCCCCGGGACCCGCGACGCCTATTCGGCTTGCGTGGGCCGGGAACTGTTCCGTGACGACGGCTACGACTTCCTGCTCTTCTCGTTGCCGGACAACGATCACCACACGCACACGCACGGGGTTGCCGCGATGCGGGACTCGATCGCCCACGCCGATCATTGCTTCGGGGAGCTGGTCGACGCAGCCGGTGGAATCGACGCGTTCTGCGATGCCCACGCCGTGATCCTGGTCGCCGACCACGCCCAGACGGACGTGCGCGCGGCCCTGCCGCTGACGGCCGCCCTGGGCGAGCGATGGGTCGTGTTGGCGCCGAACGCCGAACGCCCGGAGCGGGCCGAGCTCGCCGTCAGCCCGACGGCGCGGGCCGCGGCGGTGTACGCCCTCGGCGAGGAGAGGGCCTCGGGGCGCCGTCTGAGCGCGGTCCGGGCCGTGCTCGCGCAGATGGAGGGAGTGGACTTCGTCGCCAGGCTCTCGCCGGACAACGGTCCTCGATCCGAGGCGATCGTGGAGAGTGATCGCGGCGAGCTCCGATTTCGGCCCGGCTCGCAGATCGCCGACCAGCGCGGGGTACGGTGGGACCTCGAGGGCGCCCCCGACGCTCTGGGGATGAAGCCGGCCGACGGCCGGCTGTCGAGCGGCGCTTACCCTGACGGCATGGCGCGACTGTGGTCGGCGTTGCGGGCCCCGAATGCCGGCGACCTGTTGATCTCCCTGGCCGACGGCTACGAGTGCCTCGACTGGGGCGGCGCCTCGCACGTCGGTGGCGCCAGCCACGGCGCGCTGGCAGCCGGTGATTCGCTCGGCCCACTGATCCTGTGCGGCCTCGAGCGGCCCGCGGCCGAGGATCGCAGCCAATGGGCCCTGCGGGACGTCGCCTCCCTGGTGCTCGAGCACTTCGGCCTCGTCGCGGGCGATGGCGACGGCGCCGCCGAGCCCAGGACCGGGGCGGTGGCCCCATGAGCCGATCCAGCGAGCGGACGTGGCCGTCCGGCGCCGGCCCCTGCTGAGAGCCGCAACCCTCCGGGGGCGTGCGTGCCTGGTGGCGCTCGCGCTGCTGGCGGTGGGCTCGACCTGGCCCGGCTCGGCGTGGGGGGGAAGCGGCTCAGTGCCCGGCTCGACGTCCGAGCCGCAGGGGGCCGAGCCCACGGCCGAGCCGCCTGCGGGCGGGGCCGGTCCGGCGATCGACAAGGCGGAGGCGATCCGGATCGCCCGCACCGACCCGAAGGTGGCCGAGGAGCGCCTCGCCTACGGGCCCCTGACCGCATCAGCGCAGGGAAAGCCGGGGACCTGGCAGATCGACTTCTACGCCGAGGGGATCGACCGCCTCCAGGTGATCGTCGACGACGCTAGCGGCCAGATCCGCGAATCGTGGACCGGTGACCAGATCGCCTGGCAGATGGCGCGCGGGTACAACGGTCAGTTCGGGCACAAGCTGAACGCGCCGTACGTGTGGTTGCCGTTGGCGGCGATCTTCCTGCTCGGGTTGCTCGACTTCCGCCGGCTGGGGCGAATGGCGCACTTCGACTTGCTGGTCCTGCTCTCGTTCGGGATCTCGGAGATCTACTTCAACGCCGGCGAGATCGGGGTCAGCGTGCCGCTCGCCTACCCGCCGCTCCTCTATCTGCTGGCGCGGATGGCCTGGCTGGGCTTCCGCGGTCCCGGGGCCGGGCTGCGTCCGAGCGCGCCGATCGCCTGGCTGGCGGTTGGCGGCGCCTTCCTGCTCGGCTTCCGAGTCGCGCTCAACATCGCCGATTCGGGGGTGATCGACGTCGGTTACGCGGGCGTGATCGGCGCCGACCACATAACCCACGGCGCCGCGATCTGGAACAACTTCCCCTCCGAGAACTCGTTCGGGGACACCTACGGGCCGTTCAACTACTACGCCTACGTCCCCTTCGAGCTGGCGCTGCCGTGGAGCGGTCGATGGGACGATCTCCCCGCCGCCCACGCGGCCGCGATCTGCTTCGACCTGGCGACCGTCGCCGGCCTGTTCGTGCTCGGCCGCAGGCTGCGGGGTGGCGCCGAGGGGACCCGACTGGGCGTGATCCTGGGGTTCGCCTGGGCCGCTTATCCGTTCACCGACTACGCGCTGCAGTCGAACTCGAACGACACCCTGCTCGCGGCCCTGCTGGTCTGGTCGCTGGTCCTGTTCGCAACGCCCCTGTGGCGTGGCGTCATGCTCGCCCTGGCGACGGCGGCCAAGTTCGCCCCCCTGGCGCTGGTTCCCCTGTTCGCGGCCGGGGAGCTCGGCCTCGGCCGGCGCCGCAACGGGGACGGGGGGCCGAGGCTGCGCGGAGCGGGGGTCTTCGCCGCCGCCCTCGTGGTCACGATCGGGGTGATGCTGGCGCTGCCGGCGATCGACCCGGGGCTGGCGACCTTCTACGACCGGACGCTGAAAAGCCAGATCGATCGCACGTCCCCGTTCAGCGTCTGGGGCCAGGACCCCTCCCTCGAGTGGCTGCAGACGGCCGTCAAGGCGTTCGCCGTCGGCCTCGCGATCCTGGTCGCCTTCGTGCCTCGCCGCAGATCGCCGCCGCAGATCGCCGCCCTCGCCGCCGCGGTCGTGATCGCCGTCGAGCTCGCGGCCGAGCACTGGTTCTACCTCTACATACCGTGGTTCTTCGCCTTGGCGCTGCCGGCGCTCGCCTTCTCAATCAGCCGCTCCACCTCGGACACGGATCCGCCGAGCTCGGTTGCCAAGGGGCCGGGCCGCAGCCTGGCGAATGCCGCCGCCAGCGAGCGGTAGTACCAGAGCACCTCGTCCCGGTCGGCGTTGAAGCGGACCCAGAGGGACTCGCCGACCGCGCGATAGTCGACCACGATCGTCCGCATGTTGTGCAGCTTGTCGGCGAGAGAGACCGCGAGGGCCGCTTCGGAGGCGCCGTCGAGGCGCTCGAGATACGCCTGCTTTCGCTCTCGCCAGGGCGGCTTGGGCTCGCCGAAGCTGTCGCTGCACTCCTCCACCACCGCGGCCACGGGGTCGCCGAACTCGGCCCGGATTCGCTCCACCGTGGCGTGCCCGCCCTGGTCCTCGGCGGCGTCGTGCAGAAGCGCGGCGATCGCCTCGTCCTCGGAGCCCCCGGTCTCGATCACGATCGAGGCGACGCCGAGCAGATGGCCGAGGTAGGGGGCCCCCGACCCCTTGCGCGACTGCGCGCGGTGGAGCTCGAAGGTCAGATCGAGCGCCCGCCGAAACCGCTCCCCGAGCATGGTCGGGGATCCGCTCGGTCACTGGGCCGGAGCCAGCACCTGCTCGATCGACTCCGCCCGCCCGTCGTCGCCGACGGTGACCAGGACGCCGTTGATCCACACGTCCTCGTCAGCGGTGTCGAACTTGACCGGCATCTGGGTCCGAAATGCTTCCAGGGCCTGCTCTCGCCGAACCCCGATCACCCCTGCTCGGGAGCCGGTCATCCCGACGTCGCTGATGAAAGCGGTCCCGCCCGGCAGCACCCGGGCGTCGGCGGTCGGCACGTGGGTATGGGTTCCGAGGCAGGCCGCGACGCGGCCGTCCAGGTGCCAGCCCATGGCCACCTTCTCGCTGGTCACCTCGGCGTGAAAGTCGACCAGCACCGCGTCGGCCTCGCCGTCGAGCTTGTGCAGCACCAGATCCACCTCGGCGAACGGCGAGCGGGCCGCCCGCAGCTGGACCGAGCCGCTCAGATTGATGACCCCGACCCGGCGATCGCCGACCCGGACCACGGTGTGGCCTCGTCCGGGATTGCCGGCCATGTAGTTGGCGGGGCGAACCACCCGATCGTCGCGACTCAGGAACTCGTAGGCGTTGCGGTGGCGATAGACGTGGTTGCCGGTGGTGATCACCCCGACCCCGATCTCGAACAGCTGTCCGGCGGTCTTCTCGGTGATCCCGAGGCCGCCCGCGGAGTTCTCGCCGTTGGCGATCACCAGGTCCGGTGAGTGCCGTTGGCGAAGTTCCGGCATCGCCGCGGCGAGGCCGGCTCGACCGGGCCCGCCGACGATGTCACCGATGAACAGGATGCGCACGGATGAGGGAGCCTAGACGGCCGATGCGGGTCGGGCGACGCGCTAGCCGTCGCTGATCGCGAGCTCCGCCCGAACCGCCTCGGCCAGGTCGGCGGCGCTCTCGCCGCCGGTGGCGATCCACGTTTGGGCGACCGCGCCATAAAGCGCGTCCGAGTCCTGGTCCGGCTCGACCCCCTCGATGCGAAGCCCGCGATAGACCCGCGGTGGGTGCCAGCAGCTGAGAAGCCAGCCGTCCCCGACGAGCATGCGCACTGGCTCGAACATCGAGCTGACGCCCCCATCCGCCTGCAGATGCCGCGTGCGGAAGGCGGGAATCACCGAGACCCGTCCACCGTTGTAGCCGTCCGCGGCCTGGATGCGCCCGGCGCCGATCAGGTCGCGAACCATCCACGGCGTCAGCTCGCCGCGGCAGACCGGGTTGAGAAGGGCCTGCGCCTCCGAGTAGCGCAGATCGCCGCCGTAGAGGTCGACCCACCGGATCGCGCTCGACTGCTCGAGCTCCTGCAGCCCAGCCGGCTCCGGATGCCGGGCCGGCAGCCAGGCGCTCGCTTGCCGGATCAGGCGGCGGCGCTCCCCGAGCTGCCGCCGACCGTTCCCTGCCTTCTCCCGTTGCCCCGAACCTGCCCTTACCATCGCGAATCTCCCCCACTCGAGTAACGGGTCGCCCCAAGGCAAGCTTTCGTCCGCCCGCGGGGGTCCACTAGCGTTCCCGGCCGTGAGCGCTCCGGCGGGCACAGAGGTGGTGATCGAGACGCGAGGGCTCGAGAAGCGGTTCGGCGATCGTCGGGCCCTCAAGGGCGTCAGCTTCGAGGCGCACCGGGGCGAGCTCTTGGCGATCATCGGGCCCAACGGGGCCGGTAAGACGACCCTGCTGTCGATCCTGGCCGGGATCAGGGAGCCCGACGGCGGCTCGGTCAGCCGCCCCCCCGGCGAGATCGGCTGGGTTCCGCAGCAGGCGGCGCTCTACCGCCGCCTGACCGTGGCCGAGAACCTGCGCCTGTTCGCCAAGCTCGAGCGGCTCCCCGACCCCGACGCGGTGGTCGAGGAGATGCTCGAGCAGACGGCCCTCGGCGAGCGCCGCGACGATCAGGTCGGAACCCTCTCCGGTGGCAACCAGCAGCGGATCAACATCGCCCTCGGGCTGCTGTCGCGTCCGGCGGTCCTGCTGCTCGACGAACCGAGCGCCGGCCTCGATCCGCGCCAGCGCGAGCGCCTGTGGGAGTTCGTGCTCGCGCTCGCGGGAGCGGGCACGACGGTGATCTTCTCCACCCACAACATCGCCGAGGCGGAGCGCTACGGCCAGCGACTGCTGGTCCTGGCCGATGGCGATGCGCTCTTCGATGGCACCTCCGGCGACCTGCACGCAGCCGCCCCCGAAGCCGGCGCTCGCGACTTCGAGCAGGCGTTCGTGGCCTTCCTCAGGGACCGGGGTCACTGACCGAAGTGGGCGAGGCCTGACGAACGTGCGCTGGCTGTTTCTCAAGGACCTCCAGATCCTGCGCCGCTCCCCGCTGGTCACGGTGCTCCTGGTCCTGTACCCGGTGGCGATCGCGGTGCTGATCGGGTTCGCCCTCTCGCGCGGTCCGGAGAAGCCGCGGGTCGCCTTCCTGAACGAGGTCCCGCCCGACGCGCCGCTGACCCTGGGCGGCTCACAGTTCGACCTCACCGGCGCCCGCAGCGAGCTCTGCTCGCGGCTCGACTGCGTCCCGGTCTCCAATCAGGAGCAGGCCAGGCAGATGGTCGAGTCGGGCGACGCGCTGGCGGCCCTGATCCTGCCGCCGGACCTGATCACCAGGCTGCAGTCGCTTGGCGGGCTCAACCCGACTCAGCCCGTGGTCCGGGTGCTGGTCAACGAAGAGGACCCGGTGAAGGCCGGTCTGGTCGACGACCGGATCGACTCGCTGGTCACCCAGGCCAACCTGCGGATCTCGAAGGAGGTCTCGAGGATCTCGGGCAGCTATCTGACCCTGCTGACGCGCGGCGGCACCTTCAGCCTCCTGGGGCAGACCCTCGAGGTTCTCGGCCTCCGAAACAGCCAGCACATCCTCGAGGCCGTTCGCGGGGAGCTGCCCGCCAAGAGCCCGCTCGCCGCCGACCTCGACAAGGTGATCCGGTTCGCCCGCCTCGCCGCCCAGAACCTCGACCAGGCCCAGCCGCTGCTGGCTTCGATCGCCCACCCGATCGAGGTCCAAAAGGAGGTGGTGTCGGGCTCCCCGCCCAGCCTGGACGCGTTCGCGATCGCGGTTGCCGCGACGGTGACGCTGATGTTCGTGACCGTGCTCCTGGTGGCGGGCTCACTGGCGCTCGAATGGGAGGAGAACGCGTACCCGCGGCTGGTCCGCGGGCTCGTCGGGCGAACCGCGCTGCTGGCCGAGAAGGTCGGGCTCGGTGTCGTCCTGTCGCTCGTCGTGACCCTGCTGATGCTCGCCGGGCTGTCGCTGTTCGTCGACATCCACTGGGACCGCACCGGAGCGATCGTCGCCGCGATCGTCGCCGGCGGTGCGGCCTTCGCAGCATTCGGGGCGGCGATCGGCGCCGCCGCCCGGGAGGTTCGAGCGAGCTCCCTGCTCGCCTTCATGGTCTCGCTGCCGGTGGCCTTCATCTCGCTGGTTGACTCGGGCACGGTCAGCCCCGGGCTCTTCGACGCGATCAAGGTGATCCGGGCGCTGTTCCCGTTCGACGCGGCGCTCGACGCGATGTCGGGTGGCCTCGATCCCTCGGGCCCCGGCCTCGGCCCCCCACTGCTTCACCTGGCGATTCTGGTGCTCGCCTACGGGGTGCTGGCACGGCTGGCGCTGCGGCGGGTGGCGTAGCCGAGCCGGTTGGCGACGCGGGCGAACGGCGGCTGGGTGGGGACAGGGTCAAGTCCGTAACGGCGAGTGTTGTCGGCTTTGGCACTCCATCGGTGCCTAAGGCGACAGTGAACCCTGGGAGGAACGTGCGTTGCCCCGGTGCCCTACCCAGCCAAACGTCCCCCCGGCGGTTTGAACCAGCGCCTTGAGGCGACCGCAGGTCCCCTCACCCCGTCCCTAGAATCAAGCGCGTGAGCTTCCCCGCCACCCGCATGCGAAGGTTGCGGCGAACGCGGGCTCTGCGCGAGCTCGTCCGCGAGACGGACCTGTCCCCGCGCCACCTGGTGCAGCCGCTGTTCGTGGTCGCCGGTGAGGGCGTTCGCGAGGAGGTGCCGTCGATGCCGGGGATCGAGCGCCTCTCGATCGCCGAGCTGGTGGCCGAGGGGGACGAGCTCGAGTCGTCCGGGATCGGCGCCGTGATCCTGTTCGGGATTCCGTCCTCCAAGGACGAGGCTGGTTCCGGTGCGTACGATCCCGAGGGCGTAGTCCAGATGGCGGTGAGGGCGCTGAAGGAGGCCCATCCCGAGCTGGTGGTGATCACCGACGTGTGTCTGTGCGAGTACACATCCCATGGCCACTGCGGGATCGTCCGTGACGGCGAGGTGGACAACGACATCACGATCGAGTTGCTGGCGAAGACCGCGATCTCTCATGCCGATGCCGGGGCCGACGTGGTCGCCCCGAGCGACATGATGGATGGCCGGATCGGGGTGGTCCGCTCCCAGCTCGACGAGGAAGGCCATCCCAACGTGGCGATCATCGCCTACAGCGCCAAGTACGCCTCCGCCTTCTACGGCCCCTTCCGGGAGGCCGCAGGGTCGACGCCGGAGTTCGGCGATCGGCGCGGGTACCAGATGGACCCAGCCAACGCGCTCGAGGCCGAGCGGGAGGCGGAGCTGGACCTTGAGGAGGGCGCCGACGTGGTGATGGTCAAGCCGGCCCTGCCGTATCTGGACGTGATTCGCCGGGTCAAGGAGGGGACCGGGGCGCCCGTCGCCGCCTACCAGGTGTCCGGCGAGTACTCGATGTTGAAGGCCGCGGCGAGCAGGGGCTGGATCGAGGAGCGCGGCGCGGTGCTCGAGACCCTGACCGCGATCAGGCGAGCCGGCGCCGACCTGGTGCTGACCTATCACGCGAAGGAGGCCGCGGGTTGGCTTTGAGCGGCGCTGACGCGCCACTCAAGCAGCCTCGGCCAAAGGTCCGCTCGCGCCGCGACGGCGCGGCGGTGCCGCTCGACGACGACGACAAGCGGCTGATGAACCTGCTCCAGTCGAGCTTCCGGCTCGAGCCGCAGCCGTTCGCCGCCGTCGCCCGCGAGGCCGAGCTGCCGCTCGACCAGGCGATGGCGCGCACCCAGCGTCTGCTCGACCAGCGGATCATCCGCGAGATCACGCCGATCTTCGACACCCGGGCGCTCGGCTACGCATCGATGCTGGTCGCCGCCAGGGTCGACGTCGACCACCCACAGCGCGCGGCCCGGATCGTCAACTCACATCCAGGCGTCTCCCACAACTACCTGCGAACCCACGAGTTCAACCTCTGGTTCACGATCGCCACCCCGCCCGACTCCGAGCTCGGGCTGGCGGGGACGCTGGAGGTCCTGCAGGAGCAGACGGGCGCGGAGTCGCTCCGACAGCTCCCCACCCTGACCCTGTTCAAGATCAACATGAACCTGGAGATGGAGCAGGGCACCGACGCCCTCGCCGCGGCGGTCGACGCACAGCCGCCCCGGGAGCTCGAGCGCCAGCCCTACGATGACCTGGACGTCGCCGTCATTCGGGCCCTTCAGGGCCCGATGCGGGTCATGGAGCGCCCCTACGACGCCGCCGCCGAGCAGGTCGGGATGTCGACCGGGCGCCTCCTCGAGCACCTCGAGGGGATGGTCGAGCGTCGTCTGCTGAGGCGGGTTGCGGCGATCCTCTATCACCGGCGCGCCGGGTTCTCCGCCAACGGGATGGGGGTGTGGCGCGTGCCCTCGGACCGGGTGCTCGATGTCGGCCGGCGGATGGCGGCTGTACGGGGGATCTCACACTGCTACCAGCGCCCCACCTACCATGACTGGCCGTACTCGGTGTTCACGATGGCCCACGGGCGCTCCAAGGAGGAGTGCGACGCGATCCTCGACGGGATCGCCGACGAGCACCGGCTGCATGGCGACGATCGGGCCGTGCTCTACTCGTCGACCGAGTACAAGAAGGTGCGGCTGCTCTACTTCACGGATGACTACGCGCGCTGGGAACGGGAACACGCGGGTGTGTAGCTCGCGCGTGCGTTCCCGAACTCCCCTGGCTGGGTAGAGGAGCGGGATTGGACCGCGCCGACGGGGTGACTCAACGGCCCGGGACTCGTCGAACCAACCGGCAACGCTTCAACCGTAATCCTTGCCACGCACGCATGTGAGCTTGACCGTTTCTAGAACGGTCAACTCGACACACGTGCTGGGATCCGCCGACGCGTGAAGGGTTGCCGGTCCTCGGCGGAAGGTTCCCCTACCCAGCCGGGAGCTACCCGCAACGCTCAGTGTGGCGCCGTTCCCTCTGGAGCCGCCGCTGGAGCCTCCGTGAGGCATGCGGAGGCGCGTTGCCCGGCTGCCTGCGACATGCTGCATGCTCATGGACACCGGAACCTCTGAGGCGCTCTACCGAAAGGCGCTGGAGCTGATCCCCGGCGGGGTCAACTCGCCGGTGCGGGCGATGCGCCAGATCGGGCTCGATCACCCGATCTTCGTCGAGCGGGGCCGGGGGTGTGAGCTGGTCGACGTGGACGGCAACCGCTACGTCGACTGGGTCTGCTCGTGGGGCCCGCTGATCCTGGGGCACGCCCACCCGAAGGTCGTCGATGCGGTGCTGAAGGCGACCCCACGCGGGACCAGCTTCGGCGCCCCCACCGAGCCGGAGGCGGAGCTGGCGGCGGAGGTCTGCGAACGCTTCGGATCGGTGGAGATGATGCGGATGGTCAGCTCGGGCACCGAGGCGACGATGAGCGCCCTGCGCCTGGCCCGTGCCGCCACCGGACGCGACAAGGTGGTCAAGTTCGCCGGCGCCTACCACGGCCACGTCGACGCTTTGTTGGCCGAGGCCGGCTCCGGGCTCGCGACCCAGGGGCTTCCGGCGAGCCCCGGCGTCACCGAGGCCCAGGCGGCCGACACGATCATCGTTCCCTGGAACGATCCGGAGGCGGTTGCGACGGCGGTGTCGGAGCACCACCCGGCCGCGATCCTGGCCGAGCCGGTGCCCGCGAACATGGGCGTCGTCCCGCCCGGTGACGGCTTCCTCGCACGGCTCCGCGAGCTTGCCGACGGCAGCGACGCCGTGCTGGTTCTCGACGAGGTGATCTCGGGGTTCCGGGTCGCCCGCGGGGGGGCCCAGGAGGCCTACGGGGTGGAAGCGGACCTGACCGTGATGGGGAAGGTCCTGGGGGGAGGCCTGCCGGCCGCGGCCTTCGGCGGGCGGCGCGATCTGATGAGCAGGGTGGCGCCCGCCGGCGACGTCTACCAGGCCGGCACCCTGTCGGGGAACCCCCTCGCAGTGGCGGCGGGACTGGCCACCCTGCGGGAGCTCGACGGCGCGGCCTACGAGCGCCTCGGCCGGCTCACCGATCGCCTGGCCGTCGGGCTGCGCGAGGCCGCGGGTGAGCGTCCGGTCCAGGTGGGCTCGGCCCCGGGCCTGGTGACGGTGTTCTTCAACCCGAGCCCGGTCAGGGACTTCGCCGATGCCTCCGCCTGTGACCTCGATGCCCATGGGCGCTTCTGCCGCGCTCTGCTCGACCGGGGCATCTACCCGCCGCCATCCCAGTTCGAAGCCTGGTTCGTCTCCCTCGCCCATGACGAGGCCTCGGTCGACCGCACTGCCGAGGCGGCCGCCGAGGCCTTCGCCGAGGCCTTGGGCTGAGCTAGGCGGATTCCCGGGCCAGCTCCGGACCGCCGGTCGCGGCTCCGAGCTCCACGTGCGCGCGGCTGTCGCGCCCGCGGATCAGGACCAGCGTCAGAACGAAGCCGAGCGCGGCGATCACCGCGCCCCCGAGGAACGCGGACTGAAAGCCCTCGGTGAGCGCGTTGGTGAGCGCCGAGGGGTCGCCACCCGCCGATGCCATCACGTTGTCGGTGCGGGTGTTGGCGATCGTCGCCAGGACGGCCAGACCGAGCGCGCCACCGATCTGCTGGGAGGTGTTGATGAGCCCGCTCGCGAGGCCCGACTCCTGCTCGCGCACGCCGGAGACCGCGGCGATCGTCGTGGTGACGAAGGCGAAGCCAAGCCCGGTGGCTGCGAGCAGCGACGGACCCAGGATGTCGGTCGCAAAACCGCCTCCGATCGAGACCTGGGAGAACCAGGCGAGGCCCGTGGCGATGAAGGCCATCCCGGCCGCCAGAACCGGCTTGAAGCCGATCCGGGTGACGAGCTGCGATGCGATGCCCGCCGAGAGGATGATCGTGATCGCCAGCGGCAGGTACGAGAGCCCGGCGTGGATCGCGCTGTAGCCCAGCACCTGCTGCATGTACAGGGTGATGAAGAAGAACATCGAGAACAGGGAGGCGCCGACGAGAAGCCCGACGATGTTGGCTCCGGTCAAGGTCCGCAACCGGAAGATCCGGAAGGGCATCAACGGCGCCTGCGAGCGCAGCTCGATCGCGATGAAGGCTGCGATCAGCGCTGCGGAGAGGCCCAGCAGGCCGAGGGTCTGCGAGGAGCCCCAGCCCGCGTCAGTCGCGTCGACGATCGCGTAGACCAGGAGCGAGAGGCCGGCGGTGACGGTCACCGCGCCGGCCGCGTCGAAGTGGCGGGTGGCGGACTCGGAGCGACTCTCGGCGATCAGCCGCGGCGACAGCGCGGCGACGATCAGCGCCACGGGCACGTTGACCCAAAGCACCCACTCCCACCCGAGACCCTCGGTGAGAATTCCCCCGAGCAGCACGCCCGCGGCGCCGCCGGCCCCGGCGACGGCCCCCCAGGCGCCGAGCGCCTTGTTCCTCTCGGCGCCGTCCTGGAAGGTCGTGGTGACGATCGAGAGGGCGGCGGGGGAGATGATCGCGGCTCCGAGGCCCTGAGCCGCCCGCGCCGCGATCAGCTGGCCCTCGTTGGCCGAGAATCCGGCCGCGAGCGACGCGGCCGCCACCAGCAGCAGGCCGCCGATGAACACTCGTCGTCGGCCCATCAGGTCCGCGAGCCTCCCGCCGAGCAGCAGGAAGCCGCCGAAGGTGAGCACGTATGCATTCACGACCCAGGGCAGGCTCTCCTGTGAGAAGTCCAGCCCCTTGCCGATCGAAGGCAGGGCAACGTTGACGATCGAGGCGTCGAGCACGACGATGAACTGGGCGAAGCAGAGCAGCGCCAGCGCGATCCAGCGGCGGCGTTCGAACTCCTGGGCGGTGGTCATCATCTTTCTGCCTCCTCGATCTGCCGTGCCTGCGTATGCGATAATCGGAACTGGAGTTCCGGTTTCGGTTTTGCACTATACGGAACTGGCATTCCGGTTGCGTGCGTGTCGTCACAGTCGAACCGATCGATCGAGAGGAAGCCAATCGCCACCGCCACGAAGACCGAAACCCTGGTCCCGCCGGGCAAGCGCCTTCAGCGGGCGGACGCCCGCCGCAACCGGCGAAAGGTGCTCGACGCGGCACGCCGGTGCTTCTCCGAGGACGGGCTCGACGTCCGGGTCGAGAAGGTGGCCCGCAAGGCCGGCGTCGGCGTCGGCACGATGTACCGCCACTTTCCGACCAAGGAGGACCTGCTCCAGGCGCTCGCCGACGACCGGTTCGCCGGCCTCGCCGACGCGGCTCGCAAGGGCGTCGACGATCCCGACGCCTGGAACGGATTCGCCGAGTTCATGCGCTACTCGGCCGAGGTGATGGCCGAGGACCGTGCCCTCTCGGAGGCGATGGATCAGCGGCCGCAGATGTGCGCCCAGGCCGCCGAGGAGGCCCAGCTGCTGGAGGTCGTGGCCGATCTGATCGAGCGAGCGCAGGCCGCGGGAGCCCTGCGACCCGACGTGGTCCCAGAGGACGTCCCGAGCCTGATCTGCGGCCTCGGGCGGGCGACCCACGCGACCGAGGGCCGACCGACGATGAGCTGGGAGCGGTACCTGGCGATCATCCTGGCCGGCCTGCGCCCGCCGGATGCGCCGGACCGGGTCGAGGGGCTTCCCACCGGCTAACCTCGCGCAGCCATGCTCGTCGCCGAGCAAACGCTGCACGCGCTCGCGGACCAGCTTCGCGCCGACGATTCGGTCATCTCGCCGCACGTCACGGATCCGGACCCCCGGCAGGAGCCGGCGCTCGGACTGTTGGCCGCCTCGGGCCCCGGCGCCACCGCGGACCCCGGTGAGTACGCGCTCCTGATCGAGGCGATTCGCGAGGGCTACCTGCTCCACTACGGCCGACCGCGCCTGGTCGCCCGTGCCGACCGTGACCTGGCCCTGCTGGCCGGCGACTACCTGTACGCGCTTGGTCTCGAGCGGCTCGCCGCCCTTGGCGACCTGGCATCGATCCGCGAGCTCTCCGACCTGATCTCGCTCTCGGCCCAGCTTCACGCCGAGGACGCCGCCGGGATCGGGGAGCTCTGGCTGGCCTCGGTCACCGCGGTCACAGCCGGCTCCGGCCCGGCGCATCAGCAGGCGAAGGCGGCCATGCGCCGGGCCGACCCCGGGGCTCCGCAGGAGCTGTGGCAGGGAGCGCTGCGCTCCGCGGCACGCGCCGGGATCGGCGACCGCCTGGAGCGCGCAGCCGAGGCGATAGGCTTCCAGCCCCACCAGGACCCTGCCTGAACGTGCCCGACGCCGCCGACAAGACGAACGGTTCCGCTGGCGGCGGGGCCGTCCCGAAGCCCGACCCGCCCGGCTACTTCGAAGGCGAGTCGATGAACCGCCGCAAGGCGCTGACGGTCGCCGGACAGGCGGTCGGGGGCCTGGCCGGCGCCGCGATCGTGCTGCCGGCGGTCGGCTTCGCTGTGGCTCCGATCTTCGACAAGGGCGAGGAGCGCTGGGAGGCCATCGGCCCGACCAGCAGGTTCACGGAGGGGACCTACACGCCGGTCGTCTTCACGCTGACCGAGGGGATCGGGGAGACCGGCAAGACCACCGCCTACATTCGCAAGGCGATTCCGGGACCGCCGTTCCACGAGACCCAGTCGTATGAGCCGTACGTCGCGATCTCGACCCGCTGCGCCCATCTCGGCTGCCCGGTGCGATTCGTCGAGGCCGCCAAGAACTTCATCTGCCCCTGCCACGGGGGCGTCTACGACTTCCAGGGCAAGGTGATCGGCGGCCCGCCTGTCCGTCCCCTCGACCACTTCCAGACCCGGGTTCGCAACGGCCAGGTCGAGGTCGGGCCCCGGTACAGCGTCACCTCGCAGCTCGAGCCGGTTCGCGCCCGGGACCCCGGGGAGTACACCGGCGGGGTCTGGAACGTGATCTACCCGCCGCGACCGGATACCTTCCCGGCGCCGTCGGGGGGCTGAGGTGAAGCTTCCGCTTCCGAAGGCGCTGACCAAGCCGCAGAGCCCCGGCGAGGGGGGGAACGGCGCCGGGCCGGCGGTCAAGGACGCGCCGGCGGACCTGGTCGGCTGGCTCGACGAGCGAACCGGGGGGGCGAGCTTCCTCACCGGGATGCTCTACCGAAAGGTCCCGAAGGGCACCAACTGGCTCTACACGCTCGGCTCGGCGACCCTGTTCGCGTTCGCTGTCCAGGCGGTGACGGGGGTCTTCCTGGCGATGTTCTACACGCCGTCTCCGACCCAGGCCTATGCCTCGATCACCCACCTCACCAACGACGTCTTCCTGGGCGAGTTCGTCCGCGGGATGCACAAGTGGGGCGCCAGCGTGATGATCATCCTGATCTTCCTCCACATGGCGCGGACCTTCGTCCTCGGCGCCTACAAGTACCCCCGCGAGCTCAACTGGGTGATCGGCGTGGTGCTGCTGATCCTGACCATGATCATGGGCTTCACCGGCTACCTGCTGCCCTTCGACCAGCGCTCCTTCTGGGCCACCGTGGTCGGAAACAACATCAACGGCACCGGTCCCTTCCTGGGTCCCTACCTGACCGACTTCCTGTACGCGGGGCCGGAGTTCGGGGCCACCACCCTGTCGCGCTTCTATGCGATCCATATGCTGATCGTCCCGGGGCTGATCATCGCCCTGATCGGCGCCCACCTGTTCCTGGTGGTGAAGCTGGGGACGACCGCCCCGCCGTGGCAGGCGCCGAAGCGCTCGCGGACCATCCTCAAGGAGGAAGAAGTTTGAACCGGGCCGAGAAGGAGGCCTACCTCCGCGATTACGAGCTGCTGAAGAAGCAGGGCAAGCCGTTCTTCCCCTACGCGGTGATGAAGGACTCGACCATGGCCCTGATCGTGGTCGCGGTGATCATCGTCATGTCGCTGGTGCTCGGCGCCGAGCAGGGCCCGAAAGCCGATCCGACGACCACGACGTACACCCCGCGGCCCGAGTGGTACTTCTTCTTCCTGTTCGAGGTCCTGCGGGTGATCAAGCCCCCGGAGCTCGTTCCCCTGGCGACGATCATCATCCCCACGATCGCCATGGTTCTGCTGCTGCTGCTGCCCTTCTACGACCGGGGGTCGCAGCGGCGGCCGGAGCGGCGGCCGGTGGCGATGACCGCGATGGCGATGACCGTGGTCGTGATGGCGTATCTCACCTACGCCGGCGCGAACGCCGGGCCCCCGTCGGAGATCGACCTCAAGGTGCCACCCCAGTACGAGGCCGGCAAGCTGGTGGTCGCCCAATCGGGCTGTCTGGCCTGCCACAAGATCGGCGACAACGGCAACGGGACGCTCGGCCCGGACCTGACCGAGATCGGAGCGCGGATTCCCCGCAACGCGATCCTGCGCTCGCTGGAGGTGGGGCCCGGGATCATGCCCTCGTTCCAGAACCTCGGCCAGAAGAAGCTGAACGAGGTCGCCGACTTCCTCTCCTACCTGAAGTAGCCACTCGGCCCGGCGGCGTAGGCTTCGATCACGACCACCGAGACGCGACTCCCCAAACGCGAATCGCCCGAGTTCGCGACCCAGGTGCGGACGATGTTCGACCGGGTCGCCGGGGTCTACGACCTGATGAACACGGCGATGACCGCCGGCATGCACCATCGCTGGCGCCGGCGGGCGGCCGAGCGCGCCGAGCTCGAGCCCGGCGACGCGGCGCTCGACGTCTGCTGCGGCACCGGCGATCTGGCCTTTGAGCTCTCCCGCCGGGTCGGCCCGCCGGGGCACCGTGGTCGGCTGCGACTTCTCGGAGCCGATGCTCGAGTTGGCCCGTCGCAAGGCAGCTGACAGGGAGCTCGGCCAGGTGCGGTTCGAGTGGGCGGACGCCCTGGAGCTCCCGTACACGGACGCGAGCTTCGACGCGATCACCGTCGGCTTCGGGGTCCGCAACCTGGTCGACCTCGAGCGCGGCCTCGAGCGAGCTCGCCCGCGTCCTCCGCCCGGGCGGTCGCCTGGTGATCCTCGAGATCACCCAGCCCCGCCGGCCCCCGCTGTCGACCTTCTACTCGTTGTGGTTCGACCGGATCGTGCCGATCCTGGGGACGCTCGCGGGAGACCACGACGCCTACTCCTACCTGCCGCAGTCGGTGAAGCGCTTTCCGTCGCCGCCTCACCTGGCAGAGCTGATGGCGGCGGCCGGATTGGAGCGGATCCGCTACCTGGTGCTGGCCGGCGGGATCATCGCCATCCATTCAGGGGTGAGGCCGCTCTGAGCGTCCGGCCGCTGAGGCGAGTGGCAATGCACGCCGGTCGCAGGCGGATCGTGAAGCGCTCCGCCGTTCCGCCCCCGGTGACCGCGGTCCTCGAGGCCGCCGACGCCTGGCTGCCGGCCCGAATGGAGGCGGTCGAGGAGCGCCTGCGGCGGTCGATCGACGGCCACGGGAGCGCCCTCGCCGCCGACGCCGGGTCGACGCTCGAGGCAGGCGGGCAAGCGGCTGCGGCCGATGCTCGTCCTGTTGAGCGCCGGGCCCGGGGCCGGCGAGACGGCGATTCGCGCCGCGACCGCGATCGAGTTGGTCCACATGGCCTCGCTCGTCCACGACGACGTGCTCGACGCGGCGCCCCTGCGGCGCGGGAAGCCGACGGTGGTGGCCCGCTCGGGGCGCCATCAGGCGCTGGCGGTCGGGGACCTGCTGTTCTCGCGGGCGTTCGCGGAGCTGGGGACCAACGGGCGGGCGGAGCAGGTCGAGCTCCTGTCCGGGGCGTCGGTGGCGCTGGCGCTCGGCGAGCTGGCGCAGCGCCGGGACGCATTCGACCTCGAGATCTCCGCGGAGCGCTATCTGTGGCGCTGCGAGCTGAAGACGGCCCGCCTCTTCGAGTGCGCCTGCATGATCGCCCAGGCCGACGACGAAGACGACGGGCGGATCGAGGCCCTGCAGACCTTCGGCCGCGAGATCGGGCTCGCGTTTCAGCTGCTCGACGACGTGCTCGACGTCACCGGGCCTCCGGAGCGAACGGGAAAGGCTCGGGGAACCGATCTGCTCGACGGCACCGTGACCCTGCCCCTGATCCTCGCCCGCCGGCGCGACGCTTCGCTGGCCGACATCGAGCTGCGGTCCCTCGATGCCGCCGGTGCGGAGGCTGTCTGCGACCGGATTGCCGCCACCGGCGTGCTGGACGAGGTCCGCGATGGCGCCCGCCGCCGCGTGGAGCTGTCCAAGCAGGCGCTTCGGCTGCGGCGGGCGCTGAAGCCCGAGCGGCGCCGGCTGCTCGAGCTACTCGCCGAGGGGATCGTCGAGCGCTATTCGTAGGCGCCCTGGCGGGGCGGGCTAGAAGTCTTCGGGGAGGATCTGGTCCGCTCGCAGGGCCGCGGAGAAGCGCTCGATCTGATCCTCCATGTTGGCGCGGATCAGGACCGTGAGGTCGTCGAGCACGGACTCGGTGCCGCGGTCGAGCGCCTCGTCGAGGCGGTCGACGACGTCCTGGTGGTAGACCCCGCCGCCGTTCCACTCGCACTCCGGGCACCTAAGCGCCACCTGCCACTGGCGTTCGCTCGCCGGCGCCCAGTCGGTGGGGTAGACGAGGTCGGAGTTGCAGGACGGGCAGACGTGGAGGTCGTCCTCGTGCCTCGGCGCGGTGCTGGTCAGCGGCGCCTCGAAGATGCTCGGCTCGAGCCCACGCTCGAGCAGGCGGCGTGGATCGGGGCTTCGCCTGGCTGTCTGCCGCTCTGCCATTTCGGATGCTCTATCGGCGGCGTGTCCCGGATGCTTTAGGTTGCGCCGGATGGTGCTCAGCGACCGCACGATCAGGGCCGAGATCGAGGCCGGACGAATCGCCCTGGATCCGTTCGACGAGGGGATGGTCCAGCCGTCGAGCGTCGACGTTCGGGTCGACCGCCGCTTTCGGGTCTTTCACAACGCCCGCTATCCGTACATCGATGTCCGCCAGCCGATGGACGACCTGACCGAGGCGGTTGAGGTCTCCGACGATGACCCGTTCATCCTCCATCCGGGGGAGTTCGTGCTCGGTCAGACCCTCGAGCGGGTCCGGCTGCCCGACGACATCGTCGCCCGGCTGGAGGGCAAGAGCTCGCTGGGGCGCCTGGGGCTGCTGATCCACAGCACGGCCGGCTTCGTCGATGCCGGGTTCGAGGGGAACCTGACCTTGGAGCTCTCCAACGTCGCCAACCTGCCGGTGACGATCTATTACGGGATGCCGATCGGGCAGATCTCCTTCATGCGAATGGACGCCCCCGTCGAGCGTCCCTATGGCTCACGCGAGACGAGCAGCAAGTACCAGGGACAGGCGGAGCCCACGCCCAGCCGCTTTTATCTCAACTTCGAGCGCTAGCGGGTCCATCGAGCCCCGCAGCCCCGCACGAGTACCATCTGTCGCAATGCCAAACGTAGGACCCCTCGAGTTGGCGATCGTCCTCATCATCGCCCTGGTCATCTTCGGCCCCAAGCGGTTGCCGGAGCTGGGACGCTCGGTGGGCCGCGGGATCCGCGAGTTCAGGTCGTCGGTCTCGGGCAAGGAGGACGAGGAGGAGTCGTCCGCGCCCGCCCAGATCGAGGAGGCGGAGCAACCCGGCGAGCCCGTCGAGGGCGAGGTCGTAACCGACCGCCGAAGCTGAGCCGTGCCCCCTATACGGGCCGCGAAGTTCGACGAGCAGATGACGCTCGTCGAGCACCTGGACGAGCTCCGCAGCCGGATCATCGTCTCGGCGGCGGTGCTGGTGGTCGCCTGCGGGCTCTGCTTCTGGCAGAACCACCTGCTTCTCGAGCTGGCCAACAAGCCGCTGCCCGGCGGCCAGGTTCCGATCACCTTCAGCGTCACGGAGCCGTTCATGACCACGCTCAAAGTCTCGATCTACGCCGGGATCCTGATCGCCCTCCCGGTGCTGCTCTATCAGGCCTACGCCTTCCTGCTCCCGGCGCTGAAGCCGACCGAGAAGCGGGCCATACGCCCGTTCCTGATTCTGGTGCCGGTGCTGTTCATTGCCGGGGTGACCTTCTCGTACTTCGTCGTCGTCCCGGCGGCGACCAAGTTCCTGCTCAACTTCAACCAGGGTGAGTTCAACATCCAGGTCCGCGCGAGCGAGTACTACAGCTTCCTGATCGTCACCTTGATCGCCCTCGGGCTCGTGTTCCAGGTGCCGATGGGGATCGTCGCCCTCACCCGGCTCGGGATCGTCACCCCGGAGCAGCTCTCTCACAACCGCCGCTATGCCTACCTGGTGTTGGCGGTGGTCGCCATGCTGCTGCCGGGGACCGACCCGGTGACGATGCTGATCGAGCTGCTGCCGCTGCTGGCCCTGTTCGAGCTCTCGCTGATCCTCTCCCGGATCATGGGCAGACGGGCCGAGGGAACCGGCGCCAGCGAGCCCGAGCCGCCGGCCAGCCCAGCCAGCTAGGCTCCCGCGGTGCTCTTCGACCTTCGGGGCAAGCGCCGGCGGGTGGTCCAGGTGGTCTACGGGTTGCTGGCGGCCTCTTTCCTGATCGGGTTCGTTTTCTTCGGCATCGGTACCGGTGGCGGAGGTAGCATCTCCGACTTGTTCGGCGGTGGCGGTGGCGGCTCGACCACCAGTCAGTTCGACGACCAGATCAACGCCGCCAACGAGCAGTTGAGCAAGGACCCCAAGGACACCGCGGCGCTCCTGAAGCTGGCCGAGAACGAGTGGTTCAAGGCCAAGAGCGGCGTCAGCCAGGACGAGACCACAGGTCAGGTATCGATCAGCGACGACGCCCACACCGACCTCGGCCAGTCGGCCGACGCCTGGACCGGCTACCTGAAGTTCGAGCAGGGCAAGCCCGACCCCGGGGTGGCCAACGAGATGGTCCAGGTCTACCTCCTGCTCAACGATGCGGCGGGAGCGGTGAAGGCGCAGGAGATCGTCGCCCAGGACAGGCCCGACCAGAATTCCTACGGATCCCTCGCCCTCTACCAGTACTACGCCGGGGACATCGCCGGGGGAGATGCGGCGGCCGCCAAGGCGATCGCCCTGGCGCCGAAGGTCCAGCGCAAGCAGCTCCAGACCCAGTTCGACCAATATCGCGAGCAGGCGGTGAAGGCCAACAAGCAGCAGGCAAAGGCGCAGAAGCAGGCCCAGAAGAACGGGTCCTCGGGGACCACTCCCGGCACCGCCCCGCTGCAGAGCCCGTTCGGCGGCGCCGGAGTTACCCCGTAGCACCGGGCCGCTCCCCGGCCCCTCGCTACCATCCGCCCCCCGCGGGCCGTTAGCTCAACTGGTAGAGCAGGAGACTCTTAATCTCAAGGTTGAAGGTTCGAGTCCTTCACGGCCCATCCTCGTCGTTCACTGGGAAGCCGAGGCGCCCTCCCGCCATACTGGCCGGGGTGTCCGAGAAGCCGGCAACCGGGGAGGAGCCTGGGCTCCGCGAGCGCCTGCCGCCTCTGACGGGTGTGTTGGTGGCGCTGGCCGGGATCGCGGTGCTGGCGGGGCTGGTGCTGGCGATTGAGCCGCTCAGAAGCGGCGTCTCGGACGCGGTCGCCGGCGACACCGGTGAGCTGCGGGCTGACCTGCGCGGCCTCGGGGTGACGGGAGCGCTGATCGTGCTGGTGATCGGCCTCGTTCACGTCTTCGTCTGGTACCCGGCCGAGATCCTGGACGCGGCGGTCGGCTACGTCTACGGCTTCTGGCTTGCGATGCCGCTGATCATGGCCGTCTGGCTGGCCAACGCCCTGGTCGCCTACTGGATCGCCCGTCACGCCGCGCGCCCCCTGCTGGACCGTTTCATCAACAGGGAGCGCTTCGACCGCTTCGAGCAGCTGGCCGAGCGAGGCGGGGTGACCCTGCTGCTCGCCATGCGCCTGGTCCCGATCGTCCCCTTCAGCCTGTTCAGCTACGCGGCGGGCGCCGCCAGGGTGCCGCTGGGACGCTTCGTCTGGACGACCGTGATCGGCTACCTGCCCCTGACCGCGGTCTTCGTCTATCTGGGCAGCAGGCTCGAGGGCCTCTCGGCGAACGACCCTGTTCTCTGGATCGGCGCCCTGGTGCTGATCGGCCTGATGCTGCTCACGGCCCGGCTCCGACGGGTGATCTCGCCCCCACCGCCGGGTCGAGACCTGGGCGAAGACGCTCGGGCGTAGGCACTCGTCGCAGGCGACCTGACCCGTGAAACGGGGAGGCCACAGCAGGTGGCCCCGATTGGGGCGACAATGAGCCGTATGAAGGTCATCGTTCTGGGTGGAGGGGTAGCCGGGATGAGCGCCGCCCACGAGCTGGCCGAGCGCGACATCGAGGTCGTCGTCTACGAGGCGCGCGCGATCCCCGGTGGCAAGGCGAGGAGCCTCCCGGTTCCGAAATCCGGGAGGCGGGGCCGAAGGGACCTCCCGGCCGAACACGGCTTCCGCTTCTTCCCGGGCTTCTACCGCCACCTGCCCCACACCATGCAGCGGATCCCCTACGGCGACCAGGAGCAGGGGGTGCTGGGCAACCTGGTCCCCACCCGCGAGGTGCAGCTGGCGCTCGAGGGACGAGCCGAGATCGTCACCCCGGCGCATTTTCCCTCCTCGCTCGACGACCTCGGCCAGGCCTTCGATTCTCTGCTCGCCCAGGCGACGACGCTTGGGATCCCCGCCTCCGATCAGGCCAAGTTCGTCAACGCCCTGTTGCTGCTGATGACCAGCTGCGAGGAGCGGCGCTTCGCCGAGTACGAGCACCAGAGCTGGTGGGAGTTCTCAGGAGCACAGACGCGGTCCCCCGAGTACGGCAAGTTCCTCGCCGACGGTTTGACGCGGACGCTGGTGGCCGCCAAAGCCCGCGAGATGAGCGCTCGCACCGGGGGCTCGATCCTGATGCAGCTGCTGTTCGACCTGGCCCGTCCGGGGCGTCAGGTGGACAGGGTGCTCAACGGACCGACCAATGACGTCTGGATCGATCCGTGGCTGGCATACCTGCGCTCCCTGGGAGTGGATTACCGGACCCGGCATCAGGTGCAGGCCATCCACACGAGCGGTGGCAGCGTCACCCACGTCAGCGTCGTCGCTGACGGGCGACCCCTGGAGGACTCGGCGGACTTTTACATGGCGGCGGTGCCGGTCGAGGTGATGCGACTCCTGGCCACGGATCCGATCAAGCAGGCAGACCCGCAGCTCGCCGGGTTGAACCGCCTTCGGACCCGCTGGATGAACGGGGTGATGTTCTATCTCGACCGCGACGTTCCGGTCGTCAACGGGCACAGCCTGTACGTCGACTCCCTCTGGGCCCTGACCTCGATCTCCCAACGCCAGTTCTGGCCGGGGATCGACTTCGGCCAGCTGGGCGACGGCCGGGTGGAGGGCATCCTCTCGGTCGACGTCTCCGACTGGGAGGCACAGGGAAACAACGGCAAGCAGGCGATGTACTGCTCGAGCGAGGAGGTGTGCGAAGAGGTCTGGGCCCAGCTGAAGCGAAGCCTGAACGACGCCGGGATCGACGTGCTGGAGGATGCGAACCGGCTCCACGCCTTCCTCGACCCCGACATCGTCCACCCGAACCCGACCGCCGCGGAGAACCTCGAGCCGCTGCTGGTCAACACAGTCGGCTCATGGGACAACCGCCCCGAGGCGACGACCGCAATCGAGAACCTCGTGCTCGCCGCCGACTACGTTCGCACTCACACCGACCTGGCCACCATGGAGGGCGCCAACGAGGCGGCCCGACGGGCTGTGAACGGGATCCTCGAGCGAGCGGGCTCCACTCAGCCCCGGTGTGAGGTTTGGTCCCTCTCGCAGCCCGAGATCTTTGCTCCGGCGCGGGCGCTCGACCGGATCCTGTTCGCGCTCCGCCGGCCGCCCGAGCTGCCGGTGAGCGCCACCGACGATGGCCGGATCGAACGATCGGGGCTGGTCTCGCTGGGCGCGTCGCTGGCCGGGCGCATCTCACGCCTGCTCTAGTTGACGATGTCCACGGACGTCCAAAGGCTGCGCGAGGGATATGCCGCCCTGAATCGGGGCGAATGGGATCGCTCCGGCGAGTTCATGCATCCGGAGATCAGCTGGCGCTTCGTCGAGGGCCAGGGACCGGATGCGCCCCAGACTCTCAGCGGCGCGGCGCGGATCGTCGAGTTCTGGAGCTCCTTCTTCGCCGCCTGGGAGGAGTGGGAGATGGATCCCGCGGACTTCATCGAGGCCCCGGACGGGAGGATCCTGGTTTCGGTGCACTTCCAGGCCCGAGGGGCGGGAAGCGGCTTCCCGATGGAGCTCGACTACTGGCAGGTGATCGAGATGCTGGACGGCAAGATCTACCGAGTCGACAACTACCTCAGCCGCCGGCGCGCACTGCGGGCGTGCGGGATTCGGGATTGACAACCCGGGCTCGGTATCTCGCGCGCCTGACCGCCGCCGTCAGGGTGTCGACGTCGTAAGCCCCCTGATGCCGTCTGCCGTTGATGAAGAAGCTCGGGGTGCCGGCCACGCCGCTGGCGTCGGCGGTGGCGACGTCCTCGGCCACTCGGGGCGCATGCTCGCGACGGCGAAGCTGATCCGCGAAGCGCTCCAGGTCGAGCCCCAGCTTCTCCGCATGCCGGGTGAGGTCGGGTGGGGTGAGCATGTCCTGGCGCTCCAGGAGCAAGTCGTTCATCGGCCAGAAGGCGCCCTGGGTGTTGGCCGCCTCCGCCGCTTCGGCCGCCATCTGCGCATTCGGGTGGACGTCGTTGAGGGGTAGGTGGCGCCACACGTAGCGCAGCTCGTCGCCGAACGAAACCAGCAGCTCGCGGATCACAACCTCCGCCTGACCGCAGAAGGAGCATTGGTAGTCGCCGTACTCGATCAGGGTCACCGGGGCCTCCTCGGGCCCGCGAATGTGGTCGCGGTCCGGATCGACGTCGTCCGAGAGGTCGAGGAGCTCGTCGGCGGTGCCGGAGATCTGACGCGCCCTCACCGTCTCGGGCAACCGCCTGATCACCGCGAACACCCCTGTCGCCAGCAGCGAGGCCAGAACGGCCGCCGCGAGCACGCCCAGCTTCGCCTCCTCCAACTCCCTGCCGTCGAATGCCAGGGTCGAGATCAGGAGCGAGACCGTGAACCCGATCCCGGCGACGGTTCCTCCGCCGACGATCACCGGCCAGCTCAGGGCCCGGCGAAGACCCGCGAGCCACGATCGCGACGCCAGCCACGACGCCCCGACGATGCCGAGCGGCTTGCCGACCACGTAGCCGACCATGATCCCGAGCGTCACCGGCGAGGTCACGGCGTCGCCGAGCAGCTGGCCGTCGACGTGGATCCCGGCGTTGGCGAGCGCGAACAGGGGCACGATCACGAAGCTCGTCCACGGATGGAGTCTGTGCTGGAGGCGCTCGTTGGGCGAGATCGCCGATGCGACGCCCAGCTGCGCCGAGCGCGCAAGCGCCGGGGTGGGTTGCTCGCGAAAGGACCGGGTCAGCTCCGTCACCCGCTCGAGATCGGTGCGGGTCGGCGGATAGGCGCCGGTGGCGAGCCCGACCGCCAGCCCCGAGATCACCGGGTCGATGCCGGACTCCAACAATGCCACCCAGACGCCGACGCCGGCCAGCAGCGCCGCCGGGCTGCGCCAGTTGGCGGGCGCGTAGCGGAGCGCCAGCACGCCGGCGAACAGGCAGCCCGCGATCGCCAGCGGGACCAGCGAGACGTGCTCGGTGTAGACCACCGCGATCACGGCTAGCGCCACCAGGTCGTCGACCACGGCCAGGGTCAGCAGGCGAACCCGCAGGCGGGTGCCTCCCGGTGCGACCAGGCCGAGGACGCCGAGCGCGAAGGCGGTGTCAGTCGACATCGCCGCCCCCCAGCCGTGGGCTCCGCTTCCGCCCGCGTTGAAGGCCAGGAAGATCGCGATCGGGACCGCGATCCCGCCGGCCGCGGCCGCAACCGGGATCGCCATGCGTCGTCGCTCACGCAACTCTCCGGTATCGAGCTCCCGCTTGGCCTCGAGCCCCACCACCAGGAAGAAGAGGGTCATCAGGCCCTCGTTGACCCAGTGCCGCAGATCCAGCGACACGCCCTCGGTCCCGACCTGGACCGAGAGCTTCGTGGTCCAGAACGACTCGTACGAATCCGACCAAGGGGAGTTGGCCCAGGCAAGGGCCGCGAGGGCGGCACACAGCAACACCACCGCGCCGCCGGTCTCGGCGCCCAGGAAGTCCCTCACCGGGGCGGCCAGGTTCCGCGCCCAGGCGGACCGACCGGTGAACGAGGCCGCGGCCGGCTGCTCCGAGGCCCCCGGGTCTGGCACGGATCGCGCGCTCAGCGTCCGGCCGCCACCGTCAGGCGGCGGCGCCCACCGCGCCGTGGCGGATCAGGCTCTCGCCGGTCTCGGCGATCGTGTCCTCGATCGGGCGAGGCGTCCAGCCCAGCGAGCTCCTCGCCTTGTCGGAGGAGAGATCGGTTCGCTTCCCGAGCCCGCCGACCACCGAACGGATACCCGGGTCGAACAGGGCCATCCCCCGCACCAACAGGTTGGGGACCGTGCGGGTGGGCACCTTGGAGGCCGCCGGCCCGAGCCGCCGGCGAAGAACCTCCCCGACCTCGGCCATCCAGAGGAACTTGGTCACCGCGATGAAGCGCCCACCGCCCGCCTCCGGTGCGGTCATCGCCCTGATCTCGAGGTCGGCCACGTCCCGGACGTCGACCAGGCTGAAGCCCAGCCTGGGGACACCCGGGGTGCCTCCGAGCAGGCGTTGGACCATCTGCAGCGAGTAGGAGAGGTCGTCGTTGAGCACCGGTCCGATGATCGCCCCGGGGTTGACCACCGCCAGGCGATCCTCCTCGCCGCGCTCCTGCGCCAGCTGCCAGGCCGCGCGCTCGGCGAGCGTCTTCGAGCGGACGTAGGGAGTCAGCCCGGCGCTGTCGGGGTCGGTCCAGTCGCCCTCGTCGAGCGGTCTGGCGGCCGCCCCGGCGGTGAGCCTGATCGCGGCCACCGAGGAAGTGACGACCACCCGCTTCACTCCGGCATCGAGTCCCGCCCGAAGCACGCGGAGCGTTCCCTCGCGCGCCGGCAGGATCAGCTCGTCCGGGTCCTTTGGCTGCTTGGGCGGGAACGGCGAGGCGACATGGAGGACGTAGTCGCAGCCCGCGACGGCCTCGGCCCAGCCGTCATCGGAGGTCAGGTCGGCCCCCATCACCCGGAGCCGCTCTCCTGGATCGAGCTCGGAGGCGACGGCTGCTCTCACCTGGGGCTCGCGGGAGAGGCTGCGGACCGTGGTCCGGACCTCGTGGCCGCGGCGTAGAAGCTCGATCACGCACCAGCTGCCGAGGAATCCGGAGCCACCGGTGACAAGGACCGTTGAACCGCGATCGGCGACCATCGTCAGGGCAAGCCTAGCCACCCGGACGCGTAATGCGTCTACGGGAGGGCGGACGCGCGACGGTCGATCTCGGCCCAGATCGCCGACCGCGCACCCTCGCGCACGCCCCAGCGGTCGGCGAGCCGGTCGAGGATGAAGGGGCCCCAGTTCGCCAAGGGGTCGGTGGGGACGCCCGAATCGGACCCCCCGGGAGCCGACGGCGCCGTCGGCCCGCTCGCCTCCATGCGCACGGCGTCCTCCCGCAGCTCGATCGTCAGGTCAACTGCGTGATTGCCCATACGCGGGTCCCGACCGACGACCTGGGCGATCAGCTCGCTCGCCAGCAGCGCACCGCCGGGGGCCTCGGCTCGCCCGGGCGAGCCGAGCAGGGCATCGATCTCGGCGGTCACCGTCCTCATGCTCCGGCTCGGGTGGACGCGCAGCCTGTGCTTGGCCAGCCCCAAGGTGATCCCCATCTATTCTCGGCTTCCCGTCGACAAGACCGCTTAACGCTCCCCGTGATCTTCTCAGGTGGCGCTCGACGCCGAGCCGGTTCGCTGAGGCTCAGCCGGACTCGGGGAGAAGCGAAGCTTCGGCGCCCCCGAATCGGACCCGAAGCACCTTCTTGTCGAACTTGCCGACCGAGGTCTTGGGCACCTCGTCGATGAACTCGAATCGCTCTGGGATCCACCACTTGACGACCCGGTCGCCGAGGTGGGCCCGGAGGGCCTCGTCGTCAATCTGGCAACCCTGCCGCCGGACGACACAGGCGCAGGGCCGCTCGCCCCAGCGCTCGTCGGGTACGGCGATCACCGCCGCCTCGGCCACGTCGGGGTGGGCCATGATCGCGTTCTCGAGCTCGACCGAGGAGATCCACTCGCCCCCGGACTTGACCAGGTCCTTGGTCCGATCGACGAGCTTCACGTAGGAGCCGCGCTCGACCTCCGCCACGTCGCCGGTCCGAAGCCAGCCGTCGTCGGTGAACTTGTCGGCGCCGCTCGCGTCCTCGTAGTAGGCGCGGGCGATCCAGGGCCCCCGCACCTGGAGCTCGCCGCCGGCGTCCTGGTCCACGCGGAAGTCGATCAGCGGCAGGACGCGTCCCGCGGTGGCCCGCAACGCGTAGCCCTCGTCGGAGGTCGGGTCGACCCCGGCGGGCACCCGCGACGTGGCGGCCAAAGGACTCGTCTCGGTCATCCCCCAGCCCTGCACGACGGGCACCCCGAAGCGCTCCTCGAAGCCGCGAATCAACGACTCGGGCACCGCGGCGCCGCCCGCCTTCAGCACCCTCAGGCTCGACAGGTCCGGTGCGGGGTCAAGGCTGAGCACGCCGTTCCAGATCGTCGGCACCCCGGCGCTCATCGTCACCCCCTCGGCCTCGATCAAGTCGGCGAGCCCTCGTGGAGTCAGGTCGGGTCCCGGCAGCACCTGCCGAGCGCCGACCATGGCGGCTATGTACGGGACCCCCCAGGCCATGGCGTGGAACATCGGCACCACCGGCATCACCGAGTCCACCTCGCGAATGTCCATCGAGTCCGGCAGCCCCGCCCCGAGCGTGTGCAGCACGATTGAGCGGTGCGAGTACAGGACCCCCTTCGGTCGCCCGGTTGTGCCGCTCGTGTAGCACATGGCCGCCGCCGCGTTCTCCCCCAGCTCCGGGAACTCGAACTCCGGGTCCCCGCCGGCGATGAGTTCCTCGTACGCCACCGCGCCCTCGCGCACGCCGGCTCCATCGGGCATCAGGACCTCACGCTCGACCCCCTCGAAGCTCGGCATCGCCTCGGCCAGCGACGCGTCGAGAAAGACCACCTCATCGCCCGCGTGCTCGACGACGTAGCGGAGGTCCGCCTCGGACAGGCGGATGTTGAGGGTGTGGAGGACGGCGCCCATGCTCGGCACGGCCAGGTAGAGCTCTAGGTGGCGAAGCGAGTTCCAGGCGAAGCTCGCAACCCGGTCGCCCGGCTTCACGCCGAGCTCCGTCAGCGCCGACGCCAGGCGCCGCGCGCGCTCGACCACCTGCCTGTAGCTGGACCGCTCGACCCCGTCCTGGGTCCTGGCGATCACCTCGCGGTCGGCGAACACCCGCTCGGCCCGCTCCGCGATCTGCTTCACGAGCAGCGGGCAATCCATCATCAACCCCTCGATCGGGTCACCGTCCTCCGCTCGGTTCCCACGATGGACCGAAGTCTATGTGCCCCAGGCGCTGCCCGTGAGGTCCGAGAGGAACTTCAGGCGCGACTGTCGGACGTCTCGCTGTGGCGCGCCTCCCCGGTGATCTGGTAGCTGAGGTACCAGATCAGATGTCGGGTCGCACCCACCCCGAGATTCAACGGGACGAAGATCCTCCGCATCAGCATCCAACTCTATCTACCCGAATGGAGGGCCATTTCTTTCACCGCGCGCCCGCTTCGTCCTCGCGCCTGGTAAGGGTGCAGCCGTGAACGTGATGGTGGTGGGCGACCGCCGCGTCGCCGCGCAGGCCCTTGACCAGGACCTCCATCTGATCGACCCGCCGGAGGACGGGGCGCTCGGGGGCGCCGGCGAGATCGGGCGGATCGCGGCGGCCCTGCGGGCATTCGAGGACCGGCTGGCGGCCGTGGACCGGGTGGTGCTGGTCGGGTCATCCGACCTGGTGCTGGCGGCGCTTCTGGTCGCCTCCAAGCTGCGGATCCCGGTGGCGGCGGTCGCCACCGATGCCGCCGACCCCGGGGACAGCGGCTCGGAGCTCAATCGACGGTTGATCGAGCAGCTGGCAGACGCTGTGCTGGCGGGGGATCCCGAGGCGCTCACGGCCTGGCTGGCCGCCCCGCCGCCATCGGCTCCGTTCCGCGGCGGGCACTAACCTCTTGCGGCGATGAGGGTTGGAATCATCGGTCTCGGTTACGTGGGCCTGCCGCTCGCGGTCGCCTTCGCCGAGGCCGGCTGCGAGGTGGTGGGTGTGGATGCCGACCAGCGGCGGGTGGGCCGTCTGCGTCGCAGCGAGTCGGACGTGGAGGACGTCGCGTCCGAGCGCCTCAGGTCGGTCGCCGAGCGATTCACCGTCACCGACGAGTACCGGGCACTCGCGACCTGCGAGGCGGTTGTGATCTGCGTGCCGACCCCGCTCGCGAACCACCGGGAACCGGATCTCTCGTACCTGGTCGATGCCGCCACCCAGCTCTCCCGCGTCCTCCAGGAAGGCCGGCTGGTGGTGCTGGAGTCGACCACCTATCCGGGGACGACGCGAGAGCGCCTGCTGCCGATCCTCGAGGAGTCCGGGCTGGCCGCCGGCCGGCAGTTCAACCTCGCTTATTCGCCGGAGCGCATCGACCCCGGGCGCACTGACCACTCGCTCCGCACCACGCCCAAGGTGGTCGGGGGGCTGACCGACGCCTGCCGCCGCCGGGCGGTCGATCTCTACGGGCTGATCTGCGATGACCTGGTCGAGGTCTCCTCCCCGGAAGTCGCCGAGCTCAGCAAGCTGCTCGAGAACATCTTCCGCTCCGTCAACATCGCGCTCGTAAACGAGCTCGCGCGACTGTGCGAGCGGATGCGGATCGACGTCTGGGAGGTGGTCGACGCCGCGGCCACGAAGCCGTTCGGCTTCATGAGGTTCGAGCCCGGCCCCGGGATGGGCGGTCATTGTCTGCCCGTCGACCCGTTCTACCTCGCGTTCAAGGCGCGCGAGCACGATTTCTACACCGAGTTCGTCGAGCTGGCCGGAAAGCTGAACCAGTCGCAACCCCAGTTCTGCGTCGAGAGGATCGAGCGGGCGCTGAATCAGGTCGGCAAGCCGGTCAAGGGCAGCCGGATCCTGATCATCGGTGTCGCCTACAAGGGCGGCGTCGGCGACCTTCGCGAGGCGCCGGCGCTGAGGATCATCCGCGCCCTCCGGGAGCTCGGCGGCGAGATCGCCTACCACGACCCCCACGTGCCGGAGCTGACCGAACTGGGGCTTGCCTCGAGCGAGCTCGAGGACCAGCTCGCGAGCGCCGATCTCGCCTGCATCGTCACCGCCCACCCCGAGGTCGACCACGAGCGGGTGGTGCGCGATGCCGAGCTGGTGCTCGACCTCCGCGGCGTCACCAGGGGGATCGAGGCCGCCAACCTGGTTCGGCTGTAGCGATGCGCCGGCTCCGCGCCTGGATCAGGCGGCGCGCGGTTCGACGCCGGGCCGATCGGCTCACCCTGGGCCTGGCCACGATCGCGGTCGCGACCGCCGGAACGGTGATCGTCCGGGAGGGCGCCCGCCTGGCGCGCCGACGGGCCGCCCGACGCCCCCAGCCCCCAACGGCGCTGAAGGGGGCGGAGCAGAGGCTCGAGACCGCGGGCCGGGCGACCCAGGACACCGTCGCCGTCCTGGTCGAGGGCTACGAGGCCACGCCCAGGCACGAGACGGTGCTCTTCAACCTGCTGACCGGATTTGTGTTCGCCTTCGCCGTGGTCAGGCTTTCGACGGCGGGCATCCGCAGCGGCTGGTGGCCGGCGGGAAACGTCCGGCTTGGTGGCCGTCACATCCATCACTTCGTCCCCGGGATCCTGATCGCCTTCGCCTCGGGCTCGCTGGCGCTCCTCACCGACGACCAGCGGCTCGAGCAGGGGCTTGCGGTCCCGTTCGGCGCCGGGATCGGGCTGACCTTCGACGAGGCGGCGCTGCTGCTCGACTTCCGGGACGTGTACTGGACCCGCGAGGGGCTGCTCAGCGTCCAGCTCAGCCTCGGAGTGGCGGCCACGCTGGGAGGGACCATCCTCGCCCTGCGGATGCTTCGCCGGGGAGAAGAGCGGGTCGAGGCGGCGGGCTTGATTCCCGCGGTCGGCTAGCCGAGGCGGTAGCGGGCGAACAGCTCGCCGTCCTGCTCCAGCAGCCAGGCGAGCTCGAGCGGACGCTCCCGCTCGGCCAGGCCCTCGGCCAGGCCCGGTCCGTCGCCGCCCGCCAGCTTCGGAGCGTGGGTCACGAACAGCTCGTCGACCAGGCCGGCCTCGATCAGCTGGGCGTGCAGGCGGGGGCCGCCCTCGCAGAGCACCGCCCGCACCCCGCGCTCGACCCGTAGGTGGCGAAGCGCCGCGGCGAGGTCGACACGGTCCTCGTGGCGGACAATCCGAACCGGGGTCCGGGTCTGCGGCTGCTCGGCGTAGGAGGAGGTAAAGATCAGCACCCGGCCGCCCCCGTCCGTGAACAGGGGTGCGTCCCAGGGAAGGTCGAGCCGGCCGCTGACGATCACCATCAGCGGGTCGTGAGGGAGCCCTTGACGCTCGCGCCGGGAGCGCTTCTCCGAGTCGGCCAGCACCCGCCCGTAGCGCTCCGCTCGCATGGTGCCGGCGCCGATCATCACCGCGTCGACCTTGGTTCGAAGCCCGACCAGCATCTTGGTGTCGGTGTCGCTGCCGATCTCGCCCGAGCGCCCCCCGAGGGTGGCCCTGCCGTCGAGGGTGATGGCGAAGTTGGTGACCAGGTACGGGCGTTCGGCGAGCGAGCGATCGACCAGCGTGAGCCCGTCGAGCTGTTCGGGCACGGAGGTCGGGCCCGGGTCGGGAAACAGGCGGAGCATTGAGCGGAGGCTAGCCCGTCACCCCTCGATCTCGGCGATGTGAGCGATGTTGGCCCGATCCTCGGAGTCGCCGCTCGGCCCCGACTCGAACCAGGCGTCGAGGATCTCGCCCAGCTCGGCCTCGGAGGTACCTCGCAGGCTCAGCGCGAGCACGTTGGCGTCGTTCCACCTCCTGGCCCCGGCGGCGGTCGGGGCGTCGCCGCAGAGCGCCGCCCGAACGCCTGGGACCTTGTTGGCGGCGATCGAGGCCCCGGTCCCGGTCCAGCAGCAGACGATCGCCTGCTCGGCCCGACCCTCGGCGACGTCCCGCGCCGCGGCCTCGCTCGCCCAGGCCCAGTCGTCGCGCTCGCCCTCCGCGAGCGCTCCGTGGCCGATCGGCTGATGCCCGCGGCGGCGAAGCTGTTCGATCAGCGCGCTCGCCACCCCGACCCGCTCGTCCGCTGCTACGGACACGCGCATGGGCACAGCTTAGGCGCCGTGCGGGCCGCCTGCCGTAGCCCCAAGGGCGCTTAGTCGAGCCAGTCGAAGCGTCGCCCCGTGAGCTCCCCGAGCCTTTCCGTGTCCTCCCGCAGCAGGTCGGCAAGCTGCTCCCGAAGCTGGGCCGGCACCTCGGGCTTGGCGACCTCGCCCGTCGCCGGGTCGTGGACGACCCGCTCCACCAGCCAGCGCAGCGATTCGGGCAGGCGGTCGAAGTTGCGGTCGAGCGCCCGCAGCCCGGGGAGCCGCACTGCCTGGTCCAGGATCCGGAAGCGCGCCCCTCCCTTGGCGGTACCGGTCTCCCACTCCCGCTCGAACTGCTCCGAGGTGAAGCCGGGGTCGACCTCGACGAAGGCGAACACCCGCCCCATTGTCCCCGGCCGGTCGCGCTTCAGCTCCTCCCGGGTGACGATCTCGACCCGCTCGGGGCCAAAGGCGTCCAGGAAGGGCTCGAGTTGGTAGGCGTAGCGGCTCCGGGCGACGTAGGAGCTGTCGGGGTCCGACAGCGCCTCCGTCAACGCCCGTTGCTCATAGCCCCCTCCGACGTTGTGGAGGTAGTGCGAGAGCATTCGGTCGATCGGGTCGCGAACCACGTAGATCAGTCGAGGCTCGCCGAGCAGCGAGCCGATCCGCTCCGCGACGCCCTCGAACCGAGGCCGGTTCGTGTAGTGCGGAGAGCTCTCGCCGCGAACAGCCGCCCGGGGGTCGAAATGGGTCGCATACCAGTCGCGTCCCAGCGGCCAGTTGAGCTCGGCGACGAAGAAGTTGAGCTCCTTGGGACGCGACATCTCGATCTCCGGGTGCAGGTTGAGGTAGTGGTGGAGGCTGGTCGTGCCGCACTTGAGGCCACCGATCACCAGCAGGTTGGGCAACCCGCTTCGGGGTCGCCGAAGCCCGCGTCGGGTGCGGTGGCGCTCGGCGGCGAAGCGCTCGTGCGCGCGGGCCACCATTGCCTCGTCGGCGGGATCGCGCGGGACGGCGTCAGCCGGCGCCAAGCCTCTTGGCCGCCTCGCGAAAGTTCTTGACCGTGGCGGTCGGCGGCTTGCGCCCGTCGAGCTTCTCGCCGCTGCGGTTGACCCAGATCACCGGCACGTTCATCTTCAAGACCGGGGCGACGTCCGTGTCGTAGCCGCTGGCGATGTGCACCCAGCCCTTCTTGCCGCCGATTCGGCGAGCGCACTCCTTGAAGTGCGCGGGATCCGGCTTGTAGCTGCGCACCTGCTGAGCCGTCACCACCAGGTCGAGCTCGGTGCGAAGGTGGCGCCGTGAGACGCCCAGCAGCTTGTCGTCGATGTTGGAGACGATCCCCACCTCGTAACGCTTCGAGAGGCGATCCATGGCGGCGTTCGCCTCGCGGAACGGCGCCCAGCGGGCGACGCTGTCGGGCAGGAACTGGGCCCGCGAGGGCTCGAGCTCCCAGCCGATCTCCTTGGCCGCTCTCACGGTCGCGCGGCGAAGGACCTCGGCGTAGAGCTCGTAGGAGCCCCTGATGATCTCCGCCTGGATCTCGAAGAACCGGGCGACGAACGGGCCTTCCTCGAAACTGAAGCCGTCGCGTTCGGCCTCTTTGCCGAACGCGTCGACAATCCCCTTCTCCCAATCGATCAGGGTGCCGTAGCAGTCGGCGGTGACCCAGTTGATGTCCTTGAGCTTGGGCAGCGGCATGAGAGCGGTTCCGGGGACTTCCGGTGACGGCCCCGGCGTGGGCGAGGGGCCGCGGGATTATGGCAAGCGACACATTTCTGCAGTCGGCGAGCGCCACGGATGGGCGTCACCCCCCAACCCGGCTCCGCGGGCGTTCGGGTAGGCTGCGCCGCGCCTGATGCGCAAACGCGTGACCGCCGCTCCCTCTTAGTGGACCTGCTCGAGTACCAGGGCAAGCAGCTATTCGCCAGGCACGGCGTAGCCGTGCCCCAGGGGGGCCACGCCGCCACCGTGCCCGCCGCGGTCGAGGCGGCCGAGGAGGTCGGCTATCCCTGCGTGATCAAGGCCCAGGTGCGGATCGGCAAGCGCGGCAAGGCCGGCGGGATCAAGATCGCCAACGACCGCGACGAGGCGCTGAAGCACGCCGAGGCGATCCTTGGGATGGACATCCGCGGCTTCACCGTCCACGAGGTGTGGGTGGAGCGGGCTTCGAAGATCGACGCCGAGTACTACGCGTCGATCATCCTCGACCGGTCCGAGAAGAAGCTGCTCGTGATGCTCTCGCGGATGGGGGGCATGGACATCGAGGAGATCGCCGAGGCGGATGCTTCCGCGCTGGTACGGCGGCACCTCGAACCCGGGGAGGAGTTCGACGCCAAGGCCGCCGCACAGCTCGCGATCGACGCCCGCATCGACGAGGACGTCACCGGCCAGGTGGGGGAGTTGCTGGTGAAGCTGTACCGGGTGGCGCTCGAGGAGGACGCGACCCTGATCGAGGTCAACCCGCTGATCGTCACCTCGGATCGGGAGGTGGTGGCCCTGGATTCCAAGATCACGATCGACAACAGCGCCCTCTACCGACACGAGGAGCTGGCCGAGCTGCGGGATCGCTCCGCCGAGGACCTGCAGGAGCGGATGGCGAAGGAGAAGGGGCTCACCTACGTGAAGCTGGGCGGGAACGTGGGCATCCTCGGCAACGGTGCCGGGCTTTGCATGTCGACGCTCGACGTGGTCGCTCAGGCGGGGGGCAGGCCGGCCAACTTCCTCGACGCCGGTGGCGGCTCGAAGTCGGAGACGATCGTCGACGCCCTCGACGTCATCACCTCGGACGACAACGTGAACGCGATCCTGTTCAACATCTTCGGCGGCATCACCCGCTGTGACGAGATCGCCAAGGGGATCATCGACGCCTCGGCCAGGGTCGCGATCGATGTTCCCCTTGTGGTTCGGCTCGACGGCACCAACTCCCAGGAGGGGCTGGGGATGCTGGCCGACGCCGACCTCCCCGACCTACACGTGGAGAAGACCATGCTCGGCGCTGCCGAGCGAGTGGTGGAGCTCGCAAACGTCTGATGGCGATCATCGTCGACCAAGCGACGAAGCTGGTGATCAGCGGCCTGACCGGCCGCGAAGGCAGCTTTCACGGGCTGCGCAACCGTGACTACGGCACCGACGTGGTCGCCGGCGTGACGCCCGGGAAGGGGGGCCAGGAGGTCGAGGGCATCCCGATCTTCGAGAAGGTCGCCGAGGCGGTCGCCGAGCGGGGCGCGAACACGTCGATGATCTTCGTTCCCGCCAAGTTCGCCGCCGGGGCGATCAGCGAGGCGATCGAGGCGGGCGTGCACACGGTGATTGCGATCACCGAGGGGATCCCCGTATACGACATGCTGCGCGTCTACTGGCAGGCCAAGGAGGCCGGGGTGCGCCTGATCGGCCCCAACTGCCCCGGCGCGCTTTCCCCGGGGAAGTCGAACGTGGGGATCATCCCGGCTCAGTTCTTCGAGCCCGGCTCGATCGGCGTGGTCTCAAAGTCGGGCACGCTCACCTACCAGATCGGCAACGAGCTCAAGCAGGCCGGCGCGGGCAACTCCTCGATCGTCGGCATCGGCGGCGACCCGATCGTCGGCTCGGACTTCATCGACGTGCTGACCCTGTTCGAGCAGGACGACGAGACGGAGCTGATCGTGATGGTGGGGGAGATCGGCGGCGACGCCGAGGAGCGGGCGGCGGACTTCATCGCCGAGCAGGTCACCAAACCCGTGGTCGCCTATATCGCGGGGTTCACCGCGCCGCCGGGCAAGCAGATGGGCCACGCCGGAGCGATCATCTCCGGCTCCTCGGGAACCGCCGAGGCGAAGAAGCAGGCCCTGGAGGCGCGGGGCGTGCGGGTCGGCCGCTCCCCCACCGAGGCCGCCCAGCTGGCCGTGGCGGCGGTCGGGGCCCGGGCCTAGCTGCCCCGCCCCGGCCACCGAGATAGGGGCGGGGTAGGGGCCAACTGGCGCCTTTCCTTCGCTATGCGAAGGGAACGCTCCCAACCCCGCCGGATCCCGCTGAGGGCGCCTCTTCTACCCCGCCTATACTCGCCTCGGGATGGCCGCCGACGCGATCAGCTTCGCTCGTGGCGCACCGAGCGCCGACATCCTGCCCGCGGAGGCGGTGCGGGAGGCGGCGCAGCGGGCGCTCGCCGACGACTGGCAGCGTGCCCTCTCGTACGGGACCGGGGTCGGGCACCAGGGGCTGCGGGAGTGGGTCGCCGAGCGCCACGGCTTGGAGCCCACCCAGGTGATGGTCACCAACGGATCGCTGGAGGCCGCGGCGATGCTGTTCCAGCACCTCGTCAAGCCGGGCGACCGGGTGGTGGTCGAGCAGCCGTCCTACGACCGCACCCTGCTGCTCTTGGAGCGCCTCGGCGCCGAACGAGTCGGGGTGGCTCTCGAGTCGGACGGCCCCGACCTGGCGCAGCTGGAGGGCGCCATGCGAGTGGGGCCGGCGACCCTCGTGCACGCGATCCCGAACTTCCACAACCCGGCCGGATGCACCCTCTCTGCGCCGAAGCGGGAGCGCTTGGTCGCGCTCGCCGCCGAGCTCGACCTGTGGGTCTTCGAGGACGATCCCTACCGGGAGCTCTCGTTCGAACGCCCCCCGCCGCCGACGATGCTGTCGCTGGACGGCGCCGAGCGGGTGATCTACGCGTCGTCTTTCTCGAAGACGGTCAGCCCGGGCGTCCGCGTCGGCTACCTGGCGGGCCCCGGCGAGGAGATCGCCAAGCTCGCCAAGCGGGCCGGCGAGACGTACATCTCGCCGAACATGCTCGCCGAGTCGATCGTCTGGGAGCTGTGCCGCTCCGGGGCGCTGGAGGAGAACATCGCCTTCGTCAAGGGAGCGCTGCGCGAGCGCCGGGACGCCCTGGTCGAGGCGCTCAGGGAGCAGCTTCCCGAAGCCGAGTTCGTGGTCCCGGGGGGCGGGTACTTCCTCTGGCTGACCCTGGGCGAGGACGTCGACTCCGCGGAGCTCCTGACGGCGGCGCTCCAGGAGGGCGTCGCCTTCGTCGCCGGGCCGGACTTCATGCTCGAAGGTGGGAGGTCGAGCCTGCGGCTGTCGTTCGCGAGCGTCCCCGCCGAGCGGATCTCGGAGGGGATCGCGAGGCTCTGCCGAGCGCTCGCGGGGATCCGTGCGGCGAGCCCGGCCTGAAGCAAACTTTTACCGCGCCGTTACACGCTGCTTACCGCCCCCGCCTAGCCTCGAGCGACGCAGTGCTCAATCGAGGCCACAAGTACAGGAGGTGAGCAACGATGACTCCGATCACGATGGTTGAGGGATCGCGGAAGCTGGATGCGGTCAGCGAACGCAATCTGGCCGAGCGGCGATTCTCGTCACTGGCGGCGGCCGTGCGCCAGCACGAGGCATCGGTGCGTCGCCGCGAGTACGCGATGCGGGCCCAGGACCAGGCCCTGTACCGGCGCCTGCGGCAGATCTGCGGCGAGGTCTGAGTTGAATCCCTTCTGAATCGACTTGCGGGTGCCTTCGGCGCCCTGACATGCCTGCTTTCGGAGCTTAAGCCCCTCACTCCCATGCCTGATCAGCGCCCGTAGCGATCCGAGCTCAGCTCGAGCTGCTCGGGGAGCGGGGCCCGCGGATCCGGTGACGGGTCGGCTCGGACCGACACCGTCTCGGCGACGCTCCGGGAGACCACGTGTTCGCCGTCGTCGGAGCTGACCACGACCTCCTGCTCGTCGGAGCGCTCGAGGGTTCCGTCGAGCCCGGGCTGCAGGCCGGCTGCCTTCAGGTAGTGGAGGATCTCCTCGGCCTCGTTCTCGAACCGCAGCACGTGCACGCTGGCCCCGGCCTCGACGTCTGCGAGCAGCGCCCCCTGCTCGCGCGCCCCCTCGACGATCGGGTGCCCGTGGGGGCAGGTCTTGGCGTCGCCGATCGCCGCCAGCATCCGCTCCTCGAGCACCGGTGACATCGCGTGCTCGAGCCGCTCGGCCTCCTCGTGGACCTCGTCCCAGGGCACCCCGAGCACGTCGGTCAGGAAGCGCTCGATCAGACGGTGCCGGGTGACGATCGCCTTGGCGTGATCGCGCCCGTCGGCGGTGAACGCGAGCGATTTGTCCGAGAGCCGCTCCACGTAGCCGTCGCGCTCGAGTCGACCGATCATCTCGTGGACGGTGGGAGCCGAGAGCTGCATCGCTCGGGCGATGTTGGCGCCCGTGATCGGAAGTCCGGCCTCCTCGAGCCAGAACATGATCTGGAGGTACTCCTCCTCGGCGACGGTGGCGTGCTCGTGGCTCACGCAGCCGAGTCTAGTCAAGGGGGCACCGGGTCCAGGGCGTTCGCCGGCGCGCTGAGATAGGTTGGCGCGGCGGATGACCACAGTTCGCGAGGCCGCCTACGAGCTGTTTCGAGCCCACGGGATGACGACCATGTTCGGCAACCCGGGCTCGACCGAGCTGCCGATGCTCCACGGGTTCCCGGACGACTTCAGCTACGTCCTCGGGCTCCAGGAGGCGGTGGTGGTCGGGATGGCGGACGGCTACGCGCAGGCGTCGGGGCGCCCGACCCTGGTCAACCTCCACACGGCTCCCGGAGTGGGCAATGCGATGGGCGCGATCTTCAACGCCCAGGCGAACAAGTCCCCACTGGTGATCACGGCCGGCCAGCAGGTGCGGGCGATGATCACGCTGCAGGCGAACCTGACCAACCGGGACGCGACCCGGGTGCCGGATCCGTTCGTGAAGTGGAGCTTCGAGCCGCCGCGAGCGGCGGACGTCCCGGGGGCGCTCTCGCGGGCGATCCAGGTGGCGACCCTGCCGCCGCGCGGCCCGGCGTTCGTCTCGATCCCGATGGACGATTGGGGCGCCGAGCTCGACCCGGCCGATGCGCGGCACGCGGTCGAGCGCTCGGTCAGCGGGCGGGCCGCGCCCGAGCCCGCGGTGGTGCAATCGCTCGCCCGACGGCTCGAGGAGGCCGCGAACCCGGCCCTCGTGATCGGCCCGGACGTCGACGCCACCGGCGCCTGGGAGGAAGCGGTCGGGCTGGCCGAGCGCCAGCGCCTGCCCGTGTGGGCGACGCCGGCGCCGGGGGGCGGGCGGATCGGCTTTCCGGAGGGCCATCCGAGCTTCAGGGGAACGCTGCCGCCCGCGATCGGGCCGCTCGCGGAGATGCTCGAGGGCCATGACCTGGTGCTGGTGGTGGGCAGCTCGGTGTTTCCCTACTACCCCTACATCCCCGGTCCGCTCCTGGCCGAGGGCACGTCGCTGGTCCAGATCACGAGCGATCCCGACGAGGCGGCACGGGCGCCGATGGGCGAGGCGATCGTCGCCGATCCGGGCCTGGCGCTGGAGGCGTTGCTGGCCCAGGTCGCACCGTCCGACCGGCCGGCGCCGGAGCCGCTGGGAGCGCCGGAAGCCCCGCCGGAGTCGGATCCCCTCAGCCCCTCGACCGTTTATGCGGCGCTCGGCGAAGTCCTCCCGGAGGACGGAATCGTCGTCCTGGAGTCGCCGTCCAGCACCCTGGCGCTTCGCAACCAGCTCCGGATCTCGAAGCCGGGCAGCTACTACTTCGGCGCTGGAGGAGGTCTCGGATTCGGCCTCGCGGCCGCGGTCGGGGTGCAGCTCGCCCAGCCCAGCCGGCCGGTGGTCTGCGTGATGGGCGAGGGATCGGTGCAATACGCGGTGACGGCGTTCTGGTCCGCGGCCGCCTACGGGGTCCCGGTGACCTTCCTCGTGGTCCGCAACGAGGAGTACTCGATTCTCAAGTGGTTCGCCGAGGTCGAGCAGGTGAGCGGCGCCCCGGGCCTCGACCTGCCGGCTCTCAACTCGGCGGCGATCGCATCCGGATACGGGCTCGAGGCCGCCCGGGTGGGTGGGCTCGAGCAGCTCCGGGAGGCGCTCGCCGTCGCCATTCCCGCGTCGAGCCCGCGGCTGATCGAGGTCGCGGTCGCCCCCGGCATGGCCCTGTTCTGAGATGACGCATCGCAGCCGATCCGATGGCCCTGCTCGAGCCTGACGTCCTGCGGATCACCCCCGACGCCCAAGCGCCGGCCGCCGACCGGGCACCTGACTGGGTGGCGGCAGGCACCCCACAACCGCTTCGCTCCGAGCTCGAGTCGCTGTTGGGCGCCGACCGGGTCCTGAGTCGCCCCCTGGACCTGGTCCGCTACGCCTCCGACGCCAGCCCCTACCGCCTGTTCCCGAAGGCGGTGGTGATGGCCCGCGATGCCGACGACGTTGCGAAGACGCTCGAGTTCGCCCACCGAAGCGACATGCCGGTGACCTTCCGCTCCGCCGGGACCAGCCTCAACGGCCAGGCCCAGGGCCCCGGGCTCCTGATCGACGTCCGGCGCCACTTCGCCGGAGTCGCGGCCGAGGCTGAGGGGGCGCTGGCCCGGGTCGGCCCGGGTACCACCCTCGGTCATGTCAACCGGGTGCTGGCGCCGCATGGGCGAAGGCTCGGTCCGGACCCCGCGAGCACCGATTTCGCCACCGTCGGCGGGGTGATCGCCAACAACTCGGGCGGCATGCGATGCGGCGTGGTCCACGACTCCTATTCGACCGTCCGCGGGCTCACCTTGTTGCTGGCCTCGGGAACCATGATCGACACCCGAGCGCCGGATGCCGAGCGAAGGTTCGCCGAGCTCGAGCCCGAGCTAGCCCGGGGCCTCGAGGAGATCCGCGACCAGATCCGGGTCGACGACGAGCTGGCCGATCGGATCCGGCGCAAGTTCCAGATCAAGAACACCACCGGCTACCGGCTGTGCGCGTTCCTGGATGCCGAGACGCCGCTGGAGATCTTCAGGCGCCTTGTGGTCGGCTCCGAGGGCACCCTGGCGTTCATCGCCGAGGCGGTGTTCGAGACCGTGCCGCTGCTGCCGCGGACGACGACCGCCTGGGTGCACTTTGCGGACCTCGCCCAGGCCGCCGACCCGGTTCCCGATCTGGTGGACGCGGGCGCCAGCGCAGTGGAGCTGATGGTCGCCCCGGCGCTGATCGCCGCCGCCCACTCGATTCCCGACACCCCCTCCTACTGGCGGGAGCTGCCGCCTGAATCGGCTGCCCTGCTGATCGAGTATCGCTCCGACGAGGAGGCGGATCTGGACTCGATGGAGGCTCAGGCGATGCAGGCGCTCGCCGGGCGGGAGCTGCTGCGCGGTTCGGAGTTCACCCGCGAGGCCGAGCTCACGGACGTCTTCTGGAGGGTTCGCGAGGGCATGCATGGGATCGTCGGTCGGCTCCGCCCGCCCGGCACGGCGTTGATCATCGAGGACGTCTGCGTGCCGCCGGAGCGGATCGCCGAGTCGGCAACCGACATCCAGGGCCTGCTCGCAGAGCATGGGTTCCTGACCGGGGTCGCCGGTCACGCCTCGGCCGGCAACCTGCACTTCATGCTGACCCCGAAGTTCTCCGAGGCCGAGGATCGCGATCGCTACGAGGCGTTCATGGAGGAGCTCGTCGACTTGGTGGTCGACAAGTACGACGGCTCGCTCAAGGCCGAGCACGGCACCGGCATCAACATGGCGCCCTACGTGGAGCGGGAGTGGGGGGCCAAGGCGACCGAGCTGATGTGGCGGGTGAAGCGGCTCGCCGATCCCGACGGGGTGCTGGCCCCCGGAGTGGTCCTCAACCGGGACCCCGCGGTTCATCTGCGCGACCTGAAGTCGACCCCGCCGATCGAGGAGGTCGCCGACACCTGCGTCGAATGCGGGTTCTGCGAGCCGGTTTGCCCGAGCCGCTCCCTGACCACCACGCCCCGCCAGCGGATCGCGCTGCGCCGCGAGATGTCCCGCCAGCCCCATGGGTCACCTGTGCAACGTGCCCTGGTGGTCGAGTACCAGTACGACGGGATCGAAACCTGCGCGGCGGACGGCACCTGCATGCTGGCCTGCCCGCTGGGGATCGACACCGGGAAGCTGATCAAGGGACTGCGCGGGGTGGAGCGGACGGCCAAGGCCGAGCGGTTCGGGCTTCGGACGGCCAAGCGCTGGCGCGCGGTCGAGCGCGCGGCGCGCGGCGGGCTGCGGGCGGGCGAAGCCGTATCGAGGGTGACGGGGGACCCGGCCCTTCGCGCTGCCACCCGCGCCGCTCGACGGCTGGTCGGCCCCGAGCTGGTTCCGGAGTGGGGGCCGGGGATGCCCCGGGCCGCCCCGGCCCGGCTGCCGCAGACGGCCCAGGAAGGGGCGGCGGCGGTGTACCTGCCCGCCTGCATCAACCGGATCTTCGGTTGCTCCCGCCTCCGCCACCCTGCCTCGCCGAGCCTGCCGGAGGCGCTCGTGGCTGTCTCCAAGCGAGCCGGGCTCCCGGTTTGGATCCCGGCCGAGGTGGCCGGCCGTTGCTGCGGCACCCCGTGGGGGTCGAAGGGGTATGGCGAGGGCCATCGCTGGATGGCGAACCGGACCGTGGAGGAGCTGTGGCGGTGGTCCGGCGAGGGGAAGCTCCCGACGGTGATCGACGCAAGCTCGTGCACCCATGCCCTGCTCGACGAAGCCGCCACCCACCTCAGCGACCGAAACCGCGAGCGTCATTCCTCGCTGGAGCTGATCGATGCCGTCTCTTGGGGGCGGGAACGGCTGCTTCCACGGCTCGTGGTTCACGGCAGGCTGCGTTCGGTGGCGGTTCACCCGAGCTGCGGCGGAAGCCACCTCGGCCTTGACCGCTCGCTCACGGCCCTCGCCGGCGAGCTCGCCGGCGAGGTGTACGTGCCGCCGTCGGCAACCTGCTGCGGATTCGCAGGCGATCGTGGGTTTCTGCACCCGGAGCTGACCGAGGCGGCGACCCGCAGCGAGGCGGCGGAACTGGGTTCCCGGGGCTTCGACGCCTACCTGTCGAGCAACAGGACCTGCGAGATCGGCTTGGAGCGGGCGACGGGCAAGCCGTACGTGCACGTGGTGCAGCTGCTCGAGGAGCTGACCCGCCCGGTCTGATCGCGAGGCGCGCTCAGCCCCGCTCGGCCAGGGTCGAGACCACCGCCTCGTAGACGCCGTCGCCGTTTCGACCCTCGGTCACGGTGACGTTGGGCCGGCCGCCGATCGCCTCGCGCAACCCGGGATCGCGCTCGGGCCCGTTGGCGACCACGAACAAGCGACCGACCGCGTCCGCGGCGTCGAGGTCCTCGAGCGAGTCACCGATCGCTATGCACTGGTCTGGCGCGTAGCCGCGGGCGCGCATGTGGAAGGCGACCGCCTTCGCCTTGCTCGCCCCACCGGGGACCAGGTGGTAGGCGTGGGCGGGCCCGTCGATGCCGTCCATCGCCCGCACGATCGCGCCGTTGTCGAGGAAGCGAAGGTCGGAGTGCCCGCGCTCGGCGAGCAGGGCGTTCGCCTCAACGACGTCGACGCTGCCCCGAAACAGGTGGGAGAGCTGGCGCTCTCGATGCCAGGGCCGGTGCCAGTCCAGCCGCTCGCCGAAGTGCTCGAAGAGGAGGTCGGGGATGCCCGCGGCCAGCATCCTCTCGGCCGGCGTGCCCTCGTCGTCGGGCATCCAGTCCCCGGTCAGCAGGGTGCGCTCGCCCTCGATCACCACCCCGCAGCCGGCCTCGTAGATGTAGGAGCTCTGACCGAGCAGGCGGGCGTCCGCCATCACCTGGGCCTCCCGTCGGCCGGACATGATCACGACCTCCGCTCCGGCGCGGTGACAAGCCTCGAGCGCCCGCGCCTGGCGCAGGGAGAAGCTCCCCTCCGCGTCCCGAAACAGCGACCCATGCTGCCCGAGCAGGGTCCCGTCGAGATCGGTGTACGCGCAGCGCAGGGGCACGCGGGGCACGGTACACGGAGCATTCGCGCTGGAGGGTGGGCGCCGGCGCCCACTAACGTAGGCCGAGCATGACCCGCTGGCGGCTCACCGACCGAACGCTCGAGCTCCCGCCTCCCCTCGCCGCCGGGATCGTCAACGCGACTCCGGACTCGTTCTTCGAGGGCGCCCGCTCGCGCACCCCCGGTGAGGCCGTCGAGCGCGGCCTGGCGCTCGCCTCCGCCGGCTTCGACCTCTTGGACGTCGGCGCCGTGCCGGCGGCCAGCGGTGCGCCGGTGTCGGCGGCTGACGAGGCCGCGCGGCTGGTTCCCGCGATCGAGGGCCTGGCCCGCAGGACCGAAGTTCCGTTGAGCGCTGACACCTTTCAGCCGCTGGTCGCGCGACGGGCGCTGGACGCGGGCGCGGTGGCGATCAACGACACCTCGGGCGGCCGGCCGGAGATGCTCGAGCTGGTCGCCGAGCGGGGGTGCGGATACGTCCTCATGCACATCGAGGGGCCGCCGCGCTCGGACCGGGAGCCCAGCGGCCATCCGGACCCGGTCGACCACCTGCTTCGGTGGTTCAGCGAGCGAATCGAGCTGGCCCGCCGGCTCGGAGTGGCCGAAGAGCAGATCGCACTCGATCCGGGGCTCGACTTCGACCTCTCCGTGGAGGACGATCTCGAGGTCCTCGCCAGGTTGGAGGAGCTTCGGGCCCTGGGCCGGCCGCTGTTCGTCGCCCTGTCCAGAAAGGACTTCCTCGGCGCGGTGCTCGCCGGCTCGTGGAGGCGGCGGGCACCGGCGCGCGACCGGGAGTGGGCGACCGCTGCGGCGACCGCGCTGGCGGTCGCTCACGGGGCCGACATCGTTCGGCTCCACGACCCGACTGCGCTCGATGCTCTGCGGGTTGCCGCCGCGATCGAGGGCGTTGGCTCAACCGTCGACGGCCTCGCCTCGCCGGCCCGTGGCTAGGACCGCGGCCGGCGTCGCGGCGGCCGGATGGGACCGGGCGATCGAGCCCGGCCGCCTCGACGGCCGGTTGGTGGCCGAGAGTGCCGAGTCGGCCCGGGCGGCCGACACGGTCGAGATCCCGTCCTCGCTGGCGCCCGAGCTTGCCGCCGCCCTTCGCGCCGGCGGAATCGAGGCCCTCTACGCGCATCAGCTTCAGGCCTTCGAGGCCGCCGCGCGGGACAACGTCGTGGTCACCAGTGGAACCGCCTCCGGCAAGTCGCTGTGCTTCAACCTTCCGGTCCTCGACGACCTGGCTCGCGACGCTGGCTCACGGGCGCTCTACCTCTATCCGACCAAGGCCCTCGCCCAGGACCAGGGGCGCAAGCTCTCGGAGCTGGGCCTGGGAGCGCTGCGGCAGGCGATCTACGACGGCGACACCCCGCGCGAGGACCGGCCGGGGCTCAGGCGCCGCTCGAACCTGGTGCTCACCAACCCCGACATGCTCCACGTGGGCATCCTTCCCCACCACAAGAGCTGGGCGGACTTGATGGCCAACCTGGCCTGGGTCGTGGTGGACGAAGCCCACACCTACCGTGGCGTGTTCGGCTCGCACGTCGCCAACGTGCTGCGGCGGCTGCGCCGGGTGGCGGCCCGCTACGGCGGGCAGCCGCGCTTCATCCTCGCCTCGGCGACCATCGACAACCCGGTCGAGCTGGCCGAGCGGCTGGTGGGCCAGCCGTTTCGCCTGGTCGACTCGGACGGGGCGCCGCGCTCGCGGCGGCGGATCGCGATGTGGAACCCGCCGGTGATCGATCAGCGGACCATGACCCGGCGCTCGGTGCTGTCCGAGGCGGCGGAGCTGCTCGCCGACCTGGTCGGCGAAGGCGTTCGCACGATCTGCTTCCTGCGCAGCCGCAGGGGGATCGAGCTGATCCAGCGGTTCACGAGGATGCGGTTGGAGGAGCTCGGGCGTTTCGACCTTGCCCAGCGGATCGCTCCCTACCGGGCGGGCTACACCCCCGCCCAACGGCGCGAGATCGAGGCGAGGCTCGCGGCCGGGGACCTGCTGGCGGTGGTGGCGACCGACGCGCTCGAGCTCGGGATCGACATCGGCCATCTGGACGCTGCGATCTGCGTCACCTTCCCCGGGACCGTCGCCAGCCTGCGGCAGATGTGGGGACGGGCTGGTCGCCGACGCGAAGGCCTCGCGATCTACGTCGCCGGGCAGGACGCCCTCGACCAGTTCTTCTGCCGCCACCCGGAGGAGTTCCTCGAGCGGCCGGTCGAGGCGGCGATCCTCGACCACGGAAACGAGCGCATCCAGCTCGCCCACCTGCTGACAGCGGCGTACGAGCTGCCGCTCTCGGATGCCGACTCGGCGCTGTTCGGAGAGCGCTGGCGGGAGCGTGCGGAGGCGCTGGTCTCGCTGGGCGAGCTGCGTCGGGGCAGCGAGGGCCGGTACCTGCCCAGGGCGCCCCGGTTCCCGGCGGCCGACGTCTCCCTGCGCTCCGCGTCTCCCGACTCGGTGGCGGTGGTGGAGGCCGGCTCCGGCGAGCTGCTCGGCGCGGTCGAGGCCGAGCGGGCGTTCAAGACCGTGCACCCCGGGGCGGTCTACCTCCACCTCGGCCGCTCCTATGAGGTGCGCGAGCTCGACCTCGAGGCAAGGCGCGCGGTCGTCGACCGATTCGACGGCGACTGGTACACGCAGCCGAAGGCCGAGACCGAGGTCTTCATAGAGCGGATCGTCGCCAAGAGCGACGATCCGATCGCTGGCGGGCTCGTTCGTGGCGGCGACGCGGGCGCTCCCAAGCCTGCACTGGAGCTCTTCTTCGGCGAGGTCTCGGTGACCGAGCAGGTGATCGCCTTCCAGCGCAAGAGCCTCTCCGACCACGAGGTGATCGACATGGTCGCCCTGAACCTGCCGGAGTCGAACTTCCCGACCCAGGCACTCTGGTACGAGTTGGGCGACGAGCTTGCCGGCCCGGCCGTGCTCCCCCCGGAGGTACTGCTGGGCGCCCTCCACGCGACCGAGCACGGGCAGATCGCCGTCCTTCCCCTGATCGCGATGTGCGATCGCTGGGACATCGGCGGCCTGTCGACCAACGTGCACTTCCAGACCGGTCGGCCGACGATCTTCATCTACGACGGTCATCCGGGCGGGGTCGGCATCTCGAGGCGCGGGTTCGACCTGTTCGGGCGTCTGGTGGCCGATGCCGCCAAGCTGATCGGCGAGTGCCCTTGCGCCGACGGCTGCCCTTCGTGCGTGCAGAGCCCGAAGTGCGGCAACCTGAACGAGCCCCTGCACAAGCAGGGGGCGCTGGAGCTGATGACCGCGATCCTCGCGACGGGTGTTCGAGAGCCCGGAGGGATGGCGGGTTGACACGGCCGATCCAGATCTCCGTGATCGGCAAGGGCACCCGGGACGAAGCGCTTGCACCGGTGGCCGAGGAGGTCGGCCGACGCCTGGCCGAGGCGGGCGCTGTGGTGGTGTGCGGCGGATTGACGGGAGTGATGGAGGCGGTCGCGCGGGGCGCCTCGGACGCGGGCGGGACGGTGATCGGCATCGTTCCCTCCAGCTCTCCCGAGCAGGCGAACCGCTACTGCTCCCATGTGATCGCCACCGGGGTGGGCCACGCCCGCAACCTGGCGGTGGTCTCCTCGGGCGACGCGGTGATCGCCATCGGCGGCGAGTGGGGGACCCTGTCGGAGATCGCCTTCGCTCGAGGCCTGGGTCGGAGCGTGGTCGCAATCCAAAGCTGGGAGCTGAGCGGCTCCGGCGAGATGAGCGGAGGGCCGGGGGTCGAGGTGGCCGCCGACCCCGCCGACGGCAGTCGAGCGAGCGCTGGTGCTGGCCGAGGACGCGGGCTGACCTGGCCCGCGCCGGCCCATTTCGCGGCCGCGTCGTCGCTAGCCTTAGGCCCTCGGCGAGGTAGCTCAGTTGGTAGAGCACACGACTGAAAATCGTGGTGTCGCCAGTTCGATTCTGGCCCTCGCCATCGCGGCGCGCTCACGGGTCGAACCCCGCTTGTGGTTGCGGGTGTTGAAGCGCACCGTGGGCGAGTTCCGCGCCGGCAACGTCACCGACTGGGCGGCCGCCCTCACCTACTACGCGATCCTGTCGATCTTTCCGGCTCTGATCGTCCTCGTGTCGATCCTCGGGCTGGCGGGCGATTCGGCCACCAGGTCGCTGCTCGACAACCTCGACCAGCTCGGTCCGGGCCCCGCCCAGGACGTCGTCAGCGGAGCGATCAGGGAGATCTCCGGGCGCCAGGGGACCGCCGGCGTGGCCTTGATCGTCGGCCTGGCCGCGGCGTTGTGGTCGGCATCCGGCTACGTCGGTGCCTTCTCCCGGGCCGCCAACGTGATCTACCAGGTCGGCGAGGGACGCCCGTTCTGGAGGCTGCGACCCCATCAGCTCGCCTTGACCCTGCTCCTCCTCCTGCTGGTCGCCCTGAGCGCGATCGCGGTCGTCCTCAGCGGGCCGCTCGCCGAGCAGGTGGGCCGAGTGCTCGGAGTCGACGGAGCCGCGCTGACCCTGTGGGGCCTGGTCAAGTGGCCGGTGATCGTGCTCGTCGTCTTGACCCTGGTCGCGATCCTCTACCACGCGGCGCCGAATGTCAGCCAACCCGGGTTCCGGTGGATCACCCCGGGTGGCGCTCTCGCGGTGATCCTGTGGATCGTCGCGTCGGCCTGCTTCGCGGCGTACGTCGCCAACTTCGGCTCCTACAACAAGACCTACGGCAGCCTGGCGGGGGTGATCGTGTTCCTGGTCTGGCTCTGGCTCTCGAACGTCGCCGTCCTGCTCGGACTGCAGCTCAACGCCGTGCTCGAACGCGGGCGGAAGATCGATTGAGGGGGCGATTTGCCCCGTCCGCCCCCCTCTCTACTGTGAATCGCGATGAGCGAGCAGGTGAAATTGACGGAGCAGCAGCCGGTCGCCGGCGCCTCGTCGATGAATGGGGAAGTCGGGCCGCCGGGGCGCGTCTGGGTGCGCGAGCTCGCCGACGGCCAGGCGGTGGAGGGCGTGTTCGCCGTCCGCGAGCGGGAGTTGCGCCAGCGGCGAAACGGCGGCGAGTGGTTGCGGCTGGTGGTCTCCGATCGCTCCGGCACCATCGAGGCCGTGGTCTGGGAGGCGGTCCAGGAGGCCTATGAGATCGCTGCCCCCGGTGGGGCGGTTCACATCGAGGGCCGGTTCGGGGTTCACCCCCAATACGGACCGAAGATCACAATCGAGGCGATCCGCGAGGCCTCCGCGGGCGAGTTCGAGGCCGGGGATCTCGCCGACGGGCCGAGCGTTCCGGTCGACCGGCTCGAGGCCCAGCTTCGCGAGCTGCTGGAGACGATCCAGGACGGGCAGCTGCGGGCGTTGCTGGACGCCTTCTTCGGCGCTGACTCTGCGGTCTGGGCCCGGTTCCGCGAGGCACCCGCCGCCAAGTACTACCACCAGGCCTATCGGCACGGGTTGCTGGACCACACCGTCTCCGTCGCCCAGGCGGTCAGCGCCGCCGCCTCGGCGTTCCCCGGGATCGACCGAGACGTCGCGGTGGCGGGCGGGCTGCTCCACGACATCGGCAAGACGATGGCCTACAACGACGATCCCCTGGCCATCGACCTCACGGATGCCGGTCGCCTCCAGGGCGAGATCCCGCTCGGCTACTACCTGGTGCGGCGTGAGGTGGAGCGGATCCAGGGGTTCGACCCCGATCTCGCACAGGCCATCTTCCACATCGTCCTCTCGCACCATGGCGCGCTCGAGAACGGGTCGCCCGTCCTCCCCGCCACCCGGGAGGCGACCCTGGTCCACGCGATCGACAACCTCGGTGGCAAGCTGGGCAGCTTCGACCGGATCGAGCGTGCCCTGCCCGACGGCGAGGCCTGGTCGCGCTTCGACCGCGGTATCGACTCGGCCGCCTACTTCAGCTCCCGCGCCGCCTGACCGCGCACAGGCCGACCGCCGGACTCTCCTGAATAACTTGCGGGCGCCTTCGGCGCCCTGACATGCTGGTTTCGGAGCTAATGCTCCTCACCTCCCCAACCGCCGAAATTGCGACATCTTGCGGACCGCCGCCTGAGCGGCTCCGACCAGCCCTTATTCTCCGTCGCCGTGGCCAAGGACACCGAGAAGCTGATCCGGCAGCTTTCGCTGATCTCGTTCCTGATGGCCAACAGGCGCCCGGTCTCGGCGCTCGAGATCAAGCGAGAGGTCGAGGGCTACAGCTCGATGAACGACGATGCCTTCGCGCGCCGGTTCTACGCCGACCGCGCCGAGCTCGAAAGCCTCGGGATCTCGCTCCAGGTCGAGAAGCCCGCAGAGGGATTCTTCGAGGCGGAGCTCTATGCGCTCCCCCCGGAGAACTACTACCTGCGCCCGATCGAGTTCAGCGACGGCGAGCTGGCGGCACTGCGCACCGCGCTCGGGCTCCTCGACGGGGAGTTCGCGTACGCGGAGCCGTTGCGGCTCGCCCTGCAGCAGGTCTCCTGGGGGCGTCCGAGCCCGTTGCAGGAGGTCGACGCGACTTCGATCGACGTCAAGCTCGCCCCGCCCGGCGGCGGCCGGGAGATGTCGCAGCGCCTGGCGAAGATCGAAACGGCGATCTCGCGTCGCAAGACGATTGAGTTCAGCTACTACTCGATGCAGCGCGACCAGGTCTCCGACCGCAAGGTCGACCCCTACCACCTCGTGTTCCGCAGCGGCCAGTTCTATCTGATCGCCCACGCCCACGAGCGAGATGAGGTGCGCGTCTTCCGGCTCTCGCGGATCCGCGGCAAGGTCTCGTATGCGACCAAGGCCGAGCACGACTTCACGTCTCCCGAGGACTTCGATCGCCGCGACTACGCGTCGCGCGCCGATTGGCAGATGGGAGAGATCCAGGGGCCCGCGAAGGTGTTCGTGAGGGAGCGGATCGCCTGGCTGGTCGAGCGGGACTTCGCCGGCTACGGCAAGCTGCGCAAGGCCACGAAGAAGGATGGCGCCTCCGGGCGGGGGGCGATCTACGAGACCGAGTACGCGTCCGGCAGGCAGCTGATCTCGTGGGTCCTCGGTTGGCGCGACAACGCGACGCTGGTCGAGCCCAAGCAGCTCGCCCGGGAGGCTGCGGAGCGGCTGAAGCTCCTCCGCGAGCGCCACAGCGGCGCCTTCGAGCCGGCCAAGACCGTGTCCCGTCCCGTCGCCGAGACCAACGGCCGACCACGGTCGACCAACGGGCGCTCGGAGTCGGTGATCCGCCCCGAGCGCTTCGCGCGGCTGGTCACCCTCGCCGGCTTCCTGATCGGCGCCGCCCGCGAGGACGCACGGCTACCCGTGAGCACCGTGCTGGACGAGCTCAACGTCAGTCGTCAGGAGCTTCGCGAGGACATCGACGTGCTCAACGTGGTCAACTTCGGCGGCGGCACTTATGTGCTCTACGCCGAGATCGCCGGCGACGAGATCGAGGTGGACCCCGATACCTACGGCGAGAACTTCGCCCGACCCGCCCGCCTGCTGCCCCTCGAGGCGAAGGCGCTGGTCGCGGCGATCGACCTGTTCGGTGATCACCTTCCCCAGGCTGGGCTGTTGACCGCGCGGGAGAAGATCGTCGCCGCGCTCGGCCACGACCCCTCGCAGGAGGGCCTGGAGATCGCCCCGGGGCGGGACGACTCGAAGGTCGTTCGGACCGTCAACGACGCGATCGAGCGGCGCCGGGTGCTCGAGCTCCACTACTACAAGGAGAACGAGGACGAGTTCATCAAGCGTGAGGTCGAGCCCTACCGGCTGGTCAGCGGCCCCGAGGGCTGGTACCTGGGCTGCTACGACCTGGGACGGGACGACACGCGCCACTTTCGGCTCGACCGGATGAAAGAGGCCAAGCTCACGCGGCGCTCGTTCGAGCCGCGGGAGGGGGTTGAGGAGCGGCTCGACGAGCAGGAATGGCTGGTCCGTGGCGAGGTCGGCAGCGCCGGGGTGGCTCGGGTCTGGGTCTCGCCCGAGCGCGCGAGGTGGTTGCGCGAGGAGCGCACCGTGGTCGAGGAGCTGGCCGATCACGCGGTCGTGGTCGAGCTTCCGTACGGGTCTTCGGACTGGCTCGTGCGCGAGATCCTCAAGGGCGTCGGCGACCTCGTGGTGCTGGCCCCGGAGGACGCCCGGAAGTCCGTCCACGACGCGGTTCGCAGTCGCTAGCCGCCATCGACTCCCCCCCGGGCCATCCGGAGATCCTCAGGATCGTCGCCCCGAACCCCGGGCCGATGACGCTCGAGGGCACCAACAGCTACGTGGTGGGCGCCGAACCGGCCTACGTGATCGACCCGGGCCCCGCCGACCGCGGGCATCTCGATGCCGTGGTCGAGGCCGCCGTCGAGCGAGGCGGCGTCGCCGGCGTCCTGCTCACCCACTCCCACGCCGATCACTCGAGCGGCGCCCCGCTGCTCGACGCTCCGCTGCTGTTCGGGGAGGTCGGGCTGGGTGACGAGGCCTCGGGCGAGGCTGGCGTCGAGCCCGGATCGGGGCGGATCGCGTCCCAGCCGGAGCGAGTCGGGCCGTTCGCGACCCTGCCCACCCCGGGCCACGCCACCGACCACGTCTGCTTCATGTTCGGCGAGGTCGGCTTCTGCGGGGATCTCGTGCTGGGCCGTGGCTCGAGCTTCGTCCCCCCCGACGGGGGTTCGCTGGCGGCCTATCTGGCGTCGCTCGAGCGGCTGAAGGCGGCCGATCCCCAGCTGCTCTGCCCGGGCCACGGTCCCTACATCACGGATCCCGCGGCCAGGATCGACGAGTACGTCGAGCACCGCCTGATGCGCGAACGGAGGCTGGCGGCGGCGCTGGACGAGGGGGAGCGGTCACGAGCCCGGCTGCTGGCGATCGTCTGGGACGACGTGCCGGCCGAGATGCTTCCCGTGGCGGCGCTGGTGATGCGGGCCCACCTCGAGAAGCTCGAGGCGGAGGGTCGCCTGCCGGAAGACACCACGGACTAGGGCTGACGCTCGCATCCCTCCTGCGGACACCATGGGACGCAGTTCGCCACTCACCGTTCACCTCTAGAGTTGCCCCATGCTCGGCGGAGCGCTGGCGAGGCGCGTTTTTCTCCTCGGCGGGACGGCCACCGCGGTGGCGGCGAGCGCCACGGCCGGGCTCTGGTGGCAGCTGCTTCGCCGGCCGCTGCCGAGGACGAGCGGGAGGCTGCGGCTCGCAGGGCTGGAGGGCCCGGTGGAGATCCGGCGCGATCGTTGGGGCGTGCCGCACATCCGCGCCGGCTCGAGGCACGACCTCTGGTTCGGGCAGGGCTTCTGCCACGGGCAGGACCGCCTCTGGCAGCTCGACCTCTACCGGCGAATCGGCTCGGGGCGGCTGTCGGAGATCGCCGGCCGGGCCGGGATCGAGGTCGATCGGCTGATGAGAACGCTCGGGCTGCGACGCGCCGCCGAGCGCGAGGCCGCGGCCCTCGAGCCGGCGCTTCGCTCCGAGCTCGAGGCCCTCTGCGCCGGGATCAACGCCGCCGCCGAGGATCGCCCGCCTCCGGTCGAGCACCAGCTGTTGCGGCTTCGGTTCGAGCCGTTCAGCCCGGCCGATGCCCTCACCCTGACCAAGCTCCTGTCATTCGGGCTCTCGACCAACTGGGAGCGCGAGCTGCTTCGGGCGGAGATGGCGCGGGAGCTGGGGGCCGAGCTGGCGGCGCGGTTGGACCCGGGCTACCCACGTGGCAACCCGGTGGTCGTGACCCCCGGCGTCGGCTGGGCTGGCGACGGCCTCGGCCTGGCGAAGCAGATCGCGGAGCTCCGAGGTGCGATCGGGTTGACGGCCGAGGCGACGGGGTCCAACAACTGGGCGGTCGCCGGGTCACGGTCGGCGACTGGGGGGCCGCTGATGGCGGGTGATCCGCACCTGCCGCCGAGCATGCCCGGGATCGTCTATCAGGTTGGGCTCTACCTCCACGACCGGTACTGCCGGGGCGCCTCTCTGCCCGGTCTTCCCGGGGTGATGATGGGCCAGAACAACGACATCGCCTGGTCGTTCACGAACGCGATGGCGGACGTGATGGACCTGTTCGTGGAGCGGATCGACGGGGACACCTACGAGTTCGAGGGAGAGCGCCGGCCGCTGGCGGTGACCGAGGAGGAGATCGTGGTCAAGGGCGAGTCCGAGCCCGAGCGGGTGGTCGTCCGGGAGACGCGCCATGGGCCGATCGTCAACCGGGCGTTGCGGGCCGACGACGCCGAGCCCCTGGCGCTGCGCTTCGCGGTGCTCGACTTCCCGGGGATCACCACCGCGAATGTGTCGGCGCTCGACTTCGCCGGCGGTCCCGATCTGGTCGAGGCGCTCGGCGAGCATTCCCATCCCGTCTCCAACCTGGTCTGGGCCGACCGCCACGGCTCGATCGGCTACAAGACCGTGGGCCGCCTCCCGATGCGCCCCGGCGGTTGCCCCGACCTGCCGCGCCCGGGGTGGACGGCCGAGCACGATTGGGATGGCTGGGTCCCCTACCACGAGCTGCCCGAGGTCGTGGATCCCGAGGGCGGCTTTCTGGTCACCGCCAACAACCGCATCGCCGCCGAGGACTATCGCCATCACATCACCAGCGACTACCTGGACGGCTACCGGGCGGAGCGGATCGAGGAGCTGATCGCCGCCACCCCGGAGCACGACCTGGAGAGCTTCGAGGTGATGCAGACGGACATGCTGTCGGTGCCTGGACTGGAGACCGCCCGCCGCCTGGCCCGGCTTCGCCCCCGCGACCAGCGCGAGCGGGCCGCGATCGAGCGGTTGCGCTCGTGGGACGGCCGCATGTCCCCCGACTCGATCGCGGCCACCATCTACCAGGCGTTCACGCTCCGGCTCGGACGCGAGGTCACGCGGGCGGCGATCGAGGACCGCGATCTGTCGGAGCGCTGGCTCGATCGTGCCGACAATGGGTTCATCGCCCACGTGACCTCGCCCTGGCGCTGGCAATCGCACCTGCTTGCGCTCTGGGAGGAGGCCGACGAGGGGTTGGTGGGCCGCCCGTGGGACGAGCTCGTCCTGGATGCCCTGCGAGCCGCGCTGGACGACCTCGAGTCGAGACTCGGGCCCGACCCCGACCACTGGCGCTGGGGCAAGGTGCATCCGCTGGTGTTCGGCCACGCTCTGGGGGCGGCCTCCCCGCTGGCGGCGCGGGTCTTCGACCGCCGACTCGAGGTCGGGGGCGGCCAGGAGACGGTGGCCCAGGTCGGCTGGGACCCCAACGACCCGTTCACCGCCATCTGGGCTCCCTGCTGGCGGATGGTGGCCGATCCGGTCCGGCCCGAGCGCTCCCGGTGGCAGGCGTTCACGGGCCAGTCCGGCCACGTCGCCAGTCCGCACTACGACGACCTCCAGGTCGACTGGCTCGAGGGGCGAACCCAGCCGATGGCCGGAGAGGGCCCGTGGCGCACGCTCGAGTTGCTGCCCGCGGCCTCCTTGCATTCGACTCCCGGAGCCGCGGAGTCCGCGCCAGGTTGACCGGGCGGCGGAAGGAAATCCAGCTCGATCCCGCCGAGCAGCGGGAGCTGATCGAATCGGAGCGGATCGTCGTCGTCTCGACCCTGGGCCGCGCCGGGTGGCCGCATTCGATGCCCCTGTGGTACGTGCCTCGCAAGGGCGAGGTTTGGATCTACACCTACGCCAAGTCGCAGAAGGTCCGCAACCTGGAGCGCGATCCACGCGCCACGCTGCTGATCGAGACGGGGCACGAGTACGGCGAGCTGCGCGGGGTCGAGATCCAGGCGGTCGCCGAGATCCTCAGGCAGCCGGATTCCGTCTACGAGCTGGCGCGGGAGCTCACTGCACGCTACGCGGGCGACACCTCGGCGCTCGGCGACGCTGCGGCAGACGCGCTCAGGGCCCAGGCGCGCAAGCGGGTTGCGGTCCGCTTCGAGGCGAGGCGGATCGCCAGCTGGGACCATCGAAAGCTCGTCGGCGCCTACTGAGCGCCGGGACCATGCGCGGCGGCGAGCGGAGCCCTCGTCCGCTCCGCGCTAGGTAGCCTTGCCGCGCGATGGAGAACCTCAAGGGCCTGATCCTCTCCGGGGGAGCGGGGACGCGCTTGCGCCCGATCACGCACACCTCGGCGAAGCAGCTCGTCCCGGTCGCCAACAAGCCGGTGCTGTTCTACGGCATCGAAGCGTTGGTCGAGGCCGGTGTGAAGGAGATCGGGATCGTGATCGCCCCCGAGACCGGCGCCGAGATCGCCTCGGTCGTCGGCGACGGCTCGGCCTTCGGGGCCTCGATCACCTACATCCACCAAGACGAGCCGCTCGGCCTCGCCCACGCCGTGCTGACCGCCGAGGAGTTCCTCCAGGACGGACCGTTCGTGATGTACCTGGGCGACAACCTGCTGCGCGACGGGATCACCGCCCTCGTCGATGCCTTCCGCGCATCGAGGCCCGATGCCCTGATTCTCCTCACCCGGGTCCCCGATCCGGGCAACTACGGCGTCGCAGAGCTGGACGGCGACCGGGTGGTCCGCTTGGTCGAGAAGCCGGAGCACCCGCCCAGCGACCTGGCGCTGGTCGGCGTCTACATGTTCGGCCCGCCGATCTTCGACGCGGCGAAGGCGATCGAGCCCTCCGGCCGGGGGGAGTTCGAGATCACCGACGCGATCCAGCATCTGATCGACGGCGGCAAGCGGGTCGAGAGCCATCGGGTGATGGGCTGGTGGAAGGACACCGGACAGCTCGACGACATGCTCGAAGCCAACCGTCTGGTGCTCGAGGACATCGAGCGCGCCGTCGAGGGCGAGCTGGTGGACTCGAAGGTGGAGGGGCGGGTGGTGGTCGAGGCCGGGGCCAGGCTTGAGCGCTCGCTGGTGCGCGGACCGGCGATCATCGGCGCCGATGCCCGGATCACCGACGCCTACGTGGGCCCCTACACGTCGATCGACTCGGGGGTCACGGTCTCGCGAGCCGAGGTCGAGCACTCGATCCTGCTCTCCGGCTCGAGCGTCTCGGACCTGGACTCGCGAATGGAGGCCAGCCTGCTGGGCCGCAACGTGAAGCTCTCACGGGGCGACGGCCTACCCAAGACCCTGCGGATGATCGTCGGCGACAACGCGGAGATCAAGATCCCGTGAAGGTCTTGATCACCGGGGCGGGCGGCATGCTGGGCCGCGACGTGACCACGGCCTGCCGTTCCCGTGGCCAGGAGGTCCTGGTGGCGACCCACTCCGAGCTCGACATCTGCGACTCCGCGGCCGTGGACGTCGTTCTGGCCGACCACCGGCCGGACGCGGTGATCAACTGCGCCGCATTCACCGACGTCGACGGCGCCGAGGACGACGAGGCCGGCGCGATGAGGATCAACGACGAGGGCGCTGCGCTCCTGGCTGCGGCCGCCCGGGGAGTCGAGGCCAAGATCGTGCAGCCGTCGAGCGACTACGTCTTCGACGGCGCCTCACGCGTGCCGTACGTCGAATCGGCCATGCCCGCGCCGATCTCTGCCTATGGGCGCTCCAAACAGGCGGGCGAGACCTCGGTCGCGGTGGCGAACCCCCGCCACTTCGTCGTTCGGGCCTCGTGGCTGTTCGGCGTCGGGGGCAAGAACTTCGTCGAGACGATGCTGCGGCTGGGAGGCGAGCAGCCAGAGGTGCTGGTGGTCTCCGATCAGGTCGGCTCCCCGACCTACACGCGGCACCTCGCTGAGGCGTTGGCGATCCTGGTCGAGGGTGAGGAGTACGGGATCCATCACGTAGTCGGCGGCGGCCACTGCTCCTGGTACGAGTTCGCTCAGGAGATCTTCGACCAGGCCGGCGTCGAGTGCCGGGTGATGGCCGCAACCACCGAGATGCTCGCCCGCAAGGCGCCGCGGCCCGCCTACTCCGTGCTCGGAAGCGAGCGCCCGGAACCGATCACCCTGCCGCATTGGCGCCGCGGCCTGGCCGAGTACCTGGCCGAGCGACGGGTTCCGGAGGCGGCTGCATGAGGGTCCTGGTCGCCGGCGGTGCCGGCTTCATCGGCTCGGCCTACGTTCGCGCGCGGCTCGCCGATCACCCGGACGACGCCGTGCGCGTGCTGGACAAGCTCACCTACGCCGGGCGGCGCGAGAACCTCGACGGCCTCCCCGCCGACAGGTTCGAGCTCGTGGAGGGCGACATCGCCGACCCCGAAGCCGTGGCGGGGGCGGTCGAGGGCTGCGATGCGATCGTCAACTTCGCCGCCGAGTCGCACGTGGACCGCTCGATCGAGTCGCCCGGAGAGTTCATCCAGACCGACGTCTTCGGAGCCTTCGTGCTGCTCGAGGCGGCCCGCGCCGCCGGGATCCGCCACCTCCAGGTCTCGACCGACGAGGTCTACGGATCGATCGAGTCGGGGTCGTTCACGGAGCGCTCTCCACTCGAGCCCTCCTCTCCCTACTCGGCCTCGAAGGCGGGCGGCGATCTGATCGTCGGGGCCTACCACCACACCTATGGGGCGGATGCGCTGATCGCCCGGGGCTCCAACAACTACGGCCCCCGACAGCACCCCGAGAAGCTGATCCCGCTGTGCATCCTGAACGCGCTCGCCGGCGACCCGCTGCCGGTCTACGGCGACGGGATGCAGGTGAGGAACTGGCTCTTCGTCGAGGACTTCTGCCGCGGCATCGACGTGGCGCTCGAGCGCGGCGAGTCCGGTCAGGCCTACAACATCGGCGGGCCCGACGAGCTTCCCAACATCGAGGTCGTGAGGACGATCCTGAGCCTCACCGGCCGGGACCAGTCGCTGATCGAGCATGTCACCGACCGGCTCGGCCACGACCGGCGCTATTCGCTGGGCTCCGAGAAGGTTCGCGGCCTCGGCTGGGAGCCGGCGGTCCGGTTCGCCGACGGGCTTCGGCGAACCGTCGAGTGGTACCGCGACAACGAGTGGTGGTGGGCCCCGATTCGCGGCGGCGAGTACCGCGAGTACTACGAGCGCCAGTACGGCCGGGCCCTCGGCGGCTGATGGCCAAGCGACTCGAGACCCAGCTCGACGGCGTGGTGCTGATCGAGCCCGAGGTGCACGGCGACGAGCGTGGCTTCCTGGTCGAGACCTTCCGCGACGACGCCTGGCGTGAGCTCGGCGTCGGGGTGGGCTTCGTGCAGGAGAACCACTCCCGCTCCCGGCGCGACATCCTCCGCGGACTCCACTTCCAGACCGAGCCCGGACAGGCGAAGCTGGTCCGTTGCCTGCGGGGGCGGATCTGGGACGTTGCGGTGGACCTGCGCCGCGACTCGCCGACCTACCGTCGCTGGGAGGGCTACGAGCTCGACGATGAGCTCCATCGCCAGCTCCTGGTCCCGGTCGGGTTCGGGCACGGCTTCTGCGTGCTCAGCGAGCTCGCCGACGTCGCCTACAAGCTGTCCAGCTACTACGACCCCGCGACCGAGGCCGGAATCGCCTGGGACGATCCGGACGTCGGAGTCGAGTGGCCGGTTTCCGATCCGGCGCTCTCGGAGCGGGACCGGACCGCTCCGCGCCTGGCCGAAATCGCCGACCGGCTTCCCTTCTAGATCGCCGCCTCCCAGAACGTCGGGCCGGGTCGAGGCCAGTCGATCCGCGCCACAGTCGCGTGACCGGCGCGGCGAAGAGCGACGGAAAGAGAGAACCCCGCCGCTTGGGGACGGGGTTCTCCAATCGAATCCGACGCCTCCTCTACTGAGCCTTGATCGCCGCCAGGCCCTCAACCAGGGTCTTGGTCGAGGACACGCACTGGCCGAACTTCCGGCCCGGTAGCGGCGGGGTGGCGTTCCTGCAGGTGACCCGGGCCGCATCGCTGGGCCTCGTGGTGCCGTTGGTGCCCCTGGCGAGCGCTCTGACGCACTTCGAGAACTCGGGGGTTCCCGGCTTCGTGTTGTAGGGCTCGCGCTTGCAGATCACCCCGTATGCCTTCGCCTGGTCGGGCGGATTCGGGGGCTTGTCGACGGCGAATGCCACCGCCGGAACTGTGATCGCCGCCACGGCCGCCAGGCCGAGCAGCAGGCGGGAAATGCGCATCTGGCCTACCTCCTTGTCCCTGGGATCTCTCGCGGTACGGAACACGCCGGGGGCGGACTGGTTGCGCAAACTGTGCCTTCCGCCATCGACCGCGCTCCCTGGGCGTCTACCGCTTCAACGACTGGGGGTGCGGAATGTCAGGCGCTATAGCTGCGGCATCGCCGCGCCGGATCTCGCAGCTGCGCTCGGCGGAAGTTCTGACTGATCCCCCCGGGGTGACGCGTCCGGGCGGAGCGTAAGATCGGGGGTTTGAGCTCCATGGCCACGCAGACCGCCGAATCCTCCCCGCTGCAGCCGTTCAGCGAGCCCGTCAGGCGCTGGTTCGAGGCGTCGTTCGCGGACCCGACCCCCGCCCAGGCGATGGGATGGCCGAAGATCGTCTCGGGGCATAACACCCTGATCTGCGCCCCCACGGGGTCCGGCAAGACCCTGGCCGCCTTCCTGTGGGGCATCGATCGCCTGGCTCGGGAGCCCGAGCGCCTCGGCCAGGGGGTGAGGATCGTCTACATCTCGCCGTTGAAGGCGCTCTCCTACGACATCGAGCGCAACCTCCGGGCGCCGCTGAAGGGGGTTGGGACGGAGATCGCCATCGGGCTGCGCACGGGGGACACCCCTCAACGCGAGCGCCAGGCGATGCGGCGAAAGCCGCCCGACATCCTGATCACCACCCCGGAATCCCTGTACCTGATCATGACCTCCGGGGCGCGGGAGATCCTCACCGGCACCGAGGCGGTGATCGTCGACGAGATCCACTCCGTGGCCCAATCCAAGCGCGGAGCCCACCTGGCGCTGACCCTGGAGCGGCTGTCTCATCTCGTCGTCCAGAACGGTGAGGCGGATCCGCAGCGGATCGGTCTGTCCGCGACCCAGCGCCCGCTCGAGCGGGTGGCGCGGTTCCTGGTCGGCCCGCGCCGGCAGTGCGAGATCGCCGACGCCGGCAGGCAGAAGGAGCTCGACCTGGAGATCGTCGTCCCGGTCGAGGACATGACCGAACCAATGCCCGACGCCTCCTCCGCTTCGCGTCCGGGCGGCCGGGGTCGGCGGTCCGCGGCAGGGCGAGCTGACCCGGAGATCGATCGCGGTGCCGACCAGCCGCTCGATCTGGCCGGCGATCTACCCCGAGCTGCTGAAGCTGGTTCGCCAGCACACGTCGACGATCATCTTCGTCAACAACCGGCGCGGCGCCGAGCGCCTCGCCAAGCGCCTCAACGAGCTGAACGCCGACGAACCTCCCTTGGAGCTTCCGGCTACTGAGCAAGTAGGGCATGGGGCGATGAAGGCCGAAGGTGGGCCGGCGGCGAAGGGTGGGTCGGTTGGGGCTAGCGACGAAGTCGCGGTAGATGCGGAGGCTGCGGCAGCGAGTGAACCCGCCGACACCGGACGCGAAGCGGAGGTTGTCGGCGGAGTTGCCGCGGTAGATGCGGAGGTGCGCCGCCACGCTGGAGCCCGAACCCGCCGAGAGCGGACGCGGGAGTGAGCGCGAAGCGCGAACGGGAGCGGAGCAACTCGGCGGAGTTATTCCGGAGATCGCTCGCGCCCACCATGGCTCCCTCGCCCACGAGGAACGCCAGACGGTCGAGGAGCTGCTCAAGTCGGGGCAGCTTCCGTGCCTGGTCGCCACCTCGTCCCTGGAGCTCGGGATCGACATGGGCGCGGTCGACCTGGTGATCCAGGTCGAGTCGCCGAAGTCGGTCACCCGCGGGCTGCAGCGGATCGGGCGCGCCGGCCACACGCTCGATGAGGTGTCGACCGGCCGCATCTTTCCCAAGTTCCGCGCCGACCTGCTCGAGTGCGCGGTGGTCGCCAGGAGGATGCGCGAGGGGGAGATCGAGGAGACGGTGATCCCCCGCAACCCGCTCGATGTCCTCGCCCAGCACCTGGTCTCGATGTGCGCCGACGAGGAGTGGGCGGTGGACGAGGTGGAGCGGCTTGCGACCGGCGCCGAGCCATTCTCGGAGCTCTCCCGCGAGCAGCTCGAGAACGTCCTCGACATGCTCGACGGCCGTTATCCGTCCGAGCGCTTCGCCGAGCTCAGGCCGCGGATCGTCTGGGACCGGGCCGCCGGCATCGTTCGGGGGCGTCCCGGGGCGCGCCAGCTCGCGGTCACCAACGCCGGCACGATCCCCGACCGCGGCCTGTACGGGGTCCACCTGCCCGATGGCCGCCGGGTCGGCGAGCTCGACGAGGAGATGGTCTACGAGGCCCGGCCGGGGCAGACGTTCCTGCTCGGCGCGACGACCTGGCGGATCGAGGAGATCACCCGCGACCGGGTGATCGTCACCCCCGCTCCGGGGGTTCCCGGGGCGGTTCCGTTCTGGAAGGGCGACGGGATCGGCCGGCCGGCCGAGCTGGGGAGGGCGATCGGAGCCTTCTCCAGGGAGGCGGTCGGCGCCGATCCGAGGCAGCTGGCCGAGCGCTACGACCTCGATCGCCGGGCGGCCGAGAACCTGGTCGCCTACCTGCGCGAGCAGCAGGCGGCCACCCGCGTCGTGCCCTCCGACGAGACGGTCGTCGTCGAACGCTTTCGGGACGAGATCGGCGACTGGCGGCTGTGCGTGCTGTCGCCGTGGGGAGGCCGTGTGCACGCGGCCTGGGGGCTGGCCCTGTCGGCGCGCATCCGCGCGGAGCACGAGCTCGAGGCGGACGCGATCTGGTCAGACGACGGGATCGTGGTCCACCTGCCCGATGCGGACGACCCGCCGCCCGGCGACCTGGTGCTGCTGGAGCCCGACGAGATCGAGGACCTGGTGGTACAGGAGCTGGGAAGCTCGGCGCTGTTCGGCGCCCGCTTCCGCGAGAACGCCGCCCGGGCGCTGCTGCTTCCCCGCGCCTATCCGGGCAAGCGAACGCCGCTCTGGCAGCAGCGCCTCAAGGCGCAGAGCCTGCTCGAGGTGGCCCGGGACTTCCCACGCTTTCCGATCGTGTTGGAGACGTATCGCGAGTGCCTGCGCGACGTGCTCGACCTGCCCGGCCTCGAGTCTCTGCTGCGCGACCTGTCCACCCGTCGGATCTCGCTGGTCGAGGTCGAGACCCCGACCGCCTCGCCCTTCGCGTCCTCGCTGTTGTTCGACTACGTCGCCACCTACATGTACGAGGGGGACACGCCGAATGCCGAACGCAGGGCGGCGGCGCTTTCGCTCGATCGCGAGCTGCTGCGCGAGCTGCTGGGCCAGGAGGAGCTCCGGGAGCTGATCGACCCCGATGCCCTGGTCGAGGTGGAGGCATCGCTTCAGCACCGCGCGGATGCTGCCCGGGCCAAGGATCGCGACGCCCTGCAGCAGGTGCTGCGCCGGCTTGGAGACCTGACCTCGTCCGAGTGCGAGGCCCGGGTCGCCGCCGGGCTACTCGGCCCCGTCGATGCTCGAGAAGCTGGAGCGCGAGCGCCGGGCCGCTCGGGTCCGGGTGGCCGGCGAGGAGCGCTGGATCGCCGCCGAGGACGCAGGCTTGTTCCGGGATGCGCTCGGCGTCCCTCCGCCGGCCGGGCTCCCCGAGACCTTCCTGGCCGAGGTGCCGGAGGCGCTGGTCGCCCTGCTGCGCCGCTACGCGCGCACCCACGGGCCCTTCCCGACCGCCCAGGCGGCCCGCCGATACGGGGTGGACCCCGAGGCCGGCGCTACGCCAGCTCGAGCGCTCCGGCGGGCTGGTCCGCGGCGAGCTGCTCCCGGGCGGGTCCGGGCGGGAGTGGTGCGACCCTGAGGTCCTGCGCCGGGTTCGTCGGGCGAGCCTCGCCCACCTGCGCGCCGAGGCCGAGGCCGTGGACACGCGCGAGCTGGCCCGCTTTCTGCCGAGCTGGCAGAACGTCGACGCCCATCGCCCCACGGGCGCCGGGCCGGACCGCCTGCGCGAGGCGATCCTCCCGCTCCAGGGAGTCGCGCTGACCCCGGAGGTCTGGGAGCGCGACGTCCTGCCCCGAAGGCTCGGCTCATACAGCCAAGCCTGGCTCGATCAGCTGTGCACGGGCGGCGAAGTGGTCTGGATCGGGGCCGGCGCCGCTGGGGCGCAGCGGCGGCAAGGTCGCGCTCTACTTCCGCGAGGACGTGCGCCTGGCCGGCCCCCCGTCGGCAAACGCCAAGCTCGAGCCTCCCGAGGGTGAGGCCCACGACGCGATCCGAGAGCTGCTCGGCGGGCAGCCCCGCTTCTGGCTCGACCTGGTCGAAGCCCTCGACCTGGGCGCGGAGGAGCTCCACGCTGCGCTCTGGGACCTCGCCTGGGCGGGCGAGGCGACCAACGACGCCTTCGCGCCCCTGCGGCGCACCGCGCCTGAGGAGCATGCCCCGCGCCGAGCGAAGGGGGAGGCGATTCGCCGCCCGCCGGGCGGCGGCCGGACAGGCCGTCCAGGGCCGGTGGTCGCTGACCGCGCCGCTGTTCGAGGGCGCTCCGCCCGCCGGCCCACGCCTGCGGGCGCAGGCCGAGCTGATGCTCGAGCGCTACGGCATCGTCACCCGCGAGACCGTGCTGGCCGAGGGGGTCCCGGGCGGATTCGCGGCGCTCTACGGCGAGATGTCGAACCTGGAGATGCTGGGCACCGCCCGTCGCGGCTACTTCGTCGAGGGGCTCGGGGGTGCCCAGTTCGCGCTCCCGGGCGCGGTGGAGCGGCTGCGCTCGCCGCCCACCGGCTCCGGCGATCACCTGGTGCTGGCGGCCACCGATCCTGCAAATCCGTACGGCGCCGGAGTTCCGTGGCCGAAGCGCAGCGGCGCCGGTCCGGGAGGCAGGCGGCCGAGCCGGACCCCCGGGGCCTTTGTGCTGCTGCGGGACGGCGAGCCCCTGCTGTTCGTCGAGCGGGGCGGTCGCGGCATCCTGCGCCTGGCCGAGCTCGACCCCGATGCGCTGGCCGAGGCGGTCGGCGCGCTTGCGAGTGCGGCTCGCGACGGGGCTGCTGCCGCGGCTTGCGATCGAACGCCTCGACGGCGAGCCGGTGATCGGCTCGGGCCTGGAGGAGACGCTGATCTCGGCCGGATTCTCCCGCCAGCCCCGACGCCTGGTTGCCTCCGCCTAGCCGTGGTCCGCGGCCGGGCGTGGCTGGCGTTGCCCCGCCCGGCGAGGGGGATAATCGACCGATGCCGGAGGAGCGGGTATGAGCGTCGATTCGATCGAGCTGCTGTCCGGGGTGCCGCTGTTCTCCGAGCTGTCGGCGGACGAGCTGGCGCGGATCTCGCGCGTCGCGGTGCAGCGATCGTTCCCCTCCGGGGTGCGGGTGTTCCACGAAGGGGACCACTCGGATGCCTGCTACCTGGTCCGTGCCGGCGACCTGCGGGTTACCCGCGAGCACTCAGACGGGCGCGCGATCGCGCTCGCGACTCTGGGCCCCGGAGACATCTTCGGCGAGCTGGCGATGTTCGACGGCGAGGCACGATCGGCGTCCGTGGAGACCCTCACCGACTCCGAGCTCCTGGCGCTCCCGGCGGCGGACTTTCGCCGCCTGCTCTCCGATCATCCCGAGATCGCCGTGAAGCTGATCGCCGCCCTCACCCGGCGGTTGCGGGAGACGAACGAGCGGGTCTCCCGGCAGTCGTTTCAAACCGTGCCCAGCCGGGTCGCCGGCGTGCTCACCCAGCTGATCGCGGAGGAGGCGGCCGCCGAAGCGCGCCAGGGGGTGACGATCCGCATGACGCAGGCCGATCTCGCCCAGCTCGCGGGCACCTCGCGCGAGAGCGTGTCCCGGTTCCTGGCGACCCTCGAGCGGGCGGGCGTGGTCCGGGTGGGTCGCGGTCGCGTCACCGTGCTCGAGCCCCGGCGCCTGCACGCCTATATCTTCTGATGCGCCTCGGGCCCGGGGGAGATCAGTTCCCGGGCCAGCGCGCGCGGATGGTCGAGCACCAGCTTCGCCGGCGGGGGATCGGGGACCAGCGGGTGCTCGAGGCGATGGCGGCCGTACCCCGCGAGCTGTTCGTCCCCGAGCGCTACCGGCGCCGGGCGTACGCTGACTGCGCGTTGCCGATCGGCGCGGAGCAGACGATCTCGCAGCCCTGGATCGTGGCCGCGATCTGCCAAGCGCTGGACTTGAAGGGGTCCGAGCGGGTGCTCGAGATCGGGACCGGCTCCGGCTACTCGGCGGCCGTGCTGGCGTCGCTGGCCGCCGAGGTGATCACGATCGAGCGCGTCGAGGAGCTCGCTCGTGGCGCCCGCGAGCTGATCGACGCGATCGGGATCGGCAACGTCGAGGTGGTGGTTGGCGACGGAAGCGAGGGCCTTCCGGACCGGGCGCCGTTCGATTCGATTGCCGTTCACGCCACCGGCCCGGCCGCCCCGCGACGTCTGATCGAGCAGCTGGTCATCGGCGGTCGCCTGGTGATCCCGATCGCCGCCGATACGGCGGACCTGCTGACCGTGTTTCGCCGGATCGGCGAGCGGGTCGATCCCGTGAGCGGCGAGGGCCTCGAGCGGGAGCTGATCGGACCGTGCCGATTCGTGCCGCTGATCGGCAGCCAGGGATTCCCCGAGTGAGCAGGTGGCTTTCGAATCCCGTTAGGCTGGCCTCGTCATGGCCGGCGGCATGCTCGCGCTCAACTTCTTCTCCCCTGCCTTCGTCGACCAACTGAAGCGTGGTCGCAAGACCGCCACGATCCGGCTCGGCGACAAGTCGCGCAAGTACGAGCGCGGCCAGGTGGTCTGGATCACGGTGGGCTACCAGCACAGCCCCCGGGAGAAGATCTTCTCGGCGGTGATCGATGACGTCGAGGTCAAACGCGTGCGAGAGCTGTCGCCGCGCGACATCGAGCACGACAACCCGGAGTTTCGGCGCCTCGACGAGACGCTCGGCTTCCTGCGCCAGATCTACGGCCGCGATGTCGACCACGAGGACACCGTGACCGTGATTCGCTTCTCGCAGGTGGTCGAGTCGGTCGGGCCGCAGTTCGGCAACGGCGAGACCCCCTCGCCCAACTAGCTCGGACCGGTGTCCGGTTACGCCTTCCTCACCACCTGGTGCCTGGAGGCCCCGCGCGAGCCCGTCTGGGAGGCGATCTGGGACTCCGAGCGCTGGCCCGAGTGGTGGCGAGGGGTGGTGGCGGCACGAAAGCTCTCGTCCGGGGATCAGACGGGAGTCGGGCAGGTCGGCAGGTACACCTGGCGCTCCAGGCTTCCCTACGACCTCGAGTTCGAGATGACCACCACCGAGGTCGAGCGACCCCACCTGCTCGAGGGCCGAGCCCAGGGAGAGCTCGCCGGAGTCGGCCGCTGGCGGCTGTTCGAGCAGGACGGCGAGGCCCCGCTCACCGCCGTGGTCTACGAGTGGAACGTCACCACGACCAAGCCGTGGATGAACCTCCTGGCCCCGGTCGCCCGCCCGCTGTTCGAGTGGAATCACGACTGGGTGATGCGAAACGGCGGCCGCGGCATCGCCGACCTGCTCGGCTGCCGCCTGGTGGCGTCGGACTGACCGATGCGAATTTAAGTCGCTTGAACTCAGATCTGGGCGCTTGACATCAGGCGCCAGACGGCTACACTCCGCGGCGGGCCCCCTGGCACTCGTGCCTATAGAGTGCCAGACAGCGACGAAGCAGCCCGCAAGTCTTTTCAAACGCTCAAACCAGACGGAGGTAGCAGACGGATGAACCTCAAGCCCCTTGGGGACCGCCTCATCGTGGAGGCAATCGAGGAGGAGGAAACGACCGTAAGCGGGATCGTCCTGCCCGACACCGCTAAGGAGAAGCCCCAGAAGGGCAAGGTGATCGCGGTGGGCGACGGACCGATCGAGGACGGTGAGCGGCGCCCGCTCGACGTCAGCGAGGGCGACGAGATCCTCTACAGCAAGTACGGCGGCACCGAGATCAAGGTCAACGGCGACGACCTGCTCGTCCTGCGCGAGTCGGACGTCCTGGCCAAGGTCGTCTAGACCAACAGACTTAGGACTTAGAACAAGGAGGAACCGAAAGACATGCCTCACAAGGAGCTCAAGTACGACGCAGAAGCACGCGCCGCGCTGCAGGCCGGCGTCGATGGCGTCGCCAATGCGGTCAAGGTGACCCTCGGCCCGAAGGGCCGCTACGTGGTCCTCGACAAGAAGTTCGGCGCCCCGACGATCACCAACGACGGGGTGACGATCGCCCGCGAGATCGAGCTCGAAGACGTGTTCGAGAACCAGGGCGCGCAGCTGGTCCGCGAGGTCGCCACGGCGACCAACGACGTGGCCGGCGACGGCACCACCACAGCGACCCTGCTCGCCCAGACGATGGTCCGCTCCGGGCTCAGGAACGTGGCCGCGGGGGCGAATCCCCTGGGGCTGCGGCGCGGGATCGAGAAGGCCGTCGACCAAGTGGTCGAGAACCTGCGCGAGAAGCAGTCGCGCGAGATCGGCGGCAAGGAGGAGATCGCCCGAGTGGCCGCGATCTCGGCCGCTGATGACGAGATCGGCAACGTGATCGCCGACGCGATCGACAAGGTCGGCAAGGACGGCGTCGTCAACGTCGAGGAAGGGCAGACCTTCGGCATGGAGCTGGAGTTCACCGAGGGAATGCAGTTCGACAAGGGCTACATCTCGCCCTACATGATCACCGACCAGGACCGCATGGAGGCGGTGCTCGAGGACCCCTACGTGCTGATCGCCAACCAGAAGATCGGCTCGGTCCGCGACCTGCTGCCGGTGCTGGAGCAGGTGATGCAGAGCGGCAAGCCGCTGGTGATCGTGGCCGAGGACGTCGAGGGCGAGTCCCTCGCGACCCTGGTCGTCAACAAGCTCCGCGGCACCTTCACCGGCGTGTCGGTGAAGGCGCCCGGGTTCGGCGATCGCCGCAAGCGGATGCTGGAGGACATCGCGATCCTCACCGGCGGCGAGGTGATCACCGAGGAGATGGGGCTGAAGCTCGAGAACACGCAGATCTCGCAGCTCGGCCGCGCTCGTCGGGTGGTGGTCGACAAGGACACCACGACGATCATCGACGGCGGCGGCGAGAAGGAGCAGATCGAGGGTCGGATCAACCAGATCCGCTCCGAGATCGACACGACTGACTCCGACTTCGATCGCGAGAAGCTCCAGGAGCGCCTGGCGAAGCTCGCCGGGGGGGTCGCGGTGGTCAAGGTCGGCGCCGCCACCGAGACCGAGATGAAGGAGAAGAAGCACCGGGTCGAGGATGCGCTTCAGGCCACCCGGGCGGCCCTCGAGGAGGGCATCGTCCCGGGCGGCGGCGTGGCGCTGCTGAACGCCCAGGACGCGATCGACGCCGCCGGCTTGCCGACCGGTGACGAGAGCACCGGCGCCGAGATCGTGCGTCGGGCGCTCGAGGAGCCGATCCGCCAGATCGCCGAGAACTCGGGGTTCGAGGGCTCGGTGGTGGTCGACAAGGTGCGCGGCATGAAGCCCGGCGAAGGCCTCAACGCGGAGACCGGCGACTACGGCGAGTTGGTCAAGGCCGGGGTCATCGACCCGACCATGGTCACCCGGTCGGCGCTCCAGAACGCCGCCTCGATCGCCAAGAACATCCTCACCACGGAGGCGATCGTCGCCGAGCCGCCGGAGAAGGACGCCGCGCCGGCCGGCGCCGGCATGCCGGACATGGGCGGGATGATGTAGCGACGGCGCAACTGGGCGAACGCCCAGGCGCTTTACGAGGGCCCGGCGCAAGCCGGGCCCTCCTCGTTCCGCAGCCTGGCAGGTGGATAGGGTGAGCCGCATCGCCCGGCGATCGGGTCAAACGAAGGAGGGTCCAGTGAAGGCATGGAGGGCGGCCTTGGCCGCCGCGATCGCCACCGCCGCGATCGCGCTGATCGTGATCGCGCCGCTGGCGCAGAGCAGCAAGCGTCATGGAGGGCTGAAGGTCATTGCGGTGTCGGGGGGCTTCCACGAGGCCCAGGCGGTCGCCAAATGCCCGAAGGGCTACGTGATCGTCGGTGGCGGGTTTGGCGGGGTGGAGCGGGGGTCACGAATCGGCCAAGGCCGACTCGCGGCACTGGGTGGTGAACATCGCCGGCCGAACGACAAGCGCGCCCCCTCGATCAACGCACAGGCGATCTGCGCCAAGGGGACCGGGGGGTTCCAGCTCACGGACAACGGCCGACGCGGTTGGCGCCGGGGGAACTCGGCGTCTGGGGCCAGGCACCCTTCGAGGACAGGGGCCCGGCTCAGGCGCTCGCAGCACGTCGCGGACCGCCAGCGGGGTGACGCCCAGGCTCTCTGCATCACTCCGTCCCGCGCGGGGTGGTCATCGGCACCTCCATCAGCTCCGCCTCCTCCCAGGTGGCGAACACCGCCTCGCCGAAGATCCGCCGCAGCGCCACCAGCGTCAGGTGGACGAGCCCGAGTGGCACATGGAAGAGCGGGCGCTCGCGCCCGGCCTCGCGAGCCACGGTGAGCGCGATCTCGTCGTAGGTGAGCAACTCGGGCCCCGCCAGCTCGTAGCGGGCGCTCCCGGAGTCGCGCTCCAGCGAGGCGACGACGCACCGCGCCACGTCGGCGGCCCAGATCGGCTGGTAGGCGGTGCGACCCGAGCCCGAGATCGGCAGCACGGGGAGCAGGGCCAGGCGTCGCATCAGCCGCACCCACCGATCGGACGGGTCGTAGACGATCGAGGGCGCGAAGATCGTGGTCGCCAGGGGCGAGGCCGCGACCGCCCGCTCGGCCACCGCCTTGGCCCGGAAGAAGCGAGTTCGCTGGAACTCGAGCGCACCCAGAGCGGAGAAGAAGACGAACCGCTCCACGCCGGCGCGCTCAGCCGCCCGCAGGAGACGCGAGGTAGCGAGGCCGTTCAGCTCCTCCACCCGGGCGTGCGGCTCATCGCGGATCGCGGCGGCCAGGTGGACCACCGTGTCGGCGCCCCGCAGGGCCTGGCGCTGCAGGTGGCGGTCTCCGAGCCGGGCCAGGTCGCCGAGCGCGATTTGGACCTCGACCCGATGGCGACCGAGCCCGCGCGGGTCGCGGACCAGGGCGCGGACCTCGTGTCCGCCCTCGAGCAGCAGCGGCAACAGCGCCCTGCCCACGGTTCCGCTCGCCCCGGTAAGCAGGATCACGCCGGTGCACTCTATCCACGCATCGCCACTTGCCTACAATGTCCGCTCGCTCAGCCGACTCCATCGGGCGCCGGCATCTTCGCTCACCAGACCCAGGCAGCGAAACGAAAGAGAGACCACCCCTTTGGCCTACGTGATCGCGGAGCCGTGCATCGGTCAGAAGGACAACTCGTGCGTCGAGGTCTGTCCGGTCGATTGCATCCACCCGACGCCTGACGAGCCGGACTACGAGGGCGTCGAGCAGCTCTACATCGACCCGGACGAGTGCATCGACTGCGACGCCTGCGTCGAGGCCTGCCCGGTCGACGCCTGCTTCGCCGAGGACCAGCTGCCCGAGGAGTGGGCCAAGTACACGCAGATCAACGCGGGCTACTACTCGAAGTAGGAATAACTCCGCCGACATCCTCCCAGGGATGCCGAAGGCGACCGGTGACTCCGAGCTTGCTCGGATTCGTCCGGTGTCGGCGGGTTAGGGTGCGTTACGTGGCGGCAGGCGTAACGCTCTCACCGCGACTTCGTCGCTAGCTCGAACGGGTAATTGCTCGGGCGCTGTTGGCGGCAGGTCGTGAGCGAGCGCGGCTAGCGGACCATCGGAAGCTCGGTGCCGCCCACGGCCCCCTGGGCGGCGGCCACCGCGGGCGGGGGCGCCTGCATCACGGGCAGCTCCTGCGGGGTTGCGGCGACGATCCCGTGCGCGGCCTCGCGAATCGCCTGGGCCGCAGGAGAATCGGGCTCGGAGAGCACCAGCGGCGCGCCGGCGTCGGCGTGCTCTCGAAGCGCCTCGGAGAGCGGGATCTTGCCGACCAGCGGAATCTCGAGCTCGTCGGCGAGGTGCTGCCCGCCGCCCTCGCCGAAGATCGTGAACCGCTGCCCGTCGGGGGTCGTGAAGCCGGACATGTTCTCGACCACGCCGAGCAGCTCGAGATCCACCTTTGCGGCCATCTCCGCCGCCCGGCGGGCGACGGCCTGTGCGGCCGGCTGGGGGGTGGTGACGATCACCATCTTGGCCTGGGGCAGGAGCTGGGCGAGGGTCATCGAGACGTCGCCGGTGCCGGGAGGCAGGTCGAGCAGGAGGTAGTCGAGCTCTCCCCAGTCGACGTCCTCCAGGAACTGCTGGATCGCCTTGTGGAGCATCGGGCCACGCCAGACGACCGCGGCGTTGTCCTCGAGGAAGAAGCCGATCGACATCACCTTGATGCCGCCGGGACCCGCCAGCGGGACGATCTTTCGCTCGGCGTTCACCTGGGGCTTGCTGTTGACCCCCAGCATGCGCGGGATCGAGTAGCCATAGACGTCGCAGTCGAGGGCGCCGGCGGCGTGGCCCTCGGCCTGGAGCGCGGCGGCCAGGTTGGCGGTCATCGTCGACTTGCCCACGCCACCCTTGCCGGAAGCGACGCAGATCACGTTCTTGACCTGGGCCAGGGCTCCCTCGGGGAGTCGCTGGCGCCCCAGCGACTGCTGGAGCCGGCCCTTCTCCTCATTGGAGAGGACGTCGAACTCGACCCCGACCCCCGAGACTCCCTCCAAGCGCCCGACGTTCTCGGCCACCGCCTGCTGGAAGTGGGAGCGGATCGGGCATCCCGGCGTGGTCAGAGAGACCATGACGTCAACCCGGCCGTCGTCGGCGATCGACACCGAGCGCACCATGCCGAGCTCGACGATCGACCGCCTCAGCTCGGGGTCGATGACGCTCGCCAGCGCCTCGGTCACCTGTCCCTCGGTGGGTAAGGGCATCGCGTCTATTGTCGCAGGGCCGTCGAACGGGGCGGATGACCCCCGCGGATGCCCGGTCCCAGAAGCGGGTCGACCGGCCTTGCGGCCGGTCGACCCGGGGAGGAGAGGTTGCTGTTCTGCCCGTCGGGTTAGGCCGCCGGGCAGATTCCCCGGCCGGTCACCTCTCGAGACGGCCGGGCTAAGACGGTCTAGACCAGGGTGGAGACCCGCTCCTGAACCACGGTCTGAGCGCGCTTGACGCCGCTCTCGGCCCGGGCACGGTTGTGCTTGACCGTTGCCCCGACCCTGCGGCGCCGACGAGTGAGCTCGCGCTCGACCCGGCCGCGAGTCCGTCGTACGCGGGTCCTGGTCTTGCGCCGGGCGGTGGCGCCACGCCGCTCGAGCCGGTTCAGCTCGCGCTCGACGCGGGTGCGGATCGCCTTCAGCTCGCGGTTGGCGGACTGGCGACCGGTGAACGGCTCGACGATCTCGGTCACGCGATCGGCGACAGTGAGAGCCGCGCCGACCGGCAGGTCGACGGTGCGCTCGGCGGTCTGGCGGGCATAGGTGGCGCCGTCGCTGCGGGCCTTGGTCAGGCCCTCGCGAAGCTTGGCGTTATCCGAGCGACTTGCCGCGGCGGACCGGGGCCTGTGCTCGGAGCGGACTTGGGCTGGCTGTTGGTGCCGTTGACTGGCATTTCTTTCTTTCGATCCCCCTCGGTGGGTCGTGTCTTTCTAAACTCCTTATTTCTAACGATATTCGAGTCTACCAACCCGAACACACGTTTGTAAACCCCTGACGACCCGGGGTTACAGCTGACCGCGATACGGCACTCAGGCGGGAGCCGGGGCCACGGTGCGATGAAGCCAGTCGAGCGGGCGCTCAAGCTCGGCGATCGTCGGCAGCGCCTCCGGTCCTCGCCAGACGCCGTTCAGCGCCTCGACCCCGGCCTCGCGGGTCACCGTGTCGCAGAAGGCCTTCCCAAGCCTGTACTGCTGCAGCTTCAGCTCCATGCCGAGAAGCTTCGCGATCACGTCGGCGAGCCCACCCCGATTGGCACGCCGGGCCTCGACTGCGACCCGCAGACGGCCGTAGCCCGGATCGAGCTCCGCCGAGGCCGCGTCCATCACGTGCTCGGCGTGACCCTCGATCACCGCCATCGTCGCCTGAAGCGCATTGAGCGTGCGGACCTGCTCGGGTCCCGCGAGGAGTCGGGGCAGCTCGCCGCGCATCAGCGCCCGAATCGTCTCCCGCGGGTCGCCTGTGAAGAGCCGTCCGGCGACCGCCCGCAGCGAGGTCTGGTCGAAGCGTGCCGAGGCGCGCTCGATCAGCCGATCGAGCAGGCCGGCCAGGTGCCGGCGCAGCCATGGGACCGCACCGAACTGGACCGCGTGGGTGACCTCGTGAAGGGCGATCCAACGCAGAAAGAGATCCGCCCTCTCTCCGAGTTGCGCGTTGGTGGAGGCGAGGTTCGGGCCCACGAACACGAGCCTTGGTGGGCGCTCGGCGCCGATCAGGGCCAGGTCGTACTGGCCGACGACCTTGCGAGCCCCGTAGCCGATCGCGATCCCTGCCTCCGCGGCCGCGGCGCCCCCGGCCAGCGATCTGCCGAGGCCCGAGAGCGGGCCCGGGAGTCTGATCCCCGCGGCGATCCGCCGCTCGAGCCCACCCGAGAGCTCCCGCAGGCTGCGGACGGCGAGGCGCGACCACTCGGCGCGATCGATCAGCTCCGGCGCCGGCAGCGACCGCCCCGGGTCGAGGCCGGTATAGCCGATGACCAGGGTCGCAGCCTCGGCGCATGCCGCCTCCACCCCGGCCTGGTCGAACGGTCCGGATGCCGCTCCCGCACCGGCCAGGCCGAGCGCGATCCGCTGCGCCAGGCTCCAGTCGACCAGGTCGGCAGCCGTCAAGTCGCGGCCTCCGGGCCCGGCTCCGCCCGGGCTTGCGCCTCCAGCACCGTCGCCAGCAGCTCCGGGTCCAGCGCCGCGGCGACGTGGTAGCGCGCCCCGAGGTCGAGGCTGACGTCCAGCCCGGCCGGGCCGAAGGCGATCGCGGCCCCGGCGCACCGGGCGACCAGCTGGCCGGCCGCCGCGTCCACCGAGCGGCAGGCACGGCTGGTGAGCATGCCGTCGAACCGGCCCCCGGCGACGTAGCAGAGGGAGATCGCGATCGAGCCCACGGCGCGGATCCGATACGCCTTGCCCTCGAGGGCCGTGAGCACGGGCACGATCCGCTCGGGCTTCGCCGATTCGATTCCCACCACCTCGAGGCCGAACCCTGGGCCCTCGGCGCGAAGCTCTTCCTCGTTCAGGCGGGCCGGCTGGTCGCGGCGGGCGAAGTACTCCTCGGAGGCGCCGAAGTCGTATACGTAGCCGAACTCGACGTCCGCCATCGTCGGACCCGACGCCACGGCGATGCTGAGCGAGTGCGATGGAAGCATCCGCCGCGCGTTCAGCGAGCCGTCGAGAGGATCGACGACCACCCAGACCTCCGTGCCCGGCTCGCCGAACGCCACCTCGCCACGCTCCTCGGAGATCACCTCGAAGCGGTGGCCTTGATCGTGAAGCGCCTGGAGCTGATCGAAGACGATCTCCTCGCAACGACGATCCAGGGCCAGCGCCCGATCGCCGCCCTCGCCGATCCCGGCGTAGACCGTTCGCGCTGCGATTCCCTGCTGCTCCGCGAACAGCTCGCGATGGGCGGCGACGATCCGCCGGCAGGCGCCGAGCCAATCCGCCCTCAGCGCGTCCTGCTCCGGTCGTCCCCCGGCCTCCTGGATCCGCCTGCGCTCCACCGCGGTCATGCTAGACGGGTCGCTCGCTAGCGTTAGGCCGATGGAGGAGAGCCGAGCCAGTGTCACGCTCGCGTTCACCGCCGCGCAGCGCCGCGTGGTCGAGCACACGGACGGCGCGATGCTGGTCGACGGCCCGGCGGGATCCGGGAGGACGGAGGCGCTGGCGGGCCGGTTGGCGCACCTGGCGGCGGCGGGGACTCCTCCCGAGCGGGTGCTGGTCCTGGCTCGCTCCCGCGCCGGGGCGGCCCGCCTTCGCGAGCGAGCGGCAGCGCTGATCGACGCGCCCTACGAGGAGCTCTGGATCTCGACCTTCGAAAGCGCCTCCGAGCGCCTGCTTCGCGAGTACGCGCTCGAGGCCGGGCTCGACCCGTTCTTCGCCACCGTTCGATCGGTCGATCGCCTGGCGATGCTGCTCGACCGTCTCGACCAGCTTTCGCTTCGGCGCCACGAGATTCGCGGCAACCCGGCGGGGCTGCTCGCCAAGCTGCTTCGGCGCGTCGAGGCGCTGAAGACCGAGGGCATCGGCCCCGAGCGGCTCCGGGACTGGGCTGAGCGACGCGAGCGCGAGGCGGGGGGCGAGGCGGAGCGCGAGCTGGCCGCCCGCGAGCACGAGTTCGCCGACTTCTACGCCAGCCACGACCGGGTACTGCGCGAGTGCGGCAGCCTCGACGCCGCCGATCTGGTGATCGAGCTCGGCCGGCTCGCGCGCGAACGCGCCGACGTTCGGGTCGCCCTCGCCGACCGCTTCCGGTTCCTGATCGTGGACGAGCTCGAGGACGCCGGGCTGGCCCACCGGGCGATGATCGAGGCCCTGGCCGCCGAGCACGGAAACCTGGTCTGCGCCTGCGACCGCGACCAGGCGATTCGACGCCCGCCGATCGCGGCCTGCGACCCGCAGCCCTCATTCATGGAAGCCCACCCGGGTGCCGCGCACATCGTCCTCGACCGTCCCCTCCGCTTCGGCCCCTCGATCGCCCGCGCCGCCTCCGCCGTCGCCAACCTCACTAGGACCTCACCTGCAGGTAAGGCTGAAGGGCAGGCCGTTGGCGCTAGCGACGAAGTCGCGATGCAGGCGAGTGACCCTGCCGCCCCGGCGGCGTGGCAACCCGCCGGAACCGGACGCGAAGCGGAGGATTCCGGCGGAGTTATTCACGCGGTAGCAGGCGAGTGACCCTGCCGCCCCGGCGGCGTCGCAACCCGCCGACACCGGACGCGAAGCGGAGGATGTCCGGCGGAGTTATTCCGGAGGATTCCGGCGGAGTTATTCCGGAGGATTCCGGCGGAGTGTCTGTTGTCCGTTTTTGGCGCTGCACGGGCGAGCGCGCCGAGGCGCAGGCGGCAGCGCGCGAGATCGAGCACCTGCTGGCCGCGGGGGAGGTTCGGCCGGAGGGAGTGTGCGTGATCGTCGCCTCGGGGTGGCGCGAGGCGCGCCTGGTGGCGGCGGCCCTCGAGGAGCGCACGATCCCGTTCCGGTTCGCGGGCGACGCCGCCCTCTTTCAGCGGCCCGAGGTGCGTGACGTCCTCGCCTGGCTGCGCATGCTCGCCGACCCCAGCGACTCGGCGGCGGCGGTTCGCGCTCTGACGCGTCCCCCGGTGGAGCTTCGCTCGATCGACCTCGCCCGATGCACCGCGATCGCCCGGCGGCGAAAGCTGGACATGATCTCCGCCTGCGAGGCGGCGCTCGAGAGCCCTCAGCTGCCACCCGAGGCCCGGGACCGGATCCAGGGGTTCCTGAAGCTTCACGCCGCTGCCTCTCGGGCGCTCGAGGAGATGCGCGCCGACGTCTTCGTGCTGCGGCTGATCGAACGCATCGGCCTACGGCGCCACCGTCTGTTCGTCGCCACCCCTGAGGCGGCGGAGCGACTCCAGAGCCTGGCTCGCTTGTCCGAGTTGGCGGCGGAGTGGACGCAGCGTGAGCCGCGGGGCTCGGTGCGCGACTTCGTGCGCCACCTGACCGCGGTCGCAGACGCCGGAGAGCTGGAGCCGGACGATGCTCCGTCGCCCTCGACCGGAACCGTGTTGCTGGCCGAGCCCGAGCAGGTCAAGGGCCTGGAGTTCGACCACGTCTACCTCCTGGGCCTGCACCGCGAGGCGATCTCCGGGCGTGACGCCGACCTGATCCCGGCCGGCCTGGTCGGCGAAACCGTGGTTGAGCCCGAAGGATCCGGGCTGGCGCGCCGGGCACGGCTCGCCTACCTGACCATGACTCGCGCCCGGCGGGCATTGGTGGTCTCGTGGCCGGAGGCGGTGGGGCAGGAGGGGATGGGGCCGTCGGCGTTCCACGAGCAGGCCCGGGAGGCGGTCGGCGCCGACGAGGAGATCCACGAGGAGGAGCTGTTCGGGCCCGCCGAGGGGCTCCACTCGACCTACAGGATGCTCCGCGACGAGGTCCTCGAGGCGTCATGGCGCGCCGGATCGGCGCTCTCGGAGATGCGCCTCGACACCGCCGAGGACGTCACCAGCGCCGTGGCGCGGTATCTCGAGCTGATCAAGCTGGCCGCCCTGGTGCAGCGACCCGGGCCGGAGCCCCCCGCCGAGTCACTGGCGGCGCTCAACGAGCTCATCGGCCGCGCCGCCTCGCCCGAGCAGCGCGCCGCCTTGGAGCTGTCGACCCTGGACGACTACGTGATCGGTGAGCAGGCGGAGCTGGCCGCTCGCCGCGAGTTGGTGGCGGCGCGACGCGAGCCGTCGCTCGAGCAGTTCATCCCGCGTCGGGGCGGCGGGCTGGCTCTGTCAGCGTCCGACATCGACCTCTACCGGACCTGTCCGCTCAAGTACAAGTTCGCGCGGGTGTTCGCGATCCCCCGGGAGCCGACGATCAACCAGCGGTTCGGGATCCTCATCCACCAGGTGCTGGAGCGCTTCCACACCGAGGCCCTCCACGCCGACGCGTTGCTGGCGGCGGGCGGACGACCGACCTCATCCCCCGGTTCGGCGGGAAGCCTCGATCGGCTGCTGGCGTTGTTCGAGGCCGGCTGGCGCCGGGCCGGATTCGGCTCCTCCGACGACGAGCTCCAGTACCGGGACCGCGCCGTGGCCGCGCTCGCTCGCTACCACGAGCGTCACCTCCACTCGGCCGCGAAGCCCGTTTGGCTCGAGCGCAGCTTCGCGTTCTCGATCGGTCCCCATCAGCTCCGCGGCCGAGTCGACCGGGTCGACCAGCTCTCTGACGGCGGCTACGAGTTGATCGACTACAAGACCGGTGAGCACCGGGAGCCGCCCGGCGACGACGTCCAGCTCGCCCTCTACCGGCTCGGTGCCCGCGAGGCGTGGCAGGTCGAGGCAGAGCTGGGCAGCTACTGGTACGTGCTCGAGGACCAGCGGATCCCGAGCGCGCCGGCGGCGGATGACGCGGAGCGGGTCGAGCGCACCGTGCTCGAGGTCGGCGCCGGGATCGAGGGCCAGGACTTCGAGCCGCGCCCCTCGTACGAGATCTGCAGCTGGTGCGACTACCGGCTGATCTGTCCTGCGTCCGAGGCTTAGGGCGCCGAAACCCACGAGCGCCGGGCGGAGCGGCTGGGTAGGGAACGATCCCCCTCCGTGGCGGCCATGGCCGAATTGCGTTCGACTATTTGGCGAAATTCGGCCATCGGTGTCTACGCTGCCCGCCTACTTGCTCGTTTCTCAGTTCTTGTCCGTTCCGCGTTGCCGCAGGAAGCGCTGGAACTCCTGCGCGATGTCGTCCGCGCTCACGTTGTGCCCGAGCTCCAGGCTCTCCTCCTGGGAGGCCTCCAGGCCCCGGACGAGCTCCTCGATCTCGGGGTTGGCCGAGACGGCGCGGTCGACCTGCTCCTCGAACCGCTCGGTGGCGTCCTCGAGCTCGGATGCCTCAACCGCGATCCCGGTCAGCCCCTCGAGCCGGCGCAATAGCGCCAGAGCGGCCTTGGGGTTGGGCACTGCGGCGACGTAGTGCGGGATCGCCGCCCAGAGGCTGGCAGAGGCCAGCCCCCCTCGGCGGCAGGCGTCATGGAGGACGCCGACGATCCCGGTCGGCCCCTCGTAGCTGGAGCGGCTGAGGCCGAGGCGCTCGACCAGGTCCGGATCGGAGGCGAGCCCCGTGATCGGGACCGGCCGGGTGTGCGCGACGTCGGCGATCAGCGCCCCGAGCGTGATCACCATCTGGATGTCCAGGCGCCGCGCGGCCTCGACGATCGCCTCGGCGAAGGTGCGCCAGCGAACATTCGGCTCCACCCCGCTCAGCAGAGCCAGATCGCGCTCGGCGGTGGGCACCTCGACCGTGAGGATCGTGTTCGCGGGCCAGTCGATCTCCCGGCTTTGTCCCTCGACCAGGCGAATCGTGGGCCGGTTGACCTGGAAGTCGTAGAACTCCTCCGGATCGATGCGGGCCACCACCTCGGGGTCGAGCGATGCGGCCACCGCTTCGAGCGCGGCGGTGGCGGCGCTGGCGGCGTCGTTCCAGCCGGCGAAGGCGCAGATCAGAGCCGGCGACCGTAGCTCCGGAGGGTCGTTCTCCCAGATGACCGGGTCCATGGCGCGAGCCTATCCGCAAACCGGGGATCGGCCGGACCCGGGCCGTCCGGGCCCGGGTTCACGATCAGGGAGTGGAAGCTGCGGTGGCGATCTCGACCGGCGATGGGCGGCAGCCCCGGATCGCCGAGCTGCGGCCGGGCCAGCGGTTCGAGGGGCGCTATGCCTGCGTTCGCAAGGACCGCCTGACGGCGCGCAACGGAGGCGCCTATCTGGCGCTCGACCTTCGCGACCGCACCGGGGAGCTCGCCGCGCGCGTCTTCAGGGAGGCGGACCGCATCGGCCTGCGATTCGAGAACGGAGACGCGATCGTGGTTCGTGGCCGGCTCGAGCGCTACCGGGGGCAGCCGGTGGCGGAGCTGGACGACGTCACCCGGCTGGAGCCGGGGTCGTTCGACCCGGTTGAGTTCCTCCCGGCCGCGTATCGCTCGGTCGAGGAGCTGGAGGGCTTTCTCGAGCACCTTGCGCGCGAGGTCCACGATCCGGGCTTGCGCGCCGTGGTCGAGCGACTGCTCTTCTCCGCACCCGTGGCGGAGGACTTCCGGCGCGCTCCCTGCACCCGGGTCGCCCACCACGCCTACGTCGGCGGCCTGCTCGAGCACACCGTTTCGGTTGGGACCCTGGTCGGCGAGCTCTGCCAGCTCCATCCGAGGCTGGATTCCGATCTGCTGATGGCGGCGACGCTGCTTCACGATGTCGGCCGAACCCGCGAGTTCACCTACGGGGCGCAGTTCGGGATCACCGAGGAGGGCCGGCTGCTCGGTCACCTGGCGATCGGGGCGCAGATGATCGGGGAGGTGGCCACCGGGCTGGACGAGCAGCGGAGGCTGGGGCTGCTTCATTGCGTGCTCTCCCATCATGGGCCCGAGTCCGGTCCGGGGCGGGCTCGCCAAAGCGGTGCTGCCCGGGGCTTCGCCTCCGCCGAGGCCCTCGCCCTGTACCGGCTGAACGCGCTCGACGCCTCCGTCAAGGGCGCCCTGGAGCACGGCCTCGCGTCCGCGTCCTAGGGCGCGCTCTCGGTGCGCGGGATGATCGCGCGTCTGACGAGCTGGACCGCGATCACCAGCGCCAGTGCCGCGAACAGGAGCTCGAGGGTGCGCTCCGAGACGGCGTTGGAGGCGACCACCCCGGCCGCCACGCCGACCGGGGAGACGGCGCCGAGCACGACCCCGTCGCGCACCCGAACGTTGCCGTAGCCGCGCTGGCGCCAGGCGCCCAGGAGGGCGACGAACACGATCGCCAGCAGCGATGTGGCCTCGGCCCGGACCTGCGACTGGTCGAGGAAGATCACCAGAGCCGGCACGAAGAGGACCCCGCCGCCGACCCCGACCAAGCCGCCGAGCATGCCTCCGGCGAACCCCAACAGCGCCGCGGCGACGTACTCCATCAGGGGATGATCAACTCGATCGCGGTGGCGACCAGGAGGGCCGCGAACAGGAGCGCCACCGCGCGTTCGGGGATGCGCTGCTGAAGGGCCGCGCCGGCGACCACCCCGGCCAGGGCCGGCACTCCCACCAGAGCCGCTTGGCCCACATCGACGTTCCCGTACAGGCCCTGGCCCACGGCGGCGTAGGAGGCGATGATCACGATCGCGGCGAGGCTGGTTCCGGTCGCCTCACGCTCGCCGTAGGCGAGCCAGAGGATCAGCAGGGGGACGATGATCGTTCCACCCCCCACTCCGAACAGGCCGCTGAAGATCCCCGCCGCGGTCGCGATCGCCACCAGCTTGAGGAATCGGTCGCGAGCCACCGGCGGCGATACTAATGGGCATGACCAGGGACCTCGCGGAGCTGGCCGCCCCCCTGCGGAACGCTCCCGGAAAGGCCGCGGTCCTGTTCGACATCGACGGGACGCTGGCCCCGATCGTCGACGATCCGGCGAAGGCATCGGTGCCCGCCGCGACTCGCGAGGTCCTGCGGGAGCTCGCCGGGCGGTTCGCGCTCGTTGCCTGCGTCTCCGGGCGCCGGGCGGCCGAGGCGCGACGGCTGGTCGGGGTGGACGAGCTCACCTACGCCGGCAACCACGGCCTCGAGCTGCTGGGTCCCGGCGACCGCGATCCGGTGCTCGACCCGGCCCTCGGCGGCCGCGAGGGTGCAGCCAGGGACTTCGTCGATGGCGTCGGGCTCGAGGTCCTGGACGCCGCCGGGCTGGTGGTGGAGGACAAGGGGCCGATCCAGGCCCTCCACTGGCGCCGTGCACCCGATCCCCAGGCGGCGGAGCAGCGGGCGCGCCAGATCGCCGAGCGGGCGGGTCGAGCCGGGCTCGAGCCTCGCTGGGGGCGGAAGGTGCTGGAGCTGAGGCCGACGGTCGGAGTCGACAAGGGGACCGCAGTCCGCCGGCTGCTCGACCGCGACGACCTCAGGCTGGCGCTGTTCGCCGGCGACGATCGCACGGACCTGGACGCCTTCCGGGTCCTCCGGGAGCTTCAGGCCGCCGGAAGCCTCGAGGGCGCGGTCTGCATCGGGATCGCCTCCGACGAGGCTCCGTCGGAGCTCTCCCGGGAGGCGGACGTCGTGCTCGACGGTCCCGCCGAGCTGCTCCGGATGTTGAGCGCCCTGGGCCCCGGGATCGGCGCCGCGCCGCGCTGATGCTGTTCGTCGACCTGCTCCGGCTGACCGTGCTCCTGATCGGGGGCGCCGCGACTGTGCTCGGCGCGGCCACGGCGTTGGCCGCGAGCCAGGAATCGTCGTCCGCCACCCTGATCCTGGCCGCCGGCTGGTGGGCGCTGGCGGTGGTCCTGGGAAGCGTCCTCGGAGGCTCGGCGCGAGCGGGCGAGGCGATGTCCCGCCCGTTGGCCTCGGCCCGCACGGCCACTTCCCTGCCCACCGAGAGCGCGGGGCGAATCGCCTTCCTGCGGTTGTGGCCGATCGCGGCCTTCGCGCTGATCGTCGGCGGGCTCGCCTGGCTGTTTCCCCAGGTGGCCGCGGTGGGCGCCGGGTTCGCGATCCTGAACGCGCTCGCGTGGCGCAACCGCGAGCGGGCGGTGAGCGCGATCGAGGAGCGCGACGGGGTGCGGTTCTACGTCGAGCCGTCCTCCGCCCTGCAGCCGATCAGGCTGATCCGGACACCGGGGCTGGGGCGTGATCGCATCCCCGCCGGCCACCCCCCGCCTCCGCCGCCCGTCGGCGGGAGCGGCCCCTGAGCTCCTCGCAGTCGCCGGCCGGGCCCGCATCCTCGCGGCGAGCGAAGGTGGCGCGGGCGCCGATCGCCGCCACCAGGCCGGCTGCGCCCGCGAGCACCAGGCCGGCTCGCGGGTCGATCGCCTGGCTGAGGAATCCGGTGATCGGCGCCCCGATCGGGGTCGAGCCGAGGAAGACGATCGAGTAGAGGGCCATCACCCGGCCGCGCATCTCCGGGTCCGCGTCGAGCTGGAGCGAGGAGTTGATCCCGGCGGCGAAGGTGACGCTGGCGGCGCCCAGGGGGACAAGGGCGGCGAGCTCCAGCGGCAGCGTGGGGGCGACCGCGGCGATCAGCGAGACGGCGCCGAAGCCGAACGCCGCCGCCACCAGCAGCCGAGGGCCGACGCGTCCCCGGGCGCCGGCGACCAGAGCGCCGACCACCGAGCCGGCTGCCATCGCCACCGCCAGCGCCGTGTACGTGGCGGCACCGCCGTCAAAGCTGAACCGGGCCAGCAGCGGGAGGATGACCTGGAAGTTGTAGCCCAGGGTCCCGACCACGGCCATCATCGCCAGCGGGATCGCCAGGGCGGGGTTCGAGATCACGTAGCGCAACCCGGCTCGGACTGCGCCCGCGCCGATCGCCGCCTTCGGGGCCGGGCGAAGCTCGGCGGGCTCCATCGCCCGCAGCGCCACGATCATGGCCGCGAACGAAACCGCGTTGAGCAGGAAGCACGGCGCCACCCCGAGGGTGGCGATCACGATGCCGGCGCCGGCGGGCCCGAGGATGCGGGCGGAGTGGATCAGGACGCTGTTCAGGCTGACCGCGTTCACCACTCGGGACGACCCGACCATCTCGATCGCGAAGCTTTGGCGGGCCGGGTTGTCGACGGCGTTGACGGCGCCGCGCGCGAACACGAGCGCGAAGACCATCCAGGGCACCACCTCCCCGCTCGCCGTCAGGGCCCACAGGGCGAGCGCCGGCAGGGCCATCAGCGCCTGGGTGACGATCAGCAGGGAGCGCTTCGGGAAGCGGTCGGCCAGCAGCCCGCCCCAGGCGCCGAACAGGAGCATCGGCAGGAACTGGAGCGCCGAGGTGACCCCGACCGCGATCCCGCTGCCGGTCAGGGCCAGGATCAGCCACATCTCGGCGACGATCTGCATCCAGTTGCCGCTGAGCGAGACGATCTGGCCGACGAAGTACCGCCGGTAGTTTGGGACCTCGAGGGATGTGAACGAGCGACGGAGCGCGGCGCTCACCCGCGCTCACCGTCCTGGAGGCGCTCGAGAATCGCAGCCGCCCGGGCCAGGGCGGCCACATCCTCGGGATCCAGCCCCCGCAGCCGTCGCGCGAGGTAGGCGTTCTTGCGGGTGCGAAGCCTTTGCAGCAGCGCCAGGCCCGCGGGCGTGGCGCTGACCAGGAACGAGCGTCCGTCCGCGGGGTCGGCGGCCCGCTCGACCAGCCCCGCCTGCTCGAGGCGGGCCACGATCCGGGTGGCGGTCGGGCGCTGAACGCGCTCGAGCGAGGCGAGCTCGCTCGGTGTCAACGGCCCATGGCAATCGATCGTCGCCAGGGCCGCGGTCTGGCTTGGGCTCAGATCGGTCCCCGCCTCCTGGCGCAGGCGACGCGCCGTGCGCGTGATTGCCAGCCGGAGCCGCGCCGCGAGCTCGCTCAGGCCGGCCTCCGCGGCGGTGCTCGAAACGGGTGAGGGAGAGATAGTTGTCACCACTAATTAGTCTAGCAAACTACCTCCCACGTGATCGGGACTCGAGCTGTGGCCGGGCTGGGAAGATCGGGCTCAGCGGCGGGCGCGCTTGCGGAGCTTGGAGAACTCGCGCCACGGCAGGGTGTTCGCAACCTGGTCGGCGCTCAGCCATGCCCGGCGCGCGGTCGCCACTCCGTAGACGACGTTGTTCAGCGTCTCCACGCGGTGGGCGTCGGTGTTGACGCAGATCCGCGCGCCCGCCTCAGCGGCCAGGCGAGCATGGCGCTCGGAGAGGTCACGGCGGTTGGGATTGCCGTTGATCTCGAGCATGGTCCCGGTGCGGGCGGCTTCGGTCGCGACGCGCTCCACATCGACCTCGTAGGGGTCGCGCCTGCCGATCAACCTGCCGGTCAGGTGGCCGATGCAATCGACCAGCGGATGCTCGACCGCCGCCAGGACGCGGTCGGTCATCTTGCGCTCCGAGATCCGAAACGAGGTGTGGACGCTGGCGATCACCCAGTCGAGCTGGGCGAGCAGCTCGTCGTCGTAGTCGAGCGATCCGTTGGGGAGGATGTTGACCTCGGAGCCGGCGAGGACGCGAAAGCCCCGACGGCCGGCGTTCAGCTTTCGCACCTCCTCTATCCGCTCCCGGAGGCGATCCGCCGGGACGTCGTTTCCGAATCCGTGGCTGGCCGAATGGTCGGTCACGGCCAGGTAGGCGTAGCCGCGCGCGCGGGCGGCGTCCGCCATCTCTTCGAGCGTGTTGTGGCCATCCGAGAGCGTCGTATGGCAGTGGAGGTCGCCGCGGATGTCGTCGATGGCGACCAGCTCGGGGAGCGCACCCTCGGCCGCCGCCGTGATCTCGCCGGTCGCCTCGCGCAGTTCGGGCTCGATGTATGCCAGCCCGAGTCGCCCGTACACGTCCGCTTCGTTCGCGTACCGAGCCACCTCGCCCGACTCGGTGTCGGTGATCCCGTGCTCGGAGACGGAAAGGCCCATCGACACCGCGCGCTCGCGCAGCTCGATGTTGTGCTCGGCCGAGCCGGTGAAATGCTGGAGCAGGTTCCCGTAGGCCTCGGGGGCGACGATCCGAAGGTCGACCGCGACCCCGTTGTGGGTGGTGATCCGGCCCCCGGAGTCCCCGGCCGAGCCCCGGGTCGCCGCCAGGGGGTGGTCGAGCAGCGCCTGCGCCAGCGAGCTGGGGTCGGTGGCGGTGGCGATCAGGTCGATGTCGTGGCAGGTCTCGGCCCGACGCCGCGCCGAGCCCGCGACCTCGACCGCGTCACTGGCCGGGTGGGCTCGAAGGTCGGACGCCAGCTGTTCGGCGACCGGCAGCACCTCGGAGAGCAGCAGCCGCTCCGCGGGCCCGCGATCGGCGAGCTTGCCGAGCGCGGCGAGCACGTTCTCCTCGGCCTTGGGGCCGAGGCCCTTGATCTCGCGGATCCGCTCCTGCTCGGCGGCGACCCGCAGGTCGTCCAGGCTCGCCACGCCCAGCTCGTCGTGGAGGCGGCGGGCGGTCTTCGCGCCGACGCCCGGAACCCTGGTCACCTCGACCAGTCCGGGCGGGAACTTCCGCTTCAGCTTCGTGGCCGACGGGATCTCCCCCGTGTCCAGCAGCGCCAGGATCTTCTGCTGGAGCGTGTCGCCGACGCCGGGGAGCTCGGTCGCGCGGCCGGCCCGGGCCAGCTCCTCCACCGAGACCGGGCTCTGGCGGATCACCCGTGCGGCCTCGCGATAGGCCAGGACTCGGTACCGGATCGCCCCGTCGAGCTCGTACAGTGTCGCCAGCTCGGCCAGCGCCGCGGCGATCTCGGCGTTCCTCATCCGACGATGCATAGCAGCGCGGGCCGGGCGGGATCGCGATACGACCGACTACTATATTTTGTATAGCATTGGGGCTCGGCCGAGAGGGGAGGATCCTTCGAGGCGGGCCGACGATGGAAGCCAGACGATTGAACAGCGAGCCGTCAGGAGGCGAGAAGTGACCGGGAAGCTCCCCGACGTGACCGACGGAACCTTCCAGTCCGAGGTGCTCGAGGCCGAGCAGCCGGTGCTGGTCGACTTCTGGGCTCCCTGGTGCGGTCCGTGCCGGGTTGTTCATCCGATCCTCGAGGAGATGGCGGCCGAGCGGGACGACTTCCACATCGTCTCGATCAACGTCGACGAGAACCAGCAGACCGCGGCTCGGTTCGACGTGCTCTCGATCCCGACCCTGATCCTGTTCCGCGACGGCGCCGAGGCCAAGCGGGTGATCGGGGCGATGCCCAAGCGCCGCCTCGAGTCGGAGCTCGAGCCCGCCCTCACCACCTAGCCCCGCCGGCGCGCCCTTGGGCGGGGCATGGCCGTCGGGTATCGTTTCGGCCATGCTGCGGCGGGGGATTCTGGGAGCGATCGTCGTCTTGGTCGTCGCCTTGACTGCGGCGACCGCCGCCGACGCAAAGCCCCGCTTCATCGGGGCGTTCGACCTCAGCGGGACCCCGGGACAGATCGCCCGCGGCCCGGACGGCAACATCTGGGTGACGATCTCGGGCAGCTCGCAGAACAACACCCTGGCGCGGGTGCAGCCGAACGGGACCGTGACCGAGTTCGCCCCCGCCGCGGTCGTCAACCCGGTGGGGATCACCTCGGGCCCCGACGGGAACCTGTGGCTGACCCGCAACGGGGGGGTGATCCGAGTGCCGCCCGCCGACCCCGACTCGGCCCAGGACTTCGACATCGCCGCGATCACCCAGCCCCAGACGATCAGGCCCGGGCCCGGGGGCAAGCTGTGGACCGCCAGCGCCGATCAGCTCGTCTCGATCCCGCCGGGCGACCCGAACGACTTCGACGCCAGCACGATCAACGGAATGGGCGCGCGAGGGATCGCGGCGTCGGGCGGCAGGCTCTGGATCGCCGACTTCGGCGACCAGCGGATCGTCCGCGCGACGCCCGCGGGGGATGCGACCTTCTTCGACGTCGGCGGGGGCCCGCAGCAGGTCGCGGGCGGCCCCGGCAAGCAGATCGCCTACGGGAACCCGGGGACCGACCCCCAGACGGTCGGCAGGATCAAGCCCGGCCAGAGTGCGAAGACGACCAAGGTGCCGATGAGCGATCCGTTCGGGATCGCCTTCGCGCCCGACGGCAACTGGTGGTTCGCCGAGTTCGCCAAGCACGCCCTGGGGCTGCTGTCGACCGGCGGCAAAGTCGAGCAGTTCAAGGGCCTCCCCGACAGCTCGGGCCCCCGCTACCTGGCCGTCGGGCCCAAGGGGACGATCTGGGTTTCATTGGAGACGGCCGAAAAGGTCGCGCTGGTAAAGGGGGTAGCTCCCCAGACCCGGATCACCAAGCGCCCGGACAGCCCGGTCGAGACCCGGCACGGAAAGGCCAAGGTCAGGTTCAGGTTCCGCTCGAGCTCCCCGACCGCGAGCTTCGAATGCGCGCTGAAGCCCGGCCATTCCGACTTCAAGCGCTGCGACTCGCCGAAGGACTACCGGCTCGGCCCGGGGCGCTACACCTTCCTGGTCCGGGCGAAGAGCATGGGCGTCGCGGACCCGTCGCCGGCCAGGGACGCGTTCAAGGTCGTTCGGGGCTGATGGCCTCCCCGTCGGGCGAGCGCTCGACGCCGATCAGGAGCTCGCGGCCCTCGATCTGGGCTCTCGCCTCGCCGTCGGCGCTCTGGTAGCTGACCGCGGTCGCGAGCGTCTCGCCCGCCAGGTAAGCCTCGTGGGTTCGCGCGGCGTCGAGTAGCTCGGGATCGCCCCCCAGCCGAAGGGCGATTCGGTCGGTGACCTCGAGGCCGGCGTTGCGGCGGGCGTTCTGCACCGCGTGCACGATCTCCCGAGCCAACCCCTCCCGCTTCAGCTCATCGTCGATCTCGAGCGCCAATGCGACCGCGTGGCCCGCGGACGCCTCGACCTGGTAGCCCTCGAGCGGCTCCATGACCAGGTTGATGTCATCCGCACCCAGCGAATGGTCGCGGCCGTTGAGGTTGAACCCCACCTCGCGGCCGTCCGCGAGGGACTCCGCGACACCCGCCGCGTCCAGCGCCTCGATCGCGGCGGCGACCCTGGGCATGTCCTTCCCGAAGCGTGGCCCGAGGGCCCGGTAGTTCGGCTTCACCCGGTAGCTGACCAGCTCCGACTCCTCGGAGACGAACTCGAGCTCCTTCACGTTGAGCTCGGCCGTCACCAGTGCGGCCCGCTCCGAGATCGCCTCGCGCTCCGCGCCGCTGGCCACCACCACCGCCCGACGCAGGGGCTGGCGCATCTTGATTCGCGACTCCGCCCGGGCCGCCCGCCCGAGCTCCACCGTCCGGCGCACCGCCCCCATCGCCTCCTCCAGCTCGGGTCGGCTCAGGGACGGGTCGGGCTCCGGGAAGTCGCGCAGGTGGACCGAGTCCGGGAGCTGACCGAACTGATCCGCGTCGCCGCCGGCCAGGTTGACGTGGATCTCGTCCGCGAGAAAGGGGGTGAAGGGGGCCAGCAACGCCGCGACCTCGAGCAGGCAGCGACGCAGCGTGGCCAGCGCCTGGCGCTCGCCCTCCCACAGCCGGCGCCGCGAGAGGCGGACGTACCAGTTGGAGAGCTCCTCGACGTAGCCCGCGATCGCGGCTCCGGCACTCGTGCAGTCGAAGTCGTCCATCCGCTCGATCACGGCCTCGATCGTCGCCTGGAGGCGGGAGAGCGCCCAGCGGTCGAGGTCCTGGCCGGGATCGAGGGCGGCGGTCGAGTCCGGCGCCACGGGCGGCAGGTCGAGGTCCGTCGGCCCGAGCCCCTCCGCGTCCGCGTACAGGACGCAGATCCGGTAGCTGTTCCACAGCGTGGTGAAGAACCGGTACACGGTCTCGCCGAGCGTCTCGGTCGAGAACCGGTAACCCGCCCACGGCTGCTGGGCGGTGAAGTAGTACCAGCGGAACGCATCGGCGCCGTGGCTCGAGATCACCTCCCAGGGGTCGACCACGTTGCCGCGACTCTTCGACATCTTCTGCCCCTCCGGGTCGAGGATCAGCCCGAGGCAGACGCAGTGCCGATAGCTGGCCTGGTCGAAGGCGAGAGTGGAGACGGCGAGCAGCGAGTAGAACCAGCCACGGGTCTGGTCGATCGCCTCGCTGATGAAGTTGGCCGGAAATCGCTCGGCGAACAGCTCCTCACCCTCGAAGGGGTAGTGGAACTGGGCGAACGGCATCGAGCCGGAGTCGTACCAGGCGTCGATCACTTCCGGTACCCGCCGCATCTCGCCGCCGCACGCCTCGCAGCGGAGGATGACTTCGTCGATGTACGGTCGGTGGAGGTCGTCGGGGACCTCCCCGCCGCGCTCGGCGAGGTCGGCGAGCGATCCGGCACAGAAGCGCTCGGCGCAGTCGGCGGCCTCGCACTCCCAGATCGGCAGCGGCGTGCCCCAGTAGCGCTCGCGCGAGAGCGCCCAGTCGACGTTCCCCTCGAGCCAGTTTCCGAATCGCCCGTGCTTGATGTGCTCCGGGTGCCACCCGATCGCCTCGTTCTCGGCCAGCATCCGGTCGCGGACCTCGGTGGTGCGGATGTACCAGCTCGACTTCGCGTAGTAGAGGAGGGGTGTGTCGCAGCGCCAGCAGTGCGGATAGGAGTGCTCGTAGGTCTCGGCGCGAAACAGGCGCCCCCGCTCGCGCAGCGCGTCGACGATCGCCGGATCGGCTCGTTTGACGAACTGTCCGGCGAGGTCCGTGATCCGATCGTCGAAGGTCCCGTCCAGCTTGACGGGGTTCTGGAGGGTGAGCCCGTATCGCTCGCCGAGGCGGAAGTCGTCCTCGCCGAAGGCGATCGCGGTGTGGACCAGGCCGGTGCCCTCGTCTGTGCTCACGAAGTCGGCCTCGAGCACGGTGTGACCGCGTGGCCCGTACTCGGTGATGTAGTCGAACGGCGGCTCGTAGGCGGCGCCGGCGAGGGCGCTGCCCGGGAATCGCGCCAACACCTCGGCGCCCTCGCCCAGCACCTTCTCGACCAGCGCCAGCGCGACGACGAACACATCCTCGGAGCCCGCGGGGCGCACGCGGGCGTACTCGATCCGTGCTCCGACGGCGACTGCGGCGTTCGAGATCAGGGTCCAGGGGGTCGTCGTCCAGACGAGCAGCCGGTCGCCCGGCTCGAGCGGCGAGGAGGGCTCGCGGACCGGAAGGCTGACGTAGACCGAGGGATCCTCGACGTCGTGGTAGCCCTGCGCCACCTCGTGCGAGGAGAGGGCGGTGCCGCAACGCGGACAGTAGGGGACCACCTTGTGATGCTCATACAGGCGCTCGTCGTCCCAGATCCGGCGCAGCGACCACCACACCGACTCGATGTAGTCGTTGGCCAGGGTCACGTAGGCGTCGTCGAGGTCGATCCAGAACCCGATCCGCTCCGTGAGCCGAGCCCAGTCCTCGACGTAGCGGAACACGGACTCGCGGCAGCGCTGGTTGAACTCGGCGATCCCGTACGCCTCGATCTCCGCCTTCGAGCTGATCCCCAGCTCCCTCTCCACCTCGAGCTCGACCGGGAGCCCGTGGCAGTCCCAACCCGCCTTCCTCGGCACCCGGTAGCCGCGCATGGTCCTGTAGCGGGGGTAGATGTCCTTGAACACCCGCGAGAGGACGTGGTGGGACCCGGGCCGGCCGTTGGCCGTCGGCGGACCCTCGTAGAAGCTCCACACCTCGGCATCGGCCCGCTGCTCCAGCGAGCGGTGGAAGACGTTGCGCTCCCGCCAGCGCTCGAGCACGCGCTCCTCGAGCTCGGGGAACGACTGCTTGGCGTCTACCGGCTTGAAGCCCACGGGGCGCCTGATTCTGTCAAGCGCCGGATGGTGCTCGAACTGCGGTCAGCCGACCGCGACGCCGAATGGGACGCCGATCCGCGGCGAGTCGAAGTTCTGGAGCTTGTTGCCCGTGGACTTCATCCGCCAGACGCCGAAGGCGCCATCGGTGTCCGGGCTCGCCGGGAGGAAGATGTTTCCGTTGGCGTCCAGGTCGAGCCCGTACATCTCGTCGAGCGGCGGTCCCTTGCGGACCAGGCGGACGCTGCCGCTGGCGGGGTTGATCCGAAACACCCCTCCGGATGCCCTCCCGCTGTTCAGGTCACCCGGCCCGGCGCTGGAGTCGGCCGTGTAGAGCTTGCCGTCCGGGCCCTTCTCGAGGCCGGTCGGGTCGACCAATGGCCCGCCGCGGGCGATCGTCTTGATCGCGCCGGTCTTGGTGTTGACCCGGAAGATCTTCCCCGGGCCCCCGTGCTCGGGATCCCTGGGGTCCTCGTTCTGGTCGTCAGCCAGATAGAGCTTGTGGTGGCCGCCCCAGTGCGAGGCCGTACGCGTTCACCAGCGGCGGCGCCCTCGACGATCGTCTTCGCCCGCCCGGAGTCCGGGTCCACCTTGAAGACCGCCCCGGTGTCGTCCGGCCCGGCATTCGCGTCGGCCACGTAGATCTGTCCCTTGCGGTTCTGGGCGAGGTCGAACGGGCTGGCCAGCTTGTCGCTGTCGGTCACGGTGCGGACGTTTCCGTTCTCCGGGTTGACCCTGAGGATCGCGTGCGAGCCGCCGTCGAAGTCGGACACCAGCAGCTTGCCGCCCTTGCCGACCGTGATCCCGCCGGGCTTGCCGAGCAGCGGGTCGTCGGAGACGACCTTGACCGCTCCGGTCTGCGGCTTCAGCTTCTCCACTCGGCCGACGTTGTCGGCGATGTAGACGCGCTTGGCGGCGGCGAAGGCCGACGTTGCGCCACCGACCAGGCATCCGAGGATCGCCAACCCTGCGAGCACCAGTCCGCCGATACGCCTGCTCCAGCCTGCCAAGCGCGACGATCGTATAGCAACCGGATTCGGGCCAGGCCTCAGCGGGCGGTGATCCGGATCGTCCCCCGACAGCCACTTGGGCGTGAATCTCCTGGCCCGCCTGAGCCCCGGAATCACACTCTTCGTAGCATCAGGTCCGTGCGGCGCACTCTCCCCATGCTGGTCACGCTTGCCCTGATCGTCGGGTGCGGCTCGAGCGGCGGAGCCGCCCCCGCCGCTTGCGTGGCGCCGGCGGACGACTACCTGAAGGCGCTCGAGAGCGCCCCGGCCGAGGTGCGCCTCGGCGGCTCCACCGCGATCAGCGACTGCTTCACCGGCGCTGAGAGTCCGGGCATCGGCCAGACGGTGATTCGGGTGGCGACCACGCTCAACGCGGAGGCGCGGCGCGATCCCGGCGGCCCGCGGACCGTGAGCCTCGGATATCTGGCCGGCGCCGTGCACAAGGGCGCCGAGGATGCAGCGGGCGCCGAGGCGGATCTGGTTCGCCGCCTCGACGTCGCGGCCCGCTTCAGCCCCGGCGGCGGCACGCTCGGGGCGGCGTTCGAGCGCGCATACGGGAAGGGATACGCTGCCGGAGAGCAAGGCGGCTAGCCGAAATCGAGAGGATCCATGACCGCGACCGACGTTGAGACCGAGCTCTGGGGGCAGGAGACGATGAAGGCGGTCGCCAACTTCCCGGTCTCCGACGAGCCGATCCCCGCGCCGGTGGTTCGCTGGCTGGGACGGATCAAGGCCGCCGCGGCCCGCGTCAACGCCGAGCTCGGCCTGCTCGACGACGAGATCGCCGAGCGGATCGCCGTCGCCGGCGACGAGGTGGCCGCCGGGAAGCACGACGATCAGTTCCCGGTTGACGTCTTCCAGACGGGCTCTGGGACCTCCTCGAACATGAACGCCAACGAGGTGATCGCGAATCTTGCCGGCGACGAGGCGCATCCCAACGACCACGTCAACATGGGCCAATCGTCGAACGACGTCTTCCCCTCGGCCGTCCACCTGGCCGCGCTCGGCGAGGTGGTCCACGACCTGCTGCCGGCGATGGACGAGCTCGCCTCGGCGCTGGAGCGAAAGGCCGAGGAGTTCGCGGACGTGGTCAAGGCGGGACGCACGCACCTGATGGACGCGGTCCCCGTGACCCTGGGCCAGGAGTTCGGCGGCTACGCGGCGCAGGTCAAGCTGGGGGCAGAGCGGGTGCGGGGCACCCTGGGGCGGGTCGGCCAGATCCCGCTGGGGGGCACCGCGACCGGCACCGGGCTCAACACCCACTCCGAGTTCGCCGAGCGGGTCCGCGGCAAGCTGGTCGCCGACACCGGGCTGGAGATCTCCGAGCCCCTGGACCCCTTCGAGGCTCAGGGCAACCGCGACGCCCTGGTCGAGCTCTCCGGGGCGCTCAAGGTGGTGGCCGTGTCATTGACCAAGGTCGCCAACGACCTGGCGCTGATGGGGTCCGGCCCGCGGGCCGGGCTCGCGGAGCTGCGGCTGCCGGCGCTTCAGAAGGGCTCCTCGATCATGCCGGGCAAGGTCAACCCGGTGATCTGCGAGGTCGTGATCCAGGTGGGAGCGCAGGTGATCGGCAACGACGCGGCGATCACGATCGCCGGGTCCCAGGGCCAGTTCGAGCTCAACGTCCGGGTGCCGCTGATCGCCCGCAACCTGATCGACTCGATCAAGCTGCTGGCCTCCGCCTGCCGCCTGCTCGACACCAAGTGCGTGCGGGGGATCGAGGCCGACGAGGAGATGGCGGAGCGCCATGCGGAGGCCACCCTGGCGACCGCCACCGCGCTCAACCCGCACATCGGCTACGACCGCGCCACCGAGGTGGTCAAGGAGGCGCACGAGTCCGGCCGGCCGCTGCGCGAGGTCGCGACCGAGATGGGGATCGACGCCGACATCCTCGAGCGGGCGCTGGACCACCGCAAGATGGCCCGCCCGCACGACTAGCCCGCCTGGCGAGCGTCAAGTTGCAGAGAGGCGGACGTCGTGACTCGGCGCGCCACGGTGAGTGAACCTTGAGAGCAAGTCGACTGTACGAGCAGTGCAACGGGCGCCCGAGCGGCGCCGGAAAGGAGCGCAGATGGGTCAGCCGGTAGTGCACTTCGAGGTGATCGGAAAGGACGGAGCGAAGCTCCAGGGCTTCTACTCGGACCTGTTCGGCTGGGAGATCGACGCCGACAACCCGATGAACTACGGGATGGTCGACCGAGACGCGAACAAGACCGAGGACGGGATCGGCATTGGCGGCGGGGTCGGTCCCGCGCAGGAGGGAAGCGACGGCTGGGTGACGTTCTACGTCGCCACCGACGACGTCGAGGCGAGCCTGGCCAAGGCCGAGGGTCTCGGCGGGGCCCGGGTGATGGGCCCGATGCAGGTTCCCGAGGGGCCCGAGATCGGCCTCTTCAACGATCCGGAGGGCCACCTGGTCGGGGTGGTGAAGATGCGCGACGCCTAGCGGCGGAGCCGCCGGTGCCGAGCGGTCGCGGCGTAATGCCGCGGCCGCTTCGTCGTCTAAGGAACAGAGGCGCCGTGAACGCCTCAGTAGTGTTGAAAGGAGCTCCATGGACACCGGCATCACCACCACCGAGACCCAGACCCGGACCGAGAAGGCCACCTTCGGCGCCGGCTGCTTCTGGCAGGTGGAGGAGACGTTCCGCAACCTTCCCGGCGTCGTCGACACGGCGGTCGGGTACGAGGGCGGCGACGTCGAGAACCCGACCTACGAGCAGGTCTGCAGCGGCACCACCGGCCACGTCGAGGTCTGCCAGGTCACCTTCGATCCCTCGAAGGTGAGCTACGAGGACCTGGTCTCGAAGTACTTCGAGATCCACGACCCCACCCAGCTCAACCGACAGGGGCCCGACGTCGGCTTCCAGTACCGCTCCGTGATCTTCGCCCACTCAGACGAGCAGGCCGAGCTCGCCCGCCAGGTGATCGAGCGCATCCAGCCGCGCTTCCGGGACCCGATCATGACCGAGGTCACGCCCGCGAAGCCGTTCTGGCGCGCGGAGGAGTACCACCAGTGCTACCTCCAGAAGCGCCAGTCGAGCGGGCTCTTGGGCACGCTCCTCGGTCGCTGAGCGCGCCCGGGCTCAGCCGGTCGACCCCCGAGACCGCTCATTCCACATAGGGTTGGTGGCGATGACGGGCGGCGGCGAGCAAGACTCCAGCCCGAGCACGGCCACGAGCCCACCTGCGCGGCGATGGACCGCAGGCCGGGTGATCGGAATGGTCTTCGCCAGCATCGGCGGGCTGATCGGCCTGGCCTTGTTGATCGGCGGGATCGCCGTGATGGTCGCATACGCGTTCGGCCGCGACGATGACGGCTACTTCAACACCGATCGCAAGCAGCTCGAAAGCCCCACCTACGCGATCACTGCGGAAGACATCGACCTCGGAGCAGATGAGGTCGACTGGGCCCCAAACGGGATCCTCGGCAAGGTCCGGGTCCAGGTAGACGGGAAGAGGCCCGTGTTCGTCGGCATCGGGCCCGACGCCGACGTCGATCGCTACCTCGGCGCCGTCGCCCATGACGAGCTGGTCGACTTCCACGGTCACACCCCTGAGCTCGACCCCCACCGGGGCAGGGGACGACCGAAGCCACCCGGGAAACAGGGCTTCTGGGTCGCCCAGTCGGAGGGCTCCGGTGAGCGCGCGGTCACCTGGGATGCCGAGTTCGGTCGCTGGACGGTGGTGGTGATGAACGCGGACGCCTCTCGGGGGGTCGATGTCGAGGCCGATGCCGGCGTCAAGCTCGGCTGGGTGATCTGGGTCGGCCTGGGGATGTTCGTGATCGGGCTGCTGATGAGCGCCGGCGCCGTGATCGTGATCCTGCTGATCGGCCGGCGCGAGATCCGGAGCTCGACGACGGGCTGACGGATTCGAGTCGAGCGGGCTCCCGGGCACCCCTGCTCGGCCGCTGAGGGCTACGCCGGAGCCTGCTCCGGGATCGCGCCGAGCTGCTGCATCATCGTCGCCCGGCAGCAGATGAGATCGCCGTCGGCCAGCACCTCGTGGGCCTCCATGCGCATGTCCGGGAAGGCGGTACGGAACATGGTGAAGAACTGCCTCACGCCCTCCTTGTCCGGCGAGATCCCGGGGAACTCCTCATGCTCGACGAAGTCATCGGCGACTAACTCGTCGATCACACCCAGATTTCCTTATGCGGCCGACGAGGCTGGCAGCCTCCGCACTGCGCCGCGGGAAGGGGGGCTTGGAGCCGTCCGGATAGTCCGGATAGCGCAGGAAGTAGTCCTGATCTTTGGCCCCGTCCTCCCAGAAGCGACCGGCCTCGCTGATCTTGGTCACGGTCTTGCCGGGCCAGTGGCCGGAGGCGTCGACGTCGCGGATCATCTCCCTCTGCCACCTTGCGCTGCTCCTCGCTCGTACAGAAGATCTCCGAGCGGTAGATGGAGCCGACGAGCCGTTCGCCGAGGTCGGCTCGGTGAACCTGGAAGAAGTACTCGAGTAGGTCCCGATAGGAGATCCGCTCCGGATCGAAGACGACCTCGACCGCCTCGGCGTGACCGCCAGGGCTCTCCTCGGTCGGGTTGTCGCCCTCGCCGCCGGTCCATCCCACGCGGGTGGAGATGACCCCGTTGGGGTGGCGAAGCAGTTGCTGCATGATCCAGGCGCAGCCTCCCGCGAGGATCGCCATCTCAGCGTTGTCGCTCATCGCTTCTCCTCCTTGGAGCTTTCCGTTGGGACCAGCCTCGGCCCGCCCGCCGATCAAGCGTACATTCACGCCCCACGACGCGAGGTCGACCCCGTGGGGCAACCGCTCTCCCTTGATGGGTCCTTATCTCCCCTCCCGCTCAGAGGTTGACGGCCACGTACTTGGTCTCGAGGTACTCGTCGATCCCCTCGTTGCCGCCCTCGCGGCCGATTCCCGACTGCTTCACCCCGCCGAACGGGGCGCCGGCGTTGGAGACCATGCCCTGGTTGAGGCCGATCATCCCGGTCTCGAGGGCCTCGCAGACCCGAAGCGCGCGCTTCAGGTCGCGGGTGAACACGTAGGCGACCAGGCCGTACTCGGTGTCGTTGGCGGCGGCGATCGCCTGCTCCTCGGAGGCGAACGAGGTGATCGGCGCCACCGGCCCGAAGATCTCCTCCTTCAGCAGCCGCGCATCCGGGGTGACCCCGCCGAGCACCGTCGGCTCGTAGAAGTAGCCGGCGCCGTCGAGCCTCGAGCCGCCGACCACCGCGCTGGCGCCCTTGCCCACCGCGTCCTCGACCAGCTCCGCGACCTTGGAGCGCTGGTCCTCGTCGATCAGGGGCCCCACGTCGATCCCCTCCTCGGTGCCGCGCCCCACCTTCATCGAGCCCATCCGCTGCGCGAGCCGGTCGGCGAAGTCGCCGGCCACCGACTCGGCGACGTGAAAGCGGTTGGCCGAGGTGCAGGCCTCGCCGATGTTGCGCATCTTGGCGATCATCGCGCCCTCGACCGCGGCGTCGAGGTCGGCGTCATCGAAGATCAGGAAGGGCGCGTTGCCGCCCAGCTCCATGGAGACGTTCAGCACCGTGTCGGCTGCCTGGGCGATCAGCTTTCTCCCCACCTCGGTCGAGCCGGTGAAGCTCAGCTTGCGAAGCCGGGAATCGCCGATGATCGGCCCGGCGACGGAGCTCGACGAGGAGCTCGTGACCAGGTTGAGGACCCCGCCCGGAAGCCCGCACTCCTCGAGGATCTGGGCCAGGGCGATCATCGACAGCGGGGTCAGCTGCGCCGGCTTGATCACCATCGTGCACCCGGCGGCGATTGCCGGGCCGATCTTTCGGGTCCCCATCGCATTGGGGAAGTTCCACGGGGTGATGAAGAGGCAGGGCCCGACCGGCTGGCGCATCACCAGCACCCGACTGGCGGCGTTGCCGGCGACCTTGTAGTTGCCGTCGATCCGCAGGGCCTCGCCGCTGAACCAGCGGAAGAACTCGGCCGAGTAGGCGATCTCGGCCTTCGACTCGGCCACCGACTTGCCCATCTCCAGGGTCATCAGCAGGGCCAGGTCGTCGGCGCGCTCGTTCAGCAGCTCAAACGCCCGCCAGAGAATCTCGCTGCGCCGGTTGGGAGGGGTCGCCGCCCACTCGGCCTGACGGGCTACGGCGGCGTCGAGGGCGGCGATCCCATCCTCGGGCGCGGCGTCGGCGATCTCGCACAGCGCCTCACCGGTGGCGGGGTCCTCGACCGCAAGCGTCCCGCTGCCCGCTGCCTCGCGCCACTCGCCGCCGATGTAGAGGCGCTTCTCGACCCCGTCGACGACCGCCTGCTCCCGTGTCGCGATGCTCACTCTCGGACCTCCAGTCGCTGCTTCCGCCCCCACAGTACCCGGCCCGGATGGCCGCGAAGCGGCGCCGAAGCCCCGCCCCTTCAGGACCGCGGCCCGGAGGCCGAGAACATGTAGGTGAGCCGTGCCGTCGGAGCCATCGCCGCGATCCTGGTCGCCCCACTCGTCGCCCTCCTCCTCGCCAGGCCCGCCGGCGCCGAGGCGGCCACCTGGGTGATCAAGGGACACGGCTTCGGCCACGGGGTCGGGATGAGCCAGTACGGCGCCTACGGGCTCGCCCGCCACGGGCGCGGCTACCGCTCGATCCTCGCCCACTACTACCGGCACACCCGGGTCGGCCGCGCCTCGGGCCGCCCGATCAGCGTCCTGCTCGGATCCGGCGCCGACTCGGTCGGATTCAAGCGGGCCCGCAAGGCATGCGGCAAGCGCCTCCACAAGCGCCACGGCTACGTCTTCGTGCGCGGGCGGTCCGGGGTCGCCCTGCGGAGCTCGGGTGGGCGCAAGCTGGCCAAGTGCGGACGCGCCGCCACTGCCGACGGCAAGGGCACGATCCGGATTCGCGGCAAGGGCACCTACAGGGGCAAGCTGCGCGTGAAGGCATCGGGCGGGGGCCTGATGATCGTCAACGTGGTCGGGGTCGACGGCTACGCGATGGGGGTGATCGCGAACGAGATGCCGGCATCCTGGCCGCAGCAGGCTCTTCGGGTGCAGGCGGTGGCGGCGCGCTCCTACGCCCTTGCCACCAGCGTTGGAGGGCTCTTCGACGTCTACGACGACACCCGCAGCCAGGTCTACGGCGGCAAGGGCTCCGAGACCCGAGCCACCAATCGCGCCTGCCGGCACACCAAGCGCCAGGTGGTCCGCTATCGCAAGCGGATTGCCACCACCTACTTCTCCTCGACCTCCGGGGGGCAGACCGAGGCGGTGCAGTTCGCCTTCCCCGGCGCCACCCCGGTCCCCTATCTGAACAGCGTCGAGGACCGCTACGACAGGATCTCGCCGTACCACTCGTGGCGGGCCCGCTTCTCGCAGGGGGAGATCGAGTCGCGCCTCGGCGGCCTGTTCAAAGGCAAGCTGCGAAAGATCAAGGTGCTGAAGCGCGGCGACTCGCCGCGGATCGTCAGGGCGCGGGTGGTCGGCTCGCGCGGGAGCTCGAAGACCACCGGCCCCACGCTCCAGGCCAGGCTGGGACTGAAAAGCACCTGGGCCCGGTTCCGCAAGCGCTGAGCCGAGGTCGCCCGCGCACCAATCGGGCTCGCGAGCGCCCGGGCGCTCAGCCGTCCGGGTAGGGCTGAACCGGGATCCCGTGGTCGGTCTGGCGCATGCCGATCTCGTACGCCGCCCCCCCGGCGAGCTGCAGCCGCCTTGGCCGGCGCCCCCGCTCCTCCACCTCGAGCGTCAGGTCGGAGATCGAGCAGTTGAGGGTGTTGTGCTCGGGCCCCTTGGGGTCGGCGTAGACCCAGGCGACGAAGTTGCGGGGCTCCGACGAGACTCGCCCGGTGAGCTTCAGGTGCTTGCCCGAAATTTGAAAGCGGCAGCTGGTCGGGTCTTCGTCGAGCTTGGTCGAGAAAACCCGGTCGAAGCCCCCCAGGCGGTGCTCGACCCCGTCGATCCGGAGCATCCCGTTGGCGACCCAGGGTGTGGTCAGGGGGCCGATCTTGATCCGCCCCGCCGCGATGTCGATGTAGTTCCCCCGCTCACCCCCGAGGTCGGCGCCCTGGATCCACACCCAGCGCTCGGCGTGCTCGGCGCCCCAGTTGTGGCCGATCATCCCCGGCCAGCCCGCGACGTCGATTCGCTGCCCGCCAACCGTGACCGTGCCGTCGAAGCGGGCGGTCGGATAGGGAGTCAGGAACTTGGTCCGTGGCAGGGAGGCGTCGTAGAGGCGCTCGTACGGCAGGTGATGGAAGGGCTGACCCTGGTCCTCGAAGCCGAGCTCCCAGCTGACGGACAGCTCGTCGGTCTCGATCCTTCCGATGGCGCGGTTCGGCTCCAGGGTGGCGCCGTTGACCTGGATGTACCCGCCCGCGGGCTCGAAGAGCTGGTCGGCGCCGAAGTTCGCCTTGGTCGCCCGCGGCGCGAGCGCGTCGGCGTCGAAGAGGACGAACCAGACGGCCGCCGTGGGATCCGCGCCCGGTCGCTTGTGGACCGTGTGCCTGATCCAGATCCCGCGACCCCCGGACGGGTGGGTGGCCTTGATGTAGAAGCTCTCGTAGTGGCCGGCGCCGGGCTCGAGGCCGGGAAAGCGCGCCTTGGTTCGCACATGGAGAATCTATCCGGCGAGCGGCCGTTTCAGTGGCGGATCGTGATCACGTCGCCGTCGTCGACCACGTAGTCGCGGCCCTCGGTGCGCAGCAGGCCCTGCTCGCGAGCCGCCGCGTACCCGCCCGCCTCGACCAGCTCGCGCCAGCCGATCACCTCGGCGCGCACGAAGGCCTGCTGGATGTCCGTATGGACCTTGCCGGCGGCGTCCCATGCGCTCGAGCCCCTTCGCAGCGCCCGCGATCGCGCCTCGCTGCCCCGGTGGGCGGTGAAGAAGGTGACCAGCTCGAGCAGGTCGTAGGCGGAGCGGACCAGCAGCTCGAGCCCCGACTCGCCGAGGCCGAGGTCGTCGCGCATCTGCGCCGCCTCCTCGCCGGGCAGCTCGGCGAGCTCGGCCTCGATCCGGGCGCTGATCGCGATGCAGCGCGCACCGCCGCCGGCGTGTTCGACCAGCTCCGGGGGTGGCCGATCGGTCCCCTCGTCGACGTTGGCGACGTAGAGGACCGGCTTCGAGCTCAGCGCCTGGAGCCGGGCCGGGGCGTCGAGCGCGGCCTCGGGCACCGGCACCCCCCGCACCGGTTGGCCGTGCGCCAGCGCCCCGACCACCCGCTGCAGCCAGTCGCGCTCGGCCACGTCCTCCTCGGCCCCGGCGCCGGCCTGCTTGCGAACCCGCTCCAGTCGCCGCTCGGCCTGCTCGAGGTCGGCGAGCATGAGCTCGGCCTCGACCGTCTCGGCATCCGCAACCGGGCTCGCCCGCCCCTCCGGATGGGCGACCTGCTCGTCGCCGTGAGCGCGAATCACGTGGCAGATCGCGTCCGTCTCGCGGATTGCGCCCAGGAAGCGGTTGCCGAGCCCCTCGCCGCCGGCCGCGCCGCGGACCAGGCCGGCGATGTCATGGAACTCGATCGTCTCCGGGACGATCGGGCTCGCCCCGGTGGCCTCCGCCACCGCGGCCAGGCGCTCGTCCGGCACCGGGACGATCGCCACGTTCGGGTCGACGGTCGTGAACGGGTAGGTGGCGGTCTCCGCGCCGGCTCGGGTGAGGGCGTTGAACAGGGTCGTCTTGCCGGCGTTCGGCAGGCCGACGATTCCGATCTTCACCGGGCCGGAACCCTGGCCGCCCCGGCCAGGTCGATGAGGCGATCCTCGGCGGCCGGAGTGCGAACGCCCGGCCAGAGCGCACCGAGCACCAACCCCAGCGCGGCACCGCCAAGCACGTCGGAGGGATAGTGCATGCCGAGGTAGGGGCGGGTGAGGCAGATCGCGGCGGCGAGCCCGTAGAGCGGTGCGCGGCCCCCGGGCGAGACCCGCCCCATCGCGGTCGCCGCCGCCAGCGAGGAGGTGGCGTGCGCCGACGGAAACGACAGGCGGCTCGGCGCCGACGCCAGCGGCGGCAGGCGGCGGAGCCTGGGGCGCGGGCGGCGCACCGCCAGCTTGACCAGATAGTTGGCGCCGACCGCGCCCGGCGCCGCCACCGCGGCGCGCAGCCAGCGCCCGCGGCGGCGCTCGTCCGCTGCCGCCGCGGCCAGCCCCAGCGCCACCCAGATCGCTCCCCACTCACCGGCCATCCCCAGGCCCTTGACCGCGGACTCTGCCGCGGGGGGGTGACATCTGGTGCGCATCGTGCGCAAGAGGCGGCGGTCGAGCCGCTGGAGGCGCTCAACGATCATCGCGGCAGGATATGCGCCCGGGGCAGGGCGATCCGGGACAATCCCCCCCATGGAGACGCTCGCCGAGCCACGGATGGTCCCCGGCTACAGCCACCGGCCGGGCAACCATTGCGGGTCGACGGCGCTTCGCAACCTGCTCGCGCATCACGGTGTCGAGATCACCGAGGAGATGGCGCTGGGGCTGGGCGCCGGGGTCAGCTTCTACTACGTGCCGATGGACGGGCAGTCGCCGTCCAGGTTCACCAACGGCAGGGTCGGGCGGCTGGAGCAGCAATTCGTGGAGCTGACCGGCGCCCCGATCCGCCTCGACACGTTCGACGACGCCGACGCGTCCTGGCGGGCGGCGCGGCAGGTCGTCGACGGGGGGCGCTCGGCGATCCTGCTCACGGACCTCTACTACCTCGACCACTACGGCAGCTCGGCCCGCTTTCCGGGCCACGCCGTGGTGCTGGTCGGCTATGACGCGGAGGTCGCCTACCTGTCCGACACCTCGTTCGAGGAGCTTCAGACCACCCGGCTCGAGAACCTGGCCCGCGCCAGGCACGGCAGCCACCCTCTGTTCCCGCTCGAGGGCCACATGCTGACGATCGACGACGGGGCCGAGATCGGCGACCTCCGCGAGGCCTCGGGCCGCGCGATCGAGCAAAACGCGCGCCAGATGCTCGAACCTCCGATGGGCGAGTACGAGGGGCTGCCGGCCCTTCGCCGCTTTGCCGCCGAGGTCGGCGATTGGCCCGAGCAGCTCGAGGACTGGCAGTGGTGCGCCCGCTTCTGCTACCAGGTGATCGAGCGTCGCGGCACGGGAGGGGGCAACTTCCGGCTCATGTACTCGCGCTTCCTCGCCCAGCTGGGCCACGAACAGGCCGGCCTGGCCGCCGAGACGGCCGCGGGGTGGAGCTCGCTGGCCGCCGCCCTGGCCGCGGCAAGCGAGGCCGATCAGCCCGACCCGAAGCTCTGGTCCCGGGTGCGAGCGGAGGCGGCCTCGGTGCTCGAGGCCGAGGAGCGCCTCTGGCCCGCCCTCGCCGGCTAGCTCTGGGCCTGCGCGAGCGGGTCGGCGACGCCGAGCTCTGTGATCTCGGGCGCCTCGTAAGCCTTGCCGGGGCAGCCCCCGATCACCAGCACCCGCAGCCCGTCGTCGCCGGGCCAAAGCTTGCGCGAAGTCCCCGAGCTCACCCGAGCCATGGTCCCGGTGTCGATCGGGTGGCGCTCGCCGCCGATCTCGATCTCGCCCGAGCCCTGCAGGGGAAGGTAGACCTCCTCCTGACCGTCGTCGGCGTGATCGTGCTCCGGGTACTGGTCCGCGTTCGCCGGCATGTCGATCACCTGAAGCCCGAACGAGTTGATGCCGAGCTCGGCTCGGGCTCGCTTGAAGGCGCCCCCGTATACACCCTCCATCTCGTCGATCCTCTTCACCGCGTAGCCGGCCATCTGAACCTCCAGTTCGTGTGGGGTGAGCTCGGTCGAGCGCCAGCATAACGCACGAACGTTCGTGCCAACAGCTGGCTATGATCTGGCCGGATGGCGACCCAGACCAGCGCAGCTCGGCCGACCGCGGGAACCCGGGACGCGATCCTCGATCGCGCGGTGGACCTCGCCTCCACCGAGGGCCTCGAGGGCCTCACGATCGGCCGCCTGGCGGCCGAGCTCGAGATGAGCAAGAGCGGCCTCTTCGGGCACTTCGGCTCCAAGCAGGAGCTTCAGCTGGCGGCGATCGACGTCGCCGAGCAGCGCTTTCTGCGCGCGGTGGTCGAGCCGACCCTGAGCGAGCCGGAAGGAGCGCCGCGACTGAGGGCGCTGAGTGAGCGCTTCCTCGCGTATCTGGAGGGGGACGTGTTCCCCGGGGGATGCTTCTGGGCGGCGACCGCGACCGAGTTCGACGGCCGTCCGGGACCGGTCCGGGACCGGATCCGCACGGGGATCGGCGCCTGGCTGGCGGCGCTCGAGCTCCAGGCGGAGGTGGCAGGGGCCGACGACCCTGCGCAGCTCGCATTCGAGCTCCATGCCCTGGCCCAGGGGGCGAACGCCTCGTTCCAGCTGTTCGGCGACCGGGGTGCCTTCGACCGGGCCCGCCGGGCGATCGAGCCGCTGCTGCCGGGGCGTCAGGCGCGAAAGCGCGCGAAGTAGCCCAGCTTCGGGCCGACCCGCCGTTCGAAGGCGAGGCCGGCGCTCTCGGTTCGCCGCTGAAGCGAGCCGAGGGTCACGTAGTGGGGATCGCCCACCAGCTCGCCGACCACCAGCCGGCCCCCGGGCCGCAGCACCCGCGCCAGCTCGCGAAGCGCGGCCTCGGGATCGGGGATCTCGCCCAGGACCGTGATCAGGACCGCGGCGTCGAAGGCGTCGTCGCCGTAGGGGAGCGCGCGGGCGTCGGCGCGGGTGGCGCTGACGTTCCACAGCCCCCGCTCGCGGACGGTGCGAATGGTGTGGTCGAGCATCTCCTGCTGGACGTCGAGCAGCTCGACCGAGCCCTCGGGCGCCACCCGCTCCGCGATCCCGGGCGTGTAGTAGCCGGTGCCCGGGCCGACCTCGAGCACCCGTTCGCCGGACTCGAGCTCGAGGATCTCGGCCAGCCTCGCCCGGGTGATCAGCGGGTGGGGCGCCTCGACCCAGAAGCGCTGGCTGTAGGGACACGCCGACGGATTCCTGCGCCACCACAGCGCGACCGCCACCAACCACCGCCGCCCCGATCAGGAAACAGCCGGCTGGGGCTAGGGGCGAAGCCCCGGTTCACGCGACTACGACCTGCCGCCACGCAACAGGCCCTGACCCGCCGACACCGGACGCGAAGCGGAGGATGTCGGCGGAGTTATTCACGACCTGCCGCCACGTAACAGGCCCTGACCCGCCGACACCGGACGCGAAGCGGAGGTATGTCGGGCGGAGTTATTCATTCGAGAAGCCGATCGTGTGCGGTGCCCCGGCGGTGCGCACAAAGACCACTTGGGCGAGGTCGAGCGACACCGAGCCATCCTCGGTCTCGAGGTCGTACCAACCCTGTGCTCGCTCGACCGCCTGGCGCAGGTCGGCGCGGGCGCCCTCGGCCACCCGGACGCTCATCACCTGGCCGCCACCGAACCCCACCTCGACCCGCTTCATGTCGTCGGCCATCGTCTCCTCCTTCGCGTCGGGATCAACCATCTCGCTCGGCGGCCGGCTCGACCAGTTCGGTGAGCACGCCCGCGGCCGCCCTCGGGTGCAGGAAGGCGACCCTGCTGCGCCGGATGCCGACCCGGGCCTCGGCGTCGATCAGCTCGACGCCCGCCTGTCGCAGCCCGGCGAGGGTGGCGTCGATGTCGTCGACGCGGTAGGCGACGTGATGCAGGCCCTCGCCGCGCTTGGCGACGAACCGACCGACGACCGTCTCGGGGCTCAGCGGGCGCAGCAGCTCGACGTGCGCGTCGCCGATCTCGAGCAGCGCCGCCTCGACCCCCTGTGACTCGACCGTCTCCCGGTGCACCATGGGCATCCCGAAGGCGGTCTCGTACTGGCCGGTCGCCCGCTCGAGGTCGAGCACCGCGATTCCGACGTGATCGATCGTCTCGAACATGCCGCGCAAGACTAGTGGTGCGGGCTTGGGCCGACGGGCTAGGCCGGCTCGACGGGGGGCTTGGTGGCGTACGTCGCCGCCGTGTCGGCGGCCGCGGCGTCGGCGTCGGGTTCCGGCCGAAAGCGACGCTCCTTGAGCTCGCGTGGCCCTTCCCGATCGCGCTCGCGAGCCATGATCACCTGGATCTCGTCGTGCTCGATCACCTCGTTGGCGAGCAGCCGCTCGGCGATCTCGTCCAGGAGGTCACGGTGGTCGACCAGGAGGCGGTATGCGCCGCGGTAGGCCTCCTCGGCGATCGCCTGCACCTCCTCGTCGCGGGTCCGGCGCAGGGCCTCGGAGACGTTGTAGTCGTCGGCCGGGACCTGGTGCGAGCGGATCGAGGTTCCCATGCCGTACTGATAGACCATCGACCGGGCGATGTCCGTGACCCGCTTCAAGTCGTCCGAGGCACCGGTGGTGATCCTGCCGAAGGTGACCTGCTCCGAGACGCGTCCCGCCAGCAGCACCTTCATGTAGTCGATCAGCTCCTCGCGCGACTTCAGGTAGCGGTCCTCCTGGGGCAGGTTGAGCGTGTAGCCGAGGGACTTGCCGCGCGGGACGATCGACACCTTCTGGACCTTGTCGACGGTCGGCAAGAGCTCGGAGACCAGCGCGTGCCCGGCCTCGTGCCAGGCCACGACCCGCTTCTCGTGCGCGGTGATCACCTTCCGCGACTGAAGCCCGGCGACCACCCGCTCGAAGGCGTTGTCGAAGTCGGACCCGGTGATGAAGTCGCGGTCGCTTCGCCCGGCGAGGATCGCCGCCTCGTTGCAGAGGTTGGCGAGGTCGGCGCCGGTGAGGCCGGCGGTATGGCGGGCGACCCGCTCCAGGTCGATGTCCTGGGCCAGCGGCTTGTTCCTGGTGTGGACGCCGAGAATCCGCTCCCGTCCTCTCATGTCGGGCGGCGGCACGAACACCTGGCGATCGAAGCGCCCGGGTCGCAGCAGCGCCTTGTCGAGCTTCTCCAGCATGTTCGAGGCCGCCATCACGACCACGTTGTCGCGCGCGTCGAAGCCGTCCATCTCCACCAGGAGCTGGTTCAGCGTCTGGTCGCGCTCCCCGGAGATGTCGGAGCCCCGATGGGCGCCAACCGCGTCGAGCTCGTCGATGAAGATGATCGCCGGCGGATGCTCGCGCGCCTGCTTGAACAGTCGCCTGATCCTGGCCGCGCCGAGGCCGGCGAACATCTCGACGAACGAGGAGGCGGACTGACCGAAGAAGTTGGCGCCCGACTCATGCGCGACCGCCTTGGCGAGCAGCGTCTTCCCGGTCCCGGGAGGCCCGTGGAGGAGGATGCCCTTGGGCACCTCGGCCCCGAGGCGCTTGAACTGCTTCGGGTGCCGCAGGAACTCGACCACCTCGCGGAGCTCGTCCCGGGTCTCGTCCACCCCGGCGATGTCCGCCCAGGTGACGGAGCTCGCCGACCGCGGGGTGATCTGCTGCGGCTTGGTCCGCGGCATCAGCCTCAGGGTGCGCCACACCAGGTACACGAGCGCGCCCATGAAGATCAGCGGCAGCCAGAGCTGGGCGAAGTTCTCGAACTGGTACCAGTCGATGCCTAGGATCGCGAACTCCGTCATCTGCCCTCTCAGACCTCCCTGTCTTCTCTATACACGGTAGCGGCGCCCCGCTATTTGCGCGGGGGCCCGGCTTCTGTGGCGGCCTCGGCGCGAAGCACCTCCTGGAGTGCGGCCGCGCCGACCTCGAGCTGCTCGGGGCTGGGCTCCCGAGTCGAGAGGAAACGCTGGATCTGATGGCCGAGCGCGTGGATCACCCGGCCCAAGGTGGATTCCGGGCGACGCTCGGCGAAGGCGAACAGCTCCACCGCCCCGGAGACGCTGGCGACGCCGGCCGCGGCACGGGCGATCGGGCCGGGGCGGCTGACCAGCCGCTCAACGATCAGCTGCCCGGAGGTCGACAGCACCAGCAGCGGGACGATCAAATTGGACCCGCAGCGATCGTGCTCCTTGGGTGCGTCGGAGGGATCGAAGCTGCCGCGCTCGTATGCGCCGATCGCCTTGTGCTCGACCCCGTGATAGGCGGCGAGGTCGCGATCCCGCAGCGCGGCCACCGCCGGGAGCAGGCCCAGCACCGCCACCAGGGTCTCGCGGGCCGCGGTCGCCGGACCGAGGCGCCGCACAGCGCTGCTGACGGCGGCCGTCGCCAGCGCCACCCCCAGCACCCTGGGGTCCTCGATCGGGAGGCGGGCCACCGGCAGCCCGCGGCGGGCGATCGGGACCACCGCGAACGCCTCCGCCAGTCGCAGCGGCCCCCGGAGCAGGGGGGTGGACCCGAGGCGCCCGCGCGCAAACGCCGGCTTCGGGCCCGAGGAGACCTCGATCTGGCCGTCGGGCGCGCGCGCTGCCGCCGCCCATGCGTTGGGCCCGTGGATCAGGAGGCCGTTGCGAAGCGCCATCCCCCCGAGCCGCAGCCGCCGTTCCGGCCCGGCGCCGTTGCCGGGGGCGTCGACCACCGGCCCAGCGGAGGACGGGTTGCCGGCTGGGCTCATCCGAGCGCCTCCATGACGATATGACGATAGAAGCTGGTCGCGAGGCCGATGTCCGCCACGGCCGCACGCTCGTCGGCGTTGTGGACCAGCGGTACGGCCTCGACCAGCGACAGCTCACGCTGGGGGCAGAATCCGTACACGAGGGCCGAATCAAATGCCTGCCGAAACCAGTTGCTGTCGCTGAACCCGGCCATCACCGAGGGAATCAGGACCGCGCCGGGATCCACCCGTGAGAGCCACGCCTCGATCATCTCGATCAGGGGCGAGCGCGACGGCGATCGGTTGCCCGTCGCATGCTCCACGAACTCGAGCTCGTAGGGGGTGGACGAGCCGGCGGGCGAGGCGGCGCCGTTGGGGGACCCGAGCACTTCCTCCGCGCGTCGCCGGGCGTCGGCCTCGTCCATTCCGGGAGGCACGCGGCAGTCGACGAGCAGCTCGGCATGGGAGGGAATCACGTTCTCCTTCGCGGAGGCCCGAGCCTGGGTCGGCACCAGGGTGACGCGGAGCATGGGCTCGATCAGGTAGGCGGCGACCTGGGGGGCCGCGGCGCGGACGTCGTCCAACGCCTCCTCCAGGCGCTCGGGCTCGGCGTCGAGGTCGCGCCCGCTGAGAGCCGACAGAAGCGCGACGCCCTCGGGCGTCGGCTCGGGAGGGGGTTGCCGGCGGAGCTTTTCCAGGAGCGGCCCGAGCTTCAAGAGCGCGTTGTCGCCGAGGGCCGGCGTCGAGGCGTGGCCGGCGACCCCGCGGGCATGGACGCGGAACCGGAACACGCCCTTCTCGCCGACCGAGATGGTGTAGAAGCGCCGGCCGCCGAGCTCGAACGCGACGCCGCCGCCCTCGTTGAGGACGTAGTCGGAGCGCACCTTGTCCGGATGCTCCCGGCACAGCCACTGCGCCCCCGCGGTGGCCCCCATCTCCTCGTCGGCGGTCGTCACCACCAGGAGGTCGCCGTGGCGGGGCCTCCAGCCCTCCCGGCCGAGCGCGGCCGCCGCCGCCACCTCGGCCGCCACCTGGTCCTTCATGTCCTGGGCGCCGCGACCGCGGACCTCCCCGTCGACCACGTCTCCGGCCCAGGGGTCGAAGCTCCACTCGGAGGCGTCGGCCGGAACGGTGTCCGCGTGCCCGAGCAGGCACAGAGTGGGTCCCTGGTCGCGCCCGCGAAGGCGGGCCACCAGGTTGGGCCGGCCGGGCTCGGCGGCCAGCAGCTCGCACTCGAACCCGGCCTCGGCCAACGTCGCGGCGAGCAGCTCCTGGGCCGGCTGCTCGTTGCCCGGCGGGTTCGTGGTGTCGATCCGGATCAGCTGCTGCAGCAGCTCGACGGCCTCCGTCCCCGGCTCCGCCGCAGCAACCTCTTCCTCCACCAGAGGCAGGTTATCGGCAGCTCGAAGGCGTCCCTCGCCGGGTCATACTGACCGCGAGACACCGCCGATGGAGCGCCTGTTCGACACCGGCTCGGATCCACGCCAGCGGACCGCGGTCCCGCCCGCCGACGCTCCGCTCGCGGTGCGGATGCGGCCCCGCTCGCTCGAGGAGCTGGTGGGGCAGGAGCACCTGCTCGCGGAGGGCTCGGCGCTGCGGGGGGCGATCGGGCGCGGTGAGCCCCATTCGGCGATCTTCCACGGCCCGCCGGGCTCGGGCAAGACCACCCTGGCGAGGATCATCTCCGTCGCCTGCCGGGGAGCGTTCGAGGAGGCCTCCGCGGTCAATGCCGGCAGGGCCGAGGTGCGAGCCGTGATCGCCCGCGCCGAGGAGCGGCGCCAGACGTCACGGGAGCCGACGATCTTCTTCCTGGACGAGATCCACCGCTTCAACAAGGCCCAGCAGGACGCCCTGCTGCCCGCGGTAGAGGAGGGCCTCGTCACCTTGATCGGGGCGACCACGGAGAACCCCTACTTCGAGGTCAACTCGGCGCTGCTCAGTCGCACCCAGCTCTACGAGCTGCGCCCGCTCGCCCCGCAGCAGATGAGGGTGCTGCTGGACCGCGCGCTGACTGACCCCGAGCGCGGCGTCGCGGATCCGCCGGAGGTCTCGGAGGAGGCCCTGGAGCTGCTCGCGGCTCGCTCCGGAGGGGACGCGCGGACCGCGCTCTCCGGGTTGGAACGAGCGACCGAGGTGGCCCGGGCCGCGAGCCACCCGGTGGACGTGGCGACGGTCGAGGACGCGCTCCAGCGCAAGGCGCTGACATACGACCGCGCCGGCGACCGCCACTACGACTACATCTCCGCCTGGATCAAGGCCACCCGCGCCTCGGACCCGGACGCCTCGCTGTACTACCTGGCGGTGATGCTGGAGGCGGGGGAGGACCCCCGCTTCCTCGCTCGCCGGATGGTCATCCTCGCCTCCGAGGACATCGGCAACGCCGATCCCCAGGCGCTCCTGATCGCGACCGCCGCCGCGGCGGCCGTGGATCGCGTCGGGCTGCCCGAGTGCCGCCTCAACCTGGCGCAGGCGGCGACCTACCTGGCCCTGGCGCCGAAGTCGAACGCGTCCTACCGCGGCATCCAGCGGGCCGCCGCCCACGTGCGCGAGCACGGAGCCAAGCCGCCGCCGGCCTATCTGCGCGACGCCCATTACCCGGGAGCCCGGAAGCTCGGGCGCGGCGTCGGCTACGTCTACCCCCACGACGAACCCGGCGGCCTCGCCGACCAGCCGGTGATCCCCGAGGGGCTCGAGGGCGAGCGCTTCTACGAGCCCACCGACCGGGGGGCCGAGGCCGAGCTGGGTAGGCGGCTCGCGGAGCTCCGCCGCCGGCTCGATCGAGCGAAGTAGGGCAAACCCCTAGCCAGCGGTTTGGCGACGCGAAACGAACGGCTGGCTGGGTAGCGAGAGGCACGCGGCCCCTGGCGCGAGGATTGACGCCTTTGGTACCTCCTGGGATACCAAACCGTCCACAGAGTGGCGGTAACGCTTCCCTACCCAGCCAGTCAGAGCCTGTCCGCACCCACCGCAACTTTCTCGCCCTGGGCGTGTTCGGGCCTTTGCAGCGACCAGGGAGGTCCTGCGAGGTGGTGCCTACCCCCAGCCGCCGACCGGGGCCGAGACCGAGACCCAGCTCAAGCCGCTAATGCACCTCCTGCGGCTGGGCAGGTTTCAAGCAAGCGAGTCGGGGGCCCAGCGGCCCCCGACTCGCTTGAACATAGAATCCGAGCGGCATGGGCAAGCTCGAGTCCTTCAACCCGGCGACCGGCGAGTTGGTCGGCGCGGTCGAGACGCTGCAGCCCGACCAGGTGCAGGCGGTGGTGGATGACGTCGGCGAGGTCCAGCCCTTCTGGGCCCAGCTGTCGCTCGCCGATCGCGCCCGGTATCTGCGCAAGGCCGCCGACGTGATCGTCGAGGAGCTCGACGAGATCGCCGAGCTCCTCACCCGCGAGCAGGGGAAGCCGATCACCGAGAGCTACACGATGGAGGTGGTGCCCACGATCGACGTCCTCCACTGGTGCGCCGAGGCCGGCCCGAAGATCCTCGCCGACGAGCCGATCCGCATGGGACAGGCGCTGTTCCTGTCGAAGAAGGCGAAGTTCAGCTACGAGCCGCTGGGGGTGGTCGGCGTGATCGCTCCCTGGAACTACCCCTGGTCGATCCCGTTCGACGAGGTGGCGATGGCGCTGCTGGCCGGCAACGGCGTGGTCCTGAAGCCGGCGAGCCTCACCCCGCTGCTCGGGGAGCGCATCCGGGAGACGTTCGAGAAGGCGGGCCTACCCGAGGGGCTCGTCCGCGTCGTCCACGGGGGCGGGGCGGTGGGTGGCGCGCTCTGTGAGTCCTCGGCCCGGAAGATCTTCTTCACCGGCTCGGTCGAGGTCGGTCGCAAGGTCGGCGAGATCTGCGCCAGCCGCCTGAAGGGCTCGGTGCTGGAGCTCGGGGGCAAGGATCCGCAGATCGTCTGCGCCGACGCCGACCTCGGCAACGCGATCTCGGGCTGCGTGTGGGGCGGGTTCGCGAACGCCGGGCAGACCTGCTCCGGAATCGAGCGCACCTACGTCGTCGCCGAGGTCGCCGATCGGTTCGTGGAGGGCGTGGTGCGGCGAGCGAGCGAGCTCACCGTGGGCGACCCGATGGAATGGGAGACGGAGATCGGCCCGATGGTGTCCGAGGACCAGTACGGGGTCGTCACCGAGCTGGTCGACGACGCGCTCGCGGCCGGCGCGAAGCGGGCCGTCGGCGGGCCTCGCGAGGTCGCCGGGTTCAGCGGCAAGTTCATCGCCCCCACCGTGCTCGCCGGGGTCGAAGACGAGATGCGGATCATGGAGGAGGAGATCTTCGGCCCGGTGGTGCCGATCGTCGTGGTCGATTCCGAGGAGGAGGCGCTGCGCCGGGCCAACGACTCCAACTTCGGCCTCGGCGCCTCGGTCTGGACCAAGGATCGCGCCAAGGGGGAGCGGATGGCCCGCCGGATCGAGTCCGGGATGGTGTGGATCAACGACCACTCCTACACGCACGGCGCCTGCCAGTGCTCCTGGGGCGGCGTCAAGGAGTCGGGGCTGGGCCGATCACACTCGAAGTTCGGGTTCTACGAGTGCGTGGACGTGAAGCTGGTCTCCTGGGAGCCGGGGATGACCCGCGACATCTGGTGGCAGCCGTACGACCGCACGCTCGGGCAGGCGGTGCGGGCCTCGGCCCGGCTGCTCTACGGCCGCAACGGCCGGCGGCTGCGGGCCCTGCGTGAGGGGGCGGTCCCGCTGATGCGAATCGGCGCCCGCAGCCTGCGCAAGGATCGTTGATCCAAAGGCCTGCGGGCGCCGCGCGCGGTCGGATCAGCTGTGAGGTTTGACGACCAGGGACGGCGACCAGTCGCTGTGCTTGCTCACCTTCTGCTTTTCGGAACGCGCCTGGATCTTGTAGGTCTTTCCGGGCATCACGTGAACGGGCTTGTTGCCGACTCCGAAGGCTCCATCGGCCGCCGTGGTGTCGTTGCGCCAGGTGGTCCAAGGGCCGGCGCCGACCTGGAAGCGGACGTCGAACTTGGTCCCGGTCGGCTTGCTGGTCGAAGACGCCCAGCGGACCCGGAAGCGGTTGCTGGTCAGGGTCCCGGTCTCGACGATCGGGCGAACCTTGATCTTGCCGACCATGTTCAGGGCCCGGTGCGCGTCGCAGAAGTAGGTGAAGGTCCCCGACGAGGGGGAGATCGAGTAGGGGTGGGCCGCGGTGAAGCTGGTCGTCGTCGGGGGGCCGGACTTGAACAACCCCTGGGCCTGGTCGACGTTGTGCTCGCCGGTCGAGCCCGCCGCCCGGACCCAGTTGAACTTGGTCCCGAACTTGGCCACCGCGGGCTCGCGGGGCGAGAAGTTGTCGTCGCGGACCGTCACCTGCCTGGTCGGCGGAGCGCCGAGGGCGAGCGTCGGCACCACCAGCGCCGCGGCCGCCAACACGAGCACGGCGAGTCTCCTGCGATTGCGCATCCTGCGACCCCTTTCCATGAGCTGCCCTTCCCCTGCTTGCTGGGACAATCGTAGGCTAGTGCCTGAGCTCGCCCCTGTCCAGGGCAAGATCGAGTCCACGACCGCGGCCGCGCCGCAAGCCGTCTCGGTGAGCGGCCTGTGGCGGGAGTTCGGCGAGCAGCCGGTGCTCCGCGACCTGGCGATGACGCTTGCCCGTGGGGAAACGCTGTCGGTGCTGGGACCGAACGGGGCCGGGAAGACGACCCTGCTGCGGGTGCTGGCGACGCTGCTTCGCCCCACCGCCGGCCAGGTCTCGGTGCTCGGCTGCGCGCTGCCTCGCGAGGCGTGGAGGGCCCGGGGGCGGATCGGCTACCTGGGCCACGACGCACTCCTCTACCGGGACCTGAGCGGGGCCGAGAACCTGCGCTTCGCGGCGCGCCTGCACGACCTGCCCGGCGGGGCCGCGGAGAGGATCGCCGAGCTGCTGGACCTGGTGAGGATGTCTCGCCGAGCCGACGAGCTGGTCCGCAACCTCTCGGCGGGCATGGTGCAGCGCCTGGCGGTCTGCCGAGCCGTGCTCCACCGGCCGGAGCTGCTGCTTCTCGACGAGCCGCTCTCCCACCTCGACCCGGAGGCCGCCGCCCTGGTCGAGCCGCTGATCGGGTCGGCCCCGGAGCGGGCGCGGGTCCTGGTCACCCACGAGATCGCCTCGGGGCTGGCCGAGGCCGACCGGGTGCTGGCGCTGCGAGCGGGAGGCGCGGTGGCCTACGAGGGACCGGCGCGCGGTCTTTCGGCCGGCGACGCCCGGGCGATCTACGGAGGAGCCCCGTGAACGGGGGCCCGAACCGGGACCGGGAGCGAGCGGCCCGGCGCGGCCGCTCCCTGCGTGCCTTCTCGGCGATCCTGGGCAAGGACCTGCGGATCGAGCTCCGGACCCTGCAGTCGGTGCCGGCGATGGCGCTGTTCGCGGTCACCACCTTCGTCCTGTTCCGGTACGGGCTCGACCGCACGACCCTCAGCGGGGGCCTCGCCGCCGGCGTGCTGCTGGCGACGGTGCTGTTCGCCGCCATCCTGGCGATCAATCGCCTGTACGTGACCGAGCGCGACGAGGGAGGCTTCGACGCGATCCGCCTCGCGCCCGTGGACGCGACCGCCCTGGGCGCCGCCAAGGCGGCGGCGCTGATCGTCTACCTGGTCGTCTTGGAGACCATCACCTTGCCGGTGTTCGGGCTCTTCTTCCTCGATTCGTGGGGCGGGCTGGCGCCGGTCGCGGGAATCCTCGTCCTCGCCGACCTCGGCCTGGCCGCCACCGGCGTGCTGGTGTCGGCGATCGCGGCCAACTCTCGGGCCCGTGACCTGCTGGTGCCGCTGGTCCTGCTTCCCCTCCTGATCCCGGTGATGATCGCCGCCGCCAACGCAGCCGAGCCGTTGCTCGGAGCCGGGGGCCCGGCATACGACGGGATCGGCAAATGGGTGGGGGTGCTGGCTCTCTACGATATGACCTTCATCGCGGTCGGATTCGCCGTCTACGACTTCCTTCTCGAGGACTGATCCCATGAAGGTCCCCAGTTTGCGAGCCCTGTCCATCGCCACGATCCTCTGCCTGGGCGCGGGCTTCTCGCTGGTCTTCTTCTACGCGCCGCTCGACGCCGACCAGGGGTTCGTCCAGAAGATCTTCTACCTGCACGTCCCGCTTGCGATCTGCTCCCTGGTCGGCTTCGTGGTCGCCGGCGTGCACGCGATCCGCCATCTGCGGAACGACGATCCCACCCACGACGCCAGGTCCTACGTCTCGATCCACGTCTCGGTGATCTTCGGGGTCGGCGTCCTGCTCACCGGCGCGATCTGGGCCCACGCCTCCTGGGGCAAGTGGTGGGTCTGGGACGAGCCGACCCTGGTCAGCTTCCTGATCGTCTTCCTGCTCTACGCCACGTACTACCCGTTGCGTTACGCGATCGAGGACCGCGACCGTCAGGCGCGCTACGCGTCGGTGTTCGCGATCACCGCGGGCGCCTTCGTGCCGCTTAACTTCATCGCGGTCCGGATGGCGCAGTCGCTCGTCCATCCGCGGGTTTTCGCGACCACCACCGGCGGCCTGCCCGACTCGATGCTGTTCACCTTCCTCGTCTGTCTCGCCGGGATGGCCCTGCTGTGGGGGTGCCTGGTCCGCTTCGAGCTCGCCGCCAAGTCGGCGTCGGCGAGGTTGTCGCGCCTGCGGCGAGCGCTCGAGGGCGAGACCTACGCCACCCCGACGGGATCGCGGATCGCGCCCGGGGTTCCCTCCCGCGCCACGAGTCCGCTCGCCTGATGCCCGCCCTGCCGCTCGACGAAGCCGGAAGGTACGTGGCGGCCGCCTACGTGGTCTTCGTCGCCCTGCTGCTCGTCTACGTGGCGATCATGGCGGCGAAGCTGCAGCGAATCGACCGCCAGCTCGGCGACCTGGCCGACTTGGCGGAAGAAAAGCCCGCCCGAGCTCCCGCCCAAGGTGGGTCCGTTGGAACTAGGGACGAAGTCCCGGCGCAGGCGAGTGACCCTGCCGCCCGGATCGCGTCGCAACCCGCCGACACCGGACGCGCAGCGGAGGATGTCGGCGGAGGTATTCCGGAGGATGTCGGCGGAGGTATTCCCCGGTGACCGAGCTGTTGGCCCTCGGCGTCTCCCACAAGACGGCACCGCTCGAGCTGCGCGAGCGGGTCGCGCTCACCGAGGGACGCGCCGCGGGGGTGCTGCGCGAGCTGGTCGCCGCACCCGAGGTCCGTGAGGCCGCCGCGATCTCGACCTGCAATCGGACCGAGCTCTACCTCGCCGCCCCGGATCCGGTGGGCGCGGAATCGCTCGCCCTCGGGGTGCTCGCCCGCGAGGCCGGCACGCCGCCCACCGAGCTCGTCGGCCACCTGTATTCGCTCCGCGGCGCGGAGGCCGCCATCCACCTGTTCAAGGTCACCGCCGGGCTCGACTCGATGATCCTCGGCGAGGCCGAGGTCCAGGGCCAGGTCAAGCGGGCCTACGAGCTCGCCCTGGTGGAGGGGGCCACCGGGCCGATCCTCAACCGCCTGTTCCGAGGCGCGCTGGCGGCCGGAAAGCGCGCCCGCTCGGAGACCGCGATCACCAAGCGCGGCGTTTCGGTGCCGTCGGTCGCCGTGGAGCTCGCCCAACGCGCGCTCGGCGACCTCGCCAGCCGGCTCGTGGTCGTCGTCGGCGCGGGCGAGACGGCGGAGCTGACCGCGCGGGCGCTGGCGAGCCGGGGAGTCGAGCCGGCCTTCATCGCCAACCGCCGCTACGACCGAGCGATCGGTCTCGCCCAGCGCTTCGGCGGTCGGGCGATCAGGTTCGAGGAGCTGCCGGAGCAGCTCGAGCGGGCCGACATCGTCGTCTCCTCCACCGCCTCCCCCCACCACGTGATCGAGCGTGAGGAGCTGGACGAGGTGATGCGCGCCAGGCAGGGGCGCCCGGTGCTGCTGATCGACCTGGCGGTGCCGAGGGACATCCATCCCGACTGCCGCGACCTGGAGGGAGTCAGCCTCCACGACATGGACGACCTTCAGGCCCTGGTGGAGCGAAATGCGTCCGGGCGCGAAGCGGAGGCCCGCAAGGCGGAGGGGATCCTGCGCGCCGAGCTGGCCAGCTTCGAGCGCTGGCTCGGCTCCCAGGACGTGGTCTCGACCGTGGCCGCCCTCCGCGCGAGGGCCGACGAGATCGTCGCCCGGGTGCTGGTCGAGAACGAGCCGCGTTGGAAATCGCTCGACGACGACGACCGCGAGCGGATGCAGGCGATGGCGCGGGCGATCGCCAGCCGGCTGCTTCATGACCCCACCCTGAGGCTGAAGCGGGCGTCGGGCGACGACGATGCGTACCTCCTGGTCAGCGCTTTACGGGAGCTGTTCGGCCTCGACGCCGAGACCGCCCCGGCCGAGGAGGCGGGCGCCGAGGTGCGACGCCTGCGCCCGGCTCGGGAACGCAAGCGCCCGGCGAGTTGAGCGACCCGCTCAAGGTCGGGACGCGCGGAAGCCCGCTGGCCGTCGTACAGGCGGAGCAGGTGGCGGCGCGCCTCGGGGGTGCCGAGGTGGTCACCGTGAAGTCGACCGACGGCGAGCCTGGGGACAAGGAGCGCTTCGTCCGCGGGGTGGACCGGGCCCTGCTCGATGGCGAGGTCGATCTCGGCGTGCATTCGGCCAAGGACCTTCCGTCCGACCGCCCGGCGCCGATCAGGCTGGTGGGAGTGGTCGGCCGCGAGCAGCCGGCCGACGCCTACCTGGGGGCTGGGTCCTCTATCGGGGAGCTGGCCGCCGGCTCCAGGATCGGCACGGCAAGCCTGCGTCGCCGTTCACAGCTGCTCGCGCTGCGGCCCGACCTCGAGCTGGCCGAGCTGCACGGCAACGTCGACACCCGGCTTCGGAAGCTCGCGGAGGGCGCCTACGACGGGATCGTGCTCGCGGTGGCCGGCCTGCGCCGGCTCGATCGCGAGCACGAGATCGCCTTTCGGTTCGGGCTCGAGGAGCTGACCCCGGCCGCCGGCCAGGGGTCGCTGGCGCTGGAGGCGCGGCGCGAAGACGCCCGGGCCGCGGCGGAAGCGGCCCGGATCTCGAGTCACGATGCGCTGGTCGAGCTGACCGCCGAGCGCGCCGCGCTCGCCACCCTCGAGGCGACCTGCGACACGCCGGTGGGGATCTGCGCCCGCCTCGGCGACGGTGGCCTCGAGATGTTCGGATACGCCGGCGCCGCCGACGGCTCCGACTGGGTGCGCGACCGCCTCGACGGCGACCCCGAGCAACCCGCGGCCCTCGGCGAGGCGCTCGCCGAGCGCATGTTGGGCGCCGGCGCGCGGGAGATCCTCCGAGCCGAGCGGTCCGAGGCATGACGGCGGCCCGCGCCGGGGTCGCCTATCTGGTCGGGGCCGGCCCCGGGGACCCCGGTCTGATCACCGTGCGGGCCGCGGAGCTCGTCGCCACCGCCGACACCATCCTCCACGATCGTCTGATCCCGGCTGGGGTGCTGGCGCAGGCCCGTCCGGATGCCGAGCTGGTCTACGTCGGCAAGCAGCCGGGCTCACCGGAGCTGCCGCAGAGCGAGCTCGAAGAGCTGATCGTCGAGCGGGCCCGCGCCGGGCGCAGCGTCGTGCGCCTGAAGGGAGGCGACCCGTTCGTGTTCGGCCGCGGTGGCGAGGAGGCCGAAGCGCTGTCGAAGGCCGGGGTCGAGTTCGAGGTGGTGCCCGGAGTCACGGCCGGTGTGGCGGCTCCGGCGTACGCCGGTATCCCGGTCACCCATCGGGACGACGCCTCGGCCGTCGCCTTCGTCACCGGCCACGAGGACCCCGTCAAGCCCGACCCGAGCCTCGACTGGGCGGCGCTGGCCGCCTTTCCCGGGACCCTGGTCCTGTACATGGGCGTCAAGCGGCTGGGCGAGATCGCCGATCGCCTGATCGCCAACGGCCGCGACGGGGCGGAGCCGGCGGCGGTCGTGGAGCGGGGAACGACTGCGGCCCAGCGCACGGTGGCCGCGACCCTCGCCGAGCTGCCGGCCGCCGCGGCCGAGGCCGGGGTCGCCCCTCCCGCGATCGTGCTGATCGGCCCCGTCGCCGAGCGACGAACGACGATCGAGTGGCTCGAGCGCCGTCCCCTGAGCCAGACCAGCGTCGTTGTCACCCGCGCCCGCGCGCAGGCCAGCGGCCTCGCCGCCGCCCTGGCGGCCCTCGGCGCCGAGGTGGTCGAGCTGCCGGTGATCCGGATCGTGCCGCGGATCGACTCGGCCGAGGTTCGAGAGGCGGTGCGCTCCATTCACGCATACGCGCTCGTCTGCCTGACGAGCGCCAACGGGGCGCGGCTGCTGTTCGAGGCGCTCGGCGCCGAGGGGCGCGACGCGCGGGCGCTCGCCAACGCCACGGTCGCCGCGATCGGCCCCGGCACCGCCGCGGCCCTCGCCGAGTTCGGGATCAGGGCCGACCTGGTGCCCGAGCGCTCCCTCGCCGAGGGGCTGGTCGAGGCGCTCGCAGGCCTCGACCTCGACGGGAGGCCGGCGCTGCTCGCCCGGGCCGCCGAGGCGCGCGAGGTGCTGCCGCGGGCGCTTCGCGAGCGGGGCGCCGAGGTCGATGTGGTGACTCTGTACGAGACGGTCGCCGAGCAACCCGGCCCGGAGGCGATCGAGGCGGCGCTGAGGGCCGACTACCTCACCTTCACCTCGTCGTCCACGGTGCGGAACTTCGTCGCCGCGGTCGGCGGTCGAGCCCCGGACCATGCCCGGGTGGTGTCGATCGGCCCGGTGACCAGCGAGGCCGCGCATCAGGCGGGGATCCGGGTCGACGTCGAGGCCGAGCGCCACGACGTCGACGGGCTGGTGGAGGCGCTGTTGAAGGACGCGACACACGACAGCGCCGCCCCATAGGCTCGGGTGGCCGGAGGTGGTCTCCGGATCGAGCACGGGACGAGCATGAGCGCCGAGTGGATCATGAGTCAGGATCGGGATACCGATCCGCAGTTCGACTTCGAGCGGGACCTCGTCTGCGCCGCCGATGCAAACGGCTACCTGACGTCGCTGAACGGCGGCTGGGAGCGGGTTCTCGGATGGACCAGCGAGGAGCTGATGTCCCAACCGCTGCTGGCGATCGTCCATGCCGCTGATCGCGAGCTGACCGAGGAACAGATCGGGAAGGTGACCAGCGAGGACCGGGGGGTCGTCCGGTTCGAGAACCGGTGTCGCGCCCGGGGAGGCACCTGGCGCTGGCTGCGCTGGAGCGCTCGCCACGACGGCGAGGCGTGGTTCGCGGTCGCCATCGACATCACCGAGCGCAAGGAGACCGAACGGCGCCTTCGGGCCCTGCTGACCGACGATCACCTGCTCGCCTACAGCCAGCCGATCGTCGACCAGCGTCGTCGAAGCGTCGCCCAGGAAGAGCTCCTGATCCGGCTGCGTGGCAGCGGCGACGGCGAGGTGATCGCTCCGGCCGAGTTCCTGCCGGACGTTGAGCGCTGTGGGCTGATCGGGGTGGTCGACCGATGGATGGTCGCCCAAGGCATCGCCCTGGCGAGCCGGGGGCGGCGGGCGGCGGTGAACCTCTCGGCACGCTCGATCGGCGATCCGGCACTCGCCGAGGAGCTCGAGGGGACGATCGCGAGCTCCGGTGTGAGCGCCGACAACCTGGTCTTCGAGATCACGGAGACCGCGGCGATCGAGCACCTGGACGCCGCCCGCGAGTTCACCGAGCGGCTGACGCGGCTCGGTTGCCGGTTCGCGCTCGACGACTTCGGCACCGGGTTCGGCTCGCTCACCTACCTGCGGCGCCTGCCTGTCGGCTACCTGAAGATCGACACCAGCTTCGTCACCGGTCTCGCCTCCAGCCGAGAGGACCGGGCGATGGTCCGCGGGATCGTGGCGATCGCACGCGAGCTCGGGGTGCTCACGGTGGCCGAGGGAATCGAGGACGAGGCGACCCTCGGGCTCTTGCGCGAGTACCACGTCGACTACGTCCAGGGCTTCCTGTTCGGCCCGCCCGTGCCGCTGACCTGAGGCTCGCCGGGCTCTAGGCTCCGGGCATCGTGGGCCGGCCGATCACCTTTCTCTCCGACTACGGGTACGAGGACGAGTTCGCGGGCGTCTGCCGAGCGGTGATCGCCCGGATCGCCCCCGATGCGGTGGTGATCGACCTCACCCACGGGATCGAACGCCACGCGATCGCCGAGGCCGCGGTGGTGCTCGCGAACGCGCTTCCGCTCGCTCCCCCCGGCGTGCACCTGGCGGTCGTCGACCCCGAGGTCGGATCGGCGCGCCGCGGGGTCGCGGTGCGGGCGGGCTCGGACGAGCGGGTGCTGGTGGGCCCCGACAACGGGCTCTTGTGGCCGGCAATCGAGCGGCTCGGCGGGGTCACGGGAGCGGTCGACGTGTCGCTGTCGCCGTTTCGCCTTCAGCCGGTCTCGGCGACCTTCCACGGGCGCGACATCTTCGCCCCGGTAGCCGCCCACCTGGCGCGCGGTGCTGAGCTCGCCGAGGCGGGTGAGGAGATCGAGGCGGAGTCGCTGGCCCGGCTCGAGCTGCCGGAGCCCGCGATCGAGGCCGGACGGGTCGTCGCGCACGTGATCTCCACCGATCGGTACGGGAACGTCGCCTTGGACCTCGCCGACCGTCACCTGTCGCGGACGGGGCTGAAGCTGGGCCGGCCGCTCACGGTCGAGGCCAGGGAGGCTTCGAGCGAGGCGGTGTTCACGTCCACCTTCGCTGACGTGCCGGCCGGCGGGCTGATCCTCTACCAGGACTCCCACCGGAGCCTGGCGCTGGCCGTCAACCGCGGCAGCGCCGCCGAGGCGCTGGATCTCGGCTCGGGCGACCACGTGACCCTGCGTCCATTGGACTACTGAAGTGACCCGCTTCGGCCTTCCTCGCCGTCACCTGGCGACCGTGGACTCCACCAACGAGTGCGCGCGCAGGCTGGCGATGGACGGCGCCCCGAGCGGCACCGTGGTCACCGCGGCCCACCAGAGCGCCGGCCGCGGCCGGCGGGATCGGTCGTGGACCGCGCCGCCGGGCAAGGCGCTGCTCTGCTCGGTCGTCCTGACCCCGCTCGGCCGCGAGCACGCCCTGCTACCGCTGGCCGTTCCGCTGGCCGTCTGCGAGGCGGTCGAGGCGCTGGCCCCGCTCTCGTGCCGGGTCAAGTGGCCCAACGATGTGTGGCTCGACCGACGCAAGCTCGCCGGCGTGTTGATCGAGGCCCAACCGCCGGCTTGGGCGGTGATCGGAATCGGCCTCAACCTGGCGATCGAGCCCCACGAGTTTCCGGATCACCTCCGCCAGCCGGCGGTCTCGGTTGGTCACGGGGTCGGCATCGAGGGCGCGCTGGCGGCGGTGTGCGAGCGGCTCGACGACTGGGTCGAGTCGGCGGCCGCCCGGGTGGTCGCGGAATTCTCCAAGCGGGACGCCCTCGCCGGCCATCGGGTCAGCTGGGTGGGGGCTGGAACCGAAGCCGGGCAGGGGAGTGGGGTCGCCGACGGCATCGACCAGCGCGGGAACCTCACCGTGGTGGCCGACGACGGCGAGCGGCTCAGCCTCGGGGCCGGGGAGGTTCAGCTGGTCGGCTAGGGCCGGCGGGAGTGCCCAGCGGAGGGCTGGATGGGGCGAGGGCCCCCAACCATGTCCCGTGGTGTCCGGAGGACGGACACGAAAGGACTCAGTTGTCGGTGGCCTTCACCCCGTCGCTGCGTCCGCCGCCCCCGTTCGGCGACTGTCCGCCCTTCGACCGCCGCCGCCTCCGCTTCCCCCCGGAGCGGGGGAAGTTCCGCAACAGCTCCCGGGCCACCGCCGAGGGCTTGCGAGCCATCCGCATCCGGGCGCCGCGGAGCACCTCCTCGGCCTCCGGGGTGTGGGCGACGGAGGCCGCGAGCAGCGCGATCGCCAGCCGGCGGTCCTGCTGGCGGGCGGCATGGACGATTCGCCGGGCGTTTCGCCCGTGGGCGCGGCCAGACGAGTTCACGAACAGCCCCAGCAGGCGCTTGGTCTCCGGCCAGCGCTGGACCGCGTACTCCTCGTGCAGCTCCCGGGTGATCGCGGCCAGCCGCCACACCCAGGCCTGGGCTTGGTCGCGGCGGCCGATGCGCCGCTCGGCGAGCGCCTGGAGCAGCACCTTGGCGCCGGCCCGGCGCTCCTCCCGGGGCCAGGTCGCGACCACCTCGAGCGAGTCGTCGAAGGCCTCGGCATCGCGCAGCGCGGCGACCTCGGCCAGTGCCTTGAGCCGAAGCTGGTGGTTGCGGTTTCGCTGCACGCAGGTGAGCAGGAACCGCCGGCGCAGCTCCTTGGCCTGGTCGTGCTGGAGCATCGCCTTGGCCCGGCGCCAGTTGTTGGCGTTCACCCGGGCGCCGGCGAGCGCAGCCCAGGCGTGCTGCTCGGAGTAGTTGAGGTTCTCGACCGCGATCCTCCACAGCTCTCGCTCCAGCACGCCGAGCCGGCGTTCCGGGTCGGCGGACACCGGAACCACCCGCCGCTCGACCCGGACCCGGCGCCCCCGGCCGCGGCGCACCGGGCCGACCACGATCGCCCCGCCGCGGTAGACGTCGCGATCGAGCAGGCTGTGCAGGGTGACGATGGTCTCGTCGCTGGTGGTCGCCGGGTGGACGAAGTCGATCACCAGTCCGGCCTCCTTCTCCGGGGCTCGGCGGGTGACGCGTCCGACCCGCTGCTGGTAGACCCGTCGCGAGGCGGTCGGTGCCAGGTGCATGCAGATCGTCGCCCGGGGCGAGTTCCAGCCTTCCGCGAGCAGCATCGCGTTGCAGAGCACGTCGACCTCGCCGCGCTCGAACGCCGCCAGGATCTCGGCCAGCTCGCGCTTCGGGGTCTCGCCGGAGACCGCCTGGGCGTTGATTCCGGCGGCCCGGAACGAGGCGGCGACGTTGTTGGCGTGCTGAACGCCCGCCGTATAGACGACCCCGGGGGTGCGGCGGAAGCGGGATCGATAGAGGTCGGCGACGGCGAGGTTGAATGGCTCCTGGTCGAGCAGCTCGGCCAGCTCCTCCTGGTCGAAGTCCTGGTCGACCTCGCCTCGTCGCAGTGGCACCTTGGCGATCGTCCGCACTCCGGGCCCGGGCGGGATCCGGATGCAGCGCAGGGGCGAGATCACGCCCCGCCTGGCGGCCTGGGCGAGGTCGAAGCGGGAGGTCTGGGTCGGGAACAGGTCGGCGACGTGGCGCGCGATCAGCGCCCCGGTGGCGGTCATGCCGATGTACACGGGGCCAAGCCAGTTGCGGATGCAGGCGCTGGTCTTCTCGCCCAGGGCCGTGTGCGCCTCGTCGCAGATCACGATCGCGTATGCGTCCGAGATCCGGGTCGCGTTGCGCACGAACCACTGGTAGGTCTCGACCGTGACCGGCCCGTAGGGGTGATCCGATCCGTCGAGCAGCGGTGGCGAGAGTCGGTCCTTGTAGCCGCGGTCGGAGATCTCGCCGATGAACTGGTCGACCAGGTTGCGGCGGTGGGTGAGGATCAGCACGCCCCCGGTCCGCGAGCCGTCCACGAACCCCAGCGCGGCCACCGTCTTGCCCGACCCGGTCGCGTGCTCGAACCAGAACCGCCGGCTGGCCCCGGGATCCTCCGGCGCCTCGGGAACGATCTCCTCCGCCGGCTCCTCCCAGTCCTGCGGCTCCTCGTCCGGCGCCAGGGCCTCGTCCTCGTCCGCCTCGCCGGCCCCGTTCGCGGCCTCCGCCCCGTTGGCGGGCGGCTCGCCGGGAGGGGCCTGGGCCGCGTCGCCGGAGACGGAAACGCCGTCACTGCCGTTCGAGTCCTCCTCGGCCACCGAGTCCTCGAGCTCGGCGGTGAGCGCCGCCAGGGTTCCCGAGAGCACGTCGACCTGGTGCTCGGTGAGCTCGGCCCCGTCGGCGAGCAGGACCGGCTGGCTGGTCAGCAACCGCTCGAGGCCGAGCAGCAGCGAGTAGCGCCGGCGCCACTCGGGCGATGGTGCCTCGCGGCCCGCGTCGAGCTCGGCGGCGGCGGCCTCCACCGCGCGAAGGCGGGCGCTCCCCGGCGCGAGGTCGTCAACGGTCTCGCCGTCGAGCAGGACCGGCTCCCGCGTGAACTTGCGCACACGCTCGAGTTGATCCGCTGGGATCGGCCGTGTTCGCGCTGCGGCGACTTCGACTGGTTTGGCCATCAGAGAAGTTTTTGAGCGCCCGGCGCTCCCGAAAACGGCGGCGGGTGCGCTGTAAGCTCGCCGAAGAGAACTCGCCGGTCGCCGGGTGGTTTCCCCTCGTGGCGAGTCGGCTGTTTTCCCCGCGGTCCGGACGACGCGTGGACCGAGCCCCTATTAAACCATCGCGCCCGACGTAATGTGGACAAGACCCGTGTCAGGGGAAGAATCAGCCCTTTCGCACGCCTGAGGGCCCCCCTCGCGGCCGGGTCTCTTGTCGCCGTGACGCTCGCCCTCGCGGCCTGTGGCGGCGGAGGCGAAGACGGCTCGAACCGGCGCGGCCACCCGGATTACGGGCGCGCCCTGGCCGGCTCACCACCGTCGCTGGCGCGGCTCCACTCGCAGGCCAACCGCCTGCTTCCCGGCGGGCTGGAGGCGTTCGAGCGCCGCCTCGGCGGCCTCCGCGGACACCCGGTGGTGGTCAACAAGTGGGCATCGTGGTGCGGGCCCTGCCGGGAGGAGTTCCCCTGGTTCCAGCGCCTCTCGGCCAAACTGGGCCGGCGGATCGCCTTTGTGGGCGTTGACTCGAGGGACTCCGCCGCTGCGGCGAGAACCTTCCTGGGCGAATTCCCGGTTCCCTACCCGAGCTACAGCGACCCAGACCAGGAGATCGCCCGGGCGATCGGGGCGACGGTCGGCTTTCCCGGGACAGCCTTCTATGACTCGAGCGGCGAGCTGGTCCACGTGCGCCAAGGCCAGTACCCGAGCCAGTCGGACCTCGAGGCGGACATCCGGCGTTACGCGCGCGGGACCGGCTTGGGGCGCTCGCAGGGCGGCTAGTCGATCGGCACCAAGATCGGTGGGCCGTGGTGATGGCGATGGTGGCCCCGACGGCCGCCACCGATCAAGAGCCGCAGGCGGCTTCGCCCGCCGACCACCTGGCGCTCGTGGCGGATCACCCGCTCGCCGCGGCGGCCCGCCTCGAGCTCGCCGACGAGGTCGGTGTTGCGCGGCAGGTGTCGGAGCTTGGCCAGCAGGGCGGCGAAGCTCTTCGCCTTGCCGTGGCCGCGGCAGGCGCGCTCCAGTGCGCACAGCGGGTCGCCTTCCTCGCCGGAGCTTCCGCCCCCGATCGTGACCAGCGCCACCCGGCCCGGGCGGTCCGGCACCCGGAACTTCATCGAATCGGTCCTTGCTCGGCCGCCCGACGAGGGCCTCATTCGACCGAGCGGCGAGTCGCTCCTCGGGATCCACCCGCAGCCGTCGAGCGGGCCGGTAGCGGGACCCGCCGGCGGACCAGAGCACCTTGCGGATGGTCAGCTTGTTGATCTCCTCGGTGACCGCAACCCGGGCGTTGATGCCGGTGAACCGGATTCGGGCGAGGTGCTGGCTGTCGAGGGCGATCAGGTTGAAGAACAGCTCCGAGGTCGACGCGAGGGAGATGTCGTGCTTGGACACCCACCTGTTCGAGCGGGCGAGCTTCCAGCGGTGGCCCGAGGGCTGATTGACCCCCCGGATCGTCCAGGAGATGCGCGAGCCTCCGCCGGTGAGCTGGTCAAATACCGCATCGATGTTGGAAATGCTGAGCATCCAGGCGAGGAACGGGACCGACCCCTCGAAGCCGACGTCGGCGCCCTGGACCACGTCGGTCTCGCCGCCGGTTCTTGACACCCCGGTGTCCAGCGAGGTCGTGTCCTGGGTGATCGGGACCGTGCGAACCGCGGTTCCGAGCTCGGTCCGGATCCCGGCCAGCCGGTCCTGATCGACGACCCCGAGCGGGTCGGTGACGGCGGCGAGCTTGTAGGGGCCGAACAGCGGATCGGTGACGATGCCGAATGCGGTAGCCGCGCTGGCCCCGAACACGGTCGGGCCCGAGAGGTTGAACGGATGCCCGAAGGCCAGTGCCCTGCCGTCGCAGACGTAGGTGGTGGTGCCGATTCCGGCGAAGGTCAGGTCGCCGTAGGAGACGACCGCGGCGAACGAGTCGCCCGGCGCCGCGGTCCCGAACGAGGCCGCTTTGGTCGGTGCCGAGGAGCCGGCGACGTTGGGGACGAAGAACGGCAGGTGGGCCTCGATCGCCGCCCGACGGATCATCCGTCGGCGGGTCGTCGTCAGGCCGGAGAGCGAGACCGGGACCCGCAGCTGGGACATGCCCGCGCCGACCGCCGCCGTCTTGACCTGCTCGCGGCGAGCAATCCGGGTTCGGATCCGATCGGATAGCCGCACCTCCGCAGGCGGGTCGGAGCGGGCCGCGAGGGTGTGAGAGCTGCGCGCCTTCGGGTGGTCGAGCACCCTGAGCATGTCCGGATCGGCCGGGGTCACGCCCGCGATCGAGCTGGTGGTGGAGAAGCCGTATGCGATCGCGCCGATCAGCTGCCCGTCGAGCGTGTAGACGGGGGAGCCGGACATCCCGAACCAGTGCCGCCGCCCTGATCGATCGCCGGGCCGCTGGCCTCGACCACGATCAGGTCGCGCCCAGGGGCGATGCCGCTGCGCATGACGCCGAGGATCTCGACGTCGAAGCTCTCGACCGTCGACCCCCGGCTGACCGTGAAGCCGATCGCGTCCTGTCCTGCGCTGAGCTGATCCGGGGTGACCGTGTCGGCGCACGGGGGCAGCGGCACGGTGGGCGGGGCGGCCGGCGCCGAAGCGGCCAGCGCCCCGGCGACGAACGCGCTCAGGCAAACCGCGCCCCCCCAGCTCAGCGGGCGGATCCAGTGCCGCGACCGCTTTCCCTCCATCGGACAACCATACGTCCCCGCCGCCGACCTGGCACGCCGGGACCAAGTCGGTGCGCTCCGGGCCGGGCCGCAGCAGGAGCGCATAATTAAGCCATGACGGGTCTCAGGCTCCGGATCTGGATCTGTGCGGCGCTCGCCTTGGTCGGCGCGGCGATGGCGATCGCCTCGGCGCTCGCGCAGGGCCCCCCATCGTCAAGTCCGGCGGTGTCGCCTACTCGATCCAGCTCCAGGCGACGATCGACCCGGCCACGCAGAAGTGGGTCGCCGAGCGCCCTCGACGACGCGGCCGCGGAGCACGCGAAGCTGGTGATCATCAGGCTGGACACGCCCGGCGGCCTCTCCGACTCGATGCGCTCGATCATCGAGGACATGGGATCGGCGCCGATGCCGGTGGTCGTCTACGTCTACCCGAGCAACGCCCGCGCGGGCTCGGCCGGCGCCTACATCACCGAGGCCGCCGACGTCGCCGCCATGTACCCGGTCTCGAACATCGGCTCGGCGACGCCGATCGCGATCGGCCCGGGCGGCGGAAGCCAGGACCTGTCGCGCAAGATCAAGAACGACGCCGCCGCCTCGATGCGAGCCCTCGCCGCCGCCCACGGGCGCAACCCCGAGCTCGCCCAGCTCCTGGTCACCAAGGCCAAGAACCTGACCGCCCGCGAGGCCAAGAAGGCTGGCCTGATCGACGTGATCGCGCCGAGCCAGGCGAGCCTGCTGCGCCAGCTCGACGGGTTCCACGTCAAGGGCCCCAAGGCGCAGGTTCTGCATACCGCCGGCCTCGAGGTCGCAAACCACGACATGCCGCTTCAGTACCAGTTGCTGGAGATCCTGGTCAACCCGACCGTCTCCTACCTGCTGATCCTGCTCGGGCTCGTCGGGCTGGCGATCGAGGTCTTCAGCCCCGGGCTGATCGCCCCCGGGACGGTCGGCCTGATCTCGCTCCTGCTCGGCCTCTACGGGACCGCCCAGCTCCCGGTGACCGTCGCAGGGATCCTGTTGCTGGTGTTCGGGGTGGGGCTGATCGTCGCCGAGGCCCATCTGCCCACCCACGGGGTCCTCGGGGCGTCCGGGGTCGCGGCGCTGGTCGCCTCCGGCCTGCTCCTCTACGACACGAACTCCAGCGCCTTCGAGATCTCCGCGCCGGTGGTGATCGCCATGGGGCTCATCCTTGGAGGCCTGCTGGCGTTCGCGGTGCAGCGCGCCGTGCAGGCGCGGACCCAGCCGAAGCGAACCGGGTGGGAGGAGATGGTGGGGGCCGTGGGCGAGGTCCGCCAGCCGCTTGACCCGGTGGGCCAGATCTTCGTCCAGGGGGCGCTCTGGAGGGCCCGCCTCGCAGGCCCGAACGGGGCCGAGCGGAGGCTGGAGCGCGGCAGTAGAGTGCGGGTCGAATCCGTGGAGGGGCTGACGCTCCAAGTGCGCCCGCTCGAGAGCGGAGAGGAAGCCGCCGAGGCCACCGAGGCGAGCGCCGCCCCCCGATAGAGGAGGAACCCAGTGGGAGCCGTGATCGCGATCGTCGTTCTGATCATCGTCATCGTCGCGGTCCTGCTCCTGTCCGGCGTCAGGATCCTTCGCGAGTACGAGCGCGGAGTGATCTTCCGGCTCGGCCGGCTGATCGCCCAGAAGGGCCCGGGCCTGATCTACCTGATCCCGATCATCGACCGGATGGTGCAGGATCGACCTGCGCACCGTCACGCTGACCGTGCCTCCGCAGGAGGTGATCACCAAGGACAACGTCACGGTTCGAGTCAACGCGGTCGCCTACTTCCGGGTCATCGACCCGAACCGGGCGGTCACCGAGGTCGAGAACTTCCTCCTCGCCACCTCGCAGATCGCGCAGACGACCCTGCGCTCGGTGCTCGGCAAGGCGGAGCTCGACGCGCTGCTCTCGGAGCGGGAGCGCCTCAACGTCGAGCTGCAGCGGATCATCGACGAGCAGACCGAGCCCTGGGGGGTGAAGGTGAGCACGGTCGAGGTCAAGGACGTGGAGCTGCCGGCCGACATGCAGCGCGCGATCGCCCGCCAGGCCGAGGCCGAGCGCGAGCGGCGAGCCAAGATCATCTCGGCCGACGGCGAGTTCCAGGCCGCGGAGAAGCTCTCCCAGGCCGCCAACATCATCAGCCTCAACCCCGCCACCCTCCAGCTCCGCTACCTGCAGACCCTGCTCGACATCGGCGTCAACCAGAACTCGACCATCATCTTCCCGCTGCCGCTCGACATGATCAAGCCCTTCCTCGGCTTCGACGTGGCCGACCGGCCCCCCGCCAGCCCCAGCCCGCGCCCCAGCCCCGAGGGCGCTGAACCCACCTGAGTCCGCCCGAGGTCCGCATAGACCAGCTCACCGGCCTGCGGGCGATCCTGGCGCCGGGCCGGGCGGAGCGCCCGGAGGCCTTCGTGCCCGCCCCGCGGGTGGCCCGCGACGATGCCGCCGCCACCTGCCCGTTCTGTGAGGGGCGCGAGCAGCGGACCCCGCCCGAGCTCTGGGCCCGGCGCCCCGGCGGCGGCGATCCCGACTCCCCTGGCTGGACGGCGCGCGCGGTGCCGAATCTCTATCCGGTTCTGGGGACCGAGGCCGGGGGGCAGGCAGCCGATGGAGGGCCGCAGGCGACGGAGCTGGAGACCGGCCTGTCGGTTTCGGCCGATCCCCTGGGAGCTTCGACCCGCGCCGGCGAGCCGGCCCTGTTCGCCTCCCAGCCCGCCGACGGAACCCACGAGGTGATCGTCCATGCGCCCGAGCATGCGACCTCGCTCTGCGAGCTCGACGACCAGCGCTTCTCCGGCGCCGTGGACGCCTGGCGGGAGCGAATGCGAGCCGGCGCCGAGCACGCCGCCTACGTTCACCTGATCGTCAACGAGGGTCCGGACGCCGGGGCCTCGCTCGAGCACTCCCACGCGCAGCTCTACGCGATGCGCTTCGTCCCCACGGAGGTGGCCCGCGAGCGCGAGCGGGCCGGCGCCTACCACCAGCGAACCATGGGGGGCAACCTGCTCGGCGACGTGGCGACCGAGGAGGTGCGGCGGCGCGAGCGCCTGGTCGCGATCGACGACGAGGCCGTGCTCGTCTGCCCATGGGCCTCGCGATCTCCGTTCGAGCTCCGGGTGATCCCGCGACGCCCCGCGCCCGAGTTCCACCGCGACGGCGAGATCGGGACGGCGATGATCCGCACTGCGCTCGGCGCGCTGGCGGCGCTGTTCGGCTCCTCACCGCAGCTCAACCTCTGGGTGCGCACCGCTCCCCGGGGCGCGGATGAGTTCTGCTGGCACCTCGACCTGGTGCCGAGACTCACCGTGCGGGCGGGCTTCGAGCTCGGCACCGGGGTCGAGGTCAACGTCTACCCGCCCGAGCGCGCCGCCGCGGACCTGCGCGAGGCTCTGGCAGGCGCCTGACGCCCTGCCAATAGGCTGCCGAATGGATGCCTCCCGTTCCGCGCCCCCTCCCGCGCTTCGTCGCCGACTCCCCCCAGGAGGGAGGACCCTACGGTCGCTGGGAGCAGACGCTGGCGAGCGAGTTCGAAGCGGCCTGCGAGCAGCTGGCCGAGGAGGCGGAGGCGGCGCTCGATCCGGGCACGCTCAAGTGGTTTCCCGAGCGGACCTGGGGCGGCCGCGTCTACGTGCCCGCGACCGGCCGGGCCGGGGAGGCGACCGGCGGTGGAGAGCCGGACGGCGCTGAGCAGGCGACGGGCCCGGTGGTGCTGGAGTACTTCGGCTGGGTTTCGTTCGAGCGCTCAGACGGCGGGGAGCCGACCGAGCTGCGCGCCCGCGCCGACTTCACCGACGTGACCGCCGAGAGCAATCCCGGCTGGAGGATCGACCTCTCCGACGACGTGATCGGCAGCTGGCGCGGGGACGCCGATCGGGGCGGCGACGTCACCCTGGTGTGGGGCCTGCCCATGGTCCGCGGCGCGGTCGCCGCGACCGCCGAGCTCGACGGCGAGGTGCTCGACCAGGTGGCCGTTCGCGAGGGGCGGTTCACCCTGGTGGCGGTCGACGCCGTGCGCGGCTTCGGCGACGACCTCTACCTCGAGGTCAGGCTCTGGGATCGCACCCTGCGCGAGATCGCCGCCGAGAGCCTCTACGAGGAGCCCGGGTAGGCCCCCGGGCCGAGCCTCACTGCTCGCGAAAGAACTCCTCGAAGGCCCGAAGCAGGAAGCCGTACTTCCAGACCCACCAGAGGTACTCGAGGTTCGGATCGACGCTCACCACGTCGTTCTCCTCCCACTGCCCGAATGCCATCCCGAGCGTCCGGTCGCGAAGCAGGGCGCGGAAGTCGCCGCCCATGCCGGGGATCGTCCACATCGGCTTGAAGCCCTCCTGCGCGTCGTAGGGCACGTCGAGCGGTTCCCGGCGAACGTAGAACGCGGTCACCTCCCGGAGCGCGTCGTAGAAGGACCCCTCGCCCTCGCTCAGCTCCTCCGTCAGGCTGGCCTCGACCGCCTGATGAAGCCCCGCGATCATCGATCCGGCCGGCCTGCGGGCCGCGGGAACCCGCTCCCACTCGGCCACCCGCGCCATGTATCCGATTCGGGCCGCCCACCGCGCTGCGGCGACCGTCTGCTCGGCCGCGCTGTCGAGGTCGTAGAGGGCGAACAAGCCCGTTTCGAGGGCATCGGCCGTCTCTCGCGGGAGCTCGTCGATCTCGACGTGGTCGAAGGTCTCCATCGAGAGGACGTCGACCAGCCGCTCGGCGTCGTCTTCGTCGACCAGCGCGAGATCGTCGTGGCCCGCCACCGGCTGCGCCACGATCTCGGGCCTGCCTCGAGTGAACAGCGCCATCGGTCTAGCCGACGACGCGGTGACTGCGATCAGGGTGCGAGTTGCGGTCGGCGCCGTTTTCGGCAAACGGTCGTGACGGCTGCGATGGCCCGGTCTTCGGGTTTGACTGCGCATCGTCCCGGGGCTCCGTTGCCTCTGACTGTTGCAGAAGCTCGAGCTGGTCCGGGTCGACTCCGGCGACTCGCTCCGCCCAGGCGGCGCGCCGCTCGGTGGTCTGAAGGCGCACTTCCACGTTTCCGAGCCTGCGCTCGAGCCTCTCCGCCGCCTCCGCGAATCTGTCCTTGAAGCTGTGGTGCTCGTGAATCCTCCTCTTCAGGTCGCGGATCCGGCGCTCGGACTCGAGGCTGGCCCGCTCCGCGGCCTCCCTCGCCTCGCGCGCCTTGGTCTCGCGGCGAACCCGCAGAGCCTCCATAGAGGCTACGAGCCACTCGGGGGCGCCGCGTGGGCGCGACTCTGGCGCCGGCTGCCCTGAGTCGGTCGCCGGCTGCCTGGATGGGGCCGCCTGGGCCATCGGCTCCTCGGACGCGGGCGGCTCGGGCACCTGCTCCTCGACTCGGGGGTGGCGGAAGTCGAGCCGGCTCATGTCCTGCCGGTTGGCTCGGGCGTTGTTCCACTGGATCTTCACGGTCCGCCCATGGTAGACCTTCGCTTAGTACGCGCCGCGGCCCTCCGCGACGGCGACGATCGTTCGCAACAGCAGTCTCACGTCCTGCGCGAACGACCAATGGGTCACGTAGGTGTAGTCGAGCTTCACCATGTCGCCAAAGCCGATCTCGCTCCGTCCCAGCGCCTGCCAGGGCCCGGTGATTCCCGGTCTCATCTGCAGCCGGGCGGCGTAGTCCTCACTCACCCGCTCGGCTTCCTCGGGGATCAGCGGCCTTGGGCCGACCAGGCTCATGTCCCCCTTCAGCACGTTCCACAATTGCGGGAGCTCGTCCAGCGACCAGCGCCGGAGCCAATGGCCAGCCCGCGTGATCCGGGGGTCGCCGGGGACCTTGAACATGCCGGGCGTGGCGGTATTCCTGTGGATGTTCAGTGCGTCGACGTCCATCTTGAGTGCGTCGGCGTTCTCGACCATGGTGCGGAACTTCAGGAACTGGAAGCGTGTCCCATCGCGGCCGACCCGAGCCTGGCGAAAGAGGATCGGCCCAGGCGAGTCCCGCTTGATCCGGATCGCGCACCACGCGAGCAGCGGCGAGAGCACGGCGAGGGCCGCCGCCGCAACCACGGCGTCGAACAGCCGCTTGAGGGCCGCCCACGCCTTCATCTTCCGAGCCGGAGGAATCGACAGCACGGGAAGGCCCTCGAGATAGTTGAAGGTGGAGCCATTCGAGAAGGAGTCAGACTCTCCGGACACGAGGTCCACGTGCACGTCCTGCTCCACCAGCTGCCGCACCAAGCGGCTGCGCTCTTCCAGATCGCCCACGGAACTGGCGATGATCACTCGATCGATTCCTCGGAAGGTCGCGATCTCCGCAAGCTCCTCCGGCCCCATCGCGGTGTGAACGGTGAAACGAATGCCGCTGTCCACCACGGCGGCTTCGGTACCTTCAGCCATCTGCGGTGAGTTCACTGTGGGTGGGCTCTGGATCCCATCTGGTCGCTGGCCGGTGTCTACGTCGGGATCGCCGTCGATCTCCATGGTCCGCACGACATCCAGCGCGTACTCAGGGTGGCGTCGGATGCGGCGGGCAACGCGACTGACGTCGGTGGGTACGCCGACGATCACGACCCGCTGGCGATACCAAGAGCAGCGTCTGGCGAACAGTCTCGCCGCGGAACGAAAGATCGGGATGGTGACGATCATCGTCAGCCAGACGGCTATCGACGGTAGGACTTGGATGGAGCCGGATTCAAACGCTCCGCGGGCGAGCAGAAGGATCCAGTTCCACGCGGTCGCCGCCAGCACGATGGGGCCGATCTCATCGACCCATGAGTAAGCAAAGAAGCGTTCGGTCAGATGGTAGAGCCGAAGCAGGCTGGCGATATACGTCCACAGCGGCAGCAGGAGAAGGAAGATGAGAACGTCAGCGGATGGGGACGTCCGACCCACGAGCGTGACCGTCTCCAGCGTGATCGCCCCGGCGCAGACGAGCGCAAGGAGGTCGGCTCCCGCCAGCAGCCGCCGCAGGATGTAGCCGCGTCGGTCCCGCCAGTGACCATTGGAGCCAGCTGGGGTGGCTGCCCGAGGCGGCGCCGACAAGCGCCGCTGTCGGCGCGGTGGAGACAGCGGCGTTGTCATTCGCCGGCAGCGCAGAGGGCTGGGGAAACGCCCAGTCGTCGGTCAGAGACGGCAAACCGGTATCCAATGTGATGCCTGCGCCCGCGCCACTAGTTCAGAAACGGGTCTCGCTCTCGCCAACTTCCCAGCTATCCACAGGCTTTGTATTGCAGCGGCCCCGTCGCGTTCTCCCCTCGAGTTCCCCGTCTCCAAAACGCAACGAGCCGTCGGGATGGACGCGTTCGGTGAAGTTATCTGATCTGGCCACTTAGTTGCGCCGGACGTCATGCGATTGGGTAATATGAATTGGTAGGTCTGTTGCCCTCTGAAGCGCTCCCTCCTGTGCTGCGTGCGAATCGCGTAGCTCGTTGACCGGGCATACTCTCTCTCTCGAAATCCGACTCCGAATAGGAAATCCGACTCCGAATAGGAAGGGATAGATCAATCCGCAACAATCCGCCATTCTTCGACGGGCTCTTATCTGCGGTGAGCCGTCCCGCCTCGGTCTTCACCCCCGAGGGTAGAGCTCGCCGTCACTTCAACTGCCAGCATCAGAGCGAGTGGAATGAGCGCGCCGAGGTCGCCGTCGCCTTGTGGAATGCGAACACGCACGCTTGGATCACCAAGCTTGCAACTCCTCTTTCTGTGGCCGACTTTGGTGCCGGAAACGAGCGTTTGCGCACGCTACTGGCCGAGACTCTAGCGATTCCCCACGCCTATCACCCTTATGACCTTCATCCACAGCTTGCGACGACCACCAAGATGGATTTCTCATCAGAACTCCCGGACGATGAATTTGATCTTGGCTTCTGCTTAGGGATTTTTGAGTACATCGCGGAGTTGCCACACCTTCTAACCCGTCTCAGCGCATGCTGTCGATTCGTTGTCGCTTCCTATGTCACAGCTGATACTCCGAACGCTCTATCTCCTTCGAAGCGAAGACGTAGCGGATGGATATCTCACCTCAGCCGATCCGAATTGGAAACCGAGTTCGGAGCGGCCCGGTTCGCACCGGTAGCCATCAATACGGCTGAGCAAGGTACGACCACGCTCTGGCTATTGGTTCGCGAAGAGCCTGGAGCAAGCTCGGCTTACTAGCGCTCCGTCGGTCCGAGAAGGGAGCCCTTCCGCGCATAGTGGGTGCACATCGCGATTAGCACCGATTCGTTCAAGGCTGCGTGTCTGGCTGCATATGAACGAGCCATCCCAACGACGGGCGGGGTCCGGCCACATGTTCGTCAGCCACAAGACGTTCATCTGCTCAGCTTGACGCCTCATGATCACCGCTTACCGTGCGCCTAGCCTCCGTTATCAGGCGCCGACCGGCTCCGTCCGCGTCGATGAAGTGCCGGTGCCAGAGCTCGAGCAGCAGGACGGCCAGCAGCGGCTCGCCCGACCGACCAGTTCCAGGTGACTGTTCGATCAGGTTCTCGACGGCGCCAGGCACGAAGATATCCCGACCAATGGCACGTTCATCCAATAGCGCCTCACGGACGATCCCATCGCGATGCGTGTGAAGCCAAGTGGAGGACGCGGCGCGGAAGAAGCCGCGCTTCTTCTTGTCGATCGTCGCGTCGTTGAGCAGTCCGCGGGCCACGCGCCGCAGAATCTCCTTACGCCGGCCCCTATGGATCCGCCGGTCGTCGGGGAGTCCCATGCAGAATGCGACCACGTCATGGTCGGCAAAGGGGACACGAACCTCAAGCGATGTAGCCATCGACATCTTGTCGAAGTACAGGAACATCAGGTCCACCAGGGCTAGCTTGGTGTCAAGGAACAGCGTCTCGCGCAGGACGCTGCCACCACGGCCACTGGTGCGCGAGCGGATGACCTGGCGCAGCTCGCGATCGGCCTCGGCACTGCGGAACGTGGGGTTCAAGACTGCGCGGCGCTCACCCTCCAGCACAACTCGGCTCATCTGCAGCAGGCGCTCGGCGTCATCCTCGGTCGTCACGGCACGCAGGCCTCGGCCGAGGCGGGAACTCTCCGGCAGCCGGGCGCCAATGGCCGCTACCGCACGCCGCCCGGGCGCAGGCACTCCTGCGAGGCGGTCGGCCGCGTGGGCGACGGCATGCTTCGGGTAGCCGCCCAGCAGTTCGTCCGCCGCCTGGCCACAGAGCGCCACCGTCACATGCTCCCGGGCCAACCGACTGAGCAGCAGGAAGCCGAGAAACGACAGGTCCACGATCGGCTCCTCCAGGTGCCACAGCGCTTTCTCGATAAGCGAGGGGTGCTCCACTGCGCTCGTCAGCAGCTCGTGGTGGTCGGTGCCGAAGCGCCGCGCGACCCGGCGCGCATCGGCCAGCTCGTTCGCCTGCGCGTCCTCCGCGAAACCGACGGAAAACGTCTTGACGGGCTCGGTGCTGACCTCGGACATCAGGGCCGTGACGAGACTCGAGTCAAGGCCTCCGCTGAGCATCACCCCGAGCGGCACGTCGCTTACCATGCGGGCCCGGACCGAGTCCCTGAGGAGCCGCAGCAGGGTCTCTTGGTCCTCGTGCCACGAGGCGCCCGAGGGGATGACGTCGTCCCAAGGCGTCCAGTACACCGACTCCCCCACCAGCGCCCCGTCTTCCCACACCAACGTGGTGGCCGGCGCCAGCTTGCGGACGCCCTCGAAGAGCGTGCGCGGGCCCGGCACGTAGCCGTAAGCGAGGAACAAGTCGGCCGCCACGGGGTCCAAGCGTGGCTCCACGAGATCACCTGCGAGCAGCGACTTGATCTCCGAGCCGAATGCGAGACCACGGGACGTGAGCGCGTAGTAGAGGGGCTTGACGCCCATCCGATCGCGGGTGAGCACCAGCCGCCTGGAAGACGCGTCCCACACCGCGATCCCGAACATCCCGCGCAGCCGCTTGGGAAAGTCGGGCCCGTGTTCCTCGTAGAGGTGCACGATCGTTTCGGTATCGCCAGCGGTCGTCAGGCAATGGCCCCGGGACTGCAACTCGGTGCGCAACTCCGGGAAGTTGAAGATCTCTCCGTTGAAGACGGTCCACACGTCACCGCGCTCGTTTGACAGCGGCTGGTGGTTTGAGGCGAGATCGATGATGCTCAGCCGCCGCATCCCAATCGCGATCCCCGGGGCGATGTGGTGGCCATCCTCATCTGGACCGCGGTGAACGATCACCTCTGTCATGGCCTGCAGAAGGGCAGACTCGATCGGTGGTCGATTGGTCGCCTGGCCGGCGACCCCGCAAATGCCGCACATCGTCGCCATGCTACGCAATGCACTCTGGCCCCACCGCTGGCCCGGAGCGTCGCGCTGTTGGATTACCGTGCGATCATCCCTCTATACAAGCCGACACGGGGGTCATCTTGCCACGCGAAGTTCTTCTGGTTGCTTCTAACGGCGGGCATCTGTTGCAGCTCTTGCAGCTCGCCGATCTCTGGCCCAAGGAGAGACGTCACTGGGTTACCTTCGAGAAGAGCGACTCCGTGTCGCTTCTTGCCGGTGAGAATGCCACCTGGGCTCACCATCCCACGAACCGCAACCTTCCCAACCTGATTCGCAACTTCTGGCTTGCCCTCCGGATTGTACGACGCCGTAGGGTGCAGGCGGTCCTGACGACGGGAGCCGGCGTCGCAGTGCCGTTTGTGATCGTCGGGCGCCTCCTTGGGGTCAATGTTGTGTACGTCGAATCGATGGCTCGGATCACCTCTCCGTCGCTCACCGGTCGCTTGGTCTACCCTTTTGCCAATACGTTTATCGTTCAATGGCCAGAGCTTCGCCGCGTCTTCAAGCACGCGGTCTGTTACGGAACTGTCTTTGATTCTTCTTAGTCTTGGAACACATCAGCAGCCGTTCTCAAGGGCGCTTGACTTGGTTGAGCCCCTGGGCCGGCGAGGAAGTGATCTTGTAATTCAGCATGGAAGCACCCTTCCCAGACCAGAGATGCCGAACACCACCTGGATCGAGTTCATGGCCTTCGAGGAACTGGTCAACACCATATCCAGAGCTGAGAGTGTCGTGTGCCATGCCGGCGTTGGCACCATCATGACCGCACTACAGAATGGGCACACACCGGTGGTCATTCCCCGGCAGGCCAGCCGGCGAGCATGTCGACGATCATCAGCTGGAGATTGCGAGTTGCTTCGCGGCGAGAGGGCTGATTCGGTGCGTGACCACCGAGACGGATCTTGCCCCTCTTCTGACACCTCGGGATGACGACGGCCCGCCGCGGATTGGACAAGGTAGCGAGAGGCTGCGCCGAAAGGTGTTAGAGGCCGTTAGCGAATGATCGCGACCGTTGGTCCAGGGTTGCGGATTCATGCTTTGCTTGGCGACAGCCGACGAAAGGGGCGATGGCTCGCCGTCTCTTCAGCCAACCGGCGCTTCGATGCCTCGTAGTCGCCGCGGTGGCTGCGATGCTCCCTCCAGCCTCGCTGGCGCGCGCCTCTCCGGTCGGGGTCAGTCAGAACCTCTCCGTAAAACGCAGTGGAGGGATTGCCACGCCTCACGCTGGCTCTCCTCACGGAGACCGTTCGAACGCTTCGCAGACCG
>CAWERS010000004.1:0-570234 GCA_963811625.1 uncultured bacterium | reverse complement strand
CTGCAAAGCCGTTTACACCGGTTCGATTCCGGTAGGCGCCTCTCGCTTGGGGAGGGGCGTTTGCTTACATGAATCGCCATGGCGCTCGCCGAAGCCCACGCCTGCGAGCTGGTCCTCGATGGCAAGCCGCAGAGTTATGTCTTTCGGATCGCGGATCGGGTGCCCGCCGATCATCCAGCCCGTGAGGCAACCTCCTTTCCTGGCGGCGGGCGGTGTCGCAGGAGAACGTGGAGATAACGCGCGACGTGCGTACGCCGGATATGGTCGGCGGAGCAAGCAGCTAGAGAAAGTGAGGCGTCATGTACGTGGTCATTCGAAGCTACTCCGGCCAGGGTGCATCCGAGCTGTTCGATCTCCTCGCGCAGCGCGAGGAGGACGTGAAGGAACTGATCAGCGGCGTGCCCGGCTTCGTCAGCTACGCCGCCGTCAGCACCGACGATGGCGGTAGGACCGTGACCGTCTGTCAGGACAAGGCCGGTACCGATGAGTCTTCGAAGCGTGCAGCCGCCTGGATCGAGGAGAACGGGACCGCGCCAGTCGATCCGCCGAAGATCGCCGAGGGGAACACCGTCCTCTATTTCTGAACCCTCGAGGCCGTCGGGCTGCGGGGATAGGCGATGTCGCAGGAGAACCTGGAGATCGTCGTCGGGCAGCTCGAGAACACGAATGTCCGCGACTTCAAGGCCGTGATGGACGCTTATGCCGATGACGTCATCCTCCGTCTTCATGGCTGGCTTCGGAACGTCCATGGATTAGCCGCGGTTGGCAAGGAGGCCGTCGGAGAGTGGTTCGGAGACTGGTTCAGGACGTTCGACCGGGACTACCGCTTTGAGGTCGATGAGGCCCGCGACCTGGGGGATCGCGTGCTGATCGTCGCCACGCACCACGGCCGAGGAAGGGCCAGTGGGGCCCCCGTGAGGCAACAGATGGGCTACCTCTACACGGTGCGGGACGGCAAGGTATCCCTGTTGGAGATTTGGACCGACCCGGCGCACGCCCTCGAGGCCGCCGGGCTGCGGAAGTAGCGGGGCCGGTTAACTCGCCACCGATTCGTGTAATCGTAGTAAGCTGCCGCCGGCCGGCTGCCGAAGCAGCCTCCTTACCGAGGGCGCCGGGGCAGCAAGACGAAGGGACCAGGAGGAGCAACGGATGGCGACTGCTGACGCGCTTCGCCCGGATCAGGACTTCCGGGTGCGAACCGAGCCCAACGGGGACGCCCTCGTGGTCAAGGCGTTCGGGGAGGTCGACATCGCGAGCGCCAAGTCGCTGGAGAAGGAGCTGCGAAGGGCGTTCGGCAACGGCAGCTCGAGCGTGCTGCTCGACCTGGGCGACGTCAGCTTCATCGACGCAGGCGGGCTGTCTGTCCTGCTCGCAGCCGCGAGGCTGTCGGTGTCCAACGATCGCCCGCTCCGCATCGTCCGCGTCTCCTCGCCGGTCGGGCGGGTGATCGAGCTCAGCGGGGTCGAGGGCGCGCTGCCGATCGCCGACTGATCACCCCGGCCCCGGAAATTGGATATGGTTTGCGCGGTCGGGGATCGCATGGGAGCCTTCTGGACAGGGACGATCGCACCGCGCGGAGGGGCGCGCCGTTGGCTCGCGCTTACGGCACTTCTTCTCGCGGGCCTTTCCGTGGCGGTCGCGCTGAGCGCGAAGAGCCGCGCTGCGGCGACCCCGCGCCCCTCGTTCTCGACCACCCCGGCACTCAGTCCGGCCTTCGCTTGGGCGGTCCACGACTACGTCGTCCGGTGTGACGCGAATCCGGTCAGCGTGCAGGTGACGACTCCTGGGAACTGGCAGGCGAAGGTGGGATCGGGCGGCTTCCGCGGGGACAACTTCATCACCCAGCGCGCCTTGACCGCCGGCAGGGCCTTCACGGTGGTCTTCCACAGCCCGGGCAATCCCAGGTATCACCGCTACCACGTCCGCTGCCTCCCGACCGACTTCCCCGCGTACCGGTTCGGGCACAGCGGCAAGGGCGGACCCGATTTCTTTGTCGTCCAGATGAACAACAACTACGCGACGATCTTCAACAACGACGGGGTCCCGGTGTGGTGGTACAAGGCGTCGACAGCGCCGTTCGACGCCCAGTTGCTGTCCGACGGGACGATCTCGTGGCAGCGCTACACGGGTGGGGGCACGGCGGGCCACGAGTACGAGATCCGCAAGCTGAACGGGGACCTGGTTCGCGCGATAGGCGCGGCAGGTGGGTTGCCGACCGACATCCACGAGTTGGTCCTGCTGCCGAACGGCAACTACATGCTCGGCGCGATCATCCGCAAGCCGCACCAGGACGCGAGCCCGTACGGCGGCTCCTCGGATGCGACGTACAACACCTACGAGATCCAGGAGCTGACGCCGGATGGGCAGCTGGTCCGGAAGTGGGACTCGCTCAAGCACATCAGCCCCAGTCAAACGCCGCAGCGATGGTGGGACCAGGTCATTGCAAGCGGCCAGGCGTCGCTCGACATGCAGCACTTCAACGGGATCGAGCCCGACGGCAAGTACATGATCCTGTCCTTCCGCCATCTGGACGCGATCTACAAGGTCAATCGGCTCACGGGCGCGATCGTCTGGAAGCTGGGTGGCACTCACACCTCGAAGAGCCTCAGGGTCCTGAACGACCCCGACGGCTCCTATCCGCTGGGCGGTCAGCACGACCCGCGCCTACAGCCGGACGGCACCATCTCGATCTTCGACAACAACACCAATCTGCCCAGGCGGCCCAGGGTGGTCCGCTACCGGATCGACGAGAAGGCGAAGACGGCGAGGCTGGTCGAGTCGTTCGAGGATCCGACCGCCACTGGATCACCCTGCTGTGGCTCGGCTCGCAAGCTCCCCTCCGGTGGGTGGCTGGTCAGCTGGGGCGGGCTCAAGTTCACCGGCGCCTACAACGCCAAGGATCGCAACGTCTTCAGGCTCCAGTACCCGGGCGCCTTTAGTTACCGCACATTCCCGGTGCCGCCCCAAGCGCTCAGCGCCGACCAACTGCGGTCGGCGATGAACGCGATGAACCCCTAGGGGCCGAGCCCGCGTCATGTAGGGTCGGGCCATGCGGGAGCGTGCTGATGACGGGCCCCCGCCGGGCCTACACGAGCAGCAGTTCTAGGGGCCGGGAGGATCGGCGTCGAGGCTTCCGCGACTGAGGCAGGGGTCTCGTTCGACAGCAGCGCCGGCCGTTGGGTGCTCGCGGTCGCGGTGCTGGGGTCCGGGATCGCGTTCCTGGACGGGACCGTCGTCAACGTCGCGCTGCCCGACATCGGCCGCGACCTCGGCGCGTCGACCAGCGCCCTGCAATGGATCCTGAACGGGTATCTGCTCACGCTGGCCTCGCTGATCCTGCTCGGCGGCGCGCTGGGTGATCGGCACGGGCGCCGCCGGATCTTCGTCCTCGGGGTCGGCGTGTTCACCGCCGCGTCGCTCGCCTGCGCGCTCGCTCCCAGCGCCGGGTTCCTGGTCGCCGCCAGGTTGGTCCAGGGGATCGGCGGAGCCCTGCTCACCCCGGGCAGCCTGGCGATGATCGAGTCCACCTTCCGGCCCGCCGACCGCGCCCGGGCGATCGGCGCCTGGTCGGGACTGGGGGGCGTCGCCACCGCGCTCGGGCCGCTGCTGGGCGGATACCTGGTAGAGGCGGTCTCGTGGCGAGCGATCTTCCTGATCAACCTCCCGCTCGGGCTGCTGGTGGTGGCGATGGCCGGTCGCCACGTGCCCGAGACCCGGGATCCCAGCGTCGGGGGGCGGCTCGACTTTCTCGGCGCGGCGCTGGCCGCACTCGGGCTGGCCGGGACCAGCTACGCGTTGATCGAGGGCCCGGGAAGCGGCGGCTCGGGTTTGATACTCGTGGTGGGGGCCGCCGGCGTGCTGGCGCTGGTGGCGTTCCTGTTCGCCGAGCGGCGCACACCGAACCCGATGATGCCGCTCGAGCTGTTCGCCTCGAGGCAGTTCAGCGCCGCCAACCTGGTCACCTTCGCCGTCTACGCGGCGCTGGGCGGATTCTTCTTCCTCTTCGTGGCCTTCCTCCAGATCTCGCTCGACTATTCGCCGATTGCAGCCGGGGCGGCTTCGTTGCCGGTGACCGCCCTGATGCTCCTGCTGTCGGCCCGCTCGGGCGCGATGGCGCAGCGGATCGGGGCCAGGATCCCGCTCAGCGTCGGCCCGGTCGTGATCGCCGCCGGGCTGCTGCTGATGACTCGGATCGAGCCCGGCGACGGATACGTGAGCACCGTCCTGCCCGCGGTGACCGTCTTCGGGCTCGGCCTGACGCTGGTTGTGGCCCCGGTCACCGCGACGGTGTTGGCGGCCGCCGACGCTCGCCATTCGGGGATCGCATCGGGCGTCAACAACGCGGTTTCGCGGGTCGCCGGCCTGCTCGCCGTGGCCGTCCTGCCCCTGGTCGCGGGTCTCACGGGCGACGCCTTCTACGACCCGTCGGCGATGGTAGACGGGTTCCACGTCGCGATGCTGGTCTGTGCGGGCCTCGCGCTGGCGGGCGGGATCCTGGCCTGGTTGACGATCAGCGACCGGGTGCTCGAGGCCGAGCCCGAGGCGGACGGGGACACCCCCGAGCGGCTGGCGAGCGACTACATGTGCCCCGTCTCGGGAGCGCCGCTGCGGCCCGGGCGAGAGGCCGATTGCCATCCGGTGATCGCCGAGGATGGGCGCCCGCGTTCAACCGGCCCGCAGCGCGAGCTCTGACCCGCCCCGAAAAGGGGTCCCCGGGGATGTGGCCGTGCGACGAGGCGCGATCGCCGTCCGCGTGATCGGCGTTCGCCCGTTCGGTGGTATGACCACGGAAAAGGGCCCCTGCGAAGGGGCCCTTGGTTTCCGAAGGACGTGCCGCCAGCGATGCGGCCGCTGGCCCGTCGGTCCTTAAGCTTTCTGCCTCACCGCCTGCATCGGCGGCGCCTCACGCTAACTTAACACCAATCGCCGACGCCCGTTACATTCGCCCGCAAATTCCGGGATTTACGTTTGATTGCTGGGCTTCTACGATCCGGACAACGATCACCGCTCCGCTACTGCCAGACGGACAATGTGAGCGTTTGCTCACCGGCGGTGATGGTGATGGCCGTGCCTCAGCGGCTGGGCGGCCGAGCGGTTGTTGGGGGCCCGGTCGTCGTGAATCGTGCACTGGTCGGCGATCCAGTAGTACTTGTCGCCCCGCCCGACGGCGTTCTTGATCACGCTTCGCTTGGTGAAGTAGACGATCGTCCGCCGGTTGTTCCTCAGGTGGGACCAGACCTTCGGCTCCCCTGGGCTGAGCACGAACGAGGCGAGCCCGATCGAGCCGCGCACGCGACGCTTGGTGATGATCACGGGGGGCGCGTTCTCGCCCAGCGAGATCCGCCCCCGGACGGTGACCGTGTGGCGAAGGTGTCCCCGCTTGGCGAGCTCCGAGGTGGCCTGGATGATGTCGCAGACCCCGGGCCGATCGTGCTGGACGAAGCCGCCACCGTCGCCGCGCGTGTCGTTGACGACCACGCGCTGCTTCTTTCCGAGCACGGCCGCGGCGGCGAGCATGCTGCCCGCCAGGGCCACAATGGCGATCAAGCCGATCCCCAGCGCTCGCCGCTTGGACTTCATCCACACCTTCCCTTCGCGAAAGTCAATCCCCTGCCGACTCGTAAGGGTAGCTGGATCCACCGGCCGCGTCCAGCGCCGGTCGGTGCGCGGCTCAGACGGTGAACCATTCGCCGTCGAGGTGGGTGAGCAGCGAGGAGCCGGTGGCCAGCATGGCATCGATCTCGGGCTCACGCGCGTGGATCATCGCCCGCCCGGCCGCCCCGAAGACGGCCAGCCGACGACGGAGGGGCTCATGCAGGTGGGGCTCGGCGCGACCGGCCAGCACCGCGGCGCCGGCGCTCCGGGCGTGCTCCACCAGCTCGCCGAGGACCGCGTCGGCCTCCGCGGTCGGCGCCGCGAGGTACAGCAGACGAGCCAGGCCACCCGCCCGAGCGACATACACGTAGCAGCCGATCGGGGTGTCCCCCCGACGGACGATCCGGCAGATGGGAGGGCCGTCGGAACGCGCGATCAGCGCCAGCAGGTGCTCCAGGTACCCCTGGTCGTAGTCGACCCGCAGGCGCAGATCGCGCGCGATCGCCGGGAGGTGCTCGACGATCGCCGCCGCCTCCGCCGGCTCGCCATCGACGTCGGGGTGGGAGTCGGGAAGAGGAAGCTCACTCGACGCGAGCCGCAGCAGCCGCGGCCCCGCGGCGTGGATCGGGAGCGCCCCGACCGGCACCAGGCCGCTGGCCACCACCCGCCGTCGGGCGCCGGCCCCGACGATCGCGCCCAGCCAGCGGACCGGCCTCAGCACGACCATGAAGTCATAGCAGCGGGCATGGTCCTGGTGGCCGCCGAACCGCTCCCACATCCGAAGCACTCGATCGGTCGCGCTGTCGGTGAAGGTGACGTCCTGCGGGCCGGACAGGAGTCGGCGGAGGAGCAGGGCACCCTGGACCCCGGCGCGCTGGTCGTCCGAGACCACCAGGTGGGAGGCGCACACGGCGCGCAGCGGGCGCTCGTCGAGCCGCATCGGTCGGGTCTGAGAGCCGATGAACCCGATCAGCTCCTCGCGCTCGTCAACGGCCACCCACGAGGGCAGCTCCGGGTCGGCCCACGGATGATCGAGGAGGGTCTCAGCCAGGAACGACTGGCCCTCGGCCCAGCCCGGAAACCGGGCCTCCATCAGGGCGGCCACCGCCGGCAGGTCCGCTTGCGTGAGCGGTCGGATGCTCGCCATGCCCGCCACGCTACCGGCAGGGACGACGCGACGTTCGACCGGCATCGCCCCGCAGCTGGTCGCTTGCAACCTGACGAGGCGCCACGCCAGCGGCGTTCGTCGAAGCGGGCGGCATCCGGCCGCCGTGCCCCGGATTGCCGAGCTATAACTAGGGCTTCGGGCGCTTAGCTCAGTTGGGAGAGCGCCAGCTCGACAAGCTGGAGGTCACTGGTTCGAGCCCAGTAGCGCCCATCCCGCCGTTGCTGGAAAAGGAGGCGACGGGAGGCCCGGCGGGGCCATGGCGCACCCCTTGCTCAGGGCCCCCGCCGGGCTTCCATCTTCCCGTCTCCCCACTCAACAGAACGCATGGCGAGGATGAAAATGACGGCGGCGGCGAGCAGCTCGAGCGCCACGAACTGGCCGTTGCTATGCGGCCCGATGACGGTGAACTTGTCGTGCAGGGAAGCCGCCATCAGCGCGGCGGCGCCGGTGATCAAGGCCCACGCCGGCACGTCCCTGGGACCGAGCTCGCGCAGCAGGTAGGCGAGCGCGACGCAGAGCGGGAACAGCCCCAACGTCGTCAGGCGCTGCTCGTTGGCCTCGAACCCCGGGAAGTGCGGGCTGATGATCAGCGGCTGGACGATGATCGAGGCGCCGATCAGGATCGCGCACCAGAACTCAACCGGCGGCCGCGGTCGGCCGCCGATCCACCAAAGGGCCGCGAGGGCCCCGGCGACCGCCCCCGCCCAGACGACCAGCGGGGCGGCAATCCGCGCCAGGTGGGTGGCGAGGGCGGAGGGGCTCCCCGGGTGGCCGATGATCGGGATCACCGTGTCGCTCGGGATGCTGGGGGCGAAGCTGTAGGTGAAGGAGGGGATCGCCAGCTTGATCGCGCCGTAGAGAACCAGCACGACCGCCACCGGGATCGCCGCGCACGTGAGGCGCTCGCGCGGCGGCCGCGAGCGCCACCCGGCGCCCGCGTACATCCATACCCCCGCGGCGGGGACGGCGAGCAGGGCGCTCTGGCGACCCAGGATGGAGACCACGGCTCCGGCGAGGACCCCGCTGAACCGCACCGCCACCAATCCCCAGACGACGATCGCCGTCCCGAGCGCGAACGCCTCGTCGACCGGGCCCGGGGCGATCGCGTCTCCTCTGAACACGTAGGGGTTGAGGGCGAACAGCCCCACGCACAGGAGCGTCCCCGGGGCGCCAAGGCCGATCCGCCTGCAGATGTCGACCATCAGCACGAGCGTGACGATCGCGAACAGGGCGAACATGACCCGGAACGGCGTGTGCGGTCCGAGGCCGAACAAGTGGCCCGCCGAGCCGAGCACCCACGGGACTGCGAACCGCTCGGTGAACGCCGAGCCGATCTCGGTGTCGGGAAGACCGGGCGCCGCCGAGGCGATCGTCGCGTAGGTTTCGGTGTCCAGCGCCTCGGTGGCCCGGATCCCCTGATCCCATCCGTACCAGTGGTTGGTCGCGGCCAGAAAGGCGAGCATCGCTAGGACGCCGGCGACGATTGGCTTCATCGGCGATTCATATACTTTCGGGATGCCGCAGGCGTGCGAAGCTAGACCGCGGGCCTGGGGACGGTTCCAGCGCGGGGGCCGATGACGACTTCGGAGATGCCGAGCGAGGCACGTGGCATCTGGCAGCGCCAAGCCGATTGGACCTGGGGCCTCGTGCGACGGATCCACCTCGGGACCCAACGGCCGGCGAACTGGGCCCAGCTGCTCCAGTTCGGGGTCGTCGGTGCGGTCGGGTACGTCGTCAACCTGGCCGTGTTCGCGGTCCTCACCCTGGTGCTCGAGGTCGAGCACATCCCGGCTGCGATCCTGGCCTTCTGCGTGGCCGTCTCCAACAACTTCCTCTGGAACCGGCTCTGGACCTTCCGCGAGTCCGCCGAGGGCGGCCACGCCGGCTTCCAGGCGACCCGGTTCTTCGCCGTCAGCCTCGCCGGCCTGGCGGTCAACCTCGCGATGCTGGTGCTCCTGGTCGACCTGCTGGGAGCGCCCGACATTCCCTCCCAGGCGATCGCGATCGCGATCGCCGTGCCGGTCAACTTCATCGGCAACAAGCTGTGGACGTTCGCCTGGAGCTAGGTCGCCGCGCCCGTTCGGCGAGGGCCTGAGAAGCGCATCGCCGGCACCCGCCACGCCGCCTCGAGCATGATCCGCTTGCTCATCTTCGACTCGCCGACGCGGCGGTCCCGAAATACGATCGGCAACTCCACCACCCGGAACCCCGCGCGCAGCGCGCGGTACGTGGTCTCGACCTGGAACGCGTAGCCGAAGGCGGAGATCGAGGGCAGGTCGATGCCCTCGAGCACCCGGCGCCGAAAGACCTTGAACCCACCGGTCAGGTCGTGCACTTGGACGCCGAGCGCGACCCGCGCATATGCGCAGCCGCCGCGACTGACCAGCCGCCGCAGCCGGCCCCATTGCCGGACTCCGCCGCCCGGGACGTAGCGAGATCCCAGCACCAGATCGGCGTCGCTGGACGCGGCCAGCAGGCGCGGCAGCTCCGCCGGGTCGTGCGAGAAGTCGGCGTCCATCTGCGCGACCAGGCTCGCGCCGCCGGCCAGCGCCTCGCGAAAGCCGGCGATGTAGGCGGGTCCGAGCCCCAGCTTGTGCGGCCGGTGGAGCACCGACACCGCAGGCAGCTCGGCGGCGAGCCGGTCGGCGATCTCCCCGGTGCCGTCGGGCGAGGAATCGTCGACGATCAGGATCCGCCCTCCGGGCCCCAGGTGGCCGCCGACCGCGGCGACGATCGCCTCGAGGTTCGCGGCCTCGTTGTAGGTGGGGATGACGAGCCATGCGGAGGGTTCCCTCGTGGCGGCGCTGCGGCTCACGCGGGCGATGCTCTCACGACCGCGGGACACTGCGGTCTACGACCAGCACGTGCGCTAGCGTGCTGGCCGGGGATGCATTCCTAGATGCACTCGACTAGCGGCTTCAAGGTCGAGTTGATCGACCGGGAAGATGCCCTCGGGCAAGTGTTGGGCTCATGGCGGCGCCTCGCGGCTGAGCGGGGAAACGCCTTCGTGACCCCGGAGTGGTATCTGGCCGCGATCAAGACCCTCCACGAGGGGGCGGTCCCGGCTGTCGCCGTGGTCCGCGAGGCGGATGGGACGGTCCGGGGCCTCTTGCCGATGCTGACGGCTCGTGCCCGGGGAGGACCCCGCCTGGTCTCGTTCGCCGGAACCCGGTACGGCGATCTGTTCCATCCCGTCGCCGCCGAGGGCGACGACGAGCGCATCGCCGCCGCCGCGGCGCCGGCGCTGGCTCGGCACCTGGGGACCCGTTGCCAGCTCGACATCGGCAGAGTCGATGCCGAGGCCGGATGGTGGAGAGAGCTGGCCCGGGCCTGGCCGGCGGGGATGACCGCGGTGCCGCGCCCCCCCGAGGTCCTTCCCTACATCGAGCTGAACGGCTCCAGCTGGGAGGAGTACCTGTCGGCGCGCAGCCGCCAGTTCCGCAACCAGGTGGGGCGAAAGATGCGCGGGCTGCAGCGAGACCATCAGGTGCGGCTGCGGCGACCCGGCTCCGAGGAGGAGGTGCTGGGGGATCTGGGAACCTTGTTCAGGCTTCACGACGCCCGCTGGGCGGGCCGTGACGTCGCCTCCGCGATCAAGGATCCCAGAGTGCGCGACTTCCATCGCGAGTTCATGGTCGAAGCGCACGAGCGAGGCTGGCTCCGGTTGTACCTGCTGGAGGTGGACGCGGTCCCGGTCGCGGGCTGGTACGGCTGGCGGGTGGGCGATCGCTTCTCCTACTACCAGGCCGGGTTCGATCCGGCCTGGGGGCGCTACAGCGTCGGCTTCCTGCTGCTGGCGGAGACCGTCCGGGAGGCGATCGCCGAGGGGGCTGCCGAGTACGACCTGCTCTTGGGGGACGAGCCGTTCAAGTCGCGCTTTGCGACCGGCAGCCGACTCGGGCGCTCGGTGCTGCTGGCCCCCCGGATCTCCCGGCCGCGATTGACGGCGACCGTGAGGGCCTGGATCGACAAGGCGCGCGGGCGAGGCGTCGAGGCCTCGGCCTTGGAGCCGCCCGCGTCATCCGCAGCCTGAGGGGCTCAGTTCACGTACCACTCGCCGTCGAGGTGCGTCAGCAGCGACTCCCCCGTGGCGAGCATGGCCTGGACCTCGGGGTCGCGAACGTGGATCAGCGGCTGTCGCGCGAAGCCGATCGCCGCCAGACGACGGCGCATCGGGGCCGACAGATGCGGCTCGAGCCGGCCGGTGAGCACCGCGCTGCCGTCCGCCCGGGCATGCTCGGTGAGCTCGGAAACGACCGCCTCGAGCTCGGATTCGGGGGCGCACAGGTGGAGCACGCGACTGGCCCCTCCAGGGCGAGACAGGTAGCAGTACCACCCGATCGCGCGTCGATCGCGGCGGACAAGGCGTCGTACCAGGGACCCCATCGTCGCATCGACCTCGCCCAGCAGCTGGGCGAGGTAGGGCGCGTCATAGTCGACCCTGAGTCGCAGGCCGCGGGTGAGCGCCGGAAGCTCCTCGACGAGCGCTGCCGGGGTCGCCTCCTCGCCTTCGACCCCGGGCGGGCATGGCGGGAACGCCCGGGCGACGAACCTGCCGCCGGAGGCCTGAACCGGGACCGCGGCGACGGGCATTGCCTCGCGCATCGGGGACCGCCGGGCCATCGTCGCCAGCACCCCGCCGGTCCAGCGAAGGGGCCTCAGAACCAGCATCCAGTCGCAGGAGCGCGGGTGATCGAGGTGGCCGCCGAACGCCCGCCACATGCGGATCACCCCGTCGGTTGGGCTATCCGTCCAGGTGAGGTCCTGGGCGCCCGAGAGCAGGCGGCGCAACAGCAATGCCCCCGCATGGCCGGCGCCGCGATCGGCGGCCACCGTCAGGTGGCCGCAGCAGACCCCCCGCAGCTCGCGGCCGTCAAACTGAAGTCGGCGCACCTGCGCGCCGATGAACCCGAGGATGTCTCCTTCGCCGTCGACCGCCACCAGCGACGGCAGGTCCGGGTCGGCCCAGGCCGCGTCGACCAGGGTCCGGACCAGGAACCCCTCGCCGTACGTCCAGCTGGGGAGGTGGCTCTCCAGCAGGGCGATCACCGCGCTCAGGTCAGCGCGCTCGAACGGTCGAATCTCAGTCATGCAATCAAACTACCGTCAGGCCGCGTGAGAGCGGACACGGTTCATCGTTAGGTCGAAAGTGCGATCCTGCGCCCCACCCGATGACAGCGATTAGCTCCACCGGCCCCGTCGAGTCCTTCGATCCCGCCGCCGCCATCGAGCGGCTCGCCGCCAAGACCGCGCAAGCCGTCCGCGAGCTGGGCCGGGGTGGAGCGGTGGTCGCGATCTCGGGGGGAGTCGACTCCGGCGTGGTCGCCGGGATCTGCGTTCGCGCTCTCGGCCCCGACCACGTGCTTCTCCTGCGGCTCCCCGAGCGGGACGCGGCCAGCGAATCCTCGGACATCGGCCTCGAGCTGGCCGACTCGCTCGGGGCGCGAACCGTGGAGGAGCCGATCACCGAGGCGCTCGAGGCGCTTGGCTGCTACCGATGGCGCGACGAGGCGATCCGCCGCGTGTTCCCCGAGTACGAGCCGGGCTGGCGCCACAAGCTGGTCCGCTCGCGGCCGACCGGAGGGATGATCGTGTTCTCGATCGTGGTCGAGCGCCCCGACGGGACCGAGGAGCAGCGGCGCATGCCACCCGACGCCTATCGCGAGCTGCTGGCGGCATCGAACATGAAGCAGCGCACCCGCAAGCTGCTCGAGTACACCTGGGCCGACCGCCTCTCATATGCGGTGGCCGGGACGCCCAACCTGCTCGAGTATGACCAGGGGTTCTTCGTCAAGGGCGGCGACGGGCTCGCGGATGTGAAGCCGATCGCGCGGCTCTTCAAGGGCCAGGTCTACGCCCTGGCCCGCGAGCTGGGGCTCCCGGACTCGGTCGCCTCGCGCTACCCGACCACCGACACGTTCAGCCTGCCCCAGACCCAGGAGGAGTTCTACTTCGGCCACCCGTACGAGCAGATGGACCTGCTGATGTGGGGCCACGACGAGGGGGTGGCCCCCGCCGAGTTGGCGCCACGGGTCGGCCTGGAGGCGAACGAGGTCGAAGCCGCCTACCGGGAGATCGAGCGAATGCGGGTGGCCACCGAGTACCTCCACGCGCCCGCCGTGCTGGTCGAGCCCGCCGACTGACTGTGTGCGGGATCGCCGGCATCGTGCGCCCGCACGGCGGGCAACCGGTCACCGAAGAAACCCTTTTGCGGATGGCGAGGGCGATCCGCCATCGCGGGCCGGACGGCTACGGGCTGGCCCTTGACGCTGGCGCCGGCCTGGTCTCGACCCGGCTGGCGATCATCGACCTGCCGTGCGGGTGGCAGCCATTCGAATCCGCCGACGACGGTGACCTGCTCGTGTACAACGGCGAGGTCTACAACCACGTCGAGTTGCGGGATGAGCTGGCGGCGCGGGGCGAGTCGTTCCAGACCTCCAGCGACACCGAGGTCGTGTTGCGTCTGCTCGAGCGCGAGGGCCCGGCGGCTCTCGACCGTTTCAACGGCCAGTTCGCGTTCGCCTGGTGGCAGCCCGGCCCGCGCCGCCTGACCCTGGTTCGCGACCGCTTCGGGGTACGCCCGCTGCACTACGCGCTGCTCGGCGATGGCACCCTAGTCTTCGGCTCCGAGGCCAAGGCGCTGTTCGCCAGCGGTGAGGTGGACGCCCGGCCGGACCTCGCCGGGATCGACGACGTGTTCACGCTCTGGGGGCCGAGGCCTCCGCGCACCGCATTCCTCGGCGTTCAGCAACTCCCGCCCGGTGGCCTGTTGGTCTGGGAGCGGGGGCGGATCGTCGAGGAGCGCCGCTGGTGGACGCCCGAGTACGGCGGCGAGGGCTCCGCGGGCTCCGATCTGCGAGAGCTGCTCGGCGACAGCGTCCGGCTGCGCCTGCTTCGGGCCGATGTGCCCGTGGGGGCGTATCTGTCGGGCGGCTTGGACTCGAGCCTGATCAGCGCTCTCGCCCAGCGTGAGAAGGAAGGTGAGCTCCGCACCTTCTCGATCGCCTTCAAGGACCCGCGCTACGACGAGCGGGCCCATCAGGAGGCCGTCGCCCGCTCGCTGGGCACCCTCCATCACGTCGTCGAGGCCGGGCCGGCCGAGATCGCCGATGCCCTGCCCGCCGTCCTCCGCCACACCGAGACACCGCTCGTGCGAACCGCGCCGGTGCCGCTGTTCCTGCTCGCCGAGCAGGTGCGCGCCAACGACCTCACGGTGGTGATCACCGGCGAGGGCGCCGATGAGCTCTTCTGGGGGTACGACCTGTTCAAGGAGGTCGTGGTCCGGGAGCTGAACCAGCATGATCCCGAGCGTGCCCGGGCCCTGCTGGAGCAGTTCTATCCCTACCTCGGCGGAGGAGGCGCGCGCCGTGGCCCCGCGTTCACGCGATTCCTGCTCGAGACCGGGTCGCCGGACGACCCCCTCGGCTCGCACCTCACCCGGGCCGGGGCGACTGCCACCGTGAAGGCCTTCTACCGCCCCGAGGTCGCAGCCGAGCTCGGGGATGGCGCCTCGCTCGACCAGCTTCGCGCCGAGCTGCCGCCGGCCTTCGATCGCTGGAGCACGCTCGAGCGAGCGGCGTGGCTCGAGGTCACGACCCTGCTCGAGCCCTACCTGCTGGCGGCGCAGGGCGACCGGGTGGCGATGGCGCATGGGGTCGAGGGCAGGTTTCCGTTCCTCGATCATCGGGTGTTCGATTACTCCGCACAGCTCCCACCGGAGCGCAAGCTGGACGGCTTGCGCGACAAGGTGGCGCTGCGCGACATGGCCGCGGAACTGCTCCCGGAGGAGATCGTCGACCGCCCCAAGCAGCCGTACCGGGCGCCCGAGGTGGTCCCCTTCTTCGGCCCCGAGGCGCCGGAATGGGTCGAGGAGTCGCTCTCGCCGGCGGCGCTGGCCGAGAGCTCGATCTGGGACGGCGAGCGTGTCCAGGGGCTGGTTCAACGATGCCGCGCCGGACGCGCGACCGGAATGCGCGAGGGGATGGCCCTGGTCGGGATCCTCTCCACCCAGCTTTGGCACGCCGCATTCTGCGAGGCGGGAGACGACGCGTACCCGCCGGAGACCTCTGAGCCTCGTGTAAGAATCGACCGCTCCGCAGCGGTCCCGGCGCCGCAAGGTTGATGACAGACAGCAGCAACAACATCCGAAAGGACATGCGGGCGTTCATCGAGGAGAACTTCCTCTACCTGCGCCCGGACGTCGAGCTCTCCGACGGCGACGACTTCCTCGCCCTGGGGATCATCGACTCGCTCGGCTTCGTGGAGCTGGTCGAGGAGGTCCAGTCGCGGTATTCGATCGCCATCGACGACGTTGAGATCACCGAGGAGAACTTCGGCTCGATCAACGCGATTGCAGGCTTCGTCGAGCGGAAGCTCGCGGCGGCGTGAGCATCCGCACGATTGCCGAGGACCTGAGCTTCGCCGCCGAACGCGACCCCGACCGGGTCGCGCTGATCGCCCGGGGACGGGAGGTCGGCTACGGGGAGCTCGACCGGCTGGCGGCCGGCTTCGCGGCCGGCCTGCACGAGCTCGGGGTCAGGCGCGGCGACCGGGTCGCCCTCCTGCTCCCAAACGACCTGCCGGCTGCGATCGCGATCGAGGGCACGTGGCGCGCCGGCGCCGCCCTCGCGGCGCTGAACCCGACGATCAAGGGGAACAACCTCGACTACGTGCTTGCGGACACCGAGCCGGCGGCGATCGTCTGCGATCCGGAGCGCGCGGAGCTCGCCGGCGCGGCGGCGGCACAGGCCGGTGGGATCCCGGTGGTCTCGGACGTCGGTGAGCTGGCGACGAGCGACGGGCCGGCTCCTCCGCTCCCGCTGGAGACCGACCTGGCCGCGATCATGTACACGTCCGGCTCGACCGGTGGCCCAAAGGGCGTGACGCTGACGCACCGCAACCTCGCCTTCGTCACCGGGTCGATCGTCGACTACCTCGAGATGACCGCCTCCGACCGGGTGCTGTGCGTGATGCAGCTGTCGTTCGGGTATGGGCTCTCGCAGCTCCTCAGCTGCGTGCGGGTGGGGGCGACGCTGGCGCTCGAGGCCGGGATCGCCTTTCCGGGGCGGGTGGTCCAGGCGCTCGAGGAGCATCGGATCACCGGACTGCCCGGGGTTCCGACCATCTTCCAGGTGCTGACTTCGCTGCGGGGCCTCGGCGATCGCCAGTTGCCCGACCTGCGTTTCCTCACCAACGCCGGGGCCTCGATGCCGGTGGCCACCGTGGAGGCCGTCCGCCGCACCTTCCCCCAGGCGCGCCTCTACCTGATGTACGGGCTGACCGAGTGCATCCGCGTCTCCTACCTGCCACCCGACCAGCTGGACCACCGGCCGACCTCCTCGGGGATCGCGATCCCGGGCACCGAGGCCTGGATCGAGGGGGCGGACGGCAAGCCGGCGGAGGTCGGGGAAGTGGGCGAGCTGATGGTCAGGGGCCCGCACGTGATGCAGGGCTATTGGCGTGACCCGGAGCGCACCGCGGAGCGCATGCAAGCTGGCCGCTGGCCCTGGGAGCCGATGCTGGCGACCGGCGATCTGTTCCGCCGCGACGAGGACGGATACCTGCACTGGGTGGGGCGTACCGACGACCTGATCAAGTGCCGCGGGGAGAAGGTCTATCCACGCGAGATCGAGGAGGTGCTGCACGCGGCCGACGGCGTGCAGGAGGCGGCGGTGGTGGGCGTCCCGGATCGGCTGCTCGGAAACGCCGTCCATGCCCACGTGGCGCCCGCGCCCGATCACTCGCTCGACGAGGGCGAGCTACGGCGGTTGTGCGTCGAGAGCCTCGAGGACCACAAGGTGCCTCAGCGGGTCTTCGTTCACGAGGCTCTGCCCCGAACGGCGAGGGGCAAGGTGGATCGCCAGGCGCTGGTCGCGATGGCGACCGAGGAGCCGGCACCCTCGCCGGGTTGAGCTTCCGGCCGGCCTGCGGCTGCCGCCCGGACCACTAAGCTCGCCGCCGATGCTGGCGACGTACGGGTCGCTCCTGATCATCCTCGCCGTCTCGTGCCTCGTCGGACAGGGGTTGTTCGCGCTCTGTGGCGGGCGTCGGTGGTCATGGCTCGCGCCGGCCGTCGGGCTGGCGATCGTGACCGCGGTCGCCTGGGGGACGGTCCGGCTGCCGGGCGAGGGGACCGCCTCTGCGATCGCGATCGGCGGGCTGGCGCTTGCCTCGCTCGTGTACCTGCGAGGACGCGCCGGCGCGCCGGCCGCCGAGCTCGGCCCCGGGCTGGCGCTGGCGCTGGCGGTTGCTTTGGCGGCCTCGATTCCGTTCTTCGTCGAGGGCCGGTTCGGGATCCTCGGGACCGGGCTCAACCCCGACATGTCACAGCACCTGTTCGCCGCTGATCGCCTGGTCGGCGGGGAGGGGGGGAGGCTGGTCAGCCAGGGCTATCCGCTCGGGCCGCACGCGCTGGTGGTGACCGTCTCGACCGTCGCCGGGGGCAGTCTGGTGCACGGGTTCGACGGGCTGGTGCTGGCGATCGCGGTGTGTGCGGCGCTTGCCCCGGTCGCGCTTTTGGGCCGGCTCGCGCCCTGGCGGCGGGTCGCCTGCGGGGCGCTCGTCGCGCTCGCCTACCTGGTGGCCTCGTACATGATCCAGGGCGCGTTCAAGGAGACGATGCAGGCGCTCTTCGTGCTCGCCTTCGCGGTCGGCCTGCACCAGGTCGGGCGCGGGGCCCTGGTCGAAGATCCGGCGCCCTCGCCCCTGCGACGTGGCCTGGTCGCGGCGCCCCTGGCGGCGCTCGCCGTCGGCAGCGTCTACGCGTACAGCTTTCCCGGGCTTCTGTGGCTCGGCGGCGCCGCGGTGCTGTGGGCGGCGATGGAACTCGCGGTAGCGGCCAGGGCGCGGTCAGGCGGCGCGGGCGCCGTGGCTCGCGCCGCGGCGCCGGCCACGGCGGTGGCGATCGCCGTGACCTGCCTGGCCTCGGCGCCGGAGATCGGCCGCATGGTCGACTTCGCGAGCTTCGAGACCTTCGACCCGTCCGGGCCCGGCCTCGGAAACCTGTTCAACGCGATCTCCCCCCTCGAGGCGCTCGGGATCTGGCCCTCGGGAGACTTTCGGCTCGATCCGGGGGATGGCGCCGTGCCGGCGGCGCTCTTCTACCTCGGCGAGCTGCTCGGGCTGGCAGCGCTGGGCTATGGCCTTGCCTGGTGGCTTCACCGTCGCCAGCGGGCGGTGCCGGCGGCCCTGATCGTGGCGGCGGCCCTGTTCGCGTATGCCCACTTCGCGGGCACCCCTTACCAGGAAGCGAAGGCGACCGTGATCGCAGCCCCGCTGGCGATGGTGATCGCGGCCCGGGCGCTGCTCAGCGGCGAGCCGGCGATCGCGCTGAACGGGTTCACGGGGTTAGTCGCCCGCCGGCGAGGCGGGGCGGTGGGCGCCTGGGCCCGCTGGGAGCCGCGATTGCGACCCGCCCTCGCGGCCACCTTCCTGCTCGCCGCCGCGGGCTGCAGCCTGCTCGCGCTCGCCAACGGGCCGGTCGGCCCGTCGACCTACTCCCCGCAGCTGACCGAGCTTCGTGGCCGGCTCGGCCAGAGCTCCACCCTCGCGCTGGTGCCCGCCCACCTGCTCGGCGACGAGCACGGCCGCGACTACGTCGTCTGGGAGTTGCGTGGGGGCCGCGTCTGCGTCGGCGCCCTCGGGCCCCCTTCGCCCTCCCGGCCTCCGCGCGGGGCGGCCCACGTGATCACCCAGGGCTCGGCCGCGCGTCCCTACCGCGATCTGGTCCTCGAGCGCCGCGCGGGCCCGTACACGCTGTGGCGAACGAGTCCTCCGCCGACCGGCCGCGGCTCCTGCCCCGCGATCCTGGTCGGCGGGCGGGCCAACCCGGCCCGGGACTGACGGCGCTCACTCGTCGATGACGGTGGGCGAACGCCTGGCGCTTGCCCGGACGCACGACGTGATACGCCAAGCCGGTCGTCTCGGCGCCGAGATCCTCGCGGGGAAAGCGCGCCTCCTGGGTGTCGGCGTAGCCGAAGCCGACCGCCATGTCCTCGACCGTGCGTAGGTTCTTGATCGTGTAGTCGGTCACCTTGGCGATCGTAGAGGGCCGATCCCAGTTGTGCATCGCATGGGTGCACAATTGGGATCGCCTCGAGGCTCGCGCCCTGGTGCCCCACCTGCCTTGGCCCGACCGCTGGCGTCGCGGGCGCTCGGTGGTTGCTGGGTAGCATGGCCGCCGATGACGGTGAAGCTTCCGGACGGGTCCGGGCTCGAGCTGGACGAGGGCGCCAGCGGCGCCGACGCGGCCGCGGCGATCGGCCCGCGTCTGGCGAGCGACGCGCTCGCGGTCAAGGTGGACGGCGAGCTGCGGGACCTCGCGGCGCCGCTTTCCGACGGCGATCAGATCGAGATCGTCACCGATGATTCCGGCGATCCCGACGCGCTGTGGCTGGTTCGTCACGACGCCGCCCACGTGATGGCGACGGCGGTGCTCGACCTGTGGCCGGGGACCAAGGTCTCGATCGGACCGCCGATCGACGACGGCTTCTACTACGACTTCGAGTTCCCGGACGACTTTCGCCCGTCGCAGTCGGACCTGGAGCGGATCGAGCAGCGGATGGCGGCCCACATCGAGGCCGACGAGCCGTTCGAGCGCTCCGAGATCGGCGCTGACGCGGCGATCCAGCGGTTTCGCTCCGAGGATCAGCCCTACAAGGTGGAGCTGATCCAGGACCTGAAGAGCGATCAGGGCGTGGAAACGGTTTCCCTGTACCGGAACGGCCCCTTCGTCGACCTGTGCCGCGGCCCGCACGGGCCGTCCACCGGGCGGATCAAGGCGTTCAAGCTGAATTCGGTCGCCGGTGCCTACTGGCGCGGCGACGAGGCGAGGCAGATGCTGACCCGCATCTACGGGACGGCTTTCTTCTCCAAGGCCGAGCTCGAGCAGCACCTCGAGCGCCTGGAGGAGGCGCGGGCGCGCGACCACCGGCGCCTGGGCCCCGAGCTCGGACTGTTCACGCTCCGACCCGAGTCGCCGGGAATGCCGTTCTGGCTCCCCCAGGGAACGGTGCTTCTGCGCCTGATCGAGGGGGAGGTGCGACAGCAGCTCCAGCGCCGAGGCTACGTGGAGATCAAGACCCCGCACGTCCTCGACGAGGAGCTGTGGCGCCGGTCCGGCCACTGGGACAACTATCGCGAGGAGATGTTCTTCACCGAGCCCGAGCGCGGGGGGCACGGTGAGGCGCGGCGCTTTGCGCTCAAGCCCATGAACTGCCCGGGCGCCTGCCTCGTCTATGCATCCGAGCGTCGCTCATACAGGGACCTGCCTCTGCGCCTGGCCGAGTTCGGTCAGGTGTCGCGGAACGAGCGCGAGGGCGTTCTGCACGGCCTGCTGCGGGTCCGCGCGTTCACCCAGGACGATGCTCACGTTTATTGCGCGCCCGACCAGATCACCGGCGAGGTCGAGTCGATCTGCGCCGCGATCGATGAGCTCTATGCCCGGTTCGGATTCGACCAGGTCCGGGTCGAGCTGTCCACGCGTCCGGACAAGTACATCGGCACCGACGAGCAATGGGAGCGGGCCGAGGGTGCCCTGCGGGAGGTGCTCGACAACCAACGCCGCGACTACGGGGTCAGCCCGGGGGAGGGCACGTTCTACGGGCCCAAGATCGACTTTCACATCACCGACGCTCTGGGCCGCTCCTGGCAGTGCGGCACCTGCCAGCTCGACTTCCAGTTTCCGGAGCGCTTCGATCTCACCTACCAGGGCGCCGACAACGCCGAGCACCGGCCGGTGATGATCCACCGGGCGCTGCTGGGCTCGCTGGAGCGCTTCGTGGGCATCCTGATCGAGCATCATGCCGGGCGGTTCCCGGTCTGGCTGGCGCCGACGCAGGCGGCGGTGCTCCCGGTCGCCGATCGCCACAATGACTACGGGGCCGAGGTCGCCGCCGAGCTGGGTGAGGCGGGCGTCAGGTGCCGGGTTGACGCCAGGTCGGAGTCGGTGGGCAAGAAGATCCACGACGCGGAGATCGCCAAGTCCCCCTTCATGCTGGTGCTCGGCGATCGCGAGCGGGACGCGAGCGCGGTCTCGGTCCGCTCGCATGAGGACGGCGACCTCGGGCAGATGACGATCGCCGAGTTCGCGGCCCTGGTGGGCTCAACGCCCGGCGCCTAGCAGGTTCCGCGCGCCGCGCATGGCCGCAGAACCCGCATCGCTCGCCACGGAACCCCAGATTTGAGCTTGAACCAGTACTCCGGATACCGGTTGTCGATGTAGTTCACGGCCGGGAAGCCGAGTCGCTCGGCGAACCCGGCGAGCGGGTCCTGATAGCCGAAGCTCATGTAGGTGGCGGCGCCCTCGACGCTGAACCCCCACCAGTCGGGGTTGCCGGTGGTGTCGTCCACGTAGGCGCCGTACCGGCGCAGCGCCTCGGCGATCGCTCGCTTCCAAGCCGGCATGCGCCGCAATTCCCGCCGCTCGACCCGAAGCTGGAACAGCGCCCCCAGGTGGGGGGCGTTGCGGGCCGGAAGGCCGGCGCGTGCGCAGGAGAGTGCCCGCCCGGTGGCCGGGTACACCGCCCTTCCGCGCACGCACGGAACCTCGATCGTGAGCGCGTGATCGATCCGGGCCCGCGCCAGCTCCTGAGCCCGGATCAGCCCGGCCAGGTTGCCATAGCCGGCAGCCACGCCGCCCGAGCCCAGCCCCCTGCCGTCGATCCTCGTCCGCCCACCCCAGCCGAAGACCACAATTCCGCCGCCCGGCGGCTTCTTGGTCACGTGCCAGAGGTCGTACTCCCAGCCGGTGGCCTGGTCGATCACGGTCATGTGGGCGTCATGCTCGTTGCTCGGGGTCGCGAGACCGCCGGTGGGCATGGCCGGGGCGGGGATCGGGATTCGCAGGCCCTCGACCTCGCAGTGGCCCCAGGGCTCCGAGCAGTGGAGCCGGTAGACGGGGTCGCCCGGCCGCGAGTAGTAGGTCGGGCTGCCGCCGCTGTCGGGATCCCCGGCGACCAGGGAGCTCACGCTCCCGCCCCGGAGCAGGTGGCGGACGATCGCGGGCGAGTTGGAGACCCGCGACGGGCGGCGTCGGATCGCCCGGTTGAACGGACTCCTGTTCGAGTAGGGGCGCCAGCACGACGAGGGCCAGTGGCCGATCCCGTACGGGGTCGTCGACTCCCGGGCCTCGCACTGGACCTGGCTCGTCGCCGAGCTCGCGCTCGGCGACAGCAGCGCCGCTGCGCCCGCCAGCGCCAGGGTGAGCGTCCATGTCGTGCGATTCCGCGCCATGCGTCGAGGAGGAACGGTCCTCTCCGTATCGGATGCGGGCGCGCCTCGTCCCACCCGCGGATGGCCGCCGCCTACCCCGTCTTTCGGCACCTAGTCGGCGGAGTCCAGGCGAGGGCCCCTGGCTGGACGGCTGTCCGACGGTGGCCGGTGCGCTCCGGGAGGATCCGCCCAGGTTGCGGCCGTCCGCGCCCTTCGGCTCTATACTGGGCGCCGATGAAGGGCTCTTGCACCACGCGCCGCCACTAGCGCCCGTGCCGCTCTGCGTCCGTCTCGTCCCTCCGATCCCGTCCGAGCCTCGCTAGCTTGAAGCGCCTCAGCAACTTCTAGTGGCGAGCCCGCGCTTCGACCGGTCGCCCCCCGAGCGTGACCCGACGCGGATCAACGAGCGAATCCGCGTCTCCGAGGTCAGGCTGATCGACGAGGAGGGAAACCAGGTGGGCATCGTCCCCACCGAGCAGGCGATGTCGCTGGCCTCTGAGCGAGACCTCGACCTGGTCGAGGTGGCGCCCGATGCCCGCCCGCCGGTCGCCCGGCTGCTCGACTACTCGAAGTACAAGTACGAGCAGGAGCAGAAGGCCAAGGCGGCCCGCAAGCACCAGCAGCAGATCAACGTCCGGGAGATCAAGCTGCGGCCCAAGATCGCCACGCATGACTACGAGACCAAGAAGGGCCACGTCGAGCGGTTCCTGCGCAACCAGGACAAGGTCAAGGTGACGATCATGTTCCGTGGGCGCGAGCAGGCCCATCCCGAACGCGGACGGGCACTGCTCAAGCGGCTCTACGACGACATCGAGCAGTTGGCGACGATTGAGCAGGAGCCGTTGCAGGAGGGGCGCAACATGAGCATGCTGCTGGCCCCGGTGCGGATCAAAGGCACCGACGCCGAGCGCTCCGCGGCCTGAGGCCCGGCAGGCTGCCGGCCGTCTGCTTCAATAGCCGTCCGATGCCGAAGATGAAGACCCATTCCGGCACCAAGAAGCGGTTCCGCAAGACCGGCGGCGGCAAGCTGCGCGGGCGCCGCGCCTACTCGAGCCACATCCTGGAGAAGAAGTCGCCGAAGCGAAAGCGGCGGATGAGCATGCCGACCGAGGTCGCGCCCGCGGACCGCAAGCGCGTCCGCACGCTGCTCGCAGGGAAGGGCGACTAGGAGACACGGATGAGCCGAGCGACGAACGCGGTTGCGCGCAAGCGGCGCAAGAAGAAGGTCCTGCGACAGGCGAAGGGCTACTGGGGCCGGAAGCACTCGAGCTACCGCCTGGCCCACGAGCAGGTGATGCGCTCGGGCCGCTACGCCTACCGCGATCGGCGCGCGCGCAAGCGCGACTTTCGCCGGTTGTGGATCGTGCGCATCAATGCCGCCGCCCGCCGCGAGGGGCTCAGCTACTCGGAGTTGATCCACGGACTCGACGCCGCCGGGGTGGAGGTCAACCGCAAGATGCTCGCGGACGTCGCCGTCAACGACCCTGAGGCGTTTCGCCGATTTGCCGAGCTAGCCCGGGAGGCCGCCGCGGCTTAGACGCGACGGCTCATACGGACAACTTCCCGGGCGGCTCTGCGAATGCGAGCCGCCCTTTTTGATTCAGGGTGCCAACCAGGAAGCGAGCAGTTGATAACCAGCCCCGACAACCAGAAGCTGAAGCGGATCCGCGGTCTCAAATCGCGGCGCGAGCGCGAGCGCAGCGGCCTCTTCGTCGCCGAGGGCGAGGACCTGGTGAAGGCCGCGTCGGCCGCCGGGGTCGAGGCCGAGCTGCTGCTGGTCGCCGGCGCCGACGTCGAGCCGGCGCTGCTCGACCAGGTCAGCACCCTGGGCTCGGGAACCCGGGTGATCGGTGTCTATCGCCAGCGCTGGACCCAGCTCGGCGGAGGGGGATCGACGGACACGGAGTCCCAGGCGCCGCCGCGCCTGTGCGTCTACGCGCACGGGGTTGGCGACCCCGGAAACGTCGGCACGATCATCCGCTCGGCCCACGCTCTTTGCGACGGCCCCGTGGTGCTGGGGCCGCGCTGCGCCGATCCCTACTCGCCGAAGGCGGTGCGAGCGAGCATGGGCTCGGTGTTCGCGCGCCCTCCAGCCCGGGCGAAGCTGGGCGACCTCGCGGGCACGAAGCTGGCTCTCGACCCTCGGGCCGAGCGCTCGGTTCGCACGCTTGAGCTCGAGCCGCCCGTGGTGATCTGCGTCGGTGCCGAGCGGGCCGGGCTCCCGGCCGAACTCGAATCGGGGATCGACCTCCACGCCGGGATCCCGATGCTTGCGGGCGGGCCCGACTCGCTCAACGCCGCCGTCGCCACCGCGGTGGCGCTCCACGAGCTCGCGAATAGGATGGCCGGCCATGCCTGAGGTCCGCGAACGGCTCGAGGAGATTCGGCGCCATGGCGAGACGTCGATCGCCGCCGCGCCTGACGCCGCCGCGCTCGATCAGCTGCGTGTCGCCTACCTGGGCAGAAGGGCCGAGCTGACGCAGATCCTGCGGGGAATCGCGGAGCTTCCCGCCGAGCAGCGCGGTGCGGTCGGATCGGCGGCGAACGAGGTCCGCCGGGCGCTCGAACGGGTGCTGGACTCCCGCCGCGCCGAGCTCGAGGAGGGCGAGCTCGCGGATGAGCTCCGCGGGGACGCGGTCGACGTGACCTTGCCCGGGACGCCCGCGCTGCCGATCGGCTCCCGCAACCTGCTGATCCGGACCATGCGCGAGATCGAGGACGTCTTCATCGGGCTCGGCTACCGGGTGATGGAGGGTCCCGAGGTCGAGCTCGACTACTACAACTTCACCGCTCTCAACCATCCGCCCGGGCACGCTGCCCGGATGGCGCAGGACACGTTCTACGTCGATCCGGCGAGCCTGGACGGAGAGCTGCGGCTCGCTCCCGCGCCGAGCGAACCCGGTCAAAGCGCCGCCGGCCCGGCGCTGCCGCCGGGGCCCGAGGACGTGGTCCTGCGCACCCACACCTCGCCCATGCAGGTGCGGGCGATGGAGGCCGCGGAGCCCCCGATCATGATCGTGGTCCCGGGGCGCTGCTACCGCAGCGATCCCTTCGACGCCACCCACAGCCCGATCTTCCACCAGGTCGAGGGCCTGGCGGTCGCGGAGGACATCACCCTCGCCGATCTCAAGGGGACCCTCGACGAGTTCGCCCGGGCGATCTTCGGCCCCGACCGCGAGACGCGGTTCCGCCCCGGGTTCTTCCCGTTCACCGAGCCGAGCGTCGAGGTCGACGTCTCCTGCTTTCGCTGCGGGGGCTCGGGGGTGCTGGAGGACGGCTCGCGGGACCCGCTGTGCAAGGGCATCGGCTGGATCGAGATCCTGGGATCCGGGATGGTCGACCCGAACGTGTACGGCTTCGTCAGCGACCGCGGCTACGACCCCGAGGTCGTGCAGGGGTTCGCCTTCGGGATGGGGATCGAGCGGATCGCGATGCTCAAGCACGGGGTTCCGGATCTGCGCAAGTTCTTCGACAACGACGTCCGGGTCCTGGAGCAGTTCCGATGAAGGTCCCGTACTCCTGGCTGCGCGAGTATTGCGCTCCCGACCTCTCCGCGGAGGAACTGGCGGAGCTGCTGGCCCTGCGCACGACCGAGGTCGAGCGCGTCTCGCGGGTCGGCCCACCCAGGGCCGAGGGGTTCGTGGTCGGCAGGGTCGCCGCGGTGGCGCCGCACCCGAATGCCGACCGACTCCGCGTCTGCGAGGTCGAAACGGGTGACGGGAGGCGGACGATCGTCTGCGGCGCCCCCAACGTGACCGAGGGGCAGACCGTGGCCGTCGCGCTGCCGGGCGCGATCATGCCGGGGGGGCGGGAGCTCGCGCCCGCCGACCTGCGCGGCGTCACCTCCGACGGCATGATCCTCTCCGAGGCCGAGCTCGAGATCGGGGACGACGAGGACGGCATAGCCGTCCTCGAACAATTGCCCGCGGCCTCCTCGTCTTCGACTCCGGGGGCCGCGGGGTGGGCTGAGGGCGCGGGGTCGGTGGTGGGACTGGCTCCTGGAACTCCGCTCGAGGAAGTGCTGCCGATCGCCGAGCCGGTGCTCGAGCTCGAGGTTGCCTCCAACCGGGTCGATTGCCTGGGCGTCTACGGGGTGGCCCGCGAGGTGCACGCTTTCACCGAGGCGCCGTTGGCCGCGCCCCCGTGGGAGCGCGACGCCGATGCCGGCGGGGACGGCGAGGTCTCCGACTACGCGTCCGTTTCGGTCGAGGTTCCCGAGCTGTGTCCGCGGTTCACCGCCCGGGTGTTCACCGAGGTCACGATCGGTCCCTCCCCGCTTTGGCTGAGGGCACGACTGTCGGCCGCCGGCCAGCGGCCGATCAACAACCTCGTCGACATCACGAACTACGTGATGCTGATGACGGCGCAGCCGTTGCACGCATTCGACCTCGACCGGGTCCCCGACGGCGCCCTGATCGTGCGCCGGGCGGCCGAGGGGGAGCGGATGACGACCCTGGACGGCGTCGAGCGCAGGTTCGATGCCGACTCGGTCCTGGTCTGCGATCGCGATCGGCCCTCGGGGGTCGCCGGGATCATGGGCGGTGCGACGTCGGAGGTCTCCGAGTCGACTACCCGAGTGCTGCTCGAGGTCGCGACCTGGAACGGGGTCAACATCCTGCGAACCTCGCGCAGGCTCGGCTTGCGCTCCGAGGCCTCGAACCGGTTCGAGAAGCAGCTTCACCCGGAGCTGGCGCTCAACGCTCAGCGGATCGCGTCGAGGCTGATCGTCGAGCTGTGCGACGCGAAACTCGTCCCGGGCACCATCGACGCCGCCGCGGATGTACCTCCGCTGCATCGTGTGAGGCTGCGCCCCAGGCGGGCCGAGGCGCTGCTGGGGATGCGGATCGAACCGGAGCTGTGCTCCGCCTATCTGTCCAGGCTGGGGTTCGGCATCGAGCCGGTCGACGACGCGCTGATGGCCGAAGTCCCCGCCCACCGCCACTACGACGTCAGCCGCGAGGCCGACCTGGTCGAGGAGGTGGGCCGGATCCACGGCTACGAGCGCCACCTCCCCGCCACCCTGCCCGGCGCCCGAGCCCAAGGGGGCGGGTTGACCCGCGAGCAGCGGTTGCGTCGCCGGGCCGAGGACGTCTTGCGCGATCTCGGCTTCGACGCCGTGGTCACCTTGAGCCTCGTGGACCCGGGCGCCGGCGAGCGACTGCGCCTCCAGGTCGGCGATCCCGCGAAGGATCCGATCCGGGTCTCCAACCCGCTGTCGGCGGAGCATTCCGAGCTTCGGACGACGCTCCTGGGCTCGCTTCTCGACGCCGCGCGCTACAACCTCGCTCGCGGTGCCGAGCGGGTGGCGATGTTCGAGTCCGGGCGCGTCTACCTCACCGGTGGGCGGTCGAAGGCCGGGGGCGCGCTGGGCGGCGAGTTCGCCGGGCGGCGCGCCGCCCCCGCGTTCGAGCCCCACTGCCTGGGCGCGCTCGCGGTCGGATCGCTGGCGCCGACGAGCTGGGACGCCGAGGAGCGAGCGGTCGCCTTCTTCGGGCTCAAGGGCGTCCTGGAGGCGCTGGGCGCTCAGCTCGGCGTGGGGCTCGAGTTCGAGCCGGCTGGATACCCGTTCCTGCATCCCGGCCGCGCGGCGCGGGTGCTGATCGGCGGGGTCGACGCGGGATGGCTGGGCGATCTTCACCCGCTGGTCTGCCGCCGCTGGGACCTCGAGCAGGCGAGCGGCTTCGAGATCCGGCTGGCCGAGCTCGTGGCCGCTTCGCCGATTGCCGAGGAGCAATACGACGACGTCACCACGTACCCCTCCGTGCACCAGGACCTGGCGATCGTGGTCGCCGAGGACCGGCCGGCGGCAGGGGTGCGGGACGTGGTGCTGTCCGGGGGTGGGGAGCTGCTCCGCAGCGCCACCGTGTTCGATCTCTATCGCGGCGAGCAGGTCGGCGAGGGTCGCAAGAGCCTCGCCTTCCGGCTCGAGTTCCGGGCCCCCGATCGGACCCTGACCGACGCCGAGGTGGCGGAGAGTCGCGAGGCGATCAAGCGGGCGCTCGAGGAGATCGGGGGGACCCTCCGTGAGTGAGGCTCCGTCCACCCGAGCGGCGGTCTCCCAGCAGCCCCTGGCGGCGGAGCCTCGGGCCCGAGTGCTGGTCGCCGGCGCCTCAGGGTTCGCCGGGGCATTGGCCGCTCGGCTTGTCTGGCGCCACCCGCGGCTCGAGCTCGCGCTCGCGACCGCCCGCACCGACGCGGGGGCCCGACTCGACCGCCTGTATCCGCGCCATCGGACCCCGGTCGAGCTCGAGCGGCTGGACCTCGACGCCGTCGGCTCCCTCGACGCGGCGCTGGTCGCCTATCCGCACGGTGCGGCGGCTGAGCTGGTCGCCGAGCTGCGCGGCCGGGGGATGACCGTGGTCGACATCTCGGCGGATTTCCGCCTCCATGAGCTGCCGACCTATGAGCGGACCTATGGCGATCACGGTGCACCCGAGCTGCTAACCGAGGCCGTCTACGGGTTGCCCGAGCTCCACCGCGAGCGGATAGCGGGGGCCCAGCTGGTGGCCAATCCGGGTTGTTATCCGACCGCGGCGCTGCTCGCTCTTGCCCCGCTGGCCGCGGCCGGCCTCGTCGGCGACGTCGTGATCAGCGCGGCGTCGGGGGTCTCGGGCGCGGGACGGGGAGGCGGCGACCGCCTCCACTTCGTCAACGTGGACGAGAACTTCAGTCCATATGGCACCGCCGGTCATCGGCACGCGCCCGAGATCGCGCAGGAGCTCGCCGAGCTCGGCTTCGGCGGGCCGGCGACCTTCGTGCCTCACCTGCTGCCCATCGACCAGGGGCTGCTGGCGAGCTGCTATGTGCGATTGGCGGCCGAGGCGTCCGAGGACGAGATCCGGTCCCTCTATGAGGAGCGGTACGCGGCCGAGCCGTTCGTGGAGATGGTGGACGACCCGCCTGGCGTACGCGACGTGCGGGAGACGAACGCCTGCAGGGTCATGGTCACCGTCGACCGGGCCGCCGGGCGGGTGCTGGCGTTCGCCGCGATCGACAACCTCTGGAAGGGGGCGGCGGGTCAGGCGGTCCAGAACCTGAACCTGATGCTCGGCCTGCCCGAGGCGGAGGGGCTGGAATGACCGAGGGCTTCTTCCGATCGCGGTGGGTGCAGGCCCCGAATGGTCTCGAGGAGCTGGACCCGGCGGTGTTGGCGCCGGGCTTCCGCGCCGCCGGGGCGGCCTGCGGGTTGAAGGGGGGTGGTGCTACCGACATCGGCCTGCTCGCCTGCGGTGGCGAGTCGGCGTCGGCGCTGCTGCTGACCCGCAACGCCGCCGCCGCCGCTCCGGTCAGGGTCTGCCGGGAGCGGACCGATCGCGGCGGGGTCAGAGCCGTGGTCGTGAACTCCGGGAACGCCAACGCGGCCACCGGCGAACGTGGGTATCGGGACGCGCTCGAGATGCGCGACGTGGCTGCGGCGGCGCTCGACCTCGAGCCGGCCTCGGTGGCGGTGGCGGAGACCGGGACGATCGGCCTGCAGCTCGCGATCGACGCAGTCCGCGCCGGGATCGCCGAGGCGGCGGGATCCCTGTCGCCCAACGCCGGCGACCAGTTCGCGCAGGCGATCATGACCACCGATCGAACCCGCAAGGGCTGCACCGTGCGGGCGGAAGGCGTGACGGTCTCGGCCCAGGCCAAGGGAGCCGGGATGATCCAACCGGCGCTGGCCACCATGCTGTGCTTCATCCAGACCGACGCTCGAATCGACGACCCCGACCTCGCCCTTCGCTCCGCCGTCGCCCGATCGTTCGAGCGGATCACGGTCGACGGCCAGATGAGCACCAACGACACCGTGGTGCTCCAGTCCACCGGTGCCGCCGGGAAGCCGTTGCCCGAAGGCCTGCTGGAGTCGGTTCTGCTCCAGCTCGCGCTCGAGGTGGTGGCCGACGGCGAGGGAGCGACGAGGGTGGGTCGGATCGAGGTCACGGGCGCGGCCTCGGCGGAGGAGGCCGAGCTGGTCGCGCGGGCGATCGCAAACTCGCCCCTGGTCAAGACGGCGCTTCACGGCCGAGATCCCAACTGGGGCCGGATCGCCCAGGCCGCTGGGATGGCCCTGGCCGGTCACGAGCTTGAGGAGCTGGGGCCGGACGCGATCGAGGCCGCGGAGCTGAGCTCGGAGACGATCGAGGCCGAGATCGGGCTGCGGCTGGAGCGTGGGGAAGGGGCGTCGAAGGTGTACTTCTCGGATCTCAGCCGAGCCTACGTGGAGCTGAACTCGGAGTACACGACATGAGCACGCCGAGTCCCGGCACCACGGTCGAGACGCTGCTGGAGGCGTTGCCGTACATCCGCGAGTTCCACGGCCGCACGGTGGTGATCAAGTACGGCGGGGCCGCGATGCGTGAAGAGGCGCTTCGCGAGGGCTTCGCGACCGACGTGGTCTTGCTCAAGTACGTGGGGCTGAACCCGGTCATCGTCCACGGAGGGGGACCGGAGATCACCAGTTACATGGAGCGCCTCGGCATGGAGGTTCGCTTCGTCGAGGGGGTGCGAGTCTCCGATCCGGCGACGGTCGAGATCGCGAAGATGGTTCTGCTCGGGAAGGTCAACGCGGACATCGTCAGCCGGCTCAACCGCCACGGCCAGCCGTCGGTTGGCCTCTCGGGCGAGGACGGGAGCCTGTTCCACATCCGGCCCCATCCGGATGCGGACCGGGTGGGGTTCGTCGGCGATGTCGAGCGGGTGGACGTGGATGTCCTCAACCACATCGCCGAGGACTACATCCCGGTGGTGGCCTCCGCGGGCACCGACGGCGAGGGCAATTCCTACAACGTCAACGCCGACACGGCCGCGGGCAAGGTCGCAGCCGCGCTCCGCGCCTACAAGGCGATCTTCCTCACCGACATCGCCGGCTGGCTCGCCGACCCGGCGGACCCGGGCTCGCTCGTGTCCCGCGCCAGCGTGGACGAGGTTGAGCGCGCCCTCGACGGGGTGGGCGGCGGCATGCGCCCGAAGCTCGGTGCCTGCGTCGAGGCGATCCACGGCGGTGTCTCCTCCGCCCACATCATCGACGGATCCCAACCGCATTCGCTGCTCTTGGAGCTGTTCACGAACGCCGGCATCGGGACCATGGTTACGCCGTGAATAACTCCGCCGAGATGCTCCGCAATCACTCCGCCGACATCCTCCGCTTCGCGTCCGGTGTCGGCGGGTTTGGGCGCCAGCCGACCGGCAGGTTCACACGCTCGACCCGCGACTTCGTCGCTAGCCCCAGCCGGTGACACTCTCAGAGTTGCAACGGCTCGAAGAGCGGTACGTGATGCCGACCTATGCGCGGGCGCCGGTGGAGTTCGTGCGCGGGGAGGGCGCTCGGATCTGGGACTCCGGGGGCAAGCGGTACCTGGACTTCTTCGCCGGGCTCTCGGTCCACAACGCGGGCCACTGCCATCCGCGGATAGTGGCGGCGATCCGCGACCAGGCGCAGAGCTTGGCGGGCGTCTCCAACCTCTACTACACGGAGCCCGGGATGCGGCTCTGCGAGCGCCTGGCCGAGTCCAGTCTGGAGGGCAAGGTGTTCCTCTGCAACTCGGGGGCGGAGGCGAACGAGTGCGCGATCAAGCTGGTTCGCAAGCACGCCCACGGGCGCGGGATCGCCGCGCCGGAGATCGTGGTTCTGGATGGCGCCTTCCACGGACGGACGCTGGGTACCCTGGCGGCCACTCCGCGGCTGGCGCGCGACGATCTCTTCGGGCCTCTGCCCAGGGGCTACGTCACCGTGCCGCGGGACGACCCGGATGCCCTTCGCGAGGCGGTCGGCGAGCGAACGGCGGCGGTGATCGTCGAGCCGGTCCAGGGTGAGGCGGGGGTGTTCCCGATCGACGACGAGGTCCTGGTTGCGGCGCGGGAGGCCTGCCAGGCAGCGGGGGCCCTCCTGGCCCTCGACGAGATCCAGTCCGGAATGGGACGAACGGGGTCGCTGTGGGCCTACCAGCAGCTGCCGGTGGTCCCGGACCTGATCACAGTGGCGAAGGCGGTCGGCGGAGGCCTGCCGCTCGGCGCCTGCATCACCATCCCGGCGCTCGGCGATGTGCTGGAGCGCGGCGACCACGGCTCGACCTTCGCCGGGGCCCCGATCGCAGCCGCCGCAGCGCTGGCCGCGATCGACGTGATCGACGACCCCGAGCTCCTGCGCAGCACCCGCGAGCTGGGCTCCAGGTTCATGCGCGACCTGGCCGAGCTGGACCCGGTGGTGGAGGTGCGAGGTCGCGGGCTGATGGTCGGCGTCACGCTCGAAGCCGGCACCGACGCCGCGGAGACCGCCGGCCGCGCCCTCGACGAGGGACTGGTGATCAACGTTCCCGGACCCGGCATGCTGCGCTTCCTGCCGCCGCTCACGATCGGCGCGGAAGACGTGGACGAAGCGAGCGCGATCATGGCCCGTGTCCTCGGCTGAGGGCCCGCCGCCGCCCCCGAATCCGCGACGTGTGCTCGCGGAGAGCAGGACGTCGCCGCCCGCCGAGCCCCCTTCCGGCGAGCCGGGCAGCGATCGCCGGCTGCGGGCGGTGCTGGTCCTGGTCGCCGCGGTGGCACTGGGCCTCGGCGTCGCCGTGGCGGTGATCGTCGCCTCCGGACCGGAGAAGAAAACGGTGACCCGGACCGCCACCAGGGTCAGCACCCTGCGACCGACCACGACCACGAGCACGTTCTCCACCGTCACCACGAGCACGTTCACGAACACCAGGACCACCAAGACGACCACCCAGACGTCCACCGTCACCTCGACCGCGACCGTGACCCAGCAGGCTCCCGCGCCCCCCGGGGGAGGAACGAAGCGGGGTGGCGGCTAGCGCCCGCCGCCGGTGAGGTAATACTGACGGCCTGTGCGCGCTTCGACGCTGGAGCTCGATCAGCTTTCGGACGGGGACATCGAGCCATGGAGGGCGCTGGCCGCCGAGGCGGTCGAGCCGAACCCGTTCTTCGAGCCCGAGTACGTGCTTCCGGCCGCCGAGCTGATCGGCGGGCGCCGGGTGGGCCTGATCGTGGTGCGCGACGGCGACCGCTGGGCGGCCTGCCTGCCGGTCCACAGGCCGCGACGATGGCACCGGCTGCCGCTGGCGTACGTGGCCACCTGGGAGCACAGGTACTGCTTCCTTGGCACGCCCCTGGTGCGCGGAAACGGGGTCGAGACCGCCAGCACCGCCCTCGCCGGCGAGCTGCTCGGCCAGCGGCGGGCATTCTTCGCCGGCCTCGATGCGCTCGCCGACGAGGGGCCGGTGCGGGAGGCCCTGCGGACGGCGATCCAGAGTCGACGCGCGGACGAGGTGCCGGTGAATCGCCATCAGCGGGCGATCCTGCGGCGCCCCGAGACGGGGGAGGGAGCCCCCGCGGTCAAGGGGAAGCACAGGCGCGAGCTGGAGCGCAAGCGAAGGCGGCTCGAGGACGAGCTCGGCGCTCGGCTCGCGGTGGTGGACCTGGCCGAGGACCCGGTGGCCGTGGAGCAGTTCCTGGCCCTGGAGGTGTCGGGCTGGAAAGGGCGCAGCGGGACCGCCCTGGCCTCGATGCAGGGCGACGCCGAGTTCTTCCGCGCGATCTGCTCCTCCTTTCGCGAGCTGGGGCGCCTGCACCTGCTCTCCCTTGAGGCAGGCGGCGAACGGGTCGCGATGGCCTGCGCCCTGCGCGCGGGAGAAGGGGTGTTCTGCCTCAAGATCGCCTTCGACGAGCGCTGGCGACGTTACTCGCCGGGGGCGCTGCTGGTGCTCGGCCACCTGTCGTGGTTCGCCAGCGAGTCGGACGCGGCCTGGATGGATTCCTGCGTGCAGCCGGACAACGAGCTCGTCAACCGGCTGTGGCCCGACCGCAGGGGGATCGCAACGGTGGCGATCCCCGCCGGCTCGTTCCGGGGGCGGTTCGCGGCGACGGCGATCCGGGCCGCGGTCCGCCTGCGCGAGCGCCGATCCGCACCCGGCTGAGCGCGGCCGAGAGCGGACGTGCTCCGGCGGCGACGCGAATTCACGCTTGGGTCGCCGCTACCGTTCGACCGCGTGGCAAGCTCATCGAGGCGATCCGGCGACTGGAACGGTCGGGGGCAGATCGCGGTCAGCGTGCTGACCCCGACCCTGAACGAGGAGGCGCACATCGTCGACACCGTGCGCACGCTGCGGGCGCAGCGGCTGGATCGGGAGGTCGAGTTCCTGTTCGTCGACGGGCGCTCCGACGATGCCACCCGATCGGTGCTGGAGCGCCTGGCCGCGGACGACCCGCGAATCCGGGTGCTTGACAACCCGCACCGGGCGATCCCGTTCGCGCTCAACATCGGGCTCGACAACGCGCAGGGCGAGTTCGTCGCCCGCATGGACGCCCACACGCTCTACCCCCCCGACTACCTCGCCCGCGGCCTCGAACGGCTTCGCCGCGGCGACGTCGAGTGGGTGAGCGGGCCGCAGCTCCCGTATGGGGTTGCCAAGTGGTCCCGCCGAGTCGCGCTGGCCCTCCAGACGCGGCTCGGGATCGGCGGGGCCGTCTTCCGCAACGCGGAGCGCGAAACGGAGGTCGACGCCGGGTACACCGGAATCTGGCGCCGGGACACTCTGCTGCGCCACGGTGGCTGGGATCAGCGCTGGCCGATCAACGAGGACGGCGAGCTTGCAGCCCGGGTCCGCGAGGCTGGAGGGCGAATCGTCTGCGTTCCGGAGATGGCCGCCCAATACGTCCCTCGCGACAGCCTGGGAGCTCTGGCGCGGCAGTACTTCCGCTATGGGATCTACCGGGCCAAGACCTGTGGCGCCCACCCCAAGAGCATGCGGCGCTCGCACCTGCTGCCTCCGGCCTTGGCCGTGGCCCTTCCGGTGGCGGCGCTGGGGGCGGGGTGGCCGGCGAGGCTCGCTCGGGCCGGAATCGCGGCCTATCTGATCGCGCTGGTGGGGACCGGCGCCTCCCGGCTCGGTACCGCGGCTCGGGACGCCTGCTGGTTGCCGGTGGTGCTGGCGACCATGCACCTGAGCTGGGGCTGCGGGTTCCTCGTCGGGTCCGCCCGCTTCGGCCCGCCGCTGCGGGCGATCGCAATGCTCGCCCGCAAGGCGGGCAAGTAGGGCGACCCGAACCTCCGAACCTCCGAACCATGTCCCGTCGCGTCCGTCCACCGGACACAGTGGGACATCGTTCGCTGCCCGCCGGGGCAGCCCCAAGAGGAGCGGGCGGGAGCGCCGGGACGGCGGCTAGACTCGCCCGCTGATGCACGAGGACCCGACCCGCTACATGGGCCAGCCGGAGGGTGCCGGCCCGCCGCCGGGCGAGCCCCCGCCGGGCGGCATGAGTCGCGGGGTCAAGTGGGCGATCGCGGCCCTGGTCGCGGTTGTGGTCGGCCTCGGGGTGGCGCTGGCAGTGGTGGCGTCTTCGGACTCCGACGGCGGCACGAGCACGAGCACCGCGACCAGCTCGACCATCCCCACGACGACCACCACCACGCCGACCACCACCCCGCCGACCACGACGACATCCACCGCCACCAGCACCCAGACGACGACCACCACGACCACCACCACGACCGGCGGCAGCGGCGGTACCCCCGGCCCGTAGGACGGCTCCGGATGCCCCGGCGCTGGCGGAAAGTGCCTGGGGCTGGGTGGGGGTCGCGGTCCGTGTCGCGACGAGAGTCGGGTTAGGGCCGCTCTGGCGTACCTAACCCGACAATGGATCTGAGCGGCGGGCTCTGGCCCCTACCCAGCCCCTCGCCCGACCAGCTCGGGAAACGCCTCGGCCACCTCCTGTGGGGGCTCCGTGTACCAGAGCCGTCCGGAGAGCAGGCGGCGCTTGACCCTGCCCAGAGCGAGGCGGATCCGCCTCAGCGCGGCGCGCGCCGAGGCCCCGCCGCTCAGCAGCGCGATGTGGCGGTCCGCCATTCGAAGCTGCACCGCCGCCGCGGCTCGGGCCGGCTCGGGGACCTCGTAGGTGGTCAGGATCCGCTCGCAGACCGCGTGCACGCCGCGCGCCAGCTCGAGCTCGTCCTTGGACAGGGAGCCGGCGCGATTGCGGATCACGGCCAGGGTTCCCGGCGCGGTTGCGACCCGGAACCCGGCGATCGCGATTCGCAGCCAGAGGTCGTAGTCCTCGGCCTGGCGGAGATCGGCGTCCAGCCCCCCGGCCCGCTCGACCGCGGCCCGCCGCGCGGTCTGCACCGCTCCGATGTAGTTGCCGGACGCCAGGGCGACCACCGCGTCGGCGGGCTCGTCGGGCTCCGCTCGAGAGCCCGTCAGGTAGCCGGGCGGGGGCCACACCGCCCGCCGAACCCGGCCCCCGCCGCCGTCCTCGTCCAGGACCCAGGCCCGGACATGGACCAAGCCGATCCGGGGGTCCGTGGCGAAGCTGGCCGAGACCGCATCCAGGTACCGGGGCATCAACAGGTCGTCGCTGTCGAGGAAGGTCACATAGGCGCCACTCGCCCGAGCGATGGCGGCGTTGCGCGCGGCACTCGGGCCCGCGTTCGGCTGTCGGATTGCCTGCAGCCGGGGCTCCTCGGCGGCGATCCGATCCAGCACCGCCGAGGTGGTGTCGGTGGAACCGTCGTCGACCGCGATCACCTCGACGCTCGGATTGGTCTGAGCCTGAACCGAGCGGACCGCCTGCTCGATCGTCTCCTCCGCGTTGTATGCGGGGATGATCACGGTGTGCGCCGGGTCAGGCACTGTTGCGGGCGCGGTGCAGGACCATTGCCGGCAGTCTGACGATCGCGCCGCCGGTCTCCGGCGCCAGCAGCGAAAGGGTGGCCACGTACATGACGGCTCCCAGGACGCCGTCGAGCGCGAGCAGGACGAGGCCGAGGAAGGTTCCATGCGCGTCGGCCTGAATCACGAAGTGCTCGATCGGATACAACGCCGCGGCCATCAACGCCGCGGCCAGGGCCGGCGCCCAGACCTGTGCCCAGATCCTCTCCAGCGGCAGCGCCACCACCCGTGCGAACGAGAGCGCCGCGTAGGCCCCGCCGGCCACGGCGCCGACCGAGAGCCCCGCGGCGACGCCGTTCAAGCCCAGCGGCAGCAGGGCGACCATCGCGGCCACCGTGACCACCATCATGAACAGGTGAACGCGGGCCAGCACGGCGGGGCGCCCGTACGCCTTGGCGCCCTCAAGGCAGATCGACAGCAGCGAGTTGCCGGCCCCGAACAGGCACATCGCCATCAGCGCGTGGCCGGCGGGCCGCCAGACGTCCCCGAACAGGACCACGGTGAGGGGCTCGCCGAGCGGAAGCAGGATCAGGGACGCCGGCATCGCGGCCACCATCACCCAGCGGAGCGAGCGCAGGTAGGCGGCGCCGAGGCGCTCGCGGTCCTCCGAGATGCGGGCGAAGGCCGGGAACAGGACGTGCGAGGCGACCGCGAGGGTGGCTTCGAACGGGGCCATCGCGAGCCGCAGCGCGTACTGATACTGGCCCAGGGCCGAGGTGCCGACGAACCGGCCCACCAGCACCCGGTCGGCCTGCTCGCCGACGCGCTGCACGATCCCGGCCGCAATCACGTGTCGGCCGAAGCGAACCAGCTCCCGCCACATCGCCAGCGACGCCAGGCGTGGCCGTGGCCGCCACCGGGCCAGCGCCCAGGTGAGCACCGCGTCGACCCCGATCTGAACGTAGTTGCCGATCACCAGGCCCCAGACGCCCATGCCGTTGGCCATCGCCACGATCGCGGCGGCGGCGAAGGCGACCGCCGCCACGGGCTCGACCACGGTGCGGCGAAGGAATGCGAGCTCGCGCTCCAGGATCGCATTGGGGACCACGGTCGCCGAGCGCAGGAAGAGCTGGCCGGAGATCGCGGCGGCGACCGCGCCCACCGTGTCGCTGCGGAAGAAGTGGCCGATCAGGGGGGCGACGGCCAGCGCCAGCAGGCTGACCGCCACGCCGCTGAGCAGGGTCGAGACAAGGGCGGTGTTCGCCGCCTCGGCGATCCGCTCGCGGCGCTGAATCAGCGCCGCGAGCATGCCCGACTCGGTGAACAGGAGCCCGACCCCCACCAGGACCGCAGCCTCCGCGTACTGCCCGAATGCCAGCGGGCTCGTCAACCGCGCCAGCACGAGGTAGGTGGCGAGCGTGATCAGCTGGGTCAGGGCGTAGCCGGAGCCGGCCAGCCCGACCCCGCGCAGCACTCGACTGGTGAGGCTGTCGCCGTTCTGCTCAGCCATCGGATCTCACCGGGTTGACGGTGGTCGGGCCGGCAAGCGTCGAGTCTGACCCCCGCGTTCGGGAAACTAGGGCCCCATGGGGGCTCTGCCGGACCAGGCGCGAAAGCTGCGTGCCGTAACCCTGATCGACCAGCTCGGGATCACCGGGGGCGCGGAGCGGGTTGCGACCGAGGTGGTGACCCGCCTCGATCCGGAGCGGTTCGAACGCACGCTGTGCGTCAGTCGCTGGCGGCCCGACGAGGAGGCGGATCCGCTGATCGCGCCCAGGGTTCGCGCCCTGCGCGAAGCCGGGGTGCGCATCGTCGGCATCAAGCGGCACTCGAGGCTGGCGGTCTGGGCCTGGGCGCCGCTCCTCTCGCTCCTGCGGCGTGAACGGATCGACGTTCTGCACAGCCATCAGTTCGGGTCCAACTTCTGGGCATCGATCCTGGGCAGGATGGCCGGTACGCCGGTCGTGATCGCGCACGAGCACAACTGGTCGTTCGAGGGCCAGCGGCTGCGCCGGTTCGCGGACCGCCACGTGATCGCGAAACGAGCCGACGTCTTCCTGGCGGTGTCCCGCGAGACCCGCAGGGGGATGATCGAGCTGGAGGGGATCCCGCCGGAGCGAGTTCGCTTTGTGCCGCTCGGGATCGCGACCCCGCCGGCGACGCTGGGCGCCGACGTCCGGGCGGAGCTGGGGATTGGGGAAGGGGCGCCGGTGATCGGCACCGCGTGCACGCTGCGGCCCGAGAAGGCCCTCGAAGTGCTGGTGGGGGCGGCGGCGCTTCTGGTCGAGGATCTCCCCGACCTCAGAGTGCTGATTGCCGGTGAGGGGCCCGACCGACAGCGGGTCGAGTCCCTGATCGATCGGCTGGGGCTCCAGCGGACGGTGATGCTGCTCGGCGGTCGGGGGGACATCCCGGACTTCCTCGAGGCGCTCGACATCGCCGTCTGCTCGTCCGAGTGGGAGGGGAGCCCGCTGTCCGTGATGGAGTACATGGAGGCCGAGTTGCCCGTGGTGGCGACCAGGGTGGGGGGGATCCCCGACATGGTCTCCAGCGGGGTGGAGGGGCTGCTGGTGCCGCCCGGCGAGCCCGAGGCGATCGCCGTCGCCGTCGCCGAGCTGCTCCGCGACCCGGAGCGCGCCGCCGAGATGGGCAGGCGCGGGCGCCGGCGCCGGCGCGAGGAGTTCAACCTCGAGGTCACCGCCCGGCGGATCGGCGAGCTCTATGAGGAGCTCTATGCGGCCTCGGGCCGGCGGCGCTGAAGCGATGCGGCTGCTCGTCTACGGCGACTACTCGTACCATCTCGACGACGGGGAGCTGAGCGCCGAGGTCTCCTTCGCGCTGTTCGCCGCCCGGCTCGGGCGCGAGTGCGAGCGCCTGGTGCTGGTCGGGCGGGTGAGCCCCTCGCCCGAGCTGACCCCATACCGGTGCGGGCCCGAGGTCGGCTTCGTGCCGCTTCCCTACTACGAGAGCCTCGCCAGCCCGGCCGCTGTGGTCCGCGCCGCGGCCGGCTCGCTGCGGCGCTTCTGGCGGGCCCTGGGCGACGTCGACGTCGTCTGGCTGCTCGGCCCGCATCCACTCGCCGTGGCGTTCGCGCTGCTCGCCGCCCTGCGGCGGCGGCGGGTGGTGCTCGGCGTCCGCCAGGACCTGCCCGCCTACGTTCGCAACCGGCACCCCGGTCGGCGGTCGATGCGCGCCGCGGCGATCGCGCTCGAGGCGTCGTTCCGCCTCCTGTCCCGATGCTTCGGGGTGATCGTGGTCGGGCCCGAGCTGGCCCGCCGCTACCGCCGAGCTCGATCGCTGCTCGAGATCAGCGTCTCGCTGGTCGACGCCGAGGACGTGGTGTCGCCCGAGCTGGCCGCTGCCCGCTCGTACGACGGCGAGTTGAGGCTGATCAGCGTCGGCCGGCTCGATCCGGAGAAGAACCCGCTCCTGATCGCCGACGTCTTCAGCCGCCTGGTGGACGGCGGGCTTCCGTGGCGCCTGGTCGTCTGCGGCGACGGCTCGCTGCGGCACGCGCTCTCCGAGCGGCTGCGGGAGCTCGGCGTGGCGGAGCGGGCCGAGCTCAAGGGCCAGGTGCCATACGGGCCCGAGCTGGTCGAGCTGTACCAGGGAAGCCATGCGCTGCTGCACACCTCGTGGACGGAGGGCCTGCCGCAGGTGCTGATCGAGGCCTTCGCCGCCGGGGTCCCGGTGGTGGCGACCGACGTCGGCGGGATCAGGGACGCGGTGGGCGAAGCCGCGCGTCTGGTGCCGCCGGGCAACGCCCCGGCGGCGGCCGCCGAGCTCGGGGCGATCGTCGCCGATCCGGATCTCCGAAGGCGCCTGATCGAGGCCGGCCATCGGTACGTGGTTGCTCGCACGGCGAACGCCGAGGTGGCTCGCGTAGCCGAGTTCCTGCGGGGTGGGGACGGCTCGCCTCAGGGGCCCTGAACCGGGGCCGGGCCGGTCGAGACCGAGGGTTCGGGCTCGGCCCGCCGGCCGGCGATCGCCAGCAGCGCCGGGCAGAGCGCCAGCAGCAGCCAGAGTTGCTTGCTGAACTGGTCCGAGAGGAAGAAGTCCATCGCCGCCAATGCGACCAGGGCGACCACCACGGCGCGGCTCAACAGCTCCATGTCCGAGTCCCCCACCCGCGCAAACCGGCGGGCGGCCTGGACTCCGGTGCCGATCGCCGCGCCGACCAGGGCCAGGAACAGGGCCAGCCCGATCACCCCGAGCTCGGCCAGCACCTCGAGGTACACGTTGTGTGCGAACCGAGGCTGATCGATGATGAACTGGCTGTCCTCGATCGCACCGGGTTCGGCGAGCACGTAGTGGGCCGAGGAGTCACGGAAGTTCCCCGCCCCGACGCCATGGACCGGGTTTGCCTCGGCCATCCTCCATCCGACCTTCCAGAGGTCGGTGCGTCCGTTGCCGCCATCGGCGGTCGAGTACCTCTGGGCGACGCCGGGGTCGAACAGGCCCACGTAGAGCACGCTGGCCGCGACCACCACCAGGGCGCCCCCGATCGCGGCGGCGCGACGCCCCCGGGCGAGCACGATCCCCGTCGCCAGGGCCGCGACCAACCCCACCAGCCCACCCCGAGAGGCGGTCAGGAATACGCACAGGAGCGCCGACGCGGCGGCGCCGATCAGCGCCCACCTGGCCGCCGGGGAGCGAACGGTGGCGGTCAGCGCGACCGCCAGGACGAAGGCCACGACGAGCACCGCCGCGAGCAGGTTCGGGTCAGCGATCGTGCCTCCGAGGCGATCGAGGTCGGTGGCCGCGGTGGGGCTGCCCGACAGGCTCGAGAGGTTCGGGGAGGCGACGATCCCGTAGGCGGCGGCCATGGTGCCGCCCGCGACCAGGGCGGCGAGCAGGGCCTTCACGTGCGCCGAGGTGCGCACCGCCTCGAACACGATCACGAACAGCAGTGCGTTGAGCGTGTACTTGAGAAGCACCGTCGTGGTGTCGCCGACGTTCTCGGCCCACAGGGAGCTCAGCGCCACCCAGGCCAGGAGGGCGATCGAGAGCCACGTGATCGCGGGGTGGCGCGACCAGAAGTGGTCCGGTCGGGGTGGCGCGGGTCGCGATCCGCGCCAGCCACGAGAGGGCGAGCACCAAGCTCGCGGCCTGGGCGCTGACGAACGACCCGACCGCCCCCGGCGTGAGCGCGAAGTAGGCGAGCAGCGCGAAGACGATCAGCCCGGCGGTCAGGTCCGCGACCGCCAGCGCCAGGAACCCGAGCGCCAGCGCCCCACCGATCGCAAGCCGGGGATCGAGCCCCGCGACCACCCCGAAGACGAGGCAGAGGGCGGCGAAGCCGAGCGCCAGCCCGGACCGCTCGATGTCGAGCCGGAGGGCGGCCACGGGCCCCGCCTCGCGAGCCCTACCTCGGCGAGCCGGGTTGGGCGCTCGCCGGCGAGGCCTTCGGCTCCGGCGCGCGGCCGTCCTCGGAGCGCACGACCTTGGGCCGGACCGCGTACTGGTGGTAGTCGGACCGGGCCGCCCTCGGGGCGCTGACGACCGCAAATCCCGCCGGCTTGATCCCGTTCTCGGCCATCAGCTCGCCGAGCTCGGTCAGCTGCCCCATCCGGGTCCGGCCGAGCTTGACGACGACCAGCACGGTGTCGACCGCCGCGGCCAGCGGCAGGGCGTCGATCACCTCACTCAGGGGGGAGGAGTCGATGATCACGAAGTCGGCGCGGGACCGCGCCTCGTCGACCAGCGGCTGGGTGGTCGGAAGCGAGAAGATCTCCGAGGTCCAGGGCGCCGTCTGCTCGGCCAGCAGCAGCTTCAGGTTGGGAAGCTCCGGCGAGGAGACGAGGGCCTGGTCCAGGCTCGCCTCCCCGAGCAGCACGGCGACCAGGCCCTGCGGGCTGTCGACGCCCAGCGACGGGCCGACCTCGGGCTTTCGGAGGTCGCCATCGATCAGGATCACGTTGCGTCCGGCGAGCGTCAGCGACGCCGCCAGGTTGATCGCCGTGGTGGTCTTGCCCTCGGACGCCGACGGGCTGGTGACCAGGACCGCCTGCGCGCGCCCGTCGTCGGCCCGGCCCTTGCCGAGCGATGCGCGAAGCGCCCGGTAGGCCTCGGTGGCGCCGGGTGACAGGCCCTCGGGCGAGATCGGCTGATTGCGCTGCGCCCGCGACTCCCTCGGGACCCGGGCCAGGATCGGCAGCCTGAACCGGGCGCGGAGCTGCTCCTCACGGCTGAGGCGGGGATCGAGCGCCTGGTACGCGAAGGCGCCCCCGATCCCCAGCACCAAGCCGACCAGCAGCCCGCCCACGATGCTGAGCACGGGCTTCGGGGACGAGGGAGACGATGGCGGCACCGCCTTGGTTGCCGCCTGGACGGTGGGATCGGGGCTGTTCTGGAGGCGCTTCAGCTGCGAAAGCTGGGCCTCGAGGCTCCGCGCGTCGGGCGGATTCTGCTTCAGCTGGGCCCCGATCCCCTGGGCGGCGGTCGCGACCCGGTCGTGGAGCTGGGCGGTCCGGTAGCTGATCGCCGAGCCGACGAACACGTTGGCCATCGTGGCGGCGTCGTCGGCGCTCGACGCCGTCGCCGTGACAGCGACGATGTTGCTGTCGGCGACCGGCTCGGCGCTGATGTGGTCAAGCAGGCTCTGGGGGGTTCCCTCCGCCTCCGGGATCCCCGGGGGCATCTTCTTCTGGGCCGCCGCTGCGACCTCGTTGGTGTCGATGAACCGGGCGACTGTCTCGATCTCGCGCACAGGGTCGGCCGATTGCGAGATCAGGCCAAGGCTCGACAGCAGGTCGCTCTGCTGCGGCACCGGGGTGACCAGGATGTCCGCCTCGGCCTCGTAGGTCTTCGACGCGGTGGCCACGTACAGGACCGACGCCCCGGTCGTGACCACGACCGCGAGCACGATCAGCCAAAACCGCTCGCGCAGGGTCTGCACGTAGCTGGCCAGCCCCTTCTCCTGCGTGGGCGGCTGCAGCCAGTCCCTGTCGGACCTGCCCGTGCCTCGCTGTGGTTCGGCCTGCGCCAAAGCTCCTCGTGCGGGGTGATTGTGACAGTCGATGAGGCCCCGCGTGACTCGTTGGGACCCTCATGAATAGATCTCGGACCCCGCAGGCCCAAGCACGAAAACCGCAATTCGACTTGCGGGCCGCGAGTAGAATCGCTCGCCAGCCGTTGATTCGGGGGGAAGTGCCGACCATCAACCGATCAGAGCAGACCAAATCGCCCGACATCGGCCTGGACGAGGGTGCCGGGAACTCGTCGCCGCGCTCCCCGGGCGCCAGCTCGGGCTCGGAGCTGAAGCGGGTCGTCGATGAGGCGGCAGCGCGCGTGGACGAGATCGTCGACGGGGCTGAGCGGGTCGCCGCGGGAATCATCGCCGAGGCAGAGGCAGAGGCAGAGGCGTACGTGGACGGGCTCCGCCGCGAGGTCGAGCAGGCGGTCGAGGCGTGGAGCGCGGACCTGCGAGGCGTGGCCGAGCTGCTCGGCCAGCAGGAGACGCGGCTCACGGAGCTGACCGGGGCGATGATCGGCGAGCTCGAGGAGATCGCCGCCGTGCTGGGGCGGATCCCGCCCGAGCTCGATCGCCGTCAGGATCTTCTGCCGCAGACACCCCCGCGGCGCCCCGGCTCAGGGCGAGGCGCGGACTCCGGTTCGGGAGCCCGCCGATCCGAGCGACCGGCCGACGCCGATGGGGGCGAGGGGAGTCCGGGGGCCGAGCAATCGGACAGCCCACCGTCGCACGGACGCGAGAACGCGCTCCTGCGGGCGGCGCAGATGGCAGTTGGCGGCAGCTCGCGCGAGGAGATCGAGCAGGCGTTGGCGTCCGAGCTCACGATCAGCGATCCGGGCCCGATCGTCGACGAGTTGCTCGGACCCCGGGGCTGACCGCGGCCGCGAGGCCCGGGATCGGCGGCTAGCGGCCGCTCCCGCCCGGGACGGCGCTGACCCGCTGAAGCTTCGCGAACGCGGCGATCCGCTCGGAGGCCGAATAGAGCGGGTGGCACGCGGTCAGCACCAGGCGCTGATAGGCGACTCGGTGGATGATCCCGACGTCGGTCGGCGCCACGATCCGAGTGCCCTGGACGCGATAGGTGAGGTTCGCGTACGGCATCTCGATCCGGATCCGATCGCCCGGATCGAGCTGATCGAGATGGCGAAACGGGGCCAGGTAGGTGGTGCGATGGCCCGCGAATGCCGTCGTTCCCGGCTGGCCGGGGAACGGGGTCCTGGGATAGTGGCCGGGCCCCTTCTCCAGATTCGCTGTCTCGGTGCCCTGGACGGCGATCACGTTGAGGCCGATCCGCGGGATCACGATCCGGCCGATCGCCTGGCCGTCGTCGACCTTGCGGGAGAAGAGGCCCGCGAGCTTCGCGACCCTGCGGCGGGAGCTGTTCACCCGGGCCGCCCTGCGAAGGTCGGCCGGGCTGGGAAAGCTCTGCTCGAGGTCGGCGAGCTCGTTCGCGGCCTTGTGCTGCTGGATCGAGCCGTAGAAGCTGGAGACGGGCTCCCTCCAGGCCAGGGTGGTGGCCACATCCGCGAGGATCACCACACCGGCGGTGATCAGCGCCACGGAGGCGACGTGGAGCAAGCGATGCATGGCCTGGATGATTGCGGACGGCGGCGTCGTAGCGGCCCCGGTGCGGGCGACCGCCGCATGCGAGACTTCGCCCCCGCGATGAGCGACCCTCCCGCCCAGCGGATCGCGTCATACGAGGCCGACCCCGAACAGGTCGGACGAGTGCTGCTGCTCTACTCGGGCGGACTCGACACCTCGGTCATGCTTCGCTGGATCCAGGAGCGCTACGACGCCGAGGTGGTGACCCTGACCGTCAACCTCGGCCAACCGGGCGAGGACTGGGAGGTGGTGGTCGGCAAGGCCCGGGAGCTCGGTGTGGTGGACGCGATCGTGGTCGATGCGAGGGAGGAGTTCGCCCACGAATTCATCGCTCCGGCGATCAGGGCGAACGCCCTCTACGGCGGGGGCTACCCGCTGTTCACGGCCCTGGGGCGCCCGCTGATCGCCAGGCTCGCGGTCGAGCAGGCACGCGCCGCGGGCTGTGACACCGTCGCCCACGGTTGCACCGGGAAGGGCAACGACCAGGTGCGGATCGAGGCCACGGTGGCAACGCTCGACCCGGCGCTGAAGGTGATCGCACCGGTTCGCGAATGGCAGATGGGCCGCGAGGAGGAGATCGCGTACGCGCGCAAGCACGGGATCCCGGTCAAGGGCGGCTCGGAGGCGCCGCCGTACTCGATCGACGACAACCTCTGGGGGCGCTCCTCCGAAGGCGGGGCGATCGAGGACCTGACGAGCCCGGCGCCCGACGACGTGTTCCAGCTGGTCACGCCGCCCACCGAGGCCCCCGACGAGCCCGAGCTGATACGGGTCGGGTTCGAGCGCGGCCGTCCTGTGGCCCTGGACGGCACCGAGCTCGAGCTGGTCGAGCTGCTCGAGCGGGCAGCAGAGCTCGGCCGGCGGCACGGGGTCGGGATCGTCGATCAGGTCGAGGATCGGGTGGTCGGGCTGAAGATCAGGGACGTCTACGAGGTGCCGGCCGCTGCGATCATCCTCCCCGCTCACCGGGAGCTCGAGAAGCTGGTCTCCACCATCCACCAGAACAACTTCAAGCGCGCGCTCGAGGACAAGTGGGCGTACCTGTGTTACGCGGGCCTGTGGCACGAGCCGCTGCGACTCGACCTCGACGCCTTCATGGAGTCCGCCAACCAGCTGGTCACCGGGGAGGTCACGATGAGGCTGTACAAGGGGTTGGCGACGCCGGTCGCTCGCAGTTCCCCGTACGCGCTGTACGATCGATCGCTGACCTCGTTCGGCGAATCCGGCGGGGACTTCAGTCAAGCTGCGAGCCCCGGGTTCATCGAGCTGTTCACGCTTCAGAGTCGGATGGCCCATCGGATCAGGGCGCGAGCCGTCGATCCGGGCGGGGAGGAGGAGGGCACATGACGAGGACGATCTACGAGCTGATCGGGCGCCTGGTGGTCCGGTTCATCCGGGTCCGGTACCGGCGCCAGCTGCGGATCGCCGCCGGGCTCGGGATCGCCGTCACGGCCGTCGCCGGCTACCTGGCGGTCACCCGCCAGCCGCCTGAGGGCTGAGGGCGAGGGCCACGCTCGGGCCCTGCAAGATCCGTTTCACAGGCACGTTTGCTGGGTCGGGCTTCATGACTCGCTAACGATTCGCTAGCATGCCGCCCGCCTTACCGCCGAGTCCGTCGGGGCCATCCCGGGGGAGCGGGGGAACCACTGGGGTCAGGCCTCGCGGATGCGGGCCGGCCCCGGGGGCGAGTCGCGGCGATCGCCGCGTAGCGCCAGTCCTTCGGCGCGAGCCCGACAGCTAACCCCGTAGGCACGTGAAGGATGGAGCCGATCAGTCACACGCGCTCGCCCAGCGGTCGCCGCGCGGCCAGCTTTCGCGGCGGCTTCGCGCTGCTCGTAGCGCTCGCCTTCGGGGCGCTCGGGCCCTCTGCCGCCGGCGCCGCGAGCATCAGCGCCCTCAACTCGCAGATCTCCTCCGCGCAGTCGCAGGCCCAGAGCCTGGCCGCGGACGTCGAGGCGAAGGCGGCCCAGGTTGCGGCCGCCCACCAGCAGGCGGCCGCCGCCGCTCAGCGCGAGGCCCAGCTCTCCGGCGTCCTGGCGCAGGGTGAGCAGCGGCAGGCCGAGCTCGAGGCCCGCGTCGCCGACGCGCACTCGCATCTGGTCCGGACGCGGGCGCAGCTCCACAGGGCGCTCACCGTGCTCTCAGGGCGCCTGGTCGCGATCTACCAGGGGGATGCCCCCGACGTGACCGAGGTGCTGCTCAGCGCCAAAGGTTTCGATGACCTCGCCAATCGCGCCGAGCTGGTCGGCCGGATAGAGGAGGCGGATGCATCGCTTGCCGGCCGGGTGCGCCAGCTCCGCGACCAGGTGGCGGCCGAGCTCGCCCAGGTGCGCCAGGCCAGGGCCGAGCAGGTCGACTTCAACCGGCGGACCGCCGTCGCCCGCGATCAGATCGCGTCGGTCCGCGCCGGCGCCGAAGCGCAGGCGGCGGAGTTCGACCAGGCTCGGGCCGAGGAGGCGGCCGCCGTCTCAAGCCTTCGCTCCCAGGTGGCCGGCTGGGAGCAGCAGGTGGCCGAGCTCCAGCAGGTCCAGGCTCAGCAGAGCCAGGCTGCGGCCGCCGCGCAAGCACAACAGACGGTCTCCGGCTGGGTCGGCCAGTGGGCGATCCCGCAGGCGATCGTGATGTGCGAGTCGGGGGGCAACTTCAATGCGGTCAACCCCTCCTCCGGCGCCGGTGGCGCCTACCAGATCCTTCCTTCGACCTGGCGACTGTACGGCGGCAGCGGGTCCCCCCAGAGCGCCTCCCCACAGCAGCAGAGCCGGATCGCCTCGCAGATCTGGGCCGACTCTGGGTCGAGCGCCTGGGAGTGCGCTCAGTAGAAGGTCGCCTCAGCGGGGCGCCGTCTCCGGTGCGGTCTCCGGCGCCTCGACGGCGCTGACGTTGATGCCGTCGGAGATCTGAGCGGCGCCGGCCGCCTCGCGCAGGGTCTCTTCGAGCGCGAGGTCGGCGGCCGGCTCGCCACGCCATCCCGCCCGGGCCAGCGCACCCGCCGCGACCGCCAGTACCGCCAGCACCCCGACGCCCGCGACCGCAAAGCTGACCCGGGGGCTGAAGAGGGCGGCGGTGGCACCGCCGAGGAGGAAGCCGATCCCGGGCGCGGCCTTGGCCACCGACTCGACCAGCGACGCGACGCGAGCCTGATACTCGGCCCGAGTCAGCTGCTGCACGGCCGTCACCAGCGCCACCCATTCGATCCCGTTTCCGGTCCCGCCGAGGACCGAGGCGGCGCAGGCGAACGCCAGGGTGGGCGCGGCCCCGGTCAGCAGGTAGGCGACTCCCACCGCCAGGGTCGAGATCGGGAGCAGGACGCGCAGGGAGACGCGGCGCAACATGACGAAGGCGAGGCTGCCGAGCACCATGCCGAACCCCCAGCTTGCGAGCAGGACGCCGTATCCCAGGTCCCCGGAGTCCAGGGTCTCCTTTGCGAACACGACCTCGATCGGGATCACGATCGTGAGGAAGACGAAGGCGACGGCCTGGGCGCCGATCAGGAGCCGAAGCTGGCGCCGCTTGCCGACGTAGGCGAGCGCACGCCGCAGGCGGGTCACCCAGCCCGAGGGCTCCGGCTGGGTCCGGGGTATGCCGGAGGCGGTGGCGAGCAGGACGGCGACCAGGGCGAAGGAGACGGCGTCGGCGAACAGCGCGGTCTGTGGTCCTGCACCGGCGACGATCACGCCGGCCAGGGCCGGGCCGGCGGCGGCGCCGGCGGTGAACCCCACGTTGAGGACGGCGTTTCCCTCGCGCAGAAGCCCGTGGGGCTCGGCGGCGGCCACGGCGGCGGCGCGGGTCAGGGCTCGACCCGAGATCGCCAGCCCGCTGCCGATCGCCCCGAGCACGATCACCGCCCCCAGCGAGAAGTGCGGCGCCAGCAGGGCCAGTCCCGCGAATACCGCCGCTTGGAGCACGTTCAGCCCCGCAAGCGTGGCCCGGGTGGGCAGGGACTCGAGCCGGGCCACGAGCGGCGGGGTGGCGAAGGCGGGGACGAACTGGAGGGCGATGAAGAGGGCGGCGGTCGCCATCGGGCTGCCGGTGCGGTCGAAGACCAGCACCGCGAGGGCGATCTCCCCGAGCCAGTCGCCCAGCTCGTCGACGAAGCGGACGAAGGCCAGTCGCCGGAAAACAGGTAGGGAGAGGGCTCGGAGGGCTGATCGCATGCTTCGTTGCAAACTAGACCAAGATCAGGTCGCTAGTTGCAAGTTTTGTTCGGTTTATGTACTCTGCACGTGCCCGTAGAGAGTCTGTGAAAGGAATGGAGGTGTGCAGCATGGGCCACCGCGCAGGCTAAGAACCGTGATTAGGAAGTTGGTAGGAGCGCCTCCGCCGCCGCTCCATGGGAGCTGCGACGGAGGCGCTTACCTACCGTTTTGCGGTCGATCTCGGGCTCGCGGACCGGGCGTCGCCGAGCCCTAGATCGGCAGGCGCCGTTCGGGCGTTGCTCCGGCGGTGACATATTCGTGAATCCGCTTGTCGAGCTCGAGCTCGGCCTCGAAATCCGCGTCCTCGCCGTGGCGGTAGGAGAAGCCCTTGTCGGCGAGGACGTTGTTCAGCACCTCGACGAACTGGGAGTCGAGCTGGGTCCCCGCCACTCGGCGCAGCTCGGTCAGGGCCTCGAACGAGCTCACGGGCTCCCGGTAGGAGTCGCGGGCGGTCAGCACGTCGTAGGTGTCGGCGACCGAGATGATCCGCGCCAGCACCGGGATCTCGTCCCCAGACAGGCCGCGGGGATAGCCGAGCCCGTCCATCCGCTCGTGGTGGGCGATCACGATCTGCCCGACCGGCTGATAGCCGTCGATCTGGGAGACGATCCGCGCCCCCTCGTTGGGGTGCTTCTTGATCTCCTCCCAGTCGGCCTCGGTGAGCTCGGCGTCCCCCTTCAGGATCCGGTCGGGGAGCACGAACTTGCCGATGTCGTGAAGCAGGCCCGCCGTGTGGACCAGCTCCTGGTCGGCCTCCGAGAGCCCGGCCGCCCGGGCGATCTCGCGTGAGTAGCGGGCGACCGCGGCGCTGTGGCGGGCGGTCATCCGATCACGCAGGTCGAGCGTGCGCAGCAGGGCTCCGAGCAGGGCGACCTGGAATCCGGCCAGCTGCTTGGCCTTCAGCTCGAGCTCGTCCGCCCGTTGCTGGGAGATCAGCAGGGCGCCGATCAGGTACTGGAGCACGATCAGGGCCAGGATCAGGATCACGACCGTGGCCAGCCCGACGCGGATGTAGGCGTAGGTGATCCCGACCGCGGTCAGCCCGGCGATCAGCTCCGAGGGCAGGACCGGGATCAGCGTCCGCGTCAGCCGCCTCCAGAAGCTGGTCCGCTCGACGTAGCTCAGGTGGGCGTTGGTGAGCGTGTAGTTGATCACCAGGGCGACCGCGAACAGCGCGAACACGATCAGGTAGAACTGCCCGTCCTCATGACTCGTGCCGGTGGCGCGGAGGGTCGCGTCGAAGGCGATCCCGGAGAGCAGCGGGAACCAGGCGTAGGTCATGAGGTTGATCGGCAGGAAAGAGCGGGCGTAGCGGAACCGCAGCCAGCCGACCAGGATCGTGGCCACGCCGATCACCGCCGCCGGGGCCGGGCCGAGCAGGACGGTGGCGACGAAGATCGCGAGGAAGCTGCTGGAGATCTTGCCGGACCCGGTCGGGGCGTCGAGCGCGGTCAGGTCGCCGACCACCGAGGAGGTCAGCAGCACCGCGAACAGCGGCAGGTCCCAGTTCGAGTCCCGGTTCGCCCACGCGGCGACGGCGATCGCGATCGCGAGCGCGATCAGTTCGAGCCCGAGCACCCTCCTGCTTGGACGTGTCGACATCGGCTGGGCCTAGCCGGAGGCGCCGGCGGCACGACGCGCGGCGGTGGGCTGTCGCATCGAGCGCATGAACTCGTCCAAGTCGCTGGTGGAGAAACGGCGCTGGCCACCCGGCGTCCTGTAGACGGGAACCAACCCCTGGTTGGACCACTTGCGGAGCGAAGCGGCGCTCACGCCGAGATAGGCGGCCGCTTGCCCGACATTCAGAAGTCTCGTTCGTCCTTCCATTGGTTGATCCTGCTTATGCGTCTCGACCCGAGGCGGGGATAACTTGAGCATCGGCTCCAGTTCTACCCCGTTTCAGGCATCCTTGCCGGACTTCAGTACCCGGATCCGGGTACGGTTCGTGCAGGTTTGGGCAACCCTTGGCAGGGTTGTGGAGCTTTCTTGGCCGGCTCAGCCGGAGGAGTGCGCGCGGGCGCCGTTGAGGGCGACCTGGACCGGCTCGCCGGACGCCCTGGCGGCACCGAGCGCGTCCCCGGCGATCTCGAGCAGTCGCCCGGCGTCCTGCCCGTGCTCGGGGCACCCCGAGATCCCGGCCGAGATCGCGATCCGCGGGCCGTCCGGGGCCTGGGAGGCCCCGACCACCCGCGCCAGTCGGTCGGCCATCCGGCCGAGTCGGTCGGCGTCCACGTTGGGTGCGACCACGCAGAACCCCTCCTCCTCGAGCCTGAAGGCACGGTCCACGATCCGGATCTGGCCGCGGATAACGGTGGTCGCCGCTGCCAGCATTAGCTCGCCCGCCCGACGGCCGCGGGTCTCGAAGATCTGCCCCAGGCCCTCGAGCTCGAGCAGGGCGAGCGCGAATGGACGCCCGTATCGGCGGTGCTCGGCCACCAGGACCGCGAGCCAGCGCTCGAGATCGGCATTCCCTGGCAGCATGGCGGGCTGGCCCTCGGCGATTGCACCGCGTTCGGCGACCAAGGCCTCGGTGAGCTCTCCCTGGAGCGAGCCGAACAGCTCGGCGAGCCGTTGCGGGGCGGGCAGCTGGCGGGCGTACCGTGGCTTTCCCGGGCTCCCGTGGCCCAGTGACTCGATCAGCACCGACTGCAGCACGGCGAGATCGCGCGGTGCCTCGGCATAGGCACGATCGCCGGGCCGCAGCCCGGTCAGCGCTCCGGCGCGTTCGCGGGCGGCGGGGTCGAGCTCGCTCCCGTCGAGGGCGTCGAGGATGGCGGCGATCAGAGGCCCGGCCTCGGTGGCAAGGAGGTCGAGATCGAGGTCGGCGACGCGGTCAAGGGGTGTTCGCTCGATCACTCCGAGCAGCCACGCCTTCGCCAGCTGGCCCGGATCGGGCCCGGAGCTTGCGACCGGCGACGTGGGGCGCACAGGTCGAAACCTAGCCTACGGTCCAGTCGCCACCGCGGTTACACTCGCCGACTAGGACGATGGTGGATCCGGAGCCAGAGAGCGGGGCCCCGGAGCGGGCCGTTCCCCCCGACCGAGCCGACGACCCGGCCGAGGGCGATGCGATCCTCGGCGCCACGATCGATGCCCTGAAGCGCGCCGCGCACGGGGTTGAGATCGAGCGTGAGGTGGCGGAGACGCTGCAGCGGAGCCTGCTGCCGAAGCTGCCGCCGATTCCGGGCCTGCGGCTTGCGGCCCGCTACCGACCCGGGAGCGCCGAGACCCGGATCGGCGGCGATTGGTACGACGCGATCCCGCTGCGAGGCGGCAAGGTGGGGATCGCGATCGGCGACGTCGTCGGGCGGGGGGTGCAGGCGGCGGCGCGGATGGCGCACCTGCAGAGCGCGCTGCGGGCCTACGCGCTCGAGGCTCTGCGCCCCGAGCTGGTGCTCGAGCGCATGAACAGCTTCGTGCTCGATGGCGAGAAGGGGGGGATGGTCACCCTGCTGTACGCGATCGTCGACCCGGATGCCTCCACCCTCCAGGTCGCCACCGCCGGCCATCCGCCGCCGCTGGTGCTGCGCCCCGAGGGCGGCCCCACCTTCGCCGAGGCGCCGGCGGGAAGCCCGCTGGGCGTGAATCGGTTTCCCTCCTACGCCGAGAGCCTGGCGACCCTCGATCAGTGGTCGACCGTGCTCCTCTACACCGACGGCCTGGTCGAGGGCCCGGAGCTGCCGCTCGGCGAGGGGCTGGAGGGCCTTCGGTCGACCGCCGAGGATTGCCCGTCCGAGCCCGAGGGGCTGTGTCACGCGCTGCTGGCCACGGTCGACTCGCGCGCCGGCTCCCGCGACGACCTTGCCCTGCTGGCGATCCAGCTCACGCCTCCGGGCGAGGTCCTCTCGCTGGCGCTGCCGGCCAAGCCGTCGTCGCTCGCCTCGATGCGACGTGCGGTCGCGCAGTGGCTGCGGCTCGCCGGGGCCAGCGAGGCGGAGGTCTACGAGATGCTGGTCGCCTGCGGGGAGGCCTGCGCGAACGCGGTCGCCCACGCCCACTCGGCGATCTCCGATGCGCACTTCGAGGTCCGGGCCGAGCGCGACGGGCCGCAGATCCAGATGGTGGTCGCCGACGGTGGCAGCTGGCGTCCCCCGAGCGACGGGGGGCGTGGCCGCGGCCTGCCGCTGATGCGGGAGCTGATGGACGAGGTACTGATCGATCCGGGCGCCGAGGGAACGACGGTCACCCTGCGACGGCGCCTCCGGGAGCCGGGCGCGTGATGAGGGATCCGCTGGTGCAGCTCAACTTCGACCAGGTGGACACCGTTCTGGTCGGGCGAATCGAGGGCGAGATCGAGAGCGTCAACGCCGATCAGCTGCGCGGCGCGCTGGGGCAGCGCCTGACGAACGAGAGCACGGGGCTGGTCCTCGACCTGAGCCAGGCCGCCTATCTCGACAGCGCCGGGGTGGAGCTGTTGTTCGATCTCGCGCGCCGGTTGCGAACCCACCGTCAGCGGCTGCGCCTGGTGGTCCCGGCGGAGGCCCCGATGCGGCGTGTACTGGACCTCTGCGACATCCAGGAGGTGGCCCCGATGGATGCCACCTTGGAGGCCGCGATCGAGGTCCTTCGCGAGCCGGCCGATTAGCCGACCGTGAGCGGCTGGCGCGCCTAGCCAGAGCCGCTGGCCGCGGACCAGGTGGTGCGAAAGCGCTGCAGCGACTCCTTCAGCGCCCCTTCGTCCGAGCTGCCGCCGACCAGGATCTCCGCGACCCGGTTCGCGAACGCCTGCAGGAGCAGGAGCTCGGTGCGTCCGGTGAGCCGACTGGGCCGCGTGGTCAGGCAGATCACGCCGACCAGCTTCCCTGCGGCGAGCATCGGCGAGCAGATCGAGGCCCGGCCCGCGCGAACGCCGTGGGAACCGGAGCTGTGGACCAGCTGCGGGCGGCGCTCAAGCGCGGCCCGGCCGAGGACGCCCTCGCCCACCGTGATCTGCTCCGGGGCCGGGACCGGGTCGGGGTCGTCCTCCTCGCCCATCACCGCCGCCCGCCTCATCGCCAGGCCGTCCTCGTCGGCAAGGAAGATCATCCCGCCCTCGACGTCGTACAGCGAGACCAGCCCGTCGAGCAGGGTGGCGAGCATCGCGTCCGACTCTCCCGCGGCCAGCGCGGCGCGGGCGCGCGCCCGGGCACCGCCCACCGCCGGCGCTGCGCTCGGGGAGCCCTTCGGCTGCCCGTCGGCGACCTCGGCGTGAGGCTCGATCTCCTGGCGCTTGACCGCCAGCGCCACCGCCTGGGCGCGACTCGATGCCCCCAGCTTCGCCATCGCGTTGCGAATGTGCGTACGGACGGTCTCCGGCGAGAGCACCAGGCTCTCGGCGATCTGGGCGCCGCTGACCCCGCCTGCGAGCAGCCCGAGGATCTCCCGCTCCCTGGTCGATAGCGGTGCCCCCGCCACCCGACGCCCCCCGGCCCGGCCTTCGCGGTCGTCGGATGCCACCCCGGAGGGACCTTCATGGCCGCGAGTGGATCGGTTGTCGCTTTCGTTCACGGTCTCTGAGTCTCGCGGCTCCGCAGGGCGGTGAGGTTAACCGTTAGCGAGGCTACCAGTACCCGCATTGCGGTAATACAGCAACGATTTCCGGGTAATTCCGGGCACGGATCCTTGACTTTCGCTAGTGGTCAGGCAGAGTGGCGGCGTCCCGAAAAACCAGTTGGGTCGGCCCAAGTCGGGTTGACCCGGCCATACGACCCGGTCGCATCCGGGTCCTTGCGATCCGGGGCGACAGGGTCGTGTGGCAGACAGCCGTTCATAGCGGCAGGAGCAATCATCTCAATGATCAACCGGCACTTTGGTTCGTCCGTACGACGTCGTCCCGCCGCGTGGCTTGCCGCCGGGCTGCTTGTCCTGGCGCTCGCGGCTCCTTCGGTGGCGATGGCAAACACGCCCAGCAACGCTCAGTACGAGCCCCAGAACCACCATATCTCGGTGGTCGGCGGCGGTGACGGCAATGGGCCCTCCGCGCCCAGTCGGAGCACGATCGGGAGCCTGCCGTTCACCGGCCTCGACATCGGGGTCCTCGCGCTCGCCGCGGCCGCCCTGCTTGGCGCCGGCTTCGCCCTGAGACGCCTTTCCGATCCGGCAAAGCGTTCGTCTTCGTAGGCGCCAGCTACCGCCAACCGCGAGACCAGACCAACCCAAGGAGCAGACCGTGTCCGCTATGAACGGTGCCTTCGCCGATACGACCGGCCACCCGATCGGTGATGATCGGCCGGCACGCGCGATGCGCGCGCTGGAGGCCCAGCGGCTGCTCGACCTGATCGCGCTGAAGGTGATGCCGGCCCTGGCGGCCGGGGTGATCGCCTATCTCCACGTCGGCCAGGTGGGTTACGCGGTGGTGCTCGCGGCCGCGATGCTGGTCGCGCTGCAGCTGGTGGAGCGCTGCGCGCTGCCGCTCGACCTCATGCCCGCGGCGCGGATCGCTCTCGGCTTGGTGGCGCCCGTTCTGGGCGCCCTGCTTGCTTTGGTGCTCGAGCTGGGCGCCGGTGACCACGTGGCTCTAGGACCCCTGGAGCCGTCGGTCATCGGTGCCTGGCTCGTTTTGGCTCTCGGAGCATGGATCACTGTGCATTTCCAGGAGGGTCGCCCGGCGCGGGTGGCTGTGGTCGGATCGGCAGGGTTTGCATCCGACCTCGCAGCCGAGCTCCGGGCGGCCGGCATCAGGGGGTACGAAGTAGTCGGATGGTTCGGCGCCGCCGCGCCTGCCGGGCACTCGAGCGGGCTCGAGTGCCTGGGCACGCTCGACGGGGTTCGCGCGGCGGTGATCGCGCGGAGGATCGAGCTACTCGTCTGGGCTCGGGAGGAAGCCGGCGAGCAGCGCGGCGGCGCCGACGGGGGTGCGGACCCCTGCGCAGTGATCGCAGACTCCTGCCTCGATCTGCCCGTGAGGATGATCGAGGCGAGCCAGCTCTACGAGGAGCTGCTCGGCCACGTGCCGCTCGGGACGATCGACTCGGCCTGGTTCCGCTACATGATGCATCCGCGCTTCCGTCCCACCGCCCCGCTGTGGAAGCGGGTCTCGGACCTCGCGATCACCGTGCCCGCGGTGATCGTGGCGCTCCCGCTGCTGGCCGTGCTGGCGATCGCGATCAAGCTCTCCGATTCGGGCCCGGTCCTCTACCGACAGCGCCGGGTGGGCGAGGGCGGGCGAGAGTTCTACGTGCTCAAGATTCGAACCATGGTGCAGGACGCCGAGGCGGCCGGCCCCAAGTGGTGCGAGCCCGGCGACGAGCGGGTGACGAGGCTGGGCAGGGCGCTGCGCCGCACTCACGTCGACGAGCTGCCGCAGCTTTGGAATGTGCTCCGGGGTGAGATGACCCTCGTCGGCCCCCGGCCCGAGCGGCCGGAGATCGTCACCGAGCTGGAGCGGCGCTTCCCGCACTACACGCGTCGCCACCTGGTCAAGCCCGGGATCACCGGCTGGGCGCAGCTGCGTTGCGGCTACGCGGGATCCGAGCTTGGCACGGCATGGAAGCTGTGCCATGACCTCTTCTATGTCAAGCGCCGGTCCGTGCTCGCGGACTGGCTGATCATCGTCGAGACCCTCTTCGAGGCGGGTCGCGACGCTCATCGAGCGCTGCGGGCGCCGGAACAGAGGTTCATTGTCGGCGAGGCCAGTGACTAGGCGGGCCGCCGCCGGTTCAGGCGGCGGCGGGGCGATGGCCGGGATTCCGGCCCAGCTCGCGATCATGGTCGTCGACGACGAGCGTCGGTGCCTGGAGGCGAACCTGGCGGCCTGTCGCCTGCTCGGGCTGCCGCGCCGGGCGGTGGTCGGCCGGACCTTCGACGACTTCCTGGCCACCGGCATGCGGTCGCGGGTGGACCACGTTTGGCGCGCGTTCCGTGAAGGCGGCGGCCATGCCGGGCCGTTCGAGCTCAGCTCGCAGGCGGCGGCCAGCGAGGAGGTCCACATCACCGTGACCGCGAACGTGCTGCCCGGACGTCACCTGCTGATCCTCTCGGGTGGCGGGGCCCGGGTGGGCGAGCCCGAGCCTCAGCCGGAGCCCAACCGCAAGGCCCAATCCGTCAACCACGTCTCGCGCTTCACCCGCGGCGGCCCCACCGCGCGCGAGCGCGAGGTGCTCGCCCTGCTCGCCGCCGGGGCCACCGATGAGCAGATCGCCGGGCTGCTCGAGCTCTCGCCGGCGACGGTCCAGACCCACGTTCGCAACGCGAAGGCGAAGCTCGGAGCTCGCACCCGGGCGCAGGCGGTGGCGCTCGCGCTCCAGGGCGGGATGATCGACATCACCTGAGGGGCGGCGATGGCGACCCGCGTCAGGGCGATCGATTTAGCCAGGGCTGGGTAGGGGAGCGAGGCTGCGTGGGGCCTCGCCGATGACTCGACGCGGACGATCTACCGTCCCCTTCATTGCCCGTTGTTGCCCTTCCCGGAACGGGACCGCAGCTCGTCGGCCAGTGCCGCCACCTCGGCGTTGTGGGGATCTCGCGCGTGCGCGGCCTTCACCTCCCGGCGCGCGAGGGCCGGGTCGTCGCGCTGGTGCAGCACGGCCAAGAGGTAATAGGACACCCATTCCTCCGGGCGCTTGGCGACCGCCTCGCGGAAGGCCTCGATCGCCCGCCGTCGATCCCCGCTGGCGCGGGCGATCGCCCCCTCGGCGAGCAGGGGCTCGACGCTCAGGGGGTTGAGCGAGCGGGCGCGATCGAGGTCGCGGTAGGCGCGGGCGGGGTCCGCCTGCCAGGAGTCATAGGCGTCGTCGGTGTAGCGCTGGCTCAGGAACGGGGGAACGGTCGACACCGCGAGCGCGATCGCGGCCGCGGCCAGGGCGAGGCGGCTCCAGCTCCGCGCCGGTGCCGGTCGATCGACCCTGACCGCCGGGGCACAGGCCGAGCCGAGCAGCGCGAACACCGGGGCGGTCACCGCCGGATATGGCCAGAACCAGTCGAGCGAGGAGTGCGCCAGCCAGTAGGTGCCGGCGGCGAGCGCGAACACCGATAGCCAGGCGGCGGGCGGACCCCGGCGGCGGGCTCGGACGGCGCCGATCGCGGCGGCGCCGATCGCGCTCGTGAACAGAACCAGTCCCACGATCCCCAGCTCGGAGAGGTTCTCCAGCTCGACGCTGTGCGCGTCGCGGACCGCCGGTGGAGCATCCCGCCGGCGCTCCCTCAGATACGTGTAGCGGTAACCGCCGGCGCCGTCCCCGATCAGCGGGTGGCGCCGGAAGTCGAGCAGCGCGATCCGCCACAGCTCGCCCCGCCCGGTGCGAGCATTGAGGGTGAACCGGCTCTTCTTGCCGATCGGCTGCGAGGCCTCCCCGGCCCGGAACTCCGAGGCCCGTTGGCCGAGCCAGTCGAGGGGGTCTCCCACGGTGGCGACGAAGGCAACCGACCCGGCGAGCACGACCGCGACCAGGCCCGCGAGCGCGACTCGGTCGGCGATCCCCCCGGCCCGCGGCGAAGCCGGAATGCGCGCCTCGAGCAGCGCCAGCGCCGCGCCGACGCCCAGGGCGACGACGACGCTGAGCGCGGTCGCGTTGGCTGCTCGTCGCAGCTCGCCACCCAGGGAGGCGAGCGGGTCCCCCGCGCTGGCGGCCTGGTACAGGTCGGTGAGCGGGGGGAGGACGATCAACGCCGGCAGCACCGCGGCGGCCAACCAGGCGAGGCGCCGGGCGCGGTCGCGCGAGAAGACCACGTACACGCACAGGGCCGCCGCCGCGGCGATCATCGACCCCCGGCTCTGGCTGAGCATCCCCATGCACAGGCACAGGGTGGCGGCGCCGAGCGCCGCGGCGCGCCCGACCCAGACCCCGTTGCGCCGCGCTGCGAGGCCGAGAGCCGGCCACATCGCGATCAGGAAGAAGGCCGCATTCGCGTTCCGGTAGCCGAGCGGGAACTCGAGCGTTCCGTCCTCGTCCAGGTAGTGAGCGGGATGGTCGCCGCCGTGCATGCCCACCACCGCGATCACCCCGGCGAATGCCCCCGCGAGCGCCAGCGGGACCAGCGCCAGGTGCGCCCGGGGGCCGAGCAGGTCGCTGAGCCAGAGCCCGAGCCCGAAGCAGACCGCGTAGGCGAGAATGCGCTGCGCGTCCTCGACCGCGATCTCCGGTGCCGGGCTCCAGATCGCGGACAGGGCGGCCCAGCCGCCGAGCGCGACCGGTGCCGCGACGGCGACCGCAACGGCGGGCGAGACTCGAAGGCTGCTGCGCCACGGCGCGATCCAGGCGAGCATCGCCAGCATCGCGCAGAGGGCGACCGTCCCGGGCAGCAGAACGGTGGCGAAGAAACCGCCGGACTTGGCGCCCCACCAGCACTCGATCACCGCGAGGACGATCAGCGCCAGCAGGGCGGCCGGCTCGAGGCGCGCGGGACGCTGAGCGCCGCGACCGCCACCCGGGGTGCCGGCGGGGCGTTCGGGTACTGCGCGCACGGGCCCAAGCTAGCGTCCCGACGGGCGGAGGGCGCGATCGGCACGACATCGACTGGAACCGACCGATGCGTGTAGGAGCATTCGTGGTCCGTGGACTCAACGAGCGAGCCGTTCGAGCCCGGCGAGGGATCACCCGAGGCCGAGGATCGCCTGCACCAGAGGGTCGCGGCGGCCCGGGTCTCGATCAGCGACATGCTCCGGGAGGCGGTCGAGCGGCTCGAGCGACAGGAGCGCGCAGCGCTTCGCGCGGCCGAGGACCGGCTGACCCAGGCGGCCACGGAGCGGATCGACGACGCGCTGGTCCGGCTGGGCACCGAGAAGGGTCAGCTGCGCGGGGAGCTCGAGCGGCGCCTGGAGTCGGCGATCGAGCGTCTGGCCGCCGAGGTGGGACAGCGGCTCGGCGCCGCTCAGGTTCAGCTCGAGGAGTTGGCCGGACGAACGGCGGCCGGCCGGGTCGACGTCGGCGCCGAAAGCGGGCGCATCGAGCAGGCCGCGGAGGAGGCCCTGGACCTGGTCCTGGAGGCGGAGTCCAGGGTGGTGCGCCAGGCGTCCGAGGCCGAGCGTCGCCTGCAGGTGCTCGAGCAAAGCGCGACGAGGATCGAGCGGCAGGTGACCGCGGCGGTCGAGACCGTCGCCCGTGCCGCGGATTGGGAGGCGCGCATGGGCGCTGCCGCGCGAGCCGAGGCCGAGGCCGCGCGCCGGATCGAGGATGCCGAGCGCCGGCTCCGGAGCAGGCCCCCCGAGCCTGACGACGAGCCGGGCGGCCCGCTCAGCTAGCGGCGGCGAAGGAACCGGCGGTCGCCCGCAGGCCGTCGACCAGCGACGTGCCGGCGCTCCAGCCGAGCTCAGCCCCGGCCCGCCCGCTGTCGATCGCGATCCGCCGGACCTCGCCCGGGCGCGCCGGCGCAAGCTCCGGGTCGAACGGCCGCTCGCAGACGCCACCGATCAGCTCGCCGAGCTCGAGCACGCTTGTCTCCACCCCGGTGCCGATGTTGTAGGTGCCGATCGCCTGGGACCCTGCCGCGGCGAGGAACGCGTCGACCACGTCGCCGACGTAGATGTAGTCGCGGGTCTGGTGGCCGTCGCCGAACACGCGTGGGGTGGCGTCCGTGAGCAGGGCGCCGCAGAAGATCGCCACCACCCCCGCCTCGCCGAACGGGTCCTGGCGCGGCCCGTACACGTTGCCGAGCCGCAGCGCCGTCGCCTGCAGCCGATGGAGCCGTCCGTAGAGCGACGCGTAGCCCTCGGCGGAGAATTTGCTCTGGCCATACGGGGCATCGGGTCGGCACTGGGCGGTCTCGTCGAGCGGCAGCTCGAGCCCGGCGCCCTCGCCGTAGACGGCGCCCCCGGTGGAGGCGAGCACGAAGCGGCGGGCGTCGGTCGCCCGCGCGGCCTCGAGCAGGTTCAGGGTCCCGCCCACGTTCACGCTCAGGTCGTACACGGGGTCGGTGACCGAGAGTCGGACGTCGATCTGGGCCGCGAGGTGAAAGACCAGCTCGGGCCGTTTGCGCTCGAAGGTCTCGGCGACTGTGGACGCGTCGGCGACGTCGGCCTCGACCAGCTCCGCCTTGCTTCCGGAGGAGCTGTCGAGGTTCTCCCGCCGTCCGCTGGAGAGGTTGTCGATCACGGTTACCTGATCGCCGCGTTCGACCAGCGCGTCGACGAGGTGGGAGCCGATGAACCCCGCTCCCCCGGTGACCAGGGCCTTCATGGAGCGGGCAGCTTAGTGGTCGCGACCGGGCTCCGAGCAGTGGCGTGAATCCTCCCCACGGTGCGCGATCGTGGGTCGTTGGCATCTGAGCTGATTGAAATGATCAGTCGATGCCCGGCCCCGGCGCGGTTCACCTCCACGTCCACAGCGAGTACTCGCTGCTCGACGGCGCCTGCAAGATCGAGGCGATGGCGGCTCGGGCGGCGGAGCTCGAGATGCCGGCCCTCGGCCTCACCGACCACGGGGTGATGAATGGCGCGGTGGAGCACTACAAGGCCTGCAGGGCCAACGGCATCAAGCCGATTATCGGCCTCGAGGCCTACCTGGTCGACGACCGCGGCTCCGACGCCCGCGGCGAGCGCAACCACCTGACCCTGCTCGCCGCCACGGAGGCCGGGTTCCGCAACCTGGTCAAGCTCACCTCGCTGGGCTACCTGGAGGGGTTCGCCCGGGGCAAGCCGAGCGTCGACCCGGAGCTTCTGGACCGTCATTCCGAAGGCGTGATCGCGCTCACCGGGTGTCTGCAGTCCCGGTTCTGCCAGCGGCTCATCTCCGCCCGGCCCCGGGACGCTCGCGCTCACGTGGACGACCTGGCCGGGATCTTCGGCCTCGACAACACCTACTTCGAGATCCAGGCCAACGGGCTCCCGGAGCAGGAGAAGGCGAACGAGGGCATCGTCCGGATCGCGAACGAGCTCGGCCGGCCGCTGGTGGCCACCGCCGACGTCCACTATCTGCGGCGGGAGGACTACTCGAACCACGCCGCGCTGCTCTGCGTGCAGACCAAGTCGACCGTCGAGCGACCGAAGCTTCGCTTCGACACCAACGAGTTCTTCCTCAAGAGTTCGGCCGAGATGGCCGAGTCGTTCGCGCGCTGGCCCGAGTCGGTCGCAACCACGCTCGAGGTCGCCGAGCGCTGCCAGGTCGAGCTCGAGCTCGGCCGGTTGCTACTACCCAGGTTCCCGACCCCGGAGGGGGCGGAGCCGGGGGCGATGCTCCGGCGCCTGGCGAGCGATGGCCTGCGGCGCCGCTACGGGGACCCTGCCCCTGCCGAGGCCGTCGAGCGGCTTGATTTCGAGCTCCAGGTGATCGACGAGATGGGGTTCGAGTCCTACTTCCTGATCGTCTGGGACTTCGTCAGGTACGCGAAGGAGAACGGGATCGCCGTCGGCCCGGGGCGCGGCTCGGCGGCGGGCTCGATCGTCGCCTACTGCCTCAACATCACCGACCTCGACCCGCTCGACAACGGGCTCCTGTTCGAGCGCTTCCTGAACCCCGCGCGCAAGTCGATGCCCGACATCGACATCGACTTCTCGGTCCGGGGCCGGGAGCAGGTGATCCGCTACGTGGCCGAGAAGTACGGGCGCGAGTCGGTCGCCCAGATCATCACCTTCGGCAAGATGGCGCCCAGGGCGGCCACCCGCGACGCCGCCCGGGTGCTCGGGTTCGACTACGCGACCGGGGATCGGATCGCGAAGCAGATCCCCGAGCCCGTCCTGGGTCGCAACCCGAGTTTCGCCGAGTGCCTCAAGGACGGCGAGGAGCTGAAGCGCACGTACGACGCGGACGCCGATGCGAGGCGCATCCTCGACGTGGCCCAGGGGCTGGAGGGCATCGTTCGCAACAACTCCATCCACGCCGCAGCCGTGGTGATCGCGGACCGGCCGCTGGCCGAGATCGTCCCGCTGCAGCTGGCCGAGGATCGGGCGGGCGGGGCGGAGCGCGGGGCCAACGGCAAGCCTGAGCGCTCTTACAAGATCGTGACCCAGTACTCGATGGGCCCGATCGAGGAGATCGGCCTCTTGAAGATGGACTTCCTCGGATTGCGCAACCTCGACGTGATCGAGGACGCGGTGGCGATCATCGAGCGGTCTCGGGGCGCCTCGATCGACATCGAGGGCATCCCGCTCGACGATCCCAAGACCTTCGAGATGCTCGCCCGTGGGGAGTCGATCGGGGTCTTCCAGCTCGAGTCCGACGGCATGCGCGACGCGCTTCGGCGAGTACGCCCAACCGACTTCAACGACATCGTGGCGCTGGTCTCGCTCTACAGGCCCGGAGCGATGCGGTTCATCGACGACTACGCGAGCGGCAAGCGGGACCCGGCGTCGGTGCGCTACCCGGACCCTCGCCTGCGCCCGATCACCCAGTCCACCTACGGCTGCTGCATCTATCAGGAGCAGCTGATGGAGATCGCCAAGCAGATGGCCGGGTTCAGCCCCGCGGAGGCCGACGACCTCCGAAAGGCGGTGGGGAAGAAGAAGCGCGACCTGATGGCCCAGATGAAGGACAAGTTCCTCGCCGGCCTCACCGAGTCGGGAACCGATCGGCGGGTGGCCCAGGACCTGTGGTCGCTGATGACCGCCGCGGCCGACTATTCCTTCAATCGCTCGCACGCCGCCTGCTACGCGCTGATCGCCTACCGGACCGCCTACCTCCGGGCCAACTTCCCCGCCGAGTACATGGCGGCGCTTATCTCCTCGGTGATGTCGACCAAGGACAAGGTGCCGTTCTTCGTCAACCGATGCGACGAGATGGGGATCGAGGTCCTGCCACCCGACGTCAACTCGTCCGATCACGGCTTCGTGGTCAGCGGCAAGTCGATCCGGTTCGGGCTCGACGCGGTCAAGAACGTGGGCCACTCGGCGGTCGAGGCGATCATCGCGGCACGCGATCGCGGCGACCCCTTCGCGTCGATCTGGGAGTTCTGCGAGCGGGTCGACGCGCGGGCGGTTAACAAGCGCGCGGTCGAAGGCCTGCTCAAGTGCGGCGCCCTCGACTCGACCGGCGACAGCCGCAAGGGGATGCTGGAGGTGCTCGCGGCCGCCCAGGCGAGTGCGTCGAAGTCGCAGGAGGATGCTCGCAACGGCCAGGGGTCGATCTTCGACCTCGGCGAGCAGCAGCCGGCCGGCGAGCAGCCCGGGAACGGCAGCGCCGCTGTCCACCGCCCGGTTCCGGGCGACGAGTTCGACCAACGCGAGCTGCTTCGGCTCGAGAAGGAGACGCTGGGCACCTTCCTCTCGGCCCATCCGCTGGCCGAGGTGCGTGACGCGCTCCGGGAGCGCGTGGACTGCACGCTCTCCGAGGTGGCCGCTCGAGAGGACGGAGCCTGGGTCACCGTGGGCGGGATCGTCAGCGAGGCGAAACGAGTGCGAACCCGCAGTGGGGCGTACGTGATGTTCGCGACCCTCGACGACCTCGAGGGCAGGGTCGAGCTCTTTGTCCGCGACGCGGCCGGCGACGCGGCCGAGCAGATCGAGCTCGATCGCGTGATCCTCGTCCGCGGCCGGGTCGACCACAAGGGGCGTGGCGAGATGAGCCTGGTGGTGGCCGAGACCGAGTCGTTCGAGCCGGGTGAGGACGAGCTCGCCGCCGCGCGGGAGAAGGCGAACGCCCGGGAGCCCAGACGGATCCTGCTCCGGGTCCGAGCAGCGGAGTTCGGGCCGACCCTGGTGGACGAGCTGAAGGCGCTGTTCGAGTCCTTCCCGGGCGAATGCGAGGTGATGCTCGAGATGGAGACTCGCGAGGGAACCCGGCGACTTCGGTTCGGGGACGGGTACTGCGTGAAGCCCTCGACCGCACTGCGGGCGGAGCTCGACCAGCTGCTCGGCCCGCGCGCCCTGGCGGCCTGACTAGACTCTCAGCATGCCGCTGACGAAGCCAGGAGAGTCCGGGGCGGTTGCGGGCGAGTGCCGCCAGTGCCGCACCTTCTGCGATCGACTGGTCGAGCCTCGTGGATGCCTCGAGGCCCGCTGTCCGTACCTCTACAGCTACGTCGATCCGTTCGGCGGCGGCCTCTACATGGGCTGCATGCGCAAGGTGTTTCGAGCCGAGATCGACGTCGCCATGTTCGACGCGCAGGAGCGAAGCGGCGGCTACGGAGGGATCAAGATGACCGGCGAGCCGCTGCCACAGTGCCAGTTCCGGGTTGAACCCGCTTACGAGCGCGCCGAGCCTGGGCACGAATGCGTCAACCCGGGGTTCTTCGATGCCGGGGACGGCCGCGAGCCTGCGTTCGACCTCCGCGACGCGCTGGCGTAGGAATAACTCCGCCGACATCCTCCGCTTCGCGTCCGGTGTCGGCGGGTTAGGGCCTGTTACGTGGCGGCAGGTCGTACTCGCGTGAACTGTGTCCCGTCGTGTCCGTCCACCGGACACCGGGGGACGCGGTTCGGGATCACTCACTCAGTGCCGTCGTTTGAGCCCCTCGCGGCGCAGGCGCCTGGCGGTCTGCAGCTCCTTGCGGTCCGGGCCCTTGCCGTCCGGCCCGGGGGTCTCGATCAGCGCCGGGAGCCCCTCGAACCGGCGCGCGGCCAGGAAGGTGCCCAGCGCCTTGCGCCCCATCTCGCCTTGGCCGAGGTTGGCGTGGTGATCGCGGTTGGCCCCCAGGGGGACCTTCGAGTCGTTGACGTGGACGCACCGCAGGCGCTCGGGACCGAGCTTCGCGTCGTGCTCCGCGAGCACCTCCCCGAGCGCGTCCGGGGTGCCGATCTCGAAGCCGGCAGCGAACAGGTGGCAGCAGTCGAGGCAGGTGCCGAGCCGGCCGCTGGCGCCGGCGGCATCGATCAGCCCGGCGAGCTCGTCGAAGCTCTTCCCCAGTGGCCCCTGGGTCCCGGCCGTGTTCTCGAGCAGGAGGGGACAGCGACGAGACCGCTGTAGCGCCTCGCGGATCACCTTTCCGGCCCGCTTCACCGACGGCGCGTACGGCTCCCCCTTTCGCGCGCCGGCATGCAGCACGACCCCGCCGGCACCGATCGCGTCGCCGACCGCCAGCGCCTGCTCCAGTGAGGCCAGCGACTTGCGGCGGATCACCGAGTCCTTGGTCGCGCAGTTGATCAGGTACACCGCGTGGATCACCACCGCTTCGATTCGCGAGCCCTCCATTGCCTGGCGGAAGGCGGCGAAGTCGTCCTCGTCGTATGCGGTCGGTCTCCACATCCGCGGGCTCTGGTGGAAGATCTGGATCGCGTCGCAATCGAGCTCGGCCCCGCGCTGGATTGCTCTCGCCAGCCCACCGGCTGTGGAAACATGCGCGCCGATCAGCATCCGAAACCTGCCACCGTGAACCCCCCCTCGCCGCCTCGCTTTCGCTTCGCCCCGTCGCCCACGGGTGCGCTCCACACCGGTGGCGCGAGGACGGCACTCTACAACTGGCTGCTGGCGAGGAATTCGGGCGGCAACCTGATCCTGCGGATCGAGGACACCGATCGGGAGCGCTCCACACCCGAGAACGTCGAGCAGATCCTGGACGCCCTTCGCTGGTTGGAGCTCGACTGGGACGAGGGGCCGGTGAGCCAGTACGAGCGGCGCGAGCACCACGCCGAGCGGCTCGCGGAGCTGATCGAGGGCGGACACGCGTACTACGACCCGGCGACCGCCGCCGACGTTCGCGCCTGGAAGGAGGCGCACGCCGGGATCGGCTATCGAGGCGAGGCCCGAGAGGAACCTGGGGCGGCCGTCCGACTTCGCGTCCCCGACCGGGGGGAGACCGTGGTCGAGGACGTGATTCGAGGGCCCGTGCGCTTCGCCAACGGCACCCAGGACGACTTCGTGATCGCGCGCGGCGACGGTACCCCGCTCTACAACCTGGCGGTCGCCGTCGACGACGCGGAGATGGGGATCACCGATGTGGTCCGCGGTGACGATCACCTGTCCAACACGCCCAAGCAGCTGCTCGTCCTGGACGCCCTGGCGGCGCCCCCGCCCCGCTATGCGCATCTGCCGCTGCTCCACGGCCCGGATGGCCGCAAGCTCTCGAAGCGCGATCGCGCCGCATCCGTGCAGGAGCTACGGGATCTCGGGTACCTGCCGGCGGCGGTCCGCAACTACCTGGCGCTGCTCGGTTGGGGGACCGAGGACGATTCGACCATCCTCACAACCGATCAGCTGGTGGACCGATTCTCGATCGAGCGGGTCGGCCGCTCGTCGGCGATCTTCGACGAGCGCAAGCTGCGGTGGATGAATGGCCGCTTCATGCGCGAGCTGCCGCTCGAGGAGTACGAGGGACGACTCCTCGAGCATCTGCGGCTGCGATCGCCCGATGATGCGGGCGCCTTCGCGGCGGCGCCACCCGAGCGGCGTCGCGCCGCCTGCGAGATCGTCCGCGACAAGGCCCAGACCCTGGACGAGATCTGGCCGCTGGTGCGGTTCCTGTTCGTCGAGCCAGAGCCGGATCCGGCGGCCTGGGACAAGGTGATGACGGACGAGGCGGGCTCGGCGCTGGCGGAGGCGCGCGACACCCTCGGCGCCGTGGACCCCTTCGACGCCGCTTCGCTCGAGGCCTCCCTTGCGGCGGCGGTGGAGCGCTCGGGCCGCAAGGCCAAGGACGTCTATCAGCCGATCAGGGTGGCGATCACCGGCACCACGGTCTCGCCCGGGATCTTCGACTCGCTTGCGGTGCTCGGGCGAGAGCGCTCGCTGCAACGGATCGAGCAGGCGCTGGACGAGATGGGCCCCTGAACGTGCCCGCGGCCCGCCCCTGACGTCGAGCGCGGACCGCTGAGGCTAAATCTGAGGCCGGGGTGTGCCGATCAAGTAGGCGGTGGGACACGCATGAGCCAGGTCGCGACCAAGTCACGGACCCCGAAGCGGCCTCGAAGCGAGGCCAAGCCTCGCCGGCCTGCGGCCACCAAGGCCAAGCGCGGGCGCAAGCCGTCGAAACCGGCGGCCGCCGCCGAGCAGCGCATCGGAAAGGGAGGGCGCCGACTCTCGGACGCCTTCGAGGCCGTCTCCGGGATGCCGGTGCTGGCGGAGTCGCGCCGACGGTTGCTGCTCGCCTCGGAGGACGGAGCCCAGTCGGCCGGCGACCTGGCTGACGCGGTCGAATCCGACGTCGGCCTGACGATCGCCGTGATGCGGGCCGCCTCCGGCCCCAACGGCGACGGAATCGACGGGGGAGGCGTTCGCCAGGCGGTCGACGCGCTCAGCCCCGCGGGCCTGCGAGCGATTGGCGCTTCGATCCAGACCTACGACCCGTTCGGGGAGCCGAACGCCTGGGCCGAGCGCCAGGAGCGCTTCCGGCGCCACGCCGTGGCGACTCGGCACGCGGCCGATCGGATCGCCGAGCTGGCGCGCCTGAACGCCCGCGACGAGCTCGCCGTGGCGGCGCTCCTGCACGACGTGGGGCGACGCGTCCTGGCCGAGCTCTATGGGGACTTCGAGCTTGACGACCCCGACGCTACGCCCGACGAGCGGGTGCGCCGGGAGCGTCGCGAGCTCGGCATCGACCACGCGCTGGTCGGCGCGGTGTTGGCGCGGCGCTGGAGCTTGTCGCCGAGCATCGCAGTGGCGGTCGAGCGTCACCATTCGCCGCAGGCCCAGGGAAGCGCGGCCGCGATCCGGCTCGCCGACCTGGTCGTCCACTACGCGAGCGGCGAGCCGGCCCCGCCGGACGCCCTGATCCGAGCCGCCGACGCCCTCGGGCTCGACCGCGACCGGTTGGCACCGCTGCTCTACGACTTTCCCCACGCCGGGGCACCACGCCGGCGCCCCTCGGACCCGTGCCCGCTCTCGGTCCGCGAGGTGGATGCGCTTCGCGGCCTGGCCGAGGGCAAGGTCTACAAGCAGATCGCCCAGGAGCTTGGGCTCTCAGTAAGCACGATCCGCACCCACCTGCACAACGTCTACCGCAAGATCGGCGCGGTGGATCGGGCCCAGGCCGTGCTGATCGCGCGCGACCACGGCTGGATCTAGCCGGGCCTACTCGATCAGGCTCGAGCGCAGGGCGATCGCCACCGCGTGGACGCGGTCGCGGGCACCCAGCCGGGCGAGAATCGCCTTCGTGTGCGTGCGGATCGTCTCGGCGCTGAGGCCGAGCCGCTTGGCGACCGTTGCCGTCGACTGGCCGTCGGCGTACAGCTGCAGGATCTGGCGCTGTCGCCGGGTCAGCGCCGCGCGCCCTCGGGCCCTCTCGGTCGCGGCCGGGTCGACGAACCGCTCCGAATCGGCGGCGGCGTCAACCGCCTCGCTGAGCGCCTCCAGCGGCGAGCTCTTGACCACGTAGGCGGTGGCCCCCGCCCGCATCGCCTCGGTGGCAGCGTCCTGGCGCGCCTGGGGGCCGTGGGCGACGATCCCGATGTTCGGCTGCGCCTTTCGCAGGGCCTGGATCGCGCCAGTTCCGCAGAGCCCGTTCGCGGTGCGACCGTTGGCCCGGCACAGGTCGACCACCGCGACGTCGAAGTCTCCGATCGAGGTCAGGAGCTCGAGCGCCCCGCTTCCGTCCTCGGCCTCCTCCACCTCGTAGCGGTTGGCGAGCGCCTCGCGCACCCCCAGCCTGACGGTGGGATGGGGGTCTATCACCAGGCAGCGTCGGTCCTCGGTCACTTCGTCACTCCTGACGCGGTTCCCCGGTGCGATACGGCCTCGTGCGCCCCGGTGCACGACGTTGGCCGGCCCGAGCCGGCGGTCGGGTCGCATCCTAGCGGCGCTGCGGGCACCCGTTGGTGGGTTGGTCGGAAACAGCGATCTTTTCCGGGCGCCGCCCAGTCCGGTACAAAGGCGGTCGATGATCTCCGTCACCTCGAAGTCCCGCTACGCCGTGGTCGCGATGGCCGAGCTGGCCCGCTCCGGTGAGCGGCCGGTCCCGATCGCCCAGATCGCCGAGCGCCGTCGGATGCCGGTCCAGTTCCTCGAGCAGCTGTTCACCACCCTGCGCCGCGACGGACTGCTCCAGAGCCATCGGGGGGTCAAGGGCGGCTACACGCTGGCCCGCCCGGCGGCGGAGATCGAGGTGCTCGAGGTCGTGCAGTCGCTCGACGGCAAGCTGGGGCAGGAGGGCAAGGAGGCGGGTGGGATCTGGGCGGAGGGCGTCGAGGCCCTGCGAGACGTGTTCCGCTCGACCACGATCGCCGACATCGCCCGGCGCGAAGCCGAGGAGGCCGGCGCCGGGATGTACCACATCTAGTTTCAGGCGCCGTTCTCCCATGTTCAAGCGGTGTAGCTCCGCTTGGGTCAACGTGGCGTCAACGGGTCGCGGCGGAGGGGCGGGGAGGCTCCCGCCGCGGCTGGCCGAGCCCGTGCCACCCATCCCGGCAGAAACCGCGCAGGGCCGCTACCACGTTCCTCCCATCTGTTTACCTGAGCCCACCGCCATACGGGACGAGCTATACGGGCTCCGCCCGTGGCGCGAAATACTGCGCGGGCGGTGTCGCAGGAGAATGTGGAGATAGTGCTGCGGGCGCTCGCGGCTTGGAACGCCGACAACTTCGACGCCTTCATGGCCGAGCTTGATCCCGAGGTCGAGTGGCATCCCTCCATCGAGCCGGCCCTGGAGGGCGGGGACACCGTCTATCGGGGCTATGACGGTGCGCGAAGGGCCTGGGACGAGTATCGAGGCGAGGCGTGGGCGGGCCTCAGGGGTCAGATTCAGGAGACTCGCGACCTCGGCGACTCGGTCCTGGTATTGGGTCATTTCGACGTGACCGGCCGCAGGACCGGCATCGAGTTCGGCCGAGGAAGTTGGGCTGTTCATCACCTTCCGAGGCGGGCGGATCCTCGCTCGCGGGACTTCTTAGCCACGCTCGAAGCCCTCGAAGCCGCCGGGCTGTTGGAGTAGGCGATGTCGCGGGAGAACGTGGAGTTCCTTGAGGGCCTGTTCGCTGGGGCCAAGGAGATGGACAAGCAGGCGCTGCTCGACGCTCTGCCCGAGTTGATCGCCGAAGCCTGCGATCCCGAGATCGAATGGGTCGAGGATCCACGGCGAGCCGACCGGCGCGTTTACCGCGGCCACGAGGGCGTTCGCGAGTCGTTCGAGCGCTGGCTTGAGAACTTCGACGAGTACGAAGTTGAGGTCGAGCGGATGGTCGACTGCGGGGACAAGGTGCTCGTCTACGCCCGCGAGCAGGGACGCGGAAGCCTGAGCGGCGCGAGCATCAGCCAGCTGAACTACACCGTCTACGCCTTCCGCGACGGGAAGATCGCTCGGTATCAGGAGTTCTACGAGGAGGACGACGCCCTGGAGGCCGCCGGGCTTTCGGCGTAGGCCCGCCGGCTGTTACTGGGTGCACTTGACGCCTGCCTTGGAGGCGGCGTCGACGACTGCCTGCGGGACCCGCTTCGAGGTGCTCGCCTGGATCTCGGAGTCGGGGAGCGTCTTGTGGAGCTCGCCCAGCACGCAGTCGATCTGCGCGTCGTTGAGGTTGCCCTGCTGGACGAGGCTCTGACGGAGGGTGGAGTCGAATCGCCGACGGATGTCGCTGGTGGTGGTCGCGGCGGACTGGTTGGTGGTGGTCGGTGCGGAGGAGGTGCTCGTCGACGAGGACGTGGTGGTCGACGAGGCGTCGGTGGTCGAGGTCGTGGAGGCCGTCGAATCGGCCCCGTCGCTCGAGCCCCCGCAGGCAGCCAGCATCAAGGTGGCGGTCGCAAGCAGCGCCGCCCCCAAACGAGACCTCTGTTGAACAGCGCGGTGCGCGACGATCGCGCGAGAGCCTATACCTTGGCCTCGACGTGGAAGCGGAGCGAGGAGTAACCGGAGACGGCGCTGCGATCTCGGCCCATGTGTCGGCCACCGTGGGCGACACCCCGCTGGTCGCCCTGCGGCGGCTGGGGGAGGGGCTGGGGGGCGAGGTGGTGGCCAAGCTCGAGTACCTGAGCCCGGGCGGCTCGGTGAAGGACCGGATCGGCGTGGCGATGATCGACGCGGCGGAGCGCGACGGCCTGATCGAGCGCGGGCGCTCGGTGATCGTGGAGCCGACCAGCGGCAACACCGGGATCGCGCTGGCGATGGTCTGCGCCGCGCGCGGATATGAGCTCGTGTTGACGCTTCCGGAGGGAATGACCAGGGAGCGCACCTCGTTGTTGCGGACCTACGGCGCCGAGGTGCACGAGACGCACTCCCTCGGGGGGATGAACGAGGCGGTGGATCTGGCCGAGCGGATCGTCGCCGAGCGCGGGGGTTTCATGCCCCAGCAGTTCAACAACCCGGCCAACCCCGAGATCCACCGGCGCACGACCGCCGAGGAGATCTGGCGAGACCTCCGGGGCGAGGTCGATGCCCTGGTGTGCGGCGTCGGGACGGGAGGAACGATCACCGGTGTCGGGCAGGTGCTGAAGGACCGCCGTCCGGGGGTCCGGGTGGTGGCGGTCGAGCCGGCGGCCTCGGCGGTGCTCTCCGGGGGACTCCCGGGACCGCACAAGATCCAGGGGATCGGCGCCGGGTTCGTGCCGGAGGTGCTCGACCGCACGGTGATCGACGAGGTGATCGCGGTGGACGACGAGTCGGCGCTCGCCCGCGCTCGCGAGGCGGCGCAGCGCGAGGGCCTGTTGGCGGGGATCTCCGCGGGCGCCGCGATCGACGCGGCGCTCCAGCTCGCGGCCCGCCCGGAGCTCTCCGGAAAGCGAATCGTGGTCATCGTTCCCGACTGCGGGGAGCGTTACATGTCGCTTCCGTTCTTCGCCCCGGAGTGAATGACTCCACCGACTCCTCCGCTTCGCCCCGAATCGACTCTCGCCGCCTCGCCTCCGGAACCCTCCGCGGAATCTTCATCGGCTCCGCCTCCGGGGGCGACGGGTTAGGGCGTGTTACCGGGCGGCAGGTCGTACTCCTCACTCAGTCCCTACGCTTAAGCCATGCTCGGGCTGGACACCCTGCGGCGGGTCGCCCGCGAGATCAGGGCGGACATCGCATCGGCGCGCGATCGCGATCCGGCCGCCCGAGGGGTGGGCAGCTTCGAGATCCTGATCAACTGGGGCGGCGTGCAGGCGATCCTCGCCCACCGGGTTGCCCATGCGCTTCACCAAGCGGGGGTTCCGGTGGCGCCGATGGCTCTCTCTTACGCGAGCCGGGCGGTGACCGGGGTGGAGATCCACCCCGCGGCGCGGATCGGTGAGGACTTCTTCATCGACCACGGATCCGGGGTGGTGATCGGCGAGACCGCCGAGATCGGCGACCGGGTGACCCTGTACCAAGGGGTGACCCTGGGCGGGACGGGGTTCGCGCGCGGCAAGCGTCATCCGACGGTCGAGGACGACGTCACGATCGGCTCCGGCGCCAAGCTCCTCGGGCCGATCACCGTGGGCCACTGCGCCAAGGTGGGCGCGAACACCGTGGTGATCGAGGACGTGCCGGTCGACTCGACGGTGGTCGGGAACCCCGGTCACCCGGTCAGGGTCGAGGGGCGGCGGGTCGAGGGGCCGGATGCCGACTGGATCCACCTGCCGGACCCGGTCGCGGACGCGATCAAGGGGCTGCTGGGGCGAATAGACGAGCTGGAGCACCGGGTCGCCGAGCTCGATGGCAAGCCCGCCGAGGGCGACGTGCGCGAGCTGCGCCCCAAGCAGGGGCCCTCGTCGGCCGGCGGCTGAGCCTCGGGCGGAGCATCCGAGCGCGGCCGGGACCGTAGCTATGCTCGACCGGTGACGCCCGAGACGGAGCTGAGGCCGGTTCAGCCCGGCGCCACCCAGGTCGAGCGGCTGCTCGGCGACCTGAACCCTCCTCAGCGCGAGGCGGTCATGCATGGCGAGGGGCCGCTGCTGGTGCTCGCGGGCGCCGGCTCGGGAAAGACCCGCGTGCTGACCTATCGGATCGCCTACCTGCTGGCGACCGGCCAAGCGCTCCCCTCCGAGATCCTCGCGATCACCTTCACCAACAAGGCCGCCGGCGAGATGCGCGAGCGGGTCGAGCGGCTGGTCGGGGGCGCTTCGCGCGCGATGTGGTTGATGACCTTCCACTCGGCTTGCGCCCGGATCCTGCGCACCGATGCTCAGCGCCTCGGCTACAAGCGCGCCTTCACGATCTACGACGAGGCCGATTCGCTGCGGATGGCAAAGCGCTGCGCGGAGGAGCTCGGGGTCGACCCCAAGCGCTTTCCTCCCCGCGCGGTGCGCGCTCAGATCTCGTCGGCCAAGAACCAGCTGCTGGACGCGGACGCCTACTCTCACGGGGCCGCGGACGCCGGTTACTTCGAGGAGACGGTGGGGGACGTGTTCCGGCTGTACGAGCGCCGGATGCTGGAGGCGAGCGCGATGGACTTCGACGACCTCCTCGTTCGCACCGTGAACCTGCTGGAGCTGTTCGAGGACGTCCGCGAGCGATATCGGCGCTCGTTCCGATGGGTGCTGGTGGACGAGTATCAGGACACCAATCGCGCGCAGTACCGGCTGCTCCAGCTGATCTCGGAGGAGCACGGGAACCTGTTCGTGGTCGGCGACGACTTCCAGTCGATCTACTCGTTCAGGAACGCGGATATCCGCAACATCCTCGAGTTCGAGCGGGACTTCGAGGACACCACCGTGGTCAAGCTGGAACAGAACTACCGCTCCACGCAGACGATCCTCGACGCGGCCAACGGGATCATCGCCCACAACCGCGACCAGAAGCCCAAGCACCTGTGGACGGACGCCGGACGGGGCGAGCCGGTGACGATGGCCGAGTTCGACGACGAGCATGGCGAGGCTCGCTACGTGGCCTCCGAGATCGATCGGCTCTCCACCGACGAGGGGGTTCCCCGAGATCAGATCGCGGTCTTCTACCGGGTCAACGCTCAGAGCCGGGTGCTCGAGGACACACTGGTCCGGTTCGAGATCCCGTACCAGGTGATCGGCGGGACCAAGTTCTACGAGCGGGCCGAGATCAAGGATGCGATCGCCTACCTGAGCCTGCTGGCCAACCCGGCCGACGCAGTCTCGTTCGCGAGGGTCGTCAACTCGCCGCGGCGGGGGATCGGCGAGACGACCCAGGCGAGGCTCCTGTCGCACGCGAACACGACCGGGCAGGATGTCTGGGAGGTCTTCGTGCGGCCCGATCAGACGCCCGGGCTCGGCGCGTCGGCGATCCGCTCCGTCGATCGATTCGCGGAGCTGATGATCGGCCTGCGGGAGCGGGCGCGGGCGGGGCGGCGGCCGCAGGTGGCGGAGTTGCTGCGGGCGACCCTGACCGAGAGCGGGTACCTCGAGGCCCTGAGCGCGGAACGAACGGTGGAGGCGGAGGGGAGGCTCGAGAACCTGGAGGAGCTGATCAGTGTGGCCGGCGAGTTCGACGCCAACCGCGAGCTCGAGGGCGACAGCGAGATCGCCCCGCTGGAGGAGTTCCTGGCGCAGATCTCCCTGTACACGGATCAGGACTCGTTGCGGGCGACCGAGAGCCTGTGCACCTTGATGACCCTGCACAACGCCAAGGGCCTTGAGTACGACGCCGTGTTCATGATCGGCTGCGAGGAAGGGGTGTTCCCGCACATGCGCTCGCTCGAGGAGGGCAACCTGGAGGAGGAACGGCGCCTCTGCTACGTCGGAGTGACCCGGGCGAGGCAGCGCCTGTGCATGAGCTTTGCCCGGCGCCGAAGCCTGCACGGAGGCCGCGGCTACAACCTGCCCTCACGCTTCGTCGGCGAGATCCCCGAGCAGCTGGTCGAGCGGCACATCGCCACCTCTGCCACGGGCTGGCCCTCTCCGTCGTCGGGCGGCACGGGCTCCGCGCTCCCCGAGCGGCGCCAGCCGCACCCCTCGCCGCTGGAGTTCGAGGTCGGGGACGATGTCGTCCATGCGAGCTTCGGCGAGGGGGTCGTCACCGGGGTCGAGCCCGGCAACGTGCTGGTGGTCCGATTCGCCGGGCAGGCCGACGAGCGCAAGCTGATGGCCGACTACGCGCCGCTGCGAAAGGCCGGATAGTGCCCGCGCGCCCTCCGCGGTGTGCGGATCGAGGCGTCGATTGAGCGCTACCGTGATCGACGGCAAGGCGGTCGCGGCCGGGGTCAGGGAGAGGGTGGCCGCCGAGGTCGATCAGTTCGAGGCCGCCAACCAGGGCCACTCCCCTGGGCTCGCCACGGTGCTGGTCGGCGAGGACCCGGCGTCTCATGTCCACGTCCGCAACAAGCGCCGCAGCACCGAGGAGGTGGGGATGCGCTCGATCCACCACCAACTCGAGGCTTCGGCGACCACCATCCAGCTGGTCGACCTGGTCGAGGAGCTGAGCGGCGACGACCAGGTGGACGGGATCCTGGTCCAGCTCCCGCTCCCCGAGGGCATCGACCAGGACCCGGTGATCGCCGCGATCGACCCGGCCAAGGACGTCGACGGCCTCACCGCGGGCAGTGCCGGCCTCCTCGCCCAGGGCAACCCGGGCCTGGTTCCGTGCACGCCCCAGGGGGTGATGGAGCTTCTTGCGCACGCCGGGGTCGAGCCCGCCGGGGCCGAGGCGGTCGTGGTCGGACGCTCGATCCTGGTCGGCAGACCGCTGGCCGGCCTGCTGCTGAACGCCAACGCCACGGTCACCGTCTGCCATTCGCGGACCGCGGATCTCGCGGCCGTCTGCCGCCGTGCGGACATCCTTGTGGCCGCCGTGGGCTCCCCCCGGCTGGTGCGGGCCGGGTGGGTGAAGCCGGGGGCGGCGGTGATTGACGTGGGCATGAACCGAACCGACGACGGCCTGGTCGGGGACGTCGACTTCGCCGGCGTCAGCCAGGTCGCCGGAGCGATCACCCCGGTCCCGGGTGGGGTCGGCCCGATGACGATCGCGATGCTGCTTCAGAACACGGTCATCGCGGCGCGCAAGCGGCGTGCTTGAGCCACGGACCGTACCTGTCGATACCCCTTCCATCCGACGGATCTGCCATACAGGCAGCGAAAGTCCCCAATAAGAGGAGGGTCAATGGACTTCACCAGACTCAGTCAGGGCGAGAAGGTCGCGGGTGTCTCCGGGATCCTCCTGATCCTGTTCATGTTCGTCTTCAAGTGGTTCGGTCTCAAGTTCGCGGGCGGCGCGGGGGTGTTCGACGTCGCCGTGGAGGGCTCCCGCAATGCGTGGGGCTCATACGGGTTCATCGACATCGTGCTGTTCATCACCGCGCTGGCCGCGATCGGCCTCGCGTTGCTGGCGGCCTCGGAAAGCGAGATGGGGCTGCCCGTGGCGGCGAGCGCGATCGTCGCCGGCCTCGGAATCCTCTCGGTCGTCCTGGTGGTGATCAGCATCATCAGCCCGCCCGACTTCGGGGTCGATCTGTCCGGTACCGGCGTCGACCACACCCGCAAGATCGGGGCATTCTTAGGGCTGATCGCGGCCGCTGGAGTGGCCGTGGGCGGCTACATGGCGATGCAGGAGGAGGGGACTTCGTTCGGCAGCGAGGCCGGGCGCTTTGGCGGTGACGCCGGCGCCGGCTCCCCGCCGCCGCCTCCTCCACCGCCCACCTCGAGCGCGCCCCCGCCGTCCAGCCCGCCGCCCTCCAACCCGTAACGCTCTCGGGGTCGCGTCCCCCGCAACGATCGACGGCGACGGCCGCCTTCGGGTGGCCGTCGCTATTCCCCGGATAGGCTGCCCGCCATGGAGCTGGGCAGGCTCGGGCAGGGCGAGAAGGTCGCGGGTGTCTCCGGGATCCTCCTGATCCTGTTCATGTTCGCCTTCGACTGGTTCGGGATCGAGGTCGGCCCCCCGATCCTGGCGCCGGGGATCGAGGTCGAACACCTCGCGAACGCCTGGCGCGTGTACGGCTCCGGCGACCTCGTGCCCACCGACATCGTGTTGCTCGTCACGGCCGTGGCGGCGATCGGGCTGGCATTGGTGGCCGCCGCCAGGGGATCGGACCGGGTGCCGGTCGCCGTCAGCGGGATCGTCGCCGCGCTCGGCCTCCTGTCGGTGGTCCTGATCGTGGTCAGCATCATCAGTCCGCCCGACTTCTTGAGCGGGATACAGGGGTCCGGCCCGGGGCATGAGCAGACCCGCAAGATCGGCGTCTGGCTGGGGCTGATCGCCGCCGTGGGAGTGGCCGGTGGCGGCTACATGGCGACCCACAGGGGGGCACCGGGTGCGGACGCGCCTGCGCCTAGCTGAGGCGCTCTGGGAGCTGACGGGCGACCCGGGAGGCCATCGCGATGATGGTCATCATCGGGTTGACTCCGATCGAGCTCGGGAGCAGGCCTCCATCGGCGACGTAGAGGCCGTCGACGCCGTGCACGGAGCCGTCGATGCCGACCACGCCCCTGGAGGAGTCGGCGTCCATGCGGGCCGTTCCCATCGGGTGGAAGGCCTCGAGCCGCAGCGCCGAGCGCCGCGGCGGTGAGGCCTCGAGCTCGCCGATCCGGTTCTTGGCCAGGATCGGGATCCCTGCGACTTGGGGATAGACCTCCAGGGCACCGGCCGCGTAGAGGAGCTCCGCCGCCCGGGCGATGCCGTACGTGAGCCGTGCCGCATCGTCGTCGCTGAGGCGGTAGGTGATCCTCAGCGAGCCATCGCGAGCGAGGCCGACTCGACCGGTCGAGCGGTCCGACAGGTGCACGCCGGTCGAGGCGATCCGGTCGTAGGCCAAAACCCTTTCGGCGTGCTCGACTCCGGTGCCGGGCAGCCACTGGGCGCCGAAGGCAAGCGGCGTGAAGGTCGCCTCCAGGAGCAGGCCGCGATCCTCCCACTCCCGCACGGCGTAGCTCTGCATCACGCCCTCCCAGCCCCGTACCTGCTCGGCGAATCGCGCTCCGACCCAGCAGGCCGGGTGGATCCTCAGGTTGCGGCCCAGCGCCCCGCTTTCGGAGCGGTAGCCCGAGCGCAGGAGTAGCTCGGGGGTTCCGAACGCCCCGCCGGCGAGCAGCACCGCGCGCCTGGCACGCAGCTCGAAGCTCCGGTTCCGGTCGCCGGTCCGGACGGCGCAGTCGAGCCCGATCGCACGGCCGTTGGCGAACTTGACCCGTCGCGCCTCCGTCTCGGCCCGGATCCGGGCCCCCGCTGCGACCGCGCGGGGCAGGTACGAGACGTGCATAGCCTGCTTCGCGTCGAGCCGACACCCCGCCGGGCATGAGCTGCACTGAAAGCAGCGTCCGGCGTTCCTGCTCAGCGGCTCGTGGCGGGCGCCCAGGGCTTCGGCGCCCTCGCGAAGCAGCTGGCCGTTGCGGCCCATTCGCTCGGGGTCGACCGGCTGAACGTTGAGCATCCGCTCAGCCTCCGCGTAGTCGGCGTCAAGCTCCGTCGCCCATCCGATCCCGTGCTCGGTCGCCCATCGTCGCAACACGGCGTCCGGGGCCCGGAAACAGGTGCCCGAGTTGATCACCGTCGTGCCTCCGACGGCCCGGCCGACCGGCGTCGGTATCGCAGGACGCCCCTCGGCGATGGTCAGGCCGCCATCGCGATAGAGGGCTCCGAGCGCGGCCAGTGGCTCCTCCGGGTAGCTGCGGTGGTCCAGGTGGCGGCCCGCCTCGAGCACCACGACCTCGAGCCCGGCCTCGGCCAGCAGCGCGGCGGCCACCGCCCCGCCGGCCCCCGAGCCGACGATGGCGACGTCGCACTCCTCGCCGCCGGCCGGGGGACGCATGTCGCCGAGGCCCGGCGGGTCGCGATTACCAAGCTGCGGCTGCTGATCGACCTCGCAACGCATCTCGTAGCCGACCGCGGCGCCGACCCGGGGATGATTGCCGTAGCCGAGCCCGGCCAGGACCTTCAGGAACAGCACCAGGTCGGCGGCGAAGGGAAGGCTTGACCCCTCCAGGCGGCGGAGGAAGTCCTGGCGAGCATCGAGGCTGGCGCGGCTGAACCGCCACGGGAACGGGAGCCAGTCGAGCACCCGCAGCGCGATCCGGACCTGTCGCACGCTTCGGCGCGGGAGGGTGGCCAGAAAGCGATCGACCGGCTCCGCGACCTCGACCGCGTCGAGCCGCCCGGGGCTTCCGCGTCGATCCGGCCCGGCGGCGGGCGGCAAGGCGCCGAAACCCGGCGCCATCGCCTCCGCGAAGGCGCGAAGGATCCGCGCCTCCCCCGGGCGGAGCCCCGACGGGCCAGCGGCGGCGGCCAGCTCAGCGGCACCGGGCCCCGGCGGGGGCCTTCAAGACGGCGCCGCTGGTTCCCCGATTCGCCCCGCGATTGACCACAACAGCAGCGAAACGCCGACCAGGAAGCCGTCCACGAGGAAGTTGAGCAGGTAGATGAAGACGTCCGAGTCGAAGACGTAGAAGGCGAGCGCGGCCAGCGAGGAGGCGGTCTTCCCCGCGGCGAGCACCAGGAGCAGCGGCCGGTAGCGGATCACGTCGGCCTGCACCACGAGGCAGATCCCGGTGATCACGACCATGTAGGCGAAGGCGAGCGCCAGCCAGAGCTTCTCCACCGTCTCGGGAGCGGCGGTGAAGCTCCCGATCTCGTCGCCGAGATCGCTGATCACGTCGAGCACCCCGTTCGGGACCGCGATGAACAGGACCCCGACCACCGCGAAGCTCACCGCCAGCAGGCGTAGGTTGAGGACCACGAATCGCTCCGCCCGTGCGCCGCTCATCGGCCGGTGATCCTAACCGCACCCCTGCCGAGGGACCTCCTGTACCTAGAATCAGGCCGTGATCGATCGCGACCAGGTCCTGCACGTGGCCCGGCTGGCGCGCCTGGCGCTTACCGAGGACGAGATCGAGCGGATGGCGGGCGAGCTGCCGGCGATCCTGGAGCACGTGGAGCGGATGAACCGGCTCGACCTCGACGGCGTCGAGCCGACCTCGCACGTGGTCGAGCTCGAGAACGTGCTGCGCAAGGACGAGCCCCGCCCGAGCTGGGAGCGCGACCGGGTCCTCGACGGGGCGCCCGACCCGTTCGAGGGCGCCTTCCGGGTCCCGTCCCCGCAGGCGTGAGCGGCCTCCTCGAACTGACGGTCGCCGAGGCCGCGAGCCGGATCGAGGCCGGCGAGCTGAGCGGCGACGAGTATTGCGGCGCCTACGCCGAGGCCGCGGCGGGCGACGACCTGAACGCCTACCTGTGGGTCGCGGAGCCGCCGGGCCCGGGATCGGACGGGGGGGCCCTAACGGGCGTCCCGGTGGCGGTCAAGGACCTGTTCTGCGCCGAGGGCGTGCCTACGACCGCGGGGTCGCGGATCCTCGATGGGTATCGACCCCCCTATACGGCCACCGCGGTGCGAAGGCTCGGGGCCGAGGGGGCTTGGGTGCTCGCCAAGACCAACATGGACGAGTTCGGGATGGGCTCCTCGAACGAGAACTCCGGCTACGGGCCCGTGCTCAACCCGTGGGATCGGGGGCGGGTGCCGGGAGGCTCCTCCGGAGGGTCGGCCGCGGCGGTGGCGGGTCGGCTCGCCCCGTGCGCGATCGGCACCGATACCGGGGGCTCGATCCGTCAGCCGGCGTCGCTGTGCGGGATCGTCGGCCTCAAGCCAACGTACGGCGCCATCTCCCGCTACGGGATGATCGCCTTCGCCTCCTCTCTGGATCAGTGCGGGACCCTGACCCGCGACGTCGCCGACGCGGCTCTGCTGCTGCGGGCGATGGAAGGTCGCGATCCCTGCGACTCGACCTCGGTGGGGATCGAGGGCGGGGTCGAGATGCCCGCCGGCGAGGATCTCTCCGGGATCAGGTTCGGCGTCCCGCGCGAGCTCTCGGCGGAAGCGGAGGGGATCGAGGCGGGTGTCGCGGCCGCATTCGAGCGGGCGCTGGCAGTGATCCGTGAGCTGGGCGGCGAGGTCGACGAGTGCGAGCTTCCGCACGCAGCCCACGGGCTCTCCGCCTACTACGTGATCGCGCCGGCGGAGGCGTCGGCGAACCTCGCCCGCTACGACGGCGTCCGCTTCGGGCTGCGAAGCGATTCCGATCGCGATCTCGTTGACATGTACGAGCGCACCCGCGATCGTGGCTTCGGCGCCGAGGTCAAGCGGCGGATCATGCTCGGCACCTACGCGCTGTCGGCGGGCTACTACGAGGCCTACTACGGGCGAGCCCAGCGGGTTCGCACCAGGATCGTGGAGGACTTCGCAACCGCCTTCGAGCGCTTCGACTTCCTGGTCACGCCGACCTCCCCGACCGTGGCGTTCGGGCTCGGGGCGCGGACCGCTGATCCGCTGGCCATGTACCTGTCCGACTACTGCACGGTGCCGATGTCGTTGGCCGGAGTGCCCACGATCTCGATTCCCGCCGGGCTTGCCGAACCCGATGGGGGAGGGCCGGAGCTCCCGGTCGGCCTGCAGATCGTGGCGCCGGCGTTCGCCGAGTCGCGGCTGCTCGGCGCTGCGCATGCGATCGAGCGGGGGATCGGGTTCGACGCGATGCCGAGGGCGCCGGGGACATGAGCCTGCCCGACGGATACGAGGCGGTGATCGGGCTCGAGATCCACGTCCAGCTGAGCACCCGGACGAAGATGTTCTGCGGCTGCGCGTTGTCCTTCGGTGACGCCCCGAACGTCCACACCTGTCCCGTCTGTCTCGCCCACCCGGGCAGCCTTCCGGTGGTCAACGAGCAGGCGGTTCGCTACGCGCTCCAGATCGGCCTCGCGCTGGGCTGCGAGATCGCCCCGCGGTCGATCTTCCATCGCAAGAACTACTTCTACCCCGACAACCCGAAGGGCTACCAGATCAGCCAGTACGACATCCCGCTGGCCACCGCGGGCGAGCTCGGGGGCATCCGCATTCACCGTGTCCACCTGGAGGAGGACGCGGCGAAGATGATTCACCTCGGCGAGTCGGGCCGGATCCACGGCTCGGCCGCCTCGCTGGTGGACTTCAATCGCGGCGGCACGCCGCTGGTGGAGATCGTCACCGAGCCCGACCTCCGCGACCCGGCCGAGGCCCGCGAGTGGGCACAGCTGTTGCGGACCACCGTGAAACAGCTCGGGGTTTCCGACGTGAACATGGAGGAGGGCAGCCTGCGGTGCGATGCGAACGTCTCGATCCGCCGAGCGGGCGCGGAGGAGCTCGGAACCAAGACCGAGCTCAAGAACATGAACAGCTTCCGCTTCCTGGAGCGGGGGATCGCGGCCGAGCTGGACCGTCAGGCCGCCGTGGTCGAGTCGGGCGAGCAGCTCGTCCAGGAGACCGTCCACTTCGATCCACGAACCGGCTCGCTGACCCCGCTGCGCTCGAAGGAGTACGCGCATGACTATCGCTACTTCCCCGAGCCCGACCTGGTGCCGGTGGCGCCCACCGACGAGATGCTCGGCGAGGCTCGCGAGGCGCTTCCCGAGCTGCCCGACGAAAGGCGCCGCCGCTACGAGGCCGAGCTCGGGGTTCCGCAGGTGACCGCGCGTCAGCTCGCCTTCGACGCGGAGCTCGGGGGCTACTTCGAGCAGGCACTGGAGGCTGGAGACGGGGTCGAACCGAGCGTGATCGCCAATTGGGTCACCGGCGACCTCGCCGCAGCCAGCCGTCACTTCGGCGCGGACGGACGCGAGGTGGACCCGGCGCATCTGGTGGCGGTGGCGCGGATGGTGGTCGAGAAGCGGATCACGCACGCCAGCGGACGCGAGGTGCTGGACGCACTGGTCGACCCCGGTTCGCCGGCGGGCGATCCGGAGGAGGTGGTCGAGAGTCGCGAGCTGGGAGCGGTCTCGGACTCCGACGAGCTCGGGGCGATCGTGGAGCGGGCGATCGAGGCGGAGCCCGCAGCGGCCGAGAAGGTCAGGTCCGGCAACCCGAAGGCGGTCGGCCCGATCGTCGGGGCGGTGATGCGCGAGACCAAGGGCCGCGCCGACGGCGGCGAGGTGACGAGGCTGATCCACGACAAGCTGGGTGGGGCGTAACCGCGCCATACTGGGCTCATGGCGTGGAACGTGGTCATTGTCGGCGGCGGGTTCGCCGGGGCCTCGGCGGCGCGCCGGCTGGAGCGCCTGATTCCCCGCCAGGCGGCGCGGCTGGTGTTGGTCAACGACGTCAACTTCCTGCTCTACACGCCTTTCCTGCCCGAGGCGGCGGCCGGGACGCTCGAGCCTCGACACGTCGTCACCCCGCTGCGGGACATCCTCCACCGAACCTACCTGCGCCTCGGGGCGGTCACCGGCCACGACCCGGCCGCCCGCACCGTGCAGCTGACCAGCCACGAGGACGAGGTCGAGGAGCTCCGCTACGACCAGCTCCTGCTGGCGCTGGGCTCCGTCTCCAGGCTGCTCCCGGTGCCGGGGCTGGCCGAGCACGCGGTGGGGTTCAAGAGCCTCGCCGACGCGATCTGGCTCCGAAATCACATCGTCGAGACGCTGGAGGGGGCCAATGCCAGCGAGCATCCCGCCCGGCGCGAGGAACTGCTCACCTATGTGTTCGTCGGCGGCGGCTACGCCGGCCTGGAGGCGCTGGCCGAGCTCCAGGACTTCGCCGTCGACGCGATCGAGCGCTACCCGAGGGCCCGCCTGCACGGGATGCGTTGGATCCTGGTCGAGGCCACCGACCGGGTGCTTCCCGAGATCGACGCCGACCTCGCCGACTACGCGGCAACCGAGCTTCGCGCGCGAGGGATCGACATTCGGCTCGGCACCCGGGTCGAGCGCGCGAGCGCGGACGCGGTGAGCCTCGCGACCGGGGAGTCGATCCCCACCAGGACGATTGTCTGGACCACCGGGGTGATCCCGCATCCGAGCTTGGGGTCGCTGAACGTGCCCCTAGATCAGCGCGGCCGGGTCCGGGTGGACTCCCACCTGCGGGTGGAGGGGATGGACGGGGTCTGGGCGGTCGGCGACTGCGCCGCCGTTCCCGACCCCCGCACCCGGGGCGAGGCGGCCAGTCCGCCCACCGCTCAGCACGCGGTTCGCCAGGGGCCGCTGGCGGCGCGCAACATCGCCGCCGAGCTCGGGATCGGGACCGCGAGGTCGTTTCGCTACCGGGCCCGGGTGGCCTTCGTCAACCTCGGTCGCCACAAGGCAGTCGGTCGCCTCGGCCCGCAGAAGTTCCGCGGCTTCTTCGCATGGTGGATGGCGCGCACGTACCACATGAGCAGGATCCCGGGGCTGGCACGGAAGATCCGGGCGGTGGTCGACTGGACCGTGGGCCTGCCGTTCCGCCGCGACGTGGCAGAGGTCGGCTCGATCGGCCACCCGCGTCCGCTCCGGGCCGAGGAATATGCCCGCGGCGGCACCCACCGCCCGCTCGACTGATCGCAGGCGTCAGAATTCGGCTGTGAGGTACCTGATCATCGGGGCTGTGATCGCTTGGATCGCGACCGGATTCGTCGGCAGGGCGAAAGGCAGCTCGTTCTGGCTCTGGTTCCTGATCGGGGCGGTGTTGCCCTACTTCGGCCTGATCGCGGCGCTGCTCTACAGGGGCGAGCTGGATGAGCCCGAGCGCCGCTGCCCACGCTGTGGCAAGGTCCACAAGCTCTACGTTCAGGTTTGCACTCGCTGCGGCACCGACCTCTACCTGCCGGACCCTTCGGAGGTCCGCCAGCCCGGCGCCGCCGGGAAACAGGCTGGGTAGGGAGGCGAGGATGCCGGCGCATCGCCGGGAACTGGCGCCTTTGTGGCGCTATCCGCCATAAAGGCGCCATCCGTGTGGTTGGCGTCCTTGAGCACTCCCTGTACCCAGCCAGCTACCTCAGCCACGTGCGGACGATCGCGTTCGCGAACCCGAGCCCGTAGCGGACCACGGCGGGCTTCTTGGAGTGTCCATGGCGGCGGTTTGCAACCGTCACCGGGACCTCCTTGGCGGGAATGCCGCGCTTGATCGCCTCGATCAGGAACTCCGAGGTGTGGAACTGCTCCTGGCGCAGCACGAGCTGGGGCAGGACGTCGCTGCGGACCGCGCGGTAGCCGTTGGAGCAGTCGCTGACCTTGGTCCGGGTGATCAGGGAAACCATCCGGTTGAAGAACACGATCCCGAGCTCCCGGGCGTAGTGGTTCGGCTGGGCGTCGCCGAGTACGCGGGACCCGTGTGCGACCGCCACCTCCCCGGAGAGCACCGGCTCGACCAGTCGCTCCATCTCGGAGGGCAGGTGCTGTCCGTCGGCATCCAGCGTCACCACCACGGTGGCTCCGGAATCCGCCAGCAGCCGATATCCCGTGCGCAGCGCCGCGCCGCCCCCCCGGTTGATCACGTGGCGGGCGACCACGGCGCCATGCTGCGACGCGATCTCGCCGGTCGCGTCGCGGGAGCCGTCGTCGACCACCAGCACCGCGGTGTCTGCGCCGCAGACCTGAGCCGGGATCCGGTCCAGCACCCAGGCGATGCTCTCCGCCTCGTTGTAGGCGGGCACCAGAACCCCGATCCGGCCCCGGAACCGGTCCGGATGGCCGGCCGCCGTGAACTGCTCCCAGGCGAGCCCCTCCAGCACCGCGGAGAGCTCGCGGGTGATCCGCGATCCCTGCGAGAGGGCACGGACCACGAGGCCGAACAGGATCAGGATCGCGAACACGGCCACTCCGACGATCCGGGTCCCGTTGGAGCGCTTGAACGAGAAGGCGCTCAGGATCGTGTCCAGGAGCTCGGTGCCCGAAACGATCGCGAGGCCGAGCGCGATCGACAGCAGGATCAGCACGTCGGCGTTCCGCAACGAGCGCCGTCGCCAGATCGCGAAGCCGGCGATCAGGATCGCCAGGCCCAGGCCGACGGCTCGGATCGCGGTTAGCTCCGGCGGGAGGAGATTCGCCTGCAAGATCGCTGATTCCACGGCCGCAAGAGAATAGATGGGGGGTCGGTCCGCTACCCTCGCGCGATCATGCGGATCCTGATCCTCGGGGGTGACGGATACCTGGGCTGGCCCACGGCGATGCGCTTCTCGGCGCGCGGCCACGAGGTTTCCGTGGTCGACAACTTCTCGCGCCGGCGCTGGCACGTCCAGCACTCGACCGACTCGTTGATCCCCGTGTGCCCGCTGGCCGAGCGGATCGAGGCCTGGCGCGAGGTGTCCGGGTACGAGGTTGCCAGCTTCGTGGGGAGCATCGAGGACGCCGAGTTCATGGACGCGGTGCTCACCGACACGGCCCCGGAGGCGATCGTCCACTACGGCGAGCAGCCATCGGCGCCTTTCTCGATGATCTCGCGCAGGCACGCCCTCGAGACCCAGCGGACCAACGTGCTGGGGACGCTAAACCTCCTGTTCGGGATCCGGGACAAGGTGCCCGACTGCCATCTGGTCAAGCTCGGGACGATGGGCGAGTACGGGACCCCGGACATCGACATCGAGGAGGGGTTCATCGAGATCGAGCACAAGGGGCGCAAGGACACGCTCCCGTTTCCGAAGATGCCCGGCTCGCTCTACCACCTGTCCAAGGTCCACGACTCGCACAACATCCACTTCGCCTGCCGGGTATGGGGGCTGCGCTCAACTGACCTCAACCAGGGCGTCGTCTACGGGGTGGAGACCGAAGAGACGGCGCTCGACGAGCGGCTGGCGACCAGGCTCGACTACGACGAGGTGTTCGGGACCGTGCTCAACCGCTTCTGCGTGCAGGCGGTGATCGGCCATCCACTCACGGTCTACGGGGAGGGCGGGCAGACACGCGGCTTCCTCAACGTCCGTGACACGCTCCAGTGCGTCGAGCTGGCGGTCGACCACCCGCCCGAGCTGGGCGAGTACCGGGTCTTCAACCAGTTCACCGAGCAGTTCAGCGTCTCCGAGCTCGCCGAGCTCGTTCGCCGCAGCGCAGCCGACCTGGGCTACGAGGTCGAGGTTCGCAGATACCCGAACCCGAGGGTGGAGGCTGAGCAGCACTACTACAACGCCGTCAACACGAAGCTGCTCGAGCTGGGGTTGGAGCCGCACCACCTGGGCGAGGAGCTGGTCCGCTCGATGCTGAAGACGATCGAGCGCCACCGTGATCGGGTCATCGAGCGGGCGATCCTGCCGAGCACCCAGTGGAAGCCGGGCGAGCTGGAGCTGCCCGAGGTTGCGGCCCTCCGCGCCCCCCGCCCGGAATAAGACCGCCGAGAGCCTCGGCCTACGTTTTCGGCGGGTTAGGGCCTGTTGCCGGGCGGCAGGACGTAAGCAACCTTTTTCTCGGCCCTACAATTCGATGCCCATGCGTGCCGCCGATGCATTGTGTGAAGCGCTGAAGGCCGAGGGCGTCGAACACGTCTTCGGGATCCCGGGTGGCGCCAACCTGCCCACCTACGACGCGATCTACGACGCCGACTTCACCCACATCCAGGCGCGCCACGAGCAGGGTGCCGGGCACGCGGCCGAGGGCTACGCCAAGGCCTCGGGCCGGGTCGGGGTGGCGTTCGCGACCTCCGGCCCCGGCGCGACCAACCTGGTCACCGCGATCACGGACGCGATGCTGGACTCGGTTCCGACCGTGTTCATCACCGGCCAGGTGCGGACCGACCTGATCGGCACCGATGGCTTCCAGGAGGCCGACGTGACCGGGATCACGCTTCCGATCGTCAAGCACTCGTTCCTGGTCACCGATCCTCGCCAGATCCCCGAGTACATCCACGCGGCCTTCCACATCGCCTCCACGGGGCGCCCGGGGCCGGTGCTGGTCGACGTGCCGCAGGACCTCTCTCGCGCCGACATCGACTACGAGCCGGCGGAGGGCTCACCCAAGCTGCCCGGGTACAAGCCGCCGACCGAGGGCAACATCAAGCAGATCCGCCTCGCGGCGAAGGCGCTCGCCAACGCGCAGCGGCCGGTCGTCTACGCGGGCGGCGGGATCATCAACGCCAACGCCTCGGAGGAGCTGGTCGAGTTCGTGACCTCGGACAAGCTTCCCGTGACCCTGACGGTGATGGGGCTCGGCGCCTTCCCGGCGCCTCACGACCAGTGGCTCGGGATGCTGGGTATGCACGGCACCCGGACCGCCAATTACGCGATGGACAACGCCGACCTGATCCTTGCCCTCGGCGCCCGCTTCGATGATCGGATCACCGGCAAGCTGTCGGAGTTCGCGCCGCGGGCAAAGTTCATCCACGTGGACGTCGACCCGGCGGAGATCTCCAAGAACGTCCCGGCCCACATCCCGATCGTCGGCGACGCCAAGGACGTGCTTGCGAAGCTGATCCGCGAGTACCGGGCGTTGAAGGCGGACTCCGGGCGGCTGGACGGCTGGTGGAAGCAGATTCGCGCCTGGCAGACCGAGTACCCGCTCGCCTATGAGGACTCGAGCGACTCGGAGATCAAGCCGCAGTTCATGGTCGAGGCGATGTACGAGGCCACGGAGGGCGAGGCGATCATCACCTCGGACGTGGGCCAGCACCAGATGTGGGCGGCGCAGTACTACCACTTCTCCAGGCCCCGTCAATGGATCAACTCAGGCGGGCTGGGGACGATGGGCTTCGGGCTTCCGGCGGCGATCGGGGCCAAGGTGGCGCGGCCCGACCAGACGGTGGTCTGCCTCGCCGGCGACGGCAGCCTGGTGATGGTCTGCCAGGAGTTCGCGACCGCCGCCGTGCACGAGATCCCGGTCAAGGTGTTCCTGATGAACAACGGCCACTTCGGAATGGTTCGCCAGTGGCAGGAGCTGTTCTGGGATGGGCGCTACTCCTCGGTCGAGATGGGCGACAGCCCCGACTGGGTGAAGCTCGCCGAGGCCTTCGGCTGGACCGGTATGCGCTGCGCCGACAAGGGCCAGCTCAAAGACGCGATGCGCGCCACCCTGGAGGCCGACGGCCCGGCGCTGCTCGACGTCCGGGTCTCGAAAACCGAGAACTGCTACCCGATGATCCCGGCGGGAGCGGCCGCCAGGGACATGGTGGGCTGAGGGGGCGGCCCGGGATGGAAGCCGGCACCCCGGAGCTGGTCAAGCTCGAGGACCTGGAGGCGTCGCGCGCGCTCACCGGGCGCAAGCACGTGCTCTCGCTGCTGGTCGAGAACAAGCCGGGCGTGCTGGCCCGGATCGCCGGCCTGTTCAGCCGCCGCGGCTTCAACATCGACACCCTGGCGGTCGGCCCGACCGACGATCCCGACGTCTCGCGGATCACCCTGACCCTCGACGGCGCGGTGCATCCGATCGACCAGGTGACCAAGCAGCTCCACAAGCTGGTCAACGTGCTCAAGATCCGTGACATGGAGCCCGATCAGACGGTCTCCAGGGAGATGGCCCTGTTCCGGGTTCAGGCGGCGGTCGAGAGCCGGGCGGAGATCATGCACTTCGCCGAGATCTTCCGGGCGAAGATCGTCGACGTCTCGCGCCGCACGCTGACCATCGAGGTGACCGGGTCGAACGACAAGATCGACGCCTTCGAGCGCATGGTCCGCCCGCACGGGCTGATCGAGATGGCGCGGACCGGGGAAGTCGCCATCGCCCGCTCCCGCCCCGACCAATAGGGACGCTGCAAACCTTCGCATCTCGGCGTCCTCGGCCGATCGTCTCGCTCCGTGAATACAACCGGCGGCTGCTCCGCTTTCGCGTCCGCTGCCGCCGGGTTAGGGTTCCCACGTGGCGGCAGGTCCACACTCGTGAACCGCGACTAACCAACCGGCGGCTGCTCCGCTTTCGCGTCCGCTGCCGCCGGGCTAGGGTTCCCACGTGGCGGCAGGTCCACACTCGTGAACCGCGACTTCGTCGCTAGCTCCAACGAGGCTCTCGATTCCTTGGGCGCACTGCTCGCCGAGGCGGGGGGGAGGCGGCGGCTGGTCAGCGTCACGGTCGCGGTCGAGCTGGACGATCCGAGCGCGGCGGTGTTCGCCTCGCGGCTGGCCGGGGACCGGTGGTTCTGCTGGGAGCAGCCAGACCGCGACGGTTTCGCGATCGCCGCGCTGGGCAGTGCCCACGAGGTCGTCTCCCGGGGCCGGACGCGGTTCGCCGACGCGGTCGAGGCCTGCGCACGGGTGACGCGGGGGCGTCTGGCGGCCGAGCCCGCCGGCCTGCCCGCCGGCGCCGGGCCGGCCTGGGTCGGCGGCTTCTCCTTCGCCGCCGAGGGCGGGAGCGAGCCGCAATGGTCGTCGTTTCCGCCCGCCCTCCTCGTGATGCCGGAGCTGATCGTGCATCGGGTCGCCGGGCGCGCGCATCTGACCGTCTGCGCCGTGACCGGGCCGGGCGTCGATCCGGCGAGCGCTTCGGCGCGACTCGAGGCACGAATGGGAGCACTGCGCGAGGTTTCGCTGCCGCTATGGGACCCGCATCCGACCGCCGAGGCCCGGATCGCGAGCGCCCTTCCCCCGGAGCGCTTCGAGCGATCCGTCGCCCAGGCGGTGGACCGGATCAGGGCTGGGGAGCTGGAGAAGGTCGTGCTGGCCCGGGAGGTGGCGGTCGAAGCGCCGCGGGCTCACGATCCGGCAGCGCTCTACGGGGCCCTGCGGGAGCTGTTTCCGTCCTGCTTCTGCTTCTGCTGCGGGTCGCCCGAGGCCTCGTTCATCGGAGCGAGTCCCGAGCTGCTCGTCCGTCGCGGCGGCGCCGGCGCGACCACGGTCGCCCTGGCCGGCTCCACCAGGCGGAGCGCCGACCCGTCGGTCGATGACCATCTCGGGGAGCAACTCCTGCGCTCGGCCAAGGACCGCGGCGAGCACCAGATCGTCGTCCACCGAATCGAGCGGACGCTCGGCCCTCATTCGGTCTGGGTCGAGGCTGCGCCCGAGCCTGGGCTGGTCAAGGTCGCCAACATCCAGCACCTGGCGACCCCGATCCACGCCCAACTCTCCGAGCCTCGCTCGGCGATCGAGCTGGCGGCGATGCTGCATCCCACCCCGGCGGTCGGCGGCGAGCCAGGTGACCGGGCACTCACGGCGATCGAGCAGCTCGAGCAGCTCGATCGCGGCTGGTACGCGGGACCGGTGGGGTGGATGGACACCGCCGAGGACGGCGAGTTCTGCGTCGCGATCCGCTCCGCGCTGCTGCGGGACCGCACCGCCCGCCTGTTCGCCGGCAACGGGATCGTCGCCGATTCCGACCCGGAGGCCGAGCTGGCTGAGACCGAGGTGAAGCTGGACGCCCTGCTGCCGATGCTCTCGTCCTAGCGGCTCAGCCTTCGCCGACCAGGTCGACCGCGGTCCCGTCCTGCCAGGTCGCCAGCTGCTCCGGGTCGGTGAACGGCGGCCCCGCCTCGCGCAGCCGCTCGCTGTAGGCGCGCATCGCCCGACGCGCGGCGGGTTGCGAGACGGTGGCCATGAACCACCGCCGCTCCTCGGCCAAGCCGTCGGGGAGCGATCGGGCGCCTCCGTCGAGCACCGCCCGCTTCGCCGCCGCCACCGACAGCGGCGCCCGGCGCGCCATCCGCGCGGCGGCCGCTCGAGCTTCGTCCATCAGGTCGCCGTCCGAGACCACGCGGTGCACGAGGCCGGCCTCGTGGGCCTCGGTCGGGCTCAGCGCCCGCGCCTCGAGGACCATCTCCAGCGCCTTGGAGGGGCCGAGGATTCGCGACAGGCGCTGGGTGCCGCCAGCGCCCGGACAGAAGCCGAGGGTCATCTCCGGAAGCCCGAACCGACGCCCGCCGGCGGCCATATAGCGGAGGTCGCAGGCGAGCGAGAGCTCACAGCCGCCTGCCATCGCCGGTCCGTTGATGGCGGCGATGAACACCTTGTCCATCCGCTGCATCCGCAGGAAGGCGTCGTGGATCCGCTGCAGCTCGAGCAAGCCCGAGGCCGGGGTCCGACCAAGCGCGGCCCGGGCGCCGGGAAATCGCGCCACGCCGCTGACCGTCTGCAGAGACGCGCCGGCAACCCCGGGGGACATGCTTCGGCCGACGCCCTCGGATCCGGAGAGGATCTCGTCGATGTCGTAGTGGGTGATGAACACGCCCTCGGGCTTGCCGGTCAGGACCACCGCCCCGATCGAGCGCTCGCTCTCCAGCGAGCGAAGCAGGTCGTCGAGCTCGGCGACCATCACCCGGTCCATGAAGTTGAGCGGCGGGTTGTCGAATCGGACGGTCAACACCCGGCCCTCGCGCTCGGTCTCGAATGTCCGTGGCATCCTGGTTCCTCCTTGCCTGTGTCGCTCAGGCGCCGCGCGCAGCGGCCAGCGCGGCGGCGACCCGATCGGCGATTCGCTGATGAACATGCACGTTTCGGCGGCGATCTGTCCGGATCTCGATCACGCCGGTCTGCCCCGCCGCCGCGCCCAACCGGTCGAGGTCGTCGACCAGCGTATGGCGGAGGCCGTGGGCGGCCGCGATCCTGGCCGGATCGATTTCGCGTGGCGTTCCGAGGAGGGCCTCGAACTCGCTGCGCTCGATCTGCTCGGACTGCGGCAGAAACTCGAAGATCCCCCCACCGTCATTGTTGATGACGACCACGCGCACCGGGCCCGGGACGTGCTGGACGCCCGCGAGCCCGTTCGCGTCGTGGTGAAGCCCCAGGTCGCCGACGATGATCCAGCTGGGGCATCCGCTGGCCGCCGCCGCCCCGACCCCGGAGGAGATCAGGCCGTCGATCCCGTTCGCCCCTCGGTTGCAGAGGAACCGGACCCGGGCGGGGCCCGGCCGCGCGAATGACTCCTGGTCTCGGATCGGCATCGAGGAGGCGGTGTAGACGAGCTCGCCGTCGCGATACAGGCGCGAGAGCGCCGCCTGGACGCCGGGCTCAGTCGGCTCCTCGAGCGCCGCGAGCTCGGCCTCGATCGCGTCGGAGGCTTCGCTCGCCGCCTGGATCCATCGCCGACCCCAATCGGCGATGCCGTCGCCGAGGCGCTCGGCGAGCCCGGCGGCCGCGGAGGGCGCATCGGCACGGAGGATCGTCTCCGCTCGCCGCGAGGGCTCGTTCCAGTCGGAAGCTCGGGTCGATCACCACCTGGCGCAGGTCAGGCAACGAGGCGAGCCACAGACGCAACGCCTTGCTGGTCGGCATGTCCCCGAACCGGATCGTGATCTCGGGTTCCAGCTCGCCCGGCTGAAGGCGCGCGATCCAGTCGTAGGGCCAGACCACGAGCTCGCGATCGTGGTTCCCGAGGCGAAGCTGGGAGGTCGGCTCGGCGAGTACCGGATAGCCCGACGCGGCGGCGAGCGCGGCGACCGGGGCGGCTAGGCGCTGATCGAGCTGGCGGCCGCAGAGGATCAATCCGCGCTCGGTGCTGGCGACCCGCTCGGCGAGCTCGTCGAGCAGCGCCGGCTCGGCGGCGGGGGGCCCCGGCACGACGGCCACCAGGGGGCGCTCGCGGCGGCCCTCGAGGGCGAGCTCGGAGGTGGCGGTGACGTCCTCGGGGTGAGGCTCGGGGCCGAGCGGATCGCGGAAGGCCACGTTCAGGTGGGTGGGCCCAGGTCGCGGCTCGCCGCGCGCCGCCGCGTACGCGCGGCAGGCGACCGAGCGCACGTGGAGCAGCCCTGGGTCGTCGGCGTCGTGGGTGCCGACCTCGCAGAACCAGCGAACCGCGGTTCCGTACAGCTTCAGCTGGTCGATCGTCTGGCCGGCGCCGATCCCGCGGAGCTCGGGCGGTCGGTCGGCGGTCAGCGCGATCAGGGGCACCGCGGCCTCGTCCGCCTCGCAGACCGCGGGGTGAAGGTTGGCGGCGGCGGTTCCCGACGTGCACAGCACCGCGACCGGCCGGCCGCTCGCCTGGGCTGCACCGAGGGCGTAGAACCCGGCCGAGCGCTCGTCAACGATCACCGTCACCTCGATTGCCGGCTGGCGCCACAGCGCCAGCGCGAGCGGGGTCGATCGCGACCCGGGGGCGAGCACGGCGTGGCGAACTCCGCACCGGGCCAGCTCCTCGACCATCGCCGAGGCGAGCGCGGTGTTGCGGTTGGTGGCGTCCACCGCCCGAACCGTACTCCGCGCCTGTTACAGGCGGCAGCGCTCGAGCGCCGGGCCGTCGATCTCCACCCCCAGCCCCGGGGCGTCGGGAAGGTGGAGCAGGTCGTCACGCAGCTCACACTCGGCCGAGGCGATCGTGTCCGCGAACAGGAGCTGGGTCGCGAGGCCATGGGCGACGGGAGCCAGGGCGCCCCTGTCTCGGATCGCCTGGATTGCGTGGGCGGCTGCGGCAATGCCGACCGGTCCGTCGAGGGCGCTCGAGAGGTAGGTCGGGAGGCGTGCGGCGATCGCCTGCGCCGCATCCGGCCCACCCACCTTGGCCAGCTTCACGCTCACCAGCTGGCAGGCGTCGAGCTCCACCGCGCGCCCGGCGTCGGCGAGGGTGGTCACGCTCTCGTCAGCGGCGATCGGGACCGCGGTCTGGCTGCGGACCGCCGCCAGTCCCTCCAGGTCCCCAGTCGGCTGCTCGGCGAGCTCGATCCGCTGGCGCTCCATCGCCGTCAGCCGCAGCACCGCATCCTGGGGAGACCAGACGCCGTTGGCGTCCACGCGGATCGCGGCCTCGGGCCCGGCCGCCTCGCGGACGGCCGCGACCTGGCCCACATCGCCGGGGACGCCGACCTTGAGCTTGAAGGTGCGAAAGCCGCGCCCGAGCCACCGTTCGGCATCGGTGGCCACCGCCGTAGGCGGGCCCGCGACCAGGGTCGCGTTGCACTCGACCGGCTGCGCCGAGCCCGCTCCCAACAGGCTCCAGGCCGGGACCCCGGCCAGCTTTGCAGCCAGGTCGAGGCGGGCGATCTCGATCGCCGCCATGGCCTGGGCGGAGAGTCCCTCGGCGAGCGGCGGCCCAGCGGGTGACGGGTCCCGGTCGAGGTCGAGCCCGACCAGGCTGGCCGCGATCGGCTCCCGAAGCTCACGGACGATGGTCGCCAGGGAGGCGCCGCCCCGCAGCGAGAGCGGCACCGCCTCGCCCAATCCCTCCACGCCCTGATCGGTTCGCAGCCGCACGAGGACGAGCTCCCGTCGCTCCAGGCGGCCCCGGGCGGTCACGTAGGGGCTCTGAAAGGGAAGGGCGTACGGGATCGCGTCGACCGACGTGATCCGCATCGGCTCAGGCCGCCACCAGGAGCCCGGCTGCCAGCAGAGCGCTGAACGCGGCCAGCAGAGCGCCGGTCCCAGCCAGAGCGGCGTTGAGGGAGGGCCCGTCGCTGCGGGTCATCACCGCCTGGAGCGGGCGCCGCGCCAGCGGAGCCGCGCCGATCGCCAGCAAGCCCCAGGCCGACGCCCCGGTGGCGAGGAGGGTGACGGGGACGGCAGCGAAGGCCGCCGCGAGCAGGGCCGCATACAGGCGTCGGGTCCGGCGGCGACCGATCCGGACCGCGAGGGTCCGCTTCCCCGCCCGCCGATCGGTCTCCAGGTCACGAACGTTGTTCACCACCAGGATCGCGGTCGCCAGACAGCCGATCGCGAGCGAGAGCCCGAACGGGAGCCAGTCAAGCCGCTCGAGCTGCACGTAGTAGGAGCCGTTGACCGCGACCAGGCCGAAGAACAGGAACACGAACAGCTCACCCAGGCCCTCGTATCCGTAGGGTCGTGGCCCGCCGGTGTAGAGGACGCCGGCCAGGATCGACGTCACCCCGACGGCCAGGATCACGACCCCGGCCACCGCGATCAGGTAGGCGCCGGCGAGGACCGAGATCGCGAACGCGATCCAGGTGGCGATCAGCACGCGTCGCGGAGCCACCAGCCCCGATGAGGTCACCCGGACGGGGCCGAGTCGGTCGGCGGCGTCGGCTCCGCGTCTGGCGTCCGAGTAGTCGTTGGCCAGGTTGGTCCCGACCTGGATGAAGATGCTGCCGACCAGGGCCGCCGCGAACGCGCCCACCCGCAGGTCGTCGCTCACCTGCACGGCGGCGGCGGTGCCGACCAGCACCGGGGCGATCGCCGCCGGCAGCGTCCGCGGCCGTGCGGCCATCAGCCAGATGCGGAAGTTCCTCAAGGTCGCTTGGGGAACTTCGAGAAGTCGGGTCGGCGGCCCTCGACGTAGGCGTTGCGACCCTCCTGGCCCTCCTCGGTCATGTAGAAGAGCAGGGTCGCGTCATGGGATAGCTGCTGCAGCCCCGTGAGCCCGTCCTCGGCGGCGTTGAAGCTCGCCTTCAGGAGTCGCAGGGCGAGCGGCGAGAGGCTCGACATCTCGCGACACCATGCGACCGTCTCGCGCTCCAGCTCCGACAGGGGAACGACGGCGTTGACGAGCCCCATCTGAAGCGCCTCGTCGGCGTCGTAGAGTCGGCTCAGGAACCAGATCTCCTTCGCCCGCTTGACGCCCACGTTGCGCGCCAAGAGCCCCGCCCCGAAGCCGCCGTCGAAGCTTCCCACCCGCGGCCCGGTCTGGCCGAAGCGGGCGTTCTCGGCGGCGATGGTCAGATCGCAGACCAGGTGGAGGATGTGTCCGCCCCCGACCGCCCAGCCGGCCACCATGGCGACGACCGGCTTCGGGGTGCGGCGGATCTGGACATGGAGGTCGCCGACGTCGAGTCGTCCCACCCCCTGTTGGGCGACCTGATCGTCGCCGATGTAGCCGTCGTCGCCGCGGATCCGCTGATCGCCCCCGGAGCAGAACGCCTCCTCGCCGGAACCCGTGAACACGATCGTCGCCACCTCGAGGTCGTCGCGGGCCCGCCCGAAGGCGTCGCGCAGCTCGGCGAGCGTCTGAGGGCGGAACGCGTTCCGGACCTCGGGCCGGTTGATGGTGATCTTGGCCAGCCCCTCCGCCCGCTGGTAGAGGATGTCCTCGAACTCGCCCGCGCTGCGCCACTCGATCGGCGCATAGAGCTCGTCGTCGGCGGGGGCGTCCTTGTGGCGAGTCGGCACGTTCGGGATTATCCCTGCGATGGCCTCCGAGGTCGCACGATCATGATCCTCGACAACTGGCTCGCACAGCGAGCTCAGACCGGCCCCGACCGGGTGGCGCTGATCGCCGGCGAGGGCGAGCTGACCTACGCGGAGCTCGAGGCGGAGGCGACGCGGGCCGCGCGACGGCTGGCCGCGAGGGGAGTGCGCTTGGGGGGCACGGTCGTCCTCACCCGCTCGGCGGGCGCCGAGTACGTGGTCCTCCTCCATGCGCTGATGAAGCTCGGGGCGGTGGCGTATCCGCTCAACCCGGCCCTGGCCCCCACGGAGCTGGAGGCCGAGCTCGAACGAGCCGGGCCCGCCCTGGTGCTGGATGCCGACGACCACCTGACGATGACCGAGGCCGACCTGCCGCTGTTGGGAGAGCACGATCTGGATGCGCTCCACTGCCGCATCCTCACCAGCGGCACCTCGGGCAGCCCACGCCCGGTCGGCCTCACCTACGGCAACCACCTCTGGAGCGCGGTGGGCTCGGCGTTCAACCTGGGCGTCGACCCCGCGGATCGCTGGTTGTGCTGCCTGCCCCTCTACCACGTCGCCGGCTTGGAGATCGCCCTGCGGTCGGTGATCTACGGGACCGGCGCGATCGTCCACGACGGCTTCGACCCCGCCCGGGTGCAGGACTCGCTCGAGCGACAGGGGGTGACCCTGATCTCGCTGGTCACCACCCAGCTCTCCCGCCTGCTCGAGGCCGGCGTCGACCTCTCCGGACCGCGGGCGATCCTGGTCGGCGGGGGGCCGGTACCGCGCGAGGTGCTGGAGGAGGCGGTCGCCCGGGGTGCCAGCGTGGTTCAGACCTATGGCCTCACCGAGGCGGCCTCGCAGGTGACCACGCTCGCTCCCGAGGATGCGCGGCGCAAGCTCGGCTCGGCGGGGCGACCGCTCTTGACCACGCACCTGCGGATCCAGGACGGCGAGATCCTGGTCCAGGGGCCGGTGGTGGCACCGGGATGTGCCGACGAGGACGGTTGGCTGCACACCGGAGACCTGGGGCGGATCGACGAGGAGGGCTTCCTGTACGTCGAGGATCGGCTCGGGGACCTGATCGTCTCCGGCGGCGAGAACGTGCTCCCCACCGAGGTCGAGGAGGCGTTGCTCAGCCACCCGGACGTCGCCGATGCCGCGGCGGTCGGGCGCCCCGATCCGGAGTGGCAGCAGGCGGTGGCGGCCGTGATCGTGCTTCGCGACGGCGCCGTGGCCGGCGCCGAGGAGCTGCGGCGCCACTGCGCCGGGTTGCTGGCCTCCTACAAGGTTCCAAAGCGATTCGAGTTCGTCTCCGAGCTGCCCCGGACCGCATCGGGGAAGCTGGTGCGGCGGGCGCTGCGGTGAGGGCGCGGGGCGTTCACGCCGTGCCCGCCGCCTGGCATCGGCTGGGTGGGGTGGCGGTGACCGAGGATTGGTGGGTTTGGTACCCCAGGGGGTACCAAAGGTGCTCAATCCCCGCTGGGATGCGCGGGCGAGTCCCTGCCCAGCCGGTTCCACGCGCAATCAGAGGAGGTCACCAGTTGGACCACGCAGACGTTTCTCGATGGCTCCACGCCTACGTCGAGGCCTGGAAGTCCTATGACCGCGAGCAGATAGAGACGCTGTTCAACGACGACGTGCGCTACCGCTACCACCCGCATGACGATCCGATCGTCGGGCGCGATGCGGTGGTCGAGTCCTGGCTCGGAGAGGGGGATCACGAGGGCGCCTCGTCCCGGGATCAGCCGGGAACCTATGAGGCCTCCTACGAGCCGGTCGCCGTCGACGGTGACACGGCGGTCGCCAGCGGCAGCAGCACCTACCTCGCGGAACCCGACGGGGCGGTGGACGCCGTCTACGACAACTGCTTCGTGATCCGCTTCGACGCCGAGGGCCGCTGTCGCGAGTTCACCGAGTGGTACGTGAAGCGCCCGGCAACGTAGAGTCCCGCCCATGAGCGACGAGGGAATCTTCTACGACGACGACGCCGACCTCTCCCTGCTGGAGGGCAAGACGATCGCGATCCTGGGCTACGGGTCGCAGGGCCACGCGCACGCGCTCAACCTCCGCGACTCCGGATGCGAGGTCGTGGTCGGCTTGCGCGCCGAATCCTCGAGCCGCGCCGAGGCCGAGGCGGAGGGACTGACGGTGCTCGAGGTCGGCGATGCCGCCAGCCGGGGCGATCTGGTCATGATCCTGCTCCCGGACGAGAGGCAGGCCGACGTCTGGCAGGCGGAGATCCGCGACGGGATCGCCCCCGGAAACCTGTTGCTGTTCGCGCATGGGTTCGCGATCCACTTCGGGCAGATCGAGCCGCCGCCGGGGGTGGACGTCGGCATGGTCGCCCCCAAGGGCCCGGGCCACCTCGTGCGGCGTCAGTTCGCCGAGGGCCGCGGCGTGCCCTGCCTGATGGCCGTGAACCAGGACGCCACCGGCCACGCCCGCGAGCTGGTGCTCGCCTACGCGAAGGGAATCGGCGGCGCTCGCGCGGGCGTGATCGAGACCACCTTCAAGGACGAGACCGAGACCGACTTGTTCGGCGAGCAGGCGGTCCTGTGCGGGGGGCTGACCGAGCTTGCGAGGGCCGGCTTCGAGACCCTGGTCGAGGGTGGCTACGACCCCCGCCTCGCCTACTTCGAGTGCCTGCACGAGCTGAAGCTGATCGTCGACCTGATGTACGAGAAGGGGATCCAGGGGATGCGGGACTCGATCTCGAACACGGCCGAGTACGGCGACATGACCCGTGGCAGGCGGGTGATCAGCGAAGAGGCCCGCGAGGCGATGCGGAAGATCCTCGCCGACATCCAGTCGGGCGAGTTCGCCCGGGAGTGGATCGCCGAGAACCGCGCCGGCGCCGAGAACTTCGAGCGGATGCGCTCCGAGGCCGCGAACCACCAGGTGGAGCGGGTCGGCGGCGAGCTGCGCTCGATGATGCCCTGGATCGAGGCCGACTCCTGAGCACGGCGCCGCGCCCGGCCAGGCACGGCGCCCGGGGGTGGACGAAAGTCCCGTTTGCCTCCGCCGATGGACGTGAGATGATCGCCGCGCCTACAGGGAGCCCGGCTCGCGCAGCGTGCCCCGAACTGCAGTCGGCGACCGAAGTGGAGGACACATGACCGAGACGCCTGGAGCGCCTGAGGTACCGACGGGCCCGACTGGAGCCGAGCCTCCCGCCCCGCCTCCGCCGCCTCCGCCGCCCGCCCCCGGGGGTGCGGCTGAGTACCCGCTTCAGGCCGACATCGAGCACCAGGAGGAGTACTCGCGGTTCATGCCGCTGGTCAAGTGGCTGCTGCTGGTGCCCCACTACATCGTGCTCTTCGTGCTCGGCATCGCCGCGCTGGTCGTCAGCTTCATCTCCTTCTTCGCGGTGATCGTCACCCGCCGCTACCCGCGGGGGATGTTCGAGTTCGTGGTCGGAGTCCACCGGTGGGCGTGGCGAGTGCAGGCGTACCTGCTGCTGATGACCGATGCCTATCCGCCGTTCACCCTGGCCGACGACCCCGACTACCCGGCCAGCTTCGAGATCGACTATCCGGAGGAGGGGACGGCGCGCTGGCGGCCGCTGTTCGCGTGGCTGATCGCGATCCCGTACGTGATCGTCGCCTACATCATCTTCTACCTGGCCGAGATCCTGGTCTTCTTCGCCTTGTTCACGATCCTGTTCGCGAAGAGGTTCCCCGAGGGGATGTTCGACATCGTGCTGATCGCGATGCGGTGGCAGGCGAGGGCTAACGCCTACATCTACTGGCTGACCACCAAGTACCCGCCGTTCGCCTGGGAGTAGGGCCGGTGACCGACGGGGCGCTGGTTGATCAACCGGCGCATATGGGACGACGGCCGCCTAAGGTGACCGGATGGCCTTCGTCTGTTGCTCGGGCTGCGGCTATACGCGCCGCGAACGACGCCGGTTCGCCTCCGAATACGGGGGGCCGGCCGGGATCTGTCCCAACTGCGAGCTCCGGATGTACTGGACCGACTGGCTCGATCCCCGGCGGTTCGAACGAGAGAGCTACTCGCCGAGCACCTTGATGATCAGCCGCTTCGGGCGGCGGCCGTCGAACTCGGTGTAGAAGACCTGCTGCCAGGGCCCTAGGTCGAGCTGACCGTTCGTGACCGGGACGATCACCTGGTGGTGGACGAGGAGGTTCTTCAGGTGGGCGTCGCCGTTGTCCTCGCCACCGGCGTGGTGACGGTAGTCCCCGGGGTCGGGTGAGAGCTCGCGGGCGACGTCGTTGGCCGGCTCCTTCCAGCTCGGCGGCGCCACCTTGTCCAGCCATTCCAGCGTGTCCTCCTGGAGCCCGGGCTCGTCGTCGTTCACCCACACCCCCGCTGTGATGTGCATCGCCGATACCAGTGCCATGCCCTCGGCGATCCCGGCCGCGTCGACCGCCGCCTGGACGTCGTCGGTGATCCGGACGAACGCCCGCCGCTCGGGGATTTCGAACGTCTTGTAGACCGTGTGCGACTTCATCTGACCCGTCGACTCAGGCGCCCGGCGGCCCGTCGGGGCCGAGCCGGCTCGACTCGCCCTCGGGGATCTGGCCGTCGCGTCCCACGTAGCCGTCCTTGCCGCCCACCACGAGGTAGACGGCGTCCGCCTCGCCGACGTTGCGGATCTTCCGCACCGTGGACGCGTCGACTCGCGCGGCGCCCCCGGGTTCGAGCCGATGCGGATCACCCTCGTCGAACTCGATCTCGATCTCCCCGCTGTGCAGGAAGTAGAGCTCCTCCTGCTGCTCGTGGAAGTGACGCCCAGTCTCGTACCCCGGAGGGAGCACGATCGCATTGACGCCGAAGGCCGTCACCCCGAGCGATCGGCGGATCTTCCGAAACCCATAGTCGTCGCCCATCTGGTCGATGTGTCCGACCGCGTAGCCCTCGCCCTCGACGATCCCTTCGCTCATGCGCTGGATGCTATGCGCCCCAAGTTAGAAACGAAGTCCCGTAGGACGAACGGTGTCCCGTCGTGTCCGTCCTCCGGACATCTCGGGACGCAGTTTCAGGGCGGGCCTCCCTATACCCAGCTGATCAAGCACTTCAAGGCTCCCAGGGCGGAAGTGGGGGGAGGCGGCGAGGTTATTCTTCCGCGCCCCTCCGTATCCTCAGCTCGATGGTCGAGCCGCCCGACATCTTCGGCAAGCACTACATCCTCACCGCCGGACCCACCCCGCTGCCGCCGAGCGTCTCGGCGGTGATGGCCGAGCCGATCCTCTACCACCGCGCCCCGGCCTTCGTGGAGATCTACGCCAGGACGCTGGAGCGGCTGCCGCTCGTCTTCCAGACCGGCAACGACGTGCTCTGCTTCGCGGCCACCGGGACCGGCGCGATGGAGTCCGCGGTGGCCAACCTGATCGGGCCGGGCGACCCGGCTGTTGTCGCCTCCTGCGGCAAGTTCGGCGACCGCTGGGGCGAGCTCTGCGACGCCTTCGGTGCCGACACCGAGCGGGTCGACTTCGAGTGGGGCGAGAAGGTGGATCCGGGGGGGCTCGACGACGCGCTGGCCGCCTTGGAGCGCCCGCCGGGGGCGGTGTTCGTGACCCAGTCCGAGACCTCCACCGGCGTGCTCAACGACATCCGCGCCCTGAACGAGGTGGTCTCCGGCCGGGGATCGCTGCTCTGCGTCGACGCGGTCTCCGGGCTCGGGGCGGTCGACCTGCCGCAGGACGAGTGGGGGGTGGACGTGGTCGTCTCCGGCTCCCAGAAGTCGTTGATGTGCCCCCCGGGGCTCGCGTTCGCCTCCGTCTCGGAGCGCGCGATGGCGCTCGCGAACGAGCGCCCTCAGGGTCGCTACTACCTGGACTGGCGGCGCACCGCCGCGGGCCAGAAGGAGAACCCGCCGAACTCGGCGTTCACGCCCGCGGTGACCCTGTTCCGGGCCTTGGACGTGGCGCTCGACCTGTTGCTCACCGAGGGCCTCGAGAGGGCGTTCGATCGCCATGCGCTCCTCGCTCGCGCCGCGCGCGCCGGTGTCGACGCGCTCGGGCTCGAGCGCTTCGGCCCCGAGGACCCGAACGCGAACGTGGTCACCGTCGCCCGGCTTCCGGACGACATCGACGGCGCCAAGGTGCCGAAGCTGATGCGCGACAGCTACGGGGTCACGATCGCCGGCGGCCAGGGGCACCTGAAGGGGAAGATCGCCAGGATCGCCCATTGCGGCTACTACGGCGCGTTCGACATCGTGATCGCCCTGACGGCGCTCGAGATGGCGCTTCGCGATCTCGGGCACGAGGCCGAGCCGGGGGCTGGGGTCGCTGCGGCACAGCGGGTATTCGCCGAGGCGGGCACCGCCCCGACGCCGGTTGGCTAGCAGTGCGCGGCTAGTGCCCGACCCGAAGCCGAAGGTCCTGGTCAAGGAGAAGATCGCCGACTCCGGCGTCGAGCTGCTTCGCGCTCAGTTCGACGTCGAGCTGGGGCTGGAGATGTCCGACGAGGAGCTGCGGGACCGGATCGGCGAGTTCGACGGGATCGTGATCCGGTCGGCCACCAAGCTGACCGAGGAGCTGATCGGGCACGCCACGCGGCTGAAGGTGATCGGCCGTGCGGGGACCGGGGTCGACAACGTCGACGTCGACGCGGCGACCAAGCGCGGCGTGGTGGTGGTCAACGCGCCGGAGTCCAACTCCGTCGCCGCTGCCGAGCACACCCTGGCGCTGGCGCTGGCGCTTTGCCGCAACGTGCCCCAGGCTCAGGCTTCGATGCTCGGCGGCGAGTGGGCGCGTGCCCGGTTCGCGGGCAACGAGCTCTACGGGAAGACGCTGGGCGTGATCGGCTTCGGGCGGATCGGGCAGCTGGTCGCCAAGCGTGCTCAGTCGTTCGAGATGCGGGTGGTCGCCTTCGACAAGTTCGTCGCCGCGGAGCGCTTCCGTGAGCTCGGGGTGGAGCGCGCCGAGACCACCGATCGACTGTATGCGGAGGCCGACCTGATCACCATCCACCTGCCGAAGACGCCGGAGACGATCAACTGGATCGACGCCGAGGCGATCGCGCAGATGAAGGACGGGGTGCGAATCGTCAACTGCGCGCGGGGGGAGCTGGTCGATCTCGACGCGCTCGCCGACGGCCTCGACGCGGGCAAGGTGGGTGGCGCGGCCCTCGACGTGTTCCCGGCGGAACCGTTCACCGACCATCGGCTGTTCGAGCGCGACAACGTCGTCGTCACCCCGCACCTGGGGGCCTCGACCGCGGAGGCGCAGGATCGCGCCGGGACGATCACCGCCGACCAGGTCCGGCGGGCGCTCTCCGGCGGCGTCGTCACCAACGCGGTCAACATCGCGGCCGTTCGCCCCGAGGCGATGGAGGCGCTGGCCCCGTTCGTGCCCCTGTCCGAGAAGCTGGGCCGGCTCGCCCAGGGCCTCGGGAACGGATCGATCGACCGGATCGTGGCCGAGTTTCGCGGCCGGATCGCCGAGCACGACACCCGGCTGCTCGGGATCGCGGTGCTGGTGGGGATTCTCTCCGGCCACACCGAGGAGCAGGTCAACCTGGTCAACGCCCCGGCGCTGGCGGAGGAGCGCGGGATCGAGCTGACCGAGCTCAGGGAGGGGGCCTCGGAGGAGTTCACGGAGCTCGTGATCGTGCGACTGGAAGCCGGCGATGACTCGGTCGAGGTGGCGGGCACCGCCGTCGGCCCGCGCAACCTCCCGCACCTGGTCCGGGTCTGGGGCGAGAGCTTCTACATGCCGTTCGCCGAGCACATCGTGGTGTTCAGGTACAAGGACCAGCCGGGGATGATCGGGCGGGTCGGGACGATCTTCGGCGAGCACGGCGTCAACATCGCCTCGGCCGCGGTCGGCGCCGAGGCATCCGGCGGGCGGGCGGTCCTCGCCCTGACCACCGACGCCCCGGTCCCGGAGGAGGTGCTCGAGCAGATCCTGGAGCTGGACGGCTTCGACGCCGGGCGCGCGGTCGACCTGTAGGGTCGGCTCATGCGTGCGGTGGTCATTCCCCGGCACGGTCCTGCGGAGGTGCTCGAGGTACAGGAGCGGCCGGACCCGCCGGTCGGCCCGGGGGAGGTGAGGATCGCCGTCAAGGCGGCCGGGATCAACTTCGCCGACACCCTGGCGCGGATCGGGCTCTATCCTGACGCGCCCAAGCCGCCGTGCGTGGTCGGCTACGAGGTCGCCGGCGAGGTCGAGTCGGTGGGGGAGGGGGCGGAGTCGCACAAGGTCGGCGACCGCGTGGTGGCCGGCACCCGCTTCAACGGGCACGCCGAGCTGGTAACGGTGCCCGAAGGCCAGGCGCTGCCGTTGCACAAGAAGCTCTCCTTCGAACAGGGTGCGGCCTTCCCGGTCAATTATGGAACCGCCTACGCCGCGCTGGTCATCATGGGAGGGCTCAGGGAGGGGGATCGGGTCCTGATCCACGCGGCCGCGGGCGGGGTCGGCATCTCGGCGACCCAGATCGCGAGGGGTGTCGGCGCCGAGATCTTCGGCACCGCGTCCGCCTCCAAGCACGACGCGATACGGGAGCAGGGGGTCGCGCATGCGATCGACTACCGCAGCCAGGACTTCGAGCAGGAGGTCTGGCGGATCACGAACGGCGAGGGGGTGGACGTGATCATGGACGCCCTCGGCCCGACCACGTTCCGCAAGGACTATCGCCTGCTACGACCCGGTGGGCGGCTGATCATGTACGGCCTGTCCGAGGTCCAGACCGGCGGCGGCAAGCGCGACATCGGCGCAGCGCTCCGGAGCCTGGCAAGGATGCCGCTGGCGACGATGCCCTGGTGGAAGAGCCTCTCGATCATGAACGAGAACAAGGGGGTGTTCGGGCTCAACATGCTGCACTGGTGGGACCGCGAGGGCAGCATCGACCGGCTGGTTGAGCCGCTCATGGGCGCGCTCGACAAGGGCGATCTGGCGCCGGTGATTGCGGGGGCCTTTCCGTTCGACCGCGCTGCCGATGCCCACCGGATGATCGAGGAGCGGCGCAACGTGGGTAAGGTCGTCCTGGTTCCATAGCCGGTCGCGCGGCTACCCTGCGCGGGTGCTCGTCCTCGCCAGCATCGGAAGCGTCTACGACCGGGCGATCGTCGACACCGGCCGGCAGCCGGAGTTCCTGTTCTTCGTCGCCTTCCTGATCACCTTCGGCTTCATCCGCACCAGCGCGCATCTGATCCGCGCGCAGGTCAAGTGGTGGCCCGGGAACGTCGAGGTGGGAGGCACCCACATCCACCACCTCGTTTGGGGTATCGGCCTGATGATGATCTCCGGCTACGTCGGTGTGACGATCGCGCCGCCGTCGCCTTGGCACGAGATCGTCGCGATCCTGTTCGGGGTCGGGATGGGCTTGGCGCTGGACGAGTTCGCACTCTGGCTCGACCTCGAGGACGTCTACTGGTCCGAGCAGGGCCGCAAGTCGATCGATGCCGTGATCGTGGCCGCGACGGTCACGGGGATGATTCTGGTCGGCTACGCGGCCTGGGTCGACGTGGCGACCGAGGTCGAGGACGTGGTGTTCGCGATCGTCGGCAGCTTCGGCCTGCTGGCGATCATGCTCACCCTCGTCAACCTGGCGAAGGAGAAGTTCGGAATCGCCGTGATCGGCCTGTTCGTGCCGCCGGTTGGCCTTGTGGGGGCCTTTCGGCTGGCCCGGCCCCACTCACTCTGGGCGCGCCTCTTCTACCGCGACCACCGGCTGGTTCGGTCGCGGGCACGGTTCCAGCGCAGGGCCCACGCCGAGTCGACGGGCAAGGCGAGCCCGACCCCGGGTCAGTCGGCCGCTGGCCCGGGCTGAGCGACCCGGGCATTGCCCGCGTCATCCGGCGTCAACCCGTCGTCGCCGGTCTCACGGCGCCACCGCAGCCCCTCGTCGATCAGCACGCCGATCGTGGCCGCGGTGGGAATCGCCAACAGGGCCCCGAGGATGCCCGCCAGCTCGCCACCGACCAGGATCGCGACGATCGCGACGGCGGGGTGCACCCTGACCGCGTTCTTGTAGAGCAATGGCTGGATCACGCGGTCCTGGACCTGCTGGTAGATGAGGAACGCCACCAGCCAGACGATCAGCGCCCCGGGGAAGTCGTGGAAGGCGGCGACGATGGCGACGAAGAAGCCGCCGACAGTGAACCCGATCAGCGGCACCAGGTCGAGGAAGCCGACGATCACCCCCATGGTCACCGCCAGGTCGACGCCGAGCAGCTCGAGCACCAGCCAGGTGAACACGCCGGCGGCGATCGCAAGCAGCAGATTGACCGAGACGTAGGACTTGACGACGCCGGCGATCCGGGTCGCGATTCGGCGCCATCGGGTCGCCGCGTCGGGCTCCATGCGGCCCAGAAGGCGCTCGCCCTGCTGGCGCCCGTCGAGGAGCAGGAAGAAGGTCAGGGCGAGGATCGTGATCGCCGCCAGCAGGTGCTCGAGCACGCTGACCGTGATCGTCTGGACGTCGCTCGCCGCGCCGCCGAGCTTCGAGGGGATGGTCGACGCCTGGTCGTTGAGGGTTCGCGTGATGTCGTACTTGTGGTTCAGGTCCTGGAACTGCTGGTTCTGGTTGGCCCACCGCCTGAAGTCCTCGACGTAGCCCGGGACCTTCGACCCGAGGTGCTCGAACTCGCGGATGATCGGCGGGATCACCTGCAGGACCAGGAAGGCGAACAGGGCGAAGAGGAGGACGTAGACGACCAGGATCGCCAGCCAGCGAGGGAGCACCTTGCGCCCGCGAATCCGCAGGCTCTCCAGCCGGTCGACTGCCGGGTTCATGGCCAGGGCGAGGAACAGGGCGGCGAACACCCACCTGATCTCGGTCCGGGTGTGCAGGACGATCAGCGCCAGCAGCAGGGACGCGGCGATCACCGCGAGCGAGATCACGGTGACCTTGACTACGGCTCGGGCCTGGATCCGGGCGGCGTCCACGCGAGATTCCTGGTGGTCAGGTTCCGCGCGTGCGCTAAAGTCCCTTCACTCGATGACCCTCCACTCCGAGAGCCTGGCGCTTCTCCTTCTTCTCCCCCTACGGGGGGAATAGCGCTGGGCGGCGCGGTAGCCGCGACTGACAAGGTCATCTGAGTTTCAAGGAGAAGGAGGAAAGGCCAATGAGCGGCCCCGCACCGGACCACGATCGGGTCCACATCTTCGATACCACCCTGAGGGACGGCGAGCAGTCGCCGGGCATCTCGCTCAACACGCAGGAGAAGGTGGAGATCGCCCAGCAGCTGGCGCGGCTCGGCGTCGACGTGATCGAGGCCGGCTTCCCGATCACCTCACCGGGCGACTTCGAGGCCGTGCAGGCGATCGCCCGCGCGGTCGAGGGTCCTGTGATCTGTGGACTGGCGCGGACGCACAAGGCGGATATCGACGCCGCTTGGGGGGCGATCAAGGACTCCGGGCGCCCGCGCATCCACACCTTCATCTCCACCTCCGACATCCACATCGAGCACCAGCTCCAGACAACGCGGGACGACGTCAAGGGTCAAGCGCGGGCGGCGGTGACCCTGGCCAGGTCCTACTGCGACGAGGTCGAGTTCTCGCCCATGGACGCCACCCGGGCGGATCCCGAGTTCACGGCCGAGGTGTGCGCGATCGCGGTCGCCGAGGGCGCCACGGTGGTCAACATCCCCGACACCGTCGGGTACACGACCCCGGAGGAGTACCGTCGCTACTTCGAGCGCCTGTTCGAGCTGGTCCCGGAGTTGCGAGGGGTCCGCACCTCCGTGCACTGCCACGACGACCTCGGGCTGGCGGTGGCGAACTCGTATGCGGGGGTGCTGGCCGGCGCTCGCCAGGTGGAGTGCGCCGTGAACGGAATCGGCGAGCGGGCCGGCAACTGCTCGCTCGAAGAGATCGTCGTCCTGCTGCGGACCCGCCATGACGTCCACGGCCTCGACACCGGCGTCAATACCCGCGAACTGGCCCGAACCAGCCGCATGGTGACGCGGTTCACCGGCTACCAGGTGCCGCCTAACAAGGCGGTGGTGGGACGCAACGCGTTCGCGCACGAGTCCGGCATCCACCAGGACGGGGTGCTGAAGGAGCGGACCACGTTCGAGTGGATCCAAGCCGCCGAGGTGGGCGCCGAGCCGGAACAGATCGTGCTCGGCAAGCACTCCGGCCGCCACGCGCTTCGAGACGCGCTTGAGCAGCTTGGGTTCAAGGTCGAGGGCAACGCGCTCAACCAGGCGTTCGCGCGGTTCAAGGAGATCGCCGACAAGAAGAAGCAGATCACCGCGCTCGACCTGGAGGCGATCGTCTCCGAGGAGATGCGCGATTCGGCCGAGCGCTACGTGCTGGAGTCGTTCGAGGTCGAGGCGGGCTCCCATCGGGACCCCCGAGCCAGGGTCACCCTGCGGGTGCCATCAGGCGAGGAGGCGGTTGCGGAGGCAACCGGCGACGGCCCGGTGGACGCGATCTTCGTCGCCATTCGGGAGGCGACCGGAACCGATTCGGAGCTTCGCTCCTACAGCGTATCCGCGGTCACCGAGGGCGAGGACGCGCTCGGTGAGGTGACGGTGACCCTCCGCGCCCACGGCCGGCTGGCCAGCGGCCAAGGCGTGGCCACCGACATCCTGGAGGCCTCGGCGCGCGCCTACGTGCGGGCGCTGTCGAATGCGCTCGAGGGGGCCGCCGTGCGCGAGGCCGAGGGGGTCGCGGCGGAGGCGGCCCGAGAGCCGACGACTCCGGGGCCGTAGCCGCGTCGGCCGCCATTTCACCCTGCGCCATTGAAGGCGGGCACGCCCAAAGCGGGCTAATGGTGAACAAACGTACGTGATAACGTACGGCCTATGAGCGCGGCGCCCGCCACAGTCGAGCGCAATGGAGCCCCTTCGACGACGACGGCGTTGGGCCCCCGGGTTCGGGCCCTGCGGGAGGGCACGGGCCTCTCGCTGCGAGACCTGGCGGAGCGGAGCGGGGTCTCGGCACCGATGCTGTCGCAGGTCGAGCGCGGCGAAACCAGCCCGACCCTGGCGGTGGCGGCCCGGATCGCCGCCGGACTCGACCTCAGCCTCTCCCAGCTCCTGCGCCTCGACGAGGCCGGACATGTGATCGTCGTCCGCCGCGGCCGGGGGCGCCGGCGCAATCGCGGCGGCCACTCGGTCGAGGAGCTGACCCCGCCGCTGCCCGGCCAGCGCGCCGACGTCTCCCGCCATCGGCTCGAGCCCGGGGCCGCGACCGGTGGGGCCGGGGACCCGCCGATGCACGAGCCCGGCAGCCGCGAGACGGCGATCGTGACCGCCGGGGCACCGACCCTGTTCGTCGACGGGGAGCGCCACTCCCTGCGGACCGGCGACAGCGTCACCTTCGATGCCGATCTCGCCCACCACTTCGAAAACGATGGCGACGAGGTCGCCGAGCTGCTCGCCGTGGTGGCGGCCGGGCTGAGGAGGGGCTGACGGGATGCCGAAGACGATGTTCGACAAGATCTGGGACGCCCACGAGGTCGACGACGGGCTGATCTACGTCGACCTGCACCTGGTCCACGAGGTGACCTCGCCGCAGGCATTCGACGGGCTCCGCCTCGAGGGCCGCAAGGTCCGCCGGCCCGACAAGACGGTCGCCACCGCCGATCACAACGTGCCGACCGATGGCACTCCGACCGCGCGGTTGATCGCGGACGAGCTCTCGCGGGTCCAGGTCGAGACGCTGGAGCGCAACTGCGAGGAGTTCGGCGTCCCGGTCTACTCGCTCGGCTCCGATCGCCAGGGGATCGTGCACGTGATCGGCCCGGAGCTGGGGCTGACTCAGCCCGGCCTGGTGATCGTCTGCGGCGACAGCCACACCTCCACCCATGGCGCATTCGGCGCCCTCGCGGTCGGGATCGGCACCTCGGAGGTCGAGCACGTGCTCGCAACCCAGTGCCTGGTCCAGAAGCGACCGCGGACGATGCGGATCGCCTACTCCGGGGAGCTGGGCCCGGGCGTGACCGCCAAGGACCTGATCCTGGCGACGATCGGGCGCCTCGGGGTAGGTGGCATGGTCGGGCACGCGGTCGAGTACGCGGGGCAGACGATCCGGGGACTGTCGATGGACAATCGGATGACGATCTGCAACATGACCATCGAGGGCGGCGGGCGCGCCGGGATGATCGCGCCCGACGAGGCCGCGTTCGAGTGGGTCCGAGGCCGGCCGGGAGCACCGGCGGACTTCGAGGCGGCGGTCGCTGCGTGGAGCCGCCTGCCGACGGACGAGGGGGCCAGCTTCGACACCGAGGTCGAGATCGACGCGGGGGCGATCTCGCCCATGGTCACATGGGGCACGACTCCCGGGATGGTGGCCCAGGTCACCGACACGGTTCCCGACCCGGCCGGCTGGGGCGAGGGGCCGGCGGATCGCGAGGCGGCCGAGCGGGCACTCGCCTACATGGCGCTCGAGCCGGGAACGCAAATGTGCGACATCGCCGTCGATCGGGTCTTCATCGGCTCCTGCACCAACTCGCGGATCCAGGATCTCCGCGAGGCGGCAGCGATGGTGGATGGACGACGGATCGCCCGGTCGGTACGAGCCATGGTCGTCCCGGGATCTGCGCGGGTCAAGTCCCAGGCCGAGGAGGAGGGGCTCGACCAGGCCTTTCGCTCCGCCGGCTTCGAATGGCGAACCGCCGGCTGCTCGATGTGCCTCGGTATGAACCCCGACACCCTCGCCGAGGGCGAGCGCTGTGCCTCGACGTCCAACCGCAACTTCGAGGGTCGCCAGGGGAAGGGGGGGCGCACCCACCTGGTCAGCCCGAAGATGGCCGCCGCCGCGGCGGTGGAGGGCCACTTCGTCGACATCAGGGAGTGGCGGTGAACAACTCCGCCGGAAGCCTCGGCTTCGCCTCCGTTTCCGGCGGGTTGCAACGCCACCGTGGCGGCAGGACCAGGCGCACGACCCGGGACTTCGTCCCTAGCTCCAACGGGTGGTGCCAAGTTGCCGAGGGGTGGCTCCGGTGAGGCCTGTGGATGTGATCGAGGGGCAGGTGTCGGTGCTCGACCGGGCGGACGTCGATACCGATCAGATCATCCCCAAGCAGTTCCTGAAGCGGGTCGAGCGGACCGGCTTCGGCCGGTTCCTGTTCCACGACTGGGTCGAGGCGGGCGAGATCGAGCTGGCGCCGAACCCGATCCTGGTCACGGGCCGCAACTTCGGCTGCGGCTCCTCGCGCGAGCACGCGCCGTGGGCGCTTCAGGACTTCGGCTTCGAGGCGGTCGTCGCGCCCTCGTTCGCGGACATCTTCTACGTCAACTGCACCAAGGTCGGCCTGCTGCCCGTGATCCTCGACCAGGAACACTGCAAGGCGGTCGCCGATGCGAGGGAGGCCCGGATCGACGTCGACGATCAGACGGTCACCTTCGCCGGCGGGGTGGTTGAGTTCGAGATCGATGAGGACGTCAAGCACCGGCTGCTCCACGGCCTCGACGAGATCGGCCTCACCCTGCGGCGGGAGGAGGTGATCGCCGCGTTCGAGGCCACCGAGGCGGGCGATCGAGGCCCTGTGACCACTGCGCTGTGAGCGACTCCGGACCCCGGGACTGGGACGCGACCACGTACGACCGAGTTGCGGACCCGCAGGAGGACTGGGCGCGGGACGTGATCGACCGGCTCCAGCTGAGCGGCGAGGAGACGGTCCTCGACGCCGGCTGTGGGACCGGCAGGGTGACGAGGCTGTTGCTCGAGCGACTGCCCGGCGGTCGGGTGATCGGTGTCGATGCCTCGCCGTCGATGATCGCCCGGGCAAGGGCGGCACTCGGCGGGGATCCGGAGCTGATCGTCTCTGACCTGCTCGAGCTGGAGCTGCCCGATCCGGTCGACGCGGTCTTCTCCAACGCCACCTTCCACTGGATACTCGATCACCGGCGCCTGTTCGCGCGCCTGCACGCCACGCTCGCCCCCGGGGGACGCCTTGAGGCGCAGTGCGGCGGGATCGGCAACGTTGAGGAATTCCTGAACTCGATCGAGAACGTCAACGGCGACGAGCGCTTCGCGCCCTACCTTCGCGGCATCTCGAGCGCCTGGAACTTCGCCTCCCCGGGGGACACGGAGATGCGACTACGGGGCGCCGGCTTCGATCGGGTGCGGTGCTGGCTGGAGGACCGTCCCACGCAGCCGAGCGACCCCCGCGCCTACCTGGAGAGCGTCTGCCTGGGCGCGCACCTGGACCGGCTGCCGGACGAGCTCCACAGCGCTTACGTGGATGCCGCGCTGGAGGCGGTCCCGCGGCCGCTGACCCTCGACTACGTGCGGCTCAACATCTCGGCGGGGCGACGGTGAGCGCGCCCCGGATAGCGCTGCTGCCGGGGGACGGCATCGGCCCGGAGATCGTCGCGGCCACGCGGCGGTTGCTCGAGCGGCTGGATTCGTTCGAGTTCTCCGAGCAGGTCGTCGGAGGCGCCTCGATCGACGCCCAAGGCACCGCGCTCGCCGACGATGTCCTGGAGGCGTGTCGCGAGGCGGATGCGGTCCTGCTCGGGGCGGTTGGGGGCCCCAGGTGGGACACCACCGACCCCGATGCCCCTCGCCCCGAGCAGGGGCTGCTCGGGCTGCGCAAGGGCTTGGGCCTGTACGCGAACCTGCGCCCCGTCCGCCCGAGCTCGGCGCTGGTCGGCTCCAGCCCCCTGCGCCCCGAGCGGATCCGGGATACCGACCTGCTGGTGGTGCGGGAGCTGACCGGGGGGATCTACTTTGGCGACCGTGGCCGTGAGGGCGAGCGGGCCCATGACACGTGCGAGTACTCGGTCGGCGAGATCGAGCGAATCGCGCGGGTCGCCTTTGGGGCTGCGGCGCGACGGGGGGGAGGCACCCGCACGCCGCGTGTGACCTCGATCGACAAGGCCAACGTGCTCGAGACCTCCCGCCTGTGGCGAGAGACCGTGGAGCGCGTGGCCGGCGACTATCCCGAGGTGGAGCTCGACCACATGCTGGTCGACAACGCGGCGATGCAGCTGGTCTCGAGCCCGTCGCGGTTCGACGTCCTCTTGACCGAGAACATGTTCGGCGACATCCTCAGCGACGAGTCCGCGATGCTCACCGGGTCGCTCGGGATGCTCCCCTCGGCCAGCCTCGGAGACGCCGGCCCGGGGCTGTTCGAGCCCGTCCACGGGTCTGCACCGGACATCGCCGGCAAGGGCATCGCCAACCCGCTCGCCACCTTTCTCTCCGCGGCGATGATGCTGCGCCACGGCCTCGACCGTCCCAAACAGGCGAGCGCGATCGAGGCCGCGGTCGACTCGGCGCTGGAGCGCGGCCTGCGGACCCCCGACCTGCTCGACGGCCCGCCGGCGTCGGAGGGCGCGAGTCCGGCGCCGACCGGGGTCGGGACCGAGCGGATGACCGAGGCCGTGGTCGAGGCGCTCGGGCCCTGACGCCCGTTTGGCGCGGGCTGGGCGTTCCGGCATACTTCGCGCACCTGTGTGACGCGGCGGTCGACCGTTGACCGCCTTCGACCTGGAGGAAACCGTGGAGAAGTCGGAGTGGATCTGGATGAACGGCGATCTCGTTCGCTGGGACGACGCCAAGGTCCACGTTCTCACCCACGGCCTTCACTACGGCAGCGGGGTGTTCGAGGGCGTCCGGGCCTACGAGACCGAGCACGGGCCGGCGATCTTCCGCCACCGTGACCACCTCGAGCGGCTGCAGAAGTCGGCCGACCTGTACTACCTGGATCTCCCGTATACGCTCGAGGATCTTCGGCGGGCGACCCATGAGCTGATCCGGCGCAACGGCCTCGCCAGCTGTTACATCCGCCCGATCGCCTTCCGCGGATACGGCGAGATGGGCCTCTACGCGCCCACCGCCCCGGTGGAGATGGTGATCGCGGTGTGGCCGTGGGGCGCCTACCTCGGCGAGGAGGGAAAGCGCGACGGGATCCGGGCCACCGTCTCGTCTTGGAGGCGGATCTCCCCCGACAGCCTGATCCCCCACGCGAAGGCCTCCGGCCAGTACCTGAACTCGATCCTGGCCAAGACCGAGGCCGCCAAGGCCGGTTACGACGAGGCGATCCTGCTCGACCAGAGCGGCGTCGTCTGCGAGGGCTCGGGGGAGAACGTGTTCGTGGTCCGCGACGGCGAGCTGGTCACCCCGGGGCACACGGCGTCGATCCTGGACGGGATCAGCCGCAAGTCGGTGATCCAGATCGCCGAGGACCTGGGCTACACGGTGGTCGAGCGCGACGTGTCCCGGTCCGAGCTCTACGTCGCCGAGGAGGCGTTCCTAGTCGGTACGGCTGCGGAGCTGGTGCCGGTGCGCCAGATCGACGACCACGACCTGGGCGCGCCGGGGGAGATCACCAGGGTGCTGGCGGCCAAGTACGAGGACGCCCTGCATGGGCGAGCCCGGGAGTACCTGGAGTGGCTGGACATCGTCGACCAACCGAGTAAAGTCACCTCTTGATCGTGCGCATCTCCTTCGAGGCAATCGGGCGAATTAGCGGCGCCGCAGCCGCGTAGCGGCTCGCGGCCGCGCGGCGGCGCCGCGCAACACCGGGCCCCACGGCCCTCGCCCGTCCCTCGAACGAGAAAGGCATCGATTTGACACAGGTAAGGCTCTACGACACGACCTTGCGTGACGGCATGCAGGGTTCCGGGATGTCGCTGTCGGCGGCGGAGAAGGTTCGCATCGTCCAGGCGCTCGACCGGCTCGGCATCCACTACGTCGAGGCCGGCTTTCCGAGCTCGAACCCCAAGGAGGCCGAGCTGTTCGGCCTGCTGGCCGAGATCGAGCTCGAGCACGCGGAGGTGTGCGCGTTCGGGATGACACGTCGGCGCGGGGTCGCGGCCGAGGAGGACCAGGGGCTGAGGGAGCTGGCGGCCTGCTTCGCGCCGGTTTGCACCCTGGTCGGCAAGACCTGGTCGCTTCACCTCGACAAGGTGACCAAGGTGTCCCGCGAGGAGAACATCGGGATGATCACCGACTCGGTCTGCTTTCTGCGCGCCGCCGGGAAGCAGGTCGTGTACGACGCCGAGCACTTCTTCGACGGCTGGCGGGACGACCAGTCGTATGCGCTCGAATGCCTGCAAGCGGCGGTTGCGGCCGGAGCCCAGGACGTCACCCTGTGCGACACCAACGGCTCCAGCCTGCCGCCCCAGATCTCGGAGGCGACGGCGGCGGTCGTGGAGGCGCTCGGCGACAAGACCGAGGTCGGCATCCACACCCACAACGACAGCGAGTGCGCGGTCGCGAACTCGCTCGCCGCAGTCGACGCCGGAGCCAGGCTGGTGCAGGGCACGATCAACGGCTACGGAGAGCGAACCGGCAACGCCAACCTGGTCTCGATCCTCCCGGCGCTCCAGCTCAAGATGGGCCACGAATGCGTCCCGGCAGACCGGCTCCGGCGTCTGACCGAGACCGCGCACTTCGTCGACGAGCTCTGCAACCTGACCGCGGACCCAGACCGCCCCTACGTGGGTCGCAACGCGTTCGCCCACAAGGGGGGGATGCACGTCGCCGGGGTGAAGAGCGACGCGCGAACCTTCGAGCACATCGCTCCCGAGCTGGTCGGCAACAGCCGGGACGTGCTGATCTCGGAGCTCTCCGGCCGGGGCTCGGTGCTGAGTCGTGCCGAAGGCGCCGGGATCGACCTCGACGCGGACGCCGCCAAGCGGGCGGTGGAGCGGCTGAAGGAGCGTGAGCACAGCGGCTACCAGTACGAAGCTGCGGACGCCTCGTTCGAGCTCCTGCTGCGCCGTGAGGCGGGGGAGTACGAGTCCCTGTTCCGGCTCGAGGGCTTCCGGGTGATCACCGAGAAGCGGGCCGACGGCAAGGTGGAGACCGAGGCGACGATCAAGATCTGGGTCGACGGCAACAGGTACGTGCGAACGGCGGAGGGGAATGGCCCCGTCAACGCCCTCGACCGCGCCTTGCGCGAGGCGATCACCGAGTTGCATCCGCACCTGGCCGAGATCGAGCTGGTCGACTACAAGGTCAGGATCATGGACACCCACCACGGAACCGGGGCGGTGACGCGGGTGCTCCTGGACTCCTCGGATGGCCAGCGCAGCTGGGGATCGATCGGGGTCTCGGAGAACATCATCGAGGCCTCGTGGGAGGCGCTCGTGGATTCATTGGAGTACGCCTTCCAGCCGCAGAACGAATCCCGCCGGCTCCTCCGCTCCCGCCCGAATGACTTGGAGTCTGCTCCCGCGTCCGGGGCCGGCGGGGTCTCCGGCAGGACGGAGTAGGTGTCAGGGGAGCTTCTCCCGCTTGCGCGGCCTGACCTCGGGCCGCGCGAGGAGGAGATGGTGCTCGAGGCGATGCGCTCGGGGAGGCTCTCCCTGGGGCCAATGCTGGAGCGCTTCGAGCGCGGGTTCGCCCGTTGGCTCGGGGTCGACGACGCGGTCGCGGTGTCCTCCGGCACGGCGGCGCTTCACCTCGGGGCACGGGCGCTCGCCTGGGGCCCCGGCGATGAGGTGCTGACCAGTCCGTTCAGCTTCGTGGCATCGGCCAACTGCCTCCTGTACGAGGGGGCGACCCCGGTGTTCTGCGACGTTGACCCGGTCACGCTGAACCTCGACCCGGACGCGGCCCGCGCGGCGATCACCGAGAACACCGCCGGCCTGCTGCCGGTCCACATCCTCGGATATCCCGCGGCGATCGCGGAACTGGAGGCGATCGCGCGCGATCGGGGCCTCGGAGTGCTCGAGGATGCCTGCGAGGCGGCGGGCGCGGTGGACGCCGACCGGGTCAAGGTGGGAGCGCGCGGCAACCTGGCGACGTTTGCCTTCTACGCGAACAAGCAGCTCACCACCGGCGAAGGCGGGGTGATCGTCCCCACCTCGGCGGAGGTTGCGAGCCGCCTGCGCAGCGAGCGAAACCAGGGGCGCGCCGAGGACATGGACTGGCTCTCCCACGAGCGGCTTGGCTTCAACTACCGGCTCACGGAGCTTCAGGCCGCGATCGGCGTCGTGCAGCTGGAGCGGGTCGAGCAGCTGCTCGCCGAGCGGGCCCGGATCGCCGCTCTGTACGCCGAGGGCCTGGCTGCGATCGGCGGCGCCCCGGCGGGACCTGGCCAGCGGGAGGGGCTGATGCTGCCGTGCGCCGAGCGCGGGGAGGAGCTGCGAAGCTGGTTCGTCTACGCGGTGCTGCTGCCCCGTGGCGTCGACCGCGACGCGATCGTTGGCGAGCTCGGGAAGCAGGGGATCCAGGCAAAGGGCTACATGCCCTGCATCCACCTGATGCCCCACTACCGGGAGCGATTCGGATTCCGCGAGGGCCAGTTCCCGGTCGCCGAGGACGCCTCTGCGCGCCTGCTGGCGCTTCCGTTCTTCGGCGGAATGCACGAGGAAGAGGTAGATCGGGTGGTAGCGGCGCTCGCGCAAGCGCTGGAGGTAAAGGGCAAGTAGGGGTCAGATCAGCCCTTGGCGCCTTAGTGGCGCTATGCGCCATAAAGGCGCCAAATCCCCTCCCTACCCAGCCCGGGCCGGGCCGCTAGATCCGCCCGGTCTCTGACATCCAGCGCACGGTGCCTCGGATGCCCTCATCCCAGGGCCTGAACTCGACCCCGAGCTCGGACCGGGCCCTGGAGCTGTCGGCCCGGGCCTGCCAGAGCAGGAAGGTGAGCTGGCCGGAACCGAGCAGCGGAGGGCGGCGGATGATCCGCGAAAGCGCCTCGCCCGCGGTCGCCAGCCCCTTGGCCAGCGGTACCGGCATCGCGGGCGGTACCCACCCGCGCCCGGCCTCGTCGACGGCGACCGCGAGCAGTTCCCGCATCGTCGCGTAGCCGTCGGCGAGGATGTAGCGCTGTCCAGGCTCGCCGCGCTCGAACGCGGCGAGTTGCCCGGCGGCCACGTCGTCCGCGTGGACGAGCGTCATCCCGCCGGGTGGAGCGCCCGGTAGGCGGCGCCGGATCGCGTCGCGAAAGGCGCGGTCGAGGCCGGCGCCCTGCCAGGGCCCCGGCCCGTAGACGGAGGACGGGTTCACGATCACCACCTCGATTCCCCGCGCGGCCTCGGCCAGGACGAGCTCCTCGGCACGCTGCTTGGAGCGTTCGTATGCAGTGCCCTTGGGATAGTCGGCGACCGCGGACTCGGAGACGGTCCCACCGGCCTCGGCGTGAAAGACGTCGAAGGTCGAGGTATGAACGACCCGGCCGGCGCCGGCATCCCGGGCGGCTGCGACCACGTCGGCCGCGCCCTGCGCGTTGACCCGATCGAAGATCGCGGGATCGGGGAACCACTGCTCGAACAGGCCCATGCAGTTGAAGACCCCGGCGACGCCCTGGGTCGCCGCGCGCAGCGAATCGGGGTCGGTGACGTCGCCGCTCGCCAGCTCGATGCCGGCGGGAAGCAGCTCGCGCGCATTGGCGGCGTTGCGAACCAAGGCGACCACCTCGTCGCCGCGATCGGCCAGACGGCGGGCGACCGCGTTGCCGACCTTGCCGGTCGCCCCGGTGACGAGCAGCCTCACAGGCTCCGAGCCTACCCGGTTCATAGACTGGGACGCATGGCGCGATTCCACGAGCCTCCCGATCCCCTGTTCGCCCAGCTCAATGCCTCGATCCGCTTCGATCGCCGGCTGGCCCCCTACGACATTGAGCAGTCGAGAGCGCATGCGCGCTCGCTGCACGCCGCCGAGATTCTCGACCCGGACGAGCTCGCCCAGATCGAACGGGGCCTGTCGACGGTGGCGGAGGAGTTCGAAGGTGGCTCGTTTCCCCTCGAGGAGGGCGAGGAGGACATCCATATGGCGATCGAGCAGCGCCTGATCGAGGTGATCGGGCCGCTGGGGGGCAAGCTCCACACCGGCCGCTCGCGAAACGACCAGGTTGCGACCGATGTCGCCCTTTACGTGCGCGATCACGCTCGCCTGGCCGGGCGCCTCGTGGCCGCGTTGATGGGGCGCCTGCTCGAGCTCGCCGAGCACCATGCGGACTGGCCGATGCCGGGCTACACGCACCTGCAGCGGGCCCAGCCCGTCTACCTGGGCCACCATCTGCTCGCCTACTTCTGGATGCTGGAACGCGACGCGCGGCGGTTCGGCGCGGCCCGCGACTCCGCCGGCCAGCTGCCGCTGGGCTCAGGGGCGCTCGCCGGCCTCAACTGGGACCTCGACCGCGACGCCGTGGCCCGCGACCTCGGGTTCGAGTCCGTGGCGCCCAACTCGATCGACGCCGTCTCCAACCGCGACTTCGTCCTCGACTACCTCTCGGCGGCGTCGGTCTGCGCGACGCACCTTTCGCGGCTCGGGGGGGAGGTCGTGCTTTGGTCGAGCAGCGAGTTCTCGTTCTGCGAGGTGAGCGAGAGCTTCTCCTCCGGCTCGAGCATCATGCCCCAGAAGAAGAACCCTGACGCCGCCGAGCTCCTGCGCGCCAAGGCGCCTCGGATCTGCGCCAGCTTTCTCACCCTGAGCGGGGTCATGCACGGGCTCCCGCTGGCCTACTCGAAGGACCTCCAGGAGGACAAGGAGCCGCTGTTCGATGCGACCGACAACCTCGAGCTCTGCCTCGAGGCGGCGGAGCGCATGCTCGCTGCCCTCAGCTTCGACCGGGAGCGGATGGCGGAGGCGGCAGGGGACGAGTTCGCCGCGGCGACCGACGTCGCCGACCTGCTGGTCCGCAAGGGCATGCCGTTCCGGGAGGCGCACGGGGTGGTCGGGGGCCTGGTTCGCGACGCCTTGGAGCAGGGCAAGGCGCCCTCCGAGCTGACGGCGGAGGACCTTCGCCGTCACTCCGAGCTCCTCGACGACTCCTACTACGAGGTCCTGTCGTCCGCCAGCTGGATCGAGTCCAAGCGCTCCGCCGGCGGGACCGCCTCCCGGCGGGTCACAGAGCAGCTCGAGGCCGCCCGGAAGGCTCTAGCGGAGCTGGAGACGGAGCCAGCGCCCTGATCGCCGACGCCCAGCGAGCCGGCCAGCTGGAGGTTGGCTTCTTCGACCGCTCGGTGCACGAGGTGGCGCGGGACCTGATCGGGTGCTCGCTGTCGTTCGGTGGCGTCGGCGGCGTGATCGTCGAGACGGAGAGCTACGAGCGCGACGATCCGGCTTGCCATGCCTTCGTCGGGCTGACGCCGCGAACCGCGCCCCTGTTCGGCCCGCCGGCGCACGCGTACGTCTACCGCTCCTACGGGATCCATGCCTGCCTCAACTTCGTCTGTGAGCCCGAGGGGGCGGCTGCCGCGGTCCTGATCCGGGCACTCGAGCCCCGCTGGGGCGTCGACCAGATGCGGTCTCGACGGGGACGCGAGTCGGCGCGCGAGCTCTGCTCTGGGCCGGGCAAGCTGACCGAGGCGCTCGGGATCGGACTCGAGGTCAACCGTGCATCACTCGCCGAAGAGCCGTTCGAGCTCCGGGGCCGCGAGGGCGGCTCGACCAGGGTCGTGGTGGCGACCGGTCCCCGGATCGGGATCAGCCGTGGCACCGAGTTGCCGTGGCGCTTCTGTGCCGCGGATAGCCGGTTCCTCTCCCGTCCCGTTTCCGGCTAGCCGGAGACTCCGCCGTTGGTGGCGGGGCCCGAGGACCCGCCCCCGTCGGAGGGCGGGGGGTTGGACTGCTGCTGCGGTTGTGACTGGGGCGCCGGCTGCGACCGCTGGGGGCTCGCCGGCTGGCTTTGCTCGGCCGGGGCCGGGGCCGGGGTCGAGGGAGCGACCGGGGCCGGTGTGGTCGGCACCGGACCAACCGCGTCCGGCGACCTGTGTGGCTGGCCGCGATCCTGCGCGCTCTTCAGCTGTTCGTAGGCGCTGATCGCCTCGTTGAAGATCAGAGCCGGGATCGTGCCGCCGTCCACCGGGGAGCCCCCGTACTCCGTCTCCATCGGCCTGACCGAGTCGGCATGTCCGACCCAGACGGCGATCGTGACGTCCCGGTTGGCCCCCACGAACCAGGCGTCGCCGTTGTTCTCGGTGGTTCCGGTCTTTCCCCACTCGCTCGAGTCGCCGGTATAGGCATTGGCCCCGGTCCCGGAGGTGACCACTCCGTGCAACAGGGTCCGGGCGGTGGCGGCGACCTCCGGGGGCACGACCTGCTTCGTCTCCAGCTTGTCGTACCCGGGGCCGCCGTCGTTCGACTCGATCAGGTCCCCGTCGCTGCCCGGAGGCTCGTTGCTGACCTTGTTGATCGCAACCGGGCCGTTCGGCGAGTCGGCCATCGTGCCGCTGACGATCTGGCCGTTGTGCTGCAGCGTCAGGTAGGCGTGCGCCATCTCGAGCGGGGAGACGCCCGTCTCCAGGCCGCCCAGGATCAGCGCCGGGTTGTAGGGCTGGAACGGCCCGTCGCCGACCGAATACTTGGTCTTAGACGTCGACAGGTCCGTCTGGATGCCCATCTTGTTCGCGGTTCCGGCGATCGCCGCGGGCCCGCCGGCCAGCGACATCCCGAGTTGGGAGTAGATGGAGTTGTCGGAGTAGGTGGTCGCGGTCGCGATCGACGCGCTGCCTTGGTACTCGTCGCCGTAGTTGTGGACCTTGAACAGCTCGGGAAGGACCTTGGGCGGTCCCTTTCCGTTCCTGGTCGGGACCTGGGCCTTGAACGGGATCTCCTGGGGGGCCGACGAGAAGACCTGATCCGGGGAGTGGCCCTGCTCGAGCGCCGTCACCAGCGTGAACGGCTTGAACGCCGACCCGGGCTGGCGATGCCCCTGGGTGGCGAGGTTGAAGGGCTGGTGCTGGTAGTCGTAGCCGCCGACCATCGCCCGCACGCCGCCGGTTGCGTTGTCGAGCACCACCACCGCCGCGTTGAGGCCGACGCCCGCGGTCCGATCGTAGGCGATCTGTTGGACCTGGTCCTGGAGGGTGAGGTCAAGGGTCGATTGCACGTCCAGGCCTCCGCCGAAGGCCTCTCCGGCGCCGTATTTGTCGACCAGCTGTTGGCGCATCCAGGAGGTGAAGTAGGGGGCCTTGGAGTCCTCGGTCGGGGTCGCGATCTGGGCCGGCTTCGGGACCGGCTGGGTGGCGTAGTCGGCGTACTCGTCCGCGGTGATGTATCCCTGGTCGGCCATGCTCTGAAGCACCACATTGCGGCGGGCGAGCGCGTCCTCGGGGTTGGTGCGCGGGTCGTAGGCGCTGGGGTTGGAGATGATCCCCGCCAGCAACGCCGCCTCCCAGGGGAGCAGATCGGAGGCGCAGGCCGGGCCAACGTCCTGCCCGCAGCCTTCGTGGTTCCACCCGAAGTAGGTCTTGGCCGCCTCCTCGATGCCGTAGGCGCCCTCGCCGAAGTAGATCTCGTTCAGGTACTGCGTGATGATCTTGTCCTTGTCCCAATGTCGCTCCAGCTGGTAGGCGAGCGCCGCCTCGCGCAGCTTCTGGAACACGGTTCGGCTCTGCTGAGCGCGGAGGGCGTTCTTGACGAACTGCTCGGTGATCGTCGAGGCTCCCTGGGAGGCGCCCGTGTGGAGGACGTCTTGGACGACCGCGCGGCCGATTCCCTGGAAGTCGACCCCGCGATGCTCGTAGAAGCGCTGGTCCTCGATCGAGACGGTGGCCTCCTTCATCACCGGGGCGATGTCGCCTGAGTTGATCAGGATCCGCCCCTCGTTGTTGGTCAGGGTGGCGATCTTCTCGCCGTTGATGTCGTAGACGACCGAGTTCTGGGCGTGGGCGAACTGGGCCCGGTCCTCGAGCTGGGGGAGGTCGCTGGCGACCGCCATCATGATCCCGAAGATCCAGGAGATCAGGGCCAGCAGCGAGAGCCCGAGGAAGACGAAGGTGAAGCGGAGCTTCTTCAGTCGAGGCCGCCGACTGGGCTGCCCGGGCTCGGGAAGGGCCGCGGGCTCCGCCGCCGTTCCCTGGGGCGGCTCGGAGCCGTTCGACCCCTTGCCGTTGCCGGCGGCCGGCTCCTGAGCCTGGGTGCGCGCATTGCCGCGCCCTTCGGCGCCCGGCCGCAGCCTGGGCAGCCTAAGCTTGGGAGCCATCCGGTCTCGCTGCGGTCGTGACCATCTGTGGGCGGCGCTCGGCGGCGAAGGGCACAGGCGGTGGACCCGCCCGTTCGAGGATCACCCCGGGAGCACGCGGGGAGGCGAATCCCGCCGAGCGAGCGCGTCAGTCTAGCATTGGCCCGGTGACGAACCCGGCGGTTGCCGAGGCCGCTCGGCGCCTCCTCGAAGGCGCGGTCGACGCGCTGCCCGAGGGCCGCCTGGTGGAGCAGCTCGCCGAACGCAGGCCGCTCCGGGTCAAGTTCGGGGTCGACCCGACCAGCCCGGACATCCACCTCGGGCACTGTGTGGTGTTGACGAAGTTGCGGGCCTTCCAGGATGCGGGACACACCGTTGTGTTGATCATCGGCGACTACACCGCCAGGGTCGGCGATCCGAGCGGGCGGGACTCGACCCGACCGGTGCTCTCGCCCGAGGAACTCGAGACCAACGCCCGCACCTACGAGGAGCAGGCGTTCGCGGTGCTCGATCGCGAGCGCACGGAGCTGCGCCACAACAGCGAGTGGCTCTCGATGCCGAGCGACGAGCTGTTCGGCCTGATCCGGCGATTCACGGTCGCGCGGCTGCTCGAGCGTGACGACTTCACCCAGCGGATGAGGCGCGACCAGGCGATCTCGGTCCTCGAGCTCCTGTACCCGGTGCTTCAGGGGTACGACTCGGTGGCCGTACAGGCGGACATCGAGCTCGGAGCGACGGATCAGAAGTTCAACCTGCTGTTCGCGCGCGACGTGCAGGCCTCGTTCGGGGTGCCCGCCCAGTCGATCATCACGATGCCGATCCTGGTGGGCACCGATGGGACCCGGAAGATGAGCAAGACGTACGGCAACTACGTCGGGGTCACGGACCCCCCCGAGGAGATGTTCGGGAAGCTGATGAGCATCCCGGATGACGTCATGAACCAGTACTACGAGCTTCTCCTGGGCGCCGGTCTGGACCCCGGGCGCCATCCGGGCGAGGCCAAGCGCGAGCTCGCGCGGCGCTTGGTGGAGCGCTTCCACGGTCCCGACGCGGGCGACGCCGCGGAGGCGCGCTTCGACCAGCTGCACGTCCGCGGCGAGCTTCCTGACGATCTCGAGGAGTCTGTGGTCCAGGCGAACGGCCCCGACGGCACGGTTCACCTGCCAGCGGTGCTCGCCGAACAGTTCGGGCTCAGCCGCAGCCAGGCCCGGCGCCTGATCGACCAGGGCGGCGTTCGAATCGGCGGTCGGGCGGTGGAGCCCGGTGGGCTCGACGTCCCCGCCGCCGAGCTCGACGGCCAGGTGCTCCAGGTCGGAAAGCGGCGCCACAGGCGGCTTCGGATCGACGGCGGCGCCTGACCCTCCGGTAGACTCACCGGGCGATCCGGTCGTCGCGCTTGCGGCAGACCTGCGATGGCCTATATACTGGATGGTCGCCCTCGAGGCGGTGCTGCCTGCGCGCGGAGTCCCCGTGAGCAGGGAGCAGGACGGTCCTTGAAAACTGAGCAGCGCGCGAGCCCCGGGGTTTCCCGGAGCTCGTGATACGTCCGACCCGCCGCTCGTGGCCGCTGGCCAGGGGCGACGGGCCAACAACCCTGTCATGCCGGCCGCTGGATTGTGTACCCGGCGGCCTGCCAGGCATGGCGACTCTCTGAACGACAGAGGAGCCGGCGACCCGTCACTGGGCCGCCGGAGATGAAACCTCGAGTCACTTTTCACGGAGAGTTTGATCCTGGCTCAGGACGAACGCTGGCGGCGTGCCTAACACATGCAAGTGGAGCGACGAACCAGGGCTTGCCCTGGGGCAAAGCCGCGAACGGGTGAGTAACACGTGGGTAACCTGCCCCGATGACCGGGACAACCCGAGGAAACTCGGGCTAATACCGGATGTGCTCGCTGCACTCAAGTGCAGCGAGTAAAGGAAGCTTCGGCCTCCGCTTCGGGAGGGGCCCGTGGCCCATTAGCTTGTTGGTGAGGTAACGGCTCACCAAGGCAACGATGGGTAGCTGGTCTGAGAGGACGATCAGCCACACTGGGACTGAGACACGGCCCAGACTCCTACGGGAGGCAGCAGTGGGGAATCTTGCGCAATGCGCGAAAGCGTGACGCAGCAACGCCGCGTGGGGGAAGAAGGCCTTCGGGTTGTAAACCCCTTTCAGGAGGGACGAAGGTGCGGCGGCGAACAGCCGACCGTACTGACGGTACCTCCACAAGAAGCCCCGGCTAACTACGTGCCAGCAGCCGCGGTAATACGTAGGGGGCTAGCGTTGTCCGGAATCATTGGGCGTAAAGCGCGCGTAGGCGGCCCGATAAGTCCGCTGTAAAAGTCCAGGGCTCAACCCTGGAACGCCGGTGGATACTGTCGGGCTAGAGTCCGGAAGAGGCGAGTGGAATTCCTGGTGTAGCGGTGGAATGCGCAGATATCAGGAGGAACACCGATAGCGAAGGCAGCTCGCTGGGACGGTACTGACGCTGAGGCGCGAAAGCGTGGGGAGCGAACAGGATTAGATACCCTGGTAGTCCACGCCGTAAACGATGGGCACTAGGTGTGGGAGGTGTCGACTCCTCCCGTGCCGGCGCTAACGCATTAAGTGCCCCGCCTGGGGAGTACGGCCGCAAGGCTAAAACTCAAAGGAATTGACGGGGGCCCGCACAAGCAGCGGAGCATGTGGTTTAATTCGACGCAACGCGAAGAACCTTACCTGGGCTTGACATGTGGGTGACAGTCGTGGAAACACGATCTTCCTTCGGGACACCCTCACAGGTGGTGCATGGCTGTCGTCAGCTCGTGTCGTGAGATGTTGGGTTAAGTCCCGCAACGAGCGCAACCCCTGTCCCATGTTGCCAGCATTTAGTTGGGGACTCATGGGAGACTGCCGGTGACAAACCGGAGGAAGGTGGGGATGACGTCAAGTCATCATGCCCCTTATGTCCAGGGCTACACACGTGCTACATTGGCGCGTACAAAGGGACGCAATACCGTGAGGTGGAGCAAATCCCAAAAAGCGCGTCTCGGTTCGGATTGGAGGCTGAAACTCGCCTCCATGAAGCCGGAGTTGCTAGTAATCGCGGATCAGCAACGCCGCGGTGAATACGTTCCCGGGCCTTGTACACACCGCCCGTCACACCACGAAAGCGGGCAACACCCGAAGCCGGTGAGCTAACCCTCTGGGAGGCAGCCGTCGAAGGTGGGGCTCGTGATTGGGGTGAAGTCGTAACAAGGTAGCCGTAGCGGAAGCTGCGGCTGGATCACCTCCTTTCTAGGGAGAAATCCCGAATGTCGACCGGACGTGGCACCACGTCGACCGGCCTCGAGCCGGCACGGCGTGGTCGCTCGCTGCTCAGTTTTGAGGGACCGCGGGCGGAAGACCTCCGCTCGTTGCGCCTCGGCGATGCTTGAAAACTGCACAAAGGCCAAAACGGGTATTTGCACCGACCGCGCCCCAGGGCGCGGCGGAGCATGCACCGTCCGGGCTCTCCGGAGCGCGGACGGAGCTCACCGTCAAGATATTAAGGGCACACGGTGGATGCCTTGGCACCAGGAGCCGAAGAAGGACGTGGACGGCTGCGATAAGCCGCGGTGAGGCGCTGAACAGCCCTTGACCCGCGGATCTCCGAATGGGAAAACCCGGCGCCGGTAATGCGGCGTCATCCGTTGTTGAATTCATAGGCGGCGGAAGGCAAGCGGGGGAACTGACACATCTCAGTACCCCGAGGAAAGGAAATCAACCGAGACTCCCCGAGTAGTGGCGAGCGAAAGGGGATCAGCCTAAACCTGCCAGGTGAAAGCGGGCACGCGTTGCCTGGCGGGGGTCGTAGGGCTTCGTGTCCGGGTCGTGCCCGACCCGGCGACAGTTACCAAGTCAGGCTCTAGCCGAAGTCGAGTGGAACCTCGCGCCATAGAGGGCAACCGCCCCGTAGGCGAAAGGGCACTGACCTGTCGATCGAAGCTCCTGAGTAGGACCGCTGCCGTGAAACGCGGTCCGAACCCGGGGGGACCACCCTCCAAGGCTAAGTACTCCCTGGTGACCGATAGTGAACTAGTACCGTGAGGGAAAGGTGAAAAGCACCCCGGAAGGGGAGTGAAATAGCACCTGAAACCGCGTGCCTACAAGTGGTCGGAGCGCCTTCGGGCGTGACGGCGTACTTTTTGCATAACGGGCCGGCGAGTTACTCGTCAGTGGCGAGGTTAAGCGATGAGCGGAGCCGCAGCGAAAGCGAGTCCGAACAGGGCGAATCAGTCACTGGCGGTAGACCCGAAACTGGGCGAGCTATCCATGGGCAGGTTGAAGCGGGGGTAAGACCTCGTGGAGGACCGAACCGACCTAGGTTGAAAACTGGGCGGATGACCTGTGGATAGGAGTGAAAGGCTAAGCAAGCCCAGAGATATCTGGTTCTCTCCGAAATATATTTAGGTATAGCCTCGGGTATGTGCGTGATGGCCGTAGAGCACTGCTTGGACTAGGGGCCCTACCAGGTTACCGACTTCAGGCAAACTCCGAAGACCATCATGTTCACCCCGGGAGTCAGCGTGCGGGGGATAAACTTCGTACGCGAGAGGGAAACAACCCAGACCACCAGCTAAGGACCCTAAGTGCTGGCTAAGTGGAGAACGATGTTCGAATGCCGAGACAACCAAGAGGTTGGCTTAGAAGCAGCCATCCTTGAAAGAGTGCGTAACAGCTCACTGGTCAAGTGTTCGGGCGCGGAGAATTCAACGGGGCTCAAGCCAGCCTCCGAAGCTGTGGGATCGAACCGCCTGCGGGCGGCCGATCGGTAGGAGAGCGTTCCCGTTCGCCGTGAAGCGGTCGCGTGAGCGGCTGTGGAGCGACGGGAAGTGAGAATGCCGGCATGAGTAACGCAAGGGGGGTGAGAATCCCCCCCACCGATTGTCCAAGGTTTCCTGAGTAAAGTTCGTCTGCTCAGGGTTAGTCGGGACCTAAGGCGAGGCCGAGAGGCGTAGCCGATGGCCAACGGGTTGATATTCCCGTACCACGTCGCGTCCGCTATGACCGAGGGGGTGACGAGGAAGGGCAAGGGAACCCAGGCGATGGTCGTCCTGGGGCAAGCGCGTAGCTAGTCGCGGTAGGGAAATCCGCCGCGATGCCTGACGCGAGGCGCGATGCCAGCTGGCTTGACCGCCGGCGAGTCCCTGCACCCATGCCTCCAAGAAAAACCTCTAGGCAGGACGCTCGTGCCCGTACCGAGAACCAACACAGGTGGACAAGTAGAGAATACTCAGGTGAGCGAGCTAACCCTCGTTAAGGAACTCGGCAAAATCGTCCCGTAACTTCGGGAGAAGGGACGCCCCGGTAGGGTGAAGTCACTTGCTGACGGAGCCTGAGGGGGCCGCAGTGAATAGGTCCAAGCGACTGTTTACCAAAAACACAGGCCTCTGCTAAGTCGAAAGACGACGTATAGGGGCTGACGCCTGCCCGGTGCCGGAAGGTTACGCGGAGTTGTTAGCGCTTCGGCGCGAAGCAGCGAAGCTAAGCCCCGGTAAACGGCGGCCGTAACTATAACGGTCCTAAGGTAGCGAAATTCCTTGTCGGGTAAGTTCCGACCTGCACGAATGGCGTAACGACTTGGACGCTGTCTCAACGAGGGGCTCGGTGAAATTAAAGTCTCGGTGAAGATGCCGAGTACCCGTGGCAAGACGGAAAGACCCCGTGAACCTTTACTGCAACCTGATATTGGAGTCTGGGACATCTCGCTCAGGATAGGTGGGAGGCTGTGAACCGGTGGCTTCGGCTGCCGGGGAGCCATCCTTGAGATACCACCCTTGGTGTTCTGGGCTTCTAACGCATCGCCGTGATCCGGGATGCGGACAGTGTCAGGCGGGCAGTTTGACTGGGGCGGTCGCCTCCCAAAGCGTAACGGAGGCGCCCAAAGGTTCCCTCAGCACGGTTGGAAATCGTGCGTAGAGTGTAAAGGCATAAAGGGAGCTTGACTGCGAGACCGACGGGTCGAGCAGGAACGAAAGTTGGGCTTAGTGATCCGGCGGTTGCAAGTGGAAGCGCCGTCGCTCAACGGATAAAAGGTACTCCGGGGATAACAGGCTTATCGGTTCCAAGAGTCCACATCGACGAACCGGTTTGGCACCTCGATGTCGGCTCGTCGCATCCTGGGGCTGGAGTAGGTCCCAAGGGTTGGGCTGTTCGCCCATTAAAGCGGTACGCGAGCTGGGTTCAGAACGTCGTGAGACAGTTCGGTCCCTATCTGCCACGGGCGTTGGAGAGTTGAGAGGAGTCATCCTTAGTACGAGAGGACCGGGATGAACGCACCTCTGGTGTATCTGTTGTCCTGCCAAGGGCACCGCAGATTAGCTACGTGCGGACTGGATAACCGCTGAAGGCATCTAAGCGGGAAGCCAACCTCGAGATGAGCTCTCCCATCCCCTTGAGGGAGTAAGACGCCTGGAAGAACACCAGGTTGATAGGCCGGCTGTGTAAGCGCGGCAACGCGCTCAGCAGACCGGTACTAATGCGTCGAGGGCTTGACGGTTGTTTTTCCCTTTTTGGCCTGCGTGCAGTTTTCAAGCCTCGTCGGGGCTCGGTCCCGAATTGTTTCGGTGGCCATAGCGAGGGGGAAACACCTCTTCCCATTCCGAACAGAGCCGTTAAGCCCCTCAGCGCCGATGGTACTTGGCGGGCAACCGCCTGGGAGAGTAGGTCGCCGCCGGTTCTTCTGCGAGGTCGCCTTCGGGCGACTCGCTCGTTTGGGGGCCGTCCGGGGGCTCAGACCGCAGGTGGCGCTCCAAGGGCGCCAGCGGCGCGTTCGCGATAGGATTGGCGAGCTCGGTTCGCGGGGGTGCATCGGTTGCACGAAGGCTGTGACAGCGACCGGGCTGGCAAGGACGCAACGATGGGAGGTCGCATGAAACGGATGTTCGCAGTCGCGATTCTCGCGGCGCTCGCCACCATGGTCGTGGCCGCAGTTGCCTATGCGGCGACGAAGGACTTCGGTGGTCCGGTGAAAGGGGGCGGGGCGATGACGTTCAACGCCACGCGCAGCAGCGGCAAGTACACGAAGGCTGGGCTGTTCGGGTTCGTTCGGGTTCCGCTGAAGTGCAGCGGAGGGACCAGCACCCTGGGCTCGTTCAACACGAGCAACTCGGTGAACGTGTCCTCGCGGAGGAAGTTCAGCTACACGTTCCACTTCAGTAGCGGGGGAAGCGCCAAGGTCGAAGGGAAGTTCAATCGCGCGGGCAACAGGGCGAACGGAACGTTCAGGGTGTCCGGCGTGGACTTCACGACTCGGACCAACTGCAGCACGAAGGGTGACCGGGACTGGAAGGCGGAGACCTACTAGTAGATCTGCTTCGGATGCTGGTCTGCTGATCGATGCAAGGCCGCCCTTCGGGGCGGCCTTGCTCGTTTCGGGCTTGCCTGTCGGAGCGCACCCGGAGTGAGCCCGGCGGGACCGGACAAGCGCCCGGCCGCGAAGACCTAGGCCGCGGTCGGCGCCCCGTTGACTGCGAGCTCCAGGGCTCGCTACGATCCGCCGACGCGCGGGCCGCAGGGATTCCGCGGTTTGACGCTTCCTTCCATGGGAGATCGTATGAAACGCATAGTTCTAATCGCGGGCGTGGTGGCGATGGCCGCCAGCCTCGTCGGGACGTTCGCCTATGCGGCCAGCGTCAGAGACTTCGCGGGACCCGTCAACAAGGGCGGCAGGATCAAGTTCAGCGCCGTTCGCGATGGCGGGAGGTATACGAGGGCCGGCCTGCTGGCGTTCCGAAGGATTCCGGTCAAGTGCCGGGGCGGCAAGACGGCCAAGGTCTTCTTCAGGACCGACAACGCGGTCGATGTGAAGCGACGCAGGTTCCACTATCGGTTCCACTTCGGAGGTGACGGGGCGGCCAAGGTGCATGGCAGGTTCCTCGGCAAGGGCAGCCGGGCGCGTGGAATCGTGAACGTGCTGAGCCTGGATCCGAACGGCCCGCGCGGCGATCGCAAGAACTGCACCACCCACGGAGCCCGGGATTGGCGAGCATCGAGGCAGTAAGCAGCCGCCGCTACCCGGCGTAGCGCTCGATCGCGGAGCGGAAGTCGGCCCGGCGGGTGTCGCCGCCGGGAAAGCGCCACTCGATCGGCGCCTCGCGCCAACGCGATGCCGCACAGGCGCCGCGGCGGGCCATCGCGAGCGCCTCCCATCCGGGCCGGCGGCTTGGTCTGGGCCTCCGGCCGGGCCGCTCGCGACATGACCCGTCCGCGCGCCAGCTCGGGCCTGCCGGCTCGGGCCGGGGCTCGAGGCCGTACTCGCCCAGGGTCGCGAAGTCGATCGCCAGATCGACGCCGCTGATCATCTGCTGGCCGAGGTGACTGCGCCCGTGCGACATGGGACGGGAAGGTAGGGGCGGGGCCAGACGGAACATACGTTCTGCAACACAACTTGCATTCACGCGCTCGCGCCTCATCGCCCGCGTCTGCCGAAGCTGTGAGCTGCGGGCATCACGGCGGCCAGCTCACCGGCCTCGTCTCGGGCCGCTCGGGCACGTCCCGTCTCACGCTCGGCGGGCGGCTCTATGTGCCTGACCTCGGCCCCGATCGCGTCGGGCGTGAGCAGCGCGCGGACCGCGGAAGCGACCACGTTGGTGACCCCCTCGCGGCGCTCCATGCGTCCGCTGACCTCGGCGAACGAGGCCGTCCTGACGACCAGGCGATGGCGCCTGTACACGGATGGCGGCACGACCACGTTGATCACCCCTAGCTCGTCCTCGAGCAACATGAAGACCACCCCGTGGGCCGTCGCGGGCCGCTGGCGGGCGACCACCATCCCGGCCACCTCGATCCGGCCGCCGTTTCGGATCCGATCGAGGCCTGCGCTGGAGCAGACGGACTTCTCCAGACCCGGTCGCAGGAGCGACATCGGGTGCTCAGCGATCGCGATCCCGGTGGACGCGTAGTCCGCTACCAGTCGCTCCCACGAGTCGAGCGTTCGCAGTGAGGGCGCCGCCGGGAGGGGGAGGGGGAGGGAGAGCTGGGTCGGCTTGCCCAGGCGGCGGCCGCCGCGGGCCGTGCCGAGCCGCCACAGGTCCTCGCGTCGCCGCAGATCGTCGCGACCGCCGACACTCGCGCAGGCCCCCGCCCAGGCGAGCAGCTCGAGACCGTCGCTGCTCACCCCGGAGCGTGAGGCGAGGCTCGCGGGGTCGGCGTAGGGGCCGCGGCGCTCCCGTTCCTCCACCAGCGCCCGGGCGTCCTCTGCCTTGAGCCCGGTTATGTAGCCCAGCCCGATGCGAACGGCGCCCTTCGACCCGGGGCCCGGCGGATCCTCCACCGTGCACTCCGCGTCGCTGCGATTGATGTCGCACGGCAGCACCTCGACGCCTCGCCGCTGCGCCTCGTGGACCAGCGCGTCGGGGGGATAGAAGCCCATCGGCTGCTCGTTGAGGAGGGAGCAGAGGAATTCGGGGGCGTAGTGAACCCGGAGCCACGTCGACTGGTAGGCGAGCAGCCCGAAGGCCACCGCGTGGGCCTTCGGAAAGCCGAACCCCGAGAAGCCGCGAATCTGCTCGAACACCCGCTCCGCCACCTCCGTCGTCGCCCCGCGCTCCCTGGCCCCGGCGATGAACCGCTCGCGATGGGCGAGGATCGCCCGCTCGGAGCGCTTGCGGCTCATCGCCCGGCGCAGCCCCTCGGCCTGACCGGCGGCGAAGCCGGCCAGCCCCATCGCCACCTGGATCACCTGCTCCTGGAAGACGATCGTCCCCAGCGTGTCGCGCAGGATGGGCTCCAGCAGGGGGTGCTCGTAGGGGATCGGGAAGGACGGGTCCTCGCGCAGCCGCTCGCGTCGCTCCAGATAGGGATGTACGGCGCCGCCCTGAATCGGCCCCGGGCGCACCAGCGCCACCTGGACCGTGAGGTCGTCGATCGTCTCCGGCCGCGTGCGGGGCAGCATCTGCATCTGCGCCCGACTCTCGATCTGAAAGGCCCCGGTGGTGTCGGCGGCCCGGATCGCCCGGAAGGTGGAGGCATCGTCCATCGGGATCCTGGAGAGGTCGATCCGCTCGCCGCGCACACGGGCGATCTCGTCCACGCAGCGCTCCACCGCCGACAGCATCCCCAGCCCGAGCAGGTCGATCTTCAGGAAGCCGGCATCCGCGCAGGAGTCCTTGTCCCACTGGACGAGCTGACGCCCCTCCATCGCGGCCGGCTGCACTGGGCAGATGTCGATCAGCGGTCGGGTCGAGATCACCATCCCGCCGGGGTGCTGGGAGGGATGACGGGGGAGCCCCCACGCCTCGCGAGCCAGGCGGGCGAGGGCCTGCCAGCGAGTCGACCGAGCCCTTGCTGCGCCGATCGCCTCGGCGATCTCCTCCTGCACCGAATCGGGGCGGTCGAACATGTCCACCGTCCTCGCCACCCTCTCCACCTCCCCCGGCGGCAGGCCGAGCACCTTGCCGAAGTCGCGGGTCGCCCCTCGCGACCGAAAGCAGGCGAAGGCCGCGACCAGCGCCGAGCGGTCCCTTCCGTAGCGTTCGTGCACACGCGGGATCAGCCGCTCCCGGATGTCGCGCGGGAAGTCGAGGTCGATGTCGGGCGCCTCGGTGATCTCCTCGTTCAGGAATCGGCCCAGGAAGAGCCCGTTGCGAACCGGATCGACGTGGGAGAGGCCGGTGAGGAAGCAGGTGATCGAGCTGACGCTCGAGCCTCGGCCCCGGCCGGGGGGGAGCATCCCGCGCGCGGAATCTGGCCCCCGGACCTCGGCCGCGACCTCTCGGGCCAGCTCGAGGATGTCGTAGTGCAGCAGCAGGAACCCGGACAGCCCCAGCCTCCGGATCAGCCCCAGCTCGTCCTCGAGGCGCCTGCTCGCCTCTTGGTAATCGGGCTCACCGGCGTAGCGGTGCTCGAGGCGCGCCCTGCAGATCTCGGCGAGCGCCCGGTCGGCGCCGGGATCCTCCGAGCCCGGGTAGCGGTAGCCGAGGTCGCGAGTGAGGTCGAACTCGAGCCGCTCGGCGATCCGGCCGCTTTCCGCGATCGCCTCGGGGTGATCCGCGAACCGGGCGGCCATCGCCGCCGTCGTGTCGAGATGGGCGGAGCCGTTCCCGCGCCGCTCGGGCTCCGTCTCCTCCAGCGTCGCCCCGAGGCCGACCGCGACCAGCGCATCCTGGAGCGGCGCCCGAGACGGGCCGTGCATGTGGACGTCGCCGGTTGCCACGCAGCGGACGCGGAGGCGCTCGGCGAGGCCGGACAGGCGGCGATTCCGCGCTCGGTCGGTCCGCCAGAAGGGCCGCTGGAGCTCGATCCGAAAGCGGTCCCGGCCGAAGGCGCCGACCAGCCGCCTTCCCAGTGCCTCCGCCGCTGCGGCATCGGCGGCCCGGGCAGCGCCCGCCGGCGCCAGAGCCGTCAGGATCCCCCGGCGAGCGCAGCCCGAGAGGCAGACGAGACCCTCGGCCCGCTGCTCGAGCGAGCTCAACGGCAGGGAGGGGGGGGCGGGCTCACGTCCGGGCGCCGGGCGCGTGTCCCGGTGGGCCTCGGTGATCAACCGGCAGAGATTCCGCCACCCCTCCCGGCTCTCGACCAGCAGCGTCAGATGGAATGCTCTCGGGCGACACCCTCGCGCTTGGCGCGTCCGGTGCTCGACCGGAGTTCGGGCTCTGACGTGGCGGCAGGTCGTAAGCGCCCCGAACCGGGACTTCGGCCGCGAAGCTGAGCTCCAGCCGGAGTGGTAATCGTCAGTTCGGCGCCGACGATCGGGCGAACCCCGAAGGACCTGCAGGCCTGGGCGAACTCCATCGCCCCCCAGACCCCGTCGTGGTCGGTCAACGCCAGGGCTTCGTGGCCGAGCTCGGCCGCGGCCTGTGCCAGCTCCTCCGGCGCCGATGCCCCGTCGAGGAAGGAGTAGGCGGAGTGCGCGTGCAGCTCGACGTACCGGGGCGGCAGGCTCATGCTCGCTGGAGGAACCAGCGACCAGCGTCCGCAGGCTCGCGGAAGACCACCACGTTGCGGCCATCGGCGAGCACGAGCTCGAAGTAGCGGCGGCGAAGCGGCTTCGGCGTCCACCAGCGGTCCTCGACCAGCCATTCCTCCCGCACCGCGTCCACCCGGACCGAGTCGACGGCGCTCGGCGCCCCGTCCGACCCCGTCAGCACCTCGACGGGCTGCGGCCAATAGATACTCATCGCCGCCTCCTTCTCATGATCATTTCTCCTGGTACGGGGTCAGGAGCATTCGGCGCTCGGGCACGCGTGACTCCGAGTCGACCTCGAGCACCCTCATCACCGCGTCCTTGCCGGCGATCGCCCGTGCCTGGCGAACCGCCTCCGCGAGCAGCTTCCGTCTCTCGCTCCCGGCCGACCCGCCGAGCGTCCCCTGGTCGTTCGCGGGCGGCCCCGTCGCCAGCGCCCGCAGGCTCAGCGACGCGGCGGGGCCGGGAAGCTCCCCCAGCCTTCCGCGCAGCGCCAGGCGCAGGCGCACCGGGTCGGCGCTGGCCCGGCGCAGCGCCACCACCGACCACCAGCCTCCACCCCCCGCCAGTCGAGCGCCGAGCCCCAGGCGTCGCAGGCTTCGCCCTCGCCGCACCGGGTTGGCGAGCAGCCGATCGACGAGCAGCGACAGCGCTCGCTCGAGCTGGGGACCCGAGACCGCTTCCGGTAGCTCGAGCCGCTCGACCAGCTCCTCGTGAGGGCGCCGTGGCCGCAGGGGCTCGTCTCCGCCGCGGGCCAGTCGCAGCGCCTGCAGGCCGATCTCGCCGAAGCGATCCGCGATTGCCGCGTCGGGGAGCGCGGCGAGCTGGCCCAGCGTTCCCACCCCGAGACGCTCGAGCTTCTCCGTCAGGCCTGCCGATCCGGTGCGTGCCGCCTCCTGGGCTCCGCCGCGGGGCGCACAGCAGCTGGACAACCGGTCGCCAAGCAGCCCCACCGGCAGGGGGGCGAGGAAGCGGCGCGTGGCCTTCGGCGGGACGATGAGCGGCGCCCGGCGGGGCCGGGTTCGCAGCGCCGCCGCCAGGGCGCAAAGCCGGGTCTGCCCCGCCCCGAGCCGGGCTCCCGGCCCGATCGCCTCTCTCGCTCGCCGAAGGACTCCCTCCAGGCTTCCGCCCCACAGCCCCGCCAGCCCCGCCGCCTCGAAGAAGGCCTCACCCGGTTGCGCCGGCTCGACCCCGGCGCCGATTCCCTCCAGGCGCCGCAGCGCCCTCTCCCAGGCCGACTCGGCCCGCTCCGGATCGGCCGCCACCAGCCTCAACTCAGGGCAGCGCGCGAGCGCTTCGCCGAGGCGCATGCCGGCGCGGACGCCGAATGCCTCGGCCGGCCCAGACGCCTCCCCGATCACCTGCGGCCCTCCGGGCTCGGGGGCAAGTGCCAGTGGCACTGAGAGCAGCTCCCGCCGCCCTTCGAGGACCGCCAACAGCGCGAAGCGGGGAATCAGGGCGCATGCGATCACCTGGTCGCTCTCTCGAGGCATACGAACACATGTTCGTATCAAACCGGCAGGACGACACGCCGGCTATCCTGCCGGGGCATCGCGCGTGGAACACAGTCCGCCGACCACCGACACATGCTCTTGGTGCGGGGCCGACGTCACCCACGACGACGGCTTTCGCGTCTACGAGCCCGCCGGCTCGAGAAGGGCGGCGTTCTGCCGGTTGGAGCACGTGGTGCCATGGGCGATCCAGGGCGCGCACTGGGAGCCGGGCGAGGTGGCCGAGCCACCGTCGATCGACCGGGGGCCGATCGCCTGCTCGCATTGCGACCGTCCGCTGGGTGAGGTGCACGTGCTGCTGGTCCGCCACCGCGGCGAGGCCAGGGTCCCCGACGACTTCTGCTCCGTCGACCACCTGCTCGAGTGGTCCAAGGCCGGCGGTCGCTGGGGCTAGCCGGTGCGCCGCCGAGGCGTGACCGTCGACCGCTGTCGCTAGCGGTTGCCGCCCCCCGAAGCCGAAGGCTGTGACGCGAACCCGAGGATCAACCGGGCCGTCAGCGCGGGCTTCTCGAGCTCGGGCGAGTGGCCCGCGCCGGCGATCATCCTGATCTCGGCGCCGGGGACCGACCGGTAGGCGTCCGCGGCCGCCCGCGGGTCGTCGTAGAGCTGGTCTTCGGTCCCGAACAGAACCAGCAGCGGCACCGCTGCCGCGCGCGCCCGCGCGTCGAGCGGCTCGGTGTTCTCGTAGTCCTCGGACTGGGCGTTCGAGCGGTCGTACGAGGTGTAGGTCATCGCCCGGAAGTCGTCGACCACCTGGTGGCTGAACGACCCAAGGTCGTAGTCGGGGGCGAAGGCGTCCTTGTACCCGTCCTTGATCGCGAAGTCGGGCGTGAGGCGCCACATCGCCTCGCCGATCACCGGCGTGAAGCCCAGCCTGGCGATCAGCGGTAGGCCACCGTAGCCCGGGCTCGCCTGCTCGTCGATGTTGATCAGCCGATCGACGCTCGCGCCGGACCGCGTCGCCAGCTCGGTGGCCACGTCGAAGCCCATCGAGTGGCCGACCACCACTGCGCCGGCGACGTCGAGCCGGCGCAAGGCCTGGGCCGCGAGTCGGCCCTGCTCCTCCATCGAGTAATCGGCCTTCGGCTTCTCCGAGCCACCGAAGCCGAGCAGGTCCAGGCGGATCACTCGATGCCTGCGATCGAGCAGCGGCACCACTCGGTCCCACCAGTGGAGCGAGCAGGCGAAGCAGTGGACGAGCACGATCGGGCTGCCGGTGCGCGAGCGCTTCAGCGGACCGTCGCTGACCACCTGAACGTCGCCGCCCGGCAGGCGCAGGATTCGCCCGCCCTCGACTGTGATGCCCGCCCCCTTGGTCTGCTGATCGACCACGATCGTGTTGACCGCGAGCAGGATCGCGAGCACGCCGAGAATCGCGATCGCGATCTTGACCCAACGCCTCACGATGGCGAGCCGGGTGGCGGCGCCAGGCCAAGCTCGTCGGCGTGCGCGGCCATGGCATCGATCACGAGCTGGATGTGGTCGTCCTCGTCCACGCCGAGCTCCTCGATTCCCCGCCGGATCTGCTCCCGGTCGACCTTGGCGGCGAAGGAGGGCTGCTTGAGCTTCTTGCGCACCGACTTCGGCTTCAGCCCCTCGATCCCGGTCGGGCGGACCAACGCGCACGCCGAGACGAAGCCGGCCAGCTCGTCGACCGCGAACAGCGTCTTCGCCACCGCGGTCGTGCGGGGCACGTCGAGGTACTCCGCATGGCCCGCCACGGCATCGAGCAGCGGCTCCGGGTAACTCCGGCGGCCCAGCTCCTCGAGCGCCATGCGGGGGTGTCCGGTGTCGGGGTCCGGGAAGCGCTCGTAGTCGAGGTCGTGCACCAGGCCCGTGATTCCCCAGAGATCCTCGTCCTCGTCCTCGCGGCTGGCGTAGGCGCGCATTGCGACCTCGACCGCCAGCACGTGCTTTCGGAGCGAGTCGGAGGCGATCCACTCGCAAACCAGGTCCCAGGCATCCTCACGCGTCGGCCCGTCCATGCCCCGTTGTTACCCTAGCCGCCGAGGCCGATGGCCAGCCAGCGAGGAGCTGATGGACAAGTTCGTGATCGAGGGGGGCAACTCCCTCTCGGGTGAGATAGTCGCCGCCGGAAACAAGAACGCGGCGCTCCCGATCATGGCTGCCTGCCTGCTGACCGACGAGGAGCTCGTGCTTTCCAACGTGCCCCGGATTCGCGACGTGGAGGCGCAGGTGGCGCTGCTCGAGCGCCTCGGGGTGGCTGCGGACTGGAGCGCAGCAAACGACCTCCGCCTACAGGCCGACTCCGTGCGAGAGACCGAGGTGGACGAGGAGCTGGCCAAGCGCATCCGCGCGTCGTTCCTGCTGGCGGGCCCGCTCTTGGCCCGCTTCGGCGAGGTGCGGATGCCGCCGCCCGGGGGAGATTTCATCGGGCGCCGGCGCATTGATGCTCACCTGGATGCCTTCCGCGACATGGGCGCCCTCGTTCGCGGCTCTCGCTGGCTTGAGATCGCATCGCCCCCGGGCGGGCTCGCGCCCTGCCGCATCTTCATGGACGAGCCGTCCGTGATGGCGACCGAGAACGCGCTCATGGCGGCGGCGCTGACCGAAGGGCCGACGACGATCTCCAACGCGGCCTCGGAGCCCCACGTTCAGGACCTGGCGCGCCTGCTGGTCAAGATGGGCGCGCAGATCGACGGCATCGGCTCGAACGTGATGACCGTCCACGGTCGCGACAAGCTCGGCGGAGCCGAGCACGCGATCTGCCCCGATCACATCGAGGTGGCAAGCTTCATGGCCCTGGCGGCGGCGACCGGCGGCGAGCTCCGGGTCCGCGACGCGGAGCCGGAGGACCTGATCATGATCCGCCGGCAGTTTCGCCGGCTCGGCCTGCAATCGATGGTCGAGGGACGTGACGTGTTGGTGCCGCCGGAGCAGCCGCTCGAGATCAAGGCCGACGTCGGGGAGATGACGCCGAAGATCGACGACGGGCCCTGGCCTGCCTTTCCCGCCGACCTGACATCGATCGCGCTCGCCCTGGCCACCCAGGCCCGGGGCGAGATCCTGATCTTCGAGAAGATGTTCGAGAACCGGTTGTTCTTCGTCGACAAGCTGGTTGCGATGGGCGCTCGGATCACGTTGTGCGATCCCCACCGGGCGATCGTCAACGGTCCGAGCCGTCTTCACGGGGAGCGGGTCGACAGCCCGGACATCCGGGCGGGCATGGCGATGCTCATCGCGGCGCTGGCGGCCGAGGGAACCTCGGAGATCGGCAACGTCACCCAGATCGACCGCGGCTACGAGCGCATCGACGTCCGCTTACGGGATCTTGGCGCCCGAATCGAGCGCGTCTCCATCGAGCCGGTTCCGGCCTAGCGGCGGCTGCAAAGCGTCGATAGCGGTATCGACCCCGGGCTGGGTAGGACCGGGTCGGCCGCCATGCCTTGCGATGGCGCTTTTTGGGGCGCATGTCGCCACAAAGGCGCCAATTCCGGCCGCTCCGCCGCCCAGCCAACGCACGCTAGCCCATACCCTGCCACCTTCATGACCTATCGAATACCCCCAGGCACCAGGGACGTGCTGCCCGACGAGATGCGGGAGCTGCGGCGACTCCGCGAGGCGCTGACGGAGACCTTCGACCGCTTCGGGTACGGCGAGGTCGCCACCCCGACGATCGAGTACCACGAGGTGCTGGCTCGCGGCGACGAGCGGGGCGCCCCCGCCGCCTACCGGTTCTTCGACGAGGACGGGCGGCTGCTGGCGATGCGAACCGACATGACGATTCCGATCGCTCGCCTGGTCGCCACGCGACTCGGCGACGCCGAGCCACCGCTCAGGCTCTGCTACTTGGGCAACGCCTATCGGGCGGTGCGCCCCCAGCAGGGCCAGATGCGGGAGTTCCTTCAGGCCGGCGTCGAGCTGGTGGGCGTTGAGGCCCCTGACGGCACGGCGGAGGTGATCGAGGTGCTGGCGGCGGCGCTCGACGCCGTCGGCCTGACCAGGGCGGTGATCGGCCTCGGCGACGCCGACCTTTATCGCCAGCTGCTAGCCGAGCATGGGGTCTCCGGCGAGCGCCGCGAGTCGATCCTCGAGGTGCTCGCCGGCCACGACCTGGTGGGCCTCGAGGCCGAGGTCGATCAGCTCGAGATCGGCGCCGCGGAGCGTGAGACGCTGCTGCGGCTGCCGACACTGCGCGGCGGCCCCGAGGTCCTCGATCGCGCCCGCGAGCTGGGCGGCGCCGCCGTTGACCGGGCGATTCAGCGGCTTGCGACCACCCACGATGCGTTGGCGGCGCGGGGGGTCGCCGATCGGGTCCAGCTCGACCTCGGCCTGCTTCGAGACCTGGGCTACTACACCGGGGCGATCGTCGAGGTCTACGACCCTGCGGTGGGGCACGTCCTCGGGGGCGGTGGGCGCTACGACGAGCTCATGGGCAGGTTCGGCTGCCCGCTTGCCGCGGCCGGGTTTGCCCTCTACTTGGAGCGCGTCCATATCGCCCAGGCCGAGGAGGAGCGCCTGGGGAAGGCGCCTCCGGAGCCCGGTGCGGGGGGCGAGGGCAGATGAGGCTGGCGGAGGTCTCGGCGTCCCGGGTCCGAGAGGAGGGGGCCCTGAAGCTGGCCGTGCCTCGCGGAGCCCTGTTCGCGGGCACCCTCGACCTCCTGGACGGGATCGGGGTCGATACCACCGAGCTTCGCGGCGACTCCCGCTCGCTCGTCTTCACCGCCGGCGGGCTCGTCCTCGTGACCATGCGCCCCTCCGATGTGCCGACCTACGTCGAGGCGGGCGCGGCCGACCTGGGCATCACGGGCAAGGACGTGCTGCTCGAGCAGGGTGACCGGGCCGTGTACGAGCTTCTCGATCTCGGCTACGGGGCCTGTCGGATGGTGTTGGCCGGGCGCCGGGGCGACCCCAGCCTCGGCGAGTCTGAGCGCCGCCTGGGATCGGTTCGAATCGCGACCAAGTACCCCGGGATCGCGGCACGCTTCTTCGAGCGCAGCGGTCGCCAGGCCGAGGTGGTCGAGGTCAAGGGGTCGGTGGAGCTGGCGCCGCTGGTGGGGCTTGCCGACGGCATCGTCGACCTGGTCGACACCGGCAGGACGCTGGAGGAGAACGCACTCGAGGTCCGGGAGGAGATCACCCGCTGCACCGCTCGCCTGGTCGCCAACCGGGTGGCGCACAAGCTGCGGGCGACCGAGGTGGACGCGCTCGCCGAGCGAATCAAGGAGGCGATCGGCAGATGAAGACCGAGCTCCTGGAGTGGGGCGGGCGGGACGCGAGGGCGCTCGCCCAAAGACTGCGGGCGCTGGCGCCGCCACTCGGCGACGTCACCCCGGAGGTGGCCGGGATCCTCGAGCGCGTCCGAACCGGCGGGGACGAGGCGTTGCGTGAGATCTCGCAGGGTCTCGGCGAGGAGCTTCCCGAGTCCCTGCGGGTGGATCCCGAGGCGATTGAGGCGGCACCGGGCCTGCTGGAGCCAGATGTGCGCGAGTCCCTGCGGCTGGCCGCCAAGAACATCGAGGCGGTGGCACGGGCGGAGCTCGAGGTTCGCGCCCGCCCGGCCGCCGTCGAGCTGCCCCAGGGCCAGGCGGTGGAGGTGCGCGAGGAGCCGATCGCGGCGGTGGGCGTGTACGTCCCGGGCGGCAGGGCCGCCTACCCGTCATCCGTCCTCATGTGCGCGATCCCGGCCCGGGTGGCGGGCGCGGTCAGGGTCGCGGTGACCAGCCCCCCGGGCGCTGCCGGGCGGCCCAACGCCGCGGTCCTGGCGGCCTGCGCGATCGCAGGCGTGGATGAGGCGTACGGGGTCGGCGGCGCGCAGGCGATCGGAGCGCTGGCCTTCGGCACCGAGGCGATCGAGCGCGTGGACCTGATCTCGGGGCCCGGCAATCGCTACGTCCAGGAGGCCAAGCGGCAGGTCTCCTCGGCGGTCGGGATCGACGGCATGGCCGGGCCCAGCGAGCTGATGGTGGTGGCCGACGGGACCGCGAACCCGGCTTGGATCGCGCTCGACGTCTGTGCGCAGGCAGAGCACGGAGACGACAGCCTCGTGATCGTGGCCTCGCCCGACCTCGCGCTGCTGGAGCGGGTCGCCGAGCTCACCGAGGAGCTAGTCGCCGAGCGGCCGAGTGTCGCCGAGGCGCCCCTCGCCCTGGTTGCGACTACCGGCGTCGAGGCGGCGCTGTCGCTCGCCGACGCGGTGGCCCCAGAGCATCTCGAGCTCGCCTTCGAGGGCGCCGACCGCACCGCCGCCCGCGGCCGGGTCGCGGGGTGCGTGTTCGTCGGAGATGGTGGCGCGACGGCCTTCGGGGACTACGCGGCGGGCTCCAACCACGTGCTCCCGACTGGCGGCGCGGCCCGCTTCGGCGGCCCGCTAGGGCCGGGCGCCTTCCGACGCCGGATCTCGATCGTCAGCGTCCCCAGGGCCGCGGCCGCGGCGCTCGCGCCCCACGTCGCCGCGTTGACCCGTGCCGAGGGCCTTCCCGTGCACGGGGAGTCGGCCGAGGCGCGAGTCGCTCCCTGATCCGCGAAGATGACTGTTTGCAGGCAATTCCGACACGATCATGAGCAGGAGCGCCGAGATCAGCCGCACGACCCGGGAGACCCGGGTGACGGTCGCAATCGACCTCGACGGGGGCGAGGTGTCCACGTCCACCGGGGTCGGCTTCCTCGACCACATGCTCGAGCTGCTGGGGCGCCACGGGCGGCTCGGGCTCCGGGTCGAGGCCGCCGGCGACCTCGAGACGGGCGCGCACCACACGGTTGAGGACATCGGCATCGCCCTCGGCCAGGCGCTCGACCGCGCGCTGGGCGATCGTGCCCAGATTCGCCGCTACGGCTACATCGCGATTCCGATGGATGAGGCGCTCGGGATCTGCGCGATCGACGTCTCCGGACGCCCGCTGTGCCTGTTCGAGGCGGATCTGCCCCAGGTCTCGATCGCCGGGTTCGACGCCGAGCTCGCGGAGGAGTTCTTCCGCGCCGTGGCCACCAATGCCAAGCTCACCCTGCACCTGGGCGTGCGATACGGCTCCAACGCGCACCACATGATCGAAGCCTGCTTCAAGGCGTTCGCGCGGGCGCTGCGCGAGGCTGTGGAGATCGATCCGGACGAATCCGGGGTCCCGTCGACCAAGGGAACCCTGACCGAGTAGGCGCAGGGCGAAGCGTCCCCGCGACCCGCCGAGCGAGCCCTGCATACTGAGCCCATGGCCTCGATCGCGATCCTCAACTACGGGATGGGCAACCTACGGTCGGTCGAGAAGGCGCTCGAGCGGGTCGGTGCGCAGGCGCGGGTGACCGGCGACCCCGAGGCGGCCCGGGAGGCGGACGGCGTCATCCTGCCCGGGGTGGGGGCGTTCCCGGCCGCCATGCGGCGGTTGCGAGAGCTCGAGCTCGACGCCCTGGTGGGCGAGCGCCTCGCCTCCGGCGCTCCGGTGCTCGGCATCTGCCTCGGCGCTCAGCTCCTGTTTGGGAGTGCGACCGAGCACGGAGGCGCGGACGGGCTCGGGTTGATGTCCGGGGAGGTGACCCCAATCGACGCCCCTGGCCTCAAGGTGCCGCACATCGGCTGGGAGCCGGTCGCCTGGGAGCGTCCCTCGGAGCTCACCGACGGGCTGGCCACCGAGACGCCCTTCTATTTCGTGCACTCCTTCGCGATCCGTCCGCAGGATCCCGGCGATGTGCTGGGAACCGCGGAGTGGGGGGAGCGGTTCGCGTGCGCGGTTGCTCGACCGCCGCTGTACGGGGTTCAGTTCCACCCCGAGAAGTCGAGCGCTGCAGGCCTGCGACTGCTGGCCAACTTCGCGCGGATTTGCGCCTCGGTCCCCGCGTGATCCTCTATCCGGCGATCGACATTCGCGGCGGGCAGGTGGTTCGGCTCGAGCAGGGCGACTACGGCCGCGAGACCGCCCACGACGCCGAGCCGGTCGATGCCGCGGGTCGTTGGAAGTCGCAGGGGGCGCGCATCCTGCACGTGGTCGACCTCGACGGAGCTCGCTCCGGCCGGCCGGAGAACCTCGACGCGGTAAGCCGGATCGCCGACCTCGGGCTCCCGGTCCAGCTCGGTGGCGGGCTTCGCGATACCGCCGCCGTCGAGGCCGCGATCCAGGCGGGCGCACGGCGGGTCGTGCTGGGCACCGCCGCCGTGCGCGACCCGTCGCTGGTCGGCGCGCTGGTCGGCGCTCACGGCGATCGGGTGGTGGTCGCGCTCGATGCGCGGGCGGGCAAGGTGGCCGTGTCCGGCTGGCTGGAGGCATCCGAGGCGGGGCCGGCTGAGCTCCTCGCGGAGATGGCCGGGCGGGGGGTTCGCCGCTTCCTCTACACGCCGATCGAGGTGGATGGCACGCTCGACGGGCCGGCGCTCGACGGGCTGGCGCCGATCGCGGCGGCGGCCGCCCGATCGAATGCCGGGCTCCTCTACTCGGGCGGGATCGGCTCGGTCGCCGACCTCACGCGCCTGGCGGCGCTCGACCTCTCGGGCCTCGACGGCGTGATCGTCGGGCGAGCCCTGTACGAGGGGCGCTTCACCGTCGACGAGGCCCAGGAGGCCCTGGACGCCGGAGCGGTCGGCCGATGAGCGGCGCGATCGCAAAGCTGTTCGCCCGAGGGCGGGCGCTGCCGTGGGCACGGATCTACTTCCTCGGCGAGCTCGCCTATCGAAAGGGCAGGGCGGTCCACGGTGGGCTCACGGAACCCGAACGGGGCGAGCTCGGGGACCTGCTGAAGAAGTCGAGGGGCCGCCGTCGCAATCTGAGCCGAAGCGAGTTCGAGCGCCTGAGGGCGCTCGGCATGAAAGCGTTCGAGGCCGCCCGCCGGGCCTGAAAGGCGCCTGGCGTTACCCTCGCTCCATGGCACTGAAGCGCGTCATTCCGTGCTTGGACGTCGACCGCGGGAGGGTCGTCAAGGGAACCAACTTCGTCGGCCTCCGCGACGCGGGCGACCCGGTCGAGCTGGCGGCCCGGTATGACGCGGAGGGCGCCGACGAGCTGGTGTTTCTCGACATCACCGCCTCCCACGAGCGCCGCGAGACGATCGTCGAGCTGGCCAGGCGCACGGCGGACAACGTCTTCATCCCGTTCACGATCGGCGGCGGGATCCGATCGGCGGAGGATGTCCAGGCGGTGCTCGATGCCGGGGCGGACAAGGTCTCGGTCAACTCGGCCGCCCTGGCTCGTCCGGACCTGCTCGGAGAGCTTGCTCAGCTCTTCGGGACGCAGTGCGTGGTGGTTGCGATCGATGCCAGGCGGCGCGACGGCGGTTGGGACGTGTACGTGGACGGGGGGCGGAGGCTGATCGAGGGACGGGACGCGGTCGGCTGGGCCGGCGAGGCGACCGAGCGCGGCGCCGGGGAGGTGCTCCTGACCAGCATGGACCGCGACGGGACCACCGACGGCTACGACCTCGAGCTGACCAGGGCAGTCGCCGACGCCGTCGCGGTGCCGGTGATCGCCTCCGGCGGCGCCGGCGAGCTTCGGCACCTCGAGGAGGGCATCCTCGAGGGCGGGGCCGATGCGGTGCTCTGCGCCTCGATCTTCCACTACGGGACTCACAGCGTCCGGGAGGCGAAGCTGCACCTGCGCGACGCCGGCATCCCGGTGCGGGTCGGCTGATGGCCGAGGCGCCGCCGCGCTTCGCCGACATCCTGGAGACGGCGCTCTACTGCGACGGCGCCGCCCGCGAGGAAGTGGAGCGCTTCTACTCCGAGGTGCTGGCGTTGCCGGAGGTGACCCGGTTCGACGACGGGGTCGCCTACCGGGTCGGTCCCGGGATCCTGCTGGTCTTCGACCGGGAGGGACTTGCCCAGCGCACCGAGCCCTATTCGCGCCACGGAACGGCGGGAGCGGGCCATGCCTGCCTGAGAGCCTCGGCGAGCCAATACGAGGCATGGAAGCGGCGGCTGTCCGCCGAGGGCGTTGCCGTGGATCACGAGGCGAGTTGGCCCGGTGGCGCGCGCTCCTTCTACTTCCGCGACCCGGCCGGCAACCTGCTGGAGATCGCGGACCGCGACCTGTGGCCGGAGTGAGGGCTGGGTAGGGGGAGTTGGCAGCCTCGAGTCAGCGGCCGTCTCGAACTGCGTCCCGAAGTGTCCGTCCTCCGGACACCGGGCGCCACACTTCGCTCGATCCGGTCCCCTACCCAGCCTTGCTGCTCGCCCCGTCGCGCCCCCCGCGCTTCTGGTGGAGCCTCCGGCTCTCCGGCGCCTTCGGCTTGAAGGCCCGAATGGTCGAGGTACCGGTGAGGTAGATCTTCTCGCCGTCGGAGATCACGGGGTTGTACTCGCCCTGGTCGTTGTAGAAGACCTTCTTGCCGCTGGCGACCCTGTAGCCGAAGGTGCCGATGTTCGGTCCGATCACCGACACGTAGACGGTCTCGCCGACCACGCTGGAGGAGCCGAGCACGATCCCGCCGACCGAGCGGTCCCAGCGCACTTCCCCGGTGCGCGCGTCGAGCGCATAGAAGTGCTTGTCCTCGGAGCCGATGTAGACCGTGGGCGGCGAGTGGGACGTCTCGGCCACGGCTGGCGAGGAATACACCTCGGCCCCGGTCGAGTGGCTCCAGGCAAGCGCGCCGGTCTTCTCCACGAAGCTGTACACCCGCCCGTCGAGCCCGCCGAGGTAGACGCGCCCCCAGGCGACCGCCGGGGTCGAGTAGGCCCCGCCCCCGCGCAGGAAGCCGCCCCCCTGGGTGTGGGCGGTCCACTTGACGTGCCCGTTGCCGGCGTCGATCGCCCACACCTCGCCGGCGTAGTTGTCGGCGAACAGGGTGCCCTTGTCGAGTGCCAACGCCCCCTTCACGGCACCGCCCGTGTGAACCGTCCAACGGGTCTTCCCGGTCTTCGCGTCGAGGGCGAAGATGTCGCCGGACTCACAGCCGAAGATCACCCTTCCGCCGTGCACGAGGGGCGATGACTCGCTGCGGCCGGGCAGCCGATGTCGCCACAGCACCTGGCTGCCGTGTGGGTGCGGGCGGATGGCGACCGCCTGCCCGGGCTCCAGGTTGACCGCGAACAGGCGCCCGCGCCAATAGGCCGGCGAGGATGCATTCAGGTTGCCGATCTTGCGCTTCCACTGGACGTGGCCCTTGGCGGTGTCGAGCGCGTAGAACATCCCGTCCTTGTCCATGAAGTAGATCCGGCCCTTGACGACGATCGGCTGGAACTCGAGCAGCTTTCCGGCCTGGAAGCTCCACTCGGATGAGCCGAACGGCGGGTCGAGATGCTTCGCCGGTAGGTAGCGCGTGCGCTCGCGGTCGTGGCCGTACAGGGGCCAGTCGACGGTCTTCACGATCTTCTGCTGCTCGAAGGCCGCGTCCGGGTTCGAGACGTCCCCAGGGCGCTTGAGGACCAGGTAGGCGATCAGCGCCACCGCGGCCACGACGACGAGCCCGGCGCCGCCGGCGACCGCGAGACGGCGACGCACGCTCCATGCGCGCCAGGTCTTCAGGAACCGAGCCATCCGCGAAGCCCGTCATGGTAGGGAACCCCGCCGAAGGCCCCTTGAGTTCGCCTCGATGACCCCCGCAGATCCGAAGATCGAACCGGAGCGGCTTGCGGAGCTCCTCACCGCGGTGCGGGGGCTTGACCGGCTGCGCGAGGCGACCGGCCGAATCGCCGCGTACCTGGTCGGCGGGACCGTCAGGGACCTGTTGCTTGGACGCGACCGAGCGGATATCGACGTCGCCGTCGAGGGGGGTGGCGTCGAGGAGCTCGCGGGTCGCCTTGGCGGCGCCGCGCGGGTGCACCGACGATTCGATACCGCCACCGTGCGGGCCGACGGGCTGGAGGTCGACCTCGCCGCCACGCGGACAGAGACCTACGCCCATCCCGGAGCGCTGCCCGAGGTGGCCGCGGCCAGCCTGCCGGAGGACCTGGCCCGGCGCGACTTCACCATCAACGCGATGGCGATCCCGCTGACCCGCGAACCCGAGTTGCTCGACCCGCACGGTGGCATCTCGGACCTGAAGCGCGGCCAACTGAGGATCCTTCACGACCACTCGTTCGTCGACGATCCGACTCGGGCGCTTCGCGCCGCCCGATATGCCGCCAGGTACGGGTTCGCCCTCGAGCCCGAGACCGAGGAGCGCCTCCGCGACGCCGATCTCGGGGCGGTGTCAGAGGACCGGATCGAGGTCGAGCTGCGGAAGCTGGCGGGCGAGCCCCATGCCGAAACGGGCTTTGCCCTGCTCGCCGAGTGGGGGCTCCTCCAGCTCCAGCCGGGGGCGATCGAGCTGATCGCGGCGGTGGCCGAGCTGCTCGCGAGTGGCCTCTGGGCGGCGGTCGCCGACCGCGATCAGGTCGTCCTCGCGGCGGCGCTGGGGCGGGGAGTGGAGGAGGCGGAGCGACTGGTTGCGGCCGCGCCCACCCGGCCCTCGGAGTGCGTCGGACTCGCGCGCGGACATGGGGGGGTCGAATTGGCGCTCGCCCGCGCCCTGGGCGCCGAGTGGCTCGATCGCTACCTCGCGGAGTGGCGAGCGGTCCGGCTCGAGATCGACGGCGATGACCTGATCGCAGCGGGGATTCCTTCCGGGCCCGCGATCGGGCGAGGGCTCGCCGAGGCGATCCGGGCGAAGCTGGACGGGGAGATCGGCGGCCGCGCGGAGGAGCTTCGGGTCGCCCTCGCTGCCGCCCGCCGGAGCCCTCGCGGCTGAGGCCCACGAGCGCTCGCTTCATTTCGCTACTTTCGCCACGATGACTGATCCATTCCGCGAGGACTACACGTACCTGACCGAGCTCCCCGAGGAGCTCCGGGACCGCCGTCGAGCGGCGGCACGCAGACGCCGATGGCGGCGCCGGTTGGTCTTCGTCGGCCTGCTGGCCGTGATCGGCGCGGTGGCCGCGCTGGCGATCACGACCATCGTCGGCGACGGCTCGGGTGGCGGCGAGGAGGCGGCGCGCACCAGCGCTCAGGCGCCGGAGGCCACACCGGCGTATCCGGCCGGTTGGGAGCAGCATCTCGGGCCGGTGCCGATTCTCGAGTACCACGCGATCCAGCCGCCGGTCGCCGGCGCCGACTTCCCGCAGCTGTTCGTCTCCCAAGCCGACTTCCAGCGCCAGATGCAGTGGCTCGCCGACCACGGGTACGAGGCGGTGACCCTCGATCAGGTGGAGGAGGCCTGGTACGAGCACGGCGAGCTGCCGGCGAAGCCGATCGTGATCAGCTTCGACGATGGGTACGAGAGCCAGTACGTGGCCGCCTATCCGGAGCTCCAGCATCTCGGGTGGAAGGGTGTCCTCAACCTGGTCGCTCAGGATTCCGACCTTCCCGACGCCGAGGTCGCAAAGATGCTCAAGGCCGGCTGGGAGCTCGCCTCGCACACGATCACCCATCCGGACCTGACCAGCCTTGATTCGAGCCAGCTCGAGCGCGAGGTCTCCGGCTCGCGACAGATCCTCGAGCGCCGCTTCGGCGTTCGGGTCGACAACTTCTGCTACCCGGCAGGCCGCTACGACGACTCGGTGATCGCGGCCGTGCGCGCTGCCGGCTACGTGGCCGCTCAATCCGAGGTTCCCGGCCTCGCAACAGCCTCCCACCCATACGTGCTCAATCGGATCGAAGTCGAGCTCGACGACGGCCTCCCCGGGTTCGTGGGCAAGCTTCGCTCCGCGGGGGCTACCTAGCCTTGCGCTGGCGCGAGCAAGCCGGCGTTCGCTGGCTCGAGGCCGAGCTTCCGGGCGCCCGGGCCGCGTTCAGCACCAGGCTCGGCGGGGTCAGCGAGCCTCCGTTCGACAGCCTCAACCTCGGACGCCTGACCGGGGATCCCGGTGTGCCGGAGAATCGCCACGGGCTCGCGGGGGCGATCGGGGTCAAGCCCGAGCGGGTGCTGACGGGCCGCCAGGTTCACGGGGCCGACGTGCTCCTACATGATGCGCCGATGTCCCCGTCCGCGTTCATCGAACCGACGCCCGGGCTGCCGGAGGCGGACGGCCACGTAGCAGGGCGCGACGGCCTGGTGCCACTCGTCCTGGTCGCCGACTGCCTGCCGGTGGCCCTCGCCGGGGATGGAGCGGTGGCGATGATCCACTGCGGTTGGCGCGGGCTGGCGGCCGGGATCGTGGAGCGGGGGGTGAAGGCCAGCGGGGCCCGGGCGGCGGCGATCGGGCCCGGCATCGGCCCCTGCTGCTACGAGGTCGGCAAGCCGGTGCTCGGAGCCTTCGAGCACCTCGGGCCCGGGCTGGCCGCGGGCGGAATGTTGGATCTGCGGGAAGTCGCCAGCCGCCTGCTCCGGCGCGCAGGTGTCGCCGAGGTCGAGGTGAGCGAGCTCTGTACCAGCTGCCACCCGGAGCTGTTCTTCTCCCACCGCCGTGACGGCGAGCCGACCGGCAGGCAGGCAGGGCTGGTGTGGCGGGACTGATACGGGGACTCGAGGCGGAGCGGATCCGGCGCAACCTGGAGCGCGCGCGGGAGCGCGCGGGGCCGCGGGTGGAGATCCTGGCGGCCACCAAGTACGTGCCGGTCGAGGAGATGGGGGCGCTGGCTGAGGCCGGGGTGACCCTGGTCGGAGAGAACCGCCTTCAGGACCTCGAGGCCAAGCGGGCGCGCTGGGGCGACGCGTTCACGTGGGACTTCATCGGCAACCTCCAGAGCCGCAAGGTGAAGACGATCCTGCCCCTGGTGCGCCTGGTCCATTCGGTGGCCAGCGAGTCGGTGCTGGCCCAGCTGGGGCGCCACGCAAGCCCGGAGACCGAGATCCTGGTCGAGGTCAACGTCGCCGGCGAGGAGGGCAAGGGCGGCGTCCGCCCGAGCGAGCTCGGTGAGTTGATCGCCCGCTGCCCGGTTCGGGTGGTGGGGTTGATGGGCATGCCGCCGTTCACAACCGATCCCGAGGCCTCGCGCCCGTTCTTCGCTCACCTCGCCGAGCTCGCGGCCCAGCACGGCCTCGAGCGCCTCTCGATGGGCACCAGCCAGGATTGGGAGGTGGCGGTCGAGGAGGGGGCGACGATCGTCCGGCTGGGAACGGCATTGTACGTATGAGCACGCGAATAACTCCGCCGAAAGCCTCGGCTTCGCCTACGTTTTCGGCGGGTCAGAGCCCGTTACCGGGCGGCAGGTCGTACTCGCGGGGGCGGCGGGTCAGGTCAACCTGGCCCGGCAGGCACCTCCGCTCCTGCGTAGAACCGCAATAATCCGTACAGGAATGGCGCTGGGAGAAGCGAACGTAGGCTGAGCGATGGCCTTTCGCGACACATGGCACCGTGCGCTCGTTTACTTCGGGCTCGCCGAGGACCCCGAATACCAGGAGCCGGACCTGTACGAGCCCGATACGGGGACCGAGGGCGAGCTCTATGACGCACCCGCCTCACGGTCGGCGAGCGTGAGCCCGATTCGCTCGCGTCGCCGGGCTCGGGACGAGATCGACGACATCTTCGCCGACGACGAGCCGGCGGGCGGGACCCGGACCCGCACCCTGCAACCGGTGGGCGGCAACGGAGGCGCCGATGTACGGGTGCACCTGGTCACTCCGCTCAGCTTCAACGACGCTCAGGAGGTCGCCGACAAGTTCAAGCAGGAGGTGCCGGTGATCCTCAACCTGCAGACGACCGACTCCGAGCTCGCGAAGCGGCTGATCGACTTCACCTCCGGGCTCACCTACGCGCTCGGCGGCGGGATGCAGAAGATCGCCGACAAGACCTTCCTGCTCACCCCGCGCAACGTCGAGGTCTCCGCCGAGGAGAAGGCCCGCTTGGTGGAGAAGGGCTTCTTCAACCAGAGCTAGCGCGCGGTCCCAGGTCGCATTTGCGGCCGAGGATCGGCTGGGTAGGGTCTGTCGCGGTCCTCTCGCCACGGCCGGGGTCGATTGTCGGATTAGGGTGCCTGGAGCGGACAAAGGCGACAACCGAGCGCAAGCTCGGGATCCCCGCGGACGGGTGTCGACCGGCCAGCCCATACGCTTCAGAACATGAGGGTTGGTTTCGTCGGCGCCGGGAACATGGCCGCGGCGATGGCGCGGGGGTGGGCCAGCGGCGATGGTGGTCCCGAGGTCATGTCGTTCTGCGATCTTGACGCCGATCGCGCGGTGGCGCTCGCGGCCGAGGTCGGTGGCGAGACGCGCCAGAGCCTCGGGGAGCTGGCTGAGGACTCCGAGGCGCTGGTGCTCGCCGTGAAGCCGGACGCGCTGGTGCAGGTGGCCGAAGAGCTGGCCGGCCAGGCGCCGGCTTTGATCTCGATCCTCGCCGCGACCTCCACCGCGAGGATTGCGGAGTTGTTTCCGGGCGTGCCGGCGTTGCGGTTGATGCCCAACCAGCCGGTGGAGGTTCGCCGCGGGGTGCTGTGCTACGTGGCCGCGGAGGGCATGCCGGGTGCGGTTCTGGCCAGACTGCTGGGGCTGTTGGAGCCACTGGGGGAGCTGGTCCCCCTGCGGGAGCAGCTGATGGACCCCGCGATGGCGATCATGTCCAGCTCGCCTGCGTACATCGCGCTGGTGGCCGAGGCGCTGGCGCGTGGCGGCGAGCGAGAGGGCTTGGATCCCAAGCTCGCCGGCGAGCTGGTCGCCGGGGCTTTGGCGGGCACGGCGGAGCTTCTGGGCAAGCGCGACCCGGCGACGATCCGTAACGCCGTGGCCTCACCGGGCGGAGCCACTGAGGCCGGGCTGGCGAAGCTCGAGGGCGTGGTGGAGGATGCGTTCGTGGATGCCGTCAACGCTTCTCTCGAGCGCTTTCGATGATCCTGCCGCTCGCGATCACGCGCGATACGGTGGCCGACTACGTCCAGGCCCTGTTCATCGTCTACTTCATCTTGATCTTCATCCGGATCCTGATCAGCTGGGTCCCCCGGATGCCCTACAACCGCGCCCTTCGAGCGGTTCTCGGCTTCGTCGAGGAGGTCACCGACCCCTACCTCAACGTCTTCCGGCGGCTGATCCCGCCGATCGGCGGAGGGGGGTTCGCCCTCGACCTCAGCCCCATGCTGGCGATGATCCTCCTGTACTTCGTCGGTTGGATCGTCGTCGGCTCGATCCGCGGGTGAGCCCGCAGCAGTCGACCGGCCGGCTTCAAGCCTGGCGTCGCGCCCTCGCCGTCTGCGGCGCCGTGGTCCTGGTCGACCAGCTCTCGAAGGCGATCGTCGTCTCCTCGCTCTCCGTGGGCCAGAGCGAGGCGCTTGGACTCGGTTTCAGGATCAGCAACACCCCCAACTCCGGCCTCGCCTTCGGGATCGGGAGCGGCTACGGCCTCGTGCTGGTCGTGACCATCGCCGCCCTGGCCGTTGTCCTGCTGTGGTTCGCGCTCGATCCGGTGCGGCCGGGCCTGTGGGTCGCCGTGGGCCTGCTGGTCGGGGGGGCGCTCGGCAACCTGGCCGATCGCGTCCGGGCCGACGCGGTGACCGACTTCATCGATCCGCCGCTCTGGCCGACCTTCAACCTCGCCGACGTCGCGATCACGCTGGGGGCAGTGACGTTGGTGCTCGTCTCGCTGGAGTCGGGTCCACGTGATCGAGCGCCGGGGGGATGACGCCCGAGCCGCGAATCGTCCACGCCGACCGGTGGCTCGCCGTGATCGAGAAGCCCGCGGGGCTGGTCGTCCACCCGGCTCCGGGACATCGCGGGTCGACGCTGGTCGATGCGCTCGGCGAGCTGCTGGCCGGCGGGGGGGACCCCCGGCGCCCCGGGATCGTCCACCGTCTCGACAAGGACACCTCGGGGCTGATGGTGGTTGCCCGCACGGACGATGCCCATCGGATGCTCGCCGCGCAGATCAAGGCGCGAGAGGTGAAGCGCGCGTATCTGGCCCTGGTCGAGGGTCATCCCCGGTCGCGCACCGGAGTGATCGATGCTCCGCTGGGACGCGACTACCGGGCCCCCGAGCGGCGGGCGGTCGGCGGCCGGGCGCCGCGGGCGGCCCGCACCCACTTCACGGTCCTGGATCTGCTGTCTCGGGATGCTCTGGTCGAGGCCCGGCTGGAGACGGGACGCACCCACCAGGTCCGCGCGCACTTCGCCGCCATCGGGCACCCGGTGGCGGGGGACCCGCGCTACGGCCACGCGGGCCGGCACGGCCTCGCGCGTCAGTTCCTGCACAGCGCCCGGCTCGGGTTCCGGCATCCGATCACCGGCGAGGAGCTCGAGTTCGAGTCGGGATTGCCCCCCGACTTGGAGGAGGCACTGCGAACCGCCCGATCCCTAGAATCCCGACCCGACCGGTAACCGACCCCCGGTGGAAGGCACGGGACCCTGCCCAGCGGCTACAGCCCTGGGTCCCCGCGGCGCCGTCGGGTGATGCACGCCAATCGAGACAAGGGAGCCTGATGACCGAGCCTGGGATCAAGGAGCTGCTGGAGGCTGGCCTTCACTTCGGCCACCAGACGCGTCGCTGGGATCCCCGAATGCGCCCGTACATCTACGGGGAGCGCGACGGGATCCACATCATCGACCTGCTGCAGACCGAGCACCTGCTGGCCGAGGCCCGCCGGTTCGCGCGCGAGGTTGCCAGCAAGGGGGGGACGGTGCTCTTCGTCGGCACCAAGAAGCAGGCCCGAGACTCGGTCAAGGAGTGGGCCGAGCGCTGTGGGATGCCCTACGTCAACCAGCGCTGGCTGGGAGGGCTGCTGACCAACTTCCACACGATGTCGGCGCGGATCGATCGCCTGCACGAGCTCACCGAGTTGAGGGACGAAGGGCAACTCGACCTGTTGCCGACCAAGGAGCGCATGGCGCGCGAGGCCGAGCTGGTCAAGCTCGACTACAACCTCGGTGGGGTACGCGGGATGAAGCGGCTGCCGCAGGCGGCGGTGATCATCGACCTGAAGACCGAGGCGATCGGCGTTCGTGAGGCGGAGCGCCTGCGGATCCCGATCATCGGGTTGGTCGACTCGAACGTGGATCCGGTGCCGATTGACTATCCGATCCCCGGAAACGACGATTCGATTCGCTCCTGCAGGCTGGTGGTCGAGGCGGTCGGCGAGGCCGTGTACGAGGCGGCCCAAGCATGGCGCGAGGCCGAGGCGAAGCGCCAGGCCGAGGAGGAAGAGCGGCGGCGGCGCGAAGCCGAGGAGCGCCAGAGGCGCGAAGCCGAGGAGCAGGCTCGCAAGGAGGCCGCAGAAGAGGCGGCGCGCCAGGCCGCGGCCGGCGGCGAGGCACAGCCCGAGGGGGCTGCCGGGAGCACCCAGGAATGAGCACCGACGTCTCGGCCGTCGACGTCAAGGCCCTTCGGGAGCGCACGGGTGCGGGGATCATGGACTGCAAGGCCGCGCTCGCCGAGGCCGGCGGCGACGTGGACAAGGCGATCGAGATCCTGCGGGTGAAAGGGCAGGCGTCGGCCGCCAAGCGGAGCGGCCGAGCAACGGGGGAGGGGGTCGTCACCTCATATATCCACGCCACCGGCAAGGTGGGCGTCCTGGTGGAGGTCCAATGCGAGACCGACTTCGTCGCTCGCAGCGACGAGTTCGGCGAGTTCGCCCGCGAGGTGGCGATCCACATCGCCGGCGCGCACCCCTCGCCGACCTACGTCGCCGCGGAACAGATCCCCGACCAGGCCCGGGAGGCGGAGCGGGCCGTGTTCGAGGCCAAGGCGCGGGAGGAGGGCAAGCCGGAGGAGGTTGTCGACAGGATCGTCGAGGGCCAGCTGGCGAAGTGGGTCAAGGAGGTCACCCTGCTCGACCAGGAGCACGTGCGCTCGGATCGCTACGAGGGAAAGTCGATCGAGGACCTCCGAGCCGACCTGGCCTCGAAGACCGGTGAGAACGTCCGCATCGCCCGGTTCGCGCGGTTCGTGGTCGGCGAGACCGAGTAACTCCGCCGAAAGCCTCGGCTTCGGAGTAACTCCGCCGACATCCTCCCAGGGAGCCGAAGGCGACCGATGATCCGAGCTTGCTCGGATTCGTCCGGTGTCGGCGGGCTTGGGCGCCAACCTGACCCGGCAGGCACCTCCGCTACTACCGCGACTTCGTCGCTAGCGCCAGCGGGCGGCTGCACTGGCGTCCGGGCGGCCGGTTGTCGTAATGAACCGGGACTCCGTACCTGGCCCGGGCCCCTTTAGGCTTGGGTCTGCGAAATGGCCGAACCGTCGTTCAACCGCATCCTGCTGAAGCTGTCGGGCGAGGCCCTGATGGGGTCACTCGACTATGGGACCGATCCGGTCTGGGTGGAGCGGATCGTCGCCCAGGTCCACGAGGTGTCCGAGCGCGGCGTGGAGGTGGCGCTGGTCGTCGGGGCCGGAAACATCGCCCGCGGCCTCGACGCTGCCGCTCAGGGGATGGACCGGGCCACGGCCGACTACATGGGCATGCTGGCCACGGTGCTGAACGCGCTCACGCTCCAAGACGCGCTCGAGAAGCGCGGAGCACACACCCGGGTCCTGTCGGCGATCCAGGTGACCGAGGTCGCGGAGCCGTACATCCGCCGCCGGGCGATCCGGCATCTCGAGAAGGGTCGGATCGTGATCTTTGCCGCCGGCACCGGCAACCCGTTCTTCACCACCGACACCGCCGCCGCCCTGCGGGCGCTGGAGATCCGCGCGGAGGCGATCTTGATGGCCAAGCACGGTGTCGAGGGTGTATACGACGCTGATCCCTCCGAGGTTCCCGACGCCAAGTTCCTGCCCGAGATCACGCATCGCCAGGCGATCGAGCGGGGCCTCCGGGTGATGGACTCCACAGCGCTGTCGCTGTGCATGGACAACGAGCTCCCGATCTACGTCTTCAACATGGCGGATGAGCGCAACATCGATCGGATCGTCTGCGGAGAGCGGGTCGGCACCCTGGTCTCTTCGGACGGAGCGCGGGCGCGGGTGCCCGGCGAGGAGGAGGCTGCCGCGAAGCGATGAGCGAGTTCACCGACGAGCTCCTGGCCGATGCCAAGCAACGGATGACGAAGTCCGTCGAGGCCTGTCGTCACGAGCTGGCCACGGTTCGCACCGGGCGGGCCTCGCCCCACCTGCTCGACCGGGTGGCGGTCGACTACTACGGCACCGAGACGCCGTTGCGCCAGCTGTCCCAGATCGCGGCGGGGGACGCACGACTGCTGACCTTGACCCCGTACGACAAGAACGCGATCAAGTCGATCGAGAAGGCAATCCTGGAATCGGACCTCGGCCTGACCCCGTCCAATGACGGCAACGTGATCCGCCTCCAGATCCCGGAGTTGAACGAGGAGCGCCGTCGCGACCTGGTCAAGGTGGTGCACGGTGTAGCGGAGGAGGGCCGAGTGGCGGTGCGGAACATCCGCCGCGACGTGATCCACGACCTGCGCGAGCTGAAGAAGGAGAGCGAGATCGGCGAGGACGACGAACATCGTGCCGAGGCCGATCTCCAAAAGCACACCGACGCGGCCATCGCCGAGATCGAGGCGCTGTTGAAGGGCAAGGAAGAGGAGATTCTGGAGGTCTAGGCCGCCTCCGGTCAGTGACAGCGCGCTACGTAGCGATCATCACCGACGGCAACGGCCGCTGGGCCCAGCGGCGAGGGCTGCCGCCGATCGAAGGGCACCGCGCGGGGGCAGACGTGGTCAAGGAGCGGCTCCGCGACGCGGTCGAGCTCGGAGTCGAGGAGCTGACGGTGTTCTCGTTCTCGACCGAGAACTGGTCGCGCCCCCGTGAGGAGGTCGAGGGCCTGATGCGGATGTTCGCCGAGCGGATCGCGCGTGAGACGCCCGAGCTCGATGCCGAGCGGGTGCGGATGCGCTTCATCGGCCGCCGGGCGGGCGTCGACGACCAGCTTGTGGAGCGAATGAAGTGGGCCGAAGAGCTGACCGCGGCCAACGATCGGATCACCCTGTTCGTCGCCTTCAACTACGGCGGCAGGGCGGAGATCCTTGATGCCGCGGCAGGCTTCGAGGGGTCGACCGAGGAGGAGTTCCGTCGCCGTCTCTACGCGCCCGACATGCACGATCCCGACCTGTTGATCCGGACCAGCGGAGAGCAGCGGATCTCGAACTACCTGCTCTGGCAGTGCGCCTACGCAGAGCTCGTCTTTCGCGACGAGCTGTGGCCCGACTTCACCCGCGACGCGTTCGAGCAGTCCCTGGCGGAGTTCGAAGCGCGCCAGCGGCGCTTCGGTGCGCGCACCTAGCGGGCGTTAAGGTCGCGCCTGATGGACTTCCCGCCACGCCCGCCGGAGGCCTCGCCCGAGCCGGCGGCCCGGGACCGAGCGCGGGGCGAGGACCAGCCCCGGCTCCGGATCGGCCGGGCGAGAATCCCGGCCTCCGAGCGCAGCGATGGTACCCGAGCACGCAGGCGCCCACGGCGGGAGACGCTGGCCCGGATCGGGGTCGCGGTGCCGTGGATCGTGCTGGCGATCGTGATTGTGGCTCTCGGCGGGATCCCGTTCGCCTTGGCGATGATCGGCTTCGCGGTGATCGGCCTCTCGGAGCTGTTCCGAATGGCCCACCGCTACCGGCCGATGGTCCCGGTCGCCTTCGTCGCCGCGGCCGCGATGGTGGCCGCCGCCTACTACGGGTCGCAATTCCAGATCGTGCTCGTGGGCGTGGCGGCGTTTCCGCTGATGTTCGCCTTCGGGCTCACCCGCGGCTCGTGGAGCGGCGTCACCCACTCGATGGCGATCACCGTGCTGGGGATCAGCTGGATCGGACTGCCGTTCGCGCATGCCGTCTTGCTGCGCGAGCTGCCCTCCCACGGCGGGGCCCTGGTGATCGACGTGCTGGTGGGCACCTTCCTCACCGACACCGCCGCCTATGCCGGCGGGCGCCTATTCGGTCGGCACCCGTTGGCGCCGAGGCTGTCACCCAACAAGACCGTCGAGGGCCTCGCGTTCGGGCTCGTCGGCGGGACGATGGGGTTCTGGTTCGCGGGCCTCTACCAGGACTGGCTGCCGGGCGTCGATGCCCTGGCGATGGGGATCTGCATTGCCGTCACCGCCGTGGTCGGCGACCTGTTCGAGTCGATGATCAAGCGCGACCTCAAGATCAAGGACTCCGGCCACGTCTTCGGGCCCCACGGCGGCCTCCTCGACCGCCTCGACGCCCTCCTGTTCACGATCGTCGCCGGGTACTACCTGGCGGTGGCGTTCGGGTTCTGAGCCTACCCCGCCAGCGCCTCTCGCACGAACTCGAGGTCGGCACGCATGTCGGCGGCGCTTCCCGGCGTCTCGCAGACGACCGGAGCCTTCGCGGCGCGAATCATCGCCCGCAGCGGCTCGACCCCGATCTCACCCTTGCCGAGGTTCGCGTGGCGGTCCGCCCCGGTGCCGGGCGGATCACGGGAGTCGTTGGCGTGCAGGAGATCGATCCTCCCCGTGATCGCCACCACCCTCTCGACCGCATCGGGGAGCGGCTCACCGGCAGCGTGGGCGTGGCAGGTGTCGAAGCAGAAGCCGATCTCGATGCCGTCCTGGTGCTCGCCGATCGTCTCCCACAGACCCGCCAGGGCGTCGAAGCGACGCGCGACCGCGTGCTCGCCCCCGGCGGTGTTCTCGACGTACAGCGGCACCTCCGTCGCGAGCATCTCCAGGGTGCGCCGCCAGCGGTCGAAGCCGGCCTCGATCCCGTCCTCGGCGTGGCCGGGGTGAACGATCACCGCCTCGGCGCCGACGCCGCCCGCCGCCTCGCAGGTCTGCTGGAGGATCTTGCGCGATCCGTAGCGGACGTTGTTCCGGGGCGAGCAGACATTGATCAGATAGGGCGCGTGGACGTAGAGCGGCAGGCTCGATTGACGCAGCTCGGCGGCATCGGGGCGGGGTGGTGGCTTGGCGAATCCCTGGGGGTCGGAAAGGAACACCTGAACGCACTCTGCTCCCCGGTCCGCTGCCTCGGCGAGCGGGTGCTCCTGCGCGACGTGAGCGCCCACCAGTCGCCTCGAGTCGCCCATCGGGCGAGCATAGCTTCCGGTTAGGGGGCCCGAAGCCCTCTGCTTACACTCCGTCCCGATGAAGAAGCTGGTCATCCTTGGCGCCACCGGATCGATCGGCGAGCAGGCGCTCGAGGTCGTTTCGAGCTCCGACGATCTCACCGTGGTCGGCCTGGCGGCTGGGCGAAGCTGGGAGCGGACGATCGCGCAGGCTCGCGACTACGGCGTTCCCACGGTGGCCCTTGCCGATCCCGAGGCGGCGGCAGCGGCATCCACCGCGTGGAACGGCCGCGTCCTCGGCGGACAGGAGGGGATCAGGGACCTGGTGGCGGGATCGGACGCCGACCTGGTCTTGAACGGGATCGTCGGATCGGCGGGGCTGGTGCCCACGATCGTCGCGCTCAGCGAGGGCATCGAGCTGGCTTTGGCGAACAAGGAGAGCCTGGTGGTGGGGGGCGAGCTGGTGACCGCGCTGGCTGAGGCGACCGATACCCAGATCATCCCGGTCGACTCCGAGCACTCGGCCCTGTTCCAGCTGGTCCGGTCACAGTCCCCGGGGGCGGTCGAGCGCCTGGTCCTGACCGCGTCGGGAGGGCCGTTCCGAGGCCGCGCCGATCTCGCCGGGGTGACACCCGAGGAGGCCCTTGCTCACCCCACCTGGCAGATGGGAGGCAGGATCACGATCGACTCGTCGACCCTGATCAACAAGGGCTTCGAGCTGATCGAGGCCCATCACCTTTTCGGCCTTCCCTACCGGCGAATCGACGTGGTCGTCCACCCGCAGTCGATCATTCATGCCCTCGTTCACCTCAACGACGGCGCCGCCCTGGCTCACCTGGGGTATCCGGACATGCGGGTGCCGATCTCCTACGCGCTGCACCACCCGGAGCGCGCCGATGTCGAGCTGCCTTCCCTCGACCTGCCGGCCGTCGGGGAGCTCTCGTTCGAGGCCCCGGACCTGGAGGCGTTCCCGTGCCTGCGGCTTGCGCGCGAGGCCGGCGAGGCGGGGGGGACGGCGCCCTGTGTGCTGAACGCCGCCGACGAGGTCGCGGTGGCGGCGTTTCTGGACCGCCGGATCCCCTACACGGCGATCGCAGAGGTGGTTGAGCGCACCCTGGAGGCCCTGCCGGCGAGCACGCCGGGGCACTTCGAGCACCTGTTCGCGGTCGACGCCGAAGCGCGGGAGCGCGCCCGGGAGCAGCTCGGTCGGGTGAGCGCAGCCCGATGAGCTGGCTGCTCACGATCGCCGGGTTCGCGATCCTGATCATCCTGCATGAATTCGGCCACTTCACGGCGGCCAAGGCGACCGGGATGCGAGTGGAGCGCTTCTTCCTGTTCTTTCCCCCGAAGCTGGTCAGCGTGCGACGGGGCGAGACCGAGTACGGCGTCGGCGCGCTGCCGTTTGGTGGGTTCGTGAAGATCACCGGGATGAATCCGGAGGAGACGCTCCCCCCGGAAGTCGCGCCGCGAGCCTATTACCACCAACCGGTCTGGAAGCGGATCGTCGTGATCGCCGCCGGGCCGGCGATGAACCTGCTGATCGCCTTCGTGCTGCTGTTCGGCTTGGCCCTCGGGCTGCGCGACGTCGACAGCCGGGTTGGGGAGATCGAGGCCGGATCACCCGCCGCCCAGCAGCTCAGGACCGGGGACCGGATCCTCGCCGTCGACGGCAGCAGCTTCCCGGGCGCCTCGACCGACCAGCGGCTGACCCGGTTCGCGCGGCTGGTCGCGCGACACGAGTGCGCGGGACGGCAGGTCGACGGCTGCTCGGCCAAGACGCCTGTCCACCTGAGGATCGCACGCGACGGCGAGGTGCGCACGCTGGCCATCACCCCGGTCTATGACCCCGACGTGGAGCGCACGCGCTTGGGCTTCTCCTACGGCTCCACCCCCGCCGGGCTGTCGGTGCCCGGCGCGGCGGGCGAGGCGGTCAGCGAGATGTGGAGGGTGACCAGCGGCACCCTGACCGTCTTCAGCAGGATCTTCGAGGCCCAGGAGCGCAAGAAGATCCACGGGATCGTCGGGATCTCGGACGTCACCCACCAAGCGTTCGAGTTCGGTGCCCGCGAGGCGCTGACGCTGATTGCGCTGATCAGCCTTTCGCTGGCGATCATCAACCTGTTCCCCTTCCTGCCGCTCGACGGCGGCCATATCTTCTGGAGCCTGGTGGAGAAGGTCCGCGGCCGGCCGGTCCCGTTCAGCGTCATGGAGCGAGCCGGCGCGATCGGGTTCGTGCTGGTGATGTTGCTGTTCGCGGTCGGGCTCTCGAACGACATCGGGCGGCTGACCGACTCGGGCTTCAACACGCGCTAGCCCAGGTTGGGGCAAGGGACGAGTCCCGGTAGGGGCGATCGCGATCTGGCGCCAGGTAACGTGGCCAAACCCGTCGCATCCGGCTTCGCCGGATGGTCGGTCGCCTCCGGCTCCCTGGTAGCCGGAGGCGAGGCTTCCGACGAGTCGTGTCGGGTAGGCTTCGATCGGGATGGAGGTCGAGACCGTCGGCAGGAAGACCGAGCGGCCCGCCGCGCTGGACGCTCAAACGGCGTGCGAGGCCTTTCAGGCCACCGCCGGGGCCCACCCCGAGCGGATCGCGATCCGAACCCGGAACGACGAGTTCAGCTGCACCTGGGGCGAGTACGCAGAGCGCGTCCGCGGGCTGGCGGCCGGGCTCGCGGGCCTCGGGGTCGGTCGGGGGGACACGGTCGCGCTGATGCTCACAAATCGACCCGAGTTCCACCTCGCCGACGCAGCGGCGATGCACCTGGGTGCGGCCCCGTTTTCGATCTACAACACCTACACGGCGGAGCAGATCGAGCACCTGCTGGGCGACGCAGGGAGCCGCGTGGTGATCACCGAGCAGCGGCACCTGGATGCGATCCTGGCGGCCGCCGACGCGCTCGACTCGATCGAGCAGGTGGTCGTGGTCGATGGTGAGTCCCCGGCCGGGACGATCTCGCTCGAACAGCTCGCTGCCGGGGCGGAGCCGGGGTTCGACTTCGAGGGTTCGTGGCGAGCCGTGAGGCCCGACGACGTGCTGACCCTGATCTACACGTCCGGCACGACCGGGCCCCCGAAGGGGGTTCAGATCACGCACGCCAACATCTGCGAGACGGTTCGCTCCTACGACGAGCTGATCGATTTCCCCGACGGCGGGCGGATCGTCTCCTACCTGCCGATGGCGCACGTGGCGGAGCGCAACGTCAGCCACTACCTGCCGATGTTGTGCGGGTTCACGATCACCTGCTGTCCGGATGCCCGCGACGTGATCGCCTATCTGCCCGAGGTGAGGCCGACCTGGTTCTTCGCCGTGCCCCGGATCTGGGAGAAGCTCAAGGCCGGGCTCGAGCAGACGATGGCGGCCGCCCCCCCCGAGCACCGCGCCGCGGCTGAAGCGGCGCTCGCCGCCGCCACCGAGAAGGTCCGGCTGGAGCAGCAGGGAGATCAGGTGCCCGACGAGCTCGCCGCCGGCGTCGCACGAGCCGAACGCGAGATGTTCTCGAAGCTCAGGGAGCAGCTCGGGCTCGACCAGCTGGAGGCATGCAACGTCGGCGCCGCGCCCACCCCGCCGGAGGTGATCGAGTTCTTCCACGCGCTCGGGATCCCGCTCGCCGAGCTCTGGGGGATGTCCGAGACGACCGGTGCGGGAACCTGCAACCCGCCGCAGCGGATCAAGATTGGAAGTGTCGGCCCTGCAGCGCCCGGAGTCGAGATCAGGCTGGCGGAGGACGGCGAGGTGATGGTCAAGGGGCCGGTGGTGATGAAGGGCTACCGAAACCTGCCGGAGAAGACCGCCGAGGCCTTCACCGATGACGGCTTCCTGCTGACCGGGGACATCGGCGAGTTCGATCAGGACGGCTACCTGAAGATCGTCGACCGAAAGAAGGAGCTGATCATCACCGCGGCCGGGAAGAACCTGTCTCCGGCCAACATCGAGGCGCGGCTGAAGCAGATCCCCATGGTCAGCCAGGCGATCGCGATCGGCGACCGGCGCAAGTACGTGAGCGCCCTGCTGACCCTGGACGCCGAGGCAGCCAAGCGGTGGGCGCAGGAGCGGAGCCTCGACGGCGGGCCCGGGTCCGTGGCCGAAAACGAGGAGCTGGTCGCGGAGGTCCAGCGGGGGGTGGACCGAGCCAACCAGGAGCTGGCACGGGTTGAGCAGGTGAAGCGGTTCGCGATCCTCCCGGCCGATTGGGAGCCCGGCGGCGACGAGCTGACGCCGACGATGAAGCTGAAGCGAAAGCCGATCCTGGAGAAGTACGCCGCTGAGGTCGAGGCGCTCTACGCAGACTAAGTCGCGCCGCCGTTGGCCGATTTTGGGCCAAGTTTCGTCGCCGGGTCGCGCCATCGGCGCATCGACGGGTCTACGGTTGGGCCGAGAGAGGAGAGACCGCCTTGACGACGATCGACCGCCCAACCCGTAAGGCGCTGCACGCGGGGCTCGTGCTGGACCTCAGCGGCCTGTCGGACGTGTGGGCCCTGCTGGACCAGAATCGCGCCGGCGAGGCGCGCCGACTAAGGGAGCGGTTCGAGCAGGACTGGCGCCTGCTCGACGACCTCGGCTGGGAGGCGACAGATCCGCGCCAGAGCTTCGAGCTGACCATGCCTCCAAGCCAGCTGGCGCAGGTCGTGCGGCGGCTGCACCAGCAGGCGCTCGCCTGTCTGCGGGCGACCGCCCAGGCGCTCTCCGACTGTCCCGCGTCCGCGAGCCGGCGTCGGACATCCGCCGACCTGGAGCCGTGGCGGCATCGACTGGAGGCCCAGGTGGACGACGAGTTGGACCTCCACTCAGCTTGCGTGGGTATCCTCAAACGGCTCGAGGCGGTCGGCCGCGGGGCCAGGCGGGTGGCGAGGTCGAGCGCTCGCCCGAGCCGGTAGCTCGGCCGACCGCGCGGCCGATCGGTTTTACCCCGATACCCTCTTCGGGTGGCCTCCAAGCGTCAAATCTGGGTCAAGGATGTGCCGATCGGCGGTGGCGCTCCGGTCGCGGTGCAGACGATGACCAAGACGGAGACGGCGAACCTGGCGGCGACCATGGAGCAGATCGGCCGCGTGGCCGAGGCGGGTTCCGATCTGGTTCGGGTCGCGGTGCCCCGCGAGGCGGATGTCGAGGCCCTGAAGACGATCGTCGCCGAATCGCCGATCCCCGTGATCGCGGACATCCACTTCAACCACACGCTGGCGCTGAAGGCGATCGAGGCGGGAGCCCACTGCATCCGCCTCAACCCCGGCAACATCGGCGGTCCCGACAAAGTGGCGGAGGTCGCCGCCCGAGCAACCGCCGCCGGAGTGCCGATGCGGATCGGGGTCAACTCCGGCTCCCTACCGAAGCACCTCCACGAGCTCGAGCGCTCGAGCCCGATCGAGGCGTTGGTTCAGGCGGCGGTCGAATTCGTGGAGCTGATGGAGCGACTCGAGTTCCAGAACTTCAAGGTCTCGATCAAGTCGACCAGCGTGCCGAACACGATCGCCGCCAATCGCCTCCTGGCACAGAAGGTCGAGTACCCGATCCACCTCGGCATCACCGAGGCCGGGACGAAGTGGTCGGGATCGCTGAAATCCGCGGTTGGGCTCGGGACGCTGCTCGCCGACGGGGTCGGGGACACGATCAGGATCAGCCTCTCCACCTTTCACGCCGAGGAGGAGGTGAAGGTTGCCTGGGAGATCCTCAAGGCTCTGGGCCTGCGCCAGCGCGGCCCGGTGCTGATCGCCTGTCCGACCTGCGGCCGGCTTCAGTTCGACATGGACACGGTGGTGGGCGAAATCGAGAGCCGCCTCGAGCAGTACACGGAGCCGATCGAGGTCGCCGTGCTGGGGTGCGCGGTGAACGGGATCGGCGAGGCCTCCCACGCCGACTTCGGGATCACCGGGGCCAAGAACGAGGGGCTGATCTTCGCCCACGGCAAGCCCCTGCGCAAGGTCCCCCAGGCGGAGCTCGTCGACACCCTGTTCGAGGAGATCGACCGATCGCTGGATCGCGGCGACGTTCAGGTCGACGCTCAGCGGGCCGCCGAGGGCGCCTCCTGGCTGAAGCGGATCGAGGACGAGAACGCCGACCAGCTGACTCCGGAGAGGATCGCCCAGATGGAGGCGGCGGCCGCCAACACCGACGACGCGGACATCACCGCTAAGCCACCCGCGAAGCCGGCTCCGGGGACCGCCGTCGACGAAGAGTCCTCGCCGGTCGCCGGCCGGCGGTTCACCCGGGCCTAGCCAGGTTCGCTCGCCCGGGCGGGTCCGGCGTCGTGTGGGGCGCTAGGCTCGCGCCTCGTGAGCAGGCTCGCCGATTACTTCCTTCCCACGCTTCGCGAGGACCCGGCCGACGCCGAGTGGACATCGCACAAGCTGATGGTCCGAGCCGGGCTGGTCCGCCAGCTGGGCGCCGGCCTGTGGACGTGGCTGCCGGCCGGATACCGGGTCGTGAAGCGGATCGAGGCGATCATCCGGTCGGAGCTCGACGCGATCGGCGCCCAGGAGATGCTGATGCCGGTGATGCAGCCCGCCGAGCTCTGGCGGCAGACCGGGCGCTACGAGATCGACGAGCTGTTCAAGCTCCGAGACCGCAAGGACGCCGAGCTCGTACTGGCGATGACTCACGAGGAGAACGTCACCTACCACGTCTCCCGCGACGTGCGCTCATATCGCGATCTGCCGTTGATCCTCTACCACCTTCAGATCAAGGAGCGGGACGAACCTCGACCGCGGGCCGGCGTGCTGCGGGTGCGCGAGTTCACGATGAAGGACTCCTACAGCTTCGACCGCGACGCCGACGGGCTCGAGCGAAGCTACCAGCTGCACGTTCAGGCGTACGACCGGATCTTCGATCGCTGCGGGCTCGAGTGGCATCGGGTGGAGTCCGACGTGGGGATGATGGGCGGCTCCGCGGCCCACGACTACATGGCGCCGTGCCCCGCCGGCGAGAACGAGATCGCGCTGGCGCCCGGATACGCGGCGGACGTCGAGGTGGCGGTCGCCGAGCCCCAGCCGGTGGAGCTGCCGCCCCCCTTGGACGAGCCGCGCCAGGTGCCGACGCCTGGACTGACCACGGTCGAGGAGGTGTCGGGCGCGCTGGGCGTTCCGGCCGGGGCCTTGATCAAGGCGATGCCGGTGGTCGTCAACCAGCGGATGGTGCTCGCCCTGGTCAGGGGCGACCACCGGCTGAATGAGCTCAAGCTTCGCCACGCGCTGGGCGACGATCTCCGGGCCGCGCGTGCCGAGGAGATCGCGGCCGAGCTCGGCCCAGCGGGGTTCATCGGCCCGGTTGGCGCCGAGCTGCCGATCGTCAAGGACGCGGCGATCGAGGGCCAGGGCTACGTCTGCGGGGCAAACCAGCCGGATGCCCACCTGATCGGCGTCGCCCCGGGACGGGACTTCAACTTCGAGGAGGCAGACCTCCGCTCCGTCGAGGCGGGGGACATCGCCCCGGGCGGGGGGCGGATCAAGCTCGAGCGGGCGATCGAGATCGCCGGGGTCTTCAAGCTCGGCACGCGCTACTCCGAGCCGCTGGGCGCTACCTATCTGGACCAGCGGGGCAAGGAGCGCCCGATCGTGATGGGCTGCTACGGGATCGGGCCGGCCCGCATCGTGGCCGCGGCGATCGAGCAGGGGGCGGACGAGAAGGGAATCGTCTGGCCGCGAGCGATTGCACCCTGGGACGTGCACCTGGTCGGGTTGGGCAAGCCCGGGGACGAGGTGATGGAGGCCGCAGACGGACTGTATGAGGAGCTTCGCGGTGCCGGGGTGGAAGTCGTGTACGACGACCGTGAGGCCGGTCCCGGCGAGAAGCTCACCGATGCCGAGCTGCTCGGTTGTCCGCTGCGCATCGTGGTCGGCAAGAGAGCGTTGGCCGAGGGCGCGGTCGAGGCGCAGGTCCGGCGGACCGAGGCAGCCGAGCGCCTGCCGGTGGGGGAGGCGGCGAGGCGCGCCACCGAGCTGCTCGATGGCATCGACTAGGAGGCTCTTCGGCCTCGACCGCTCCGGGCCCCGGCCCGTCCAGACGCGCCGTGGCCAGCCGCTGCGGCCGCTCACGATCCCGAACCTGGTCGGGTATGCGCGGCTAGCTGCGATCCCGGTTTTCCTCGTCCTCGCCCTGGGGTCCGACGACGGACGCACCGCCCCGGCGGCAATCCTCTACCTGGCGATCTCCGCCGGCGATTACCTGGACGGATTCCTGGCCCGAGTCACGGGCCAGTACAGCCGCATGGGCGCGCTGCTCGATCCCGTGGTCGATCGGCTCACGATTCTCGCCGGCGTGGTGGTCTGCTGGCGCTTCGAGCTGCTGCCGCGATGGGCGCTGGCTCTGCTCGCCGCCCGCGAGCTGGTCACCTTGGTGCTCGCCCAGCTGGCGCTGCGGCGCGGTGTCGACCTCGAGATCAACTGGGTCGGGCGGATGTCGGTGTGGCTCACCATGGGCGGCATCTTCCTCGCCCTGACGACCAGCGCCTGGATCTCGACGGCGCTGTTCCTGGTCGGGTTGACGGGCTCCCTGCTGGCCTCCGCGCTGTACGTGAACACAGCCCTCCGCCAGGCCCGCCAGGAATAACTCCGCCGACATCCTCCGCTTCGCGTCCGGTGTCGGCGGGCTTGGGCCCCGACCTGACCCGGCAGGCACCTCCGCAACTACGGCAATTCGTCGTCGGCACAGGCCCGGAAAAACTTCCTGCAGGGTCCCTCAACCTCAACTTGACCTTTGCGGCGCGCCTATAATCGGGCGTCCGGCCCCCAAAGCGCGAGAGGAAGCATCAAGTGGAGGACACCTTTCCCGACGTCAGCTCGATGAGCGACGAGGAGCTGAAGCAGCTGATCGATGAGTTGACTGACGACGAGCGCCAGATCTCCTACCGGCGCCGACTCCTCCACGGCAAGATCGACATCCTCAGGGCCGAGCTGGTCAACCGCCTCAAGGCCCACCGCGAAGCCGGGGAGGCGCTGATCAGCGGCCAGGACGTCCAGCAGCTGACCGACATCCTGCTCGGCAAGGTGCCGGTGCCTCCGCAGGACGAGGAGTCGTAGGGAGCCATCGACCGATGGCGCTGCACTGCCCCGAGTGTGGGTTCGTAAATCCCGAGGGCGCGAACTACTGCCAGAAGTGCGGCGCCTACCTGGCGCGACCCGAGGGAGAGGACGCGTCGACCATGGCCTACAAGGTGGGGGAGACCGGCGAGTACGAGCCGGTCGACGTCACCGACGAGGTCGACAAGGCCGGGGCCGCACTGGTGGTCCGCTCCGGAGGTGGGCGAGCGGGTGAGAGCTTCACCGTCGAGGGGGATCGTGTGAGCATCGGCCGAACGCCCGATGCAGCCGTGTTCCTCGACGACGTCACGGTCTCCCGCAACCACGCCCTGATCGTCCGCCGGCGCGACGGTCTCTACATCGACGACCTGGGCTCGCTGAACGGGACCTACGTCAACCGACGCAGGATCGAGTCGCACAAGCTCGAGGACGGGGACGAGATCCAGGTCGGCAAGTACAAGCTCAGCTATCTGGAGCGCTGACGATGGCGATCGCGACGCAGGCTGGCGAGGGAGAAGCGGGTCGGACCGGAGCCGGCCGTCGATCGACGGCGGACGGCGGCTCGGCTTCCCGGCCCAGGAAGGCGCTGACGATCGGCGCGGTGGCGAAGATCCTGAGCCAGGAGTTCGACGACATCTCGATCTCGAAGATCCGCTACCTCGAGGACCAGAAGCTGCTTGCCCCACGGCGCACCCAGGGCGGGTACCGCCTGTACAGCCAGGCCGACGTCGAGCGATTGAGGGCGATCCTGCGAATGCAGCGCGACGAGTTCCTTCCCCTCAGGGTGATTCGCCAGGAGCTCGCGACCGGCGACTTCACGGGCGCTCGACGCGGAAGCGAGGCGGCCGCGACTCGGCGCGCCTCGTCCGTGGATGCTCCAGTGTCCACGCTCACCCTGGAGGAGCTGCTCGACGAGGCCGGGGTCCCGGAGGGATTGCTGCGGGAGCTGCAGGAGTACGGGATCCTGCAGCCGGAGCGACGCGACGGGCGCTCGCTCTACGACGAGACCGATCTTGAGATCGTGCGGGCCGCCTCCGAGCTGTCGCAGTTCGGCGTCGCGGGGCGCAATCTGCGGGTGTTCAGGACCTCCGCCGATCGAGAGGCGGCCCTGCTTCAGCAGCTGGTCGGGCCGGCGCTTCGGTCTCGAAGCCACGCTCGCCGCAGGGAGGCGATCGAGAACCTCGAGAGCCTGGCGGCGGTCTGCGGGCACCTGAAGCACCTGCTCCTCGTCCGCGACCTCCGTCGCCTAAAGGGCGACTAGGGCGCTGCCACGGGTCTCGCGAAAACGGGTGATCGACGCGTCTCCCGAGAAGGTCTGGGACCTGGTCTCCGACCCGCACCACCTGCCGCGGTGGTGGCCGAAGACGGTGCGGGTCGAGGACGTTCGCAGAACTCGCGAAGGGCGAAGGAGCCGCTGGACCGTGGTGCTGGGGACTGAGCGCGGCAGGGGAGTGCGGGCCGACTACCGGTGCACGGCCGCGACCGCCTGCGAGCGCTACGTCTGGGAGCAGGAGATCGACGGGACCCCGTTCGCGAAGATCCTGCGCGCCGCCGAGCTCGAGATCCGACTCCGGGGTCGAGACGAGGCCACCTTGGTGACCATGGTCAGCAGCGAGCGGTTGCGCGGCCTGTCGAGGCTGGGATCTCCGATGATGCGACGGGCGAGCCGCCGGCGACTCGACGAGGCCCTAACGGGGATCGAGGCGGCGTTGACTTGAACGCGCGACGTGACCCAGACGGCGACGCCACCCCGATGAAGTGGTGGGGTTGGGGGGACCCGGAGAGGACGATCGAGCTCGGCCCCGACGCCCTGGACGCGCTGCGCTCGGAGCTGGGCGAGGCCGAGCCGGCGCGGCGGGCAACGCTGGACCAGCTGGCGCTGCCCGCGCCCGAGCCGCTGCCAGGCTCGGTCGCGGACGTGGTGGGGGAATCGGCGGTGCTCAGCGGTTCCGAGGATCGGGTGCTGCGAGCGGCCGGCCGAAGCTACCCGGACCTGATCCGGCTTCGCTGCGGCCGCCTCGACCAGGCCCCGGACGCTGTCGTCCTCCCGGCGAGCGCGGATGAGGTCCAGCGGGTGCTCGAGATCTGCGCCGCGGAGGGCATCGCGGTGGTCCCGTTCGGGGGCGGCACGAGCGTGGTCGGAGGCCTCGATCCCCACCGCGACGGGTTCGGCCGTCTGATTTCACTCGACCTCAGCCGGCTGCGGGAGGTGTCAGTCGACCGGAGGTCCCTGACCGCGACCCTGGGGCCGGGCCTGCGAGGGCCGCAGGCCGAGCGTGCGCTCTCCTCCGAGGGGGTGACGCTGGGCCACTTCCCGCAGTCGTTCGAGTACGCGACGATCGGGGGCTTTGCCGCCACCCGCTCCGCCGGGCAGGCGTCGTGCGGGTATGGACGCTTCGACGAGATCGTGACCTCGATCGCCCTGACCACGCCCGGCGGGGGGCTGCGAACAATCGACACCCCGCACAGCGCGGCTGGGCCGGCCCTGCGGGAGCTGGTGGTCGGATCCGAGGGGACGCTCGGCGCGATCACCGAGGTCACAGCGAGGGTGAAGCCCGCGCCGGCGTACCGTCGCTACGAGGCCTGGATGGCGGCCGACTTCGCGTCCGGCTCCGAGATCGTTCGCTCCATGGCCCAGTCGGACGCGCTCCCGGACGTGGTCCGGGTCTCCGACCAGTCCGAGACCCGGCTCTCGATGATGCTGGCCGGGTCCAGCGGAGCCATGCGGGCGATCGCGTCCGCCTACCTGCGGCTGCGTGGGCGCACCGACGGCTCCGTGGTCGTCTGCGGTTGGGAGGGCGAGCGGGAGGCCGTCGGACATCGTCGTGCGCTGGCCGGGCGCCGGCTGCGGGCCGGCGGCGCGGTGGCCCTCGGCGCCGCCCCGGGACGGGCCTGGGAGCGGGGGCGCTACGACGGTCCCTATCTGCGCGACGAACTGCTCGATCTCGGCTATCTGGTCGAGACCCTCGAGACCGCCCATACCTGGCGCCGTCTCGGCGAGCTCTACGAGAAGGTTGGGGCCTCGATCGCCGAGGCGCTCGACGCCCAGGGGACGCCGGGCCTGGTGATGTGTCACCTCTCACACGCCTACCCCGATGGCGCATCGCTCTATTACACCTTCCTCGCCCGTAGCCGCCCCGGCGCCGAGCTCGAGCATTGGCGCGCGGTCAAGACGGCCGCCTGCGAGGCGATCGGCGACGCGGGGGGCACGATCACCCACCACCACGGGGTGGGCCGCGACCACGTTCCCTACATGAGCCGTGAGATCGGGGAGCTCGGGATCGACGCCCTGCGGGCCCTGAAGCAGCGCCTGGATCCGGCCGGGATCATGAACCCCGGAAAGCTGGTCCCCTAGACCCGGCCCGTCAGCGGCAGGGCTTCCACGGGCTGGCCGCGAGGGAGAAGTCCGAGGCCTTCTTGATCGCGCTGATCCCGAGCTTCGCAGCCCGGTCGCAGAAACGCTTCGGCTCGAGGCGGTACTCGACCGCGAGCACCGCCTTCCCCGCCCGGGTGAAGGCCTTGTACCCCGGAGCCGGGTTGTTGGCGCACTCCCGGTACTGAAAGCACTGCTCGTTGATCGCGAAGTCGAACCTCGGCTCCAGCCGCGGGACCTGGCCGAGGTCGTTCTTGAGCCCGACCGAGAGCCCGTTGCGATGCGCGATCGCGGCCAGGGCGCGGTCGAAGACCAGCTGCTGGTGGGCCGTGATCCGCCAGCCGGTCACCCGGCGACCTTGCGCATAGGCGTCCACGACGTCGTACTCGATCCCATCGAAACCCGCTCGAGCGCACTTCTCCGTGCGGGCCTCGACTCGCCCAAGGATGAAGTCCCGCTGGCCCCGGCCGTTGGCGAGATTGAGCCAGTACTCGTTCGGGAAGCGGTCGCTGAACGGCTTGCCCAGCAGGCCGTGGTGGTGTCGCCGGTCGAAGGCGACGTATCGGTCGTAGTCGGGCCGAAACCGTTCCGCGGTGCCGGCGGAGACGTAACAGACGGCGTGCGCGCCGCGGCCGTGAATCGCCCGCACGGCTGCCGTGTCGACCGTGTGGTCGTTGCCCGATACCCGCCCGTCGACGTAGAGGTCGATGTCGAAGACGTCCGGGCGCACGCAGCCTCCGCCGGAGCGAGGCGGCTCGCAGATCGACACGTCGACGCCCCCGGTGCGGGCGAGGCGGCGGTTCGAGCTCTCAAGCTGATACTGCCAGCGGTCCCCGGGTCCAGGCTTCCAGAACACGCCCCCGGCGTCGGCCTTGGTCGTGCCCGGGAGCAGCCCACCCAGGAGGACCAGGATCACCGCCGCCGCCGGCGAGGCTAGCGGCATCGGGTGCCGACCGCATTCAGGAGACCACGAACCAAAGGATGTACGCGGAGCCCTTGGGCGGCTGTTCGATCCCGGTCAGCCTCAGCTCGAAGAAGGCCTGCCTGGACTTCGAGACCCCGAGCGCGGCAACCCCGGTTCCCTTCACTCCCGGGGCGGCCTCGAGCGGGATCGGGATCACGCCCTTGCTCGCGTTGGCGGTGTTGACCACCCCGGTGAAGATCGTCTTGCCCTTCACAGGGAGGATCGGCTTCCGGCTGCCGACGGCCGTCTTGATCGCCTTCAGGACGACACCCTTCGCCGCCAGGGTCACGTAAATCGCCTGCGTCTGGGGAAGCAGCGGCTGCAGCCCCTTTTGGATTGCGAACGCATTCTGGAAGTCGCCCGACTTGTCAAGCTTGATGTTGGACAGTGGGAAGCCCCGGGCAGCGGCGCCCGCCGCCGTGGTGTCGTTGGCGGGCGCCGAATCGGTCCCGCCGCCACCGCCGCTGAACGCTCCCGCCGCGTACAGCACGATCGCCACCAGCAGGACGGCCCCGCTCGCCAGCCCCACCGTCAGCTGGGTCCGGCGCCTGGAGGGCGTGGCCGGCGCATCCTGCGAGGCCGCCGCACCGCCGTCGGCTGAGCTCGTCCTGGGCCTGGCGCGCCGCCAGCGTGCGGGGACGCGCAGCCGGGTTCCGCCGGCACCGCCCGCCGGGCGGGGCCGCGGCCGGCGCTCGTCGCCGGGCAGGCGGGGCAGCTCGGCCTCGGGTGCGAGCAGGAGCAGCTTCTGGGAGAGCTCGGTCGCCAGCGCGAGGTCCTCGGGGTCCTCCTTCAGATGGCGCACCGCGTCAGCCCGGCCGATCGGGTCGGCCTGCCCGAGCAGGTAGTCCGTCAGTCCCACCCTGTGGTCCGGATCCGCGCCGGCGAGCTCGGTCAGCGCGGAGCGGGCGCGGGCTCGGACCTCGCCCTCGTCGACGCCAAGCACTTCGGCGAGATCGGCGTAGCTCTGCCCGCGCTCGAGCAGCAACTGGAGCATCGCCTGCTGGTCCGCCGTGAGAGGCACATGCGAGAGCCTACGGATTCGGATTCCTGCGGGTGCACGGACCGTGCCGCCATCGTGCGCCGAAAGTAAGGTGCCCGCACCGTGGCTGCGCTGGCCGATCTCGCGCTGAGGCGGCCCGGGGCGCTGTTGGCCGGGAACGTCGCCGTGCTTGTGGGGGCCGTGATCCTGGCGGTGGGCGCACCTGGGCGGTTGGGCATCGGCCTGCCGACGGTGGGCGCGAATCAGGCGACCGAGGCCGACCTGGTGGTCGCCATTCGAGGTGCCATGCCAGTCGGCTCCGGTCCTTATCAGGTCGCCCTGGGTGCGATCTCCGCTCAGCTGCGCTCCGACGCGGGGGTGGCATCGGTGCGACCGGGGCCGATCTCGGCCGATCGACGCTCGACCTCGCTGGCGGTCTCGCTCGCCTCCGGCGAGGAGGAGGATCGCCAGCGGACGGTGGAGGAAATCGCGCGCCGGATCGATCCGGGGCCCCTCCACGTCTCGCTCGGGGGCCAGGTCGCCACCCTGCTCGAAGCCCGGCATGACCTCTGGCGCGATCTCTGGAAGCTCGGGTTGGTAGCGACCCTCCTGGCGCTGGCGCTGGGAGCGGTTGCACTGGGCCCCTGGCTGGCGATCGCGCCGCCGCTCTGCGCCGCGACCGCGATCGCCGGCTCCCTGGCCGGGCTCCGTCTGGCCGGAGGGCTAGCCGATGTCTCGCTGCTGGGAATCGCGCCGGCGGCCGTCCTGGGGCTCGCGCTGGGCATCGAGGCACCATGCTTGTTGACGGCGCGGTTCCGGGACGAGGCCGCGTCGGTCGCGGGCGACGAGGCGATCAGGCGCGTGCTGGGGGCGGCCAGCGAAGCTGCTGTGCCCCTGGCGCTGGGGGCGATTGTGGCCACGGCGGGCCTCGTGGCGACCTCATTCGACCAGGCACCGTCGATGGTGCTCGCCTGCTCGGTCGCCGCCGCGCTGGCCCTGGGTTCGGCGCTGATCTGCGTCCCCGCTCTCTTGGCGCTGTCCCGGGATCGTCCCCGGGCGTGGACCGATCGTGGCTCCGGGGAGCCGCCGCTGGCCCGAGTCCCCGGCACAACTGCCGGATACCTGACCCGCTCGCGGGGTCGCACGATCCTCGCGGCCGCTCTTGTGGCGGTGCTGATGGGCGCCGCCGCGCTGCCGCTTCTGCGGGGTGACAGCCGCCCGTTCTCGGCCGCTGACCTACCGGCGCGATCGGACGCGGCGCTGGCGTCCAGGATCGCAGCCGATGATCGCGGCGAGTCCGGGTCGCGCTCCCCGCCGGCCCCGGCGGCGAAGACGAATCCCGATCATCCCTCGCTGGTCGGCCGCCTGGCCCTGGCGGCCCTGGTTTCGGCCGCCGCGCTGGCCCTGGTCCTGGGGTTGGCGATCTCGCCGCGGGCGATTCCGGTGGCTGTGGTTAGCCTCCTGCCCGCCGCGGCGGCCTGCGGGCTGTGCGTGCTCGTGTTCCAGCAGGGCCACCTCGCGCATGTGCTCGGCCAGCGGGGCCAGGGAGCGCTCGAGACCGGGGCCGTGGCCTCGTTGCTGACCGCGCTGGTTGCGATCTCGGCCACTCGGGCCGTGACCGCCGCGCGAGCCACCCGGAGCGAGCGAGCCCTCGGCCTGAAGCCGGCGCTGGCGGCCGAGGCGGCGGCCACGCTCACGGTCCCCGCCGCCACCGTCGCGACGGCGGTCACCGCCGTGACCGCCGCGGCCCTCGCCGGCTCGGACCTCTATCCGGCCCGCGAGTTCGGGCTCGCGGTCGCCGCCGGGGTGCTGATCGACCTGGTCCTGCTTCGGGTCCCGCTGCTCGCGGGGCTCGCCCGGTGGGGCGGCCCCGACTAAGCTGCCCCCGGATGTCGCCGCCCAGCGCTGAGCACTCGGGTCGTGACGGGCTTGGGGAGCTGATCGGGCTCGAATATGTCGAAACCACCCCGGAGCGGATCCTCGCCCGGATCCCGGTCAGCGATCGGGTCAGGCAGCCCGCGGGGCTCGTCCACGGCGGCGTCTACGCGGCCATGGCGGAGAGCATCTGCTCGGCCGCCACCTGGCTGGCCGTCCATGAGGACGGAATGGCCGCCATGGGCCAGTCCAACAACGCCACCTACCTCCGGCCGATAACCGACGGGCACGTCAACGCCACGGCGCGGCCGCGCCACCGGGGCCGGACCAGCTGGGTGTGGGACGTCGAGATCACCGACGACCAGGACCGGGTTGCGGCTCTGATTCGAATCACGGTGGCCGTGCGGCCGGCTAAATGATCCAAACCAGTACGACCTGCCGCCACCTAACAGGCTCTAACCCGCCGCCCGCGCGGAGTGACTAACCCCGGAAGCGGTTCGTGATCGGCAGCCGGCGATCGCGCCCGAACGCCTTGGGCGTGATCCGGACTCCGGGGGGCGCCTGTCGGCGCTTGTACTCGGAGCGATCGACCATCGCGATCACCTCGTCGACGACCTCCGCGGGGACCCCATCGGCGAGCATCTCATCGCGGCCGCGGTCCTCCTCGACGTAGTCGGCCAGGATCCGGTCGAGGAGCTCGTAGGGCGGCAGGGAGTCCTGGTCGAGCTGGTCGGGCCGCAGCTCCGCCGACGGTGGCCGGTCGAGCACCGACTCCGGGACCAGCCGGTCGTCTGAGAGCCGATTTCGGTACCGCACCAGGCGGTAGACGAGGGTCTTGGGCACATCCTTGATCACCGCGAAGCCGCCCGCCATGTCGCCGTACAGGGTCGCGTAGCCGACGCTCATCTCGCTCTTGTTGCCGGTCGTCAGGACGAGCCAGCCGAACCGGTTGGACAGCGCCATCATCAGGTTGCCGCGGATCCTCGCCTGGAGGTTCTCGGCGGCCAGCTCGGTGCCCGCGCCGCCGGTCTCGAGCTCGCGCGCGGACTCGGTGCCGGCTCCCGGACCGAGCCCCGAAGTGGCACCATCGGCCGAGGCGGAGAGCAGGTCGTCGTAGACCAGCATCGCCGGCTCGATCGGGATCTCGATCAGCTCGGCACCGAGATTGGTCACGATCGCACGGGCGTCCGCCTGGGTGTCCGAACTCGAGTGGGGGGATGGCATCACCACGCCGCTCACGCGCTCGGGCCCCAGCGCGTCGGCGGCGATCACCGCCACCAGCGCCGAGTCGATCCCGCCCGAGACCGCGACCAGGACCCGTGTGAAGCCGTTCTTTCGCACGTAGTCGCCGAGGCCCAGCTTGAGCGCCTCGTAGACTTCGGCATCGGGCTCGAGCAGCTCGGTCAGTCTCGGCTTGGCCGAGCTCCCCGGTTCGGGCTCGGGCAGCCGCAGGCTTTCGAGCATCCGGGCCGGGGCTGTCGAAGAGGGCTGGTCGAGCGCTTCTGGCTCTCCGACGATCGCAGGCCGTCTGCCGAGCGGCAGGTCGCACACGACCAGGTCCTCGCGAAATTGCGTTCCCCGCGCCAGCGTCTCGCCTCGGTCCGAGACGATCAGGCTGTGCCCGTCGAAGACGAGCTCGTCCTGGCCGCCCACCAGGTTGCACATCGCGAACGCAGCCCCGGTCTCACGGGCACGCTCCTGGATCATCCGCTCGCGGTCGGCGCCCTTGCCCCGGTGATAGGGGGAGGCCGAGGGGTTGACGATCAGGCCGGCGCCTGCCAGCGCCTCGGCCGAGGCCGGGGGGCCGGGATACCAGATGTCCTCGCAGATCGTCAACCCAAGTGGAAGGCCGTTGACCTCGACCAGGACCGGCGCGTCGCCAGGCTCGAAGTAGCGCCGCTCGTCGAAGACGCCGTAGTTGGGGAGCAGCATCTTGCGATACACGGCGCGCACGGCGCCATCCGCGAGCACCGCGGCCGAGTTGTAGGCGGCTCCGTCCCGCTCGGGAAAGCCGACCACCGCCGCCACGCCATCCACCCCTGTGGCGATCTCGTCCAGGGCGCGCCGTGCAGAGCGCAGGAAGTGCGCCTTCAGCCACAGGTCCTCCGCCGGGTAGCCGGTGACCGTCTGCTCGGGAAAGACCACGAGCTGGGCGCCCTGGTCCCGCGCGTTGGCGATCCACTCCGAGATCAGAGCGGCGTTGCCCTCGATGTCGCCCACGGTCACGTTCACCTGCGCGAGCGCGATGCGCAGAGTGGCGGGGCCGTCGGCCATCAGGACAGTATGGCCGGCGGTCGGGCCGCTCAGGTGGCTTGTCGTCGCCCCAACCCGCCGACGATCGCGGCGACCACGGTGACCAGATAGATCTGTCCCACGAGCGCCTCGGCGATCGCCAGCGAGCGCCCCACGTCGGTGCCCGCGGTCAGGTCGCCGTAGCCGGTGGTGGTGATGGTCGTAAAGCTGAAGTAGAGGAGGTTGTGACTGTTCGCGGCCGCGTGCTGGGCAAAGAAGGGCGCCGTGCCCAAGCTGTCGACGAGGCCGAACAGGAATGCGAATACCGAGCCGATCAGCAGGTAGATGCACAACACCCCGAACATCGTGTGCAGGGTGATCTCCCGCTGCTGGCGAAAGTCGATCAGCACACCACGAGCGATCGCCAGGGGCGCGAGCGCCACGAGCATCGCGGTGATCGATCGCGCCGCGGTCGGCCCGAGCTCGCCAAAGCCGATGTAGGCGCCGATCGAGGAGACGATCGCGATCGCCACCACGACTGCCGCCAGGCGCAGAACCGCAGTCCTCACCCGGGACGCCCGAAGCGCCACCAGCAGGGTCAACCCCTGGAGGACGATCAGGGTGAATCGCGCCCAGTCCTCGTCAGGCGCCGCCAGCTGGAAGACCAACGTGACGAGGATGAGCAGCAGGACGATCCCGTAGTGATGGCCCCGCTGGCGCCAGGGACCGTCACCCTGCTCACTCGTCGCCTGTGCGACGTTGGCCACGCCGGGAGGATCGCCTCACGATCGGACAGCCTCGCCGCCCAGCTTCACGGCCGATCGCGAGCCTCGCCCAGCAGCAGTTCGACCACCACGACGTCCTTCCACTCACCGTCCAACCGGCCATGGCGCCGGTGCACCCCGACCTCGCGCCAGCCGCACGATCGCACCAGCGCAATGCTCGGTTGGTTGGAATTGAAGATCTTTCCGATCAGCTTGTCGTAGCCGCGGCGCTCGGCCTCGGCCGCCAGCGCCCCGAGCAGCGCGCCACCGGCACCGCCCCGGCGGGCCCCACGCTCGACGTAGAGCGTCGCCTCGCCGATCCGCGAGTAGTAGTCGTGCGCGTCGTCGTAGGAGGAGACCCCGGCCCACCCGATCACCCTCCCGTTTCGCTCGGCCACCAGGACCAGGGCTCGCTCGAGGCTCGCGGCGATCGCGGGTTCCCGCTGCACCTCGGTCTGGAAGGTCGCCTCCCGTTCGGCGATGCCCTGGTTGTGGATTCGGGCGATCGCCCCGGCGTCGCCCGCTCGTGCTGCCCGGACGAGCAGGTTCTCGTTCACGGCTCGACCCTGCGCCGTGGTGCTGCCGCTTCAGACCGTCTGCTCGGCCTGATGCCTGGGGGTCCGCCGATCCGGCGACTTGCGCGGCTTGCCATGCTCGGACCCGATTGCCGCCGACAGCTCGTCGATCGCCGCCCTGGTGTCGTCGGCAAGTGCCGCGACCTCGGGCATCGCGTCGTAGTCGGCGGTGATCCCGAAGTTGACCCGGCCGTTGTAACTCATGATCCCGAAGCAGACCGACTGGTTCTCGGCCAGGGGGACCATGGGGAACACATCCTGGAGCTCGCGGCCGAGCAGATAGAGCGGAAACTGGGGCCCTGGGACGTTGGTGACCACCAGGTTGAAGAACCGCTGCCGCGATTGCAGCCGGGCTGCCTGGGCGGCGACCGTGGGGGGTGCGAAGTCGGCGGCCTCGGTCAGGATGCCGGCGCCGACGGCCTGCTTCGAGGACTTCAGGTCGCCCATCCGCGCCGATACCAGCTGCAGCCGCTCGATTGGATCCTCGCACCAGATCGGAAGCGGTGCCATCATCGCCGAGACCCGGTTGCCCAGGGCACCGTGCTCGTCTGCGGCTCGAACGCTGATCGGGACCATCGCCCGCAGCTCGAGCCCACGGGTCGACTGGCCCTGCGAGCGCAGGTATCGGGCCAGCGCCCCGGTGACCGCGGCCAGGATGACGTCGTTGACGGTACCGCCGGCGTCGTCCTTGATCCGCTTCAGATCCCCGAGGTCCACGCGGACCCACGCGAACCGGCGGTAGGGCCCGATCTGGCGATTGAGAGGCGAGTGGGGCGCGGCGAGCCCGGTGCGGATGAATGAGCCCGCGGCCTCCAGTCCCTCGACCGCGGCTCCGGCCACTCGCCCCGGCGCGCGCAGGGCCCGGCGGATGCCGCGGGCCACCGCGGCGGGGCTCGCAACCCGCTCCACGAGGGCATCGGCGAGCAACTGCGCCCCGCTCGGCTCCGGTTGGGGAAGCCACGGATCGGGTTGGGGCAAACGCTCGGGCTCCCGGTCGAGGTCGAACAGCACCGTGGTTATGTCAACCCCGGAGACGCCGTCGACCAGCGCATGGTGGGTCTTTGTCACGATCGCGAACCGACCGCCCTCGAGCCCGTCGATCAGCCACATCTCCCAGACCGGCTTGGTGCGGTCGAGGCGTTGGGAGAAGATTCGGGCCGCGAGGGTCCGAAGCTGGTCCTCGGTGCCCGGGGGAGGGAGGGCCGTGTGGCGGACGTGGTAGTCGAGGTTGAGGCGCGGGTCGTCCACCCAAATCGGGCGCCCCTGGCCGAATGGCACGAAGCGAAGTTTCTGGCGGAAGCGCGGGACCAGGTGGAGTCGAGAAGCGATGTGGTCGCGGAACTCCTCGTAGTCGGGAGCCGGCCCCTCGAACAGGGTCGTGGAGGCGACGTGCATGTGTGCCGGGCCCTGCTCGAGTTGCAGGAACGAGGCGTCGAGCCCCGTCAGCCGATCGCCATGCGCCATGCGCCAATCATCGCACGGTGACATCCGCCGCGCAGGAATCCGATCGGCGTCCACTGCCCCTCGATCGAGTGCCCTGGCGCGGCTCAGGCCTCGATCGCCAGCGACCCTTGGGCGGGCTCGGGGGCGGGTTCACCGCCGCCACGCCGACCCAGGCCCGAGACGCCGACCCCGAGCAGGCGCACCGGCGTGTCGAGCTCGAACTCGTCGAGCAGCTCGCCGGAGATCGAGCGCACCCGCGCCGGGTCTCGCGTCGGCTGGTCGATCGTCCGCGAGCGGGTGTGGGTGCGAAACGGCCGCAGCCGGATCTTCAGCGTCACGGTGCGTCCCGTGCGCCCCTCGGCGGCCAGTCCCCGGCAGACGGACTCAACCAGGCGATCGAGGGTGCCGTGAAGCGTTGCTGCGTCGGTGACGTCGGCGGGGAAGGTCGTCTCGCGGCTCTCAGACTTGCGCTCTCGGTCGGTGACCAGTGGGCGGTCGTCGCGACCGCGAGCTCGCTCGCCCAGCTGATGACCCAGGCGCGGCCCGAAAGCTTGTTCCAGGGTCCGGTCCGGCGCCCCGGCAAGGTCGGCCACCGTCCGGATCCCGAGCTGGGCGAGCCGCTCCGCGGTCCGGTCTCCGACGCCCGGGATCAGGGTCGCGGGGCGCTCCCCGACCGCCTCCAGCATCCGACCAGGCTCGAGCACGCAGAGGCCGTCGGGCTTCTCCAGGTCGGAGGCGACCTTGGCCAGCAGCTTGTTGGGCGCCAGCCCCACCGAGCAGACGAGCCCCGTTGAGGCGTGAACCTCGCGCTTCAGCTGGCGGGCGCGAGTCCTCGGCGCCGGTGAGCCGCTCAGGTCCAGATAGGCCTCGTCCAGACCGGCGACCTCGATTCGGTCGCTGAACCGCTCGAGCACGCCCATCACCTCGGTCGAGGCGTGGCGGTAGCGCCCGAGATCGCGGGGCAACAACACCGCCTGCGGGCAGCGACGGTGGGCGATCGCCAACGGCAGGGCGGAGTGAACGCCGAAGCGTCGGGCCTCGTAGGAGGCCGCCATGACGACGCCCCGCGCCGCGGCGTCGGTCCCGGTGGCGACGATCACCGGCCGGCCGCACAGCTCGGGCCGACGCAGGAGCTCGACGGAGACGAAAAACGCGTCCATGTCGACATGGGCGCAGATGCCCGGCCAGTCTCGCCATCCGGCCATCTCTCGCAGGCTACTCGGCGTCCCCGCCAGAACTCGCTTGAACGACCGGCACCTCTCCGCAACTTTCGCCCGATCCGCGTGTTGGCCGGGGTAGAGGGCCAGCCCCTTCGTGGCCGGCTGGCCGGAGCTCATAGGAGGTAGCAGATATATGCGGATCAAGAGGCGACTGACCGTCGTCTGTTGCCTGGCGGCGGCGACGGCCCTGGGGGCCGTTGGCGTGGCGCAGGCGATCAACGCTCACTCGACCGAGAGCTTCACGGTGACGCCGAAGAACATGCACGGGACCCTGAAGCCGGTGAAGCTGAACGTCCACACGCACACCAACTACACCGTCAACGGGACCAAGACCACCGACGCGAAGCTGTACTTCGACAAGAACATCGCCTTCAACCCGAACGCGGTGCCGAAGTGCAACTCGGCGTCGATCACCGGCAACATCACCATGAAGCAGGCGATGGCGGCCTGCAAGACGAAGCTGGTCGGCACCGGCACGGCGCAGGCCAACGCGGTCAACCCGGGCGACGTCAAGGGCTGCGTGCTGGCCTTCAACGCCCTCGACGCAAACCCGAGCAAGGCCGGCAACCAGCCGGGGATCCTGCTGTTCACGCGGCTGAACGTGATCGGCCCGATCAGCTGCGCCGGCGCGGCCAACAACCAGAACGGCAACACGACCGTGCTCCTGCAGGCGCCGCTGGCGACCAACCCGACCAAGACCACCCCGGGTGGCCGCTCAACGCCGCCCACTACAAGGGCGGGAAGTGGCTCAACTTCGCCAACATCCCGCAGGCCCTGCCCCTGAGTGACTTCAACGTCAACACGGGCAAGGGAGCGCCGCAGACCAGCCTCACGGGCACCAAGGCCAACTACGTCAGGGCCAAGTGCACCAAGAGGACGGCCTCGGCACGCCGACCAAGAAGTGGGTCATGAGGACGCTGTTCACCTACAACAACGGCACTCCGGCGACCCAGGTGGGGAACTCGACAAGCGCGGCCCGTGCACCTAGCGCGAATGCGCTCCTAGGCTCTCAGAGCCAGGACGTGATGAGAGGGGCGGCCTTGTGCCGCCCCTCTTGCGTGTTTGGTGGACGCCGGCCGCTCTGTGGTGAAACGTCGGTGCGGCTTCGGTGTAAGGTGGGCGAGGAGGTCAACCCCGTACGGGGTCGGCCCAAACTAAGGTGGGGACAGGCCAGCCCGCATCACAGGGTTTGGTCGAACTCATCCGAGAGGAGTTCCGTATATGCGTATCAAGACGCGGCTCGCCGTTGTCTGTGCCCTGGCGACGGCTGTTGCCCTGGGGGCCGTTGGCGCGGCGCAGGCGATCAACGCCAATTCGACCGAGAGCTTCAACGTGACGCCGAAGAACATGCACGGGACCCTGAAGCCGGTGAAGCTGAACATCCATACCCACACCAACTACACCGTCAACGGGACGAAGACCACCCGGGCGAGGCTGTTCTTCGACAAGAACATCGCCTTCAACCTGAACGCGGTGCCGAAGTGCAACGTGGCGCAGATCAGCGGCAACATCACCATGAAGCAGGCGATGGCGGCCTGCAAGACGAAGCTGATCGGCACCGGCACGGCGCAGGCCAACGCGGTCAGCGCGGGCGACGTCAAGGGCTGCGTGCTGGCCTTCAACGCCCTCGACGCAAACCCGAACAAGGCCGGCAACCAGGCCGGGATCCTGCTGTTCACGCGGCTGAACGTGATCGGCCCGATCAGCTGCGCCGGCGCGGCCAACAACGAGAACGGCAACACGACCGTGCTGCTGCAGGCGCCGCTGGCGACCAACCCGAAGAAGACCACCCCGGGTGGCTCGCTCAACGCCGCCTACTACAAGGGCGGGAAGTGGCTCGACTTCGCCAACATCCCGCAGGCCCTGCCCCTGAGTGACTTCAACGTCAACGTGGGCAAGGGGGCGCCGCAGACCAGCCTCACGGGCACCAAGGCCAACTACATCAAGGCCAAGTGCACCGCCAGGACCGGCCTCGGCTCGCCGACCAAGAAGTGGGTCATGAGGACGCATCTTCGCCTACAACAGCGGCACGCCGGCGGACCAGGCGGTCAACTCCAAGTACAGCCCGTGCACCTAGCGCGAATGCGCTCCTAGGCTCTCAGAGCCAGGACGTGATGAGAGGGGCGGCCTTGTGCCGCCCCTCTTGCGTTCCGAGACCGTTCAGACGGAGGGAGGGCGGCGTCCCGGCGCGCTAGATTCAAAGGCGTGAGCGGGGCCGAGGCGAAGAACCTGGAGGCGATCTCGCGGGCGATCGACCAGCACAACGCCAGCTGCCCGTTCCCGGCCTCGGAGGTGCGAATGAACCCGTTCGAGCTCGAGCGCCTCGGCTGGCATGAGATCAGGGGCCTGCCGATCGTCGCCGATCCGGATCTGGGCACGGGGCGCTTCCGGATCGTCTGCTCGCGCGACTCCGACCAGGGAGAGCTCGAGGAGGTCGAGGCCGTGGGCACCCCGATCGAGGTCGGAGCGCCGGACCCGCAGGCGAACTGACCTTCGCGCGGGCGTTGCTCAGAGGTTCAGGCCGAGATCGTTGGTCAGCTTCGAGGCCTGGTTGTTGAGCTGGAAGAAGTCGCCGTTGAGGATCAGGACGCCCATCGCGATCAGGATCAGGCCCGCGGCCGCCATGATCGCCGTGTAGTGGCGCTTGATCGCCCCGAACGTGGTCGTCATCCGTGAGAAGGCGAGCGCCGTGATCAGGAACGGGATCCCCAGGCCGGCGGAGTAGACAGCGAGCAGCAGCGCTCCGTGGGCAGCCGAGGTGGACAGCGCGGCGGCGCTGAGGATGGCGCCGAGGGTGGGGCCGATACACGGCGTCCAGGCGATCGCGAACGCGATCCCGGCGATCAGGGGGCCGCCCTTGCCGGCCCGGACCATCAGCGCCTCGACGTGCCACTCGCGATTGAGGCGGGTGACGAACAGGCTGGCCACGAACAGGACCCCCATCGCGATGATCACGGCGCCGGCGATCTTCTCGAGCGTGTCACGGTGGTCCTGGAGCGTCTGACCGAGCCCGGTGGCGGTCAACCCGAGGATGATGAAGACGGCCGAGAAGCTGGCGACGAAGGCCAGGCTCGGCCCCAGCACACGGCGCCAGCTGGCCTGATCCAGCTCGCCCACCGAGACCCCGGTGACCGCCGATAGATAGCCGGGGACCAGCGGGAGCACGCACGGCGAGACGAAGGAGACGATCCCGGCTCCCAGCGCCGCCAGAATCCCCACGCCCGCTGCCGGATCGCTGTCCACGTCACCGAACGCTAGCCAGGGCGGCCTAAACGCCTCCTAAACGGGTTCAGGTGAGCGCCGCCGCGAGCCGGCGGCGATGCTCGCGAGATGTCGGGTGGTCGACGCCGAGCTCGGTGAAGATGGCCACCATCACCTTCCGCACCAGATCCCGTCGCTCCGGGTTGGCATCCTCGGAGATCGCGTCTTGGAGCCCGTCGAGGGCAGCCTCGAGCTCGCCCTGGTCCCAGGCGGAGAAGCTTCGCCGAAGGGGCTGGGCGCCGTTCTCGTCGCCACTCGGGAGGTCGGCCTCGAGGCGCGCGCGGGCGGCCAGGCCCTCGGCCTCGAAGTTCCCCTGGAACCGGTCGAGGAGCTCGGATGCCTTGGCTGTGTCGCCACGCTCGAGGAGCCGGCGGCCGAGCTTGACGGCGGCGGTCGCGTTGCGCGGGTCGAGCTCGAGCGCCTCGCGCAAAGACGCCTCGTCGTCGGCGGCCGCCAGCTTGTCGGCCTCCGATGGCACGAGCCCGTCGAGGAACTGCTCGATCTGAGGGGGCCGGAGCGCGCCGACGAATTCAGCGACCACCTTGCCGTCCCGGAATGCCTTCACCGCCGGGATGCTGCCGATCTGAAAGCGGAGCGCCAGATTGGGGTTGCGGTCCGTGTCGACCTTGACCAGCTCGACCCCGCCGCCGCGCTCGGCCACCGCGGCCTCCAGCGCCGGCCCCAGCACCCGGCAGGGACCGCACCACTCCGCCCAGAAGTCGACCACCACGGGGAGCTCCCGCGAGTGCTCGATCACCCGGGCCTCGAAATCGCTCTCGTTGACGTCCAGCGCCATCCTTCGAGGTTAGCTGGCCGAACCTGCGGGCAGGGTTGGGGTCGGGACGGCAGAATGCAGGCGAATGGAGGAATCCCTGCGGGGCAAGCTGCTGGTCGCGTCGCCCGCGCTCGTCGATCCCAACTTCGCTCGCACGGTCGTCTTCCTCACCGAGCACAACGACGAGGGCGCGATGGGGATCGTGCTCAACCGGCCCTCCGATACCGCGGTGGACTCGGTGGTCGCCGAATTGGCTGAGATCGTCGGCGGTGAGCCGGTCTACGTGGGCGGCCCGGTGCAGCCGGAGGCGCTCGTGTTGCTGGCCGAGTTCACCAATCTCGAGGCCGCGGCATGGATAGTGGTCGCCGATGTCGGACTGGCCTCCGCGGACGTCGACTTGGCCGACCTGGCCGAGTCGGTCCGTCGAGGCCGGGTGTACGCCGGTTATTCGGGGTGGGGGCCGGGCCAGCTGGAGGCCGAGATGGAGGCCGACTCGTGGATCGTCGAGCCGCCGCTGCCCGCCGAGCTGTTCCCGGACGACCCGGGGACGCTGTGGAGCGACGTGCTGAGCCGCAAGGGAGGGCAGTACTCGCTGATCGCTCGCATGCCGGCGGACCCGTCTCAGAATTGAGCGCCCGCGGCCGACGTTGCGCACGATAATCGGCGTTATGGAAACTCCGCCGCGTGAGCCGCCGCCAGCGGGTTAGGATCGCTCTCCGTCCCCTACCCAGGAGGTGCCAAGTGCCGGTAGCAGTTGTGCTCGAGTTCGAGGGCTCGACCCTCGACCAGTACGACGAGGTAGTCCGGAGGATGGGCTTTGAGCCCGGCGGCGTCGGTGCACCCGGCGGCCTCTTTCACTGGGCCACGGAGACCCCGAACGGGTTTCGGGTCACGGACGTCTGGGAGACGCGGGAGCAGTTCGAGGCCTTCGCCGAGGCGAAGATCGGCCCTCTGACCCAGGAAGCGGGGATCACGAGCCCGCCCACGACGACCTTCTACGAGGTCCATAACCACTTGACGACCGGCTAGACCGCACGGCCGGGTTGACATAACGCCAGGCGCGACTGCGCCCTCCACTCGGCCTCGGGGGCAGCCGGTAACGTTCGCTCACGCGCTCAGGCTCCCGGCCCGATCGCGTTCGCCCCTGTGGTCGACCATGCGAGGAGGCCGCGAGTGAGCTCGCCCGAATACGACGTGATCATCATCGGCGGCGGTCCTTCCGGAGAGCACTGTGCCGGCCATCTGGCCGAGGGCGGACTGCGGGTCGCGATCGCGGAGCGCGAGCTGATCGGCGGGGAGTGCTCGTACTGGGCTTGCATTCCTTCGAAGACGCTCCTCCGATCCGGCGAGGCCCTGGAGGCCGCGCGCGAGGCCCCCGGGGCCCGCGAGGCCGTGAGCGGCGACCTCGACGCCGCGCAGCTGTTCGCCTGGCGCGACTTCGAGGTCTCCGACTACAGCGACGCAGGGCAGGTCAGCTGGGCCGAGGACAAGGGCATCGACATCCTGCGTGGCAGCGCCAGGATCGCCGGCCCCGGGCGCGTCGCGGTGGGCGACTCCGAGCACACTGCCGATCACGTCGTGATCTCCACCGGGTCCGACCCGGTGATCCCCCCGGTCCCGGGCCTCGAGGGGCTGGACGGGCTGTGGACCAACCGGGAAGCCACCGGTCTGAAGGAGGTCCCGCGTCATCTGCTGGTGCTGGGCGGCGGGCCTGTGGGCACCGAGATGGCACAGGCCGTGAGCCGGATGGGCGCCGGCGTGACCCTCGTCGAGGGCATGGAGCACCTGCTTCCCCGCGAACCGGCGCCGCTTGGGGAGGCGCTCGGGCAGGCGCTGAGCTCGGAGGGGATCGAGTTTCGGCTGGGGGAGCACGCCTCCGGCGCCCGCAAGGAGGCCGATGAGTTCGTGCTGGAGTTCGGGCACGGAGAGGAGCTCCGAGGCGATCGGCTGCTGGTCGCGACCGGGCGTCGCCCGCGAGTTGACGGCCTCGGGCTCGAGACGGTCGGAATCGAGCCGACCAAGCGCGGCATCGAGGTCGATTCTCGGCTCAGGGCCGGCGACGGGATCTGGGCGATCGGCGACGTGACCGGCATCTGGCCGCTGACCTACGTCGGCAAGTATCAGGGCCGCGTGGTCGCCGCCAACATCCTGGGCGGGGACCGCGAAGCCGACTACGCCGCGGTGCCGCGGGTCGTGTTCACCGACCCCCAAGCGGCCTCGGTTGGAGAGTCGGATGGCGCCCTGACCGCCACCGTCCAGCTGTCAGGGGTCGCGCGGACGTCGACCTTCACTCGCGCCTACGACACCCGACCCGGTTTCATGACCCTGGTCTCCGACGGCGAGCGGCTGGTGGGGGCCCACGCGCTCGGTCCAGAGGCCGGAGAGTGGCTGCAGCAGGCGACGGTCGCGATTCGGGCCCGGGTGCCGCTGGAGATCCTGAACGATGTGATCCAGCCGTTTCCGACCTTCTCCGAGGCCTTCCTCGACGCGTTGACCGACCTCGGCTCCCAGGCCGCCTCGGCGCCCTAGCTGAGCCGCCCACGCACGTAGGGGCGCGGGGCTCCTCGCCGAGGGGCCCTTGGGAGGCAGCCCCGCTCGCCCGGGGCGATAGAGATAAGGTCATGCCGAACAGGCGACCTCGACTCGACGCTTGGTCTATCGACCGCTCGGGACCATGGAGGTGAACGTGGCAAACGTCCTCTGCGTGCTGTACGCGGATCCCATCGACGGCTACCCGCCTGACTACCCTCGTGACGAGATCCCGCAGATCGAGCGCTATCACGACGGCCAGACCACCCCGACGCCCGAAGGGCTCGACTTCCGCCCCGGGGAGCTGTTGGGCTGCGTCTCGGGCGAGCTCGGGCTGCGGCCCTTGCTCGAGGGCGCGGGGCACCGGCTCACGGTCACTTCGGACAAGGACGGGCCCGACTCGGTGTTCGAGCGCGAGCTGCCCGAGGCCGAGGTGGTCATCTCGCAGCCGTTCTGGCCCGCCTACCTGACCGCCGAGCGAATCGCCAAGGCCCCCAACCTGAAGCTCGCGATCACCGCCGGCATCGGATCCGATCACGTCGACCTCCAGGCGGCGATCGAGCGCGGGATCACCGTTGCCGAGGTGACCTACTCGAACTCGATCTCGGTTTCGGAGCACGTGGTGATGATGATCCTCGCGCTGGTCCGAAACTACATTCCCTCCTACCAGGTGGTTGTCGACGGCGGCTGGAACATCGCCGATTGCGTCCAGCGCTCCTACGACCTGGAGGGGATGCAGGTCGGCACCGTGGGTGCCGGCCGGATCGGGTCGGCGGTCCTGCGGCGGCTGAAGGCGTTCGAGGTCGGTCTCCACTACACGGATCAGCATCGGCTGCCCGAATCCGAGGAGGCGGAGCTCGGCCTCACGTATCACCCGACGGCCTCGTCCCTGGCCCAGCTCTGCGACGTGGTCACGATCAACGCCCCCCTTCACCCCGGAACCGAGGGCATGTTCGACGATCAGCTGCTCGGCCAGATGAAGCGGGGCGCCTATCTGGTCAACACGGCGCGCGGGAAGATCTGCGATCGGGATGCGATCGCGCGGGCGCTCGAGTCCGGGCAGCTGGCGGGATACGCAGGGGACGTGTGGTTCCCTCAACCCGCTCCGCGGGACCACCCATGGCGCTCGATGCCCCATCACGGGATGACCCCGCACGTCTCCGGAACGAGCCTCTCGGCCCAGGCTCGTTATGCGGCGGGGACGCGTGAGATCCTCGAGTGCTTTCTCGGCGGGCGGCCGATCCGAGACGAGTACCTGATCGTCGACGCGGGCGCGTTGGCGGGCTCGGGCGCCCATTCCTACAGCGCCGGCGATGCCACGGGAGGCTCGGAGGAGGCGGCGCGGTTCACGCAGGGCCCCACCGGGTAGGAGCGCCGCCAGGCACGGCCGCGCCGGTGGCTCGACCGGTGGCGCCGAAGGTGCCAGACCCTTGATCGGTGAACACCAGAACGGCGAGCTGACCCGGGACGAGACCCCCGCCGAGCGCATCGACCGGAACTTCAACGAGCTGCTCGGGGAGCTCCGAATCGCCCTGCCCGGGGTGCAGGTCCTGTTCGCCTTCCTGCTCACGGTGCCCTTCGCTCAGCGCTTCTCCGCGCTGACCGGCTTCCAGCGAGGGCTCTACTTCGCAGTCCTGTTGCTCGCCGCGCTCGCCTGCGCACTGTTGATCGCGCCAACCGCCTACCACCGACTCCAGTTTCGCCACGGGCGAAAGCAGGAGATCCTGTTCTTCGCCAACCGCGCCGCGGTGCTGGGGCTGGGGTCCCTGGCTCTGGCGATGAGCGGCGCGATCCTGCTGATCACCGACCTCCTGTTCGGCACCGCCGTGGCGATTCCGATCGGAGCGGTGGCGGCGCTGATGTTCGCCGTCCTCTGGTACCTGCTTCCGCTGCGCCACGGCCGCCGCTCCTCAGCCGCCCCCTAGCGGGAGCTCGCTGGAGGGCGGAGCTTCGCGGGCGAGGCGTGGACTACTCCCGCTTCCAGCCCCGCCCGAAGAGCCGGCCCAGGCGCCCGCTGCGGGGGTTGGGCCGGAAGGTCGCGGTTCCGCGCTCCGGCGGCGGCAGCGATGCGACGTCGGCGGAGCTGATTCTCAGCGTCACGCCACGTTCGGCGGTGCGCGCGACTTCGGGCCCGTCCACGAACCGCAGCCCCCCATCGGGGGTCCGGATCACGATCCCGTCGAGGATGTGCTCCCGGTAGTTGTCGACGATCTGGTCGACCCGGCCGACCTCCTCCCCATCGGCGCCGTAGACCGCCGTCCCTCGCTCGACCGCCGCATAGTGGATCGCATGCCCGTCGTCGATCATGGCCATCAAGGATAAGCGCCCGAGCCCCCGGCCCTGCTCGCAACCTCGGGCTGCGCGCAGAAGGCGGCGATCTCCCTTGCCAGCCTGCCACCCTGCCAGGCGAGCGGCGATGCCCCCTCGGCCTCGCTGATCAGGCGCGCGTACGGCAGGCGCTCTGCGTATGCGGCGGCGACCGAGTATGGATGCCCCGGATCGGCGACGTCGTGGCTGGCCACGACCAGCGCCGGTAGCTCGCAGAACTCGAGCTCGGAGAGCCCCTCGAAAGGCACCGAGCGGGGCACCTCCCGCAATGCCCTCGCGATGGCCGCAGGATGGCGGTGCTCCCCCATCCGCTGGCGGGTGACCCGCAGGATGGTCTCGCGCCAGCGGGGATCGAGACCAAGATCGAATGCCTCCATGAAGCCGTCGACGCCCCCGCGCTCCAGGCCCTCGGCCAGCCGGTCCCAGCCTGCGATCGTCTCCTGGTCGACGGCCCCCGTGTAGACGGGCCCGATCACGACCAAGCCGGCGAGCCGCTCCGCGTGGCCGAGCGCATGGGCCACCGCCGTGTGGGCGCCCATCGAGTGGCCGGCGACCACGAACGGCTGCTCGCCGATCTCCTGCTCCACCAGCGCCTCCAGATCGGAGATGAGCTCCTCGTACGTGTACCCCTCACCCTCGGGGGCCGGGTCGGAGCGACCGTGACCGCGAGCGTCATAGGACAGCTGGCGATGACCCGCCCGGGCCAGCGCTGTTGAACCGTGAACCACGTAGCGCCGGGTGGCGGTGATGCCGTGCAGCAGCACCACCGGCGGTCCCGCTCCGATCGATTCGCCACCGAGTCGCCAGCCGTCCCGCTGAATCCGGAGCGCCGCCGCGTCGCCCGGGGGGCCCACCGGGTCGGCTCAGGCGGGAGCCGCGTCGCGAGCCTTCTGAAGCGCGCGCTTCAGCCCTTCGACGTCCTTGTAGTGCAGCCCGAGCACCGCCACCTGCCGGTAGCGGACGATCCCGGCCGGGTCGACGATGAAGATCGACCGGCGCACCAGGCCCCCGGGGCCGAGCACTCCGTAGGCACGGATCGTGGCGCGGCCGGGGTCGGCCAGCAGCGGCACCTTGAGCTGGTACTTGGATTGGAATCGCTGGTGGGAATCGACCGATTGAGGGGAGACTCCGAGCACCTCGACCTCGAGCTCGTCGAGGCGATCGGCGGCATCCCGGTAGGAGCAGAACTGTCGCGTGCAGACGGGCGTGAAGTCGCCCGGATAGAAAGCCAGCACCAGCCAGCGGCCCTGGAAGTCGCTCAGCCTGTAGGTCCGCTCGCCGGTGCCCTGAAGCTCGAAATTCGGCGCCGGGTCGCCCACCTCGATTCGCGTCATCGCACCACGGAGGCTAGACGCTGGTGCCTCGACCCGTGCGCCGACGGGTCCCCCGAGAACCGACCCGTGCACAGGACCGCCAAGATGTGGTCATGGTCGGGAGCTCAGTTCAGCCCCGGTCGGCGCGCTGATGGAGGGATCGAGCCGATCGACGCCCACCCGGATCCGGGTCATCGGCCGGATGCTCAACCGGCTGATCGTGCGAGCGCCGTGGGCCTGGCCCGCGATCAGGCGCCCGATGCGCCGTTTCTTCGACCGTGGCGCTGCTGGCTGGGACGATCGAACCGGGGCGGGCTCGGTCGAGCACCTGGCCCCGCTCGCAGCCGCGGTGCTGCATGTCAGGCCGGCCCCCGAGCGGGCGCTCGAGGTGGGGACCGGAACCGGAGAGGGTGCCCTGCTCCTCGCCCGGGAGTTCCCGCAGGCGAGAGTGCGCGGGGTCGATCTCTCCGAGTCGATGATCCAGGCCGCGATCGAGAAGGTCGGGCTGGACCCCGAAGGCCGAATCGCGTTCCGGGTCGCAGACGCCGCCCACTTGCCGTACGGCGACGAGTCCTTCGACCTGGTCGTGCACCTGAACATGCCGCCGTTCGTCGCTGAGAGCACACGCATCCTGCGCCGGGGGGGTCATGTCGTCGTCGCCTCGAGCTGGGGGGCCGCGACGCCCTTCTACACGCCTGGAGCCGCGCTCGATTGGGCCTACGCGAAGCGCGGCGTCGAGTCGGTGGCCAAGGGCGAGGCGTTGGCCGGAACGTACTGGGTGGGACGCAAGGCGCCGGAGCCCGAATAGATTCCGGCGATGAGCTCCCCGCGACGGTACATCCTGCTGGTCAACCCCTCGGCGGGCGGCGGACGGGTCCGTGAGCTGCTCCCGCTGGTCGATGGCTCGCTGCGGGATCTGGGGGTGAACTTTCGGACCGTCTCCACCAGGGATGTCGAGCACGGTCGCCAGGAAGCGAGGCGGGCCGCCGCCGAAGGCGAGATTCCGGTGGTGATGAGCGGCGACGGCTTGGTGGGCCAGATTGCCGGAGTGTTGGCCGGCGGCGAGGTGCCGATGGGAGTGATCCCGGCAGGGCGCGGAAACGACTTCGCCCGGGTGATCGGGATCCCGACCGACCCCCGGGCCGCAGTCGAGCTGCTGGCCGCGGGCAGGACCAGGGCGGTCGACGTCGGCGAGGTCAACGGCCGGCGGTTTCTGTGCATCGCCAGCTGCGGGTTCGACTCGGACGCAAACCGGATCGCCAACCAGGCCCGGTACGTGAAGGGGAACCTCGTCTACGCGTACGCCGCCCTACGGGCTCTGGCCGCCTGGCGTCCAGCCCGCTTCGAACTGCTGCTCGACGGCGAGCCCCAAGCGCACACCGGGTATTCAGTCGCGGCCGCGAACAGCAAGGCCTATGGAGGCGGCATGTTCCTGGCCCCGGACGCCGAGCTCGACGATGGCCTGCTCGACGTGGTCTGTGTCGCTCAGGTCGGGAAGCTGCGGTACCTGGCTAACCTGCCGAAGGTGTTCAAAGGCCGTCACGTCGACAACCAGGAGGTGACGGTTCGGCGGGCCCGGGTACTCGAGATCGACGCCGATCGCCCGTTCGCCGTCTATGCGGACGGGGAGCATCTCGCCGACCTGCCGGCGACGATCCGAGTCCTCCCCGGTGCCCTCAACGTGATCGTTCCGTGACCCCGCCGCGCTCGACCGACGAGGCGCGACTCCGTCCTCTCCCCGCCCCCACCGGTCGACGGTGAGGGGCGCGTTCGGCGTCAAGCTGGCGCTGGCGCGGGGCGTGGGGGCGCTCAGCCGCACCACCGGCCGCGGTGGGGGCACGACCCTCCCGGGCCGCATGCTGTTGCGGCTCGCGCCGGACGCGATCCCCCGCCTCGGCTCGGGCCTTCGCGACGGCTCGACGATCATCAGCGCCACCAACGGCAAGACGACCACGGCCGGGATGATCGCCACGATGATGGGGGCGGTCGGGCGACGGCCGGTTCACAACCGCGCCGGATCGAACATGACCTGGGGGGTCGCCACGGCCCTGCTCGAGCAGCACGGCGACGAAGGGCTGTTCGAGGTCGACGAGGCCTGGCTGCCTCGGATCGCCGCCGACCTCGATCCCCGGCTGATCGTCCTCGGCAACCTGTTCCGGGACCAGCTCGATCGCTACGGCGAGCTCGAGCGCCTGGCCGACGAATGGGGAGCTTTGGTCGCCGCTCGCTCCGGCAGCACGGAGTTCGCGATCTGCGCCGACGATCCGCTGGTCGCCGACCTCGGCCGCGACGGCGACCTCTCCCGGCGCCCCGGCGTCACCTACTTCGGGATCGACGATCCGAGCCAGGCGCTGCCACAGCTCCAGCACGCGTTCGACGCCAAGCACTGCCGGCGTTGTGGCTCGCCGTATGCGTACGCGCGGGCATTCGTGGGGCATCTCGGGCACTACGCGTGCCCCAACTGCGGCGCCGACCGGCCGCCGCCCGACGTCGCCGCCACCTCGATCCGTCTCGACGGGATGCGCGGCTCCGACATCGAGGTGCGCACGCCCGCCGGGGAGGTCGGCCTTCGCCTTCCGCTCCCCGGCCTGTACAACGTCTACAACGCCCTCGCCGCGCTGACTGCGGCGCTGCGATCTGAGATCCCGCTGGAGCCCGCAGCCCGGGCGCTGGAGTCGATGCAGGCGGTGTTCGGGCGGGTCGAGACGATCGACGTTCGCGGCACCGGCGTGTTCATCCTCCTGATCAAGAACCCGGCGGGGGCAAACGAGGTCCTGCGCACCCTGCTGCTGGAGGCGGGCGAGGAGGACGTCCGCGCCGATCTCGACCTGTGGATCGCGCTCAACGATCGAATCGCCGACGGGCGCGACGTCTCCTGGGTCTGGGATGCGGACTTCGAGCTCCTCGCACCGCATGTGAGGCGGGTCGTGTGTGCGGGCACGCGGGCCCCCGAGATGGCCGTGCGGCTGAAGTACGCAGGGATCCGGCCGGACGCGATCGCGATCGAGGAGTCGATCCCACGCTCGCTCGATCTGGCCCTCGCCGAGGCGAACGGACGCCTGTTCGCGCTGCCCACCTACACGGCCCTGCTCGAGCTCCGCGAGCTGCTCGCCAAGCGGGGCCTGGCCGCAAGGTACTGGCGATGAGCTCCGCGGCCGTCTGGCACGAGGTCGAGTGCGGCGGGTACTCGGCCGACCTGGGGACCTGGGACGAACTGGCCGAGCGCGCCGGCGGGTCCGTGCTGGAGCTCGGCTGCGGCACCGGCCGCGTCGCCCTGCACCTGGCAAGACGCGGTCATCGGATCTGGGCGGTCGATGCCGACCCCGCGTTGCTGGAAGCCCTCGACGCACACGCGTCGAGGGAGGGCCTCGCCATTCGCACCGCCTGCGCCGACGTTCGTGCCCTGGCCCTCGAGCGGAGGTTCGAGCTCATCGTCGCCCCCATGCAGCTCGTTCAGATGCTGGGCGGCGCATCCGGGCGCCGGGCGACCCTGGCGCGCGCGGCGGCGCATCTGTCGAGCACCGGGCGGGTCGCGGCCGCGATCGTGGAGCGCCCCGCCGCTTCGCTCGATCGAGCCGCGGCGGCCCTCCCGGACGTTCGCGAGCGACGGGGCTGGGTCTATTCCAGCCTTCCCACCATCGTCCCGGTCGCGGGCGGCGATCTCGAGATCCGACGGCTGCGCCAGGCCGTCTCGCCCGACGGCTGCTTGACCCAGGAGGACCACATCGATTGTCTCGAGGCGCTTGACGCCGCCCGCCTCGAAGAGGAGGGCGTGAGCTGCGGTCTCCACCCCTCCACCCGGCTCGAGGTGCCCGCCGCCGACGGATACCTCGGGGCCACGGTGATCGTCTTCAGGGGCGCCTGATGGAGCTACGCCTGGTAGCGCTGTATCCGGAGCAGATGAACATCTACGCGGATCGGGGCAACATCCTCTTCCTTAGGCGCCGCTGCGAGTGGCGAGGGATCGGGTTCTCCTACCACGCCGCAGGTCCGCGCGACCCGCTGGATGCGACAGCGCATGACCTGATCTACCTCGGTGGTGGCCAGGACCGCGACCAGCGGATCGTGGCCGGCGACCTGGTCGCGACCAAGAGATCGGCCCTGGGGCAGGCAATCGACGATGGGGCCGTGCTGCTCGCGGTTTGCGGGGGCTACCAGCTTCTGGGCCACGCCTACCAGCTCGGCGACGAACGAATCGCGGGCCTCGGGCTCGCCGACCTCGAGACGGTCCGAGAGCCGGGCCCGCGGTTGATCGGAAACGTCGAGATCGAGGTCGACCTCGGCACCGGGCCGGCCCGCCTGGCCGGGTTCGAGAACCACGGCGGCCGAACCTACCTGGGAGCCGGCTCGCAACCCCTTGGACGGGTGCTCCACGGCTTCGGGAACAACGGCAAGGACGGGGCCGAGGGCGTACGCCGCGCGAACATGATCGGGACCTACCTCCACGGCCCCCTGCTGCCGAAGAACGCGTGGCTCGCCGATCGGCTGATCCAGCTCGCGCTCGGCCGCCGGCTGGGATCGCCCCCGGAGCTCGCCCCCCTCGACGACCGGCTCGAGGACGCCGCGCACGCATCCGCGCACCGCGCCGCCGCCCACGGCTAGCCGGCTCTCGCGTCTGAAGCGCCCGATAGCCTCGGGAACCCCAAGGAACGGAAAGGAGCTCTGCGATGGCGGAGGCTGACTATCCGCTCACCTTCTCGGTCGACTATCCGGACAGGCCGCTGAACCGGGTCTCGACCGGGTTTCGGATCTTCGCGGCGATCCCGATCCTGATCCTCGCGGCGACCATAAGCGGTGGCGGCTGGACCCTGGGCACGGGCACGACGGTGGCGCTCAGCGGCTCGGGGTTGCTGTTCCTCCCGCCGCTGCTGATGATCCTCTTCCGTCGCAAGTACCCCCGCTGGTGGTACGAGTGGAACCTCGAGCTGCTGCGGTTCTCGAACCGGATCTCCGCCTACCTGGCGTTGATGGACGACCGTTACCCCTCGACCGACGAGCGACAGGCCGTGGAGCTCGACTTCCCCCACCCGGACGCGGAGCGCGAGCTGAACCGCTGGTTGCCGTTGGTGAAGTGGTTTCTCGCCATCCCCCACTACGTCGTCCTCTTCATCCTCTGGATGCTCGCTTTCGTCTGCGTGGTGATCGCCTGGTTCGCGATCCTGTTCACCCGGCGCTATCCGCGGGGCCTGTTCGGGATCGTCGAGAGCGTGCTCAGGTGGAGCAACCGGGTCATCGCCTACGCGTTCCTGCTGATCACCGACCGCTATCCCCCCTTCAGCTTCGACTGAGCGGCGGGGCCGCTTCGGTCACCGACCGCTGGAGCCGAATCCACCGTCCCCTCGGGCGCTGGTGGCGAGGGTCGCGACCTCGATCGGCTCCGGGGTGTCGATCGGGGCGACCAGGAGCTGGGCGATCCGGTCCCCCGGCTCGATCTCGAAGCTCCGCTCGCGGTCGGTGTTCAAGAGCAGGATCCTCACCTCGCCGCGATAGCCCGAGTCGATCAATCCGGGCGAGTTGACGAGGGCGACGCCGTGCCGGGCGGCGAGCCCCGAGCGCGGGAGCACCAGCCCGGCGTGCCCGGGCGGGATCTCGATCGCGATCCCGGTGCCCACGCTGGCCCTTTCGCCGGGCGCCAGCCGGGCGGGCTCGGCGGCGTGGAGGTCGAGGCCGGCATCGCCGTCGTGGGCGCGGCTCGGAACCCGAGCGCCCTCGTCCAGCAACCTCACGCGCAGCTCCACGGGATGGAGCCTAGAGCGCGGCTAGCGCTCGACGCCGGGGTCGGATCGCGGCTCGGCTCCGTTGAGCGCAAAGTCCGCGAACCGGTGTGTGAGCGCCGCCGGAATCCTGGCCCGGACGACGACGCCTTCGGCCTGGTCCTCGCGCTCGAGGTCGCCGGCCAGCTCGTGGAGCTCGGCGAGCACGCTTCCCTCCGAGTAGGGGAGCAGCAGCTCGACCGCACGCAGGCCTGCCTCGAAGGCCTCCGTGATCCGGTCACGAAGCCGATCGAGCCCCTGGCCCCCAGCGGCCGAGATCGAGGTGGACCCCGGCTCGCGGATGTCGAGCTCGCGGGCATCGTCCGGATCCAGAAGGTCGATCTTGTTCAAGACCAGCAGCCGTGGGGCGCCGCCGGCTCCGATCTCCTCCAGCACCGAGTCCACGGCGGCGATCGCCTCGCGGCGGCGGCGCTCTGGCTCGGAGGCATCGACCACGTGCACGATCAGGTCGGCGATCACGGTCTCTTCGAGGGTAGCCTTGAAGGCCTCGACCAGCTGGTGTGGGAGCTTGCGAATGAACCCGACCGTGTCCGTGACCAGGTACCGACGCCCACGGTGACGGTAGGCCCGGGTCGTCGGGTCGAGGGTGTGGAACAGCCTCTCCCCCACCCCGACGCCGGCTCCGGTGAGGGCGTTCAGCAGGGTCGACTTGCCGGCATTCGTGTATCCGGCCAAGGCGACCGAGGGCACGGCGGAGCCACGGCGGCGCGCACGCATCACCTCACGGTTGCGCTCCAGCCGCTCCAGCCGCCGGCGCAGGTTCGCTATCCGCTCTCTGGCCAGCCGCCGGTCGGTCTCGATCTGGGTCTCCCCGGGACCCCGGGTGCCGATCCCGCCACCGAGGCGCTCCAGATGGGTCCACAGCCCCCGCATCCGGGCCAGGTTGTACTCGAGCTGGGCCAGCTCGACCTGGAGCTTTCCCTCGGCGCTGTGAGCGTGGTCGGCGAAGATGTCGAGGATCACCGCCGTGCGATCGACCACGGGCACGCCCAGCGCCGCCTCCAGGTTCCGCTCCTGCCGCGGCGCCAGCTCGTCGTCACAGGCGACCAGGTTGGCGTCACGGCGGGCGATCTCGGACTTCAGCTCGGCCAGCTTCCCGCGCCCCAAATAGCGATCGGGGTCCGGCCGGGCCCGCACCTGCACCAGCTCCCCCGCGGTCGCCACCCCCGCGGTGCGAAGAAGCTCCTTGAGCTCGGCGAGCGGGTCCTCGCCACCTGGCGCATCGGGGGCGACCGTGATCGCCAGTGCACGCTGACGCGCGCGTGGGTTCTCGACCCCCGCGCTTCGGTCCCGATGCCGGGTCTCGGCCCCACGGCCGTGGCTGGGCCTCTGCACCCGACCTAGTGTAGGTCCGCCCGAGATCGGGAATGGGCTGCGCGCCGGCCCGGGCCCGGATAGGCTTGACCGCGATGAAGGTCTTCGTCACCGGCGGAACCGGGTTCATCGGTGGCCACGTGGCTCGCCGCCTCCGGGAGCGTGGCGATGACGTCCTGGCCTTGGTGCGCAGCCCCGAGAAGGCCGCGGCGCTGCGGGGGCTCGGCTGCGAGCTGGCCCCGGGCACGCTCGCCGACAAGGACGCCATCCGCGCCGGGATGGACGGCTGCGACGCCGTCATCCACGGGGCGGCGATGTACGAGGTCGGGATCCCCCAGTCCGAGCACCAGGCGATGTACGAGGCGAACGTGGTCGGGACCGAGAACGTCCTTCGTGCAGCGCTCGAGGCCGGGATCGGGCGGGTGGTCTACATCTCGACCGTGGGCGCCTTCGGAAACACCCAGGGCCAGGTGGTGGACGAGTCCTACCAGCACCCGGGCGCGGGCTACACCTCCTACTACGAGGAGACCAAGGTCGAGGCCCACCGGCTGGCGAAGCGGCTGATCGCCGAAGAGGGGCTGCCGTGCGTGATCGTCCAGCCCGGCGGGGTCTACGGCCCGGAGGACCACTCGGCGCTGGGTCGGCAGATGAACCAGTTCCTCGCCGGAAGGATGCCGATGATCGCCTTCCCCGACCTGGGCATGAACATGGTCCACGTCGACGACGTGGCTGCCGGCGTCCTGCTCGCCCTCGACAAGGGCAAGATCGGCGAGTCGTACGTGCTCGGGGGACAGATCACCACCATGCGCGAGCTGATCGACACCCTGGCCCGTGTCTCCAACCGGAAGGCCCCCAAGCGCGCCCTGCCGACCTCGCTGATGAAGGCGATGACGCCGTTCGGCCCGATCGTCGGCAAGATGATGGATCAGGGTCCGAACCTCAGGGAACTGATCAATTCGGCCGACAACGTCACCTTCTGGGCCAGGCACGACAAGGCGATGGGCGAGCTGGGCTACTCGCCGCGCGGCCTGGAGCAGGGGCTTCGGGACACGCTCGAGGCGGAGGGCAAGCTGCCCGCCGCCGCCCCGGCCGCTGCGACGGTCTAGGAAGCTGCGGCGAGACCCGCGTCGGACGGTGCGCGAGGAGGGCCGGTGGCGCCCCGGGGCGTCGGCACCGAGCCGGCCTCAGTGGGTGACGCTGGTCTTCACCCGCTTTCGCTCCGACTCGCTCACGGGCCCCTTCTGCTCGAGCGTCTGGATCGCCCCAGCGATGTCCTCGTGCAGGGTGTCGACCAGGGAGCGGTTGAGGTTCAGCTTCACCAGGGCGCGCATCATCTTCACGTCCTGAGCGTTCGGCGGCATCGTGTAGGCGGGCACCATCCAGCCCCGCTCGGCGGCGAGCTGGAAGGCGATGTCGAACTCGTCGTAGGGATGCTCCTCGGCGAGGTTGAAGGCGACCAGCGGCAGCGTCTCCTCCCCCTTGCCGACGATCTGGAACTTGCCGATCCCCTCGATGTCGTTGGCCAGCGACTCGGCGTTTGACTGCATGATCTCCATGATCCTGCGGTAGCCCGCCTTGCCGAAGCGGACGAAGTTGTAGTACTGGGCGAGGACCATCGCCGACCCGGTCGAGAAGTTGAGGGTGAAGGTCGCGTCGGTCTTTCCGAGGTAGTTCTCGTAGAAGACGAGGTCCTCGGCGAGGTCGGACTTCTCCCGGAAGACCAGCCAGCCGATGCCCGGGGTAGACGAGGCCGAACTTGTGCCCGGAGGCGTTGATCGAGCGAACCTGCTCCAACCGGAAGTCCCACTCGGAGTGCGGGTAGAGGAAGGGCCAGACGAAGGCACCTGAGGCGCCGTCGATGTGGAGGGGAACGTCGAGTCCCTTGCGGTCCTTGAGCTCGACCAGGAGGTCGTTGATCCCGACCACGTCGTCGGCGTGGCCGGTGAAGGTCGTCCCGACCACCGCCGCGACGCCGATCGTGTTCTCGTCGACGTGGGGCTCGACGTCCTCGGGGCCGATCGTGTACTTGCCCGGCTGAAGGGGGACGATCCGCGGCTCGACGTCGAAGTAGCGGCAGAACTTCTCCCAGACGACGTGGACGTCGCCGCCGAAGACCAGGTTCGGGCTGTCGGTGGGCTTGCCGGCGGCCTCCCGGCGCTCCCGCCACTTCCACTTCAGCGACAGCGCCCCGAGCATGATCGCCTCCGAGGAGCCCTGGGTGCTGGTCCCAGTCGTCTCGCCGGGAGCGTGGAAGAGCTCGGCCAGCATCCGGACGCAGCGCTGCTGGATCTCGAACGTCTGCGGGTACTCGGCGTGGTCGATGAAGTTGCGATGCAGGTTCTGCTCGATCAACAGCCGCGCCTCGGGCTCCATCCAGGTGGTGACGAAGGTGGCCAGGTTGCGCTCCGGGATCCCTTCGACCGCGAGCTCCTGGTCGACCAGTCGCATCGCCGCGATCGCCGCCATCGGGTCCTCCGGGATCGCGCCGTCGGGTGCGCCCTCGGTGATCCAGGTTCCGACCGTATGGAGATAGTCCTGTGCGAAGGTCATCCAAGTCCTCCTGATCTCGGCCGGACTGCCGAACGCGCCCGGATTGGCAGGGATCAAATCACGCCGGCTGTGGGCGCACCACGACCGAGGTGGATCTGAATCGGTGGCTCGCCCGCGCCGGGCTAGGCTCGGGCCGGGGCCTCGCGGAGGCCGCTCGGCATCAGCGCCGCCGCCGCGATCACCGCGACGAAGGCCCCGCAGCGCGCGACCACGGCGAGCGGGTCGGCGCCGACCGGGTCGCCGAACACCAGCACTCCACCCATGATCGCGATCACGTTGGCGGCCACGGTCGTCAGGGTGATGACGGGAATCGCCGCGCTTCGCTGCATCCCGCGTGCCAGGGCGAAGAAGGCGACCACGCCGGCGGTCAGCGCGACCACGGACCAGGGGCTGACGATGCTCAACGGATCGCCCGGCACGGTCCCCGTGAGCGCCTTCACGGAGACGTTGGCGACCCCGAGCAGCAGCCCGGCAGCGACTCCCAGCAGGGCGCCGGCGAACCCCCGTGAGGTGTCGGAGCCGCTCGACAGGAGCAGCAGCAGGCCGATCCCCACTGCGGTCGCCTCGAACGGGATCATCGCCGCGGTCGAGTAGCCGGAGCCCGGATCGCCCGCATGGCCCGAGGTCGCCGCCAGCAGTCCGAGCCCAGCCGCGCACAGCGCCAGCCCCAGCCACTCGCGGACCCCGACCTGCGCCCCGAACCAGCGCGAGGCAAGCCAGGCGAGCACAACCAGGCCCCCCGAGATCGTGGTCTCCACCACCGACAGCGGGGCCACTGTCAGCGCCGCCACGTGCAGGATCCAGGCCCCGGTCGCGATCGCGAACCCGATCGTCCACCAGCGAGATCTGAACAGAGCCGCCGCACTTCGCAACGGCCGGCGCAGCTCGACGCTGGGCGCCGCCGCCGCCCCCCGGTGCTTGCACAGCAGCGCCAGGTTGGTGGTAAGCGCGCAGGCAAGCGCCAGGAGTGTGCCGAGCTGCAGCATCAGCGGATGGATCGACCGGACCGAATCGGGCCTTGAGGTGAGGCGACCCTAGTGGACGGATCTAAAGCGGACCTTGGGGGTGCCTAAAGGCGAGACCGCACTAGGCGAGGTGCTCGCGCATCCGCTCCACCGCTTCGGAGATCCGATCGTCCGGCGTGGTCAGCGAGATCCGGAAGAACCCCTCGCCGCTCGGCCCGTACATCGACCCCGGGGAGACGACCACCGCCGCCTGATCGAGCACGAGCTCGGCAAACGACGTCGAGGTGTGTCCATCGGGAACCGGCGCCCAGACGTAGATCGTGCCCTTCGGCGGCTCCACCTCGACCCCGATCTCCCGCAGTGCCGCCACCACCAGGTCGCGCCGCCGAGCGTAGATCGCGTTCATCTCCTCGATCGGCCCGCGTGGCCCCGCCAGCGCGGCGGCGCCGGCGATCTGCACCGCCTCGAACAGCCCCGAGTCGACGTTCGTCTTCAGGCGCCAGTACGAGGCGACGGCGTCGGCCGCGCCGAGCAGTGCCGCACAGCGCCAGCCCGTCATGTTGAAGCCTTTGGAGAGCGAGAACACCTCGACGCCGACCTGCTTGGCCCCAGGCGTGGCGAGGAAGCTCGGCGCCCTGTAGCCGTCGTAGGTCGTCTCCGAGTACGCGTTATCGTGGACGATCAGGACCTGGTGCCTGACGGCCAACGCGACCAGCCGCTCGAAGAAGCCGTCCGGAACCACCGCTCCGGTCGGATTGTTCGGATAGTTGACGAACAGCATTCGGGCCCGGTCGAGGGCGTCGCTCGGAATCGCATCGAGATCGGGGACGAACCCCAGCTCCGGGCGCAGTGGCAGCAGGACCGCCTCGGCGCCAGCCAGTGCGGGGCCCCCGGTGTACACCGGGTATCCGGGGTCGGCCGCCAAGGCGACGTCCCCGGAGTCCAGGAACGCGAAGCAGAGGTTGTAGATGCATTCCTTCGCCCCGATCGCGGGCATCACCTCCGATTCCGGATCGATCCCGACCCCGAACCGCTCCTCGTAGAAGGCGGCGAACGCGTGCCGGAACTCCGCCCGCCCCCGGTTCGAGGGGTAGCGGTGGTTGGCGGGGTCGGCGACGGCCGTCTGCATCGCCTCGACGATGTGCGGGTACGTGGGCCGATCGGGATCTCCGATCCCGAGGCTGATCACGTCGACCCCCTGCTCGCGCATCGCCTCCACCCGCCGTTCGAGCTCGGCGAACATGTAGGCGGGCACCGCCTCGAGGCGCCGGGAGGGCTCGGTCAGCCCGCGCTTGGAGACCTCGGAGGTGGTCACTGGACCAGACAGGGTATGCGACCTGCGTCGGCGATCAAACGGCCTCCAGCTCCCGGATCAGCTCCGTTGACAGCTCGCCCGAGAACACACGCGCCGCCGTTCCGGTCAGGCCCACCTCGAGCCGGTCATCGACCTCGACCGTGAGCTCGCCGCCGTCGAGGGAGACCGTGATCGGGCTCGTGGCCCCGCGAAGAACGGCGGCCACCGCGGCCCCGCAGGCGCCGGTCCCCGACGACAGCGTCTCCCCCACTCCCCGCTCGAAGATCCGCGCTCTCACCGACGAACCATCGATCCGAATGAACGAGGCATTGGTGCGGTTGGGGAACATCGGGCTGTGCTCGATCTCAGGGCCGACCCCGCTCAGGTCCAGCGTCTCGACCTCCCCTCCCGCATCGATCACGCATTGCGGATTGCCGATCGAGACATGCTGAAAGCTCCATTCGCGACCGCCGGCGTTCAGCTTGCCCGTGCCATCGGAGCCTCCCGAGGGGAAGTCGGCGGAGGCGAGCGAGGCCCGGCCCATGTTGATCGTGGCCCTGTTCGGCCCGGTGATAGTCGGCCTGATCTCTCCCGCCTTGGTCAGGATCGAGAACTGATCCTTGTCGGTCCAGCCCGATTGGCGCAGGTACAGGACCGCCTCGCGAGCGCCGTTGCCCGAGAGCTCCGCCTCCGACCCGTCTGGGTTGAAGATCCGAAGCTCGGCCACATGGGCGCCCGCAGCGGATGGCGAGAGCAGCAGGACGCCATCCGATCCGACCCCGGTGTGCGGGCGACACAGGCGCCTGACCCGCTCCGGGGAGAGCTCCCACGGAAGCGCGCTCTCCTCGACGATCAGGTAGTCGTTGCCCAGCGCCTGCCACTTCTCGAACCTCATCTCAAGCGCCATTCTCGCCCAGCAGCCCGACGACCCCGCGAGCGACCTCGTCGTCCCCGCCGCCGGTCCGATCGATCAGCTGGACCCCCGGCATCTTGCGCATCCAGGTCAGCTGACGGCGGGCATAGGCACGATGGGCGCGCTTGACGGCGTCGACATCGCCGGCCAGGAGCTGCTCAAATCCGAGCGCCGCGCGGGCCGTCCGAGATGCCCCCGCGAGGGCGGCGGACCGGACCTCCTCGACCGCGCCCGCGGCGACCATGTCGTCGACTCGCGCCTCGATTCGCGCCTCGAGCTCCGCTCGATCGATGGTCAGGCCGACCAGGATGGTCGGGCGACGGGGCGCCGCCGTCCACAGCTGCTCGCTGTCGGAGGGAGCCTCGATTCCGGCACGCTCGAGCTCGAGGGCCCGCGCGATTCGCTTGCGATCTCGCGGATCGACCTTGGCGGCGACCCTCGCCGGGAGCTCGGCGTGGACGGCCTCGGGCCCGCGATCGGCCAGCTCACGCTCGACCTCGGCGCGCAGCCGAGGCTCCACCGGCGGCCGCAGGGCGAGCTCGGCGAGCGCCGCACGCAGGTAGAGGCCAGTGCCCCCAACCACGATCGGCCGCCGCTCGACGGCCATCAGGCCGTCGATCTCGGCGTGGGCGAGGGCCGCGAACCGGCCGGCGCTGAACTCCTCGCTCACCTCGACGAAGCCGACCAGGCGGTGCTCGAGGTGTGCTCGCTCGTCCGCGCTCGCCGCCCCGCTCAGCGTCTCCAGGCCCCGGTAGACCTGGATCGAGTCGCAGGAGACCGCCACCGGGTCCTCTCCCCGCCGCCGTAACCGCTCGGCGACCCCCAGCGCAACCGCCGTCTTGCCGACTCCGGTGGGTCCGAACAGGGCCAGGACTCTGAGCTCGGTGCGGGGGATCGGCGTATTGAACCCCTGGGGAGCCGATCTCGTATTCCGGTTGTGGCTCAGGGAGCAAGGGAGGCCAGCCGGATGCGACGAAGGCTGATCGTCGCGGTCGTGGCGGCAGCGCTGGCGCTCCCCGCGCTGGCCTTCGGCAGGGCTCCGACCGCGATCCAGGTCAAGGACAACTTCTACAGCCCTCAGGCACCTCCGACGCGTGCATTCCAGCCCGGAAGCAGCTTCCAGTGGACACGGGGGACGGCCGGCAACCCCCACAACGTGCGCCAGGACGCCGGCCTGTTTCGCTCGGGCAACCCGACCACCGGGCCCTTCAGCTTCAGCGTCAGCGCCTCCGCCGGCGCCTACCACTACTACTGCGAGGTTCACGGCTCGCCGGCGGGAGGCATGGCTGGCGTGGTCAAGGTCCGGCCGGTCCTGAACCCCGCTCCGGCCGGGAACCCGTTCACGGTCACCTGGGCGGATGCGGCCACCAACACCGGCAAGGCGTTCGACGTTCGCTACAAGGTCGGCACGGGCGCCTTCAAGATCTGGAAGAACGACACCAGCCAGCTGAAGGCGGTCTTCGGCCGGAACATGAAGCCCGTGCCCGCGATGGCCGGCAAGACCTACCAGTTTCAGGTCCGCTCCGAGCAGGCGAGCAATCACTCCAAGGTCAGCGGCTGGTCGCCGAGCCTGAGCGTCACCCCCTAGCCGGGGGAGTGGCTATCGGACGCTCGACACAAGCCGCTCGTGCCCAGAGAGCGTGGTCGAGGTCGCCGCTGCGATCTCGACCTCGATCAGATCGCCGGGCTCGGCCGTGCCGTCGAAGTTGACCGTCTTGTTGTGGCCGGTTCGGCCGCGCAGCCGGGTCGGATCGGTGCGACTCGGCCCCTCCACCAGCACCTCCATCGCCCGGCCGACGAATCGCTGTGCGCGCTCCCGCGCCCGCGCCTGGACCAGCTCAACCAGCGCCTCCATGCGTCGGCGCTTGGTCGGGTGCGGAATCTGGTCGGGCATCGACGCCGCCTCGGTGCCGCGGCGGGGCGAGAAGACGAACGTGAAGGCGCCGTCGTAGCCGACCTGGTCGACGACCTCGAGCGTCTCCGCGAACTCCTCGTCCGTCTCGCCCGGGAACCCGACGATGATGTCGGTGGTCAGCGCGCAGTCGGGTACGTGTCGGCGAATCTGGGCCACCCGGTCCAGGTATCGCTCGCGGTCGTAGGTGCGTCGCATCGCCTTCAGGACCCGGCTCGATCCCGATTGCAGAGGCAGGTGAATGTGCGAGCACAACGCCGGCAGCTCGGCATGGGCGCGGATCACGTCCTCGCGCATGTCCTTGGGATGGGGGCTCGTGTAGCGGATCCGCTCGATCCCTTCGACGTCATCGACCCGGCGCAATAGCTCGGCGAAGGTCGTCCGCTCCTGACGTGGAAGGTCGCGACCGTAGCTGTTGACGTTCTGGCCCAGCAGGGTGACCTCGCGCACGCCGTCGGCGGCGAGCCCCTCGATCTCCCCGATCAGCTCGTCCGGCCGGCGACTGACCTCGCGGCCTCGGGTCTGGGGGACGATGCAGTAGGCGCAGACGCAGTTGCAGCCAACCGAGATCTGCACCCAGCCCTGGAATTGGCGCTCCCGCTTGGCCGGCAGGTGTCCGGGGAAGCCCTCGAAGTCGAAGTACCCCTGGGCGGTGAGTGAGTCCTGGGCCAGGAACTCGGCCAGGCCATGGATCTGCCCAGGACCGAAGGCCACGTCGACGAATGGAAAGCGCTCGAACACCTCGTCCTTCACCGACTGCGCCCAGCAACCGCCGACGCCCACCACCCGCTCGGGTCGCTCGGACTTGAGTCGCTTCGCCTCGCCGAGGTGGGCGATGAACCGGTTGTCCGCCGACTCCCGGATCGAGCAGGTGTTGAACAGGATCAGGTCGGCGGCGGCCCGCTCCGCGGCCTCCTCGTAGCCGAGCGACTCCAGCATTCCCTTCATCCGCTCGGAGTCGTGCTCGTTCATCTGACAGCCGAACGTGGTCAGGTGGTAGCTCGCCATGGCGAGAGGGTAGCGGCGCACCGTCGACCGAACGGGCACGCGGGGGAGTTGTCGCCCGCGGGTCCCGAGCGTTCGGCGGGCCCGCACCGTTCCCGGATCCACCGTACCCGGCCGGCGCCTACTGGATCGTCAGAGTGCCCTTCATGCCCGCCGCCTCGTGCCCGTCGACGCTGCAGAAGAAGGTGTACTTGCCGGGCTTCAGGTTCTCGGACAGCGAGGTGGTGTCCTGGGAGATCGTCTGGCTGCAGCCGATCTCCTTCCCGTCCGGGCCGGCGATGCAGACGTCGTGGGTGATCGGCGAGGGATTGTCGAAATCGATCGTTACCTTCCCGGCCGTGCCGTCGAGCTGATCAGTGTCATAGGCGATCGCGGCGGGGTCCGCGGCCAGCTTCAGCGTGGCTCCCCCCGCGGCCGGGGGCGGCGCCTCGGCGGCGGCGGTCGTCGTGCCCTCGGAGGGGCGGGCGGCCTCCTCCCGTGCCTGATCGGCCTCACGCTGATGCTGTTCGTCGGCCGCGTTCAGCACCGCGAAGGTGGTCGTGGCTCCAACCATCCCGGCGAAGTAGACCACGATCGCGGCGAGAACCGCGCGGGTGGGTGGGAAGCCCTCGAGGCGCAGGCCGACCGCCGACACCACCAGCGCCGACGCAACCAAACCGAGCCCGAAGACGTAGAACAGGGTCTCGTTCATGCGGTCGAGATCCTATAACCCGGATCAGCCCGCTCAGCTCGCGTACGAGGTCGAGCGGCTCTCCCGGATCACCGTGATCCGGATCTGACCCGGATACTCCATCTCCTTCTCGATCTCGCCCGCGATCTCGTGGGAGAGCAGCGCCGCGCGCTCGTCGTCGACCCTGCCGGGATCGACGATCACCCGGATCTCGCGCCCCGCCCGCATCGCATACACGCGCTCCACGCCTTCGCGGCGCGAGGCGATCTCTTCGAGCTCGCGAAGCCGCTCCACGTACTGCTCGAGCGAGTCGCCGCGGGCGCCGGGCCGAGCTCCGGAGAGGGCGTCAGCGACCTGGACGATCACCGCCTCGACGGTGCGGGGCTCGACCTCGTTGTGATGTGCCTCGATCGCGTGTGTGACCGCCTCCGGCTCGCCGCGACGACGGGCGATTCGCGCCCCCACCTGCGCGTGCGGTCCCTCGACCTCGTGGGTGACCGCCTTGCCGATGTCGTGCAGCAGCGCCGCCCGCCGAGCCGTGGTCACGGAGGCGTCCAGCTCCGCCGCGACCAGGGCGGCGAGCTGCGAGCACTCGACCAGGTGGTCGAGCACGTTCTGGCCGTAGCTGGTCCGAAACTGGAGTTGCCCGAGCAGGGCCACCAGCTCCGGATCGAGGCCATCCACCCGTGCCTCGAGCGCCGCCCGCTGGCCCTCGCGGGCGGTGCGCTCGTCGATCTCCGCCTTCGCCAGCTCGTAGCTCTCCTCGACCAGCACCGGGTTGATTCGCCCGTCGGCGATCATCCGCTCCAGGGTGATCCTTGCGATCTCCCGTCGTACGCCGTCGAAGCTGGAGAGCATCACCGCCGAGGGGGTCTCGTCGATGATCACGTCCACCCCGGTGAGCTTCTCGAGAGCCCGGATGTTGCGCCCGTCACGGCCGATGATCCGACCCTTCATCTCGTCGCTTGGGAGCTCGATCAGGCGGGTGGTGGTGTCGCTCGAGTGCCTCGCGGCGAGCCGCTGCATGGCCACCGAGAGGATGCTGCGGGCGCGCCGCTCCGCCTCCGTCCTGGTCTCCTCGCTCGATCTCCTGAAGCCTGAGGGCGGCCTGGTGGCGAGCCTCCTGCTCGACCTCGGTGATCAGGACCTGCTTCGCCTGGGCAGCGCTCAAGCCCGAGATCCGCTCCAGCTCCCGGCGCTGAACCCGCTTTGCGCCCTTCAGCTCCTCCGCCCGGCGATCGAGGTTTCGCTCGGCGGTCCTCCAGCGCCTGACTGCGTCGATCCAGGTCCGCTCGCTGCACCTCGAGCGATTCCGTCTCCCGAAGGGCACGTTCCTCCATGCGCGCCAGTTCCTGGCGCCGTGTTTGAAGCTCGTCCAGGGCGAGGTCGCGGCGCGGCTCGCCCTGTTCACCCCCGCCGTCAACGGGCGCCCGCACCCGGCGCCGCCACGGCTGCAACAGGGCGCGTAGCTCCATTACCCCTGGATGCGAACCCTCCCGCCGTCCAGGGCTGCTCGGGGCGTGTGCATCCGTGTAGTCAGGGTCAGTGCCTCGTCGCCGGCTTCAGGCGAGCACGGGTCGGTCTCTGGATCGTAGAGATGGCCCGCCTGCCTGGCAACCCTGATGCGCCACGCTCGGCCAGCGGGGTCTTGGTCTGGTCGCTACCCGGCTTTGCGGGCAGCCATGCGAATCGCCTCGTAGGCCACCTCGTAGCCGTAGCCTCTGCGAGCCAGGAAGCCCAGCGCGCGGGCACGATCGGCCTCCTCCCCGAGCGGCTTGTTGCGCCGGATCAGCAGCTCGCTCGCCCTGCCCGCCTGGGCTTCATCCGAGTCGTCCTCGAGCGCCCGCTCGACCAGCGAAGCCGGGATTCCACGCCCGGACAGCGCCTCGCGAATCCGCTCCGAGCCCCATCCGCGCAGCGCCCGCTTGTCCTCGGCGTAGCGCTGGGCGAATCGCTGGTCGTCGAGCTCGCCGGCGTCGCTCAAGCGCCCGATCGCAACTTCGACTTGGCCGGCCCCATAGCCCCGTCGCCCGAGCCAGGCGGCGACCTCGGCGCTCGTCAGCTCCCTTCGGCGCAGCTCCACGAGGGCGGCCTCGAAGGCGCTGGGCGACCGCTCGTCCACCGAATCGCCACCCGGGCCTGCGACTTACGCCGCCTCGCGCTGGGGCTCGTCCGCCTCCGCGATCGGGGTCGGGGTCGGGGTCGGTTGCTCGCCCGTCTCCTGTCGCTCGATGCCGAGGGCCTCGAACAGCTTCGCCTCGATCTCGCGGGTCGTCTCGGGGTTCTCGGTCAGGTACTGCTTGGTGTTGTTGCGTCCCTGGCCGAGTCGCAACTCCCCGTAGGAGAAGAACGAGCCGGACTTCTGCACCAGATCGTGCTCCAGCGCCAGGTCGAGCAGGCAGCCCTCGCTCGAGATCCCGGTTCCATACTCGATGTCGAACTCGGCCAGGCGAAACGGGGCCGCGACCTTGTTCTTGACCACCTTCACCCGGACCCGGTTGCCGACCGCCTCGGTGCCCTCCTTGAGGGTTTCGATGCGGCGGATGTCGAGCCGCTGCGAGGAATAGAACTTCAGCGCCCGCCCGCCGGGCTGGGTCTCGGGCGATCCGAAGGTGACCCCGATCTTCTCGCGGATCTGGTTCGTGAACACGCACACGGTGTTGGCCCGGTTCAGATTGCCGGCCAGCTTGCGGAGCGCCTGGGACATCAGCCGTGCCTGGAGACCGACCTGGGTCTCCCCCATCTGGCCCTCGAGCTCGACCCGGGGCGTCAGCGCCGCCACCGAATCCACCGCGACCAGGTCGACCGCCCCGGAGCGGACCAGGACGTCGACGATCTCGAGCGCCTGCTCGCCGTAGTCGGGCTGGGAGACGAGCAGCTCGTCGACGTCGACGCCGATTCGCCTGGCGTAGATCGGGTCGATCGCGTGCTCGGTGTCGACGAAGGCGCAGACTCCGCCCCGCGCCTGGGTCTCGGCGATGATGTGGTAGACGAGCGTCGTCTTGCCCGAGGACTCGGGGCCGAAGATCTCGACGATCCGCCCCCGTGGGACCCCGCCGACCCCGAGCGCGAGGTCGAGCGAGAGCGCTCCGGTCGGAATCGCCTCGATCTGGATCGCGCTCTGGTCCCCGAGCCGCATCAGCGACCCCTGGCCGAACTCACGCTCGATCTGGGTCACCGCAGCCTGAAGCGCCGCATCCTTGGCCTTCGCCTCCTTGTCGGCCGCCTTCAAAGTCGTCTTCTTCTCGTCTGCCATGTTCTTTGCACCTTTCTCCGCCAGCTCGGCGAACGCCCTAGTCAACCTTCTCGGCCGGACGGAGCCAGGTCGAGCGTCGCAAGCGGCACGTACTCGGCACCGGTCGGTCGCAGGAACGATCGGTACAGCATCACTCGGGGGCAGGCGAAGGGCTCCAGCAGCCCGTCGGGCAGGACCGTGGGCATGCTCTCGACCCGCGCCGGGCGTCCCCTGCGGTGTCCCCTGCGCTCGCCTGAGGGGTGTCTCTCCGGCTTCACCCGGGCGACTGTCACGTGCGACCAGAACGGGCGCTTCTCGGGCTCGTAGAAGCGCTCTGCCCGGAGCCGATCCGAGAGCTTCGCCTGCAGCCCGACCGCTCCCTCGCTGGGTGCGTCGACGGCGAACAGGCGCGGGCGGCTCCGCGGAGCCGGGATCGCCTCCGGTTCGAACCGCAGGGTCACAGGATCGGGATCGGCTGCGCGCACGGCCCGCGCGATCCCTTCGATCGAGCGCTCGGGGCGGTAGCCGAGGAAGCAGAGGGTCACGTGAAGCGCCCCCGGGGCGATCGCCCGCAGCGCCGGGTCGCGCAGGGCCTCGCCCTGCCAGGCGACCAGTCCCGCCCGCACCCGGTCCGGCAGGTCCAGGGCCACGAACAGTCGCGCTCGGGGACTCTTCAGCCGCTCCTTCGCCACTTCGACAACCTACGCCCCATCCGTTCACCCCCGGCCTGCGGCGCGAGCATAGAGTGCAAACGATGAGCAACGAGATCCCCCAGGTCGAGGGCGTCGAGCACCGGTTCGTGCAGGCGAACGGGCTTCGGATCCACGTCGCGGAGGCGGGCCCCGATGACTCCGAAGCGCCTCCGATCCTCCTCCTTCACGGCTGGCCGCAGCACTGGTACATGTGGCGGCGGGTGATCGAGGAGCTGCGGTCCGGGCACCGCCTGCTGGCGCCCGACCTGCGCGGCCTCGGCTGGACCGAGGCGCCCGGGTTCGGCTACGACGGGGAGACCTTCGCGGCCGACCAAATCGCCCTCCTCGATGCGCTCGGCGTCGAACGCGCCTTCGTCATCGGCCACGACTGGGGCGGCTGGACGGCGATGCTGCTCGGCGTCCTGCACGCCGACCGGGTCGAGCGGATGATCGTCTGCAACACGCCGCACCCGTGGCCGCGCCTCAACCTGGGGCTCGCGACCGAGGCCTGGCGAAGCTGGTACACGTGGGTGCTCGCCACCCCCGGCCTCGGTCGGCGCTCGCTCGAGCATGGCTGGATCTCGCGCAACATCCTCGCCAAGGGCAACGTCGGCGCTCCGTTCTCGGATCACGAGCTCGAGCTCTACGTCGACAGCTTCCGCCCCCCGGCGCGTGCCGATGCGGTCGTGCACCTGTATCGCTACTACCAGCGCGCCTTCCGCGACGGCGTGTCTCAAAGATGGCGCGATGCCCGCCTCACGGTGCCCACGCTGCTCTTGTTCGGCCGGCGTGACCGCTACATCTCGCCTCGGCTCCTCGACGGCTACGAGCCGCATGCCGACGAGATGCGGGTCGAGCTGGTCCCCGACTCGGGGCACTTCCTGATCGACGAGAAGCCCGACTTGATCGTCCGGCGTGCGGGGGAGTTCCTGGTTCAGTCCTGAAGCTCTGGCGGGAGCGCCTTTGGACCGTCGGGGTACATCCAGGCCAGGTGGTCCTCGCTCATCTCGAGCGTGTTTGCGGGCTCGGGGGGAGCACCGACCACGAGCCAGAGCTGGTCGGCGTCGGTGTCGTTGAACAGCTGGCGGACTGTGCCCGGCTCGACCGCAATCGCGGACAACGGCTCGAGTGTCAGCAGCTCCCCAGCAACTCGTAGCCGCCCAGTGCCCTCCAAGAGCACGTAGAGCTCCTCCTCCAGGCGGTGCCGGTGCCTGGTCGAAGCCTCGCCGGGGCGCAGCCTCCATAGCCTGGCGCCGAGCTGGCGGGCGCCGAGCTGCTTGGCGAGGTCCGTGTTCAGAACGCCCATCTGGTTCGACGGCCGCCAATGGGCGTCACCGGCTTGGAGCACGTGGAATCCCACCTCGCCGTCAGACCTCGGCCAGGAACGCGATCACGTCGTCGGCGAGCAGCTGCGGCTCCTCGAAGGCGGCGAAGTGGCCCCCGCGGGGCATCTCGGTCCAGCGCCGAAGGTCCGCGAAGATCCGCTCGGCCCACTCTCGCGGCGGGCGGGCTATCTCGGCCGGGAAGTCGGCCGCGGCTGCTGGGACTTCGATTCGCTTGGCCTCGAGTCGCCAACGGTCGCGGCGCTCCCCGAGGTAGAGCCTCATCGAGGAGGCGATCGTGCCGGTCGCCCAGTACATGGTCAGGAAGTCGCACAGCTGGTCCTTCGAGAACCGGCGCTCGACCTTCCCGTCGCAGTCGCTCCAGCGCCGGTACTTGTCGACCAGCCAGGCGGCGAGGCCGGCGGGCGAGTCGTTGAAGCCGACGGCAACCGCGTCGGGCGCCGCCGACTGCACGAACAGGTGGTAGCCCTCCCGGCGTCGCCAGCGCGAGCCGGTCCCGATGTATTCCTGCTCGGCGGCGCTGGGTGGACGGTCGGCGAGGTCGCCTGGCGCGGGCAGCACCGAGACCGCGTTGACGTGGACTGCGGCCACCGTCGGCGGCGAGTCGAACGCCATTCGAGCCGCGATGCTCGCCCCCCAGTCGCCGCCCTGCACCGCATAGGTGTCGTATCCCAGCCCCCGCTCCATCAGCGCTCGCAGGCGCTCCGAGACGGCGGTCACGTTCAGCGGTGCTCCCGGGTCGTCGGACCACCCATATCCGGGGAGCGAGGGCACCACCACGTCGTGCCCGGCGGCGGTCAGCATCGGGATCAGCTCCAGGAACTCGATCGGCCCCCCGGGCCAGCCGTGGATCAGCATCACCGGCGACCCTCCTCCCCGAGACCGCGCCCAGATGAAGTGGACCCCCTCCCAGCGGCGGTTGTCGAGCTCGTTCAGCCGCCCCTCCAGTCGTCGCCAGTCATACGACCGGCTCCAGTGGTCGCAGAGCTCCCGCAGGTAGGCGACGTCGACGCCGAGCTCCCAGGCCCCGTCGGTGGGCTGCTCGGGCCACCGTGTCCGCTCGAGTCGCGCCCGCAGGTCGTCGAGCACGGGCTGGGTGACGGAGATCTCGAAAGGCTCCGGCTCCATGCTCGAGAGCTGGGCGAATGCTGCCTTCACAGGGGAAAGTCCTCCCCTCGCAGCAGGCGGCGCAACAGATGCATCGCCAGGGTGGTCGAGCGATCGCGAATCTCGGCCCGGTTCCCGGGCAGAACCGGATCCCGGGCGATCGAGTCGCCGCCCTCGGCCTTGATGCAGATGCACACGTACCCGACCGGCTTGGCGTCGCTCCCCCCCTCCGGGCCGGCGATGCCGGTGATCCCGATCCCGAGGTCGGCGCCGAATCGGGCCAGGGAGCCGTCGGCCATCGCCTCGGCCACCTCCGGGGAGACAGCACCGTGGCGCTCGAGCAGCTCGACGGGCACGCCGAGCAGATCGTGCTTGGCCGGGTCCGAATAGGCGACCACGCCGCCGGCGAGGTAGTTCGACGAGCCGGGCGTCTCCGTCAGTCGTGCCGCCAGGAGCCCGGCCGTGCACGACTCCCCGAGTCCGATCCGGTGCCCGCCCAGGAGCTCGGCGACCTGCTCGTCGATCGACGAGCCGTCAAGGCTGAACACGAACCGGCCGTGGCGGGCGACGATGCCCTCCACCAGCGCCTTGGTCGCTGCCTCGGCGCCGGGCAGATGCCGGATCTCCACCTCGAGCTCTGCCCGGCGCAGGCAGGTGGTGATCTCGAGCGGCGAGAGGTCGACCTCGGTCCCGATCTCGCGCAGGGTCTGGGCCAGCTCGGACTCGGGGATCCCGAACAGGCGCACGGTTTGGTTGCAGAAGCTCCCGAGCCCTCCCAGAACCGCCCGCGCCTCGGCGGTCTCGAGCGCCCTCGGCCACATCTCATGGAGCTCTCGGGGCGGGCCTGGGAGCACGATCACCGTCGGCCCGTCGGTGGGGACCACCAGGCCGGGCGCGGTTCCCGCCGGGTCGATCACCGCGGCGCCGCTCGGGACCATCGCCTGCTTTCGGTTCGCCTCGCGGAGCGCCTCGGGGTCGAACCGCATCCGCCGGGCGAATCCCGCGATGATCTCGGCGATTCGCCTCTCCATCCGCTGGTCGAGCACCAGCTCTCGGCCGGCGAAGCCAGCCACCACCTCGGCCGTCAGGTCGTCGGCCGTGGGGCCGAGCCCGCCGCTGGTGACGATCAATCCCACCCCCTCCGCCGCCAGGAATGCCAGCGCCGCCGCCAGGTCGGGACGGCGATCCCCCACGCAGAGGATGTGGCTCACGTCCACCCCGAGCTCGGCCAGCCGCTCGGAGACCCAGGGTCCGTTGCGGTCGGTGATTCGGGCGGTCAACACCTCGGTGCCGGTGACCACGATCCCGGCGCGCACGGTGTCTGCGCCTAGGGGCAGTTGGGCCCCTCGAAGCTCGTGGCCACGATGCCGTTGGAGTCGATGTTGAAGCTGGCGGGCTGCTTCGAGTGGACTCGCTGCGGCGTGCCGTCGAGGGTGACGGTCACCGTCCCGCCGCTGTCCAGGTCGAGGCGGTAGTTCTTCGCGGCCGGGAACGGCCCCCCCTTGGTACCCGAGATCAGGGTCTGGGAGTCGATCAGCGGCCGCCCGTGGCCCGGCACCAGGCAGATCTGCATGTCGTCGTGGGTCACCACAGACAGGGTCACCGGCTTCGACGTGGGATCGGCCTGACCCGAACGGCCGCTCCCCGAGCCCGCGTGGTGGTGGCCGTTTCCCTTGTGCGCATGGTGCTCGGAGTCCTGCCCGGACCCCCCGAGGACCAGAAGCGCGCCGACCGCCGCCGCCACGCCGGCGAGCACGACCATCAGCACCCGAAGGGGCCAGCGCCGCCTCGACCGCGGGGCCAGCCGGCGGCGGCGCTCCAGCACCGGCTCGGTGAACTGGACCGGCGCGTTGGCCCCCAACGAGCTCTCCACGGTGCGCCGGTACTCGTCCACCAGGGCGTCGGGGTCGAGGGCGAGGAATTGGGCGTAGGTGCGAAGGAACCCCTTCGCGTACGGATGCCCGGGAAGCACCTCCCACTCCTCGTTCTCGAGTGCCCGCAGGTACTTGGTTCGGATCTTGGTCTGCTCCTCGACCGTCTGGATGTCGATCCGCTGGCGAGTGCGCTCACGCTTAAGGATCTCGCCGATCTGCAGCCCGGATGCCTGATCCCCGCTGGCCATCAGGCGACATTCTCCCCGGCGCTGCGGCGCCGCGCCGTCTGGCTCGAATTCAGCCGCTCAGCCGCTCGAGCTCGGCGGTGCCGCCGGGATCAGCCTCGCCCTCGGATTCCTCGGCGCCCGAATCGGCGTCCCCGTCGATCCGCTCGAGCATCCGGGGAAGCTCTGCCTCGGAGACCAGCACCTGGCGCGGCTTGGAGCCCTCGTACCCGGAGATCACGCCGCGGCGCTCGAGCATGTCGATCAAGCGCCCGGCCCGGGTGTACCCCACTCGCAGCCGTCGCTGAAGCATCGATACCGATGCGGTCTGGCTCTGGACCACGATCCGGGCCGCCTGGTCGAGCAGCTCGTCGCGATCCGGCGAGAGGTCCCCGTCGCGATCGTCATCGGCCTCGTCGCGAACCTCGAGCAGCGCCGGATCGAACTCCGGCTCCCCCTGGCGGGCCCACTGGTCCACCAGGCGGGCGATCTCGTCCTCGGTCACGAACGCCCCCTGGAGCCGCTGGAGCCGTGACGTGCCCACCGGCCTGAACAGCATGTCGCCCTGCCCCAGCAGGGTCTCCGCGCCGCCCTGGTCGAGGATCACCCTGGAGTCGACCTGCGATGCGACCGAGAAGGCGATCCGGGCCGGGATGTTGACCTTGATCGTTCCCGTGATCACGTCGGTCGACGGCCGCTGGGTCGCCAGCACCAGGTGGATCCCGACCGCGCGAGACTTCTGGGCCAGCCGGATGATCGAGTCCTCGACCTCCGCCGGGGCGACCATCATCAGGTCGGCTAGCTCGTCGATCACGCAGAGGATGTGCGGAAGCGGTGGTTCCCCGGCCTTGCGCCGGGCGCGATTCAGCTCGACCAGGTTCCGCGTCCTCGCTTCACCCATCACCGCGTAGCGGCTCTCCATCTCGCCGATCAGGTTCGCCAGCACGTTGGCCGCCAGCCGAGGGTTGGTGACCACCGGGGTCAGCAGGTGCGGAAGCCGCTCGTAGTGGTTGAGCTCGACCCGCTTCGGGTCGACCAGCACCAGGCGGGCCTCGTTCGGGGAGGCATGGAGCAGGATCGAGCAGAGCATCGCGTTGATGGATCCGGACTTTCCGGAGCCGGTGGTCCCGGCGACCAGGGCATGTGGCATCAGCGCCAGATCGGCCGACACCGACTGCCCGGAGACGTCCTTGCCCAGCCAGACGGCGAGCGGCGAGGAGCCCTTCGGCCTGCCGTCGTAGATGTCGCCCAAACGCACCAGGCGACGCCGCTGATTGGGGACCTCCACCCCGACCGCCTTCTTTCCCGGAATCGGAGCAAGGATGCGAATGTCGGTGGAAGCCAGGGCGTAGGCGAGGTCGTCGCGGAGCTGGGCCACCTTCGAGACCTTGGTTCCCGGTGCCAGCTGGAGCTCGTAGCGGCTCACATGGGGACCGCTGACGACCCCGAGCAGCTTGGCCTCGACGCCGAAGTGGCGAAGCGCCTCCAGCAGCGCCTTCGAGACCGACTCGCGATCCCGGGTGTCGGGCCCGGGGTCGCCCTTGCCACGGTTGAGCAGGGTCGGCGCGGGCAGCGTGTACTCGATCTCGTCGGATTCGGTCACGCCGCTGCGCTTGTTGCCCATCGGCGTCCTCTCAGACCGATCCCGCGGCTCGCCGTCGACGGCCTCGGAATCGCCCTCGTGCTCGTCGTCGGCCGCGCCCAGTGCCTCCTCGTAGGCGAACTGGCCCCGGTCTGTCGCCTCGCCCTCTGCCGGGCCCTCGACGCCCTCGGCCTCCCAGCTCTGCCCGTCCTCGTGGTCCACCCCTTGCTCGAGCTCGCCGCTCTGGCCGCCTGCAAGGCTCTCGGTGGCCAGCGGCTCGGTGGAAGCCGCACGCGTGATCGCGATCTCGTCGCCGCGGGCGTCGGCCCCCTCGAGGCCGTTGAGGCGGACGGTCTTCGCCAGCTCGCGGGTCCCGGCCCCCGCGGTGCGGGCCATCCGCCCGGCGCGGGACAGCTGCGCCGAGATCGTGGTCCCGGTCATCAGCAGCACTCCGCTGACGAACATCAGCACCGCCAGGATCTGGGCCCCCAGTCGCTGGAACAGGGTGGTAGCCGACCAGTAGAGGCCCTCGCCGAGGACCCCCCCGTGGACGGTGTAGAAGCGCTCCACGAAATACCCGTGGCGTGCAGGATGGCCCGGGCCGAGGCCGGCGGTCTCGGCCGCGAAGGCGAGCAGGAGCGAGGCGAGCACCAGGATCGCGCCGGCGTTGAGCGCGGCGGGCGCACGCAGGAAGGGGCGCATCACCAGTGCGGCACCCCAACCCACCAAGGCGAGGGGGGTCAGGTAGGCGATCCTCCCGGCGATCGTCGTCAGCGCGCCGGTGAGCCACTCCCCGACCGGACCTCCGTCCCAGCCCCCATAGAAGGCGCAGCCCAAGAAGATGCCGACCGCGACCAGCGCCAGCCCGATCAGATCGAGATGGCGCTGCTCGAGTCCGGCGAGCATCTCCCTGGGGTCGCGACGAGGGGTGCGCGACCGCGGGCGCGGCTTGCGCGCAGGGGCCCGCCGGCTGCGACGGCGCTTGCGTGTCCGAAGCATCTGCAGCCCGATTCGACGCCGCTCGACCGACCCCTGCGCAGGCTGCCCTGCGCCACGTGATCGTGTAAAGGGGCGCTAAAGATCCGGGCGGTCCGCTCGATTGCGCCTCTAACCTTGTGCTGATGCTTGCCAGCGACACGATCACCGGCCGGGTGCTGGTCGTCGAGGACGACGCCGAGATCGCCGACGTGCTGCGCCGCACGCTTCGCCAGGAGGGCCACGAGGTGCGGTCGGCCGCCGACGGGGTCGCCGCGCTCGAGGCGGCCGAGGACTTCGTGCCCGACCTGGTGATCCTCGACCTCGGGCTGCCGAAGCTGGACGGGGTCGAGGTCTGTCGCCGGCTCCGGGCCGAGAGCGATGCGCCGATCCTGATCCTGACCGCCCGCACGCAGACCGACGATCGCGTCGAGGGGCTCGACTCGGGCGCCGACGACTACCTGGTCAAGCCGTTCGAGCGCCAGGAGCTGCTGGCTCGGCTGCGCGCCCTGATGCGGCGTCGGCCTCCACGCGGCATGGCGTCGCTCGCGGTCGGCGACCTGCGGCTCAACCCCGACACTCGCGACGTGCAGCGCGGGGATCGCCAGATCGAGCTCACCAACCGCGAGTTCGAGCTGCTCGAGTACCTGATGCGAAACGAGCGCCTGGTGATCTCGCGCGAGCGCCTGCTCGAGGAGGTCTGGGGCTATGACCCGATGGCGCTGACCAACACCATCGACGTCTTCATCTCCAACCTGCGCCGCAAGCTCGAGGCCGAAGGCGAGTCGCGCATCCTGCACACCAAGCGCGGGGCGGGATACGTGATCAGGACGCCGCGCGATGACGAGGCTTGACCAGATCCTCCGCCGCCTGAACCCGAGGCGCTGGCCCGTTCGGTGGCGCCTCGCCGCCGTCTCGGCCGCGCTCACCCTGGCGATCCTGGTGATCTTCGCGGTGGTCGTCGGGCGGCTGACGTCGAACCGGCTCAAGGATGACTTCTACGGCGACGTCCATGGAACCGCAGTCGCGATCGCGGGGCAGATGAACGTCACCCCCACTCCGCTCGGGGGCCGCACGGTCAGCATCCACCCGTCCCAGCTCCAGCGCATGGCGCTTCCCCCCAACTCGGCGGGGATCAAGGTGGTGCATGCCAACGGCCGCTTGTTCGCGAACGTGAACGTAAATAGCCTTCCGTACCTGGCACGAGCCGACAGCGGCGGAGTGCGGCAGGTGGGCGATCTCGCGGTCTCGTCCGGTCTGCTCCCGGGCACCTACCCAGGGCTCGATCCGCTCTACGTCCAGTACGCCCGCAACACCTCCAGCCTCGACGCGACCATCGGGCGCCTGTGGCTGTTCCTCGGCGCCGGCGTCCTCGGCGGGACCGTCCTCGCGGCGGCCGCCGGCTTCGCGGTGGCCGGTCGCGCGATGAGGCCGATCTCGGCCCTGACCGCGACCGCGCGCGAGATCGCCACCACCCGAGACCCCTCGCGCCGGATGCCCGCGCCCGAGAACGACGACGAGGTCGGGGAGCTCACGCTCACGCTCGAGCAGATGCTGCGGCAGCTCGACGCGGCCCGCTCCGAGACCGAGCAGATGATGCAGTCGCAGCGCGAGTTCGTCGCCGACGCTTCGCACGAGCTTCGCACCCCGCTGACCAGCATCCTCGCCAACCTGGAGCTGCTGCAGGAAAGGCTCGACGAGGCCGAGCGCCGCGGCGAGGAGGGCGAGATCGTGTCCTCCGCGCTGCGGTCCTCGCGGCGGATGAGCCGCCTGGTCTCCGACCTGCTGCTGCTGGCGCGAGCCGACGCGGGCCGCACCGGCTCGCGACGCGAGTGCGACCTCTCCGAGGTGGTGGCGGCGGCCGTCTCCGAGGTGCGCCCGGTGGCGAACGACCGCCGGGTCACGGTCGACGGCGAGGGGCCGGTGCAGGTCGAGGGCAACCCCGACGAGCTCCACCGGCTGACGCTCAACCTGCTCGACAACGGTCTCCGCCACACCCCCCAGGGCACCGAGATCAGAGTCGCGGTGGAGCGCCGCAATGGCGACGCGGTGCTCGAGGTCTCCGACGACGGCCCCGGGCTGCCGGCCGGGCTGGGGGACCAGGTCTTCTCGCGTTTCGTCCGCGGCACCGGGCCCGCCGATCGGGCGCCGGACAGCGGCACCGGCCTCGGCCTGGCGATCGTCAAGGCGGTGGCGACCTCCCATGGCGGCGAGGTGGAGGCGGGGACCTCGGCGAGCGGCGGGGCACGGTTCACGGTCCGCCTGCCGAGCGCCTGACTCGTGCCGATCGGCACGGGCGAAGGTTTAGGAATCGTTTACAGGGCTCCTATACTTTCGGGAATTGGACGAGACAACTCACCCGTCGGGGAACACCCCGACACCACCTCGGCGGGTGAACGTTGGCCAGTCTGAGCCAAGCGACCCGCCGGTGTTCCCCCTCCCTGACACCGGCGGGTCAACTTTTTGCGGTCGCTAAGGACAGCCCGCCACGACCAGCCCCCGGCCGTCCTCCATCTCGTCGCAGATCAGGGACTTGTTGGCGCCCCCGGTGAGCGCGGCATCGGCGTCCAGCATGTGCCCGGCCGCCTGGCTGAACTGCTCGTGGGCCTGGTACATGAACTGCGACGCCAGGTAGATCCTGTCCATCGCCTGGCCGCCGATCTGCCTGCGCAGGTCCCATAGCGCGCTGGACCAGACCTGGCCGACGCAATGAATGTCTCGATCGCATAGATCGCTGTCGCTCGGGTCCTCGGCCTTCGCCAGGGTCCTGGGATCGTCGGCCCGCCGCCCACAGAAGCGTCCGCTCGAGTACGGGGGCACCGCCGGGAAGTGCTCTCCGTAGCTGGTCCCATCCCAGTCGAAGATGCAGACGTCGTCCTCGTTCGCGGTGCCCGGCACGCGGGCCGACATCGCCGCCGCCCAATAGTCGGCCGACCCCTCCTGGAGGGCCCCAACCTCGGCCCCCGTGCTGGCCAGGAACGCATGCGCCTGGTCGTCCTGCATCGCGTGTCCGTACTCGTGCAGGATGACGTCGGCGTCTTCGGCGTCGTCGACGCCGCCCGAGCCGTACTTGATCCGCCGGGTGAACGGCGAGTAGAAGGAGTTGTCGGCCCGAAAGGCATCGGCGACCGCCACCTGGCTGCGATCGTCGATCCCGTTCCGCGGTTTGTTGGAGTCGGAGAACCCGAGCTGTTGGATGTATCGCTGGGCGCGAGTGATCTGCCGGTAGGTCATCAGGGCCTCGAACACGTTTGAGGACCGCTTCACCCGCTTCCAGTTGAGGCTCCGACGGCAGACGTTGTGTGCGTCGCCACCGAGCTTCGCCGTCGCCCACTCGCCGCGGAGGCAGTTCTGCCCCGGCTCGATCCGAGGCAGCGAGACGGGGCGACGCAGCGAGCTCAGCAGACTGGTGTCGCGATCCCGATGATCTCCGCCGAGTTGGTTGGACCCACCGTGCTCGACCACCGGGTTGGGCTCATACAGCTTCGCGCGGCCTGTCCTGTCCCGCAACAGGTCCTTGGTCTCGCGAACGCTCCCGGAGCGCGCGTCCACCAGGATCTCGTAGTCGCCCAGCGGGCGGGCCGCGGGGATCGCGACCCTCCAGACCAGCGCCCGGTCGCTGGGGTCGATCGCGAGCGCGGCCGAGACGCTCGCCCGCAATCGCTCTACGCCGGCGCTGCGGGAGGCGATTGCGATCGCCCTGCGCCTCGTGACCCGCGGCGTCGGGGGTGGCTGCACCTTCGCCCTGGTCGCATCGGCGACGAGCTCCGGTGCACCCTGCGGTGGGTCGCTGACCACCGTCTGGCCGTCCAACACCTTGACCCCGGACACCCTCTGTTGGAACCGGTACAGGGCTCCGCCGCCGGGCAGGCCGAGGGCTCTGGTCTCCACCAGCTCGCCCACCGGCGCCTTGGCCCCCCTCAGCATCCGGTCCACCTTCGCGGGTGCCCCCCAGGCGCCCGCCGGGTGGCCGACGACCGCGCTCGCGGCGATCACCGGCACCAACGCCAGCCACGCTCGGAGGATGGACCCGCGCGGTGCGCGGGTCGACGCTTCCCTGCCAGACCCGGTACGCACCGAGGCAGGGTACCAGCGGGCTACCTCACACCTCGACGATCACCGGCAGGATCATCGGCCGCCGGCGCAGGCGGTCATATACGAAGCTGGCGATGTCGTCGTGCAGGTTCTGCTGGACCAGGGTCGCATCTCGTTCCTGGTGGCGGGCGGCTTTGGCGAGGGACTTGCCGGCCACGTCGCGCAGCTCGTCGACCAGCCCGCCGGCCTCGTCGACGAACGGCACCCCGCGGAAGATGATCTCCGGAGCCGCCACCTGCGAGCCGTCCTCGGAGGAGATCGTCGCGACCACGATGAAGACCCCGTCGGCCGACAGGGTGCGGCGGTCGCGCAGGGCCACGTCATCGGGGTCTCCGATGTCGACCCCGTCGACGAAGATCATCCCGGCCGGCACCTCGGTCCCCAGACCGGCGCCGTCGGCGTCGATCTCGAGCGTCAAGCCGTTTCTGCCCGTGAAGATTCGCCGGGCATCGACCCCGACGGACTCGGCCAGGCGGGCGTGGAGTCGAAGACGCTTGTGGTCGCCGTGGAAGGGCATCACGTAGCGCGGACGGGTCAGGTTGAGCATCAGCTTCAGCTCCTCCTGCCAGCCGTGACCGGAGGCGTGGATCGGCGCGTCAGATGCGGTGATCACTTCGGCGCCGATCTCGAAGATGCGGTCGATGGTCTCGTTCACCGAGCGCTCGTTCCCCGGGATCGGGGTGGCGGAGAAGATCACCGTGTCGCCAGAGTGGAGCTCGACGTCGTGATGGTCGGCATGAGCCATCCGGCGCAGGGCGGAGAGCGGTTCGCCCTGGCTCCCGGTGGAGATCACCACGACTTCGTGATCCGGGAAGGATTCGATCTCCCGGGCGGGGATCGCGAGCCCGTCGGGCATCTGCGCGATCCCCAGGTTGGAGGCGATGTTGAAGTTCTTGCGCATCGAGCGACCGACCAGCGCCACCCGCCGATCGAGTTCGGCCGCGGCGTCGATCACCTGCTGGACACGGTGCACGTTGGAGGCGAACGAGGTGACGATGATCCGGCCGTCGCATCGGGCGAACAGGTCCAGCAGGGCGGGCCCGACGCTCGACTCCGACGGCGCCACCCCGGCGCGGTCGGCATTGGTCGAGTCCCCGCAAAGGCACAGGACGCCCTCGGCCCCGAGCTCGGCCAGCTTCGACACATCGGCCGGGTTGCCGTCCACGGGCGTCTGGTCGAACTTGTAGTCGCCGGTGATCACCACGGGCCCGGGCTCCGTTCGCAGGACCACCGCTCGCGAGTCGGGGATCGAGTGCGCCATGTGGACCAGCTCGAGCTCGAATGGCCCCAACGGCACGCGCTCGCCGGCCTCAAGCACCTCGAGCGGCGCATCGCGGGTCCGATGCTCCTCGAGCTTCGAGCGGACCAGCCCGATCGTCAGGGCGCCGCCGTAGATCACCGGCGGCATCCCGATCTCCCGCAGCACGAAGGGCAGCGCGCCGACGTGGTCCTCGTGGCCGTGGGTGAGCACGATCGCCTCGATGTCGTCGGCGCGGTCCCGGAGGTAGGAGAAGTCGGGAAGCACCAGGTCGATTCCGAGCATCTCGGCGGTCGGAAACATGAGCCCGGTATCGACCACCACGATCCGGTCGTCGTACTCGACCACGGTCATGTTCTTCCCGATCTCTCCGAGCCCGCCCAGGGGCAGGATCTTCAGCGACCCGCTCATCGCACCTCAGGGGCCGGGTGCCCGCCGGCCTGCTGCCGGGCGAAGCCCACTAGCGGCTGCCGCCGGCGACCAGCAGCCCATGCTGCTCGAGTGCGGTCCTGATCGCGTCTCGCTCGCGCTGGCTCGCGGGCACCATCGGCAGCCGCAGGTGGCCGTCGACGATGCCCAGCATCTCCAGTGCGGCCTTCACCGGGGTGGGGTTCGAGGTCACGGTGAGCGCCCGGTAGATCGGCTCCAGGGACGCGTCGAGCTCCCTCGCCCTGGAGGCGTCGCCCGAGGCCTGGGCCTCGTACAGCGCCCGCATCTCGCGGCCGACGACGTGCGACGCGACCAGGATCCCGCCCGTGCCGCCGAGCTCCAGCGTGCGCAGGAAGACCTCGTCGTTGCCGGCCAGGACCTCGAGCCCCTCGATCGGGCCGAGGTCCTCGTTGTTCGCCTGCTTGACGGCCACCACGTTGGGAATCTCGCTCGCCAGGGCGGCGAGCAGGTCCGGCGGCAGGTTGATCGCGCAGCGGGAGGGAATGTTGTAGAGGATCATCGGCGTCTGCTCGGCGGCCTCGGCCACGGCGTGGAAGTGCGCCCGAAGCCCAGCCCGGTTGGGCTTGTTGTAGTAGGGGGTGACGACGAGCACGGCGTGCGCGCCGGCGCCGCTTGCCTCGCGGGTCAGCTCGACCGAGTGGCGGGTGTCGTTCGAGCCGGTGCCCGCAATCACCGTCGCCCTGTCACCGACTTCGTCCAGGACCGCCTCCAGCAGGCGGAGCTTCTCGTCGTCGGAGAGGGTCGGCGACTCGCCGGTGGTTCCTGCGACCACCAGCCCGTGGGATCCGTTGTCCACCAGGTGGGTCGCCAGCCGCCGCCCCGCCTCGAGGTCGAGCGATCCGTCCTCGGCGAACGGCGTCACCATCGCAGTGATCACCCCGGAGAGCGTCGCCATCGATGCCTAGTATCGCTGAACCCGCGGCGGCCCGGCCGCTAGCCGGCCTGGTCGGCGAACACCGGCGGCACGCGGTCACCCCACGGGCGCGCCTCCTCGAGCTGGGAGGCGACCCTCAGCAGAAGGTCCTCGCGCCCGTAGGCGGCGATCAGCTGAACCCCCACCGGCAGCCCGTCGTCACTCCAGTGGAGCGGCAGTGAGATCGCGGGCTGTCCGGTCGCGTTGAAGAGGGCCGTGAAGGCGGCTGTCTTGACCCCGCGCTCGATCGCCGCCAGAGGCTCGGGGCCCGAGTCGTCGAACGCACCCAGCGGAGTCGGAGGCTCACCCATGGTGGGGGTCAGCATCAGGTCGAACCCGGACTCGTGCCAGGCGGCGATCACCCGGGTCACCATCTGGTGCTGGTCGACGGCCTCGAGGTACTGCGCTGCGCTTCGCCGCCATCCCTCCTCCGCCAGCGCCCACGTGAGCGGCTCGACGTCCTCTCGACCCACGGGCCGACCGATCAGGGCCCCCAACTGGTCGAGCGTCGCGGCCTGGCCGGCCATCCACCTGGTCAGGAAGGTGTCGAGGATGTCGACCTGCTCGAAGCCTGAGGGTCGACTCTCCTCGACCGAGTGACCGAGCGACTCCAGCAGCTCGGCGGTGCCCCGCGCGGCCGCGACCACGACCGCATCGACCGGCACCTCGAGGAACGGCTCGGTCACCAGCCCGACGCGCAGCCGCCCGGGATCGGCGCCGACCTCCTCGCTGTAGGGACGGCTCGGAGCCGGCGCCACGTAGGGGTCGCCCGGGGCCGGCCCTTCGACCGCCTCCAGGGCCGCCGCGGTGTCGCGGACAGAGCGCGAAACGGCCAGGTCGGCGGTCAGCCCCGACATCGCGTCCCCGAGCAGCGGGCCCATGCTGACCCGCTGGCGGGTCGGCTTCAGCCCCACCAGCCCACAGGCACTCGCGGGCAGCCTGATCGAGCCCCCGCCGTCGTTGGCGTGAGCCAGCGGGACCATGCCCGCGGCGACCGCCGCGGCCGAGCCCCCGCTGGAGCCGGCCGGCGACCTGGACGTATCCCAGGGGTTGTGAGTCGGCCCATAGGCGTCCGGCTCGGTGGTCGGCAGAATGCCCAGCTCCGGTGTGTTGGTACGGCCGACGGTGATGAATCCGGCGTCCCTGAACCGTTGCGCCAGGTAGGTGTCGAGCGGCGAGGTGAATCCGGCGTCCTTGAGCAGCTGCATGCCGAGGTGGAGCGGGTGCCCGGCCAGCGCCGGACCCAGGTCCTTCATCAGCAGCGGCACGCCCATGAAGGGTCCATTGGGAAGCTCGCCCGCGGCTGCATCCCGCGCCTGCTCGAACAGCGGATGGATGACCGCGTTGAGCTCGCCGTTGGTGGCCTCGATCCGTGCGATCGCCGCATCCACGAGCTCGGTCGGGCTCGCCTCGCCCTGTCGAACGAGTTCCGCCTGGGCCGTGGCGTCGAGCCTTGCAAGGTCGGCGGTCATGCGGGCGGCGACTCTATGTCCGCAGGCGGGTCCATCGCCTGGCGAGTGAGCCGATCCCGCAGCCGAGGCGGCAGCATTCGAGCCATCCTCACCCTGGCGTGTTGGCGCACCGGGAAGGCGAGCGTCTCGCGGCGCCGAAGCGTCGCCAGGTAGATCCGCTCGGCCGCGTCTCGCGCGGGAATCCAATTGGGCTTCTTGAACGCATTGGCCCGGAACATCGGAGTGTCGACGAAGCCGGGAAACACGGCGGTGAACGTGATTCCCATGGGCTGGAGCTCGGCCCTTGCCGATTCGACGATCGAGGCCAGCGCCGCCTTGCTGGCGCTGTACGGGGCCTCGTATGGCATTCCCACCAGCCCGGCGAGGCTGGCGATCGCGGTCACATGGCCGGCGCCCCTGGCCGCCATCATCGGCGCCAGCCGTGAGAGCAGGACGAGGTTCGAAAGCGAGTTGACCGCGAAGTCGTCGCGAGCCTGGCGCCAGTCGAAGCGCAGCAGCGATTGCGCCCGGTCGAGCCCCGCACAGGCGATCAGCAGGTCGATCTCCAGGTCCGCGAGCTCGGCGGCCGCCTGGTCGACCGCCTCGAGATCGGCGAAGTCCGTCTCGCGGGCGATCACCTCCACCCGCCCCCCCAGTTCGGACTCGAGCCGGTCGAGGCCCTGGCGGTCGCGGTCCATGACCACGAGCCTGGTGCCGTCCTCGGCTGCCAGCCTCGCCAGCTCGCTCCCCAACCCCCCGGCCGCCCCGGTGATCAGCGTCGTCTGGAACCGCCGACGCCGCAGCCGCGCCGGCGTGCGCCCCACGAACGGCGCCACCGCGGGACGGGGCCTCGGCCTGAAACCCATCCGGCCCTCGTACCAGGACTCGACGTGCAGCAACTCGACGCTGAAACCCTGATCGTCGTTGACATAGACCACCGACCAAGGGCCCAGGCGAAGCGGTGGGCCGTTGCCATGGAGCCCAGCCTCGGCGCAGCGCCGGTACGCGGCCTCGAACTCTGCCCGCTCCCTAAACCCGAAGGCGATGTTGAGCAGCCCCTGGTCGGAGATCCGGTAGCCCGGCGGCCATGGCGCGCCTCGCGGATCCGCGTACTCCACCAGCTCGACCACCATGTCGTCTGCCCACAGCGCAGTCGCCTCGCGCTTCGCCCCCTCGAGGCCCCAGAGCTCCTCGTGCTCGGGCCCGTGCAGTTCGAGCCCGTTCGCCGCCGACGAGCCCGAGAACGTCGGCGAAGAACTCCCGCGAGCGCCCCAGGTCGGACACCGAGAGCGTCACGGAGCGCGCCACGGCGCCAATCTCGGGCCGGGGACGCGCGCGCGGAGCCTCCGAGCGGGGGTCCTCCTCCATCAGCTCGATCAGGACGCCCTCCGGATCGCGGACGCAGGCCCGACGAGCCCCGCTCGGCCCGAGCGGCTCGGTCAACGGCGGCGTCCCGGCCTCGGTGGCGCGGTCGAGAGCCCGCTCGAGGTCCGCGACCCAGAACGAGATCGTCGTGTAGCCGAGGTCGCACGGCCGCCAATCCGGGGGCAGCGTGCGAACCAGGGGGCTTCGGAACTCGAACAGCTCGATCTGGAACTGCTCCTGGCGATCGACCAGCCACCAGCACGTGGAAGCCGCCCGCGGAATCCCCTGGACCATCGAGGCGAGTGGGCCGAAGAACAGGTTGGTGCCTCCCGCCGGCGCCAGGCCGAGCACATCCCGATACCAGCGCTGCGTTCGCCGCAGGTCGAGGGCGCTGATCGCGATCTGCGACAGGCGCATCAGGAGAGCAGTTGCTCGAGGCCGACGGTCAGCGGCTCCGCAAGCCCGCCGACCCTTCGGACCGCGAGCAGCACGCCGGGCATGAAGGATCGCCGGTCGGTCGAATCGTGGCGGATCGACAACGTCTGCCCTTGGCCGCCGAAGATCACCTCCTGGTGAGCGACCAGTCCGGGAAGCCGTACCGAGTGGATCGGATCGTGAACGTTGCCGCCAGCCTCCCGAATCAGGGCCGCGGTCCGCTTCGCCGTCCCCGAGGGGGCGTCCAGCTTTCGCTCGATGATGCAACTCGACGATCTCGCACTCGGGCATGTGCGGAGCTACCTGGCGCGCGATCTGCATCATCAGTACCGCGCCAATGGCGAAGTTCGGAGCCGCGAACACCCTCGCCCGCCCGCCCCCTGCCGCCGAGCGCTCGGCCACGGCTCGAAGCTCGTCGAGCGCGAAGCCGGTGGTCCCGACCACCGCGTGAACGTCGGCGGCGAGGCAGGAGCGAACGTTGTCGAGCGCCGACTCCGGGGTGGTGAAGTCCACCACCACGTCGGCCTCGTCGAGGGCAGCCGGCAGCGGAGCGTCGAGCGCCGGGTCGGCCCGGCCGGCCAGCTCCAGGTCGTCGGCCTCGGCAACCGCTTCGCAGACCGTTTCCCCCATCCGGCCCGCCGCACCGCTGACGACCACCCGGATCATTGTTTTCCTAGGCAGTTGCCGCCAAAGCCTGGCTGACCAGCGCGCTTGCCTCACGGAAGCGCTCCTCGGTCGGGCCGATGCAGGCCGCCGACAGCCGCTCGGGGTCGTAGAGCTCGGCGGCCAGCCCGGCGAGGTCGTCCGCCGTGACCTGATCCACCCGGTGGAGCATCTCGTCCAGGGACAGCAGGGGAATGTCGAACACGGTCGCCCGAGCGAGGCGCATCATCCGGGTTCCGCTCGCCTCCAGGCCGAGCACCATCCGACCCTTGACGTGCTCTTTGCCGCGTTCGAGCTCCTCTGCGGTGATGCCGCGATCACGGAGGTCAGCCAACTCGCGACCGATGATCTCGCAGGCCTCGCCGACGTTCTCCTCCCGAGTCCCAACGTACATCGCCACCACGCCCCGCTCGATGTACTGCTCGGTGTATGAGCCGACCGCGTATGCGAGCCCCCGCTTCTCCCGCACCTCGCGAAACAGCCGCGACGAGGTCGAGCCACCGAAGATCGCATCGAGGACGCTGAGCGCGAAGCGGCGATCGTCACCGCGAGCGATGCCCGGCCCGCCGAAGCAGATGTGGAACTGCTCGGTGTCCTTGGCCTGGAAGGCGAATCGGGGGCGTCCACGCCGGCCCCGTTCGGGCGTGCCGCGGGTTCGCCGGCGGACGGGGCGAGGAAGCGCTGTGTCAGCTCGACGATCGCCGCGTGCTCGAGGTTCCCGGCCGCCGCCACCACCAGGTTGGGCGCCGTGTAGCGCTCCCGGTGGTACGAGGCGATCTCGGCAACCGGTATCGACTCGATCACCCGAGCCTCGCCCGAGCACCCGGCGCCCCAGAGGATGCCCACCATGGATCGCCTCGGCGAGCACGTCGTGGACCCGGTCCTGGGGCTCGTCGTCGTACATGGCGATCTCCTCGAGCACCACGGCGCGCTCGGAGTCGACCTCCTCGGGCGGGAGCGCAGGGCCGGTGAGCATCTCGGCCAGCAGCGCGAACGCCTCCTCCGTGTGCTCATCGAGCAGTCGCGCGTGCAGATGTGTGGACTCCTTGCTGGTGGCCGCGTTGGTGGCCGCGCCCATGCCGTCGAACAGCTCCGAGATCTCGATCGCCGAGTGACTGGCGGTGCCCTTGAACAGCAGGTGCTCGAGGAAGTGCGAGACGCCCGCCTGCTCCGAGCGCTCGTCGCGGGAGCCGGTCCGCACCCAGAGCCCCAGCGCCACCGATCGCACCGAGGGCATCGCCTCGCTGATCACCCGAGTCCCGTTGTCCAGCGCCGTAAAAGTGACGCCCTCGGGAAGGCGCTCTGCCGTGGGCGTCGGTGGTGCTTCTCGGGTCAATGGCGGCGGCGCCCGCCGCCGCGACGCTCTCGGCCACCTTCCAGGCGCTCGCGGTCGCGCCGGCCCCCGCCGTCGCGGCTGTCCCCTCCTCGCGGCCCCGGGTCGCCGGTCCCGACCTTGGTCAGGTCCTCGGGCGCCTTCCCCTCGACGGCGGGGTCGTCGGAGAGCCGCAAGCCGATCCGACCACGCTCCCGGTCGACCTCGACCACCGTGACGTCGAGCTCGTCCCCCTGCTTGAGGACGTCCTCGACCGCGCTCACCCGCTCACCCGGCTTCACGTTCGAGATGTGCAGCAGGCCATCGGTGCCCTTGACCAGCTCTACGAACGCACCGAAGGCCGTCGTCTTCACGACCTTGCCCGTGAACCGATCGCCGATCTCGGCCTCCTTGGTCATCGCCTCGATACGGGCGATGCACGCGTCGACCAGCGCCCCACTGGGCGCGTAAACCTGGACGGTCCCGTCGTCCTCGACGTTGATGTCGGCCTCGAACTCCTCGGACAGCGCCCGGATCGTCTCGCCGCCCTTCCCGATCAGCGCCCCGATCTTCTCCGGATCGATCTTGATCTGCTCGATCCGGGGGGCGAAGTGCGACAGCTGCTCGCGAGGCTCCGCGATCGCCCCACGCATGGCCTCGAGGATGAACAGCCGTCCGGCGCGGGCCTGCTCGAGCGCGTCGCGCAGGACGTCGAAGGTGACCCCCGAGATCTTGATGTCCATCTGCAGCGCGGTGATCCCCTCCGAGGTACCCGCGACCTTGAAGTCCATGTCGCCGAGGTGGTCCTCGACCCCGGCGATGTCCGTGAGCACGATCAGGCCGTCGCCCTCCTTGATCAGCCCCATCGCCACGCCGGCGACCGGGGCCGACACCGGGACGCCAGCGGCCATCAGCGCCATCGACGAGGCGCACACCGACCCCATCGAGGACGAGCCGTTGGACTCGAGCGTCTCAGAGACGACTCTGATCACGTACGGAAAGTCCTCCTGGCTCGGGATCGTCGGCGTCAGGGCCCGCTCCGCGAGCGCTCCGTGACCGATGTCGCGGCGCTTCGGCCCGCGCATGAAGCCCACCTCACCGACCGAGAAGGGCGGGAAGTTGTAGTGGTGCCAGAAGGTCTTCGACTCGACCAGGCTGAGATTGTCGACCCGCATGTCCATGCGGCTCGTACCCAGGGCCACGTTGGACAGGATCTGGGTCTCGCCGCGGGTGAACAGGGCCGATCCATGGACGCGTGGCAAGAGGTCGACCTCGCACTCGATCGGGCGGATCTCGTCCTGCGCCCGACCGTCGGGCCGCTTCTTGTCGACCGCGATCCGGCGACGGATGATCTCCTTCTCAAGCCGGTCGAAGGCGCGCGAAACCTCGGCCCGCCGTTCGGGATCCACCTCCCCGTCGCCCTCGGGGGCGCTGGCGTAGCGCTCGAGCACCTCCTCCTCAACTGCCTTGGCCGCCTCCTGGCGGGCGAGCTTTTCGTGGATCTGCGTCGCCTCGTCGAGCTTCGCCCCGTGCGAGGAGCGGATCTGCTCGACCAGCTCCGGGTCGACCTTCGGCGGCTCGATCTCGAGCTTCTCCTTGCCCGCCGCTGCACGCAGCTCCTCCAGCGCCCCACAGATCTTCTTGATCTCCTCGTGCGCGATGTCAAGCGCGTCGAGCACCTCGGCCTCGGTGACGCCGTTGGATCCGCACTCGACCATCAGAATCGCCTCGTCGGACCCGGAGACGACCAGGTCCATGTCCAGCTCCTCGTAGGTCTCCTCGCCCGGGTTGATCACGAAGTCCCCGTCGAGCTTCCCGATCCTGACCGAGCCGACGTGGGTGGGCACGGGGATCGAGGACACAGCCACCGCGGCGGAGGCGCCGTTCATGGCCAGGATGTCGTATGGGTGGTCGAACTCGACCGAGAGCGGCTGACACACGATCTGCGTCTCGAAGTGCCATCCGTCCGGGAACAGCGGCCGCAGCGGTCGATCGATCATTCTCGCGGTCAAGGTGGCCTTCTCGCCGGCCCGCCCCTCGCGACGGAAGAAGGAGCCGGGGATCTTCCCGGCCGCGTAGTGGCGCTCCTCGACGTCGACCGTCAGGGGCAGGAAGTCCACGTCCCGCAGGTTGCCGACCGTGGCGGTGGCGAGCACCATCGTGTCGCCCGACCGGACCACGACCGCTCCGCTCGCCTGCCGGGCGAGTTTGCCGGTCTCGAAGGAGATCTCCTGGCCGCCTACCTCCCGCGAGACGCGGCTTACGTCAAACATGCTCATGTGTATGTCTTTCCCTCCGGCCGCCCGGTTGGCGGCCTGAATCGCTCAGAACTTCTCGTTCTCGTTGCCGCGCGATGTTACAGAGCGAGGGCGCTCAGGTCGCCCTCGCTTGCAGCCCGCCCCTTGACGAAGATCGCCGGCGTCCCTGTGACCGCTGCCCTGATCCCGCCCGCGAAGTCGCGCCGCACCCGTCGGGCGACTTCATCCGAACGGCGATCACGCTCGAATCGATCGAGATCGAGGCCCCGGCTGCGAATCCGCTCCCACAGGTGTGGGTCGTCCAATCTCGCCTGGTCGCGGTAGATCGAGTCGACGAGCGCCCAGAACGCGCCCTCGCCGCCCTGAAGCCAGGCTGCCTCGGTCGCCGCGTGCACGGCGGGGGCCCGCGGATGCTTGCTCGCGACCGGGAAGTGCCGAAGCACGAGCCGCAAGCCTAGGTCGGCGATCCGGGTCCAGGCCACAGCGCAGTGGGGGCAGGCGAAGTCCAGGTAGACGATCGCCTCCGGCCCCTCGCCCCGAGACGTGGTCGTCGGGGACGACGGGGGGCACCGGCGCGCTGGTCAAGGCGCTCATTCGGCGAGGTTAGAGGCTCAGTCCATCCCCGCCAGCGCGTCGAAGATCAGGTTGGCGCCAGGGATCTCGACCGGGCTCGGCGACTCGTGCACCCAGCGCACGATCCCCTCCTCGTCGATCAACACCAGTGAGCGGTTCGGGTGCCCGCGGTCCTCGACATAGGCGCCGTAGGCACGGGAGACCTCACCCTTTGGGTGGAAGTCCGCCAGCAGCGGAATCCCGACCCCGAGCTTTTCCTGGAACGCCTTGTGGGCCCACGAGGAGTCCACGCTCACCCCAACCAGGTCTGCCCCCTGCTCGCCGATCTCGGGCAGCACCTCCTGGTAGATCGAGAGTTGGTCAGTGCAGACCGGGCTGAAGTCGGCTGGATAGAAGACCAGCACCAGCTTTCGCCCCCGGAAGTCCGAGAGGCTGACCCGCTCTCCGTCCTGGTTGCGGAGCGAAAAGTCGGGCGCCGGCGTTCCGGGCTCGATCATCCGGGGTGCCGCCGAGCTCGCCTCGCCTCCCGGCGCGGCGCCAGGGCCACCGGCTAGCGACGCAGCCCGAGGTCGGAGACGACCGTGCGGTAGCGCTCCAGGTCCGCGCGCTCCAGGTAGCGAAGCAGTCGCCGCCGCTTACCGACCATCATCAGCAGCCCGCGACGCGAGTGATGGTCCTTGGGGTGGGTGCGCAGATGCTCGGTCAGGTGGTTGATGCGCTCGGTGAGCAGCGCCACCTGCACCTCGGCCGAGCCGGTGTCGCCGTCCTCGCGACCGAACTTGCCGATCAGTTCCTGCTTCTTGTCCTTGGTCAACGTCATCGCGGGGGAGTGAAGCTAGCACAGAGCTCTCGCGCCGCCTCGACGTCGCGACGCATCTGGGCGACCAGCTCATCGACGCCCGGAAACCGCCGCTCACCACGCAGTCGGGCGATGAACGCGATCCGCAGCGTCTGCCCGTACAGGTCGTCCTCGAAGTCGAGGAGGTAGGCCTCGATCAGCAGTCCCCGGCCGCTCTCGAAGGTGGGGCGCACGCCGACGTTCACCGCCGCCGGCTGGCCGTTGGCGAAGGCGGCGTAGACGCCATGCCCGGGGCACACGAGATCGTCCGACGGCACCAGGTTGGCGGTCGGGAACCCGAGCGTGCGGCCCCTCCCGTCCCCCGTCACGACCGTGCCCTCGAGCAGGAATGGGGCCCCGAGGCAGGTGGTTGCGGCCTCGACCTCGCCGGCCGCCAGCAGTGAGCGAATCCTGGTCGAGGAGACGATCTCCCCGTCCACCTCCACCAGCGGGACGACGCGGGACTCGAACTCCTCGCACGAAGCCAGCATCGCGGGATCGCCCTTCGCCTTGGCGCCGAAGCGGAAGTTCTCGCCCACCGAGATCCGCTCGGCCCCCAGGGTCGAGACCAGGATTCGGGAGCAGAAGTCCTCTGGGGGGATGGTCGAAAACCCGTGGTCGAAGGGGATCACCACCAGCTCCGTCACCCCGAGCCCCTCGATCACGTCACGCTTGATCTCGAAGGGCATGATCAGCTTCGGCGCCGCATCCGGGTGCAGAACGCTGACCGGATGCGGCTCGAAGGTCAGCACCGTGTCGGCTCGGTCGATCACCAGGCGATGCCCGACGTGGACGCCGTCGAAGGTCCCGATCGCGACGTGCCTGGGCCGCCGCTCGGCGAGTTGAAGTTCGGTGACCTGAATGCTCATCTCGAATCGGTCGTGGAGGTCATCGGGGCCGCTACGTGCATCGGCCCGTGCCGCCGGAAGCCTTTCACGCTCGATCACCCGGTAGTCGCCCCAACGCTTCGGCGAGCGCCAGGAACGCGGGCGCCTCGTCGACCGAGAACGGGCCGACCGCGGTCCGCCGCAGGCTCTCGCAGTACGCGTCCCCGAGCTCGGCGATCAGGCTCCGCACGTAGGTGCCGGCCGAGCACTCGATCTCGAACTCGGCCCGATCTGGGGCCCGCTCGATCTGCTCGAACCGGTGCACCGCCACCTGGCGGGGGGGTAGCTCCACCGCCTCACCCCGGCGCGCCAGCCGATAGGCGCGGACTCCCCCGACCTTGATCGCCGAGTAGGCGGGGGGCCGCTGCCAGATTCGCCCAGTGGGCAGACTCAGTGGATCGGGCGGGACCACGCCGGTCTCGGTGATCTCGCCCTCCGGGTCCCCGGTGGTCGAAACCGCTCCGAACCGGGCCACGACCCGGTAGGTCTTGGGAAGCTCCATGAACCGTGACTGGCACCGGGTCGCCTCACGGTCGAGCAGGAGGATCAGCAGACCGGTGGCGAACGGATCGAGCGTTCCGGCGTGGCCCGTCTTCTGCCCACGCTCACGGCGCACCCGGGCGACAACATCGTGCGAGGTGACCCCGGCCGGCTTGTCGACTAGCAGCACCCCCGCCGCCGGATCGGCGTTGACCTGCGACGTGGCGCCCACCGCGAAGCGGGCCTAGAGCTGCGCCTTGACCTCGGCGCAGAGGAACTCGACCAGCTCCCCGTAAGAGAGGTCAGTCGAGAAGCCCGCCGCGCGAGGATGGCCCCCGCCCCCCCGCTTGCGAGCGATCGCCGACACGTCGACCTTGCCGTCGGTCGAGCGCAGGCTCACCTTCCGGGCAGCGCGCCCGCCGTCGGTCTTGTCACGGATCATCGCCGCCACCTCGGTGCCCTCGAGCGCTCGCACATGGTCGATGATCCCCTCGGTGAGCGAATCGTTCGCTCCCGTGTCCGCGTAGTCGCTGGCCGATATGTAGGTCACCGCGAGCTTGCATTCGTCCAGCTGCACGATCCGCTCGATCGCCCGAGAGACCAGGTGCAGCTTCTCGATCGGAACCCGCTCGTACAGGCGCCGATAGACGTCGTGGACGTCGACTCCGGCCTCGATCAGCTCGGCCGCCAGCCGATGGGCGGCCGCGCCGGTGTTCTCGTACATGAACCTGCCGGTGTCGGTTACCAGCGCCACGTAGAGCGCGCCCGCGATCTCCTGGGTTATCTCGGCCCCCAGCAGCTTGGCCAGCTCGAAGACGATCTCGGCCGTGCAGGAGGCCTCCGTGTCGACCAGGTTCAGGGTCCCGAAGCGGGTGTTGTCGTGGTGATGGTCGATGTTCACGACCAGGGCGTCGTCACGTTGCAGAAAGTCCACCGGCATCCGGTCGATGTTGCCGCAGTCGAGGAAGACGATGACTCGGTCGACGACGTCGACCGGGGGCTCGTGGAAGACCTCCTCCAGGGGTAGGAACCGGTACTCGACCGGAAGCGGAAACTCCTTCGCCGCCAGGAACATCACCGAGTCCTTGCCGAGCCGCTCGAGAATGTGGTGCATCGCCAGCAGGGATCCGAGCGCGTCCCCGTCGGGTCCCTCGTGGGTGGTGAGCAGGAACCTCTCGCCGGACCGCAGTGCCTCGGCCACGTCGGAAAGCGAGCCGTCCCTCCCTGCGGCCGCCGCCGCCGCGAGCTCACTCATGCTCGAGGAGCCGCGAGAGGCGGACGCCGCGCTCCGGCGTCTCGTCGTAGTGGAAGCTCAGGGTCGGCGTCCGCTTCAGGCGCACCTGCCGGGCGACCGTCGCCTGGAGCACGCCGTGCGAGGATCGCAATCCGTCCAGGGTGGCCTGGCGCTCGTCGGGCCCCCCGAGCACGCTCACGTAGACGCGGGCGGAGCGCAGGTCCGGGCTTGTCTCGACCGAGGTCACGGTGACGAATCCGATCCTGGGATCCTCGAGCTCGGAAGAGATCGCGGTCCCGACCACCTCGCGCATGAGCTCGTTGACCCTCCTCATACGCTCGGCCATGGCGCGGCGACTATAGCGAGCCCCTCCGAACCGCTTTGGGTGACCTCATCCGCGGATGTCGGCCAGGCTGAGCATGTCCCGCTCGAAGCTGCACCCTTCGGGACAGCGCACCTCCACGAACCGCTCCAGCTCGTCCGCGCGTCGCCGCACGTCGGCATCCCCCACCAGCGCGCAGACGATCGTGGTCCGTTGCCAGGTGTCGTGGCCGTCGGTCTCCGCCACCGCGGCGCCAAAGCGCCGCCGCAGCTGGGCCTTGAGCGAGTGGAGCACCTTGCGCTTTCCCTTCAGGTCGTGGGACTCGTTGAGGTGCAGGCGGACCTCGATCACACAGACGTAGGCGGTCATCGGATCAGCAGGCCCTCCCCACCCAGCCCTATACCCACCAGGCCGAGAGCTACTCGAGCGTCTGCTCCACCTGCTTGGTCTCGAACAGCTCCAGCACATCGTCCACCTTGACGTCCTGGTAGCCGTCGAGGACGACGCCGCACTCGAGTCCCTCCTCGACCTCCTGCACGTTGTCCTTGAAGCGCCGCAGGGACCCGATGCGCCCGGTCCAGATCACCGTTCCCTCCCTGACCAGGCGAACCTGCGCGGTCCGGGCGATCCTTCCGTCGGTGACCAGGCAGCCCGCGATCGTCCCCACCCGCGAGGCGCGAAACAGCTCCTTGACCTCGGCCTGGCCGATCGTCTCCTCGACCTCCTCGGGCTCGAGCATCCCCTCGAGCGCCGCGTAGAGCTCTTCGGTGACCTTGTAGATCACCGAGTAGGTGCGGATCTCGACGCCCTCGCGCTCCGCCGCCTTTCGCGCGTCGGCGAGCGGACGGACGTTGAAGCCGACGATGATCGCGTCGGACGCGGCGGCGAGCATTACGTCGGACTCGGTGATCCCGCCGGCGGCCGAGTGGATCACATCGACGACGATCCGATCCTGAGGAAGCTTCGCGATCTCGTCCTGAAGCGCCTCCAGCGACCCCGAGACGTCGGCCTTGAGGACGATGTTGAGCTCCTTGATGACGCCCTCGGTCGCCTTGGTGAACACCTCGTCCAGGCTGATCTTGCGTGCGTGCTGGCGGGCCAAGGACTCGGTCTTCAAACGCTGGCCGCGCTCCTGGGCGAGTTGTCGGGCCCGCCGCTCGTTCTCGACCGCCTGGACGTGCTCGCCCGCCTCGCAGACGCCGTCGAGTCCCAGGACCTCGACCGGGTCGCCCGGCCCCGCCTCGTCGACGCGGGCTCCGGTGTAGTCGTGCATCGCTCTGACCTTGCCCCAGATCGCCCCGGCGACCAGCGAGTCGCCGACCTGGATCGTCCCGCGCTCGATCAGGACTGTCGCGACCGGGCCGCGCCCAGGGTCGAGGTGGGACTCGATCACGACGCCGGAGCCGGGCGCCGCGGGGTTCGCCTTCAGCTCTTCGAGCTCTGACGCCAGGACGATCATCTCGAGCAGGTTGTCGAGCCCCTCCTTGGTCTTCGCGGAGACGTCACAGAAGATCGTCTCACCACCCCAGTCCTCCGGGTTGAGCCCCTGGGAGGCGAGCTCTGTCCGGACTCGATCGGGCTGGGCGTCCGGGCGGTCGATCTTGTTCACCGCCACCAGGATCGGCACGCCGGCGGCCCGGGCGTGGTCGATCGCCTCGACCGTCTGCGGCATCACCCCGTCGTCGGCCGCGACCACGATCACCGCGAGGTCGGTGACCTTTGCCCCGCGCGCCCGCATCGCCGTGAACGCCTCGTGGCCCGGCGTGTCGAGGAACGTGATCCGCTTGCCGTCCTTGTGGACCTGGTAGGCGCCGATGTGTTGCGTGATCCCCCCGGCCTCTCCGGCGACCACCTCGGCCTCCCGGATCGCGTCCAGCAGCGAGGTCTTGCCGTGGTCGACGTGGCCCATGATCGTCACGACTGGGGGCCGGTCGGCCAGATCCTCCTCCGCGTCGTCGTAGGCCGGCTCCTCGGGCTGCTCCTCGGCGGCGCTGACCATCTCTACCTTCTGGTCGAGCGCCTGCGCGAGCGCGGTCACCGTCTCGTCGGGCAGCGTCTGGGTCAGGGTCGCCATCTCGCCCAGCTCCATCAGCTTCTTGATCACCTCGGCGCTGCCGAGGCCGAGCGTCTCAGCCACCTCGCGCACCGTGGCGCCCGAGTTGACCTTGGTCGGTGGCTGTTCGACGACCTCGACCGGCCCCCGCTCCGGCGGCTCCTCGAGCAGCGGCCTCCGCCGCCTCCCCCCGCGGCGGCGCGGCGGGCGCTGCGGGGGCGGCGCCGGCATGTGCTCGCGACGCGATGCCTGCGAGTCGATCACGACCCGACGTCGCTTGCGGCCCGTCGACTGCCCGGCGGCCGCGCCGGCGGCGGGCCGCCGTGCCGGCTCCTTGCCGGACTTGGATTCAGCCCCCTTCTTGGGCGCCGCCTTCGGCTTGGCTTCAGATTCGGCGCGGGTTCCCTTGGCGGCGCCGGCTTCGGAGCCCGGCTTGCCTCCATCGGCACCGGCAAGGGCCTTGATCGCGTCCTCCTCCTCGACGCTGGACGCGGCCACCTTGGCCTCGATCCCGGCAGCCTTGAGGGCCGCGAGGACCTCCTTGCTGGTCAGCCCCTGCTGCTTGGCGATCTCATGGACCCTCTTTTTCATGCCTCGGAATCCTCGGCTGGCGCCTCGGATTCTTCGGAGGACTCGACCCCGACGGAGGCGGCCTCCGCGGCGGAGTCCTCGGCCTGATCGCCTTCGGCTGCGGCATCCTGGGCGAGCGCCTCCTCGGGCGGGATCGCCTCAGCGTCGTCGTCGGGCTCGCCGGACTCGGGAGCTTCCTCGTCGGTTTCCTCGAGCTCTTCCTCTGCCGACGCCCCCGCCTCCTCGTTCTCGGAGGCAGCCTCAGCCTCCGCCGTGGCCTCCTGCTGGGCCTGCTCGAACGCCGCCGTCGCGCGCTCCAACAGCGGCGCGAGCTCGGCGTCATCGGCCTGGGGATCGGCCAGCCTCTGGATCTCCTCGTCGCTCAGTGGCGTCAGCACGGTGACCTGGTTGGTCTCGAACCGGGACAGCGCCTGATGCTGGGGCAGCCCGCAGTAGCGGGATCCCTGCAGGGATGCGTTCGGACACCGGCGCCCAGCCGAGAGCACCGCCGCGCACCGTCCGTCGACGTCCTCGCCCTCCTCGTAGGTGAGCTCGTCATCCTCCTGGCTGAACTCCGTCTCCGACTTGATGTCCACCTTCCAGCCCGTGAGCTTCGCGGCCAGGCGGGCGTTCTGGCCCTCGCGCCCGATCGCCAGCGAGAGCTGGTCGTCAGGCACGATCACTGTGGCCTCCTGCTTCTCGTCGTCGACCAGGACCTCGCGCACCCGGGCGGGCGACAGCGCCTTGGCCACGAACCGGGCGGGCTCCTCGTTGTAGGGGATGATGTCGATCTTCTCGCCGCGCAGCTCAGAGACGACCATGCGAACTCGCGACCCGCGCGGTCCCACGCACGCACCCACAGGGTCCACCCCGTCGGCGTGTGAGATCACGGCGATCTTCGAGCGGTAGCCGGGCTCGCGAGCCACGCCCACGATCTCGACCAGGTCGTCGGCGATCTCGGGCACCTCGAGCTCGAACAGCTGCTTGATCAGCTCCGAATTGCGCCGGGAGACCACGATCCCGGGCCCTTTGCCTTCCGCGTTGACCTCGGTGATCACCGCCTTGACCCGCATGCCGTGGTCGTAGCGCTCGTTCCAGACCTGCTCGGAGCGGGGAAGCAGCGCCTCGACCCGCTCACGCAGCTGCACCAGCGTGTAGCGGTTGTCCGACTGCTGGATGATCCCGGTGATCAGCTCACCGACCCGGTCCTGATACTCCTCGAACATCATGTGGCGCTCGGCCTCGCGGATCCGCTGCAGGATCACCTGCTTGGCCGTCTGGGCGGCGATCCGCCCGAAGTCGTCGGGGGTGACGTCGCGGGACGTGATCTGGTCCTCGTAGGGGGCGATCAGCTCGGGATCGAGCTCCGGCTCCTCCGGCTCTCGCAGCTCGCCGGTCTCGGGGTCGATCTCCTGTTCCTGCTCCTCGATCGCCTGCGCCATCAGCTTCTCCTCCAGCTCCGGCGGCAGGATCAGCTCGAAGACGCGAAAGTCCGCCGTGTCGCGGTCAAGGTCCACCCGTGCGTACTTGGCCGCCTCCGGGGTCTTCTTGTAGGCCGAAAGCAGCGCATCCTCGAGCGCTCCCATCAGGGTCTCGGAGTCGATCCCCTTCTCCTGCTCGAGGCCCTTGATCGCCTCGACGATCTCCCGGCTCATCGGGCTCCCTCCAGCGGTGCGGCCGTGTCCGGGACCAGGTTCGAGCGTCGGATTCGCGCCAGTGGGATCTCGACCTCGCCGGCGCCGCCGCTGATCCGAACCCGGCTTTCATCGGCCGCGGTCAGTGTGCCGGTGAAGCTTCGCCGGCCCGCGATCGCCTCCCGGGTTCGAACCCGGACCCGGCGACCAGTGAATCGGCGGAAGTGCTCGGGCTTGGTCAGCGGGCGGTCCGCGCCCGGCGAGGACACCTCGAGCGACCAGGACTCGAGCAGGTCGCGAAGCTGGTTGGTGACCCGCTCGCAGAGCGCCAGGTCCACGCCGCCCGGGTGATCGATATAGAGACGGAGCGTCTCCGCCGCGGGGCGCTCCAACGCGATCAGCTCCAGCCCGGGATCGAGCTCCCGGAGCTTGCTCTCGATCTGGCCTTGAAGGTCGTCCAATTCGCTCTCTCTCGTGGTCCGATCTCGGTCTGGTGCACCCCATCCGCGCCGAAAAAAAGGCGGGCCCGGGCCCACCTCAACAGGGTTCGGGTGCGAAAAGAGGTGGTTTGAGTATAGCCTCGACCGTTCGCCCCGGAGCGTCCCCCAGGCACGACGGCAGGGCTGAAACGGCGGGCTGCGACCCGCCCAGCCCAGGCGGCTCAGGCCTCCAGCATCAGGGTCACCGGTCCGTCGTTGACGAGGGCGACTCCCATGCAGGCGCCGAACACGCCCCGCTTGGCGCCGAGTCGATCGCAGAAGCGCTCGTACAGCGGCTCGGCGCTCTCGGCCGGCGCCGCGGCGCCGTAGCTCGGGCGATTGCCCGCGGACGTGTCGGCATAGAGCGTGAACTGGCTGACGCAGAGGATCTCGCGCTCCCCGAGCGGCTCGTTCATGCGACCGGCGTGGTCGTCAAAGAGGCGCAGCTTCCGCACCTTTTCGGCCAGGCGATCCGCCTGTGGTGGGCCGTCCGTCCGGGCCACCCCGAGCAGGACCAGAAGCCCGGGCCCGATCTGGGCAACCCGCGCTCCCTCTACGTCCACCGCGGCCTGGCTGACGCGCTGGACCAGCGCCCTCACGAAGGTTGCGCGGCCAGCCGCTCCCGGTAGAGCCTGTAATCGCGGCGCTCGGGCCGCAGGTTTGAAGCCAGGGCGAGATGGTGGCGGGCGCGATCGATCTGCCCGGTCAGGCTCAAGGCCCGCCCCAGGCAGAAATGGGCGTAGTCGTCGACCGGATGCGTCTCGACCACCGCCTCGAACTCCGTCGCCGCCTCGGCGAACTGCCGGTTGCGGAAGTAGGCACGTCCGAGCGCCTCACGGACGGAGCTCTTCTCCGGCGCCCGGCGGGCGGCCTCCGCGAGAGGCACCGTGGCCTCGCTGAAGCTGCCGTCCTCGAGCAACTCGACCCCGCGACGGTAGAGCGTGTAGAGGGAATCGCCGGACAACACCCGATCAAGTGTAGGGACGGCGCGCCCCGGTTACGGCTGCGCGGCGCGAGCCGGTGTCGGTTCGGCTCGCAGCTGCTCGACCCGATCCAGGATCGCCTCGGCCACCTCGTGCTTGGGAGCGAGCCTGACCCGGTGCTCCGCCCGCTGCTCGATGATCGTCACCTCGTTGCGGGGGGAGTCGAAACCGATCTCGGCCCGCGAAACGTCGTTGAAGACGATCGCGTCGAGCCCCTTGCGCGCCAGCTTCGCCCGCGCGCGAGCGATGGCGTCGGACCCGTGCTCGGCGGCGAAGCCGACCACGACCTGATCGGATCGTCGCCGGGCGGCGATCCCGGCGAGCACGTCATCCGTCCGCTCGAGGCGAAGGTCGAGATCACCGCTGCCCTCCCGCGCGAGCTTGCCCTCGGTCGGGTGCGCCGGGCGGAAGTCTGCGACCGCGGCCGCCATCAGCAGGACGTGGGAGCGGCGAAACTCCTCCGCGACCGCGACCGCGAGCTGCTCGGCGGTCTCCACGTCGACCCGCCGCACACCGGGGGGCTCGGGGAGCGAGACGTTGGCCGCGATCAGGGTCACCTCGGCGCCCCGGAGCGCAGCGCGCTCGGCCAGCGCCAGCCCCATTCGCCCGCTGGAGCGGTTGCCGATGAAGCGAACCGAGTCGATCGGCTCCCTCGTGCCGCCGGCGGTGACCAGGACGCGGAGCCCGTCCCACGGCCCCGGGGCCGCGGGCAGCGACGCCTCGACGATGCCGAGCAGCCGCTCGGGCTGCGGAAGCCTCCCGGCGCCGTACTCGCCGCGCGAGGCGAGCTCGCCGGCGTCGGGCTCCACTACCTGGATGCCGCGCTCGCGAAGCGTGGCCAGGTTCGCCTGAGTCGCCGCATCCCCGTACATGCGGTCGTTCATCGCCGGAGCAACGATCCGCGGCGCGCCGCAGGCGAGGAACGACGTGGTCACCATCGAGTCGGCGATCCCGGCCGCGAGCTTGGCGATCGTGTTCGCCGAGGCCGGCGCGATCAAATAGGCGTCGGCGTTCGAGACCACCGCCGAGGTGCCCGATCGGATCGTGCTCCGGGAGCGGATCACCGGGGAAGGCCCCGCGCAGCGGATCGCGATCGAACTCATCGCCGAGCACCGGCGCCCCCACGATGCCCTCGAACGAGACGGCGCCCACGAACCGTTCGGCCGTCGGGGTCATCAGCACCCGCAGGCCGTGCCCGGCGCGGGTCGCCAGCCGGGCCAGCTCCAGCGCCCGGTAGGCGGCGATGCCGCCGGTGACGCCGAGGAGAATGCGAGCCATCTGCGGCCCCTACCCGCGCGCCCTGCGCTCAGGCGCGATAGCGGTAGTTGATCTTATGCGCCGCCAGCTCCTCGAGCGCGATTGTGAGGTAGTTGCCCGAGGGGGTGTCGATCATCGGCGGCGTGTACTCCTCGTAGCTGCCCTCGCCCAGGGCCCGGTAGTAGCTGTTCAGCTGGCGGGCCCGCTTGGCCGCGACCAGCACGGCGGCATAGTGGGAATCGGTGCGGTTCAGGAGCTTGTCGACGCGTGGCTTGATCATTGGTGTTGGCGCGGTGACGAATGTCGCCGCGACTGGCAGGTGTCGTTGGTCATTGGTTCACCGATCATACGGGTCGCGCCCCAGTTCTTGGCGCACGATCCGTTCCAGATCCGACGTGGCGCCGTCGACCTCCTGGTTGACGACCACGTGCGCGAACTCCTCCTGCGCGGCCAGCTCGAGCGCCGCGGTTCGCAACCGCTCGTCGATCTCCTGGGCCGAATCCGTTCCGCGTCCTTCGAGGCGCTCCCGCAGCGAGCCGGGGTCGGGCGGGGCGATGAACACCTGCACGGACTCCGGCATCGCGGCGCGGACCTGGCGCGCTCCCTGGACCTCGATCTCGAGCACCACCGACGCCCCCCGTGCCAGTCGATCGTCGACCTCCGAGCGCAGCGTCCCGTAGCGGTGCCCGCTGTACGTGGCGTGCTCCAGGAACTCGCCGTCGCGGGCGCGACGATCGAACTCGTCTCGATCGAGGAAGTGGTAATCGCGCCCGTCGGCCTCGCCCTCGCGCGGTTCCCTGGTGGTGGCCGAGACCGAGAGCTCGAGGCTGGGCGTCCGGCGCAGCAGCTCCGAGATCAGCGTCCCCTTGCCGACCCCGGAGGGCCCGGTGATCACGAACACCTTCGGCACGGCGCCAATCCTTACTCACGAAGCGGCGCAGGACTCACACGGAGTGGATAACGCCCGTACCGGGAAGGTCATGGCTGGGTAGAAAGGCGGCCTCCGCGGCGGCGATGGCCGACTTGCGTTCGTCTATTCGACGCAACTCGGCCATCGATGCCGGCGCGGAGGGCGGCGTTGCCCTCCCTACTTGCGCCGTTGTTGCGCTGACGGCCCTCGGAAGGACTACCTACGCAGCTGCGTCACCAGCTCGGCGCGCTGGCGCTGCGAGAGGCCGCCGATCGTCTTCGACGGCGAGATCCGGCACTGGGTGAGGATCTTGTTGGCCTTCACCCTGCCGTATTTGGGAACCGCCAGGATCATGTCGAACGCCTTCGCGGACATCACGTAGTCCGGCGGATCGAGCAGGAGCCCCTCGATCTTCGCCTTGCCTGCCTTCAGATCCCGCTTCAGCTGGGCCCGCCTGGAGCGGATCTCGTTGGCCCTTCCCAGCGCTCGCATCCGCTGCTCGTGGGTCCGCTCGGGGACAGCGGCTGCGGTGTCGACGGAGGGGGCCATCGGCGGCGGCGATCATATACCGGCTTCGCCGAGGCGAAAAGGGCAACCGGCCCCTTTTGCCGCAAATTCGCTTCGACCTTAGGTTGAGGTCGACGCCGCCCGGGCTCCGCCGAGCCGCTCTCGGAGATCGGCGGGCGCCGCCGAGAGTTCATCCCGAACCCGCGCTCCCGCCATCGGGTCCCTGAAGTTGGCGGTCCCGACGGCGACCGCGGTCGCACCCGCAGCGAGAAATGCGAGCGCGTCCTCGCCCGATTCGATCCCCCCCATCCCGATCACCGGGATCAAGACGGCGCGCGACACCCGGTCCACCTGGGCCAGCGCGATGGCCCGAACCGCGGGCCCGGAGAGGCCGCCGCTTCCGGCGCCCAGCCGGGGGCGCATGGACGCCGGATCGAGGGCGCTGGCCTCGAGCGTGTTGATCAGCGAGACAGCGTCAGCGCCGCCGTTCGCCGCCGCCAGGGCGACCGCGGCCGGGTCGGCGACGTTCGGCGTCAGCTTGACGATCAGCGGCTTGGCGGTCTGGGGGCGCACCGCCTCCAGCAGGCCCAGGGTCTCGTCCGGCTGCTGTCCCACGATCAGTCCGGACTCGACGTTCGGGCAGGAGACGTTGAGCTCCACGGCCGGCCACCTCGGGGCGCGCGGCCACGCCGGTGACGAGACGCAGGAACTCGCCGTGGCTGGTTCCCATGACCGAGACGATCAGCGGCACCGGCAGCTCGGCGAGCCGGGGAAGATCCAGCTCCAGGAACCCGTCCAGGCCCTTGTTGGGAAGGCCGATCGAGTTGATCATCCCGGAGGGCGTCTCCTGGATCCGGGGCGGTGGGTTCCCCGGGCGAGGCTCCAGGGTGATCGTCTTCGAGACGAAGGCTGAGAATGGGAAGTCGTCGAGGAGGCGCTCCCCGAACGCCCGCCGGGCGGCGATCGCGTCGAACGTCCCGCTGCCGTTGAGCACGGGATGCTCGAGTTGCAGACCGGCGATCTCGATCTTCACGGCCGATGCCCCGATCCCGGCCACCAGGGCGGTTTCCACCTGGGTCGCGTCGACCACCGGGCCGTCGACGCAGAGGCGCATGTAGCCGCCGGCCGCCAGCGGCACGGCGCAGCCGAAGCAGGCGCCGAAGCCGCAGGCCATCGGCGCTTCCATGGCCAGCTCGGCGGCCACGCCTCGATCCGCGCACATCATCCGCACCGCCTCCAGCATCGCCGGCGGCCCGCAGGCGTAGACGGCGGCGCTTGCGGCTGAGTCGCCGTCCAGCAGCACGGCGAGCAGGTCGGTGACGTAGCCGCGATGGCCGGCGTGCCCATCCTCGCTGGCCAGCCGAACCTCGCAGCACGAGAACAGCTCCTCGACTCCGCCCGAATGCGCACGATCGCGAAAGCCCAGCAGGGTGCGAACCGCGACGCCCCGTTCGGCGAGCTGGCGGCGCCAGATGGCGAGTGGCGCCAGACCGATCCCGCCGCCGACGAGGATCGCCCCGCTCACGTTTGCGCCCAGCCGGCGTGGATCGGTGAAGGCACGCCCGAGGGGGCCGGTCACCCACAAGCCCTCGCCGGCGCCGAGCTCGGCGAGCCTCTCCGTTCCCGGGCCCACGGCCTCGACCAGGAAGTCGAGCCGCAAGCCGCCATCCGCCGGGCGGGCCTCGGCGACCGAGAAGGCGCGCGGCAGGTAGGGGCGCCCGTCCCGCTGGCCCCAGCCGTCGACCGCCGACAGCATGTAGAACTGCCCCGCGAGCGGCTCGGGGCCGCAGGCGGTCCAGGGCGGAGAAGATCCGGTAGCCGCCCGCGGCACGATTCTCGACCACATCGCACCTTCTCCGCCCGGGCGGGGCGACGCACCCGATCGACGGCCCGCTCGGCGGTGGCCGAGCGCTCAGCGCTGGCTGCCAACTCCGCTCCGATCGGCTGCGGTGGCCCGCGGTGAGTCCTGATGGAGCTCCTGCAGCGACCGGGGCTCCGGGAGGCGCTCCCGTTGAGCGAAGATCGCGCGGGCCGCGGCCGAGGCGCCGGTCATCGTGGTCACGCACGGGATCCCCCGGCGGACGGCTGCGGTGCGGATCTCGTATCCATCGCTGCGGGCCCCGCTGCCCGTCGGGGTGTTGATCACCAGATCCACCTCCCGACTGCGGATGTAGTCGACGACGTGCGGGGAGCCGTCGGCGATCTTGTTGATCGCGGTCACCGGCACGCCCATCCTCGAGATCGCCTGGGCGGTGCCGTGGGTGGCGATGATCCGAAAGCCGAGATCGTGGAATCGTGCCGCCAGCTGGGTGGCCGCGGGCTTGTCCGTGTCGGTGACGGTGATGAACACGGTGCCCTCGCGGGGCAGGGCGATGCCCGCCGCCGACTGAGCCTTGCCGAAGGCGGTCGGGAAGTCGGAGGCGACGCCCATCACCTCGCCGGTCGACTTCATCTCCGGGCCGAGCACCGAGTCGGCGCCCGCGAAGCGGGCGAAGGGAAGCACGGCCTCCTTGACGCTGACGTGGCGGCTGGGCGCGATCGGGAGCTCCTGGTCGGCGATGCGCTCACCCAGCATCAGCCTGCACGCGACCTTGGCCAGCGGAACGCCGGTCGCCTTCGACACGAACGGCACTGTTCGCGACGCTCGGGGGTTGGCCTCGAGCACGTGCAGTCGACCGCCGGCGACCGCGTACTGGACGTTGAGCAGACCGATCACCCCGAGCTCGAGCGCGATCCGCGCGGTCGTCGCCCGGATCTCATCGAGCATCTCCTCCCCGAGGCTCATCGGCGGCAGCACGCAGGCCGAATCTCCCGAATGGACTCCGGCCTCCTCGACGTGCTGCATGATCCCGGCGACGTGGACGTCGGTCCCGTCGGCCAGCGCGTCTACGTCGACCTCGATCGCATCCTCGAGGAACCGGTCGAGGAGCAGCGGGTGCTCCTGGTCGGCCTTCACGTGCTGCTCCAGGTATGCGGCCAGCCCGTCGGCCGTGTAGCAGATCTCCATCGCCCGGCCGCCGAGCACGTAGGAGGGGCGGACCAGCAGCGGAAAGCCGACGTCAGCGGCGATCACCTCGGCCTCGTCGGCCGAGAGCGCCGTTCCGTAGGGCGGGTGGGCGATCTCGAGCCGTCGCAGAAGGGCGCCGAACCGGCCCCGGTCCTCCGCCAGGTCGATCGCATCGACCGGGGTCCCGAGCAGGCGCACGCCGGCCTGCTCCAACGCACCTGCGAGCTTCAGCGGGGTCTGGCCACCGAACTGGACGATCACCCCCTCGGGGCGCTCCGCCTCGACCACTGCCAGCACGTCCTCGGCGGTCAGCGGCTCGAAGTAGAGCCTGTCGGAGGTGTCGTAGTCGGTCGAGACGGTCTCCGGGTTGCAGTTGATCATCACCGCGTCGCGGCCCGACTCGCGCACGGTCATCGCCGCGTGCACGCAGCAGTAGTCGAACTCGATCCCCTGTCCGATCCGGTTCGGCCCCGAGCCGAGGATGACCACAGACGGACGTTCCCCGCGGCGAACCTCTGAGTCGGACACACGCTCGTGAGCCGAGTAGTAGTAGGGCGTGCGAGCCTCGAACTCGGCCGCGCAGGTGTCGACCGCCTTGAACGTCCGCACCAGCCCATCGGTCCCGTCCCCCTCGGTCGCCAGGCCGTGCAGCTCGTCCAGGAACCAAGGGTCGATCGCAGTGCGCTCGGCGATCTCCTCCGGCTCCGTGCCACGGCGAAACGCCTCCAGGATCAGGTCGTAGCGATCGGGCGCCGGGGTGAGCAGGCGATCGAGCAGCTCGGCCGTGTCCTCGGGGATCTGGGCGGGGGCGTCGAGCTCGCGGGAGCGCAGGGCCTTGGCCATCGACTCGCGGAACGTGCGGCCGATCGCCATCACCTCCCCGACCGACTTCATGTGGGTCGAGAGGCTGCCCTCGGCGCCCGGAAACTTCTCGAACGCGAACCTGGGGACCTTCGTCACCACGTAGTCGATCGTGGGCTCGAATGAAGCCGGTGTCGCCTTGGTGATGTCATTGGGGATCTCCTCGAGCGCGTAGCCGACCGCGAGCTTGGCGGCGATCTTTGCGATCGGGAAGCCGGTGGCCTTGGACGCCAGCGCGGACGAGCGCGAGACGCGCGGGTTCATCTCGATCACCACCACCTCGCCGGTGCGCGGGTTGACGGCGAACTGGATGTTCGAGCCTCCGGTCTCCACCCCCACCGCCCTGATCACCCGCAGCGCCTGGTCGCGAAGCTCCTGATACAGGCGATCGGTGAGGGTCTGGGTCGGAGCCACGGTGACGCTGTCGCCTGTATGGACGCCCATCGGATCGACGTTCTCGATCGAGCAGATCACGACCACGTTGTCGTTGCGGTCTCGCATCACCTCGAGCTCGAACTCCCCCCAACCGAGCACCGACTCCTCGACCAGAACCTGGTTGATGGGGCTCGCGGCCAGGCCTTCGGAGACGGCCTGCCGGAACTCGGTCTCGGTCCGACCGACGCCGCCACCCTCTCCGCCCAGGGTGAAGGCCGGTCGCACGATCACCGGCAGCTCGAGCTCGCCCGATGCCAACGCCTGCTCGCCCTGCTGCACGGACTCGACGATTATCGACAGGGGCACGCGCAGCCCGGCCTCGACCATGGTCTCCCGAAACACCTTGCGGTCCTCCGCCCGGTGGATGGCCTCGTAGTTGGCGCCGATCAGCTCCACCCCGAGCGAGTTGAGCGTGCCCTCGTCGTGGAGCGCCTTGGCCAGGTTGAGCGCGGTCTGCCCGCCGAGCGTGGGCAGGAGCGCGTCTGGGCGCTCGCGCTCGACGATCCGCGCCACCGACTCGACCGTCAGCGGCTCGACATAGGTCCGATGGGCGAATTCGGGGTCGGTCATGATCGTGGCCGGGTTCGAGTTGACCAGCACCACCTCGTAGCCCTCAGCCAGCAGCACCTTGCACGCCTGGGCTCCGGAGTAGTCGAACTCCGCCGCCTGGCCGATCACGATCGGCCCGGAGCCGATCAGGAGGATCTTCCGGATGTCGTCACGGCGAGGCATCAGGCGCCCGCCATGGCCAGGAACCGGTCGAACAGGTGCCGCGCGTCGTGGGGACCGGGGCCCGCTTCGGGGTGGTATTGCACCGTGGCCCCGGGGACGTCGTGGAGGACCAAGCCCTCGACCGTGCGGTCGTAGAGGTTCAGGTGCGAGAGCTCCGCGGCGCCGAAGTCGGTCTCCCAGCGCACTGGTTGGTCCCCCTCGATCGTCGGCTCGCCTCCTGGCCCCTGAACGGCGAAGCCGTGGTTCTGCGAGGTGATCTCGATCCTTCCGCTGGCCAGGTCCTTGACCGGATGGTTGGCGCCGCGGTGGCCGAAGGGCAGCTTGAAGGTCTCCAGCCCCACCGCCCGGCAGAGCAGCTGGTGGCCGAGGCAGATCCCGAACACCGGGCGCTTGCCGACCAGGCCGCGCACCGTGTCGACGACGTAGTCGAGCGCAGCGGGGTCGCCGGGCCCATTGGCCAGGAAGACCAGGTCCGGGTCGCGCTCCAGTACCTGGTCGGCGGATGCCGAGCACGGGAGCAAGGTCAGGCGGCAATCCCGCTCGCGAAGTTGCCGAATTATCGACAGCTTGATCCCGGTGTCGATCCCGACCACGTGGGCACCCTGGCCGTCGAGCTCGACCGGCTCCTCGGGGGAAACGTTTCGAGCCAGGTCGGCCCCCGACATCGAGGGCTCAGCCTCGACCCGCTCCCGGGCCTCGGTGTCGCTGATCTGGGCCGGGAAGATCCCGCCGCGCATCGCCCCCCGATCGCGGATCCGGCGCACCAGCGCCCGCGTGTCGATCCCGTGGATCGCCACCACCCCGCAGTCTTCGAGCCAATCCAGCCAGCCCCGCTCGGCGTCCGCGGCCTGCTCGGAGTTCTTGGCCTCCCGCATGATCACACCCCGAACGTGCACGCGGTCGGACTCCATCGCCTCGGCCGCAACCCCGTAGTTGCCGATCAGCGGGTAGGTGAAGGTGATGATCTGGCCCGCATACGAGGGGTCGCTCACGGCCTCCTGGTAGCCGGTCATCGCCGTGTTGAAGACGATCTCCCCCGTGATCGAGGAATCGGTCCCGCACAGCCATCCGTCGAACCGGGCACCGTCCTCGAGCAGAACGTATGCGGTCGGGTCACCGCGCGATTCGCCGCCCATCGTCACCGGCCTGATCCGGGATTCGGCGCGTACTCGAGCACCAACCGCTGAACCCGCTTGAACTCCTCGGTTCCGGCCCGCCCGACGAGCTCGAACAGCGCCGTCTCGACGCTCGTGATCACCGCTCCGGCGCTCTCGGCCTTCTCGATCCCGACCCGCCGGTCGCGTTCGAACCTCGAGCCCACGGCATCCACCGCCACGTGCACCTCGATCCCGTCGGCGAGCAGGTCCAGGACCGTCTGGTTGACGCACACGTGGGCCTCGACACCGCAGACGAGCGCCTGATCGCGTCGGTCAAGGTCGAACCCCTCCGCCTCGCTGGCCGAGAAGCTGAGCTTGTCGAGTGGCTTGGCGCCTTCCGGAAGCTCCCCGGCGACCTCGGGGACTGTCTTGCCCAGCCCCTTCGGGTACTGCTCGGTGATCACGACCGGAATCCCGACCGCATCCGCTCCGCGAACCAGGGCAGCCGTCGCTCGGGCGATCTCGTCGAAGCCCGGCACGGCTTTGCGAAACGCCTCCTGGACGTCGATCACCACCAAGGCGGCCCGATCGCGGTCGAGCTTCGCGCCGCTCACGCCACGCCCATCGCGAAGCTGCGCTGCCGGTAGACGACCCGACCGCCGACCACCGTCATCAGGACCCTTCCCCGCATCGGGTCGCCGGCGAAGCACGAGTTGGAGGACCTGCTCTCCCATCCCTCCGCCCCCGGCTCCCACTCGGCGTCGGGATCGAACAGCACCAGGCTCGCCTCGCTCCCAACCGCGAGGCTCGGCGGCTCGAGCCCGAACGGCGCCGCCCCGGCGCTCATCCGCTCGACCAGAACGCCGAGACCCAGAACGCCCGGGACGACCAGCTTGGTGTGGAGGGCGGCGAACGCCGTCTCGAGCCCAGTCACCCCCATCGCCGCCCGCTCGAACGGGACCTCCTTCTCGTCGATCGAGTGGGGTGCGTGATCCGTGGCCACGCAGTCGATGGTCCCGGCGCGAAGGCCCTCGATGAGCGCCGCGCGATCGTCGGCGGTGCGAAGCGGCGGGTTCATCTTGAAGCGCGAGTCGAGGCTCCGAACCCGCTCGTCGGTCAACGTCAGGTGATGAGGCGTGACCTCGCAGGTGAGCCGCACCCCGGCCGCCTTCGCCGCAGCGACCGCCTCGACCGACTCACGTGCAGACAGGTGCTGAACGTGAACCCGTGCGTCCTCGTACGCGGCCAGGGCGGCATCGCGGGCGATCATCGTCGACTCGGCGATCGACGGGATGCCCGCCAACCCGAGGGCGGCGGAGACGACCCCCTCGTGCATCACCCCGCCCAGGTGCGGCTGGTGCGCTCCCGCGGGACGTGAGAGATCGTGATCCTCCTCATGGAGCGCAAGCTGGGCACCGACCAGGTGCTGGTACTGGAGTGCCCGCCGCATCAGCCTCGCGTTGGCGATCGGGAGGCCGTCGTCCGAGAAGGCGATCGCACCGGCGTCCCTGAGCTCCACCATCTCGGTCAGCTCCTCGCCGGCCATGCCGCGAGTCACGCAGGCGAGGAAGCCGGTGGGCACGAACGCCTCCTCGGAGGCTCGCTCGCAGAGCGCCCGAACGTCGGCGGCGGAGTCCACCGGGGGCCGCGCATTGGCCATCGCCAGCACGCCGCAGAACCCGCCGGAGGCGGCCGCCCGGGTCCCTGTCTCGATCTCCTCCTCGTCCTCGTCGCCCGGAGTCCGCAGATGGACATGGGGGTCGAAGAAGGCCGGGAACACGGCCCTCCCGTCCGCCTCGACCAGCTCGGCCCCCTCCTCGTGAGCGCTTCCGGGCTCGGCGAGCTCGGCGATCTCGCCACCCCGGACCACGACGTCGTAGTTGCCCTCGATCCCGGTGCGGGGATCGAGCACGGCGGCGCGGCGAAGCACCAGGACGTCACCCGGCTCGCCGTTCGACGCCCTCCAGTCCAGGGAGGAGATCGGGCGGCCCGGACTGCTCACGCTGGTTCCTTGATCGGGGTCGGGGCGACGACGTCCTCGGAGCCACTCGGAGAACCGCCCTCCGGCCGCGGGCGGGCATCCGCAAGGAGGTCGTAGAGGATCGCCATCCTGACCACCAGCCCGCTCTCCACCTGCTGGGCGATCAGCGAGTTGGGACCGTCGATCACCTCCGGCGCGAGCTCGACCCCGCGGTTCACCGGGCCCGGATGCATGAGCAGCTGGCGCGGTCCCAGGCGGCGAGCGTCGATCTGGTAGCCGGCGACGTATTCGCGGATCGAGGGGATCAGCGACTCCAGCATGCGCTCGCGTTGCATGCGCAGGGCGTAGATGACGTCCGCCTCCGCAATCCCACCGAGGTCGTTGGAGACGGCGCAGCCGAGCGCCTCGCCGATCGCCCGCGGAATCAGGGTGGGCGGGCCGCAGACGGTCACCTCGGCGCCCATCATCCGAAACGCCTGCACGTTGGACCGGGCAACCCGGCTGTGGAGGACGTCGCCCACGATCCAGATCCGCTTTCCCTCCAACGATCCCAGGCGGCGGTGGAGCGTGTAGACGTCGAGCAGCGCCTGGCTGGGGTGCTCGCGCTTGCCGTCGCCGGCGTTGATGACCGCAGCCTCCGTCCAGCCCGCAACAAGGTCCGCGGCGCCGGCATCCGGCGATCGAATCACGATCGCCTCCGGGCCGTACGCGCTCAGGGTGGTGATCGTGTCCCTGAGCGACTCTCCCTTGTCGACCGACGACCCGGCGGCCTTCACCGAGACGACGTCGGCCGACAGGCGCTTGGCGGCCAGCTCGAACGAGGAGCTGGTCCGGGTGCTCGGCTCATAGAAGAGGTTGACGATCGTGCGTCCCCGCAGGGTGGGGACCTTCTTGATGTCGCGGCGCCCCACCTCGGCGAACCCTTCGGCGCGCTCCATGATCCGCTCGACGTCGGCACGCTCGAGGTCCGCGATCGCGAGCAGGTGCCTCACCGCGGCGCCTCCACCCGCTCGACGATCGCCACCTCGTCGACGCCGTCGATCTCCTCCACCCGCACGTAGACCCGTTGGTGTTGAGACGTCGGCAGATTCTTGCCGACGTAGTCGGGTCGGATCGGAAGCTCCCGGTGGCCACGATCGATCAGCACCGCCAGCTGGACTCGCTGCGGGCGCCCGTAGTCGAACAGGGCGTCGATGCCCGCCCTCACCGTGCGGCCGGTGAACAGCACGTCGTCGACCAGCACCACCGTGCGACCCTCGAGCTCGAAATCGAGATGCGAGGCGTGCACGACCGGTTGAGCTCCGGGTTCGCGTGCGCTGACGTCGTCGCGATAGAAGGAGATGTCGAGGTCGCCGAACGGGACCTCGGAGCCGCTGAGCTCACCCACCAGGGCGTGCAGGCGGCGGCCGAGCACGGCCCCCCGGGTATGGATGCCGACCAGGGCGACGGACCGGGCGCCGGGGTTCTTCTCGACGATTTCGTGCGCGATCCGCATCAGCGTGCGGCGCAACTCGTCGCGATCGAGGACGACCGTGTGGTCAGCGTTGATGCTCGCGCCCCTTCCTGGCCTCTCCGGACCGGGTTAAAGGAACCGACGCCGCCAGCCTAGCAGCCGCCATCCCGGGACAGTCGCGGCCGCCACCGGGGTCGAGGCCCGGCGGCGGCCGCCCTGCGGTCTGGTCGCCGGGCTACGCGGCGGGGGCCGGTGCGGCCGACTGGCGCGCGCGGGTCAGCAGGATGCTGACGATCGCGACCCACAGCCCCGAGGCGAGGAACCCGATGAAGCCCGCCGGGGTGAAGATCGCGATCCCGATCACGATCCCGACCCACGCCAGCCACCTGGGCATGCCGCCATGGCGCAGCGACGACCATCCGGCGGCCAGCACCAGCACCCCCATCCCGGCGGCCATCGGCAGGAAGTCGTTGCTGTCGAGCACGTTCAGCACCTGGGTGGTGCCGATCGTGTTGGCGCTGTCCGCCGCCACCGCCAGCGCCAGGTGGACCATGGCGAGGATCCCGAACCCGACCGTCGCCACCACCCCACCGCCGAAGGCGGCGTTGGCGAGCTGCCCCGTCCCGCCCCGCTTGCGCAGGTCATGGCGCAGGATGCTGGCGAAGAAGAGCAGGAACGGCATCGAGAACGCGAGGATGTAGGACAGGATCTCGTGCTTGTCGTGGTGCGCTCCGTAGAAGGCCTGCACCTCTTGGGCGGTGTCGTGCTGATCGGGCGTCTCCCCCCCGATCGCGAACACCGCGACCACGATCGCCACGAATACGAGCCCGGTGAGCGGAGCCAGGCGCTCCCACGTGCTCTGCTGCTCCATATCTCCTCCTTCGACGAGGCCCGCAGCGCCGTCAAAGCGGCGCAGTCCGTGCGCGGGCGCGATTGCGCCGGCAGTCTCCACCCCCCTTCGGTCGGAACCGGCTCTCGCTCCGCCCCGATGCGATGATGCCCCGATGGCCGGCATCCGCGACGCCGCCCGCGAGGCGATCGAGGCCCACCAGGCGTCTGGGCGACGATTCACGGCCGGTGGTGTGACCAGCTTCGCGCGCGAGCAGGGGCAGGGCGCCCCGGTGGTCCTCCTGCACGGCGTCCCGACGAGCTCGTTCCTGTACCGGAAGGTGGTCCCGGCTCTGGCGGAGCAGGGGCTGCGCGGAGTGGCCTTCGACTTCCCGGGTCTTGGGCTCGCCGAGCGCCCCGACCGGTTCGACTACACCTGGTCCGGGCTTGCCCGGTGGACAGGTGAGGCGGTCGACGCGCTCGACCTCGATCGCTTCCACCTGGTGGTGCACGACATCGGTGGGCCGATCGGCTGCGAGTGGGTGGCCGGCAACCGCGATCGGATCCTGTCGCTGACCGCCCTCAACACGATGCTGGGCTTCGACATCTTCCGCCCCCCATGGACGATGGCCCCGTTCACGGTCCGGGGGGTGGGGCGCGTCTGGCTCTCCTTGCTCAATCCCTGGGTGTTCTCACGGCTCTTCTACCTCCAGGGGATCGGCAACCGCGCAGCGGTTCCCCGCCACCAGGTCTACGCCCACTATGAGCTCCTGAAGCGCGCCGATCGCGGCCGGGCGTTCCTGCGAATCATGCGGGGTTACGAACCCACCGACGCCAAGCAGCGCCTGCTCTGGGAGGGGCTCGCGGAGCGTCCCTTCCCCGCCCGGATCGTCTGGGGCGAGCGCGATCCCGCGATTCCGCTCGACCAGATGCGCCGGGTGCAGGAGGCGCTCCGCGTGGGCGATCCGATCCTGCTTCCCGCCAAGCACTTCCTCCAGGAGGATCAGGCGACCGCGATCGCCCAGGCGATCGCCGATCTCGCCGCGCCCCTCGGGTAGCCGATCAGCTCGGAGCTGCGGTTCGGGCCCCGTTTTCGACCAGCCGCGGCTCGCCCCGTTCCGGAAACGGCACCTCGACAAGGTCGTAGTCTCGCGGGGCCTCGGTCGGCTCGAACTCCTCGCGCGCCTCGGCGAGCACCTCGCGAACGTCGTAGCGCGAGGAGACGTGGACCAGGGCCAGCAGCCTCACCCCCGCTTCGCGCGCCAGCTCGGCCGCCTGGCGCGCGGTCGAGTGGCCGGTCTCGGATGCCCGCCCGGTCTCGGCGTCGGCGAAGCTGCCGTCGTGGACGAGTAGCTCCGCCTGGTGGGCGGCCAGCCGCGCCATCTCGCACGGCCTCGTGTCTCCGGTGACCACCAGCTTGCGACCGTGTCTCGGCTCCCCCATCACCTGCTCGGGGCGAACCGCGCCATTGGACCCGGGCACGGGCTCGCCGCCCTGGAGCCGGCCGAAGTCGGGGCCGGGCTCGACCCCGAGCCGCTCGGCGAGGGCGGGGTCGAATCGACCGGGGCGCTCGTCCTCGACCAGGGCGTAGCCATAGGCGCGCACTTGGTGGTCGACGGCGAAGCAACGCACCTCATAGCCCGGGTGGTGGACCGCGTCCCCCTCCTCGAGCTCAACCAGCTCGACCCCGTACGAGAGCCGGCCGACGATCCGGCCGATGGCCCGGAACAGGTCCTCGAGCCCGGGCGGGCCGACGATTCGCAGCCCGCGCTCGCGACCCTGGAGGTCATAGGTCTTGAGCAGGCCGGGAAGGCCGAGGTAGTGGTCGGCGTGATAGTGGGTCAGATAGATCTCGTCCAGGGCCACGAGCCCGGTCGAGCGCTGCATCTGACGCTGCGATCCCTCGCCGCAATCGAACAGCAATCGCTCCCCGCCGACCCGGGCGAGCAGGCAGGCGGTCGCGCGGCGCGCGGTCGGCACCGAGCCCCCGGTGCCGAGGAAGACCACGGAGAGGTCCATGCGCCTACCGTAGCCGGGGCGCCCCGAGTCGGGCTCGAGGGTGCGCTGGCGCGGGGCTAGACTGGGCCGTTCGGCGCCCGTAGCTCAGTTGGATAGAGCGCCTGCCTCCGGAGCAGGAGGTCACAGGTTCGAGTCCTGTCGGGCGCGTCGCCCGTTCCCCGCTTGCCTATGCGGGTTTGCGCCTCTTCGCCCTGTTCGGCAGCTACTGGCTCTGAGGTTCCGATTTCCTCGCTAGTGCCCATTAGTGCCCAATCGAGCGCCTTTCCGAACTCCGCTAGGTAGGCACCGGACAGTCGCTCACGGCGCTTGACGGCCTTCGCGTAGACGCCCAGGGTGAACGAAGGGTCCGTGTGCCCGATCTGCTGAGCGATGTAAACCGGGTCGTCCCGACAGGCAGCGCGGAGACTGGCGTAGGTGCGCCGTAGGGAGTGCGGGGATACGCGCTCGCTGATCGGGTCGATCCCGAGCCTGGCGAGCGCCTTTCGCGATCGTCCGGATCTAGCCGGGGATTCGATTCGCCGCTAGACGGTCGCGAGATACTGCGCGGGCGATGTCTCAGGAGAACCTGGAGATCGTGCGGAGCATCTATCGATCGGGCGATCCGAGCGGGTTCTTCGATCTGCTCGACGAGGAGGTCGAACTCGACGCCTCGCTGTCCTCGCTCTTCCCCGACCACCCCGAGCACGTGCATGGCAAGAGCGCCGTGGTCGACTACTACCGCGATTACTGGGGCATTTGGGATGAGTACTCGCTGGAGCCGATCGAGATCGTCGACGCCGGTGAGGATCGGGTCCTCGTCGTCCATCACGAGCGAGGACACGGGAGGGGAAGCGGTGCGCCGTTTGAGCGGCGTTGGGCCGTCTTGTACACGCTTCGCGCGAGCAAGTTCGTGCGCATCCAGTCCTTCACAACCCGCGAAGAGGCCCTCGAAGCCGCCGGGCTGCGGGACGGATGAAAGTCAAGTCCAACCTGGACCCAGGTCCTCCTATTTGCGAGAGTTCGAGTCGGGCGCCGGTCCTGACGACGAGCTAAAGCGCAGGTTCTGGGGCTGATCCCTGCCGCGCTGCTTGGCCGCTTGACGGCCCACGAGATGCGCGCCCCGGTGTCGCGCCGGCGCCCGTTTTCTTCGGCTCTCGCTGCCAATCGTCGACGAGCCGCCGATAAGCGCGCTCGAACTGCTCTGAGAGCTCGCGCTCATGGGCCTGCTCGCGCTTTGAGGCCCCAGAGCCCGACCGCCGCCCCCGCCGGGACGGATCGCCGGCGACGAGCTCGAGCCGGCGCAGCTTGTGGCGGTGAAGCGACGGGCGCCCGAAGGCGTAGTCCTCCTCCTTGGCGAGCAGGTGCCAAAACAGCACGCAGAGCTTGCGCGCCGTCGCCACCAGCGCGATCTGAGCCCCGCGCCGAGCCCGCAGGCGCTCGTAGAAGGCGCGCAACGGCCCCGGGGTGCGGACCACGATCCAGGCCGCCTCGCAGAGCACGTGGCGGGCCGCCGGAGAGCCCTGCTTGGAGATCTCGGCCGTGACGCGCCGGGGCCTCGCCGGACTGGCGAACCCGGGGGTCGAGCCCAACGTAGGAGACCAGCTTGCCGGGGGTGGGGAAGCGGCCCACGTCGCCGACCGTGGCCCAGAAGGTGGCCGCCGAGACCAGGTTCACCCCCGGGACGCTGATCAGCCGCCGGATCTGATCGGATCCGAGCGCCGATCGCGCCAGCCCGCGCTCTACCTCTGAGACTTCGCGATCGAGAAAGTCGACCTGGCGCAAACAGCCGGCCACGGTCTCGCGCTCGTCGGCTGGCAGCTCGAGCGCCTCGAGCCACTGGCGCCCGCGGACCCCGAAGACGTCACTCACCGGCGGGCGGCCCTTCAGGTTGCGGTGAAGCGCCGCGTGGAGCTCGTTCTTTGCCCGGGTGCGCTGCGGACCAGGGCGGCGCGGCGGGCCAGTCGGCGCCGCAGCGCCCGAGTCTCTTCGTCGGGGTCGAAGACCTCGGGCAGAAAGCCGGCAGCCAGCAGCTCGCAGAGCGTTCGGGCGTCGACCTTGTCGGTCTTCACCTTCGCCTCGGCGATCGCCCGCAGCTTGCGGGTGTTGGCGATCACGACCCGGCCGACGTGGGGCTCGATCAGGCGCTTGATCTGAAGCGCCGGCCCGGTGGCCTCGAGCGCCACCTGGTCTGTGGGCGCCAGGCTTCGGGCGAACAGCTCGAGCTCGGCGCGGCTGGTCTTGACGCGCCCGGCCGAGCGCACCTCACCGCCGTCTTTGATCGCCACCTCGCAGAAGTCGCGGTGGACGTCCAGGGCGATCGATCGCATGTGGCCTCCTTCGATTGTGTGGCGGAGACGCAGCGGGCGAAACGACACCGACGGATCCGTGCTCGCAGCACAACCGGACAAGTCGCAGGGCGGCCATTGAGTAGCTCGGCTCGCGGCCCATCCCGTAATGCGCGGCCTGCCCGTCTGCGTTCTCCCGAGTGCCCCTTGTTCCGGTGCGCCCGACGCTAGTTCGGCCGCCGGACGCTCGGCTGGGGCCTCGGCTGCAGTTTCATGCCGGGAGTAGAAGACCGGCGCCCCGGGCCAGCTCGGGGAGAGTATGGTTGTTCAAGCTGGCCCTGCGGCTAGAGCTGGCCGAAGCCCAATAGGCCGCCGAAAGCGCCCATGGCGCGGACGAGGCGAGGAGCTGAGGCAAACGGTTTTCTGCGGGGCCAGTTTGCTTTGGGGGAGATGGTGATTGTCTTTTCGCCCCCACCGCTGGTACGACGGGGCTGGGGATTGGCGCCCATTTGCCCGCCGGCCCGCGAGATACTGCGCGGGCGATGTCGGAGGAGAACTTGGAGGTGGTGCGGAGGATCTACGAGAAGTGGGAGGACTTGGTTCTCGCAGATCCCGATGACAAGAGCTTCGATGATTTCTTCGATCCCGCCATCGAGGTGGACAATTCGAATGCGGTCTTCGACGGGGCCGTTTATCGCGGTCGCGATGGGCTTCGCGAGTATTTGGCCCTCCTTCGGGAGGCTTGGACGAGCCTTCGGCTCGAACCAGAGGAGTTCATCCGCGTCGGGGAGGATCAGGTCGTGGTCGCGCAACGGATCTTCCCCCGCAGCACGGGAGGTGTCGAGGTGATCGCCCGCAGTGCGAGCGCCTACACATTCCGCGACGGCAAAGTCATTCGCATCAAGACCTTTCAAAGCAAGGCTGAGGCCCTCAAAGCCGCCGGGCTTTCGGAGTAGGCGATGTCGCAGGAGGGCTCGCATCTGGCCGAAGGTGTTGTCGATTTACCCTCAGGGGTATTGCCCGAGCCGAAATAGCGCAATACGCTGGAGCGATGGGGAGAGGGGTTCTTGGCGTCTGTTGCGCCGTCGTGCTGATCGGCGGAATCGCTAGTGCCCATGCGGCTGTGACCCCCATCCCGCCGAACGACCGGCCGAGTTGCGTTCCGGCCCGCCCTGATGGGGTTCGCCTGAACGGCAAGGCCCTTCAGGGCGATGGGGCGCCCAACCACATCACGGGAACCGCGAGGCGAGACCTCCTGCGCGGCCGTGGGGGAAACGACACCCTGGACGGACGGGAGGGGCATGACTGCCTCCAAGGGGGTAGGGGCCGCGATGCAGTCCACGGCGGCGCCGGGCTCGACGTAGCCCGTGGCGGCGTGGGCCGCGACACCGTCGGAGGAGGTCCCGGCCAGGATCGCCTCTTCGGCGACGGGGGCAAGGACATCATCATGGGTGGCAAGGGAAACTGGAACGTCCTGAAGGGCGGGCCATCGAGCGACCGGCTTATCGGCGGGCCGGACACCGACCAAACGAACGGAGGCCATGGCGCCGACCACATCGCCGGCCACGACGGCGACGACTACTACATCGCCGGCAACCGTGGCAAGGATCAGTTGTTCGGTGGCAAGGGCGATGACCGAATGCGCGACCTCTACGGCCGCAACCGCATCGTCTGCGGCGAGGGGTCCGACATCGTCTTGACCAACCAGCAGTCCCGGGTCGCCGTGGACTGCGAGCGAGTCACCCGCAGGTAGCGAGATACTGCGCGGGCGATGTCGCAGGAGAACGTCGAAGCCTTTAAGCGCACCGTTGAGGCGGGCAACCGCCGAGACATCGACGCCGTTGTGGAAGAACTCGACCCCGAGGTGGAGTGGCATCCGGCCCTGCTCGCGTCGCTGGAAGGAGGGGCGACGGTGTATCGCGGACGTGAAGGCGTGCGCGAGTGGTTTCGAGACGTGTACGAGGATCTTGGCGAGATCCACCAGGAGTACGAGGAGATCCGGGACCTCGGCGGACGCGTCATCGCAATCGGCCACATCCGCACCCGTGGCAAAGCGAGTGGAGCCGAGACGGAATCGCCTATTGCCTACGTAGTCGAGTACAAGAACGGCAAAGCGACCCGGATTCAGAGCTACCTCGATCCCCAGGAAGCCCTCGAAGCCGCCGGGCTTTCGGAGTAGGCGATGTCGCGGGAGAACGTGGAGTTGATCTGCCGCCAGATAGAGGCTCTGAACCGCGAGGACTGGGACGCCGCGTTTAAGGACGCGGCTCCGGAGGCGGAGTTCGACCTCTCGCGGGCGATCGGCATAGACCGAGGCGTGTACACCTTCAGGCAAATGCGGCGCCTGGTGGAAGAGTTCGCTAAGGCCTGGGAGTCGGTTCAGTACGGGGCAGACGAGTTCATTGACGCCGGGGAGCACGTGGTGGTGCCGTTCACGAACCACCTCCGGGGCCGCGATGGGATCCAAGTTGAGGCTCGCGGCGTTTGGGTCTGGACGATCCGCGACGGAGCCATCGTGCGGGCCTGCCTCTATCAAGAGCGCGAAGAAGCCCTCCAAGCCACCGGGCTTTCGGAGTAGGCGATGTCGCAGGAGAACGTGGAGATCGTGCGGCGCCATATCGAAGCGTGGAACCGGCGCGACCTGACGACGTGGCTGGACATGCTCCGCTCCGACGCGGAGATTGACTGGTCGCGTTCCCGAGCGCCGCTCAAGGGTGTCTATCGCGGCCATGGCGGCCTCGAAGCCTTCTGGGACGAATTCTGGTCGACGTTTGATGATGTCCAGGTTGAGCTATACGACTTCGCGGAGGCGGGCTCCGAGGTCGTGGTCTCGAACACCGCCCACGTGCGCGGGCGCCAGGGGATCGAAGTGATTGCGAGGGGCGCGTTCGTGTACACGGTCGAGAAGGGGCAGATCACTTGCCTTCGGATGTTCCAAGAGCGAGCCGAAGCCCTCGACGCCACCGGTCTCTCGGAGTAGGCGATGTCGCAGGAGAACGTCGAGATCGTGCGCCTCGGGTACGAGCGGTTGAACGGCGGCGACCTCGATGGTTTCCTCCAACTCTGCGCAACGAACTTCGAGTTTCGTGACCTGCCCGCGCTGCCCGGTTCGGGAGTGTTCATTGGCCACGACGCCTTCCGCGCCTGGTACACCAAGCTGGTTGATGCCTTTGAAGACCTGCGTTTCGAGCCGCAGGAGTTCATCGACGCTGGTGATCGCGTCGTCGTGGTCCACCAAGCGGCGGGACGCGGGAGGGGCAGCGGGGCCGAGGTGGAGTTGCACTTCTCCAATGTCTGGACGCTGAGCGACGGAAAGGCGGTCAGTGCCATCTCCTACGACGCTCACACGGAAGCCCTCGAAGCGGCCGGGCTGCGGGAGTAGGCGATGTCGCAGGAGAACGTCGAGATGGTTCGCCGGGGAATCGAGCGTCTGGCCGCCTTCTGGGACATGCTCGACGACTACGTCGTATGGGACCTGCGCGAATACCCGATTGTGGACCTCGATGCCGTCTACGTTGGGCGCGATGCGGTCATCAAGGCCTCTCGCCATTACTGGGGCACTTGGGACGATTACCGCCTCGATGCGGAGGAGTTCATAGAAAGAGGCTCGAGCGTTGTCGTCGTCCTGCACGAACGGGGCTGTGGGAAGGGGAGCGGGGCTCCATTCGAGCGGCGATTGGCGCAGGTGTGGACCTTCCACCGAGGCCGGATCATCCGATGGGAAGTTTTCCCGGACAAGGTCACCGCCCTCGAAGCCGCTGGGCTGCGGGAATAGGCGATGTCGCAGGAGTAGATGCGTTCGCCACTTCCCGAACCGAGATATAGGATGGGCTTGCCGGCACGCCCGCCGGCGCCCGCAACGAAGGAGGGGATCATGCGGAGGATGATCGCGGTGGGGATCGGCGCGTTGCTCTTGGTCGGCGCGGCGAGTGCTCTCGCGCGGACCACCTACCCAACGACGATCTTGGAGAAGTACAGCGAGCCGATCTCCGGGATCAAGTACCGGTCGCTGGGTCTCATCGAATCGCCCAAGGCGGCCTGCCTGCCCGGGCGCAAGGTGATCGCCAAGTCCTACCCCTCCCGTTCGGAGGCCCAGGCCCAATACACCGATCGCGACACGACGAGCCAGAACGGCGCCTGGGAGCTGCGCTTCAAGGCCTACCTGGGCGGGCATACGACATTCAAGGTGACGCCGAAGAAGATCGGACGCCACGCAACCTGCCAGTCGGGCACGGAGTCCCTCGACTAGGGGGCTGAGTCTCGCGAGGAGGGCCTCGAAGCCGCCGGGCTCTCGGAGTAGGCGATGTCGCAGGAGAACGTGGAAGCCATCGGAGCCGCCTACCAGGCGCTTGCCGAAAGGGGGATCGCGCCGCTTAGTAGTGGCTGAGGTGCTCTGAGTCGGGCCAGATGCCGTCGCCGGGCATGTCGAGTTGATCGGTCAGGGGCTGACGCCAGTCGGGTGTCACGGTGGGCTCGCCCCAGTAGTCGGTGACGCGCACGGCTTCCCCGTGCTCCAACTCGCCAATGGTCACGTTCCGGTACAGGCGGCCATCGCCGTAGTCGCAGGTCCACTCGACCACGACCACATCATCGAGTCGCAGACGCCTGCCGACTTCCAGCGTGAGCTCGGGGAAGTTTCCTTCGACATCGGCGACGAGCCTGCTGGTGCGCACAATCTCTTCCATCTGCGGCCACTGGCGCACGACGTTCTCGGCCAAAGGGACGCCGAGGATGTAGGCCACCCGCGTCGCGCCATTCGAGTTCTCCTGGTTTGTGCTCATTTCGATCAAGCTCCTTCAAGTCGGTTGCGGGCTTGGTTGGTCGACCTCCCGAACCAAAGTCGCCGCGCGGCCCGGTGGCTTATTAGAGCGCGGGCTTCACGCTAGCCCGCTGGCGCGGTGTCGGTGCTGACCTTCTGGGCCTCTTCGGTGAGTTCGATCAGGTTTGTGGCGACGGGTCCGTGTTCCTTCAGCATCTGCGCCATCCAGACGCAGCCGCTGGCTAGAAAGCGAGCTGTCCGATTCGTATAGAGATGGCCCTGGCCCTCATCGATGTAGCTGGGTCCCGGTCCGGCATCCCCGACCCAGTAGCAGTCCGGGTTCGGCGGGACCGTGCAGCCGTAGTGGGTGAAGTTGTAGAGGGTGGTCGCGCAGCAGTCGTGCGCACCATCCTCGTTCCCGGTCACGATCACCCCAACGACCTTGTTGTAGAGGGGGTACTGTCCCGTGTTCGGGTCGAGGTCCCGATAGGAGCCGTCGAGCCGCTCGGCCATGAGCTGACAGAGCGATGACCGTGCGCCCATCCAGATAGGCATCGAGGGGACGAGGATGTCGGCAGCCTTGATCTTGTCGTAGATCTTTGGCCACTCATCGCCGTCTCCCATGTCGGATTCGGTCCCGAAGGCGATCTTGTAGTCCACGAGTCGGACCGTCTCGCACTCGACGCCCATTGGCTCCATAAGGGCGGCGACCTTGTCTATGAGCGCCTGGGTGTGGGAGGTCTCAGGTGACTTCTTCAGAGTGCAGTTCAAGAACAGCGCCTTCAGGTCCATGCTGGGTCTCCTTAGTCGATTGCTCAATCAAAGCGACGGTGCAGCACCCTAATGCGCGAGGCATAGGCCAGGCCGAGTAGGCCGGCGCGGCAATGGCTGGCTCAATCACTCGGCGCTCTGACAGCGAGTCCGCTCGCATCAAGCTGAAGCGGCAGCGCAGGGACCATGGGCCGAAGATTCGCGGAGTCCGCGGGACTAGGCGGTCTCGCGCACATTCTCGAAGGGATTTGCTTTGGAGGCGGAGGCCAGATAGGTTCGCGCCCCAACCCGCTCGTCGAAAGGAGCACAGATCGCAGGCGAGGCCAAGAACTTCGATTCGCCGGACGAGACCCGGCCCTTTGAGAGCAAAGGGCAGGCCCAGTTGGTCAACCTAGGAGGCAAGGCCATCGGCAAGGGCGTCTTTGAGCCGGGCTGGAAGTGGTCGGAGAACGTCAAGCCCATCGCCAAAACGGATTCCTGCCAAGCCCATCATGTGGGCTATTGCCTCTCGGGCGCGATGACGGTCCACATGAACGACGGGACCACGTTTGAAATCAATGCCGGGGACGTATTCGACATCCCTCCGGGCCATGACGCCGAAGTGACCGGAAGCGAGCCGTGCGTCCAGCTTGACTTCAGCGGCTTCGGGGACTACGCGAAGCGGACTTAGCCTGTTCGACGGCCCCGTCGAAGCCACCGGGCTGCGGGAGTAGGTCCCAGGACACCCGAGACGCGGAGGGCGAGATACTGCGCGGGCGATGGACGGTCGCGATGCGGCAATGATCGACGCGCTGCGGCGCAACCTATGAGGCCTTCAATCGAGGTGACTTCGATACGGCGGTGGAGTTCGCACATCCCGAGATGGAGTTCGTCCCAACGGGAGGTCAAGCGTCGCTGAGGGGCGCGGCGGCGGTGCGGGCGTCGATGAGTCGACACCTTCGAGGAGCAGCGGATCGAACCCCTTGATTTCAGGGTCGAGGGCAGCAAGGTCCTTGTCCGCCAACACGCACAGACCCGCCAAGGCGATGACCGGAGGCGCCTTCCAGTCACACGGGCAGCGAACCCACTCCTGATGAGTCTCCAGAATCCCCTGCCCCCTTAATCTGAAAACGCACTAGGAGCGGGTCAACTTGCGGGGTGGGCCCCCGTGCCCGAGGGCGCTCAGGCGTGATACTGCGCGGTCGATGTCAGGAGAACGTGGACAGGGTCCGGTCCGTCTACGAGCGCTGGGGCGCGGGCGACTTCCGGGCCTCGGTCGAGCTGTTCGATCCACAGGTCGTCTTGGTCCTGGGCCCGGAGTTCCCCGATTCAGGGGCCCACCTCGGCACCGAGGCAATCGCCGCCTACACCCGCAGCCTGCTCGAGCCGTGGACGCGGTTCACGATCGACGCCGAGGAGATCACCCCCGCGGGAGACAGCGTGCTGGCGGCCGTCCACCAGCGCGGCGTCGGCAGCGCCAGCGGCATCTCGACCGAGCTCTACTACTTCATGCTCTGGTCCTTCCGGGGCCGCCAGGTAATCCGCCTCGAGAGCATTCGAGAACGGGCTCGAGCCCTCGAGGCCGCCGGGCTGCCGGAGCGGGCCTAGCCGGCCGGGAGTGGACCGCGAAGGCGTCGCAGACCTGGCGATGGCCGTGGCGCCTGAAGGTCGTCCGTGGCGCCTTGACCTTACCCCCTGCGTCCGAGCCCCGCGTACCGCCACCACCGTAGAGCCGTTCGCTGGTGCGGTCGTCGTCAACCACCTGTTGCCGCTTGGTGATCGCGATGATCAGCACCTTGCGGCCGGCCTCGCATGCCGCTGGGAGATCACCTGGCCCTCGACGAAGATGCCCGTGCCGATGCCAACGAAGTCGAGGTGACCTCGGTCGGATGGGAGGCGGCCGCCGCGGCCGGGGCGATGCCCGCGGCCAGCGCCGTGTCCGCGATGGCGACGATCAACATCCTCCGCATCGAGCGCCGTCTCGGCCCGCCAGCTCTCAGCGAATGCACTCGTTCGCGACCCGGAGGCGAACCCGAGTCAGCTCTCCGGAGACGACCTGGGCCTTCCTGTCTCGCCTCGCCAGCCGGCGGCTTCTGAACGATCCTGGCCCTGAGCCGATACAGCCGGGCGCCAGCTTGACGGCGAAGCGACCATCGGTGGGATGAAGCCTCGCTACGAGCTTGTTGTCGGGGAGGCTTCGCACCGCGACCGTGAGGTCAGGCCCGGTGTACGCGGAAAGCGGCGGAGGCGGATACCGGCACGGCCCGAAGCAGTGGCATCGAGAACGACGCCCCTGATCCCGGTTGGCGACTGGGCCCCCGCAGCGGGGAACGCTGTGAACGCCAGCGAAACCAGCACCAGCAGGGCGACCGAGGCCTTCGCATGGCCCAACCGTACCCGCGGCCTTGGAAGATCGCAAGCAGCCGGACCCGCGCCCCGGGTACTCCGAGGCGCGGGTCGAGCAGGTGTTTTGCGCTCCCCGGACGGGCGAGTCCGAGCCCGCTAGGTGTGGATCGACTCGCTGGTTCCGCCCTTGCACCCGGGGATCTTGCCCGTGTGGGCATAGAAGGTCCCGTGGATCTGGCCGGAGTTGCCGGTGTTCCAGCGGCCGTCGTGGTCGGAGTTGTCCGTGTAGAGCTTGCGTCCGTCGCTCTTCCTGAACACCTTGACCTTGCGGTCCTTGATGCACTTGGCCTTCGAGCTCTTCAGCTTCCCCTGGAAGCCGTCACCGTTGTAGTGGATCGTCACCTTGGTCTTCGTCGGCTCTCGCGCCCCGGCGAGGCCGGTCAGCCCAACCGCACTACAGATCGCGAGCACGCCGACGGCGGCCAGCAGCTTGGTTCTCAACTCGCACTCCCTTCGCCTAGCTTACGCCCGGTGACGCTACAGGACGACCGGGGGTCCTCCAACCTAGCGGGGGAGCCAGGATTCGAACCCGGAGGCCCGGCTTTGGAGACCGGGCGGTGCCAACAAAGTTCTCTCCCCCGTGGAACTTCTATCGGCGGTCGAGCCGAAACCTTCAACCGCACGCCCACAGCCTGGGGTGCACGTGACGCAAGCGCGATCTCGGATAGGTTCGGGGGAGTGACGGCAACGAAAAGGAGCAGAGATGGCTGCCGAGGTCAAGAGCTTCAACTCCCCCGATGAGACACGGCCCTTCGAGGGCAAGGGCAAGGCCGATGTCGTGAACATCGCCGGACAGGTGGTCGGCAAGGCGGTGTTCGAGCCCGGATGGAAGTGGTCGGAGAACGTCAGGCCGATCGCGCAGACCGATTCCTGCCAGGTTTCGCACCTCGGGTATTGCCTCTCCGGCGCGATGACCGTCCACATGGACGACGGGACGACGATTGAGATCGGCCCCGGCGACGTCTTCGCGATCCCGCCCGGCCATGACGCCGAGGTCACCGGAGACGAGGCCTGCGTGTCGCTCGACTTCGGCGAGTTCGGCGAATACGCGAAGCGGGGCTGACGGGCGCCGCGGCGGAATCCGACCAGCTCGCCTCATCAACCGCCATGAGCACGGATCGCTCGCTGGACGTGGTGCTGTTCGGGGCGACGGGGTTCGTCGGGCGCCTGACGGCCGAGTACCTGGCGCGCGCAGCGCCGGATGACGCCCGCATCGCCCTGGCCGGGCGCTCGCAGGCACGATTGGCGGAGACCCGCGCCGGCCTCGACGCTCGGGCCTCCGACTGGCCCACGCTGGTGGCCGATTCGAGCGACTCCGAATCGTTAGCGAAGCTGGCTTCGGCCGCCCGGGTTGTCGTGACCACCGTCGGCCCCTACCGCAAGTGGGGCCTTCCCCTGGTCGAGGCCTGCGCCACGGCCGGTACGGCCTACGCGGACCTGACGGGGGAGGTGCTGTTCATGCGGGAGACAATCGATCGCTTCCACGCCGTCGCCCAGAACAGCGGAGCCAGGATCGTCCACGGATGCGGATTCGACTCGATTCCGTCGGATCTGGGCGTCCTGCTCCTGTACCAAGCCGCGGCGGAGGACGGGGCGGGTGAGCTCGAGGAGGTGACGCTTGTGCTGACCGCTGCCCGCGGCAGCCTGAGCGGGGGCACGATCGAGTCGTTCAAGGGCGAGTTCGACGACGCCGAGGCGAGCGCGCAGTCGCGAAGGATCGTCAACGACCCGTACGCCCTCAGCCCGGACCGCGATGCCGAGCCCGACCTCGGGCCGCAGTCCGATCTGCGGCGGGTCGAGCGCGACCAGGACCTCGGTTGGCTGGGGCCGTTCATGATGGCCCCGATCAACACTCGGGTGGTGCGCCGCAGCAACGCCCTGCAGAGCTGGGCTTATGGCCGCCGGCTCCGCTACCGCGAGGTGATGGGCTTCGGCTCCGGGCCGACGGCTCCATTCAAGGCCGCGGGGTTGAGCGGGGGCATGTGGGCACTGGAGAAGGGGCTCGCCCACGGTTTCACCCGCCGTCTGCTGGACCGGGCCCTCCCCTCCCCCGGCGAGGGCCCCAGCGAGCGTTTGCAGAGGACCGGCTTCTTTCGGATCGAGATCCACGCTCGCACCTCCACCGGCGCCCGCTATGTGTGTCGAGTCGGCGCCCAGGGCGACCCTGGATACGCGGCTACGGCGGTGATGCTGGGCCAGAGCGCGCTCAGCCTGGCGGTCGACGACGGGCCGCAGGCGGCCGGCGTCGTGACCCCGGCGACGGCGATCGGGACGGCGTTGGCGGAGCGCCTCCGCGCGGCCGACTTCACCTTCGAGGTCGAGCGCGGTGGCTGATCGGCGGCCCGATCAGCCCGGTTGGAGCGGCGCCCTACTTCTTGCGCCGGCGCGACTTGCGGCTCAGGTCACGCGCGGCGTATGCGGCCTGCGCGGCGATCATCGCGTCGAGGGCGCCAAAGCCAAGAATCACAGGAGACATGTCATCCCTCCGCGTCGGGTGGATCCAGGACAATTATTCGACACCCGAGGCCGAAATCGGGAGCCCGGCCAGATCTTTTACGAACTCCTTAGGTCCCCGGCCGCGGCGCGCACGCCTCGGGATGGTCTCGGTACCACTCGACGGTGGCCGTAAGCCCCGTTTCCAATTCGATTCGAGGCTCCCAGCCGACCACGGTCCGGAGCTTGGTCGAGTCGACGAACTGACGGTCGATCTCCCCGGGAGGGTTCCCGGTGCCGCGAACGTCGGGCTCGACCCCGGTTCCGGCCAGGCGAGCGATCAGCTCGACGACCTCCCGCACCCGGTGGGGTCGCCCCCCGCCGGCGTTGAAGGCCTCCCCTCGAACCTCGTCGCGATCGAGCGCATCGGAGATCCCCAGATAGGCGGCGGTGGCGTCGTCGACGTACAGGAAGTCGCGCTCCGGCGAGCCGTCGGAGCGGAGTACCGGGGAGCGACCGTCGAGGGCCGCGCTCACCGCCTCGGGAACCAGGCGGGAGAAGTTGGTGTCGCCGCCGCCGTAGACGTTCGCGAACCGGGTCACCGCGACCGGCAGGCCGTGCGAATGCCAGTAGCTGCGGGCGATCACGTCGGCCGCCGCCTTGCTCGCCTCGTAGGGCGAGCAGGGTCGAAGCGCGAAATCCTCCCGGTAGGGCAGCTCGTCGTGGGGGCCGTACGCCTTGTCAGACGACGCCACCACGACCCGTTCGACCCCTTGCTCGCGACAGGCCTCGAGCAGCAGCCAGGTCGCCCGGACGTTGGTCTCGAAGGCGGCCACCGGATCGGCGGCGGCGGCGCCCACGATCGTCTGAGCGGCGAGATGGAAGACGCTGCGGACCTCGTGCTCGTCCAACGTCCGCGAGAGCTCGCCGCCCTCGCGAAGATCGAAGTCGACGTGGGCCACCTCGCTGTCGATCCCCAGCAGGACGAGTGACGAGAGGGCGCCCGAGGGCGGCCGGTCAAGACAGACGACCCGCTCCCCTCGCTCCAGCAGTGCCCTGCACAGCCAAGCGCCGACGAACCCGCGGCCGCCCGTTACGAGCGCGCTAGCCGGCACCGGAGGCGGCCACCCTAGGGGCCCATGTGGCCCACGGGGCCCGTCCCTCGTCCCAGAGGTCGTTCAAGGTGACGGCGTCCTTGTAGGTGTCCATGCAGTCCCAGAAGCCGGTGTGGCGAAAGGCGTGCAGCTCCCGATCGGCCGCGAGCGCCGGCAGCGGACCGTCCTCTAATGCGCTCGCCTCGCTCATGTAGTCGAGCGCCTCGGGCTCGAAGCAGAAGAATCCCCCATTGATCCACTGGTCGAGACGCGGCTTCTCCTCGAACGCCTCCACCCGGTCCCGACCGCCCAGCACCGCGACTCCCCACTGGCTGAACGGCCTGACCACGGTCATGGTGGCCAGCCGCCCGTGTCTGCGGTGCGAGGAGACCAGGGCCCCGAGGTCGATGTTCGCCAGCCCGTCCGCGTAGGTGGCGCAGAAGGACTGCCCCGCCAGCCGCTCACGTGCGCGGGCGAGCCGTCCACCGGTCGGCGTGTCGAGCCCGGTGTCCAGGCACTCGATCTCAACCGGCTCCGGCCAGTCGGTGTCGAGCATCGAGCGCTCGATCATCTCCCCGAGGTAGCCGGTCAGCAGCAGGAAGCGCCGAAACCCCTGGGCGGCATAGATGCGCACCACGTGCCAGAGGGTCGGTTTACCCCCGATCTCGACCAGGGCCTTGGGGATCGCATGCGTGTGCTCCTGCAGGCGGGTCCCCCGACCGCCGCAGAGGATCGCAACCGGCTCGACGCCATCCACGACCGGGAGCGTATGGAACTCCTCCGGGTCGCGGACCTAGCCGCCGGCCACCGCCGGCAGGATGGTCACTTCGTCCCCGTCCTGAAGCTCGGTGTCCAGTCCGTCCTGGAAGCGGATGTCCTCGCCGGAGACATAGACGTTGACGAACCGCCGCAGGCCTCCATCCTCGGTGATCCGCTCACGCAGGTCGTCGTGCTGGTTGAAGACCGCATCGAGCGCCTCGCCCACCGTGGAGCCGTCAACCTCGATCTCGCCCTCGCCATCGGTCACGCCCCGAAGCTGGGCCGGAATCTTCACAGTCACCGACACGGGCGGGAACCTTAGCGGGTGAGGACCGGCTCCAACTCGCCCTCGAAGGCCTCGAGTGTCGGCTCGATCTCGTGCATCCGGAAGCCCTCCCGGGTCGCGTCCAGGGTCTTCAGCCCCTCGCCTGTGATGTAGGCGACCACCCGCTCGGACGGATCGATGTCCCCCCTGGCGGCGAGCTTCGCCAGGACCGCCGTGGTCACCCCGCCGGCGGTCTCGGTGAAGATCCCGGTCGTCTCCGCCAGCAGCCGGATCCCATCGCGGATCTCCTCGTCGCTGACTGCGTCGATCGAGCCGTTCGTCCCGCGGGCAAGCTCGAGCGCGTACATGCCGTCGGCCGGGTTGCCGATCGCCAGGCTCTTGGCGATCGTGTCCGGACGCTGGGGCTTGCACACCTCCCAGCCCTCGCCGAAAGCGGTCGCCACCGGGCTGCATCCCGCGGCCTGCGCGCCGTTGAAGGTCGGGAGCGCTCCTTCGACCAATCCGAGGTCGATCCACTCCTCGAACCCCCTCGCCACCTTGGTGAACAACGATCCGGAGGCGATCGGACAGACCACGCGGTCCGGAAGTGACCACCCGAGCTGCTCCACGGTCTCGAAGGCGAGCGTCTTCGAGCCCTGGGAGTAGTAGGGCCGCAGGTTGACGTTGACGAACGCCCAGGGGCGCGTCTCGGAGAGCTGTGTGCAGAGACGGTTGACGTCGTCGTAGTTGCCGCGCACGCCGATCAGGCGGGTCCCGTAGACGCCGGTGGCGAGCAGCTTCTGCTCCTCGAGGTCGGCCGGAACGAAGACATAGGAGTCGAGGCCGGCGGCTGCCGCGTGAGCTGCGACCGCGTTGGCGAGATTGCCGGTGGAGGCGCAGGCGACGGTCTCGAAGCCAAGCTCACGGGCCTTGGCCAGCGCGACCGCGACCACGCGGTCCTTGAACGAGTGCGTGGGGTTGGCGGCGTCGTTCTTGATCCACAGCTCGCCGAGGCCCAAGCGCTCGGCCAGGCGCTCGGCACGAATCAGCGGCGTCAGCCCCGGCTCGAGCGGATCACGGGGCCGGTCATCGAAGGGAAGGAAGTCGGCGTAGCGCCAGATCCCTCGCGAACCCGCCTGGATCTTGCGTCGGGCCTCCGCCGGGTCGAGCCCGGAGAAGTCGTACGAGATCTCCAGAGGGCCGAAACAGCGCTCGCACGCATAGCGGGCCTCGGCCGGAAAAGCCGTATCGCACTCCTTGCACCGCAGCTCCCACGTCGCCATCAGGACCCTTTCGCTTCGCCGGACATCTACCTACGAAAAAAACCTCTGCCTGGCTAGCGAGCAGAGGTCCTGTTGGGACTTCCACTCACATCTTGCAGGCACTCCACCTGCTGGAATTGGCACCTTCCCCTTGCGGGGGGGTTGCCGGGGTTTCGTCGGGCCAGTCCCTCCACCCCTCTCGATGTGGTGGTTATATGGGCGCAATATACCAGGGCGCGTCTGCACGTTTCCGCGCACCCGGCGCCTGGGCGGTGGCGTACTCTTAGCTGGTAGTTGGAGATGGAAGCGCGAGCAAGTGAGATGAGCGGCGATGCCGAACCTCCCGAAGCCGAGCCTACGCAGGAGGGCTCGCCGCGCTCGTCTCGCCGCCCCCGCGCCTGAGCCCCAGGAGCGAAAGCCCAACGTCGAGGCGATCACCGCCGAGGGGCTTCGGTGGGTCAACATCGAGCGCCCCTCGCCCCTGGAGTGCGCCTGGCTCGAGGAGCAGTTCGGATTCCACCCCCTCGACCTCGAGGACGTGCTCTCGCGCAACCAGCGGCCGAAGATCGACGAGTACCCCGACTACCTGTTCATCGTCCTGCACTTTCCCGTCTTCGACAGCGCCGTGGGCCGGCTGAACGCGGGCGAGCTCGACATCTTCGTCGGCCCCGACTATCTGGTCACGATCCCGAACCAGCCGCTGCAGCCGGTGAAGTATCTGTTCGAGCGCTGCCGCCAGCGGGAGGAGCTGCGCGAGCAGCACTTCTCCAAGGGGCCGGGCTTCCTCCTCTACCGGGTGGTCGACGATGGCTTCGACTACTGCTTCCCGATGCTGCGCAAGATCGGCAACAAGCTCGACGCGGTCGAGGACGAGATCTTCTCCGGCCATTCGGAGGAGGTCGTGCGAGACATCTCCAACGTCAAGCAGGAGATCATCAACTTCCGCAAGGTGATCCGCCCCCAGCGCACGGTGCTGCGCGACCTCGAGAACGCGAAGCAGCGGTTCATGGCCCGCGAGGGCGACCTGGAGATCTACTTCGACGACATCGTCGACGCCCACGAGCGAATCTGGGACATGCTCGAGAACTACAAGGAGGTCGTCGAGGCGCTCGAGGAGACCAACGAGTCGGTGATCTCCCACCGCTTCAACGACGTCCTGCGCATCCTGACCGTGTTCAGCATCGTCTTCTTGCCGGCGACCCTGATCGCGAGCATTTGGGGCATGAACGTGGGGCTCCCGGGCGGTGGCGACCCGGCCACGTCGTCGACGACCGTCTTCTGGATCATCATCGCCGTCATCGTTCTGATGCTGGTCGGCATGGTCGCTCTCTTCCGCCGCCGCGGCTGGCTCTAGTCGAGCGATCGACCAGCGCCCGCCGAAGATCAGCGGCTGATCGCGTTCATGGCGTGGTGCAACCGGCGCGGGGTGAGCGCGTGGGCGGGGACGGGGAACGCCCGATAGCTGAACCCTCCCGGGAAGCGCAGCCGAAAGATCGTCCGCCCGTTGGGTCTGTAGGCGCCGACGAACTCGAGCCCGCCCCAACCGATCAGCCAGTCGTGCGAGGGAAGCCTGCGAGCCGAGCCGCAGCAGAACGACCGGTTCGCGGCCGGATCGGCGATCGCCTGAACCAGCCTCGCGGTGCCCGCCTTGGGGTCGATCCGGTAGCGGATCGCCCTGGGCGGCTTCCCAAGTCGGGTGAAGTTGTCGTGGATCGTGATCGTGCCGTCGGGCTCGCGCCGGGCGTCGTGCTGTCCGTCCAGCGGGTAGGCAGCTTCGGGATCATCGAGGACCTCGAGGCTCTTCGAGGTCGGGGTGCCCCCCAGCTTCCAGGACACGCCGCCGGTGCGGCGGTTGATCCGGTAGACGGCGTCGAGGTGGCGGAACGAGAGCAGAAGGAACTTGCCATCCACCTCGACCGAGTTCCAATGCTGGATGTCCAGCGGCTCCCCCGGCTCGGCGTTCCCCAGCACCGTGTCCCACCAGCCTTGGGGCGTCTCTTCGAGCCCGATGTGCTTCAGGGAGTCCCACTTCCACACCAGCCGGCCGCCGGGGGTCACCTCCTGGATCTCGAACCCGATCACCTTCGCGTTGGACGAGCCGCCGAAGGCGCTCGCATCCAGATGGCGCTTGACGACCTGGGCGCCGAGCAGGTAGTTCCCGTTCGGCAGGCGCAGGAACTCGTGAATGTCGGTGGGATGGTTCACGGCGCTGACCACGCGAACCAGCCGCCCGTTCAGCCGCCGGACCACGAAGCCGCCCGTCAGGCTCTGGCCGCTCTGGGGGCTCCAGGCGACGGTCCCGTCGCGAATCAGCTCCGCGTTGATCGGCGAGCCGGTGGCCTTGTACCACCACACCGGAACGCCATGGCGATCGAAGATCGCGGCGTAGTCGCGATTCATCTGGGCCATGAAGTAGCCGGGCCCCCCGGTGCGCCTGCGGTCGAAGCTGTACTTGGGGAAGTCCGCGGGGAGGCACCGGAGGTGGAAGCGATGGCGCGAGTCCGCGCCCCCGCGCCGGAAGGTGACGGTGAGCGCCTCCCCGGGGGCCAGCGACCGACGGGCTGCGAACCGGGCGGAGCGGTACCCGCCGGATCCGACCTTCCCCCGCCAGGGTCCGGGTGCCCTCACCTTCACGGTCACCGGGCCCCGACCGCATCTGGCCGCGTAGTCGTGGACCCGCCACGCGAAGGCGGGCTCGAGCGACGGGTTGGTCGAGAACGAGGGGCGCACCTCCGGGCCCCGGTGCTGTGCGCCGTGGGCGGCCGCCGGGGCCGCCGCGGCCAGTACCAGGCACGTCGCTCCCGCACGACGGCCCGCGCGGACCAATCCAGCCGTCCCTTTCCGGAAGATGAAGCCCATGCGATCCTCGCCCGTGTCCGACTGGGCCAACGCTATCGCAGCCCACGCGTCACCAGACGCGGAGGTGGCTCCCTGGCGCCACCGGTGGCTAGTCGAGATACTGCCCTGCGCGATGTCTCAGGCGAACGTCGAGCTGGTGCGCCGCTGCCAGCAGTCCCTCGAAGCCGCTGGGCCATCGGAGTAGGTCCGATGCATACGATGCGAGTGTGGCCAATCACCGGATCTGGGCGCCATGGCGCCTGCCCTACGTGAAGGACGCGTCCAAGGACAGCGACTCCGGTTGCATCTTCTGCGCCAAGCCGGCCGAGGACGACGACGCGGGGAACCTGATCGTCCACCGCGGCGAGCGCTGCTTCGTGATCCTGAACCTGTTCCCGTACACCAACGGGCACCTGATGGTCGCCCCCTATGCCCACCTGGCCACCCTGCCGGAGTTGGACGCCGAAACGATCGCCGAGATGATGGCGCTGGCCCAGCGGGCGATGGTCGTTCTGACCCGTACCTACGAGCCTCACGGCTACAACGCGGGACTCAACCAGGGCCGGGTTGCCGGCGCCGGGTACGAGGGCCACATTCACTTCCACGTCGTGCCTCGCTGGGCCGGTGACACCAACTACATGCCGGTGCTCGCGGACACCCGGGTGATGCCGCAATCCCTCGAGGACAGCTACCAGGCCCTGCGGGGCGAGTTTTGACCGAGGGCGGTGCGCAGGGCGCAGCGATCCCACCGGCCATCTTCAAGGCCTACGACATCCGCGGCCTCTACGGGACCGAGATCGACCCCGAGACGGCCTTCCTGGTCGGGCGGGCGTTCGCCCGCGTGCTCGCCGGCCTGCGCGGCAAGCAGACCGGGGAGCTCTCGGTGGGACTTGGTCGCGACATGCGGATCCAGGCTCCGGAGATGAGCCGGCGGGTACGCGAGGGGCTGACCGCGGAGGGCTGCACCGTGCTCGACGCCGGCATGGTCGCAACCGAGATGCTGTACCACCTGGTGGGGTCGCGCGAGCTCGACGGGGGCGCGATGGTCACGGCCTCTCATAACCCCAAGGCCTACACGGGCATCAAGCTGGTCCGCGAGGGCGCCCTGGCGCTGTCCGGCGAGGCCGGGATCGACCAGGTGCGGCAGACGATCGAGGCCGGGCTTCCCAACCCGCCCGGGGGCGGCGAGGTCGAAGCCGTGGACGTCTACGACGACTACCACCGGCGAGTGCTCTCGTTCATCGATCCCGATCGGGTCAAGCCGCTGAAGCTGGTGGTCGACGGCGGCAACGGGATGGCCGGGCCGATGATGGGACCGCTGCTGGAGCGCCTCGGCCTCGACCCGGTGACCGCCTACTGGGTGCCCGACGGTGAGTTTCCGGACCACGAGCCCAACCCGCTGGTCGAGCAGAACCGCCGCTTCATCATGTCGCAGGTTCGCGAGCAGGGAGCCGACCTCGGAATCGCCTGGGACGGCGACGCGGATCGCTGCTTCTTCATCGACGACCAGGGCGCGTTCGTCGACGGCGACTTCCTCACCGCCCTGCTGGCGCGACAGCTGCTTCGTTCGGAGCCCGGCGCGACGATCCTGTACGACGTGCGGGCGAGCCGAGCGGTGCCCGACACGGTGCGCGAGCTCGGCGGCACCTCCTACGTCAACCGGGTCGGCCACGCATTCTTCAAGGCCGCGCTTCGCGAGCAGTCCGCCGCCTTCGGCGGCGAGGTCTCTGGCCACTACTACTTTCGAGACTTCTGGTGCGCCGACTCGGGGGCGATACCGGCCCTCCTGGTGCTGGAGCTGCTCTCGGTGCGCGAGGAGCGGCTCTCGGAGCTGGTGGGAGGCTTTCGAAGCCGGTACTTCATCTCCGGCGAGATCAACTCGGAGGTCGCCGACCAGGAGGGCAAGATGCGCGAGCTGGCGCAGCGCTACGCGGACGCAGACGTGACCTGGCTGGATGGGGTCTCGGTCGACTTCCCCGACTGGCACTTCAACGTCAGGCCCTCCAACACGGAGCCGCTCCTGCGGCTCAACCTCGAATCGCTCGCCTCCGAGGACGACATGCACAGAAAGCGGGACGAGGTCCTGGCGGTGATCCGGGGTGGATAGCCCCGACCAGGCGCTCGAGGAGGCGCGCTCGGCGGGGATCCACCGGCTTCAGATCCCGACTCCGTTCGCGGTCGGGCGGGTCAACTGCTACCTGATCGAGGACGAGCCGCTGACCCTGGTCGACACTGGGCCAAACTCGGGCAAGGCCCTCGACGAGCTGATGGGCCAGCTGACGGCGTTGGGGCGCTCGCTCGAGGAGATCGAGCTGGTGATCCTCACCCATCAGCACATCGACCATCTCGGCTTGGTCGAGATCATCGCCTCGCGGTCGGGGGCCAAGGTCGCGGCGATCGACGTCGTGGTCCCGTTCGTGGAGAACTTCGGCGACGACATCGAGCAGGACGATCGCTTCGCGGCCGACTTGATGCTCCGACATGGCATCCCGGAGGAGGTGGTGATCGCCCTTCGCTCCGTCGCCAGGAGCTTCCGCGCCTGGGGCGCCAAGGCCCGGGTGACCCGCCCCCTTCACGACGGCGAGACCCTTCGGCTTCGCGATCGCGGGCTCGAGGTCCAGCTTCGCCCCGGACACAGTCCGTCCGACACGCTGTTCTGGGACCCCGAGCGCCGAATCCTGCTCTGCGCCGATCACCTGATCGCCCACATCTCATCCAATCCGCTGATCTCGCGCCCGCTGGACGGCTCGAACGAGCGCCCACGGGCGCTGATGAACTACATGGCCTCGCTTCGTCGAACTCGCGAGCTGCCCGCGCGGATCCTGTTGCCCGGGCACGGCGATCCGATCACCGACCACAAGGCGCTGATCGACGATCGATTTGCGCACCATGAACGGCGGGCCGAGAAGATCTACGGGTTGATCGCCGAACGCCCGCGCACCGCATATGAGATCGCCCAGGAGCTGTGGGGGAACGTCGCCGTGACCCAGGCTTTCCTCACCCTTTCCGAGGTCCTCGGCCACATCGACCTGCTGTCCGAAGCCGGGCGCGCGGGCGAGATCGAGGACGGCGACGTGGTCCGGTTTGAAGCGATCGGCTGACGTGTCCGCGACCGAGGCATGAGGGTGACCGCGGGCGGGACCACGACCCAGTCGCCGCCGCGGAGCGAGGAGTCCGCCAACGGTGCCGGCACGCCCGACCGGCCCCGCAAGAAGCGGATGCTGATCATCGTCAACCCGTACGCGACCACGGTCTCCGATCGGCTCAAGAACCTGGTCGTCTACGCGCTTCAAGGCCGCTACGACGTCGAGGCCGTCTCCACCCGGGCACAGCATCATGCGATCGAGATCGGCCGAGAGGCCAGGGAGGGCGGCTACGACGTGGTGGTCGCCTTCGGGGGCGATGGAACTCTGAACGAGGTCGCCAACGGCCTGGTCGGCACCGACGTCCCGGTCACGGTCCTACCGGGCGGCTCGACCAACGTCGTCTGCCGAACGCTGGGGATCCCCAACGACGTGGTCGATGCGACCGAGCACCTGCTCGGCCTGGCCGACGACTTCCAGCCCCGCAAGATCGACCTCGGAACGGCCAACGGGCGGCACTTCGTGTTCGCCTGCGGCGCCGGCCTCGACGCCACCGCCGCCAGGCGAGTCGACTCCCACCCGAGGATGAAGGCACGCGGCGGGCGCTGGTATTACACCTGGGCCGCCGTCTCCGGCTTCTATGGCTCCTACCTTCGCAACCCGATCCGGATCCGACTCCGGGTGGACGGCCACTCCAGCGAGGGGGTCACGGCGATCGCCCAGAACTCCGACCCGTTCACCTACTTCGGCAGCCAGCCCCTGCGCGTGTGCGAGAACGCGGCCCTCGACAACGGCACCCTCTCGGTCGCGGTGCTGCGCCGCGCGGCCCAGCGCGACATGCCGACGATCGCCGCCCGGGTGCTCTCGAACAGGCTCCGGACCCCGGGCCACCGCCAGATCGAGCACCACGACGGCGTCACCGAATGCCGGCTCGACTCGCTCTCGCGAGACCGTGAGGGTCGCCTGCGTCGGTTCCCGGTCCAGGTGGACGGCGACTACATCGGCGACCACGGCGAGCTCGAGCTCGGGATCCGCCCCGCGGCCCTCACCGTGGTCGCCTGAGGTGGACGGTTGCCGCTTCTGCTCAATCGCCACCGGTGACGAACCGGGGCATGTGGTCTTCGAGGACGATGTCTCGCTCGCCTTCCTCGACCATCGTCCGCTGTTTCCTGGCCACACGCTGCTGATCCCGCGAGAGCACCTGGAGACGATCTGGGACCTGCCCGACGATCTCGTCGCTCGGTTGTTCGTGAACGCGCGGTTGCTGTCATCGGCGGTGCGCGCCGCGATGAAGTCCCAGGGCGCCTTCGTTGCGATCAACAACGTGGTCAGCCAGAGCGTTCCCCACCTCCACGTGCACCTCGTGCCCCGAAACCGAAAGGACGGGCTGCGGGGGTTCTTCTGGCCCCGAACCGAGTATGAGAGCGAACCCCACATGCTGAAGACGGCCCGCGCGGTGCGCGACGCGGTCAGCGAGCTCGGCGCCTGAGCTCGTTGCCGCTCAGGTAGCCGAGGTTGTGGGCGATCAATCCGAGCCCGTCCAGGGCTCGGTAGAGCGCCGCCTCGCCGCGAGCGCTGGCGACCAGCCGCGCGACGTCCCTCGCCGTGCCGGCGAGGCCGTCGATCAGAGGCCATCGGGGGGAAGAGCCCGGGTAGCGCTGATTCAGCCAGCGAGCGCCGGCGCCGTAGCGGGCCACAGCGCCCCACAGCGACGGCAGGCTCTCGCGATGGTGGTGGCGCACCTCGGCTTCCGGCCGGTATCCGAGGGCCCACCCGGCGAGCCGCAGACGGCGGCACAGGTCCAGATCGCCGCCCGAGCGGATGCCCTCGGCGAAGCCGCCAAGCTCGGCGAAGGCGGCGCCGCGAACCATCAGGTTGCCGGCCGCCGCAACCCCCTGCTCGGGCCGGATCAGCCCTCGATCTTGATCGAACAGGTGCCGGGAGCGGGAGTACCGGGCGGCGAGCGAGTGCTGCTCGGGGTCCCCAAGGATCTGCCCGGCCACCGCCCCGCACCGGCCCGGGATCGGCTCGGCGAAGTAGGCCTTGAGCAGGCGGGGCACCGGGTCGCAATCGGCATCCATGAACAGAAGCCAGTCGCTGCGGGCCGCCGCGGCCGCGCCGACGTTTCGGGCGTGGTAGGAGGAGCGCTCGGCGGTCGCCGGGACGACCCGCGCCGTGGCGGCCATCTCGCGGGCCGTCCCGCCCCCATCCCTGAGGATCTGCCCGCGGCTGTTGTCGGCGACGATCAACTCGTCGCCGGGTGCCAACTCCAGCTGCGAGAGGCTGGCGAGGAGGTGCCGGCCAGCGGCGCGATCACCCCGGAAGGGAACGACGACGCTGACGGCGGGGCGGCCGGGCGAACGGTGGCGAGTTGCGTCCGTCCTCCGGACACCGGGGGACGCAGTTCGGCCCTTGCCGGGAGTCAGTGGTCCCCTACCCAGGCTTACGCGGTCGGAGTCACCCGGTATGCATCGAAGACCGAGGCTACGTTTCGCAGTCGCCCGATGCACTGACGCAGCTGGTCGGAGTCGCCGACCTCGACCACGAACCGGTTCTTGACCATCGGGTGCTTTGTCGCGCAGAAGGCCTCGATGATGTTCACCCCGGTCTCGGCGAAGGTTCGTGAGAGGTCCTCGAGCAGGCGGGTTCGATCCCAGGCGTCGACCTGGAGCTCGACCCGGTAGGAGGTGGCGTTGTCGCCCTCCCATTCGACATCCGTGAACCGCTCCGGCGAGCGTCGGAGAGACGACATGTTGCGGCAGTCCTCCCGATGGATCGTGATCCCTCGGCCCAGCGAAACATAGCCAACGATCGGATCGCCTGGGACCGGACGGCAGCACTTCGCCAGGCGCACCATGACGTCATCGACGCCCTTCACCTTGATCCCGTAGTCGGAAGCCTCCTGGATCCGCCGCGGTCGTTCGTCGCGGCCCTCGAGCACGCCCGCGAGCCGGACCTCGTTCTCGTCCCCGGCCGCCGCCTCGCCCTGTTTGAGGCGCTGGAAAACCTTGTTGGCGACCGTCTTCGGGGAGATCTTCCCCTGGCCGACCGCGATGTAGAAATCGTCCGCCTTGCGAAAGCCCATCTCGCGGGTCACGTCGGCGAGCAGCGGCGAAGCCGCGATCCGCTGCGGGGGCAGGCCGCGCTTGCGGATCGCCTCCTGGAGCGCCTCCCGCCCGCGTCGCTCGGCGTCCTCGCGTCGCTCGCGCTTCAGGAAGGCGCGGATCTTGTTGCGAGCCCGGCTGGTCCTCACCAGCGCCAGCCAGTCCCGCGACGGCCCCCGCTCCTGCTTCGCGGTCAGGATCTCGACGATGTCGCCCGACTTCAGCTGGTAGTGGAGCGGGACGATCTTCCCGTTCACCTTCGCGCCGACACAGCGGTGACCGACGTCGGTGTGCACGGCGTAGGCGAAGTCGAGCGGGGTCGAGCCGGCGGACAGGTTCTTGACCTCCCCGCGCGGAGTGAACACGAACACCTCGTCCTCGAACAGGTCGACCTTGAGCGACTCCAGGAACTCGGTCGGATCCTGGTCGCCCTCCACCTCCAGGAGCTGGCGCAGCCAGGTCATCTTGTCTCGTCGCGGATCGCCCTTGGCGAGCGAGCCCTCCTTGTAGATCACGTGGGCCGCGATCCCGTACTCGGCCGTCTCGTGCATGTCCGGGGTCCGGATCTGGATCTCCAGCGGCCGACCCTCCGGGCCGATCACGGTCGTGTGAAGCGCCTGGTAGAGGTTCAGCTTCGGGGTCGCGATGAAGTCCTTGAAGCGCCCGGGCAGCGGCTTCCAGATCGAGTGGATCACGCCGATCGCGCCATAGCAGTCCTTCACCGAGCCGACCAGCACCCGCATCGCCGTCAGGTCGTAGATCTCGTTGAACTCCCGCCCCTTCTTGCTCATCTTCGAGTAGATCGAGAAGAAGTGCTTCGCCCGCCCCGAGATCTCGGCCTCGATCCCGACCTTGGTCAGCTCGTTCCCCAGGAACTCCCCAGCCTCGGATACATAGCGCTCGCGCTCGGCGCGCTGCTGGGAGACGAGCTTCTTGATCTCGTCGTACTTGCGGGGGTGCAGCCGCTGGAAGGCGAGGTCCTCGAGCTCCCACTTGATCGCATGGATGCCGAGGCGGTGTGCCAGCGGCGCATAGATCTCGAGCGTCTCGCGGGCCTTCTCGATCTGCTTCTGCTTCGGCAGCCCGGACAGTGTGCGCATGTTGTGGAGTCGGTCGGCGAGCTTGATCAGGATGACCCGCAGGTCGGTGGCCATCGCCACCATCATCTTCCGGTAGTTCTCCGCCTGGCTCTCGTCGCGGCTCTGGAAGGTGATCCCGGTCAGCTTGGTCACCCCGTCGACCAACTGGACGATCGACTCTCCGAACAGGCTCTCGACCTGCTCCAGGCTGGCGCTGGTGTCCTCGACGGTGTCGTGGAGGAGCGCAGCGCACAAGGTCTCGGTGTCCAGGCGGAGCCCGGCGCAGATCTTCGCCACCTCGACCGGGTGGGTGATGAAGTCCTCACCCGTGCGGCGTCGCTGGTCGGCATGGCGCTCGCATGCGAACGCGAACGCCCGCTCGACCGCGGCGGGATCCGCCTCCCTCGCGCCGTCGAGGCTGTGCTCGGCGATCACGGCCAGCAGATCACCCAGCAGGGCACGGTCCTCGGCCGTCAGGTCCTGGGCGCTGTCGGTGAGCAGCGGTGCGGGCGGGTGCGGCCCGTCATTGGCGCCGACCCGAGTGTGACCCCTGCGATCCGCCGGCGCCTCGGCTCGCGAACCCGGGGCGCCTCCCTTGGCCGATGCGGGCTCGGAGGCGCCCGGTGCGCCTAGCTCGGTTGTCTTCGCTTGTTTAGGAATCGCCTGCCCTCCTCGTAGCGCCCACGGTAGGCGACGAAGGTCTCGAGCAGCTCGAGATTGCCCTTCGAGGATACGACGCGAAGGCCCGAAGCGGTGGCGGATGGCTGCCAGCGAACCGCCCCGAGCCCCTCCAGCACCCGCAGGCGCCGGGCCCCGACCTCGGGCGAGCGCGGATGGCGGCCGGGGCCGTGCAGGGCCTCTCGAACCAGGTCGCCTCCGAGCGTCCCACCTTCGTCCGCCCGATCGGCGGCGGCGGAGCGCAACCGGCGATACAGGGCCTCGACTCCGCTGCGGTCCGGCCACTCCTCCGCCAGCACCCGCAGCGCGAGCTCCGGCTCGCCATCCTCCCAAGCCAGGTGCAGGTATCCCGCCCCGGCGGAGGCGACCCGCTCGAGATGTGCGAACGGCGGTGGATCGATCAGCAGCACGTGCTCGAATGGGTCCGGCATCGAGGGGTGGCGAGCCAGGGCTGCCCAGTCGGCCAGGGCCACGCCTGCGCCGGCTTCCACAACCGCCCCGACGGCTGCGTCGACGGCCTCATCGGCGAGCCGCCCCGAGGCGATCGCGACCCGACCGCCGCCGAAGCGGGCCGGCGCCGCCGCCCGCTCGACCAACTCCCTGCGGCGAAACGCATCGGCACAGAGCGCGAGCACCACGCCGCCACTCGACGCGATGCCCGCCACGGCCGCGACCCCTGACGCCCCCCGGCGGTCGACGATCTCGCGGCGGGCGTCCGCCTCGGCGACGGCCACGAGCGCGGATGGCGGCCAGTCGTCGAGGGGACACTCGCGCTCGGCGGCCAGCCGCCGGGTCCACTCCGCTGCGCTCGGGAACGAGGGCTGCGCGGAGGCGGGGTCGCCGTCGGTGGGGTACAGGTCGCCGAGCACGACCCGGGGCGAAACCGCCCCCTGCCACTCGTTCAGCTCCAGCCTCAGCGAGACGTCGACTGGGTCGGCGAGCCGGGGCTCCGCGAGGTCGCCGTTGACCCCGAAGGCCACCCCGAGCGCGTGCTGACCGCCGCTCTCGAGGCGAAACCGAGCGTGCCTCTCCCCCTCGCCCATCGGGCGTACGTCGGAAAGTCGGGCCGAGGGCACCAGCAGCCGAACGCCCGGGTTCCCGATCCCGAACGGCCCCAGCCTGGTCAACTGCGCGGCGACGTCGTGTCCGAGGCTCTCGCCACCGACCACCGCGTCGATGCCTTCGGTGCGGACCAGGTTGCGCTCACCGAGGACCGAGGAGGCGTGGGCCGCGAAGGCTGCACGGAATGCCTCGATCCGGCCTGCCTCGATCTCCAGGCCCGCCGCCGCCCGATGGCCTCCGTAACGCGACAGGTGCTCCCCGCACGCGTCGAGTGCCGCCAGCAGGTCGAACCCGGGGATCCCCCGCCCGGACCCCCTGCCGCGACCCTCGGCGTCGATCCCGATCAGCACCGCCGGCACCCAGTGGCGCTCGGCGAGACGGGAGGCGGCGATCCCGACAACGCCCGGGTGCCACCCCTCCCCGGCCAGCACCAGCGCCGGCGCGGAGGCTAGCTCCTCGCTCAGCTCCCGGCGCGCTCGCTCGGCGGCGTTGACGACGGTGCGCTCCGCGTCACGACGCTCCCTGTTGGCGCGGTCGAGCTCGGCCGCGATCGCCGTGGCCCGCTCGCCGCTCTCGGTCAGCAACAGCTCGACCCCCGCGTCGGCGCGGTAAAGGCGCCCCGCGGCGTTGATCCTCGGCCCGAGGCGGAAGGCAAGGTCGCCCTCGTCGAGGCGGACCGGCTCCACGCCGGCCACCGCGCAGAGGGCCCGCAGCCCGGGGCGTCCCGCCCTCCGGGCGACCGCCAGCCCGGCCCGCACCAAGGCCCGGTTCTCGCCCCGCAGCGGGACCAGGTCGGCGACTGTGGCCAGCGCCACCAGGTCGAGCTCCCGCTCCACCCCCCCCTCCTCGCCCAGGAGCGCGACTGCGAGCTTGTAGGCGACCCCGGTCGCGCAGAGCTCCGCGCACGGGTAGCTGCTCAGCCGCGGATGAAGGATCGGGCAGTCGGGCACGCTTGCCCCCGGCTCGTGATGATCGGTGACGATCACCTCGATCCCGGCGGCCCGGGCCGCGGCCACCTCCTGGTCGCAGGCGATCCCGCAATCGGTGGTCAGCAGCACTTTGGTGCCGCGGGCGGCGAGCCGTTCGACCCCCGCCATGGTCAAGCCGTACCCATCTCCGAGGCGATCCGGGATGTACCAGTCGCAGCTCGCCCCGAGCTCGCGCAGGGTGCGGACCAGGATCGCCGTGGAACAGACCCCGTCGCAGTCGTAGTCGCCGTGAACCGTGATCGTCCGCCCGGCGGCGATCGCTTCGGCGATCCGATGGGTGACCTCGCGCATGCCGTCGAACTCGAACGGGTCGTGGGCCTCGGCCGCCTCGAGGAATGCCCGTGCCTCCTCGACCGTCCGGTAGCCGCGGCGCACCAGGGTGACCGCCACCGGCTCCGCGAGGTCGAGCGCCTCGCTCAGCGCCCTGGCCTCGGCGTACGAGTAGGGCTCGAGCGTGAAGGCCTTATCGAGGGTCGCTGAATCGGGCGCCTGGACTGCCACGTCGCCAGGCTAAGAACGCCCGAGGACGGAACCGCCCCTCCCGCAATGCGCTCGACTACCTCGGCTCTTCTTTGAGGCCGTTCGGCTCAGGCTGGAGATCGACGCCCCAGATTCACTCGGCGCCGGCGAGGTTCTCTCGGCGAACCCCGATCGCATAGACGACCGCCACGCCGACCAGGGTTCCGGGAACGGCGATCAGGGCGGTGCCGAAATCGGTGTCGCCGATCGTGCGACCGGAGGCGATCTGTGCGATCCCCCCCGAGAGCATCGCCCCGGTGACCGCGCCCAGCAGGGCGCCCACGATGCCGGCCCAGAAACGGTCCGGGAGGAAGACGGTGAAGTGCCAGAGCGCCAGCCCGACGGTGAACCAGACGACCAGAGCCATTAGCGGTTCCTCCCGTGCTTTCGACGTCGACGCTGCTGGCGGCGCCTGCGCTGGCGCTCCGAGCGAGCGGGGCGGTCGGGCTCAGTCCCGGCCGCCGCGGGCATCGGCTCCGGCTCCTCGGGCTCGGGCGCCTGGAGGTCCACCGGGGCCCCGTCGGATTCCTCGGCCACCCCGTCCTCGAGCGGCGGCTCGGGCTCGACCGCCGCCGGAGCGCCCGCGGGCTCCCCGTCGACCTGGACCCTGGCGACCACGTTGTCCTCGGGGAAGGTGGGGATGCGCCCCATCTCCTCGAGCAGCCGCTCGTGGCGGGCTCGATAGGCGGGCTCGCGCTCCTTCCAGTGGGTGAGCACGGGGGTCGCGATGAAGATCGACGAGTAGGCCCCGGAAAGCACCCCGACCATCATCGCGAAGGCGAAGTCCTTCAGGGTGGCGCCGCCGAAGATGTACAGGACGGTGACCAGGAAAACGGTCGACAGCCCGGTGATCAACGATCGGGTGAGCACCTCGCTCATCGACTTGTTCGCGATCTGGGAGAAGGCCGCGCGCGGCATCCGCGGCACGTTCTCGCGAATCCGGTCGAAGACGATCACCGTGTCGTACATCGAATAGCCGAGGATGGTCAGGAAGGCGGCCACCGTGCCGCTGGTCACCTCCTGCCCGGTGAGCGAGTAGACGCCCGCCGTGATCAGGATGTCGTGGAAGAGGGCGATGATCACGGGCACCGCGTACTTGGGCTCGAAGCGGATCGCCACGTAGGCCGAGATCACCAGCAGCGAGAAGATGATCGCGATCACGGCGCTCCGTGCCACCTGTGCACCGAAGGTGGGACCGACCGAGGTGCTCTGGAACCCCTGCTCCCCGCCGCGGAGGCCGAAGTCCTGCTCCAGCGCCTGCTTCAGGGTGCTGTTGACCTGCCCGACCGGGATCTTGCCCTGGATCTCGATCACGTTCGGGCCCAGCTTCTCGTTGGTCACCGTCTGGATCTCGGCGCTGGAGGCATTGCTCACGTTGGCCTTCTCGAGCGCGCTGCGAACGTCATCGACGCTCGCCGCCTGCTGGAAGCTGGCGGTCACCTTGGCGCCGGAGGTGAAGTCGATCCCCAGGTTGAGCTGCTTGGTGGCGAGCGAGATCGCGCCGATCGCGAGGATCGCGCCGGACATCGAGAAGAACCACCGGCTGGCGCCGCTGAAGTCGAAGCGCCAGCGAACCCGTTGCGCGCCCGCGCCCAGTGCCCGCGGCGAGTGAAACAGCTTCGAGCGCCCCAGCGAGCCGAGCACGGCCTGCGTGAACAGCACCGCGGTGAACAGCGAGACCAGGGTGCCGATGCCGAGCGTGAAGGCGAACCCCTTGACGCCGGCGGTGGCCAGCACGAAGAGGATGAACGCCGTGAACAGCGTGATCACGTTCGCGTCGACGATGGTCGCGATGCCGCGGCGATACCCCTGGGCGATCGCCGACAGCATCGAGCGCCCGGCGCGCGCCTCCTCCTTGATCCGCTCGAAGATGACGATGTTGGCGTCGGCCGCCACCCCGATGGTCAGGATCAAGCCCGCGATCCCCGGCAGGGTGAGGGTGATCGGGATCAGCTTCACCAGGGCGAAGAAGAAGACCCCGTAGACGGCCAGCCCCAGCACCGCCACCGCCCCCAGCAGCCGGTAGTAGGCGAGCAGGAAGATGACCACGCACAAAAGCCCGATCGCCGCGGCCAGGAGCCCCTGGTCCAGGGCCTGCTGGCCCAGGGTCGCGGAGACGGTGCTCTGGCTCTCGAGCGCCAGCTTCACCGGCAGGGCGCCGGTCTGGAGGATCGTCGCCAGGTCCTGGGCCGAGTTGATGTCGAAGTTGCCCGAGATCTGGGCCCCGGTCCGGCCGTCGATCCCGTCCGGGTTCTCGGCGAAGTTGATGATCGGGTTCGAGAAGACCTGGTTGTCGAGCACGATCGCGAAGTGCTGCGAGTACTGGTCCGCCGCGCTCGCGCTGAAGGTCCCCGGCGGGGCGGTGGAGTTGCCGCGCTGGGCGATCGTCCGGGTGACGTCCTGGAACGCGGTCCGCCCGCTGTCTGTGAACTCGAAGGTGACGTTGGGCTGGTTGGTGGTGGGATCGAAGTTCTGCTGGGGGTTTTTGATCTCGGTCCCGTTCAGCGCCGGGCGATCGGTGAGCACGAACTGGGGCGAGTCGGAGATCTCCGCCGGCGACAGGGTCAGGGAGGGCTTGGCGGTTGCCGCCGCAACCACGGTGCCCTGGGGCACGCTGAGGATCTCGGTGCCCGGCGGCTGCTTCTCGTTGCGGGTGTTGAGGAACAGGTCATGCTCCCGCTCGGCCGGGCCGGCCCGCAGCTGGTGCGACTGCTTGTCGAACAGGTAGTAGGTGGGCCCGCTGGCGGTGCACTGGTTGTCGACGCACTCGGGCTTTCGCTTCGAGGCGAACTTGACCGCCTCGTAGAGGTCGGGGAACGTGTAGACGTTCGGGTTCGGGTCCTGCTGTGCCGCCGGGTCCTTGGGAACGTCCTTCCCAGGTGGCGGGACGATGTTCGCCTCCAGGTCGTAGAAGTAGAGCTGGGCGGTGGTCCCGATCTGGTCGATCGCCTGCTGGGCGTTTTGGACATTAGGCAGCCCGACCTGGATCCCCGTCGCGCCGAGTCGTGAGATCTCCGGCTCGGAGACGCCGAACTTGTCGGTCCGGGTGCGGATGATGCTGATCGCCCGATCGATCGCCTCCGGGGTCACGGTGGGGGTCTGGGGGGTCGCCCGAGCGTCGTAGACGAGCTGGGTCCCGCCGCGGAGGTCGAGACCGAGCACGGTCGGCTTGGTGGCGATCACGATCGCCGAGGCGGCGAGCAGCCCGAGGACCAGCCCGATCACCAGCAGGTTTCGACGCCGTCCACCCATTACTCTCGGACCCCGTAACGCTTGCGCCCCGCCCCCACCCTACTTCGGGGTGAGAACGAGCAGCAGGCCACCGTCATCGTCATAGGCGGGGAAGACGTCGGCAACCGCGTTCGCGGGAAGATCCCCCTCGGCGTTCACGTGCACCCGCTTCCCCAGCGAGCGCACCCCCCATTCGAGCGTGGTCTCGATCGGGTCGGTGGTCCCGTTGCCCTCGGCGTCGGCGATGCCCGCGCCGTCGCCCTCGTCCACCCACTCGAGCCCCAGAACCTCTCGAACCGGGCGCCCGATCACCTGCTCGTCCTTGAGCCCGGTGAGCTCGAAGCCGCCCTTGCCGACGTCCAGCACCCGGCCCTGCTGGTCGCAGACGAAGAACGCCGCCTCGGGCGCCGGGTAGTAGTCGTCGAGCAGCTCGAAGATGAACCCGAAGCCGCACTTCGAGCAACCCTTGGGCCGTCCCGAGAGGCCCGCGGTTCGCTCACTCGACAGCTCCCGGTTCCCGCAGTTCGGACAGATGAAGAACGGCACGCCGAAAGCCTAGCGAGGGTCCATGCGACGCCGGGGCCAGCCGTTGGCTGATCAGCCGATCCGCTCCGCATCGGCGATCTAGAACAGGCTTGCGGCCCCCTCGGGGATCGGCAGACCCAGGTGCTCGAACCCTCGCTCGGTGATCACCCGCCCCCTCGGGGTCCGTTTCAGCAGCCCCTGCTGGAGCAGATAGGGCTCGTAGACGTCCTCGATCGTGTCCTGCTCCTCGTCGACCGCGGCCGCGAGGGTGGAGAGCCCGACCGGGCCGCCGGAGAACTTGGTCGCGATCGCGTCGAGAATCGCGCGATCGTGGCGATCGAGCCCGATCGCGTCCACCTCGAGCAGGCCCAGCGCCTCGCGTGCCACCTCGCCGGTGACCACCCCTGCGCCCCGCACCTCGGCGAAGTCCCGGACCCGCTTCAGGATCCGGTTGGCGACCCGCGGGGTGCCGCGCGAGCGCTCTGCCACCTCTTGCTCCCCGTCCGCCTCGATCGCGATCCCGAGAATCCGGGCGGAGCGCCGGACGATCAGCGCCAGCGCCTCGGGCTCGTAGTGCTCGAGCCGGTGGCAGACGCCGAAGCGATCGCGAAGCGGAGTGGTCAGGAGCCCGGCCCGCGTGGTCGCTCCGACCAGCGTGAAGGGGGGAAGGTCGAGGGTCACGGTCCGCGCCCCGGCCCCCTGCCCGAGCACGACCGGAAGCCGCCGCTCCTCCATCGCCGGATAGAGCGTTTCCTCGATCGCCCGCCCGAGCCGGTGGATCTCGTCGATGAAGAAGACCGAGCCCGGCTCGAGGCCGGTCAGGCAGGCGGCGACGTCCGCCTTTCGCTCCAGCGCCGGCCCCGCCGTCTGCACCAGCGGCGCCTCCAGCTCGGCGGCGACGATGTTGGCCAGGGACGTCTTGCCGAGCCCGGGTGGGCCGGCGAGCAACACGTGGTCGAGCGGTTCGCCGCGGCGGCGGGCGGCCTCGATGAACACGCCGAGCTGGGCCGTGACCTGCTCCTGGTTGACGAAGTCCTCGAGTCCCTTCGGGCGAAGCGATCGGTCGAGCTCGTCCTCGCCGCCGGCGAGCGTGACGTCGGCGACCCGCTCGCCTGCGTCGTCGCCGATCGCGTCGGGCTCGATCCCGGCGGCACGCTCGATCCCGGGGTCGCGCGCGATGCTCACGATCGCGCACCGGCTGCGTCGCCGGCGCGGCGTAGCGCCGCCGCGATCAGCTCCTCTGGGCTCTCGCCCTCGGCGCCGTCCAGCAGGCCCTCGGCCTCGGTCAGCGTGTAGCCGAGGTGCATCAGCCCGTCTCGAGCCATTCCCCTTGGGTCCCCGTCGGTTCCCCCGCTCTCGTCGACCGGCGCCTCGGCCAGCTCGTCCGTCACCTTCTCGCGCAGCTCGACGATCAGCCGTTCGGCGGTCCGCTTGCCGACCCCGGGCGCGGCCTGGAAGCGCTTTGCGTCGCCGGCCGCGATCGCCCGCAGGAGCTCGCGAGGCGCACCCCCGGAGAGGACCGCGATCGCCACCTTGGGACCGATCCCCGCGACCGAGGTCAGGTGGAGGAAGAGGTCACGCTCCTCCTCGCTCGCGAACCCGTACAGCGACAGGGAGTCGTCTCGAGCCACCAGCTCGGCCTGCAGCGTCGCCTGCTTGCCGCGGGCGGGAACCGACTTCAGGGTCTCGGCCGAGACCGCGAGCCTGTAGCCGACCCCGGCCGACTCGATCACCACGTGGTCGGGCCGGCGAACCAGGACCTCGCCGCGCACGGAGGCGATCATCAGGCTCCAACCTTCCGATGCTCGGCCCTGCCGGCGTCCGCGACCCTGCCGTGCGAGGCGTGGCAGATCGCCACCGCCAGCGCGTCCGCCGCGTGGTCGGAGCGCGGTGGCCCGGGGAGGCGGAGCAGGAGGCCGACCATGTCCTGAATCTGGTGCTTGGGCGCGGCGCCGCTGCCGCAGACCGACATCTTCACCGCCTGGGGCGTGTAGTCGAAACAAGGGATCCCATCCTGGGCCGCCGCCAGCAGGACGACGCCTCGCGCCTGGCCGACGGCGATCGCCGAGCGCACGTTGCGGCCGAAGTAGACGTCCTCCAGGGCCACGGCCGCCGGGCGGTGCTCGGCCAGGAGCTCGACCAGCGCCTCGTGGATCCGCGCCAGGCGGCGCTCGGTCGGCACGTCCGCCGGAGCCTCGATCACGCCGCCGTCGACGGCGGACACCTTGGCGCCTGCAACCCGCACCACGCCGAAGCCGGTGTTGGCGACGCCTGGGTCGATGCCCATCACGATTGTCACGCTTAGAGATTCTGGCCCGGCCCCCGGATGCCTCCCCTAGCAACTCCGCCGGAAGCCTCGGCTTCGCCTCCGTTTCCGGCGGGTTGCGACGCCACGGGGCGGCAGGTTCACTCGCCCGCACCGCGACTTCGTCGCTAGTTCCAACGGCTGCTCCCTTTGGCGCCGTGGTGGTGGGCTGACCTCAGGCGACTGCTTGCTCGAGCAGCTCCGCGGGGAGGTCGAAGTTGGCGTGCACGGCCTCCACGTCGTCGTGCTCGTCGAGGGCGTCCATCAGCCGGATCAGGCTCGACGCGTCGGCACCTCCCACCTCGACCACGCTCTTCGGCTCCATCGTCAGCTCGGCCGATTCGATCGCGACCCCCGACGACTCCAGCGCCTCGCGCACCCGGGCCAGGTCCTGGGCGGCGCAGATCACCTTCAGCGAGTCGCCGTCTTCGCGCACGTCCTCGGCGCCGGCGTCGATGGCGCCGATCAGGTCGTCCTCGGAGTAGCGCCCGCCGTCCACCAGCACCACGCCGCGGCGTTCGAACACCCAGGCCACGGATCCCGGCTCGCCGAGGCTTCCGCCGTGCTTGTCGAACGCGTGCCGGATCTCGGAGCCGGTGCGGTTGCGGTTGTCGGTGAGCGCCTCGACCAGGATCGCGACGCCGCCGGGGCCATACCCCTCGTACACGACCCGCTCGATCGTCTCCTCGCCGCTGCCGGCGCCGCTGCCGCGGTCGATCGCCCGCTGGATGTTGTCCTTGGGCATCGAGTAGTCGCGGGCCTTCTGGATCGCCGCGGCGAGGGTGAAGTTCGCGTCCGGATCACCGCCCCCCTCCCGCGCCGCGACCGTGATCACCCGCGCGAGCTTGGTGAACAGCTGGCCACGGCGCGCATCGGTGGCCGCCTTCTTGTGCTTGATCGAGGCCCATTTCGAGTGGCCGGACACGGCCTCAATACTAGGAAGCCCGACTCCCGACGGCGGCCAGCCGGGCCGCGGAGAGCCGGAATGCATTGGCGGCCGGGCTCGCTCGGCCCGGCCGCCATGGCATCGGCATCCCATTGATTGATCCGACACCAAGCCCCTGGCACGAAGCCCTCTAGATGCCCCCCACCCGCACCCGATCGGTGCGACGTCCAAACAAACAACCGAGAGGGGGGAAAGTTTCGGAGCCCGGCCAGTCTTTAGCTACTTCTTAGCTGCGGACCCTGGAGAAGGCGGCGCGAGCCAGGCCTGCCGCCGAGGGTCTAGACCAGGAAGCGCCCGCTCTCCTGAAACGGCTCGCCGTCGACCTCGATCCGCCCCCCGTGGCGCAGGTCGCAGACCAGATCGGTGTGGACGGCGCTTTGGTTGTCCCCTCCGCACTCCGGGTAGCTGGCGCCAACCGCCATGTGAACGGTGCCGCCGATCTTCTCGTCCAGGAGCACGTTCCGGGTCCCGCGATCGATCGCGTAGTTGGTGCCGATCCCGAGCTCGCCCAAGCGCCGGGCGCCCTCGTCGGTGTCGAGCAGGCTGATCAGGTACTCCTCGCCCCGCTCGGCGGTCGCGTCGACGACCCTGCCGGCGTCGAACCGAAGCCGCACTCCGGCCACCTCGCGACCGCCGACGATCGCCGGCAGGTGAAAGGAGACCTCACCGTCCACCGAATCCTCGATCGGGGCAGTGAAGAACTCGCCGTCGGGCATGTTTCGCTTGCCGTCTGCGGCGATGAACTTGCGCTCGGCGATCCCGAGCCGGATCTCGGTCCCGGGTGCCGTGACGCGCACCTCCTCGTGACCCTGGATCCATTCGGACAGTCGGCTGCACTCCTCGGACGCCTTGGCCCATGCGCCGACCGAATCCGTCTCGCCCGCCAGGCAGGCGGCGAAATAGAAGTCCTCGAACCGGGCCAGGCTCATCTCGGCGTCCGCTGCGTAGGCCTCGGTCGGGAACAGGGTGTACACCCAGCGATGGCCTCCCTCGGCGGAGCGTTTCATGACCACCTCCATCAGGTGGCGGGTCGCCGCCCGGCGCTTGGTCTGGCGGCCGGGGTCGACCTCGGACAGCTCGTGGGTATTGGTGTCCGCCCCGACCGCGATCCGGCAGTCCGCCTCCTCGGCCACCCATTCGGCGAGCGGCGAGACCCACTCGAGCTGCGCGTCGGACGCTCGCTCGAACAGAGCGGGCAGCTGCCCTTGAAGGGAGATCGCCAACACCGGGTTCCCGCCCGCTTCGAGCACCTGCTCGTAGAGGGCGGTGAGCAGCGGCTCGGCGGCGGTCGAGCCCTCGATCACGCAGGTCTCGCCCGTCTTCACCTCGGTGGAATAGCGGACCAGAATCCGGGCCAGGTTGTCGATTCGCGGATCCCTCAACTGGGACCTCGCTCCGGGCTGGCAACCCGCCCGCGGGCCGCAGTCGCCATCGCCATCAACAGGGCGTGGACCCGGGTGTCGTCGGTGAGCTCGGGATGGAAGGCGCAGAGCAGCACCTGCCCCTGCCTCACCGCAACCGGGTGGCCGTCGATGCTCGACAGGACCTCGACCTCGGAGCCGTGCCGATCGATCCACGGCGCTCGGATGAACACCGCCCTGATCGGCTCGGGGCCGAGCCCCGCCATCTCCAGCTCTGCCTCGAAGCTCGCGATCTGGCGACCGAAGGCATTGCGGCGAGCGATCACGTCGACCAGTCCGAGGTGCTCGCGGTCGCAGACGATCATCCCCGCGCAGGTGCCGAGGATCGGCCGCCCGGCGTCCACGTGCGAGTGAATCGCGTCCCCGAGCCCATCCCGCTCGATCGCCTTGACGATCGTCGTGCTCTCGCCGCCGGGAATCACCAGGGCATCGAGATCAGCCAGCTGGGAGGGCGTTCGGACCTCGAGCGAGGCGGCGCCAAGCGATTCCAGGGCGACCGCATGGGCCGCGAAGTCGCCCTGGCTCGCCAGCACCCCCACTCGCAGGCGGAAGGGCGACGCGGGCTCCGGCCCCACGAGCTGATCCGCACTCATCCGGGCCACCGTGGAGGGGACGTCATCTACGCGCCGCGGTGCTGCAGCAGCTCGCCATCCGCCGCGAGCTCGGCGATGTCGTCACCGCGCATCGGCTCGCCCAGTTCGATCGAGGCCGCAGCGACGCGCTCGGGGTCGTTGAAGTGCGTGGTCGCCTCGACGATCGCCCGCGCGCGCCGTTCCGGGTCCTCGGACTTGAAGATCCCCGAGCCGACGAAGTTGCCCTCGGCCCCGAGCTGCATCACGAGCGCCGCGTCGGCCGGTGTGGCGATCCCGCCGGCGCAGAACAGCGGCACCGGGAGCCAGCTGCTCTCGGCGACCTCCTCGACGATCTCAAGCGGGGCCGTGAGCTCCTTGGCCTCGTTGGCCAACTGCTCGCGCCCCAGGCTCCCCAGTCGCTTGATTCCCCCGACGATTCCCCGCAGGTGACGGACCGCCTCGACGATGTTGCCGGTTCCGGCCTCGCCCTTCGATCGGATCATCGCCGCCCCCTCGCCGATTCGCCGCAGGGCCTCGCCGAGATTCGTCGCCCCGCAGACGAACGGAACCTCGAAGGCATGCTTGTCGATGTGGTGCGACTGGTCGGCCGGGGTCAGAACCTCGGACTCGTCCACGTAGTCGACCTCGAGCGACTGCAGCACCTGTGCCTCGGCGAAGTGGCCGATGCGGGCCTTCGCCATCACCGGGATCGTCACCGCCTCCTGGATCTCCTTGATCACCCGCGGGCTGGCCATCCGGGCGACGCCTCCGGCGGCTCGGATGTCGGCGGGGACCCGTTCCAGCGCCATCACCGCGACCGCGCCCGCCTCCTCGGCGATCCGCGCCTGCTCAGCGGTGGTCACGTCCATGATCACCCCGCCCTTCAGCATCTCGGCGAGGCCCCGCTTGACCCTGAATGTCGCCCTCTCGGCCATCTCCCCAAATATAAGGGGAGGGGGCTCCTCGGCTTCCCCTACTTCAGCTTGAAGGCGTGGATGCGGTCCTTGAACGCCGCCTTGTCGCGCGCGTAGACGCCGTAGGCGAGCGCCTGCACGATCGCCAACAGGGCGGCGTTGGAGCGCGTGAATGAGGGGCTGTTCGACGAGTAGTAGAGGGTGAGCTCCGCGTGCTCGCCGACCTCGGACAGGGTCGCGTCGCTGATCGAGAGTGTGTGTGCGCGGCGATGCCGGGCGAGCTTCATCGCCCGGACGACGAGCGGGTGCGCGCGGCCGGCGGAGAAGGCGATCACGAGCGTGTCCTCGCCCACCCGGCTGAGTCGGTTGATCGAGTCCTGGCGCGGGTTGGCGACCACCTCCGCCCGGATGTCGAGCAGGGCCAACAGGTGGCGCAGGTAGCTGGCGAAGAAGGCCATCTGGTCGACGCCGATCAGCATCACCCGCTGCGCCGAGGCGAGCGCCGAAACGCAGGCCTCGACCTGCTCGCGGGTCAGGCTGCGAGCGGTGTCCTCCACGTTGGAGTGCTCGGCGGCCAGCGAGGCCTCGAACTCGGAGTGGTCGAAGTCGAACAGCTGACCGGGGCCGTCCTGCTCGGCGACTCGGTTCCGGTATTCCTCGATCGCAGCCTGCTGGAGCTCGGGGTATCCGTCGAAGCCCAGCGCCTGCGAGAAGCGAACCACCGTCGACGACGAAGTGTCGGCGCGTCGGGCGAGCTCCTCCGCGGTCTGGAAGGCCGCCTCGTCGAGGTGGTCGACGATGTACCGGGCGACGTCCTTCTGAGAACGCGAGAACTCGTCGAAGCGCTCGGTGATGAAGGTCGAGAGGGTCTTCCCGTTCTGGCGCGTAGCGCGACCGTTGCGCCGCGACTGCGACTGGGCGGTGCGGGCCCGGGTAGCGGTGGGACGAGACTTCGTGGCCGTCTTGGTCACGGCGGCATGTTTCGCCCCGGTGACGGTTTTCCCTGCTCCGGCCACAGTCGCAACTCGAATGTGGTTGGATCGGTCAATGGACGCGGAGCGCGCCCTGCGCCTCACCAACCGGAACATGATCGCCTTCGATCTGGTGCTCGGATCGGCCACGCTTCTGGCTCCCGTCGCCACCCTCCGCGCCCTGGGCCACGACCGGCCATCTCCCGACGCCGAGCACCTGTTTCGCCGCTGCGGGCCGATCTGGCTCACGTTCGCCGCGGCCCACGCGCTCGCCGCGCGCCGGGGAAGGCCGGAGGACTGGTGGGCGCTCGCTTGGCTTCGGTCCACAGAGCTGGCCACCGACGTGCTCTGGTCGCGCTCCCCGGCCTTCTCGCGTCCCGCGGCGCGCCAGGGGCTGTGGCTTGCCGGAGCCGCCAACCTGGCGATGGCGGTCGGGTTCGGCTGGCTGGCTAGCCGCCGCTAGAAGCGCCGCCCGGCCTGCTGCAATCCACGAACCCGACCTGGCGCGCGAGGTTGAGGCGGTCCAGCTGGCCCGATGCGACCCGGCGCTGGGCGGCGGCGTAGGAGGACAGGTCCTCCCGCTCCGCCGCCTCGAGGCCCCGCTTCAGCAGCGCGATTCCCCGCTCGCGCGCCCTCTGGTAGCGGTCGAGTGCCGGCTCGACCTCCGGCGGCGCGGCCAACGCCCGGATCCGGCTCACCTCCTCCTCGCTGGTCCGGATCAGCGCCCGCTGGAGCGCTGCGGCCCGGTCCGGGGAGGTTGGCGCAGGGGGCTCGGCGGCCAGGAAGTCCTCCCTGGCCTGCTTGCAGATCGCATCGCCCTGTGAGATGACCTCGGCCTTGGTCAGGGCGCCGCCTCCCGTCTCCTGGCCCCCGCCCCCGCAGCCCGGCAGCAGGACAAACGCCACCAGCAGGCTCGCCGCCGCACGCGCGAGTGGTCGGCGGGCCGGCGGCATCGCGGCAGCCTAGCGAGCGCCCCCCGGTCCGCCGTCGTGTGTCTAGAGTGGCCGCGCTCGTGAGCGCCATCCAGACCTATCGGCAAACCCTCCGCACGTTCAGGGAGCGGGCAGGGTTCCTGCTGCTCGTCGGGCTGCTCGTCTTCGTGCCGCTCGGGCTGCTCGACGCGCTCGCCAATCAGGTCGAGGGAATCGACCTGAGCCGACTGGACGATGTGGGGTATTTCCTCACCGCAACGATCGTGGTGGCGTTCGTCCTCCAGGCCGCCACCAGCCTGCTCGGCGAGGTCTTCTACAGCGGCGCGGTCGCGCTGACCCTGGCCCATTCGCGACACGGGCACAAGCCGACGCTCCGCGAGATCGCGGGATCGCTCGCCTACGGTCGGCTGATCGCGGTTGACCTCGTCTTCGGAGTCGCGGTCGCGATCGGGCTCGTGCTGCTGATCGTTCCCGGGGTCGTCCTGTTCACCTGGTTTGCGCTCGCCGGTCCGCTGGTCGAGATCGAGAACGACGGAGTCAGGGCCTCGCTGGCCCGAAGCCGCCGGCTGGTCAAGGGACACTTCTGGGCCGTCCTCGCCGTGCTCGCCCCGATCACCCTCGCCAGCGAGGCGCTCACCGACGTGGTGCTGTCGCTGATCCACGACACGATCGGCAGCGAGCTCCTCCGCGACTGGATCGGCGAGTCGCTCACCAACGTCGCGGTGTCGCCGTTCTACGCAGTGGCCGCAGTCCTGATCACGCTGGAGCTTCGCGGCTCCGAGCGCTGACGGCCTGCCTCAGCGACCCTCGAAGGCCGCGTGGCCGGGCCCCTGGTCGAGCAACGTCCGAGCGCCACTCTGGAGGTCGGCGCTCGCCATCACGGTGGCTCCGGCTTCGGGCAGGGCCGCGTCGGCGGCCTCCACCCCGTCGTCCACGGCGAGTCGGATCATCCGCTTGGTCGCCGCGTGTGCCAGGGTGGGTCCGGCGGCGAGCCGCTCGACAAACGAGCGTGCCTTCTCTGCCAGCTCGCCGGCGGGGAGCACGCGGTTGACGACACCCCACTCGAGCATCGTCTCCGCCGGATAGGCCCGAGCGCTCAGCACCGCCTCCGCCGCACGACCGGCTCCGGCCCTGGCGACTAGGCGCTGAGTTCCGCCGCCGAACGGCGTCGCTCCGATCACGCCCTCCACAAGCCCGAGCTGGGTGCCCTCCGCGGCCCAGATCAGGTCACAGCCCAAGGCCACCTCCAATCCGGCTGCGAGGCATAGGCCCTGCACCGCGGCGACCAGGGGAACCTCCAGCTCCGCGAATCGGCGTATCGCGGGCATGAACTCCTCGATCAACGCCCGCGCCGCATCCCGATCGCGGCCGAGGAACATCTCCACGTTCGCCCCGGCCGAGAAGTTGTCGCCCTCGGCCCGGACAAGGATTGCCCGCGCGTCGCTGTTGCCGGCCTCTTCGGCCGCGGTGGCGAGCTCTCGCGACAGCTCCAGGCTGAACAGGTTCAGTGGTGGGTCGGCGATCACCACCTCGCCCACGTCTCCCTCCTGCGTGAACTGCACCTTCGCCATCACCGCTCCTCTCAGGTTCCGCGGAACCGCTCGTCGAACGCCGCCAGGCTATCCGCGCCGAGCCAGGGGCGGAGGGGTAATCCGAAGCGATGTCTCCCCGCATCGGCGATTTCGTTCACACCCACCCGGAGGAGTCCATCGACGCCGAGACGAGCAAGGTCGTGGTTTCGGGTGCGCCGGACCGCGGTCGGCCGCGTGCGATCCCGTTGTGGGCGCCATCACGGCCCGCCCTGTGCACGGGAGGGAAAAGCTGGTGGGCGGTCGTGACAGCGCCCTGCGGCAAACGCCTGGACTGGCATTCTAGAGCAGATCGCGCCGATTGTCACGATTGCCGGCGAAGCCGCGCGAGATACTGCCGGACGATGTCGCAGGAGAACGTGGAGATGGCCCGCCGCTCCTATGAGGCCTGGCTCCGCGGCGACGTTGACGCTGCGTCCGAAGACTTTGCGCCAGATATCGAGCTCGACATGTCGCGAGCGATCGGCACAGACCGAGGCATCTACAGCCTCAACCAGATGCGACGTCTCCAGGAGGAGTTCTCTGAGGCCTTGGAGATTGTTCAGGTCGGGGCCGAGTACATCGATGCCGGGGAGCACGTGGTCATAACGTTCACGAACCGCTTCCGGGGCCGGGACGGGATCGAGGTGCAGGCTCGCGGGACCTGGCTCTGCACGATCCGCGACGGGTTGATCGTGCGAATCTGCCTCTATCAAGAGGTTCAGGAAGCCCTCGAAGCCGCCGGGTTGTCTAAGTAAGCGATCAGCGCTCGCGGGCGCCCCGGAGTGGGCCGGGGTGGATTCGAACCACCGACCGACGGATTATGAGTCCGCTGCTCTGACCAGCTGAGCTACCGGCCCGGGTGTCGTGATTATCGCTCCGCAAAGCGGCTTCTACGTCCGGCGTCGAACCCCTCGGCTGGGCATCGATCGCCGGACCCGGGATTTCCCGCCGTTCGCACCGCGGCGCGTAGGGCCCCCCGCATCCCGGGTACGGCAACTGGCCGACCGGAGGGGTAGGTTGAGGCATCACCCCGATCCGGCGGACGAAGGGAGTGGAGAGATGAAACGAGCCACCTGGATCCTGGTTGTGGCGGGTGCGGCGCTCACGCTCGGGGTGGGAGTGGCGAGCGCGCGTACGTCCTATCCGAGCGAGATCACCCACGAGGACTCGGTCGCACTGCCCGGAGGCAAGACGCTGGTCAGCGGCCAGGTGACGTCGCCCTCGCGACTCTGTTCGGCGCTGCGAGGTGTGAAGCTGATCGCTCACTACCCCGACGGCAGCAACGAGCTGTTGGACATCGACCTCTCGAGCGTGGGCGGCGCGTGGGCGGCGAAGGCGGACCTGACCGGGGCGGACCGGCTCAAGGCCGTCGCTGTGAGGAGCGCATTCCGCGTTCACCACCGGCGCAAGGTGTGCAATCGAGCGGCGGTGGTCTGGGCGCTGGCGTAGCCAGGTCGAAAAGTTGGGGGGCGCGCTGCCCGCCGCAGCGCTCCCCGCTGAATGAACGGAATCGCCTTGGGATGGCTTCCGAAGGGTGCCGATCGGCTGCTGGGCCGCGCCCGCGCGGGGAGTTGACTGCAGGGCCACTCAAGTTGCAGTCGCGAGGGGCCGATGAATTGCCGCGCGGCCGAACGGCCTCCCGTGACAACGACTGCAGGAGGGAACCGAGTGAAGCACCAGCGTGGATGGATCGCCCGAGCCGCATTGCTGATCGCGTCGTCGGCGGCGATGCTCTCGATCGCCGGCACGGGAGTGGCGCCCGGCGCGGTGCAGCGGCACGCGACGACCACAGTCGCGCCGCAGGGCTCCGGATCCGCGACCGCGGAGTGCAGGCCCGGGTATGTGGTCCTCGCGGCGGGCTTCGCCTCGCCCGGATACGACCCCCTGACCGCGAATGGCGGGCCGGTGGCACGGTTTGCTTCGATGCCCGCCGGCAAGCGAGGGGTGACGACTTCGGGATTCAACTTCAGCGACAGCGACCCCCACCAGCTCGATTCGTTCGCGTACTGCGGCAAGCGGAAGCATGCTCCGCAGGTGAAATCGAACCGGGTCGAGGTTGCGCACCAGAGCTACGAGTCCGTGACCGCCGAGTGCCCGCGGGGAAGCCGGGCGATCTCGGGCGGCTTTTCCACCAATCGGGGCGTGATCACCCTGACCTCGAAGCGGGCCGGCGACAGCGGATGGACGGTGGCCGGCTTCAACATCGACGATTCGGGGACCCCGGGCGCCGCCTGGCTGAAGGCCTACGTGTATTGCAAGGCGCCGGGGCCGACGATCGTCACCGAGTCCAAGCACGGAACGGTGGCCACCGGCTTCTTGAGCTCGAGCGTCAGGTGCCCCGGCGGCGACAGGGCGCTCGCGGGCGGCTTCGACGGGCACATCGGGGCGGTCGGCGGCCAGCTGACGGCGGCCGGGGCGCTGGACTCCAAGCGGACCGCCGACGGACGCGGCTGGACCACGTCGTCGCTCAGCGTCTCCGCCCCGAGCCTGGCCACGATCACCACCTACGCCTACTGCCACGCCTGATTCCTCGGTCACCCGCGGGCCGCTTCTCGCAGTAGGGTCCCCCACCCGAGCGAACGAGAGGAGACCGGTGGTGGCTGAGCGAGCGGCGCTGATTACGGGTGGATCCAGCGGGATCGGGCTGGCGATTGCCCGCGCGCTGGGCGAGGACGGCTACGCGCTGACCTTGTCGGCCCGCCGGCCCGAGAAGCTCGAGTCGGCGGCCGAGGAGCTACGGGGGGCGGGTTGCGAGGTCAATGCCGTGCCGGCGAACATGACCGACGAGGACGCGGTGGTGAAGGTCGTCGAGTCCCACCGGGCCCAGTTCGGACGGCTAGACGTGCTGGTGAACAACGCGGGGGTGGGCATCGGGCAGCCGATGGCGGACATCGTCACCAAGCACCTGGACATGCAGATCGGGGTCAACCTGCGCAGCCTGATCATGGCCACGAGGGAGGCCCTGCCGCTGCTGCGCGAGGCGGGCGGTGAGCACGGCAAGGCGCTGATCGTGAACACGGCGTCGATCTCGGGGAAGTCGGGGCAACCGTGGCTGTCGGTCTATTCGGCGACCAAGGCCGGGGTGGTCGGGTTCAGCCAGGCGACCCAGAAGGAGGTCTCGAACGACGGGATCCAGGTGACGGCGCTGTGCCCCGCGTTCGTCGACACCCCGATGACCGAGTTCGTGAGGGAGCAGGTGAAGGCGGAGGAGATGATCCGTCCGCAGGACATCGCGGAGTCGGTCCGGTTCCTGCTGCGCACCTCGCCGGCCTGCCTGGTGCCGGAGATCGTCTTCATGCGGCCGGGCGAGCAGCTCGGGATCTAGGCCAGCGGCGGGCCGTGAGCTCGCAGCGATTCCTGGTCGCCGCCTTCGGCGACGCCGGGCATGCGTTTCCGGCGATCTCCCTCGCGCGGGCGCTTCGGAGCCGAGGGCACGAGGTGGTGGTCGAGACCTGGGAGCGCTGGCGAGAGGCGGTCGAGGGCGAGGGCCTGGGATTCACAGCCGCGGAGGAGTACAAGACGTTCCCGCCCCCAGCTCCGGGCTCGGAGGGGGACGCCTCGGCGGCGGATGCGGCGCTGGCGCTGGCGCCGCTGGTCGAGGAGTTTCGCCCCGAGGTCGTGGTCAGCGACATCCTCACGGTGGCCCCCGCTCTGGCTGCCGAGCGCGCGGGGGTGCGCAGGGCGACGCTGGTCCCGCACGTCTACCCGGTGCAGGAGCCGGGGATGCCGTTCTTCGCCTTCGGCGCGCAACCGCCCCGGAGCGCGGTCGGGAGGGCGCTCTGGCGGGCGGGGCTGCCGGCGCTCGGCGCCGGCCTGCGCCGGGGCCGACGGGAGCTGAACGAGATGCGGGCGGCGGTCGGGCTGCGGCCAGTGGAGGAGTTCCACGGCGGGATCAGCCGCGAGCTGGCGCTGGTGGCGACCTTCCCGCAGCTCGAATACCCGCGGCGCTGGCCGGGTCATGTGCACGTCACCGGGCCGATGGAGTTCGAGCTGGCACATCCCGAGATCGAGTTGCCGGACGGTGATCAGCCGCTGGTGCTGGTGGCACCGAGCACCGCGCAGGACCCGGAGTTGAGGCTGGTTCGGGCGGCGCTGGAGGCGTTTGAGGGAGAGCCCGTGCGGGTGGTGGCGACGACCAATCGGCCGGGAGCGGGCCAGGCGCTGCCGTCGGCGCCCGCGAATGCGGTGGTGGTCGATTGGCTCCCCTACTCGCAGGTGATGCCGCAGGCGGCGCTGGTCGTCTGCCACGGGGGGCACGGGACGGTGGCGCGGGCGCTCGGGGCGGGAGCGCCGGTGCTCTGCTGCCCGCACGTGGGCGACATGGCGGAGAACGCGGCGCGGGTGGCGTGGGCGGGGACCGGGTTGATGCTGCCTTGGCGGTTACTCGGGGCGCGGTCCGTGCGGGTGGCGTCGCGACGGATCCTGGGGGATTTCGAGTGCACCCGACGGGCCGGCGAGATTGCAACCTGGGGGCGCGCGCATCACGGCGCCGAGCGGGGTGCCGAGCTGGTCGAGCGCCTGGCCGCCTAGAACGATCGAGGCCGCCCTGTGGCTCCAGCTCCGGGGGCGGGACTCGAACCCGCAACCTTCGCGTTAACAGCGCGCGGCTCTGCCAATTGAGCTACCCCGGATCAACGTAATCCATCCGCGCTACCAGGGACGGACTGAGATCGAGCGAACTCTAGCGGGCCGTCAGATCCGTAAAGCCAGCCTCCACTTCGGCATGACAGTTCCCGCACAGAAGCACGCACTTGGAAGCCTCGGCGCGGAGAAGATCAAGCCGCCGAGTCGCCCCTTTTCGGGCGACGCCGAACGACTTCGTGGATGGATCACGATGGTGGAACTCCAGGGCCGCGATGCAGCGGTGATAGCCGCACAGAGCGCACTTGCCCCCGGCTTCCTTGACCAGGAGTGCCTTGACCTTGCGGCGCCATCGGGACACAGCCTCCGATCGACAACGCTTGCACCGATACGCCTGTTCGCTCCTTCTGAGCACGTGCGCCGTCGCTCCATGCCGTGGGCAGGTGAGCACGACCTCAGAGGGACCGGGGGCGGCTTTCGGTCGTGGACCACGCCCATTCTGGGTCTTGAGGTCGAACGCCTTGAGCCAGTGGCGAACCGTGGACGTGCTTCGTTCGAGCTCACTGGCCATCTCCGCGAGGGTGGCACCTGATCGCACGAGCGGCTCCAGCTGCTCCCTTGTTAGTCCCCCGCGGGGTGCGTGCTTTTCTTTGCCGTTGGCCGATAGGCCGTGCTTGCTCAACCAATAGCCGACCGTCGACGGATCGCGGTTCACGAGGATCCCGATCTGTTCGAGCGATAGACCCTGGCTCAAATAGCCCTGGAGCTGATCCCGATCCATGCGCGGATACTGGCGACGGGATCGGATGGAACAGCGAACGTATGTTCCCAGAGAATATGGCTTTACAAAGCCGTTACAGGCTGCCTACCCCGCTGGAGCGCTCTCCCAATGGGCGATCCGTTCCGCGAGCTCGGCGCGGCGGCGCTGAAGCTCCACCGGGGGGTCTCCCCCCTCCCCCTGGGCGGCGCCGATTCGCCCCTCGATCATTGCCTGCTCGAGCTGGAGGAAGTTGAGCTCCATCGCGCCGCGGCCCCCCGGCTCGCGCTCGGAGGTCATCACCAGCTGCGTGATCAGCGAAAGGAGCTCCTCGTCCTCGCGCGGCAACCCGGCGAGCGGCTCCTCCAGGTGCCCGCCGGCGAGCCAGTCCCTCGCCCGAACGACCACTGGCGCCGACAGATGCTCCGGCGTCAGGCGCCCCAAGAACTCCTCGCCCTCGGCCGGAGAGGCGATGCACATCGCCAGCAGTGCACGCTCGCGGCGCTCGCGAGCACTCAGCGGGCGCGCGGGCCGAGGCGCCTGGCTTGGTGGCTCGCCATCCGTTGGGGCGCTCCCGGCGGTCGCGGGCTGTGCGGCGCGCTCAGATCGCCCGCCTTCGGCGACCCGTCGCACCACCAGCCCCGGGTCGGCATCGAGCCGGTCGGCCACCACCCGCGCCAACTCGTCGCGGCTGATCGACTCCCCCATCCCGGCCAGCACCGGCACCACCTCGTCCAGGGCGTAATCGCGCCCCGCGGGCGAGCTCAGGTCCGCCTCGTCCAGCGCCCAGCGCACGTGGAACTCGGGCAGCGGTATCGCCTCCTCGATCAGCCCCCGAAGCTTGTCCGCATCGGTCAACAGGATGTCCGCCGGATCCTCCCCGGCCGGCATCGCGGCCACCCGCAGGTGGAGCTTGCGGCTCCCCGCGACCCGCTGCGCCCGCAGCATCGCCTCCCGCCCCGAGCGATCCGCGTCCAGGGCCAGGACCACGTCCTCGGTGTAGGAGGCGAGCTGCTTCACCTGTTCCGGTGTGATCGCCGTGCCCATCACCCCGACCGCCTGCTCGATCCCCGCCTGATGGGCCGCCAGCACGTCCGTGTATCCCTCGACCACCACGGCGCGCCCCGACTTCGCGATCGCCCCCCGCGCCCGGTCGATCCCATAGAGCGTGCGGCCCTTCCGGTAGAGCTCGCCCTCCGGCGAATTCAGGTACTTCGGCTTCGTGTCGGGCCGAAGCGCCCGTGCCCCGAACCCCTGCACCCGACCACGGGGGTCACGGACCGGGAACATGATCCGGGCCCGAAAGCGGTCGTAGTGCCCGCCCTTCTGCCCCCGCTGCACCAGCCCCACCGCCCCGAGCTCGGCGACGCTGAAGCCGGCCCGCTGACCGCGCGTCAGAACCTGATCCCAGGCGCTCGGCGCATACCCCACCCCGAACCCGCGAAGCACCTCTTCGCCGAGGCCCCGCGAGTCCAGGTACTGCCGCGCCTTCCCGGCCTCCTTCGACTCCCACAGGTAGGCCGCATAGAACTGCGCCGTTCGCTCCAGCAGCTCCCCTAGCCGCGCCCGGCGTCGGCGAGCATCCTCGGCCTGCGGATCCTCGGCGTCGCGCTCCACCTCCACCCCGTAACGGTCGGCCAGCGCCTCGACCGCCTCCGGGAAGCCGAGCCCCTCCTTCTCCTCCACGAACTTGATCACGTCGCCCCCCACCCCGCAGCCGAAGCAGTGGTAGAGCTTCTCCCGGGGATCGACCGAGAACGACGGCGTACGCTCCTCGTGGAACGGGCACAGGCCCATGTGGCGCTCGCCCGCTCGCCGCAGCTCCGTGTACGCGGAGATGATCTCGACGATGTCGGCCGCCTCCTTTACCCGCTCGACCGTCTCCGGCGTGAACCTGCTCAAAGCCGGCTCTCCTCCGGGAGGGCGTGGCGCTTGAAGGTGGCGATGCAGAACCTGTCCGTCATCCCCGCGATGTAGTCGGTGATCCTCTGGATCTCGTCCGCCCCTGCGGCCCCCTCGCCGACCTCCTCAGGATGCTCCGTGTAGTGGTCGAACAGGCCCCGCAGCGTCCGCTGCACCCGCTCGTGCTCGCTTCGCGCCTCCGCCCCCAGATAGACCCGCTCGAACATGAACTTCCGCAACAGGAGCATCGCCTCGCCGATCTCCTCGCTCTGGACGATGTCGCCCGCCTTGCGCGACTCCTCGACGATGTCCCGTGCAAGCGTGTCGATCCGCCTCGCCCCCGTCGAGCCGAGCAGCTCGATCTCCGCCCCGGGCAGATCGTCGAGCTCGATGATCCCCGCCCTCAGGGCGTCGTCCAGGTCGTGGTTGATGTATGCGACCCGATCGACAAGGCGAACCACCCTCCCCTCAAGCGACAGCGGTTGCTGCGACCCGGTGTGGTTGAGGATCCCGTCGCGCACCGCCTCGGTCAGGTTCAGCCCCCGACCGTCGCGCTCCAGAACATCCACCACCCGCAGCGACTGGCGGTTGTGTCTGAAGCCGCGGTCAGCGCGCTCGCGAAGCGCCTCGTCGAGCGTCTCCTCGCCGATGTGGCCGAACGGCGGATGGCCGAGGTCATGCCCCAGACCGATCGCCTCGGCCAGGTCCTCGTTCAGCCCCAGCGCCCGGGCGACCGTGCGAGCGATCCCGCACGTCTCCAGCGTGTGAGTGAGCCGGGTCCGGTAGTGGTCCCCCTCCGGGGCGATGAACACCTGGGTCTTGTGCTTCAGCCGCCGGAACGCCTTCGAGTGCACGATCCGGTCGCGATCGCGCTGAAACGGCGTCCGCATCGGGCTGTCCGGCTCGGGCTCACGGCGGATCGCCGGGTACGACGGCGTCCCCTTCTCCCACAGGTACTCCGCCTCCCAGGAGCGAACGCGATCCTCGAAGGGCAGGTCGAGCGCGGCTGACGGCTGGCTGGCGGCTGTGGACAACTCGAAAAGAGAATAGGGTCAGCCGGTGCCCGAAACCGCGCTGGTTACCGGTGCTTCCTCAGGAATCGGTGAACAATTTGCCCGCCAGCTCGCTTTGCGCGGCTACGAGCTGGTCCTGGTCGCTCGGCGGGCGGACCGCCTCCAGAGCCTCGCCGACGAGCTGCCCACCGACGCCCATTCGGTCCCCTGCGACCTGGCCACCGAGGCTTCGGCGCTCTCGGATCGCGTCGGCGAGCTCGGCGTCGACGTCGACCTGCTCGTCAACAACGCCGGCTTCGGGACCTCGGGCTCGTTCCTGGAGCACGATCCGAAGCGGGACGCCGAGGAGGTCCGGGTCAACTGCGAGGCGATCGTCACCCTCACTCACGCCTTCCTGCCGGGGATGGTCGACCGGGGGCGCGGCGGGATCATCAACGTCGCCTCAACCGCCGGCATGCAGCCGCTCCCGTACGAATCGGTGTACGCCGCGACCAAGGCCTTCGCGATCAGCTTCACCGACGCCCTTCACACCGAGCTCCGGGGCTCCGGGGTGCGGGTGCTGGCCGTCAACCCGGGGCCGGTGCCGACCGAGTGGCAAAAGACGGCCGGATACGCCCCCGATCGGGTGTCGGTCGTGCCCGGCCAGATCCCGGCCGAGCAGGTGGTGAGCGAGGCGCTCGCCGCCTACGACCGCGGTCGCCGCTCGGTGATCCCGGGCCGCACGATCCGCTGGTTCATCCGCGCCACCCGCCCCTCGCCTCGAGCGGTTCAGCTCCGGGTCGCGGAGCGCCTCTACCGGCCGCGCTGAACGCACCCGGGCGACCGATGGCCGGGTTGCATCGAATGGGCGAACGCAAGTCGGCCACGGTGCGACGCTAGGCCGCAGCGCGCAGGCGAACGTGAGCGTGGTGCTCGAGCGTCTCGGTTACCGCGCGTTCGGCCTGCCGCAGGGCGCGCGCCGACGCGGTCGGTGCCACGACCAGCGGGCGCCCCAGCGCTTCGACCATGAACTCGTGAGCCTCCCGGGAGAGCCGAAACCCGCCCCGCTCGCAGGCGGCGCAGACGACGCCGCCCGCCTCCCCCGAGAAGGCCACCAGCTCATCGGCCTCGTGGCAACGCGTGCACCAGGCGAGCTCGGGCGCGAATCCCGCCGCCAGCGCCAGCTTCAGCCGAAAGGCCAGCGCCGCGGCGGCCCCCGCCGCCCCGTCGCCCGCCCCATCGCCACCGGCGGACTCGTCCCCGTCGAGCAGCGCCAGGTAGCGGCAGAGCAGGTTGTAGGCCGGGGGATTGGCCTCCTCGGAATCGAGCAGCCGGAGTACCGCGTCGCAGCCCCGAGCCGCCGCCATCAGCGCCGGGCCGCTCGCGCGCAGGCGTGAGTGCCCCGCCACCGTGTGCGCCGAGGTGACGGTGGCCAGCTCCCCCCTGCCCTCGTGGAGGACGAGGTCGAGCCGAAAGAAGGGCTCCAGCCGGCCGCCGAACCGCGAGCGCGGTCGCCGCGACCCCTTGGCGATCGCCCCGATCCGGCCCCGCGTCGCGCTGTACAGGTGAAGGACGCGATCCGCCTCCCCGTAGCGAATGCTGCGCAGGACCACCGCCTCGGTCTTGTAGGAGCCCGGCATGGCCGGCCAACGATGACCGCCGGGGCGGATGTTGCCGGCTCCCGGCTTGGCCCGAACGGCCGGGGTCGAAGTGGGCTGGTAGGGGAATTGGCGAGTTTCCTTCGCTCAGCGAAAGAAACGCGCCCTCCTGCCCCGCGTGCCGGTGCCCCTACCCAGCCGCCGTTGTTCGTCTCAGCGTCTGACCGCGTCCCGGATCGCGGCCGCCGTCACCGTGGCGGCAATCGTCCCGATCGCGATCGCCGAGAACCTGTCGGTATCGCCATCGCCGGACGAGAGGCAGAAGGCGACATCGCCGTCCACGTCCGAGTAGGCGGGGTCGACCGCACGCGCGACGCCCCCGCTCGCCATCCGCGCCACTCGAGCGCAGGCGGACTTGTCGAGCGCGGCGTCGGTCATCACGCACACCAGGGTCGTGTTGCGCTCCTCCACTCGAGTCCAGTCCGGTGGCCCCTTCATCCCGGCAATCAGCTCCGTGGTGGACATCGTCTCGTCGCCTCGCCGGGGCCCGGCGAGCACCTCGCCGCCCTCGCCGATGACGTCCCCGAAGGCGTTCACCACCGCCAGGGCCGCCACCGTCTCCCCGCGCCCGCTGCGAGCGGCCGCGTAGCCGATGCCGCCCGGCGCCGACCGGCGGCGCCCGAGGATCTTCCCCACCGCCGCTCCCGTCCCGGCGCCCACCCGACCGCGCTCCGGGACGCCGGCGACGGCCGACGTGCACGCCGCGTAGCCACCCTCCGGACCCGGCCTGGCGCCAGGATCGCCTTCCGCCAGGTCGTACACCACCGCCGCCGGAACGATCGGCACCCGACCGGCCGGGGTCCGGTACCCAAGGTCGTTCTCCTCCAGCCAGCGCATCGCGCCGTCGGCGGCCCCGAGGCCGAAGGCGCTGCCGCCGGCGAGCAGAACCGCGGTCACGTCGCTGGTGCCGGCGAGCGGGCCGATGATGTCGGTCTCGCGCGTCCCGGGCCCGCCGCCCCGCACGTCCACTCCTCCTCGGCTCCCCGGCGGCGGGATGATGACGGTGCAGCCGGTCACCCCCTCGGCGTCGGTCCAATGACCGATCAGGAACCCGCCCGGCGCGGAGATCGCCTCGCTCATGCCGCCGCCCGGCGAGTCCCCCGACGCCTCGGCCGACGCCGGAGCCGGCGCTGGCAGGAGGGACAGAAGTAGGTGGAGCGGCCCCCGACCACGATCCTGCGGATCTCGGCACCGCACCGCGGGCATGGCTTGCCCTCACGGGCATGGACCAGGAACTCGTCCTGCATCGCCCCGCGCTCGCCGCGGGCGTCTCGGTAGTCGTCGACCGACGCGCCGCCGCTGCGAAGCCCGGCCTCGAGGGTGGCGACGATGCCCTCGCGCAGCCGCTCGCAGTCCTCGGGCTTGATCGAGCCCGCCGGCGACAGCGGGTGAAGCGCCGCCCGGTGAAGCGCCTCGTCGGCGTAGATGTTGCCGATCCCGGCGACCCCGGTCTGGTTGAGCAGGAACGACTTCAGCGGCGCACGCCTTCCCGATGCCAGCCGGCAGAGCTCCTCGGCGGTGAGCGCGCTCGACAGCGGCTCCACGCCGAGCCGGGACGCGAAGTACTCGTCAAGGCGATCACCGTCCAGGATCACCGCCTGGCCGAACCGCCGGGCATCGGTGAACAGGAGCCGCGTCCCGTCGTCGAGCAGGATCGTCGCCCGGAGGTGGCGCGGCGCCGCGCCGGGCTCGGCGAGCAGGAGGTTGCCGGTCATCCGGAGGTGCATCGCCAGGGTGCGATCCCCGTCGAGCCGCAGCAACAGGTACTTGCCCCGGCGCTCGACGCGCTCGATCCTGCGGCCTGCGAGCCCCAGCTCGACCTCCCTGGGGTCGCTCGGCCGGGTCCAGCGCCGGTCGAGCACCTCGACCGACTCGATCACCCGCCCGGCGAGCGCGGGCTCGATCTGGCGGCGGATGGTCTCCACCTCGGGCAGCTCGGGCATGCCCCTGGTTGTACTAGGTTGGCGCGACCCGCCCCGAGCGACCTCGGCGCGGCCTGCCGAGGCTCAAGGCTCGGTGGCGTGCCTCGACTCCACGGGCCCCGCCCGCATCGTGTACACGGGGGTGTCGGGATCCTGCGGATCGGGCTCGAAGCCGTACTTGGCCTCGCACTCGGAGACGAACCGGGCCAGGAGCGCCGGGTCCTCCACCCTCTCGGCGCTTCCGTCGACGACGGTGACCCCGCCATCCCCCTCGAGCTGGACCACGGAGGCCGGAAAGGCGTGCGGATCGCCGACCGCGACGCTCTCCGTGTCCGCTGCGAAGACCACTGTCTGGTCGAGCCACAACCCCCAGACGGCCGTCGTCTGCGAGCGGCCCACGGGGCCGTGGGCGCAGGCCCAGAACCGATACGAGCCGTTCTCGGCCGCGGCCGGAGCCGGAGCCGCGCTCGCGGTTCGCAGCAGCTGGTCGAGCGGATGCTCGCCATCAGCACGGCGAGGGTCCTGTGGGGATTCGACGAGGGTGAGCGCGGAATGCATCGATTACCTCCTGGCTATCTCAGCACAGCTCGCGGATGGGTCTTGAAGTAGACCTCCTTGATCCGCTCGCCGGACAGGTGGGTGTAGAGCTGGGTGGTGGCGACGTCGGCGTGACCGAGCATCTCCTGCACCGAGCGCAGATCGCAGCCGCCCGAGAGCAGGTGGGTGGCGAAGGAGTGGCGCAGGGTGTGAGGGCTCATCTTGCCCTCCAGCCCGACCGCGCCGGCCCGCCGTCGAATGATCTTGTACAGCCCCTGGCGTGTCAGCGGGCCACCGCGGAAGTTGACGAACAGCCTCGACTGCGGCCGCGTCCCGATCAAGTCCGGGCGCCCGCTTCGCAGGTATCTGGTCACCGCCGCCGCTGCCGCCCGGCCCAATGGCACGATCCGCTCCTTGTTGCCCTTGCCGTGCGGGCGCACGAACCCGCGCCGAAGGTCCACCTCGTTGACGTCGAGCCCGACCGTCTCGGAGGCCCGCAGGCCGCAGCCGTACATGACCTCGAGCAGGGCCCGGTCGCGGAGCCCGATCGGGTCGGCTTCGTCGACGCTCTCCAGCAGGCGCTTCACCTCGCTGTAGGTGAGCACGCGCGGGAGCTTGCGACTCTTGGTCGGAGGGCTGAGCGCGGCGGTTGGATCGGCGTCGACCAGCTCCTCGCGGCGAAGGTGGCGGTAGAACGACCTCAGGCAGGCGGTCTTGCGGTTGATCGTGGCCGGCGAGCAGGCCGGCTGTCCATCACCGGTTGCCAGGTCGGCGAGGAAGTCGGCGACGTCGCCGCGCTCGGCCTCGGTCGCGCCCCGATGGCGCCGGGCCAAGAAGGCCCCGTACTGGAGCAGATCGGTGCGGTAGGCGTCGAGGGTGTTGCGCGCCAGGCCGCGCTCGAACTCGAGGTGGGCGAGGAAGTCGAGCACCAGCGCCTCGAACCGCGCTTCGACCGCGCTCTCACGCCCCTCGGAGCTGTCCACCGCGACGGCCATCCGACAAGCTTCGCCCGCGCCGCGGGCCTCACCTTCCGGTGCAACCGGCTATGCGCGGCCCGCGGAGCGCAGCTCGCGGAAGATCAACAGCCCCACCAGCGACTTCGCGTCGCGGCACTCGGCGATCGCGCCGTCGAGGTCCTCCAGCGGCCAGGGGACAACCTCGATCCGCTCCTCCTCGTCGGCCTCGGCCTCGGCCTCACCGAGCTCGGTCGCCAGATAGACGATCACCTGCTCGTCCGCGAACCCGGGGCTGGTATAGAAGCGCTTCAGCTCGCGCCACTGGGCGGCCGACTTGCCGATCTCCTCGGCCAGCTCCCGCGCGGCGCACTCGAGCGGGCTCTCGTCGGCGACGTCGAGCTTGCCCGCGGGGAGCTCGAGCAGGTCGTCCTCCCCCACCGCCTCGCGGGGCTGCCGTACCAGGTGAACGAACCGCTCGTCGTGGGCGACGATCGCCACCGCCCCCGGGTGGCCGATCACCTCCCGAACCGAGGTCGAGCCGTCCGGGTGGCGGAACCGCTCCACTCGAACCGAGGCGATCTGGCCTTCGTAGACGATCTTGGACTCGGTGCGCTCCATGGGCCTAGCCTTTCGTCGCCGCAACCGCCGCCAGCGCGGACCCGGAGGCGAGCGCGGCGGCGAAGAACAGCGGATCCTGATCGATCGTCCGCCCCATCGTCTCCGCGGGGAGCCCGCTGGCCGAGTAACCCTTCAGGTCCACCGGCTCGACGATCACGTCGTGGCGCTCGTCGCAGACCCGGTGCAGTGCGTCGAGGACGCTCGGCAGGTCGACCTGGTCGGGGCCCCGCTCCCCGGTCGGCCACCCCGTGAGCTCGATCTCGGGAACCGGGACCCGGACCTGGCCCAGGAGGAGCTCGAGCACGGTCTCCGTGTGGTGACTCAGCCCTCGGTGCCGAGGGCGGGGATCCGAGCCCGACAGCCGCGGCGAGACCAGCGTGGGCAGGCCGAGCGCCAGCGCGGCGTGGGCACTCTCGAGTGCAGCGGTCCCCCCATGGCCGTATTCGGTCGCCGAGCCGATGATCCCCGGGCCCGGGCCGCAGATGACAGCATCCCAGCCCAGCCGCGCGGCGGCATCGAGCGCTCCGAGGGTGCTGATCGCCTCGTGCTCGGCGCCATATGCGGGGCCGGCGGTGACATGGCCTTCGAGCAGCCCACGCCGGCGAAGATCGGCGACGTCGCTCGACAGTGAGCCCGGGAGCGCCCCGCCGGCGGTCTGGACGTAGCCCATCCGCAACCCCGGTCGCTTCTCCCGCGCCGCCCAGGCCACCGGCGCCAGCTGACCGTGCAGCGGCAGCACGAGCGCGGGCGGTGCGGGTCGCGTCCCGGCTTCGCTCCGCTCGCTCTCGATCGGGCTCACCGAGTGTTGAAGCGGCGTGTAGTTGAGCTTCATGACGTGCCGGCCAGCCGGCGCGCGAACGCCGTCCAGCCCGCGGGTCAGGTTGACGTGGACGACATCGAAGCCGCCCGAGCCAAGGCCGAGGTCGAGCGCCTCCGTGTTGACGATCACCTCGTCCCCCTCGACCACCTCCCCGACCAGCGTGCGATCCGCCCACGCCCGGCGCGCCTGATCCTCAACCCGCACCGTGAGCGGGTCGGTCTCGACCACCACCCCCCGGCGCAGGCTCAGCATCGCGACGCCGCCTCCTCGACGATCGCCTCGGAGACCGCTGAGCATCTGGACGATCCGCTCGGCCGCGACGCTCTCCTCCGGCGTGTGGTTGGCCTCGGTTCCGTTGGCGAGCAGAACACAATCGAACCCGGCGGCGCAGAAAGCGTTCGCATCGCTGCCGCCGCCGGTCGCCACCTCGCGGGGCTCGATCCCGCAGCGTTCCAGCGCCGCGCGGGCTGTGGCCACCGGCGCCGCACTCGATCCCAGCCGGTACCCCCGGAACATCTCCGTCACCTGGACGTCGAGGTCGCATTCGTGCTCCGCGGCCGCCCAGGTGCAGGCGTCCACCATCGCGCCGATCGTCTCGCTGGCCCGCTCGTCGTCGATGCTGCGCGCCTCGCCATCGACGCGGCAGTGACCCGGCACCACGTTGGAGGCGGTACCGCCTGCGATCACCCCCACGTTCGCGGTCGTCTCGGGATCGAGGCGTCCCAGCCTCATCCGGGCGATCGCCACCGCCGCCGCCTGGATCGCGCTGCGGCCGTCCTCGGGGCGAATCCCGGAGTGGGACTCGATCCCCTCGAACTCGGCCGCCATCCGCATGTAGGTCGGCGCCGCGTTGATCACCTCGCCGATCGGGCTGGCGTGGTCGAGCACGAATCCGAATGACGATCGGAGCGCCGCCAGGTCGAGCTCCTTCGCCCCCCGAAGGCCATCCTCCTCGGCGACCGTGAACACCAGCTCGAGCCCCACCCGGGGCCGCCGCTCGGCGTGCCTGACGGCCAGCTCGACAAGGACGGTCACCGCCGCCTTGTTGTCGGCTCCCAGGATCGTCTCGCCCCGGCTCCGAAAGACCCCGTTGTCCAGCACCACCTCGACCGCTCCCTGGTGCGGGACCGTGTCGAGATGGCAGGCGAACATCACCCACCCGTCACCCTCCCCCGGCAGGCGGGCGATCAGGTTGCCCGCTCCGGCGCGCGCAGCCGACGCCGCGCCGTCCTCCTCGACCTCGACCCCGAGCTCCCGCAGCTCGCCCAGCACCGTGTCCGCGACGCCCCGCTCCTCGCCGGTCGGGCTCGCAATCTCGCACAGCCGCACGAAGCGGTCGAGCATCCGCTGACCTTCGCCAACGTCGCTCATGTCGACGCTTCGGCAGCCTTCACCGCGTCGACGCCGATGAAGTTGTGGATCGTGAGCAGACGCCCCGAGCGAAGCTCGACGATCCAGGCCGCCGGCTCGTCGAGCTCGATCCCGCTCGCCCGACCCTGGCCACGGATCGACCCGTGGACGAGGTACCTGCCCGTCGGCGAGCACGTCCGGTTCGATCGACCTCGAGCTCCCAACCATCGAACTGCTGATCGATCTCCGCGATCCACACCTGAAGCTGCTCTTCTCCGCTGATAGGCGCCGCCGGTCAAGTGCGAGTGGATCGTGATCTCCGGATCGAAGATCTCGGGGTCGAACTCACGCTCGCCGGAGTTCCAGCGGCGCCACACATCACGGATCACGCTCTCGCCGTCGTCCATTTCCAGCGACAGCGTATGAGGTCGAGCTCAGCCCGAGCCGCGAACCTGAACGTCGTCCGGCGCCTCGGCCTCCGCCTCGGACGGCTCCGCGCCGCCGCGCTCCACCGCGCGCCGCACCGCAGCTCCCACGAACTCCCGAAACAACGGCTCCGGGCGGGTGGGCCGCGAGTTGAACTCGGGGTGGAACTGGGAGGCGACGAAGAATGGATGGTCCGGCAGCTCGATGATCTCGACCAGCCGCTCGTCGGGCGAGGTCCCGCCGGCGACCAGACCCTCGTCCTCGAGCCGCCGTCGGAGCAGGTTGTTGACCTCGTAGCGATGCCGGTGACGCTTGTAGATCACCGCCTCGCCGAAGATCTCCCGCGCGCGAGTGCCGTCGTGGATCTTGACCGGGTCGGCCCCGAGCCGCATGGTCCCCCCCATGTCGGTCACCTCCTTCTGCTCCGGGAGCAGGTCGATGACCGGGAACGGCGTCTCCGGGTCGAACTCGGACGAGTTGGCGCCCTCCATGCGCGCCACGTGACGGGCGAACTCGATCACCGCGGTCTGCATTCCGAGGCAGACGCCGAGGTACGGGATGTCGTTCTCGCGGGCCACCCGCGCCGCCTCGATCTTGCCCTCGATCCCGCGATCGCCGAACCCGCCGGGCACGAAGATGCCATCGGCCGAGGCGAGCGCCTCGAGATCCAGGTCCTCCGAGTTGACCAGCTCCACCTCGACGTTGGTCCCGTAGTGGTAGCCGCCGTGCTTGAGCGCCTCGATCGGCGACTTGTAGGCGTCCTCGAGCTGCACGTACTTGCCGACCAGGGCGATCCGCACGGTGCGCTCGCAGGCGTCCGCGCGGCGGACCAGGTCCTCCCACTCGGACAGGTCCGGGGTCGGCGCTTCGAGCCCGAAGTGGTCGAGCACGAGGTCGTCCATGCCCTCGACCCGGAGCACCAGCGGCACCTTGTAGATGTTGTCGACGTCCCGGGCCGAGATCACCGCCTCTTCCGGGACGCTGCCGAACAGGGCGATCTTGCGGCGGATGTCGCGCTCCAGGCCGCGCTCGGAGCGGCACACGAGCGCGTGGGGCTGGATCCCGATCCGGCGCAGCTCGTTGACCGAGTGCTGGGTCGGCTTCGTCTTCAGCTCGCCTGCGTGGCCCACGTACGGCACCAGGGTCAGGTGCACGAACATGCAGCGCCGCGGCCCGAGGTCGGTGTACAGCTGGCGGATCGCTTCCAGGAACGGCAGCGACTCGATGTCTCCCACGGTGCCGCCGATCTCCGAGATCACGAAGTCCACCGCCTGGGACTCGGCCAGGATCAGGATCCGCTGCTTGATCTCGTCGGTGATGTGCGGGATCACCTGAACGGTGGCCCCGAGGTAGTCGCCGCGGCGCTCACGGCGGATGACCGAGTTGTAGACGGCACCTGCGGTTACGTTCGAAGCCCGGGAGGTGTTCTCGTCGGTGAACCGCTCGTAGTGGCCGAGGTCGAGGTCGGTCTCCGCCCCGTCCTCGGTCACGAACACCTCGCCGTGCTGGAAGGGGCTCATGGTCCCGGGGTCGACGTTGATGTAGGGATCGAACTTCTGCAGCTGGACGCTGAAGCCCCGACTGACCAACAGCCGGCCGGCCGACGCCGCTGCGATCCCCTTACCGAGCGATGAGACAACCCCGCCGGTGACGAAGATGAACCTGGTCTCACCGGGCTTCATCTTCGGGGGTCTACCTCGTGGCCCTCAGTCAACCTGCCGAGCGAGTCTAGAGAGCGAAGCAGCGGAATGCGCTCGATCGTCCCCGAGATCGAGCGGAACTCGCCATAGAGGTTGAGCGCGGCGACGATCACCAGCGCCACGATCCGGCCGGTGTCGCCGAGGGTGACAAGCAACGAGATCCCGGCCAGCGCCCCGACCAGGTTGGACCCGGTGTCGCCGAGCATCGCGCGCTCCCGGAGCGTGAACGCCGCCCCGACCAGAACCGGGCCGATGAACACGCCGAGCAGGTCGAGCGGGGCGACCGTCCAGGCGCCGACACAGAGCCCCGCTAGCAGCGCCGCGAGCGCCTTCTCGACCCTGCCCGGTCGCAGGTCGAGCAGGTTGAAGAGGTTCGTGGCCCCGAGCAGCAGGGCCAGATCCGCGAGGTAGCCAAGGTCGTGGCGGCCGAGGCCCGAGGTCGCGTACGCGGCGAGACCCAGGGCCCCCACGGCCTTGATCGCGCCGGTCGAGAAGTGCCCCGACGCCACCGCCCTCGCGTGGGCGCGCCAGCCGCGGGGAGCCGCGGCGTCGGCCCCTCGACCGAGCGCGTCGTCGAGCAGGCCGAGCAGCGCAACACCGAGCACGTAGACCGCCCAGCGCCGAAGCTCCGGGTCGAGCAGGTCCAGGTCGGCGCGATCGTCGAGCACCGCGAGCGGGACGAGGGCGACCAGCGAGCACGCAACCAGAACCGCCCCGGCCGGAAATGCGACCGAGCGGGCCCGGTAGTTGCGCCGGGTGAGCCCGGTCCGCTCCATGTCGCGCAGCCAAGGGCCGACGAACGCAACCGCGACCGCCGCCGAGAGCGCCAGCCCGGCCAGCCTCACGGAGAGCTCGAGCCGGGCGAGTGGGCGGCCGGCTGGCCCAGCGCCGGCAGCAGGCGGTCCGCGGTCGACTTGGTCCCGTAGTTGCCCTCCGTGCCGCCGAGCGCGTAGGCGAGCGCCACCCGGCCCGAGACAAGGTCGATGCTGTCGACGGTGGCGCGCAGGCCCGCCGAGGAGAAGAAGCCGACCGAGGAGGGGTCGGTGTCGGAGCGCTCCACCCCGACCACCGGCACCGCGCCGGAGCGCTCCAATCCCGCCATGATCGCCGCCTCGAGGCCGTCCGCCGCCTGTGCCTGGCGCGGGCCGAGGTCCTCGGGCCGATCGCGGACCACGATCACCGCGTCGATTCCCCCTGGGCGCCCGCTGATCCCGCTCAGCAGGGGTTCCCGGAACCGGGTCAGCGCCGCGCCACCGCTCACCAGCCCCTCCCCGAAGCGCCGGGCCAGGGCCGACAGCGCGTCGGGGTCGCGAGCGACCCGCCGCCACGGGGTAGTCCGGGCGGCGGCGGCGAGCCCGTGCAGATCAGGCGGCTCGCGGACCAGGGCCACCTCGGCGAGCTTCGCCGCGGTTGGGCTGTCCCCCCCGACCACCGCTTCGATGTCGCCCTTGATGTCCTCGGGCAGGCCGCCGAGGGCGACGACGGCGATTCGCTTCTCGCTCAGCAGGTTGGCCACCAGGGCGGGGTAGATCTGGTCGGTGAACTCGCGCTCCCCGTTCAGCTCGGCCTGGAGTGCCTCGTTGTGCGCCCGGGTGTCGGCGAGGTCGCTCTTGAGGCTCTTCTCCAAGTCTCTCTGGGCGCCGGAGAGGACGTTGTGCCCGAGCCCGACCCCGATCAGGATTCCGATCGCCAGCGCCAAGAACACGGCTGCGAGCGAGGCTGCGTGATAGCGGCCCGAGTACCCCATGACCAGCCGAGAATAGGAGCTAGCCGGCCTGGATCACTTGATGCCCAGGATGATCTTCAGCTTCAGCCAGATCAGCTCGGTGAGGTCGCTGAGCGCCGGGGTGGTGATGATCACGATCGCCAACAGGACCAGAGCGGCGGCCAGGAACAAGCCCAGCTGACGAGGCGTGACGCCGGGGTTATAGAGGCGGCTGACGCCCTTGGCGTCCACCAGCACCTCTCCGACCCGCAGCCGGGTCAGGAAGGTGGACGACATCCCGTTGCGGCTTCGCTCCAGGAAGTCGACCAGGTTGAAATGGGCCCCGACGCTGACGATCAAGCCGGCGCCCTTCTCATGCGCGAGCAGCATCGCCGCATCCTGGCTGGTGCCCGCGCTGCAGAGCACATGGTGCTCCAGCCCCAGTCGCTCGAGCCGCTCGCCCCCCGGCGCGCGCCCGTCCCGATAAGCGTGGACGACGAGCTCGGCGCCGCAGCGAAGCGCCTCGTCGCTGGCCGAGTCCATGTCCCCCAGCACCAAGTCGGGCTTCAACCCCTCCTCGAGGATCGCGTCGGCTCCGCCATCCACACCGACCAGCACCGGGCGCACGTCCCGGATGTATGCGCGCAGCGCCCGCAGGTCCTTGCGGTACGTGGAGCCCCGGACGACGGTCAGGACGTGGCGGTCGCGAAACGAGGTCCGGACCCTAGGCAGCTCAAGCTGCCCTGCCAGAAGCTCGCCCTCCCCGCGCAACCGGGTGACGGTGTTCTCGGCGAAGGCCGCCAGCGCCTCGTCGACGCGCTGACGCTGACCCGTGAGCTGGTCGGAGAGCTCGTCGGCGCCGAGCTCGCGCCCGACGGCCAGCACCGCTCCGTTGCTGCGCACCTCGCCGTCGAGGATGCTCACCGGGTCGCCATCGCGAAGCTCGTCGAACAGCGGCGCCCCGGGGACGTCAACCAAGCAGACACCGGCCCGCGCGAGCAGCAGCGGCCCGGCGTTCGGATAGCGAACGCTCACCGAAGGAGCCACGTTGACCACCGCCCGCACGCCGCTCGCGACCAGGTCCTCGGCGGCGACCCGATCGAGCTCCTCGTGGTCGATGATCGCGACGTCGGCGGGATCGAGCCGCCTGACGAGCTGCTTCGTGCTCCGGTTGAGCTTCGCGGTGCCGTGGATCGCGCGCGCCGATCGTGGGGTGGCGCGGCCGTCGCCATTCGGCGCACGGCGGCGGATTCGGGCCAGGGACGCCATCGAGACCCGCTGATTATCCGCGATCGCCCCGCGGAAGCCCCGCACGCCCACCGATCGCGGCGGCCGGGGGCCTAGGCGGCCGCGAGCAGCTCCCGTGCGTGCCGGCTGGCGACCTCGTCGTCGCCGGAGGCTCCCAGCATCCGCGCGATCTCGGCGACCAGCTCGTCGCCATCGACGCGGGCCACGGTCGCCCGAGCGCGACCGCGGTCGGAGCGCTTGGCGATCCGAAAGTGTGCTTCGGCGAGGGACGCGACCTGCGGTAGATGGGTGATGCAGATCACCTGGCGCTCGGCGCCCAGCCGGCGCAGCCTCTCCCCGACCGCCCGAGCCGTGTTGCCGCCGATCCCGGCGTCGATCTCGTCAAAGGCGAGCGTCCGCTCGCCCAGCCCGGGAGCCAGGCCGATCAGCGCCAGCATGATCCTCGAGAGCTCGCCTCCCGACGCCGCGTCACGAAGCGGCGAGGGCGGGATCCCGGGGTTGGTCGCGACCCGGAGCTCGACCGCCTCCGATCCGTTGGGGCCGAAGCCCTCCGGATGGGGCTCGAGCGAGACCTCCAGCGAGGCGCCGTCCATCGCCAACTGGCCCAGCTCCGAGCGGGCCCGATTGGCGAGCTTGCCGGCGGCGCTCGCCCTGTTCCGGCTCAGCTCGGCGGCCAGCCCGGCGCGCAGCTCCTCGGCGTCGGTCAGCCGCAGCTCGAGCTCCCCCGTTCGCTCCCCGGCGCTCTCTATCCGCTCGATCTCGACCCTGCAGCGCTCGGCGTGCTCGAGCACCGCCTCGACCGAGCCGCCGTGCTTTCGCTTCAGGCGGTCGAGCGCGTGCAGCCGCTCGCCCACCTCCTCCGCCCGGCCGGGCTCGGCCTCGATCTGCTCGAGGTAGCCTCGCAGCGAGCTTCCGGCCTCGTCGAGCTCCAATCCGACCGCACCGATCCGCTGCTGCAGCTCGTCGAGCGACGGGTCCACCCCGCGCGCCGCCGACAGCGCCGCCTCGGCCTCGCCCAGCAGCGCACGCGCACCGCCGAGGCCCTCGTCGGAGCCTGCGACCGCGGCAAGGGCGCCCGACGCGGCGGAGCGCAGCGCCTCCGCGTGTTGCAACCGCTCGCCCTCGCGCTCAAGCTCGCGCTCCTCGGCCGGATCTGGCGCGGCGGCCTCGATCTCGGCAAGCTCGTAGCGAAGCAGGTCCAGGTCGCGCTCCCTGGCACCTTCGCGGTCTCGAAGCTCCGCCAGCTCGCGCGCGAGCGCGCCCACCTCGGCGTGCACCTTCCGGTAACGGGCCCGGCGCTCGAGCTGGTCGGCCCCCGCGAAGCCGTCGAGGATCTCGAGCTGCGCCGAGGCCAGCACCAGCCGGCGGTGCTCGTGCTGTCCGTAGAAGCCGAGCAGGCGCGAGCCGAGCGCTCGCAGGTCGCCGGCGGACGCACTTCGCCCCTGGACGAAGGCGCTTGTTCGCCCACCGGCGGCGATCCGGCGCCCCAGCACGATCTCGTCAGCCTCCTCGGGCAGGCGCTCCCTCACCTCGACCAGCTCCGGATCGTCGAACAACCCGGCGGGAAGCGCGAACACCCCTTCCACGTAGGCCTCCTCCGCACCGGGGCGGACGATCTGCGGCCGCGCCTTGCCGCCCATCAGCAGGTCGAGGGAATGGGCCAGGATCGTCTTGCCCGCCCCCGTCTCCCCGGTGATCGCGTTCAGCCCAGGCCCGAATCGCAACTCCGCGCGCTCGATCAGCAGCAGGTTCTCGATCCGGAGCTCGCGCAGCACTCACCCCTACTTACCAGCGGCGCGGGACGGATCGTCCCGATCAGGCGACCGCGGGCTCGGCTGCGGGCTCACCCGCGGGGGGTGCGACGAAGTCGCGCTGGCGGACCAGCAGCAGCCCCAGGATCCCGCCCACGATCGCCACCGCTGCGCCGATCAGGAGGATCTCGTTGAAGGCGGTGACGAAGGCGTGGTTGGCGGCGCTCAGCGCCTGGCCCTGGGCCGGCTCTGGAACCTGGCTCACGGCCTGGTGGGTCGCGCCCGACGCGACGGCATCCGAGAAGCCCCCCGGCGCCCGCGGCAGGCTGGTCGCCAGCTCGCCGGCGATCCGCGACTGGAACACCGCTCCGAGCGCTGCCACGCCGGTTGCGATCCCGACCTGGCGAAAGGTGGAGTTGATCCCCGAGGCCATCCCGGCGCGCGCCGGCGGGACCACGCCCAGCGCGGTCGAGGCGATCGCCGGGTTGGTCAGCCCGATTCCCACCCCGGCCACCAGGAAGCCCGGAAGCAGCCCGGTCCAGCTGTCGCCGACCGCCACCCCGTGCATCAGCAGCAGCCCAATCCCCACCAGGATCAGGCCAACCCCGAGCAGCGCCCGCGCCGGCCAGCGCTTCAGCAACTGTCCGCCGATCGGCGCGACGAAGAACGAGAGCAGGGTTATCGGCAGGAACCGCAGCCCGGCCTCGAGCGGCGAGAAGCCGAGGATGTCCTGCACGTAGAGGGTGAGATAGAGGAACAGCGCGAACATGCTCGCGGAGAGGGCCCAGGCGACGATCGAGACGCCGCCGAATGCGGGCACACGGAACAGGCTCAGATCGAGCATCGCGTTCTCGCGGCGCAGCTCGATCACGATGAACGCCGCCATCAACGCCGCCGCGCCGATCAGCGAGGCGAGGATCTGGGCGCTGGCCCAGCCGGCGGAATTGCCGCGGATGAGCCCGAAGATCAGGCCGAACAGGCTCAGCGAGAAGGTGGCGAGGCCCGGCCAGTCGATGGGCTGCGGGTCGGACGCGGCCACGTTCGCGAGCTTGGTCTCGGTGAGCAGGATCGCCGCGATCCCGATCGGGACGTTGACGAAGAAGATCCACTCCCAGCCGAAGGCGTCCGTGATCGCCCCGCCGACCAGCGGCCCGATCGCGACCGCGCCGCCGACCGTCGCTCCCCAGAGGCCGATCGCGGTGGCGCGCTGATGGCCCTCGAACTCCTGCGCGATCAAGGCCAGCGAGGTGGCGAACATCGCCGCGCCGCCCACCCCTTGGAGGGCTCGGAAGAGGTTCAGCACCGTGGCGTCGTTCGAAAGCCCGCACAGCAACGAGGCGAGGGTGAAGATCACGAACCCGACCGAGAAGATCCGCCGGCGCCCGAGCCGGTCGCCCAGCGAGCCGAACACGAGCAGGAACGAGGCCAGGGTCAGCGCGTAGGCGTCGACCACCCATTGCAGGCTCGAAAGGCTGGCGTTCAGGTCCCTTTGGATCGACGGCAGCGCGACGTTGACGATCGTGATGTCGAGCAGCAACATGAACGTCGCCACGCAGACCGCCAGCAATGTCCACCACTTGCGCGCCATCAGTGCGCCAGGTGACCGAACTTCTCCCGGATGCGCCGGTAGAAGTTCGAGCCCGGCAGTTGTGCCAGGCGGCCGACTCCTTCGTGGAAGCGCACCTCCAGCTCCCGCCCGCTCGCAAGCTCGCCAACCGGATCGCCGTCGAGGACCACGTCGACCGGGTCCCTGCCGGTGCCGTTGAGGACGTGCAGAACGTCGTCGGGCGCCACGACCAGCGCCCGGGCGGTGAGTGTGTGCGGAGCGATGAAGCTGACCACGTACCCCTGGACCCCCCAGGCCAGGATCGGGCCCTGGTTGGCGAGGTTGTAGCCGGTCGACCCCGCCGGCGTGGCGGCGACCAACCCGTCGCAGCGGACGTGGCCGACCTCCTCTCCGCCGAGCCGGTAGGAGAGCTCGGCAACCCGGCCCTGGGGCTTGCGGATGAACGAGACGTCGTTGAGCGCGATCGGCCTCTCGACGTCGAGCTCGGCCGAAAGCCCGGGCAGCGTCATCACCTCGAAGTCGCCGCTGAACGCACGCTCCAGGCCGCTCTCGAACTGGTCCCGCTCCGCGGCCGCGAGGAAGCCGATGGTGCCGAAGTTGATCCCGAACACGGGCACGCCCGACCAGGCGTAGGTGCGAAGCGCCTGGAGGATGGTTCCGTCGCCGCCCAGGACCAGGCAGAGATCGACGTCCTTGGGGGCCTGGTCGCAGGGCTCGATCCCGGCCGAGTCGCCGTGCTTGGCCAGCTCGTCGGGGCCAGCGAGCAGGGTGCACGAGGCCCGGCCCGCTGCGTCCACCGCGGCCCGAAGTGCAGCCGCGGTCTGGTCGGGCTGGGTGCTGGTGAGCACCACCGCGTTGCGCACGGTCGCCGGGGCCACCGCGTCGGCGCTCACTGCTCGACCTCGGCGATCGCGGCCTCGACGTCCCGAAGCCCGGGCCCCTCGAGGCCGCACCGGATGAAGGTCTCGCGATTTCCCTTCGGCCCCGGAAGCCCCGAGGAGGCGAGCCCCTCGACCTCCAGCCCGATCCCCTGAGCGGCGGCCGAGACCTCGCGCAGGGCCTCGCGGCGCTCGGCGGCCGCAGCGCACCACCCCGCCGCGGACCCGTCCCCGGCCGAGCTCGAACTGAGGCTTGACGAGGGCCAGGATCTCGCCGCCGGGCGCCATGCAGGAGGCGACCGCCGGGAGCACCTTGGCGAGCGAGATGAACGAGACGTCGACCGTGGCGAGCGCCGGTTGGTAGGGAAGATCCCCGGCGCGAAGATCGCGCGCATTGACGCGCTCCAGCACGGCGACGCGTGGGTCATTGCGAAGCCCCCAGTCGAGCTGGCCGTGGCCGACGTCGAGCGCGATCACGCGGGTGGCGCCGCGTCGAAGCAGGCAGTCGGTGAACCCCCCGGTCGAGGCGCCGACGTCGAGGCACGATCGTCCCGAGACCTCGATCCCGAGCGCCTCGAGTCCGCGCTCGAGCTTGATCCCGCCGCGCGACACGTAGCGAGGGGCCTCGTCCACGAGCAGCTCTGCGTCGCCCGGGACCAGCTGGCTGGGCTTGGACGCCCGCGGCCCGTCACGACCGATTCGCACCCGTCCGGCGCGCACCGAGGCCGCCGCGCTCGTCCGCGAGCCGGCGAGGCCGCGATCGGCCAGCAGCGCATCGATCCGACGCCGCTCCATCCCGTCAACGGTACCTACCGCGGCTTCGGTCCGCCCGGGTTCCAGGCGGGGCCTGCAGCCACTCGCTCACGGCGCGCTACCCTCGCCTCCCAATGGCCGACGAACGCCAACCCGACGAGCGCCGGAGTGGACACAGGACAGAGCCCGACAAGGACGACCGGGTCGACGATCCCAGCCCGAGGCGAAGCTGGTTGGGTGAGATGCTGAGGCGAGCCCTGCTTCGCCGGACGAGCACCAGCCGGTAGGCGCTCAGCGGACGGCCTGACCTCAATCCCGCCAACAGGCCGCGAAGCCACGGGGGCCAAGGAGGTTCTTCGGAGCCCTACTCCCGCAGCCCGGCGGCTTCGAGGGCCTGATCCATCCATGTAGGGCGCACCCGCACATCTTGCGTCGCGGACCGTCGACTGTTCCGGTGCCAGTTTCAACCACGACTCCGCTCCGCCGGCCCTTCGCGACCTCGTGGTGAAAGACCACCACGTTCTCGACCGCCCGCGTCAATGAATCCCGGCTGGCACTCCATCCGTCCCAGACCGCAAGTAGTCGACGGACCCCTGCACGACCCTTCGCGGCCCCGGTAGACGCGGCCCTCGTCGATGCCGCCCACGGTGGCGTGCCACTCGATCTCCCGATCGAGTGCGTCCAGTGCCATCTCGATGTTCCCGCTCGGCAGGCCTCGATGCAGGCCCGCACGATCTCCACGCTTCCTGCGACATCGCCCGCGCAGTATCTCGCGGTCGAGGCCTTCCGCGGTAAACGTGCGTAGTCCAGCCATTGATCAAGTGTGACTGGGGTCACACATGAATCGCACATATGTTCGTATCTTGTTACGTGTAATGACCCGCTCGCACGCGATCCCATTGTCAGCCCACGCGGTGATCGAGACGGTCGCCGGGCCTGCGATCATGGCCGCGCCGTTTGTGTTCGACTTCGGCCAAGCGGCCGCGCTGACGGCGTTTGTCGTCGGGGCCCTGCTGCTTGGCCTCGCGATCCAGGCCGCCGGCCCGACACGGACGATCCCGCTCTCGGCGCACGCCGGGTTCGACTACGCGCTGGCAATCGCCGCCGCCTTCAGCGGCTTGGTGGTCGGGATCGCAGCAGGCGAGTGGGGCGCAGCAAGCTTTCTGGTCGGCGTTGGCGTCGCCCAGGTTGCGTTGACCGCGGCAACGCGGTTCAGCGCGCCGATCGGCGCCTAAGGTGTCGACCACCCTCCCATAGACACATACATATCTCTCCTCCCTGTACCCCAGAAACGCCCGGCAAAGTGCCGGGCGTTTCTATTTGGGTTGTCCATGCGGTTTGTCGCAGCCCGCAGTGAAGTCACGCGAGACCTCGCGGGTGCTCGTTCCCCAGTCCGTTCCCCAGTGCGACACGCGGAACATCAGCCGAGCGGGGTTCCCAACGGCGAGCTCACCGAAAAGGAGCCGCCCGTTGTCGCCGCCAGCAACCAGGACGGGAGCCTCAGCGGGCCGGTTGTCAGCCCGGACGGACGAAGTGTCTATAGCTCGGAGTACGTCTACCCCGACAGCATGGTCGCCCAGTTCGACGTCGGACCGGGCGGGGTGCTCTCCTACAAGAATCCAGGCACGGTGCCAGTCGATGAGTATCCGTGGAGCATCGCCGTGAGTCCCGATACCGCCTCAGCAAAGGTCTCCGGTACGACGCTAGTCTTCAACGCCCCCCAGGCGCCCGAGACGACATCAAGGTCACACGGCCCAACCCATCGACGCTGCGAATCACCGACGCCCCGAATTTCCCCTACACGGGCGCCCCGCTCCGCGCCAGCGCAGGCTGCACGACGAGCGGCCCCTACACGGTCAACTGCCACGGGGAGATCGCCCGCGTCCAGGTCACGGCGGGCGACCGAGGCGACCGGGTCGTCAACTCGACCGGAGTCCAGAGCTCGCTCTTCGGCGGGTATGGCTCCGACCTGCTCGCGGGCGGCTCCCGCATGGACACTCTCACCGGCGGTCCGAACGCCGATGTGATGAAGGGTGGGAACGGCAACGACCGACTCCTCGCCCGCGACCATGCCTCTGATACGACAATCAACTGCTATGGCGGAATCGGCACCCCGGGCCACGCCGATAGCGCCGACCTCGACAAGCTCCCCAAGGACCCCAACCCCGTCGTCAGCGGCTGCGAGAGCAAGGCCCGGTACTGACCCCGGGGCTCTGCTGAGACGATCCCCACTTCGTCGTCGGCGAGGCGCGGCAAGAGCCCTAGGGGGAGGGCGACCAGGGCGGTAGGCGTTTCTGTAGGACCATCCGGGTGACTCGCTGGACACCCACGGGATTTCTAAGGGTCTTTCTCACAGCGAGATACTGCGCGGGCGATGTCGCAGGAGAACGCCGAGATCGTCCGAGCAGCGTTTGAGGCCTGGAACCGGGGAGACTGGGACGCGGTGCTTCAAGACGCCTCCCCGGACTTCGTCCTCGACAACTCCCGTGACCTGGGCGAGTGGCGCGGAGTTCACGACACGCCCGATCAGGTCAAGCGTGTGTGGCAGCGCCTCACCGAGGCTTGGGAGTCGGTCCGCTTCGAGATCAACGAGCTTATCCCGGCCGGTGACCGCATCCTCTCCCGCCAGACCGCCACCTTCTGTGGTCGAGGTGGGATAAGGGTAGAGACTCGGACAAACTGGGTCTGGACCTTCCGCGACGGCACGGTGACGCACGTGGCCACCTATCCCGTACTCGACGAAGCCCTCGAAGCCGCCGGACTCTCGGAGTAGGCGATGTCGCAGGAGAACGTGGAGATCGTGCGCCGCGTTTATGAGGCAGCCAGCCGAGGCGACTGGGACGGGGCGCTTCGTCACGCCCACCCACATATCGAAGCCACCTTCGAAGTGGGACCCCAAGCCGGGACCCATCGAGGCCGCGAAGCGATCCTCGCGGTTATCTCCGACATGACCGCAGGATTCGATGCCTGGATCTCGGAGCCGTTGGAGTTCTTCGAGAGCGAGAATCGCGTCGTGGTCATCGTCAGGCACCGCCTGCGACCCAAGGGCGGGACCGGTGGCGAGTTCGAGTTCCGCAACGGGCACATCTGGACGATCCGCGACGGGACGATCCTGTCGTTGGTGGGATACCCGAACCCCGAGAAGGCCCTCGAAGCCGCCGGGCTGCGGGAGTAGGGCTACCCGGTGCGGGTCAGGGTGCTGGCGGGTTAGGGTAGGCACCACCTGGCGACCTAAGGGGGAACCGTGCGCCGCATCCGCTGCCGCTCGACTTTTGCCACCGTCATTTCGCTTGTCGCGTTGTTCGTCGCTGGGTGCGGCGGTGGAGATGAGAGCGGCTACACCGAGAACGACATTGCCAGCGCCCTCGGGTTCCACCCCGGCCACGGCGAACGCGCCCACGAGACCCTCTACGAGAGGGCCCCTGGCAAGGACTGCGTCGTCATCCGGGTGCTCACGACCTCGGATGAAGTCGCCTCGGCCCAGAGCGTGGCTGGCGACGTTCCCACGGCGTTAGCGGTCAACTCCAACGGCGATGCCGGGGTTATCTTTGGCGGGTTCGGCAACGGCACCTTCTCTCAGGACAAGTGTGTTGCACCAGCCGAGTCCGACCTCAACTCCCTGAGCAATTGACCTCCTCCTCGCGGGCTGGTCCCACCGCGAACGACTCGTCTACGGGATCCCGGACCCGGCGCTCGGCGCTCTCGGGATCGTCGGCCCGCAGGCGGGCGGCGCCCCGACTCGCCGGCTAGGTTCTGAATCCCTCGAACGGCGAGCAGACCCCGGGCGCGGTCGGCGTCACCGTCGATGGGGACGATGTAGAAGGCCATCAGCTCGACCCCAACCACGCCATGCTCGGTTGCCTTTCACCCTTCAGCTCGCGACGCAGGCGATTCACGGCACCACTGGGACCACAACATCGCCATCGCGGTTGAGAATCGCTGCCTTCAGCAGCTCGTCGGCCTCGAACGCAAGCCGGCGATAACCCTCGGCCAGCGCGTCGCGGCGCTCGTCGTCGTTCACTCGTCCTCGTTCGTGGCGGTGGGGGTTCGCGGTGGCTCGGAGGCTTTATCGCGTCGGCTCTGACGATTGGCAGAGCCCTTACCTTTATCGCCCTTCTAACTTCATCATTGCATGCGTGACATCGGCCGCTTCACTGCGCGCCACTTTCTATTTGGCTTGAACAACCGGCTTGCGGGCAGTCCGCTTACCTTCGGTAAGCCGCCAACCCGCTTCGTGCGCCCACTCGTTCGCCCATAAGTCGGCCAAGTCCTGAGACTCACCGTCGCGCTTTTCGCCATCGCGAGATACTGCGCGGGCGATGTCTCAGGAGAACGTGGCAGAACGCCTCAAGCAGGCCTCGATACACGCGCCCGAGCCAGTTCGCAGGTGGCTCCTCAGGCCACCGTACCGCCTCTACCGTAGGTTGTTCCCCGAGCCTGTCGAGATCGGCGAGGACGGTCTGCCGATCCCTCCGTTCCCGCTCCGCAAGCTGGTTTCGGGGAAGCAAGCCGAACGCGAAACCTGGCTGGCGACAGGCGAAACGGATGCACGGCTGATCAGAGAGCTGGTCGAGCGAAACAACGGGCCGATGGCCGAGATGGGCGCGATCCTCGACTTCGGCTGCGGATGCGGGCGGGTTGCACGATGGTGGGCGGACCTCCACGGGCCCAGGCTCTTCGGCTCCGACTACAACCCCCGGCTGACGGTTTGGTGTCGTGCCAATCTCCCGTTCTTGGCGGTCGAGACGAACGCCGCTGATCCACCGACCGCATTCGACTCGGAAAGCTTCGACCTCATCTATGCGATCTCTGTGTTCACCCACCTCCCAGAGAAGCCCGGGCGCCGCTGGATGCGCGAACTCGCGCGTCTGCTCAAGCCGGGCGGGCTGGTGTTGTTTACGGTTCGCGGAGACCGACACTTGACGATGCTGAATCGGCAGCAGCGCGAGGCCTACTGGCGTGGGGAGTTCGTGGTTCAGTTGCCTGGAATCAGCGGCCGGAACGCGTATGGGGCGCATCACCCACGGGCCTACGTAAGTGAGGACCTTCTGCCCGACGCTGGCCTCGGGATTGTGGAATCCGTCCTCTACGAGCAGGAACACGGATTCCCGAACTCGACCTCGCCGCTGTCGTTGCAGGACAACTACCTAGCGCGGAAGCCGCGCTGAAACGAATCCCTCGAAGCCGCCGGGCTACGGGAGTAGGGCGCCCGGCTAGCTCTCCTTTATCCAGCGGCGGCGGGCTGGCACGGCGCTTCGAGGTAGGCGTCCATCCGCTCCCGGACCTCGTCGTGCGATCCGGGCATCAGGTGGCCGTAGGTGTCGAACGTGGTCTGAATCTTCGAGTGGCCCATGAACGTCTGGATCGCCTTCGGGTTTGCTCCCGAGTCGATCAGGAGGCGCGCGAAGGTGTGACTCCACAGGTGGAGGGTGATCGGCCGGAGCTTCGCCACCTTCCACGCCTTCGTGGCCCGCTTGCCGATCGCCATCGGCGCGAACGGCGTCGGAGGCGTCCGACCGAAGACGAGGGCATCGTCGCCGCCCTCGATCCCGATCAGGTGCTGATCCAGGTAGTCGCGCAGGATGGAGCGGGACGCTGCGTCGGCTCGACTGCGACTTCGGGGCTTGCGCTCCCTCCTCCTGGTCCCACCCGCGCTCGACGTGGATGCGACTGGCGCCGAGGTCCACGTCCCGGACCCGGAGCGCTTGAAGCTCGCCCCAGCGAAGGCCCGCATCGAAGGCCGTCGCCCACAGCGGGCGATCCCCTAGCCGAGCGCACGATGGTCATGGGTTTGCCCGCGGGCAGTTGACAAGCACGATAGAGTCGCGTTTGGTCCTGATACGGCAGGGCGTCCGGGTCGGAGGGAACCACGTTCGGACTTGCCTCCTCAATGCTGACGGGACCGGGGACGGAATGTGTCGGAGGTGCACCGTCCCGCGTTCAAAGCCAATGGATGGCCTGACTCTCCCGCTGGGCACCGGCACTGGGAGGGCAATCCCACGTGGAGCCCTGTGGGCTCAAGGGGGAGAGATTCTGGGGAGCGGGCGTACGCCAGGGGCGCCCGCTCCTCGGCGCTTCGTGGGTCGGGCTGCGTTTCCGCTCTGGTTTCACCTGACATTGGCTGCCGCCTACTGGCAGCCGTTGAGCGCGCCGGCGTAAAAGCGCAGGTACGGTCCCCAGTGGGCGTTCCAGTAGTCGTCGTCGTGGCCGCCAGGCCATGAGAGCTTTGTGGTGATCGGGGCACCGGCGGCGCGCAGCGCCGTGACCAGCGCCAGATCACCCGGCTGGAACGGGTCCTCGGCGCCGGCGTCGATCCAAAGCGGAACCGTGGTCAGGGCCGGAGAGCTCGCCCGAGCCGCGGCTACGAGGTCGTTTCTGGCGAAGTCCTCGGTGTCATCGAAAGCTCCGGACGCGGTCTCGGCGCCGCTCTCCCAGACCGCGGGCGAGTGTCCGCCCACCGCGCAGAAGCGGCCGGGGTGGTGAAGCGCCAGGTCCAGGGCGCCGAAGCCGCCCATCGAGATCCCACCCACGGCGACACGCTGCGAGTCGGCGTCGAAGCGACGTGCGACCTGCGGGATCACCTCATCGACCACGTAGCTCGCCCAGCCGCCGTCGGCACGGTCGTGCCAGTAGGAGTGGTCCCCGCCGTATGGGAACGCGACCACCGGTGCCCGTCGGCCGAGGTCGAGGAGCGCCTCGAAGAACGGATCGACGAGCGAAGCGTCCTGACTGCTCCCGCGGCCGTGCAGGAACACGAGCAGCGGCCGATCACCGCCGGCATCGCCGGGGGGCAGCACGACGGTCACAGGAAGGTCATGCCCGACCGCGTCGCTGTCGATCCTCAGGCGCTCGACTCGGGCGCCGTGCGTATCCGACCCCAGGGCTCCGGCAACGACCCGCCAGATGACCACCCCAAGCACCACAAGGGCCGCGATCGCAAACACCCGCCGACGCCAGATCGACCGGCGTCGGAGGCCTCGAGCGGCGGTCGCCATCCACACACGGTATGGGGCCGCGGAGCACCCGCTCCGCCGCGCAGTCGCTGGGTGGCTGCGCTTGGAACGCAGCTCGCCGTTGCTACGGTGGCGCCGTGCCCTCCGTCCGGGACGCCGCCCACAGGCTCGTTCGGCCTGTCAAGCGCCACCGCCGCATCGCCCGGGCCCTCGGGGCGGGGCTCGGCCTGGTCGTGCTCGCGGCCGTCGCTGCAAACGCCTACGTGCTCCTGAGCACGAATGGCAAGTCGACCGCCGAGATCGCCGATGTCCCCGAAGCCGAGGCGGCGATCGTTCCCGGCGCCTTGGTCGATTCGCGCGGCCGCATGAGTGCCATGCTCGCCGACCGGGTCCACCAGGCCGCCGCGTTGTGGCGAGCGGGGAAGGTGGGACGGGTGCTCGTCTCCGGCGACCATCACACCTGGGCCTACGACGAGCCGGACACGATGCGGGTCGCGCTTGAGCGAGAAGGCGTTCCGGCCCGGGACATCTTCACCGATCATGCGGGGTTCGACACCTGGGCCACGATGGTCCGGGCGCGCAAGGTGTTCGGAGTGCGAAGCGCGGTCGTGGTCACCCAGGGATTCCACATGCCGCGGGCGCTGTACCTCGCCGGGGAGGCGGGCCTGCACGCGACCGGCCTGACCGCCGATCTGCGCGGCTACGGGGAGCAGGGCAGCCGCAGCGAAGCGCGCGAAGTGCTCTCGCGCATCAAGGCGGTCGCCGACGTCACCCTGAACACCGGGGTCGTGCTTGGGTCGCCGGTGCCGATCACCGGCGATGCACGCGCCAGCTGGGGGCCCTCTCCCCCACCGGGCACCCCGCCGGCCGGCGCGCCCAGCGCGAGCCATCCGGGCGACCCCGGCTAGCGATCGGCGATCCTCATTCGCGCGATACTGCGAACCAGCGATGTCGGAGGAGAACATCGAGACCGTCCGTCTCACCTATTCCATTCCGCTTTCAATGGTCGACAGGCCCGAGGAGGCCCTCGAGGCCGCGGGGGTGGAAGGGTGAGCGTCCCGGTGGTGTCGATGAGCCGTGCCGGGGTGGGCTGAGCCGTGGCCGGCGAGACGGCGTCCCTGCGAAGGCAGATCGAGCGGGCACTGCCCGAGCGCCCGTTCGCGATCGAGCTCTGGGACGGGACGAGCGTCCCAGCGACCCGCCCCGGCCCCACCCTGACGATCCACTCTCGGCGGGCGATCGGACACCTGCTGCGAGCGCCCGGCGAGCTCGGTCTCGGACGCGCCTACGTTCGCGGCGAGATCGACGTCGACGACCTCGATGGAGTCGTGGCGCTGCTCGGGCGCTGGAACCCGCCTCCGCTGGGGCTCGGAGCCAAGCTTCGCTTCGCGGCAGCCGCGGTGCGGGCGGCCGGGCTGGGGCGCCTTCCCGCGCCACCGGCCGCCGAGCTCCAGCCCGGCGGCCGCCGGCACACCAAGAGCCGTGACGCGGAGGCGGTGCGCCACCACTACAACGTCTCGAACGAGTTCTTCGCCCTCTTCCTGGACCAGTCGATGACCTACAGCTGCGCGCTGTTCGAGGAAGGGGTGAAGACACTCGAGGACGCCCAGCGCGCCAAGCTCGAGCTGATCTGCCGCAAGCTGGCCCTGGAGCCGGGAATGCGGATGCTCGACATCGGTTGTGGCTGGGGGAGCCTCGCGATCCACGCTGCGCGCGAGCATGGCGCGGTGGTCAGGGGGATCACGCTGTCGCAGCCCCAAGCCGAGCTGGCCGCCGAGCGAGCCCGCCAAGCCGGGGTGGGCGACCGGGTCGAGGTCAGCGTCATGGACTACCGGGACCTCGACGAGGACGGCTTCGACGCGGTTGCCAGCATCGGCATGGTCGAGCATGTCGGCGAGCCGCGAATCGACGAGTACGCGGCCCGGATCGCCCGAGTGCTGGCGCCCGGCGGCAGGGTGCTGAACCACGGGATCACCTACGTTCCCAGCGCCGAGGGCGGCGCCCACATCGGCGGCGCGTTCTCGGATCGCTACGTGTTCCCGGACGGCGAACTGCTGAATCTGTCGCGAATGCTGCTCGCGTTCGAGCGGGCGGGGTTCGAGACGCTGAACGTCGAGGATCTGCACACGGACTATGCGGAGACGCTGCGCCACTGGACGACCCGGTTCGAAGACCGGCTCGAGGACGCCGAGCGCCTTGCGGGCACCGAGCGCACCCGCGTGTGGCGCCTGTACCTGAGGGCGGCACGGAACAGCTTCGAGGTGGGCCTGAACGCCGTCTACCAGCTGCTCTGCAGCCGGCCGTTGACGGAGGGGCCGAGCGTCGAGCCCACCTCCCGCCGCCACCAGCCGGCGCGCCGCCGTGTTCCGCCCGAGCGCATCCCGGCATAAGGGGGCGTGCTCTCCCCGAGCGGGGTACCTTGAGGACGAATGGCGAAGCCGGTGCACATCGGCTGCTCGGGCTGGAACTACCGCGACTGGCGCGGAGCGATCTACCCCGAGGGCCTGCCGGCCCGGCGCTGGCTGGAGCGCTACGCGGAGCTGTTCGACACAGTCGAGGTGAACAACACCTTCTATCGCCTGCCCTCGCAGCACGCGGTCGAGGGATGGATCGAGCAGACGCCGCCCAGATTCGTGATCTCGGTCAAGGCGAGCAGGTATCTGACTCACGTCAAGCGCCTTCGCGAGACCCGGAAGGGCGCGGGCCGCTACTTCGAGGCGATCAAGCCGCTGGTCGACTCGCCGAAGCTGGGCCCCGTGCTGTGGCAGCTTCCGGCGAACTTCAAGCGAGACGACGAGCGCCTCGCCGCGGCGCTCGTCGAGCTCCCGAAGGCGCGCCACTGCTTCGAGTTTCGCCACCCGAGCTGGTTTGTGCCCGAGGTCTACGAGCTGCTCCGCCGACACAAGGTGGCGCTGGTGATCGGCGACGATCCCGAGCGGCCCTTCCAAGCCCGGGAGCTGACCGCCGATTGGACCTACATCCGCTTCCATCGGGGTAGCCGCGGCCGGCGCGGCAACTACTCCGAGCGCGAGCTCAAGCAATGGAAGCGACGGATCGCATCCTGGCGCTCGAGGGTCGAGGTGTTCGCCTACTTCAACAACGACTGGGAGACATTCGCCCCCCGCAACGCGCTCTGGCTCGCCGAGCGGCTGAGCTAGGGCGAGCGGCTGAGCCAGCCGTGGTTGGGCTGGGTAGGGAGGCCGCCCCCGCCGCAGCTTGGGGGCAGCCCAAGGGGTGTGGAGCCCTTTCGTACTGCATGGGGTACCGAAGGCGACAAGCCTCGCTACGGCAAGTGTTGGAGCTGGCGGAGAAGCAGCGCGGGGTGGTCGCGCGGAGGCAGTTGTTGGACCTGGGCTTGATCGATGTGTCCGTCCCACTTCGCTCCCGATGTCGCGCACCCGGCATCGCAGCGCACCGCCGGCGTCCGTTGACGGCCGCCGACGCCTGGACACATCGAGGCATCCCCGTAACCAGCCCAGTCTGCACCCTGATCGACCTCGCCACCCACCTGTCCCTACCCAGCTCGAAGCCGCGATCAACGAGGCCGACAAGCGCGACCTCACTGACCCAGAGCGATTGAGGGCCTCCCTCCTACCCAGCCCCGGTCGCCCCGGCGTGCGCGCCTTGCGCCAGATCCTCGAACGGGCACATTCGCCCTCACGGATTCCGAGCTCGAGCGCCGGTTTCTGGCCGTGGTCCGCGGTGCCCGGTTGCCGATGCCCGTGACGGGGCAGCGGCTGAACGGCTTCAAGGTCGACTTCTACTGGCCGGACATCGGACTGGTGGTCGAAACCGACGGCCTCCGCTATCACCGCGCGCCCGCCCAGCAGGCGCGTGACCGCGTGCGCGACCAGGCACACACGACAGCCGGCCTGACCTGCCTCCGTTTCGCTCACGCGCAGGTTCGGTACGAGCCAGACTACGTTTGCGCGACGCTCTCCGCGATCGCAAGACGCATCACCCTTGCTCGCGCGAGCGCCGATCCGGATCGCTGAAGCGTTCGGGACGCCATGGTGTACCCAAGGCTCCAGTCGCCACCAGGCGCCGGTTCGGCGAGCTGCCTACCCGCGAACGGGGTCAGCGACGCGGAGCGCCTCCAGGACGCGGTCGGCGACGGCCTCGCCGGTGAAGCCGACCTCTTCGCGAAGCAGGGCCGGCTTGCCATGAGTGACGTAGCGGTCGGGAAGCCCGACGCGAATCACCCGGGCCCGCGACTGCGGGGCGGCGAAAGCGTCCTCGAGGTGCTCGAGCACCGCGGCGCCGAAGCCGCCCGCAAGCACGTTCTCCTCGATCGTCACCACCAGCTCGTGCTCGCGGGCGAGCCGCTGGACCAGCTCCGCGTCGAGCGGCTTCGCGAACCGGGCGTCGGCGACGGTCACGTTGAGGTCGTGCTGTCCAAGGATGCCCGCCGCCCTGAGCGCGACCTGCACGCCGTACCCGTAGCCGAGCAGAGCCACGCGCTGGCCCTCGGCGAGCAACTCGCCGGTGCCCAACGGGATCTCGCGGCCGAGCTCGGGCACCTGGGCCCCCTCGGCGACGCCGCGTGGGAAGCGAAGCGCGATCGGCCCCTCATCGTGAGCGAGCGCGGTGCGGACCATGTGGACCAGCATCGCCTCGTCGCGCGGCGCCATCAGGACGATGTTGGGGAGTGGCCGCAGGTAGGAGATGTCGAAGGCGCCGTGGTGCGTGGGTCCGTCGTCACCGACCAGTCCGGCGCGGTCCATGGCGAAGACGACGTTCAGCTTCTGAAGGCAGACGTCGTGGACGATCTGGTCGAAGCCCCGCTGGAGAAAGGTCGAGTAGATCGCACATACCGGCTTCGCTCCCTGGAGCGAGAGCCCGGCGGCGAACAGGACAGCGTCCTGCTCCGCGATCCCGACGTCGTAGTACTGCTCGGGCAGCTCCCGGCCGAGCTCGTTGAGGCCGGTCCCGCCAGCCATCGCCGCGGTGATGCCGATCACCCGGCGGTCGCGCTTGGCCTCCCCGACCAGGGCCTTGGCGAACACCGCTGTGTACTGCGGGGGCGAGGGCGGCGGGGGCTGCTCGAGCTTCTCGATCCCCTCCGGCGAGTCGGACTCCTTGACCGGGACGGGCTTCGACTCGGCGGGCTGGCGGTTGACGATCGACTTCGGCTTCGCCGCGTGCCACTTCTCCATCCCCTCCAGGCCGCCCTCCTCGGCCGGGGTGAAGCCCTTGCCCTTGACGGTTTGGATATGGACCACAACCGGCCGCTGGGCGTTCAGGGCATCTCCGATCGCCCCCCGAAGGGCGCCGACATCGTGCCCGTCGATCACCCCGACGTACGCGAGATCGAGCTCCTCGAACAAAAGCCCGGGCGCCGCGTAGGACTTGATCGCGGACTTGAGCTCCGGGCCGAGCCGCTCGATCCGCTCTCCCACCAGAGGCAGGCGAGTGAGCCGCTCCTCCACCCCCTCGCGAGCGTGGTACAGGCGGGGGTTGAGCCGGAAGCGCTGGAAGTAGCGCGCCAGTGCGCCGACGTTGGGCGAAATCGACATCCCGTTGTCGTTGAGGACGATCACGATCGGTGTCTCGAGCCCGCCGGCGTTGTGGAGGGCCTCGTATGCGACCCCGCCGGTGAGCGCCCCGTCGCCGATCACCGCGACCACCTTGCCGTCCTCGCCGATCCCCTTGCGCATCGCCTCCTTGAGGCCGACCGCGTACCCGATCGAGGTCGAGGCATGGCCGGCGCCCATGATGTCGTGCTCGGACTCGAACACCGAGCAGAAGGGGGCCAGGCCGCCGTACTGACGAATCGTCTCCAGGCGTTCGCGGCGGCCGGTCAGCACCTTGTGCGGATACGCCTGGTGGCCGACGTCCCAGAGGATCTTGTCCCGCGGCGAGTCCAGCACGCTGTGGAGTGCCACGGCCAACTCGCAGGTTCCGAGGTTGGCGCCGAAGTGCCCACCGATCTCGCCGATCACGTCGATGATCAGCTCGCGCACCTCCTGGGCCAGCGCCTGAAGCTCGGAGTCGCTCAGGCCCTTGAGGTCGTCCGGGCCGTTGACCCGCTCAAGGATCCGCTCCCCTTCGGTCGCGTCTCGCTCTTCGCTCATGCGTGACGGGTGTAGATGAAGTCGGTGATCTGACTCAGGTCGCGCGGGTCGCCGCTCACCGTCGCCAGCGCCTCCTGGGCCTTGCGATGCGAATCGCCCGCAAGCTCCCGCGCTCGCTCAAGCCCGAACAGGCTGACGTATGTGACCTTGCCATGTCGCTGATCGCTGCCCCGCGGCTTGCCGAGCTCCTCGTCGCTGCCGGTGACGTCGAGGATGTCGTCCACGATCTGGAACAGAACCCCGAGCTCGTCGGCGAAGCGCCGGTACGGAATTGTCTCAGGTTCTGCCACCCGCTCCAGGGCCAGCACCACGCAGACGGCGGCGGCGATCAGGCGCCCGGTCTTCAACGCATGAAGCCGTCGGAGCTCGTCGGCCGCCCCCGGACGCGGAGCCGAGGAGGCGTCCTGCGGGGACCCTGCCGCCCCCGGACGCGGAGCGGAGGAGGCGCCCTGCGGAGACCCTGCCGCCCCCGGACGCGGAGCGGAGGAGGCGGCAGGCATTGATGTCGTCACGTCCATGTACTGGCCGCCGACCATCCCGTCCACGCCGACCGCGCCGAGCAGCTCCCCGAGCGCGTCGAGGACCGCCGCGGGGTCGCCTTGCTGCCGCCCGGTGAGCAGCCGCAATGCCTCGGCGAAGAGCCCGTCCCCGGCCAGGATTGCGACGTTCTCCCCGAACATCACATGTGACGTCGGGCGCCCCCGCCGAAGCTCGTCGTCGTCCATCGCCGGCAGGTCGTCGTGAATCAGCGAATAGGTGTGGATCAGCTCGATCGCCGCCGCCGCCGGAAGAACCGACTCCGGCTCGGCCCCGAGCGAGCGGGCCGTGGCCAGCGCCAACACCGGGCGGATCCGCTTGCCGCCGGCGAGCAGCGAGTAGCGCATCGCCTCGTCGAGCCCCTCGGTCTCGGCCGCGGTCGCGAAACGCAGGCCGTCGAGGTATCCGTCCACCAGCTCCCGCAGGTCGTCCGGGTAGGCGGCGGTGGCGGGGACTTCCCGACGATCGGTCGGGACCTTGCTCACCCCCCCTCGCCCTCCCGTGCCCGGCGCAGCGCGCTTTCGATCTCGGCGCTTGCCTTGGCGACCAGGTCGGCCGCCTCGCGAGCAAGGCCCTCGGCCTCCTCGGCCTCGAGCTCGGGCTCGCGGAGACGCCCCGCGATCTCGCTCAGACGCCCGATCAGCTGATCCGTGGTGCCCACGGCGCCACAAGGTACATCCAGGGGGCCCTTCAGTCGGACCGAGACCCACCCTGGGCAGCCGCCGCCCGGGCGGCGGCTGCGAGGATCCCGTTCACGAATCCGGGCGCATCGGCGCCGCAGTAGCGCTTGGCGATTCGCACCGCCTCGTCGATCGCCACCTCGGCGGGGATGTCGTCGCGATGGTGGAGCTCGTAGAGCCCCACCCGCAGGATGCTCTTCTCAAGCGATGCGATCCGCTCCAGCTCCCATCCTCGGGCGAGCCGGGCGATCTCACGGTCGAGCTCGGAGCGGTGCTCCTCGACCCCGGCAACCAGCTCGCGGGTGAACGGCTTGGCTGCTTCGAGCTCCGCGCCGCCTCCCTCGCCCCTCACCTCGCGCTCGTACAGCGCGAAGACCGCCGCGCGGCGCTGATCAGAGCGACGCATGCCTGCCGCTCACCGCTACCTGATCAGGCGCGCGAGACGTACTCGCCCGTGCGGGTGTCGACCCGCACCCGGTCGCCCTGGTTGACGAACAGCGGCACCTCGACCTGAACCCCGGACTCAAGCGTCGCCGGCTTCGTTCCACCACCGGAGGCGGTGTCGCCCTTGACCCCGGGCTGGGTCTCGGCGACCGACATCTCGACCGCGCTCGGCACCTGCACGCCCACCGGTCGCTCATCGACGAACAGGACCTCCACCTCGGAGTTCGCCAGCACCCAGCGCATCGCCTCGCCGGCGACCTCGCGCTCCAGCTCGAGCTGCTCGTAACTGGCGTTGTCCATGAACACAGCCGCCTCGCCGGAGTCGTACAGGTATTGCATACGCCGGGTCTCGGTCCGCACGGGACGGAACTTCTCGCCCGCGCGGAAGGTCTTGTCCTGCACCGAGCCGTCGTCCAGCTTGCGCAGCCTCGTGCGCACGAACGCCCCGCCCTTGCCGGGCTTTACGTGCTGGAACTCGAGGATCCGGTAGACCGTCCCCTCGACCTCAATGTGGCTGCCGTTCTTGAACTGGTTGGTGGAGATCGCCATATCGATACGCTGTCGGCAGCCGGGCGGGGCCGTTTTCGGAATCTTCGGCAGACTACCCTGGGGGCGCTTCAGCAATGGTTCGTGGCCGTGCAGACTCTCAATCTAGGGTGCTCGCCCGACCGCGGGCGGGGTGGATGACCCGTTTCTCAGGCGCCATCGCCGTCGCCTGCGTCGCCTTGGCCGTGCCGGCGGTCGCGCCGGCAAAGTCGGTGCGGTCGGAGTTCTATGGCATCTCCCAGACAGCGACGCTCGACGACCAGGACGTGCAGGGGATCCAGGCCGGACGCGTCCACGCTGATCGCTTCCTGCTCAACTGGGGGGCGATCGAGCCCCATCAGGGGGCGTTCACCTGGGGGTCGACCGATCGCTTCATCGGTCGCCTCGCCTCGCAGGGAATCCGCGCCTTCCCGTCGGTGTGGGGAAACCCTCCATGGCTTGCCGGCTCCTCGTCCACGCCGCCGGTGGGCGGAGCGAAGGCGCAACAGCGCTGGCGCAACTTCCTCATGGCGCTGGTGAGGCGATACGGACCGCACGGCACCTACTGGACCACCTACTACCACCAGCGGTTCGGCGCCAGTGCGACTGAGCTTCCCATCACCTCGTGGCAGGTCTGGAACGAACCCAACCTGAAGAAGTACTTCGCCCCTTACCCCTCGCCGGGCAAGTACGCGCGCCTGCTGCAGATCTCCTACCCCTCGATCAAGTCGATCGATCCCGGGGCCCAGGTCTCGCTGGGGGGCATGCCCGGGTTCGGTGACGTCACCGCCTGGGACTTCCTGAAGAAGCTCTACTCCTACCCGGGAATCAGGGGCTACTTCGACGCGGTGGCGCTCCATCCGTACTCTCCGGGCGTCAACACCGTCAAGTCCGCGATCCAGAGGGTCCGAACGGTGATCAACGGCCACAGCGACGCCTTGACCCCCCTGTGGATCTCCGAGATCGCCTGGGGGTCGGCACCTCCGGACAGGATCGGCATCAACAAGGGGCTCACGGGCCAGGCGAAGCTTCTGCGCCGCGTGTTCACCATGATCGTCGCGAACAGAGCCGCGTGGAGGGTCGAGCACCTGTTCTGGTACCACTGGCGCGATCCCAAGGTCTCTCACGCCTCGTGCAGCTTCTGCGCCAGCGCCGGCTTGCTCAGGTTCAATCGCAGCGCCAAGCCCGCGCTGTCGGCGTTCAAGGGCTTTACCACAGAGAGGAAGGCCCCCACGGCCAAGATCACCGGCGGGCCGGCCCAGGGCAGCACCATCACCTACGCGAGGCCGACCGTCAGGTTCGCGTCGAGCGAGGCCGGCTCGATGTTCCAGTGCCACTTCGACTCCAGGGGGTTTGCGCCATGCTCCTCGCCCCTGACCTCAAAGGCTGCGCTCACCAATGGCCCCCATACGTTCTCGGTCCGTGCGGTTGACGTCGCCGGGAACGTGAGTCCGGTGGTCTCACGGTCGTTCACCGTCAACGTTCACTGAACGCTGCACCGACCAACCGCCGCCGGCTCGACACCGCCCTGCGCGAGGCGGAGCGGGTAACCCCGCTGGAGCTGTTCTTCGACCTGGTCTTCGTGTTGGCACTGACCCAGTGCACCGCGCTGATGGCGCACCACCCAACCTGGGAGGGGTTGGCGCAGGGGATGCTCGTGCTGGGCGTCCTCTGGTGGTCTTGGACGGGGTACGCGTGGCTGACCAGCGTGGTCGACCCCGAGGAGGGGGCAGTTCGCATCGCCATCTTCGCCGCCATGGCGGCGCTGCTGCTGGTGGCGATCTGCGTCCCCGAGGCGTTCGACAGCCTGGCGCTTCAGTTCGCGCTCGCCTATGGGGCCGTGCGGGGCGCCCACATCGCCCTGTTCATGCTCGCCTCCCGCGACGACCCGGCGCTGCGCCACTCGACCCTCGGCCTGGCGGCGGGCACCGCGGTCGGCGTCGGCCTGCTGATCGCCGCGTCGTTCTTCGATGGCGCGGCCCAGGCCGCGCTGTGGTCGCTGGCCCTGCTGCTCGACATGGCCGAGCCCTTCTTCTTCGGTGCCGAGGGCTGGAAACTGGTCCCAGGCCACTTCGCCGAGCGCCACGGGCTGATCATCATCATCGCCCTCGGTGAGTCGATCGTGGCAGTTGGAGTCGGCGCCGAGGCGCACCTGACCGCCGGGATCGCCGCCGCGGCGGTACTCGGCATCGCCCTCGCAGCGGAGCTCTGGTGGATCTACTTCGACGTCGTCGCCCTGGTCTCGGCCCGCCGCCTGGCGCGCACCCCCGAGGGCCAGGAGCGAAACGAGCTCGCCCGCGACTCCTACTCCTACCTGCACTTCCTGATGGTCGCGGGAATCGTGCTGGTCGCGGTGGCGCTGAAGAAGACGCTTGCCGACGTCGGCGACCCGCTCAAATTGGTGCCCGCCTTCGCTCTGCTCGGCGGGGTTGCCCTCTACCTGCTGGGCCACGTCGCCTTTCGTTTCCGCCACATCCGCAGCGTCAACCGCCAGCGCCTGGTGCTCGCCCTGGCCTTGTTCGCGCTGCTGCCGCTGGCCGTCGAGCTGTCAGCGCTCGCGACCCTGGCGGTCGTCACGGCGCTCCTGTGCGCGTTGATCGTCTACGAGACGGCGAGCTACGGCGAGGGCCGCGCCCGGGTGCGCCACGAGGACTTCGCCCCGGAGCGCCCCGCCGCCCAGCCCGGGCGCCAGTAGGCTGCCCGTCCGGAAGCGGCGATGAGCGGCCAGACGATCGTGTTCTTTCCCGAAGGCGCCTTCGGGCCGACCAACAACTGCGTCGGCATCGGCGCGGTGCTTCGCGAACGAGGCCACCGGGTGGTGTTCGTGATCGAGGAGTCCTTCGCGGGGACCCTGGAGGCGAAGGGATTCGAGGAGCGCCTGATGCGCCTATCGCCGCCGGCCGAACAGGAGGAGGAGCCCGGCCAGTTCTGGAAGGACTTCATCCGCGAGACCGCGCCGGTGTTTCGCAAGTCCACGCTCGAGCAGCTGAGCGAGTTCATCGCCCCGACCTGGCAGGCACTCCTGGACGGGGCCCGGTACGTCGATCAGCGCCTGGGGGAGATCTTCGACGAGCTTGCTCCCGACGCGATCGTCGAGGACAACGTCTGCGCCTTCCCGGCGATCGCCGCAAGCGGGCGACCCTGGGTTCGGATCGTGTCCTGCAACCCACTGGAGATCAAGGATCCCGACCTGCCGCCCGCCTTCTCGGGGCTGCCGCTCGACGACCCGTCGGCCTGGGTCGATTTCCGGGCCGAGTACGACCGGGCGATCGGCGAGCTGCAGTCGAACTTCAGCGACTTCTGCCAAAGACGCGGGGCGCCGCCTCTCCCGGAGGGCGAGATGATCGGCGAGTCACCGTGGCTGAACCTCTATCTCTACCCCCGCGAGCTCGACTACGCGCGCTCGCGGCCTCTCGGGCCCACCTGGCACAACCTCGAGTCGAGCGTGCGCACCACCGATCCCGAGTGGTCCCTGCCGGCTTCGCTCGTCGACGGTGGCGGGGCCTTGATCTACGTCAGCCTTGGGTCGCTGGGGTCGGGCGACGTGCCGCTGATGGAGCGACTGGTCGAGGCGCTGTCGGACACCCGGCACCGCTACGTGGTCTCCAAGGGCCCCCAGCACACGGCCTATGAGCTGGCCGACAACATGACCGGCGAGGAGTTCCTGCCCCAGGCCGCCTTGCTCCCCGAGGTCGACCTGGTGATCACCCACGGCGGCAACAACACCGTCACCGAGTGCCTCCACTTCGGCAAGCCGATGGTGGTCCTGCCGCTGTTCTGGGACCAGCACGACAACGCTCAGCGGGTCGACGAGACCGGCTTCGGCGCCCGACTTTCGACCTACTCGTTCGGGGACAGCGAGCTGGCGGCCACCATCGACCGCCTGCTGGGCGATCCCGACCTCGATCGGCGCCTGGACCAGGTCTCACGCCGCCTGCGTCGCAGCCCCGGCAACGTCCGCGCCGCCGATCTGATCGAGCGCCTGGCCTCGACCGCCTAGCCCGCCGAGTAGGCGGATTCGTCGCTGGGCTGCCTCCGCAGTGCCTACTCGAAGCCGGAGGGGCGACCCCCACCTGGGTTGCCGAGCTGCCGCAGCCGACGCCCCGCGAAGTACCGACAAACCCAAGATGTCGGTACTTCGCGCGGGTTGTCGGACCCCCTCCCTTTGCATCCAACGACGCGGCCGGCCTGCTCCTCGAAAGCGTGCCGCCGCGTCCAGCGTGAGTCGGCATACTGCCCGGCGGTGAGCGAACCGCCCAAGCTGCTCGACGACCTGTTGGGCGCGCCTGGTCCCTCGGGATACGAGGGCCCTGCGAGCGACGTCTGGCGGGCTGCGGCGTCTTTCGCCGAGTTGACCACCGACGCCCTCGGATCCTCGGTGGCCCAGATCGGCGACGCGGGCAGGAAGCCCCTGCTGGCGGTGGTGGGCCACATCGACGAGATCGGCCTCGTGATCACACACGTGGACTCCGACGGGTTCCTCTACTTCGCGCCGATCGGGGGTTGGGACCCCCAGATCCTGCTCGGGCAGCGAGTCGAGGTGCACGGCAAGGACGGCCCGGTGACCGGTGTGATCGGCCGCAAGCCGATCCACCTGTTGCGCGACGAGCAGCGAAAGCAGGTGGTCGAGATGCGGGACATGCACATCGACATCGGCGCCGCCAGCGAGGAGCAGGCCTTGACGCGGGCGCGGGTGGGTGATCCGGCGGTGATCGCCGCCGAACCGGTGAGACTCGACGGGAGCCGCCTGGTCTCGCGCTCCCTGGATGACCGGATCGGCGCCTACGTGGCTCTGGAGGCGCTGCGCCGGGTCCACGAGCGCGGCGGGCTCCAGGGCAGGATGGCGGCCGTGGCCGCGGTCCAGGAGGAAATCGGCTCGCATGGCGCCCGAACGGCGGCCTACTCGATCGAGCCCGACCTGGCGGTCGCGGTCGACGTCACTCATGCGACCGACGCCCCCGGGGTCGAGGAGAAGGAGCTCGGCCACCACCCGCTCGGATCGGGCGCGGTGATCACCCGCGGATCGACGCTGTCGCCGCGGGTCTCCGGGCTGCTGATCGAGACCGCCGAGCGGCTCGAGATCCCGCACACGATCGAGGCGTCGGGATCCAGGACCTCGACCGACGCCGACGCGATCCAGATCGCGCGCTCCGGAGTGCCGACGGGGCTGGTCTCGATCCCCCTTCGCTACATGCACTCACCGGTCGAGCTGGTCGATCTCGCCGACGTCGACGCCGCGGTCGAGCTGCTGGCCGGCTTCGCCCTCGGGCTCGACCCGGGGCTCGACCTGATCCGATAACGAGCTTCAGCTCAGCCGACGACCAGCAGGTCCTTGGTGAAGCCGCTCAGGTTCCGGCAGCCGTCCTCGGTCACCGAGACCAGGTCCTCGATCCGGACTCCGAAGCGCCCCGGCAGATAGACGCCGGGCTCCACGGTGACGACGTCACCGGCCTCGAGCGCCTCCTCGGAGCGCCGTGACAATCGAGGGGACTCGTGAACCTCGAGGCCGACCCCGTGGCCGAGCCCATGCCCGAAGCGCTGGCCGTGGCCCGCGGCCGCAATCGGGTCGCGGGCCGCCGCATCGGCGTCGCGGCCGCTGACTCCCGCGCGGATCGCGGCCAGCGCGGTCTGTTGGGCTGCTCGAACCAACTCGTAGACCTCGGCCGCCTGGTCGTCGAGCTCCCCCGTGGCCGCCGTCCGGGTGCAATCCGAGCAGTAGCCGTCGACGATCGCGCCCATGTCGATCAGCAGCAGCTCGTTCTTGGCCACCTTGCGCCCGGAGGACTCGTGGTGGGGGATCGAGCTGTTCTCCTGGGCGGCGACGATGGCCGGAAACGACGGGTCCTCGGCCCCCAGCTCGCGCATCCGCTGGTGCGCGGCGAGCATGATCTCGCGCTCTGTACGGCCCACCACCCCACGCTCGAACACCCACTCGTAGACCTGATCGGCGAGCCGCGCCGCCTCGGCGATCGCCTCCAGCTCGCCCTCGTCCTTGCGTCGGCGTAGGCCCTCCACCAGGCCCCCCGCCGGCGCCAGCTCCACCCCGTCGGCGACCAGCTCCTCCAGCCGTCGAAGGCTCTTGACGCTCGTGTGGGCGTCGTCGTAGCCGATCCGGCCTCGGAGCAGCTCGGCCGCCGCCGGGAGCAGCTCCCGCTCGGCGACCGTGCGCTCGAACTCGCCCGTGACCTCGCGAGCCGCCCGCTCCGCGTAGCGGAAGTCGGTGACGAACGAGCGCCGGTCGGGGCCGACGATCGCCAGCCCGCTGGTGCCGCCGAAGCCGGTCAGCCAGCGCAGGTTGGCGATCGCGTCGCGACCGGAGTCGCCCGGCCGCACCAGGTCGCCGACCAGCAGCAGGTCGAGCCCCCGATCGGCGACCAGCCCGGCCAGCCGCTCGGCGCGGCCGTCACTCACCGTCGAGCCGCGCCTTCAACATCTCGAGTGCCTCCCGGTAGCCCTCGGGACCCTTGCCCGAGACGACCCCGGCCACCAAGCCCTCGAACACCGATCGGCGGCGCCACTGCTCCCGGTGCTGAACGTCCGACAGATGGACTTCGACCACCGGCACCTCGGCGATCTCCAGCGCGTCGCGGATCGCGTAGCTGTAATGGGTCCAGGCGCCGGCGTTCAGCAGCGCGCCATCGGCGAGGTCCGGAAGCTGGTGCAGGTACTCGACGAACTCGCCCTCGTGGTTGGACTGGAAGAACCTCACCTCGAGCCCGAGCTCTGACGCGAACCGCTTGATCAGCAGCTCGAGCTCGGACAGCGTGATCGTCCCGTAGTGCTCGGGATCCCGGCGCCCGAGCATGTCCAGGTTGACCCCGTGAAGGATCTCGACCCGGTTTCTCACCGGAGCTCCTCGACCGCGGCGCGCACCGCCGCCGGGTCAACCCGCTGCCCGATCAGCGGCTCTCCGGGCCGCCCCAGGAGCACGAACCCGACCCCGTCGGCGGTGCGCTTCTTGTCGCGCTCGATCGCCTCCAGGACGGCGTCGGTCTCGATCTCCGCCGGCAACGTGGTCGGCAGGGATTGCGAGGCGAGGATCCCCGTGACCTCCTCGCGCAGCTCGGCGGCGCCCGAGAGGCGAAGAGCCGCCAAGAGTCCCAGCCCCACGGCTTCGCCGTGGCGGTGGCGCGAGTAGTCGCCGGCAACCTCGATCGCGTGCCCCACCGTGTGCCCCAGGTTGAGCACTGCGCGCCGCCCCGTGTCGCGCTCGTCGGCGGCCACGACCTCGAGCTTGGTCCGCACGCAGGCGAAGATCACCTCCCCGAGACCGGCTGGGTCCAGCCGGTCGATCCCACGCACCCGTTCCCAGAGCGCGCCGCCGGCGATCAGCGCGGTCTTCACCACCTCGACGAACCCTGCGGCAAGCTCCTCGCCCGGCAGGGTGGAGAGGGTGTTCGTATCGGCGAGCACGGCGCTCGGCAGGTGATAGGCGCCGACATAGTTCTTGGCCTCCGGAAGATCAACTCCGGTCTTGCCGCCGTAGGCGGAGTCGACCTGGGCGACCAGGGTGGTGGGCGCCTGCACGATCGGGACCCCACGCTGGTAGGTGGCGGCGCAGAAGCCGCCCAGGTCGCCGACCACGCCACCGCCGAGCGCCACCAGATGGTCCTGACGGGACATCCCCAGGCGGGCGAGCTCGCGCAGCACCCGCTCGGCCTCGGCGAGCGTCTTCGCCCGCTCGCCGGGCTCGACCTCGACCAGCCCCGCGAGCGGCCCGACCTGGTCGGCGTAGAGCCGCGACACGGTCGCGTCGGCGACCCCGAACCGCCGCCCCCCCAGGGGCCAGTGTCCGACCCCGAGGATCCCCGCGCCGACGAACGCCGGGTACTCGCCCGACTCGCTCGACGCCCAGGCCATCCGCGCCCCGTGCGGCATCTCGGCCAGCCCCCGGATCGCCGGCAGCGCCCGCGACACGAGGTCCCGGTCGCCCTGCGGCAGGATCGCGTCTGCCAGCTGCTCGTAGATCGGCTCGCGCTCGAGATAGAGCGACTCGAATCGGCTCCGGTCCTGCGCCAGGGGCCGATCGCTCCCCCGGACCCGGCGCCAGGCCTCCTCGACCGGGACCTGAAGCCAGACCACCACGTGTCGGCCGAGCGCCTTCCTGACCCGCTCGGAGCACACGGCGCCGCCCCCGAGCGCGATCACACCGCCATCCGCGTCCTCGAGCAGTTGGCCGACCTCGGCGTCCTCGAGACTTCGGAACTCCTGCTCGCCGCGCCGCCCGAAGAACCGGGCGATCGGCATCCCGAGCTCGCCCTCGAGCAACTCGTCGGCCTCGATCGCGTCGAGGCCCGCGGCGCGGGCCGCGTTCGCGGCCACCGACTTGCCCGCGCCCATGAAGCCCATGAAGACGATCGCCGGGCGCCGCTCGTCCCGCGGAACCGCGGTCGGCCTCTCCCCCTCTACCGCCGCCACCCGATCCGCTCCCGGTAGGCGTCCAGAGCAGCGAGAGCGTCGTCGACGTGGTCGCCGCCGAACTTCTCCCGGTAGCACCGGGCCAGCACGAGCGCGGTCATCGCCTCCCCCACCACCCCGGCGGCGGGGACGACGGTCGAGTCGGTTCGCTCACGCAGGGCCTCGGCGGACTGCTTGGTCTCCGTGTCCACCGATCGCAACGGCTTGGTCAGGGTCGAGATCGGCTTCAGCGCCCCGAGCACGGTCAGCGGCTCGCCGTTGGACATCCCCCCCTCGACACCGCCGGCCCGGTTGGTCTCTCGATGCCAGCCTCTCTCCTCCGACCAGAAGATCTCGTCGTGGGACTCGGAACCCGGGCGGCCGGCGACCTCCCACGCCTCGCCCACCGATACCCCCTTGACCGCCTGGATCGAGACCAGGGCCTGGGCCAGGCGCGAGTCGAGGCGCTCCTCCCAGCTCAGGTGGGAGCCCAGGCCCGGGACGAGTCCGAACGCGCGAACCTCGAACACTCCCCCCAGGCTCTCGTTCTCCTTCCTCAGGCGATCGATCTCGGCGACCATCTCCTCGCCCGCCTGCGGATCCAGGCAGCGCACCGGGGACTCGTCGACCCTGGCGAAGTCCTCGGGGCCGGGGTCGGGCGGCTCGGAGGCGCGAATCGAGCCGATCTGGACCACGTGGCTGTGAACGCTGACCCCGAAGGCGCGCAGGAGCTCCTTGGCCAGCGCCCCCGCGGCCACCCGCGCCGCCGTCTCGCGGGCGCTGGCGCGCTCCAAGACGTTGCGGACGTCGGAGTGCCCGAACTTGAGCAGGCCCGCCAGGTCGGCGTGACCTGGTCGCGGGGTGTGGACCTCCTCGACCTCCGCGTCGACCGGCCAGGGATTCATCCGCTCCTCCCAGTTGGCGTAGTCGCGATTTGCGACCAGCACCGCGACCGGGCTTCCCAGGGTGCGGCCGTGCCGCACCCCGGAGCGGATCTCGACCGAGTCGCGCTCGATCTTCATCCGCCCGCCGCGTCCGTGGCCGAGCTGGCGGCGCGCCATCTCGCGGTCAAGGAGCTCGCGATCGAGCTCCAGCCCGGCGGGCAGCCCCTCGACGATCGCCACCAGCCCAGGGCCGTGCGACTCGCCGGCGGTGATGAAACGCAGCGTTCCCACTAGGCCGCCAACCCTAGCGACGGAGGGCGGTACGACTTGCAGGCGTGGGCCCTGGAGGTGGGGTCAGCCGTCGGGGCCGAGCTGCGGCTGCATGCCGCTCTTCCCCGACACGCTCGCGTGGATCTTGCCGACCGGGACCAGCTTGACTTCGTGCAGCTTCAGGTTGTAGGTGCGATTCCCCTCCGGCTCGTAGCGGAAGCTGGCCTTGTCGCCGGGCTTCATCTCGAGGAACTGGCAATCGCCGCGCCTGGGCATGCACTTGCCGTCGCCGCGGACCGAGCTGACCTGGTCGGAGACCATGAAGATCGCCCGCTTGCCGTCCTCGGTGACCCCGATGAAGGCGACGATCGGCCGGTTGTCTCCGGGCAGGAACTGGAGCCGCTGCACGTTGTTGCGCTCGGTCAGGTCGCCGGCCCGGCCCACGGAGACCGAGACCCGGAACGAGTACCAGCCCGGCTTCGCGTTGCCCTGTGATCCACCCGAGTTGGAATTGCTCCCGCCCGAGCCGGTCGAGGTGCTCGGCGTGGTCGACGACGTCGAGCCGCTGCTCGAGACCGAGGACGAGGAAGTGCCGGTTGTGGTGACCGTGCTGGTGCCGAGTCCTGTGTCGGTGGACGTCGAGCTGCTCGACGAGCCTCCGTGCTGGCTACTGGTCGACTGGACCGGCAGCCGCGAGCGGAAGGGGTTTTTGCTCTGCAGCCACTCGAGGCGCTTGTGGTAATCGGTGATTCCGGCCTGCGCCGTGACCACGGCCGGCTCCGCGGCGGTCTGCTCGCTGTCGTCGGCGGCCGCCGCCGCGGCGACGGGGGCGGGAGGGGTCGACGTGGGGTTCTTCAGCAGCACCGGGACCGCGATCAGCGCGACCAGGAGGGCCAGCGCCGGGAACAGCAGGCGGCGATCGCGCATGTCGCGATAGAGGTTCTCCAGGAAGCGGGGTGTGCGCACGTTGTTCATGGCGACGTGGACGAGGTCGGGGTCGACGACGCCGAGGTGGAGCTGGTGCTCGATGCCGGGGTTGCGGCGGCGGGGGTCGAAGTGGCGGGAGCCGGGCCGCCAGGCGTCGCCCCCGCGGTGGTCCCCTGGTCCGCCGGCGTCAGGTAGGTGGTCACGGTGAGCTCGGCGGTCAAGGTGGGGGCGCTGGTCGACGGTTCGGTTTCAAGCACCGGCGACAGGGTGAAGGCGTCGACGGTGAGCAGTCGACCGTCGACCACCACCCCGTCGTCGCGGCTGCGGACCATCGAGTCGACCCGCTTCATGAAGTCGGCGATCTGGAAGAAGTCGCCGACGAAGTTGACCTGGTAGGGCATCACGGGAAGCCCGGCGGGTCCGACCGACGCTCCGATCGGCAGCGCCGCGGCCGAGGCCTCGGTCGCGGTCGCGACCGACTCGGTAGCCGGGGTGGTGGAGCTGGTCTCGGTCGAGCTCGACCCGGAGGAGGTCGAGGACTCAGTCGTCGAGGTGTCGGTCGGGGTGGTGGCGCTCGAGCTCGAGGATTCCGAGAGGTCGATCGACTGGAACTCGACCCCGGAGCGGTCGGCGAGCTTCTGGAGCTGCAGCAGGAGGCTCGATTGATCGGCATCCTTCGGCACCGCCTTGCCGAGCACGACCAGCTTGCGGTAGTCGACCGGGAACGACTTCCTTGCCTGCTCGCCCGCGGCCGCCGCCTGCTGGGCCTGATCGAGCTGCGACTGGAGCTGGCTGACGTCGTCCTTGAGGGTGCTTGCATCCTGGCGCTTCGGCCCCAGCACGAGCAGCCAGAAGCCCACCGCCAGCGCGATCACGAGGACCGCCACCCCGATCGTGAGCTCGTTGCGCCTCATGGCGCCGACCCCGTTCCCGGGATGAAGGTGTTGACGGCGTCGTGGCCCTTCTGGGTCTTGGCGGCGGCCGACTCCTTCTGCTGCTGAAGCTGTTGCTCCGTGTCGGCGACTTGGCTTTGATCGTCGGTTGCCGAGCTCGACGCGGGCGTCGGGCTCGTGCTGGGGCTCTCTGCGGGAGCGAGCGCGGAGTCCAGCGCCGCCGTCGGCTGCACGCCGTCGAATGCGGTGACCACGTCGAACTGGGCCACGAAGTCGCGGTCCGAGCACCCCTCGCCCCCACTCGTCGTCGCCGTCTGGGAGGCTGCGCTCGAGGTCCCTGGGTCGGGCCGGTCCGAGCTCAGCACGGTTACGCGGGTGACCCCGTCGATGTCGTGCAAGGAGGCCAGGAACCGGGCCACCGCCTCCTGGCCCTTGGCGCAGCCCTGGATCTCGAGCGACGGCCCCACGATGCCCTCAGCGGCCGCCGAGCTAGTGCTCGCGGAGCTGGTCGAGCTCGAGGTCGACGATGCGTCGGCAGAGACGCTTGCGCTCAGGTCGGTCAGCCAGACGTCGTTCGGGATCACGATCGCCAGCTCGCGGAGCACCCGCTCCCAGTCGAAGCGGCTTTGGGCGAGGCTCGCCACCGTCTGCTCGCGGAGCTGTTGCAGGCTCGCGAAGTCGGCGAACGAGCTCAAGCGCTCGGCTTCGGCCTGGGCCTCGGTGACCTGGGCCTGAAGGCTCGCCTTCTCGGCCTTGCGATCGGAGATCTGGTTGTCGATCAGAACGGTCGCGGTCACCGCCACCAGCGCCACAGCCAATACGGCGACGATCACGTAGGCGAGCGGCCCGGTGCGCATCGGCGCCCGCTCGCCGCGACGGTCCTCGGGGGGGATCAGATTGACCGGACGCATCGGCTACTCCTCGAGCGCCAGGCCGAACGAGAGGGTCAGGCGGGCCGCCGTCGGGCCGTCGAGCTGGGTGAGGGCGCGCGGCATCCCGACCTCGAGTCGCTGCCCGAGGTCACGCTGGAGGCGCTCCGCGAGGCCCGGGATCGTGGTGCCCGGCCCGCAGGCGACGACGCCGTCGACCGGCACCGCCCCTTCCTGGGCCGCGTAGTACTCGAGCGAGAGCCGAAGCTCGTCGACCAGCCGGGCGGCGCCTTCGGCGAGTGCGTCGCGCGCAGCGGACACAGTTTCATCCTCGCCCTCGATCTCCTCCAACGGCCGTTCAAGGCCAACGTGGACGAGCCACTGGCGCGCGTGCTCCAGGGTGAGCTCGCGGCGCTCGGCAAGCTTCTGGGCTATTCCCTCGACCCCGAACGGCGAGATCCGGGTGAAGAGGCAGGTCGAGCCGCGCGCCACAGCGAGGTTGGTGACGTCGCCGAGGTTGCAGTAGAGGCGCGCCGGGCCCTGCACCGGAACCTCGGACGCAGGCTCTGACACCTCCGCGTACGGAAGGCCGGCGGCCGGCAGGTCCGGGGCTTCCGCCGGCCCGGGAGCGCCACCTTCCTCGGCGTCGACGGGCCGATGGGGCTGGCCGGCGAGCGCGCGGATCATCCCGAATGCCGAGAGGTCGATCCCGACCGGTCGCAGCCCGGCGGCGTTGAGAGCCTGCATCAGCCCGCCGAGCATGTCGCGACGAGCCGCCACCGCGACCACGTCCACATACCGCTCTCCGCTCTCGCCCTCGGAGTGCCCGACCACCTGCCAGTCCAGCACCGCGTGCTCGAGCGGCATCGGGATGTGGTCCTGGGCCTGGAACCGGATCGCCGTCTCCAGCTCGGCGTGATCGTCGATCCGGGGCAGCCGCAGGGTTCGGACCGCAACCCGCTGGCTCGCCAGTCCCACCCTGACCGTCTTCGAAAGCTTGCTCTGGGAGAACAGCTGCTTGAGCGTCTCTCCGAGGGCCGCCGGGTCGGTGACCTCACCCTCGCGGAAGATCCCGGCGCCGAGGGGGACGACCCCGAACTTGCCCAAGGCCACGGTGCCGTTGGCCGAGGCCTCCGCGGCTGCGACGCTGCCGGCCTCGATGTCGAGGCCGACGACCGCCTTGGTCGATTTCGTCGAGAGCATCATTGGCTGGGTTGCGAGGCCTAGCGGCTTCAGAGACTCAATCGACCGCACGAGGTGATCGCTTGAGGGGTGAAATCGGCCCCTGACGGATGCCGATCACCCGTGCAGAAACGTGCTCAGGTACCAGTCGACGATCGCGTCGCCGTACCAGAGCCCGACGACCCCACCCAGGGCCAGGAAGGGGCCGAACGGGACTGTCCGCTTTCGCGCCTCACCGCCGTGTCGCGCAATCAGCCAAAGGCCGAAGAGGGCGCCGACGCCGCACCCGATCACGATCGCGGGCACGACGGCGCGGCCGAGATAGAGGCCCATCACCGCGGCGAGCTTCACGTCGCCCATTCCCATCCCACGCGGGTAGGCGAGGGCGACGCAGAGCAGGGCGCCGCCGGCGCCCGCGGCAGCGACGCCGCGCTCGGCGAGGCTGCCTGGATCGCCGATGACCGCGATCGCGGCGCCGATTCCGGCGCCGACAAGCAAGACGGTGTTTGGGATCACCCGCCGCTCGAGGTCGGTCAGGGTGACCACGACCATCAGGGCGCAGAAGGTCAGCCCCAGGGCCAGCTCGGCCGGATCGCCGGCGCCGACGATCGCCGCGGTGGCCACGAACAGGGCGGCCATGGCCAGCTCGGTGAGCGGATAGCGCGCCGGGATCCGGGTCCCGCAGTGGCGGCAGTGCCCCCGCAGCGCCAGCCACGAAAGCACCGGGACGTTGTCGTAGGCCGCGACCATCTCTCCGCAGCTGACGCAGCGTGAGCGACCAGCGGCGATCGACTCCCCCCGGGGGACCCGATGGGCGACCACGGTGGCAAAGCTGCCGAGGATCAACCCGGCTGGCAAGGCGAGGATCGCTGGCATGGTCTGGTCGATCTCCGGTGGGAACTGGTCGGGAGCTCTCGCCTACTCATCGGCGAACCCGGCGGCGTGGTTGAGCGCCCCCCGGCGCTTGCCATGGCCGAAGGCGCTCAGGGGTAGTCGAGGGTCTCGCGCTGGATGTGCCACGCCACCTGCACCGGATCGAGGAAGTGCGGCGGCTCCAGGTAGCGCAGGCGGTCGTCGTAGTTGTAGTTCTTCGAGTAGCCACTCACGATCGAGGACCCACTGAACGTGCCCACCGGGCCCCTGAACTTCTGCGAGATGGCCCCGTTCACGGTCAGGGTTCCGAGCTGGTTGCCGCAGTCGTAGTGATCGACGATGAACGAGTGGCTGATCGCGAGGATGGCGGCGTCGATGCGCGGGCTGCTGAGCGAGCCGCTTCCGTTGCTGCCGTCGCAGTCCCCCTTGCTCGTTTCGGCCGAGTACGGGTGGTAGACGCGAACGAAGTTGTTGGCGATCAGGCCCAGCGTCCCGTTCCCGTTCGGAGAGCTGCTCGGCGAGGTGCAGCTGCCCGTGCTCCGGCATACGTTGCCGTCGACGATCACGTCGTTCTCGGCCGCGATCGTCACCTGCGAGCTGTAGGTGCCGTGGACGTAGACGTTCCCGCACGGCGACGAGGACGGGTAGGTGGCCGTGAACGGAGAGTAGCTCGCCGAGCAGGACTGGGTGGTCGAGTTGGCGATGTAGACCACGCCCTCTGACGGGATCGGACGTGTCTGGGTGGTTCCGTTGTTGGTGATCGTCAAATTGCTCCCATTGAGCGCGACCGTGGTCTGGCCGGTGTACTTGTAGCCGTCGTTCTGGGCCAGGGTCGCCAGCTGCCCGTTGGTGGGCGGGGGCGTGAGCACGGGCGCATTGGTGAAGAAGGTGCCGACGAAGCTCGGGCTCCCGTTGCAGCTCGACCCGGAGTGGGGAACGCTCCCGGTCGAGAACCAGCCCTGCGGCGGCGAGCTCACCTCGATGCTGTCGGCCAGCGTGCGGCCGAAGACGGGGGTGCCGCAGACGACCAGCGCATCGTTGGTGTGCAGCGGCCCCTTGATCTGCTCCCCGTTGATGAACGAGATCACGTCGCAGTAATCACCGCCGGAGTTCGGGATGGTGGCGTTCATCCGCCCCTGCTGGAAGGTCTTGGTGCACTGCTGGTTGGCGCCCGCGATCACCGACGAGCTGCCGTAGGTGACCGGATCCGAGGTCTCGAGCTGGGTGAAGTACACGTAGTCCAGGAAGCTGGCCCGTTTGAAGGTGGCGACGATCGAAACGTCCTCGTCGCCGCTGTACCCGGTCGAGCGGATCCGGAAGGAACCGCCCATCGGGCCTGTCGGCTCCAGCATGCTGGTGGCCGGATTCGTCGTGCTGCACGCCGACTGACCGCTTGCAGGGATGAGCTCGATCGCGTAGGACTCTTGCGTGGACCCTGCGACCGCCCGCCGCTTTGCCGTGGAGCCCTGCTGGTTGACCGCGTTCGGGCTTGGGACCGAGGTGCACTTGGCCCAGTAGCCGGTGTCCGTGCTGAGATGGAACGCGTAGTCGGCGATCCCCGCCTGGGCGGCCGCATAAGCCTGCTTGTGATCGAGGTCGTTACGGGTCAGATGCAGGTCACCATTGGTCGCCGCCAGCGCACCCGCGGTCAGGATCGAGATCAGGAGCATCGCCCCCATGGCGACCGCCACCGTGTACCCCTCCTGTTCGCGCAGGCGCCTCAAGCGCATGGCGGGTTCACCTCGGTGGCCGCCTCGCTGGCCGGGGAGAGGCGCAGCACGACGCTGTCCGACACGCTCACCGCGGCGTGTTGGTCCCTGGCCGGGTTGCTGCGCGGCGAGACGGAGAAGGAGACGGTGGCCGCCACTGTGCGGGCGGCGTCGGAGGCGCTGAGCGGCGTCGGTAGCGGAGTCGTGGACAGCTGGGCGCCCTGGTAGGCGAAATATTGGAACAGCGGAACGGCGGCGGGCGGAGTCCCGAGCTTGGCGGGCCCGACGTCGGTCATCAGGGTGGTCGTGGACGACGGCGTGGAGGCGAAGGTCCAGTTCGGCGCGGTACCGCCGGTGGCCGGATAGGTCCTCTCCTTGAGGGTGTCGCCCTCCAGGCTGACCACGTGCTCGTCTGGCGTCGGGCTGACCGCCGACCCGGTCTGCTGAAGGAAGATCAGATTGTTGCTGTCGCTGGTGTAGCCGTTGCTGGCGGCGACGACCGGCAGGACATTGGGTGAGACGCAGGTCGAGTGGAGCTCGTCGAGCAGGCGCTGGAGGGTGGTGCGTGCCCGCTGGTCGACCTCGACCCGGGCCGCCACCCGTGCGCTGCCTCGGGTCGTCACCTCGACGAGGGTCAGGATCCCGATCAAAACCACGACCGAGATCGCCATCCCGACCAGCAGCTCGACCAGCGTGAAGCCGCGCTCGTTGCTCATGTCGGGCACGCCCCGGAGACCCATCCGTTGCTGCCAGTGCTCGTCCCCAGGTAGAAGGTCGAGAGCGTCGTGCCGCTGGTCATGTTCTGGACGCTGACGTTGGTCACCGTCTTGTGCTTGCTGGAGTTGCCGACGCAGACGTCGTACTGGCTATACGGCAACCCCGGGTTGTCCAGCGTGCCCTGAGAGTTGGTGGTGAAGGTGCGCTTGAACCCAGTTGTCGGATCGTTGGGGCAGTTGTCATCGGCGACCCTCACCGTGGCGCCAGAGACCAGGGAACCCTGGTTGAAGGAGCTCGTCCCGCTGCGCACGGTGATAAACAGCGCCGGCACCTGGATCGTGGCCGGCGCGCTGCCTCCCGCGGGAACCGCGACGCTCGCCACCGCCTCTGGGACCGGCGGCGGCTCATCGTCATTCGGATTCGGGTTGTCCCCCTCGCAGGTACCGGCATACACGGCGTCGGGGGAGCTGAACGGGAACAGGCCGCTGGCGGTGACCGTGGTCGCCAGCGTGCCTGGCGTGCCGAACGTCTTTGGGGTCGACATCCCGGTGTTGAAGACGATGATCGAGTCCGCTTTCGAGGCGACCAGGTTGGCTCCGACCCTGGTGGTGAAGGTGACGGGGATCGATCCCGGGTCGGCGTACTGGAGCACCACCGTGTTGGTGCTCTGGCCGACCACGCTGGTGGGATGGTTCTCGGGCGGGTTGCCGTCGTGGTCCACGAGCCCCGATGCCAACCCGGAAACCGAGAGCGTGTAGTCCCCGGCCGGCAGGTTGCCGAAGATCACGCAGCCGGTGCTCCCGGTCGTTCCGCTGAACGACCCGGCGCCGCTGCCGGATACGGGAATGCCGGGGATGCCGTTGTTTTGGGCGTCGTCGACCTCGATCGCAAGTGCGCCGCGATCGGGGGAGATCGAACCGCTCGACGGTGAGACGATGCTCTCGCTGACCACCGCCGGTCGGCTGCCGATCCCGGACCAGCTGACGGTCGAGGTGATCTTGATGTAGTCGGCCGACGCGGTGCCCTCGTCGCAGCTGGCGGTCCCGGTGCTGTCGGTGACGAAGTCACCACGGGAGACCACCGTGTAGTCGGTTCCCTCCTCGGTCACGGTCCGGGTCTGGTTCAGGTTGGCGAGATCGGAGATCCGCATCGACCGCATCCGCGCCTGGTCTGCCTGGGCAACGCCGTGTGCCTGGGCGCGATTGCGCTCCTGGGCGGTGGAACGGGTGGCGGAGTCGATCGCGGCGAGCGCCCCGAGCGAGATCGTGACCATGAGGATCGAGGCGACCAGCACCTCGATGATGGTCATCCCGGTCTGCTCGGCGCCGAGCCTTGGGATCCTGGTTGTCAAGCGCGTAGCGTCCATCAGGGACCGACCCGTGCGTGGCGGGCTGCCACATTCATCGGATGGATCCCGCAGATGCTCAAGGCGTGGTGGCGGTGCTCGACGCTCGTCGGCATGCGAAGGGCGGGCCCGAGGGCCCGCCCTTCGCTCCAGATCCGGCCCGACTCGGGCCAAGATCAGCTTGCTCATACGACTAACCCCAATTGCCGCCATTCGGACAGCCATCGCTGCCGTCAACGGTGCAGGTGAGGGTGGTGACGCCGTTGCCGGCGCGCGTGATGCTGAACGTGTTCGGCGTGTTATCCGAGGCGACGGTCACCTTGTACGAGGTGTCGGTCGCGCTATCCACGGTCAGGTTGGCGCCGACGTCGTTCAGCGACGGCTCGATCGTGTTCAGATCGTCCGTCGCGGCGCCCGCAGTCGCACCGGTGTACTTGCCGTCGTTATCGGTCGCATACGTCTCCATCGCGGTCTCGGCCGTTCGCACGGCCTCCTTCGCGGAGGCGTCGCGCGCCTTGTCCCGCTGGTTGAAGAAGGCCGGGATTGCGATCGCGGCCAGGAGACCGAGAATGAGCATGACCACAAGGAGCTCGACCAGCGTGAAGCCGGACTCGTCCCGGGCCATCCTCTGTCGGATACTGAGGATCATTCAGTCCCTCCTTGGGAACGTTTCCCTTTCTGCCAGGCCCGGGATGTGCCAGGACTGGCCTCTTACGGAGTTCCTAATCGGTCCATGGCCGCAACCCTTTAGCCGCTAGGGGGTACATCCGTCCGCCTGGGTGCTGGCACCCAGGCTCACGCGGCGACGATTGAGCCGGTTCGCGGGCCCCGGGCCGCTAGGAGTCAAGCTCCCGGGGAATCAGCTGGACGCTGAGCCTGTGCCCGCTGCGGATCAGGCTGACCTCCAACGGCCGTCCAATCCGCTCCCCCACCATCAGCCGCTGGAGCTCGCCGACATCCGACATCGGGTGTCCGTCCACCTCGACGATCAGGTCCTCGGGGCGCAGGCCGGCACGAGCCGCCGGGCTCGACTCCACCACCTCCACGACCTCGATCGCCGCCTCCTGGCCTGCAGTCGCGAACCGGGGCGGCAGTGGCCGCGCGCCGCCCGTGATCCCGATGTAGGCGCGCCGCACCCGGCCGTCTCCCATCAGCTCGGCGATGATTCGACGGGTCGCGTCATTTATCGGCACCGCGAGCCCCAGCCCGACCCCGGCCACGGCGGTGTTGACGCCCACCACCCGCCCCGAGCCATCGGCCAAGGCACCGCCCGAGTTTCCGGGGTTGAGCGCGGCGTCAGTCTGGATCACGTTTTCGACCAGCCGCCCCGCCGAACGTGACCTGGTCGGCAGTGCCCGCCCCAGTGCCGAGACGACGCCCGCGGTGACCGAGCCGTGGAAGCCGAGCGGGCTGCCGATCGCGACCACCAGCTGACCGACCTGAAGTGAGTCTGCGTCCCCGAGCTCGGCCGCCGAGAGATCCCCGGCATGCGCCCGCAGCACCGCCAGGTCGGAGAGGGGATCGGCCCCGACGACCCCGAAGCTGAACGAGCGTCCGTCCGGGAACGACGCCTGACCCTCGCCGTCGGTGCTCTCGACGACGTGCGCGGAGCTCAACAGGTAGCCGTCGGGGGTGATCGTGACGGCGCTCCCGCCCCCCTCGGCGCGACCGCGGCGCGTTCGCCGCTCGACCCGCAGGTTGGCCACCGACGGCCGCAACCGCTCGGCGACCGCGGTCACCGTGCGGGAGTAGGCGTCCAGCGCCTCGGCATCGGGAAGGGAATCGGGCGGGCGAGCCGGCGAAGCGCCGTCCACCGCACCCTGGATCAGTCGCAGGCGGGGCACCGATCCAACTTAGCAATCGGCCCAAAGGCCAACTGATTTGCAGCGGCCTGGCTACCGAATCTTGTCGTAGAGGCTGAATATCGGCAGATACATCGAGATCACGATGAACCCCACCACCCCGCCGACGACGATGATCATCAGCGGCTCGATCAAAGACGTGAGGGACTTGATCTTCGCGTCCACCTCGGCCTCGTAGAACTCGGCGATCTTGGTCAGCATTGTCTCCAGCTGGCCGGAGTCCTCGCCGACCGCGACCATGTGCTCGACCATCGGCGGGAAGATCTGGTGCTCGCCGATCGGCTGGGCGATCGTCCCGCCGCGCTTCACTGACTCGTAAACGTCGTCCATGGCCCGGGCGACCACGGTATTGCCAGCGGTCTCGCCAGAGATCTCGATCGCCTGGAGGATCGGCACCCCCGAGCTGATCATCCCCGAGAACGTCCGCGACCAGCGCGCCAGGGCGACCTTCTGGACCACGTCGCCGATTCGCGGGATGCGGAGCTTGAGGGTGTCCCATTGGTGGCGCCCTCGATCGGTCTTCTTCCAGCGCAGGAACGCGTACGTCGCCGCGGCGATGCCCCCGATCAGCGCGTACCAGTACTGGGTGACGACATCCGACATCCCGACCGTGATCTGGGTCATCAGCGGAAGGCTCGTGTCCGTAGTGGGATTGTCCGCCTTGATCTCGTCGAAGATGCCCACGAACACCGGGACGATGATCGCCACGACCAGGACCATCACGACCAGCGCCAGCCCGAAGACCACCGCCGGATAGGTCATCGCCGAGCGCACCTGGCGGCGCAGGGCGTCGAGACGCTCGAGCTGATAGGCGATTCGATCCAGTGCCTCCTCGAGCCGGCCCGAGCCCTCGCCGGCGCTGACCACCGACCGGTATAGGGGGTCGAAGACTCCGGGCTCGGACTCCATCGCGGCGGCCACCGAGCTCCCCGCCTCGACGTCCTCGCGCACCGAGACGATCGCCTTCTCCAGCATCTCATCCTCAGTCTGCGCCTCGAGCGTGTAGAGCGAGCGCAACATCGGCATCCCGGAGGCGATCAAGGTGGCGAATTGGCGTGAGAAGACCGCCAGGGCGCGAAGGTTGACGCTCTTGAACCGCTGGAAGATGCTCTCCAGCCTCAGGGCCTCGTGCTTCTCGGAGATGTCGAGGACGATCAGCCCGCGCTGGCGGAGCTGCTCGGAGACCACGTTCTTCGAGTTGGCCTCCATCTCGCCGCGCGCCGGAACGCCGGCGAGGTCTACGGCGCGAAACGCATAGGTGCTCACCCTGCCGCCCTCCCCACAGTCAGGCGACCGCCTGGACGCTCATCCCCGGGCTGCCACTCAGCAGCCGCTTCAGCTCCTCGGGCACCGAGGCCCGCTGCTCGGCGAGGCTGCGGGTCACCTTGCCGGCCCGTACGAGGTGCGCAAGGTTGGCGTCCATGGTCTGCATCCCGACCGAGCCTGAAGTCTGAAGGGCAGAGTAGATCTGATGGGTCTTGCCCTCACGGATCAGGTTGCGGACGGCGGGCGTCGGCACCATCACCTCGCAGGCGACAACGCGCGCCGAGCCATCGGCGGTCGGCAGGAGCTGCTGGGTAACGATCCCCTGAAGCGCGATCGAGAGCTGCATCCGCACCTGCTGCTGCTGGTGCGGAGGAAAGACGTCGATGATCCGGTCCACGGTCTGGGCGGTGGACTGAGTGTGGAGAGTCGCGAACACCAGGTGGCCGGTCTCGGCGGCGGTCAGCGCGGTCGAGATCGTCTCCAGGTCCCGCATCTCGCCGACCAGGATCACGTCCGGGTCCTCGCGAAGCGCGCCCTTCAGCGCCACCGCGAAGTCGATCGCGTCGGCGCCGATCTCGCGCTGGTTGACGAGGCAGTTCTTGTGTGCATGAAGGAACTCGATCGGGTCCTCGATCGTGAGGATGTGCTCCTCGCGCTGCTCGTTGATCATGTCGACCATCGAGGCCAGGGTGGTCGACTTCCCCGAGCCGGTGGGGCCGGTGACCAGCACGAAGCCGCGCGGCTTGCGGGTGAACTCCTCGAGCACCGACGGGAGGCCAAGCGACTCGAGGCTCAGGATCTCGGTCGGAACGTGCCGGAAGGCGGCTGCAATCGAGCCGCGCTGGAAGAAGCAGTTGACGCGGAACCGGGCCACCCCGGGGATCGCGTAGGCGAAGTCGAGCTGCTGCTGGTTCTCGAACCGCTTGCGCTGGGAGTCGTTGAGGATCGAGTAGACGATGTCCCGTGTGTCCTGCGGGTTCAGCCGTGGATAGTCCTCCATCGCGACGATCCGCCCGCGGACGCGGATCGCCGGCGCGAATCCCGGCGTCAGGTGGACGTCGGAGGCCCGCGAGTCCACCATCTGGGTGAGCACGGAAGCGAAGTCGACACTCATCGTGATCCTTGATCGTCGGGCGAGCGCGCATGCTTTAGCGGACCTCCGCCAAAACAAGCCTTCCCGGGCCCGGAGCCGGGCGATCGGGACGCGCCGGCGACCCAAGAATCAGCTCAGCAGGAAAGGCGGCTGACCGAGTGGCGAGGCAGGACCAGGTGGCCCTGGGTCTGCCGGGTGCGACGGTCGAGCTTGCCGGGATGACCGGTGATCCGGGTCGATGGCCGCGCCCAAACCGATGTCAGGGTGCCGTCGCACGACAGCCCGGCCGCCAGGTCCACGCTTCGCCTGCGGGCGTTGAGGTTGACCAGCAGCGCCCCGCCGCCCTCGAGGGCGACGCCCCGCACCGCGGCGAATCGCGTATGCGCGATCCGAGGCGCGTGCTGCAGCGTCAGCCTCCGCACTCGCACCCCGCCTGACAGGGCCGGGTAGAGCAGGCCGATCGCCTCACCCACCGCGGTGGGGGCATAGCGAACCGTCCCCGGCCCGTCATGGAATCCCTCCGGGTTGCCGAACAGCGCGGCCAGCGGTTGGCTGTGGACCAGCGGATGCAGGTCCTCCTGGGTCACCGAGCGCTCGCCCATGAGCCCGAGAAGGTAGGTCGCGTCGGCGAGGCCGTTGGCCCAGGTGCCGCGCAGCTTGGCGCCGTGCCAGACGTTCCACTCGGTGACCCAGGCGTCGTCCCGGTGCGGAAGCCGGTCGAGCCCCCGCGCGCGAAGCTTGGCCAACAGCTCGAGCGGCGCCGCCAGGGCGGCCGTGAGCGGGGCGCCGGAGAGGCGCCTGGTCCGGGGCGCGTCCCAATAGGCGTGGAAGGTGAGCGCGCTCTCACCGCGCAGGGTCTTTCGCACCCTGCGGTCCCAGCTCGCCTGGCGCCGGTCGGCGCCGTGCGGATACCCGAAACCCACCCCGGCGATCTGGGCGTCCGGGAAATCGGCGTGGATCGCATCTATCCAGCGCGTTGCGGTGCGACCGTAGGCTCCCGGGGTGGGAAACGCCCGGACCACGAGCGGGGCCGAGTAGTAGAGCTCGTTGCCCAGCTCGACCCGCCGGATCGGCATCCCGAGCGCCTCGGCGGCGTGCAGCATCTCGAGCTGGTCGGAGAGGCTCGAGGTGACCAGATTGAGGTCGAAGATCGGGGTCGCGTTCGCGCCGCGGACCAGCCCGGCCCAGTCGGCAAGGTGGATCGGGCTCATGTCCTGGGTCACCCGTCGCAGTCGGGGCGGGACCCCCCGGCGGTCGAAGAACTTGCCCGTGCGCCAGTTCCAGTAGTTGGCGGTGGTGCCGCCGAAGACCCGAATCGAGCCCGGCCGCAGGGCGGCGGCGGCCTGGTGCAGACGCGGGCTCGACACCTGCCAGGAGTTCAGCCGGAAGGGCGCGTTGAAGCCGGTGAAGCCCGTTGGGAGCCGGTGGTAGGGGCTGTCCGCCAGCGCGCGGAGCTGGCCTCGAGGCGCCGGCCGCCGAGCTGCCGAGCGCGGACTGGGAGACGGCGAGGGCCAGGATCGCGCCGAGGACGACGCTTCGGCCCCGAGATCGTGTCATGCCGCTTTCCCTCCCTGCACACCCGACGTCCACAGCGTCCGGGGTTCGATCGATCGCCCGGATCTTACGCAGTCGCGGCGTCACCGCCCGGGTCGATGGGCGCGGACGCTAGGTCGAGATCCTGGTGATCTCCTGCCCTACGTACCGTAGGGGCGCCGTAGGCGTGACACGACCCGCTGGGGGCCGCTGGGACCCGGTTGTCCCTGGCGCCGACTGGCGCATCCGATGGCGGTTGAGACCGTGCCGGGGTAGAGGCCGACCGCCTCTCCACACTTGGAGAACAACCCGATCTAGACGGAAGGGCCGACCCCAAAAAGAGGGAGTAGCGACCGAATGGCTGAGCAACAGAGCAAGATCGAGGCAGCGATCGAGGCCCACGGCGGGAGCAGCGACCCCGCCAACCGCAGCGACCCGTTCGGCGCGGGGCCCGCGGCCTTCGACCTCGAGGGGATCCAACAGGACCAGGAGCGTCCAGCGAGCGAACCGGCGGCCGAACCGCACCCGAGGAGCCCGAGTTCGAGCTATGAACTCCTCGAACCGTGCCTCGAGGTCTCCGAGTCGCCCTTCGAGCTCGCGGTCGGCTGCGCTGAAGCGTGGTTTTGCCATGCATGAAGTGTGGCCGCGGGATCGGCCTATTCGAGCAGCCCGCACCGCCTTGATGGTCGGCGCCCTGGCGTTCAGCTCGGCGATGCGGGCCGAGGACGCGACGCTGAACTAGCGCCAAGAAGCGAGAAGGGCGGCAGCGCCGCCCTCCCCTGGGTCCATGGTTTTGGATGTCGGTAGGAACACCCGTTCCCTGGCCCGGCTCTTGAAAGACACGCTGACGGGAGCGGGCAAAGGACCGCACCATTGTCCAGTCCAGATCGCGACTGGAGAATGGGCAGCAGCACCCATCTTTCAAACGGCGGTGATTGGGGGCGTGGCTGAACCAACAGTCCGCTGACGGCCTCCGAGAAGGAACCGGCGTTGGTCAGGCGAACCTGACCGGACACCACTATCCAAGGGAGGGACTCGATTTGAGAAGGGCTCTGACGTTCCTAGCCGTGCTGGCCGTCACGTCGCTGAGCGGGGCCGCCGTTGCCTCAGCCGCCAAGGTTCACAAGGAGATCCGTTACGTCCGCTTGGCGGTGGACAGCGGCTTCTACGTGGATAACGACCCAAGCGGCCAATCTGGGGGCGACCTGTTCGGCTCCACCGGCAACCTCACCCACAATGGGGCCAACGTCGGCAGCTTCTCGAGCGCCTGCACGGCCGCGTCGGCCGAGCGAGCCCGATGCGGTGCAACCCTCATCTGGAATAGCGGGGGCCGACTCCAGCTCGCCGGAGAGATTCGGATGCAAGAGGTACAGAATCACCTGTCAATCGCCGGGGGGACCGGCAAGTACAAGAAGGCCCGAGGCGACGCAGCCCTGACGCGCCTGGACGACCAGGGCCAGCTTCAGCGGATCAGGCTGAGGATTCTGCGCTAGGGGCAGGGTGGTCTTGGGGGGCGGCGACCCTCAACCACCGCCCGGCTGACCGCCCACACCCCCACGGGATTTCTATAGGGGCGCAGACTGAAGGCGCCAGGCCTACTCCTGGACATCCGGCCCTCGTGAAGGGTGCTGATCGCCGCGCGGTGCCCGTCTCCACGACTACGCCGCTCTTAGCCTGCGAGCATCAGACGCTCGGCGCGCCCTACTTTGGGAGTACTGCGATATAGAAGGGGAGGTTCGTGAACCGCGCTGTGGGGAAAGGGCCACTCAGCGTAGTGACGACGCGCACGTGCCTACTGTCGTTGCGGTCATTCGGGCTGCAGTCCTTGCCGATGTGGTGGCGCCCTCCGTTGCAGAGATACGCGCCGACGATCTCCCTTTGGCGCTGCGCGGAGACCACAATCGCCCGACCCGACACCTTCTTGCCCATATCGAGGCTGTAGCGGCCTTCCCCCGTTCGCTCGGCCTTGATGCCGCCCGACTGCTCGGGTATGTCCCCGTCGAGCGCCACGGCCGCCCAGAGAGTGCGTTGATCGCCGCTGATCTTCCCGCGGTGCACGGCGTGGCTCTTGATCTTCTTTTGCCCCACGGCGTGCTGATCAAGCTTCTTCGCCGTCACGGCCTTGTTCTGGATGTCGTTGGTACCGATTGTCGCTGCGGCCCAGCTGATTCCGCCCACCGCCACGAACAGGGCGATGCAAGCGACAACCATCGCTGGAGAGGGACGAAGCCTTCGAATCATTCTGGAATCTCCCGGTCCGTTGATTGGGCGGAGGCGAAGCGCGTCGGCGAGTCCGTTCGGGCTCGTCGAGTCCGGCGACCGCTGGGAGGCCAACCCTCTCACCAAAACCGGGGCGAGTCAACCCTGCCAGGGATTCTCCACGTTCTCCTGCGACATCGCCCGCGCAGTAACTCGCGTGAAGTGGCGCATGGCCGCCTTGGCGATGGGATGCTCGCGCCTTTGGTGCTTCGGGTCGGAGAACGGTACGTGGTCGAGATCCCAGGAGAGGGCCAAGTCGTTGCCACTCTCAGGCGCGCGAAGGGGTGCCGGGGGCCCTGCGCGTGCGCGACGGATCAGGATGCGATCGAGGATCTACTCGCCTCGTGCGCTCGAGCTCGTGGCTCTCATCGAGTGAGGGTGCTCGTGCCTGGCTCGGGGTCGAACTGGCGCATCGGACTGGCGCAAGGTACGGGGCCGATCGTGAGGGATGGCTTGGCTATGCGGTTGCTCGGGTCCGGGCGTGGAGATCAGGTTCGGACGCACGGCCACCGAGCCGTTCGCCCCCACCAGCATCATGCACCGAGCCGACACAAGGTGGCGGAAAGCCAAAGCTCGAGCGCATCACCCTGCACGAGTGCCGCCACACCTTCGCCTCGCTGATGATCGCGGCCGGAGTGAACGCGAAGGCCGTCAGCGTGTTCATGGGTCACGCCAACATCAGCATCACACTCGACCTCTACGGCCCACCTGCTGCCGGGCAGCGAGAACGAGGCGGCGGAGCTGTTGCACGAGTACCTCGGTAGCCAACTGGATCGAGCCGCGGAGCAAGCTCGAGCAGCGGAGCCGGTCGAGACTGGCGCGAGAACTGGCGCATCGCTGGCGCAGGAAGCCGACCAACCGCTTGAACAAGCGGGATAGCGCGACCTACGTGGAAATCCTGGCGATCTCCCCGAGTGAGGTCACCCCCGCCCTGACCTTGGCCAGCCCGTCCTCGCGTAGGGTGAGCATCCCCTGCTCGCGCGCCACCGCGGCGATCTCCGTCTCCGCCGCGCGGCTCACGGTGAGGCTCTTGATCTCGTCGCTCATCGGCATCACCGAGTAGAGGCCGATTCGCCCCCGGTAGCCGGTGTGGTTGCAGCGGGCGCATCCGACCGGCTCATAGACCTCGAGGTCCGTGCCCACCCGAAGGCCGGCCTCGAGCAGCGCCTCCGGAGGGGCCACCGTTCGCCGCTTGCAGTAGGTGCAGAGCTGGCGCGCCAGCCGCTGGGCGACGACGCACTCGATCGCGGAGGCGGTGAGGAAGCTCTCGATCCCCATCTCGCCCAGGCGGGCCACGGCGCCCGGGGCGTCGTTGGTGTGCAGGGTGGTGAGGACCATGTGGCCGGTGAGCGCGGACTCGACCGCGATCCTGGCCGTCTCCGCGTCCCGGATCTCGCCGACCATGATCACGTCGGGGTCGGCGCGCAGGATCGACCGCAGGCCGGTGGCGAAGGTGAGCCCCGCCCGGCGGTTGACGTTGATCTGGTTGATGCCGGAGATCCGGTACTCGACCGGGTCCTCGATCGTGATGATGTTGCGCTCGACCGCGTTCAGCTCCTGCAGCGCCGCGTACAGGGTCGTGGACTTGCCGGAGCCGGTCGGGCCGGTGACCACGACGGCGCCATGGGGCCGGGTGAACGCGCGCTCGAACCGAGTTCGCCGCTCCCCGTCCATGCCGAGCTCGTCGAGCGTTCGCATCGCCTGCTCCTTGTCGAGGATGCGAATCGTGCAACCCTCGCCGCGCTGGGTCGGGAGGGTCGTCACCCGCAGGTCCACCTTGCGCTCGTCGACGTTGACGCCCACCCTCCCGTCCTGGGGAAGCCGCTTCTCGGCGATGTCCATATCCGCCATCAGCTTGATCCGCGAGACCACCCCCGAGATCATGCGCTTCGGCACCCGCGCCGTCTCGTGCAGCACCCCGTCCACCCTGAACCGGACCCGCATCTCCCCTTCGTCGGCCTCGAAGTGGATGTCGGAGGCGCCCTCGCCGACCGCCTGGGCGAGCACGGAATAGACCAGCTTGATCACCGGGGCGTCGTCGGCCGACTCGTGGAGCTCGGTGACCTCGGCCTCCCCCTCGAGGTCCTCCTCCTCCGAGACCGCCTCCGAGACCGCGCTCTCGAGCGTGTTCATGCGGCCGATCAGGGAGTCGATGTCGTCGGCCGCCGCGACGGCGACGTGGCAATGAAGCCCGGTCATCATCTGAATGTCGTCGACCGCGAGCACGTCGGCGGGGTCGGCCATCGCCAACAGCAGCGTGTCCTGCGCCACGTAGCCGACCGGGATCGCCCGGTAGCGGCGGGCGGCGCTCATCGACAGCAGGTTGGTGGCCCCCATGTCGACCTTGTGCACGTTGAGGTCGATGTGGTCGAGGCCGTAGCGCTCGGCGATCGCGCGCGAGAGCTGGTCCGCGTCGATCAGGTTGTGCTCCAGGAGCAGCGCCTCGGGAGTGCGACCGGCGACCCTCGCCTCCGTGATCACCTCGTCGACCCGCTGGCGGGTCGCATAGCCGAGCTCGACGATCACGTCGGTGACGAAGACGCCCGAGTGACCTCGCCGGGTGGGTGCCGTGATCCCGGTGGGAACAGCCTGGTCTTGGCCCTCGTCGAGGTGGCGCGCGGTCGCCTCGCCGGAGGCGGGAACCGGTCTCAGATGTCCGAGGCGTGTGCCGTTGCTCATCTAGTTCTGGTCCGAGCGGGCGGCCCGCCTCATCGTCTCGACCGGGGGTTCCAACCCGGTCCAGATTCGAAGCGACGCTGCGCCCTGGCGGACCAGGACCTCGAGCCCATCGACGACGGTGGCCCCGCGCGCCTTGGCGGCGCTTGCGAGCTCCGTCTCAACCGGTCCATAGGCCAGGTCCACCAATTGGTGTCTCTCGCCGAGGGAATCGGCAGCGATGGGCAGGCTCTTGAGGTCGGCGGAACGCTCGTCCGCGGCGCCCATGCCGACCGTGGTGGCGTTGACGACCAGATCGAAGTCGGCTGCCGACAACCCGCCGGCCCCGGGGTCAACCGCCTCGCCGCCGAGCTCCACGGCCAGGCGCTCGGCCCTGGCGGCGGTCCGGTTCCAGATCCGCACCACGGCGCCGCCCGTGACCAGGGCCCAGGCGACGGCCCGGGCCGACCCGCCGGCCCCCATCAGCAACGCCCGCTTGCCCGCCGGCGGCTCCGGGAGGGCGTCCAGGAAGCCGGTGGCGTCGGTGTTGTCGGCGGCGATCTCTCCCGGCTCGAAGCTGAGCGTGTTCGCGGCGCCGATCTCACTTGCCGCCGCCGAAGCCCGGTCGGCCAGCTCGAGCGCCCGGACCTTGTGCGGGACGGTGACGTTGGCGCCCACGAAGCCCTGGGCCGGCATTGCGCGAACCCGGCCCTCGAAGCCCTCGGGCGAGACCTCGATCGCCTCGTAGGACCAGTCCGGCGCCAGGCCGAGCTCGGCCAGCGCCGCGGAGTGCATCGCGGGTGAGCGGGAGTGAGCGATCGGCTGGCCGAGGACGGCCAGTCGCTTGCGCGCGCTCAAGCCCCGGGGCAGTTCGCCGGAGTCGGGGCCTGGCCCCCCGCCTCCTCACGAGCCGCATCGTAGGCCGCCTTGGCCCGATCGAACTGGGCCTGGGTGGTGGCGAAGGTGTGCTCGCCGCAGGTGTTGGGCTTGACGACGTAGTAGCGGTAGGACACGTCAGCCGGGTGTGCCGCCGCCCGGATCGACGCCAGTCCGGGGTTCCCGATCGGCCCTGGTGGTAGGCCGGAGTTGGTGTAGGTGTTGTAGGGGGAGTCGATCTGGAGGTCGGACTGGGTCAGCGGCTCGGTGTAGTTGTTCTGGGCGAAGCGGATCGTGGCGTCGATGCCCAGCGGCATCCCGTCGTGGAGACGGTTGTAGATCACCGCGGCGACCAGCTTGCGTTCCTTCGGCACCTGGACCTCACGCTCGATCATCGAGGCGATCATCAGAACGTCGTAGGTGGTCAGGTTCTTGGAGCGCGCATAGCTCATGTTCACCTCGGAGATGTACTGCCCGAAGGCATCCAGCTGGCGTACCACCAGATCGTCCGCGGTCGGGCGGCGCGGGAGGTCGTACGTGGCCGGGAACAGGAACCCCTCCAGGTTCGGTGGGTCCTGGGCCCCGTACTTCGCTGGGTTGAATCCCTTGAAGCTCTCGCTCGCCTTCAGGTAGTCGTCGCGGATCCCGTCCTCCTTGGCGAGCGCCGCGATCTGGCGACGGTCATAGCCCTCCGGGATCGTGATCATCCGACTCGACGTCGCCTGGGTCGTCATCTGGGTGGTGGTCCCGCCGCCCGAGTTCCGGACCGCGAGGGCCACCAGCACCACGACCACGGCCGCGGCGACCAGCCCCACCGCCGCCGCCAACCGGCGCCGGCGGTGGACGTCGCCCGGCGGAGGCGGCGGGGAAGCCGGAGGCGGGGGCTCGCGCGGTGGCGGCTCGTCGACAGCACTCGACTCGTCGGGCTCGGGATCGCCCTGGATCAGGTCCTGAACCCGGTCGCCGAGCGCGCCCTGGCTCTCCCTTCGCCGCGCCTGACGCTCGCGCCTTCGAGCCTCGCGCTCGGCTCGACGACGCTCGTGCTCCTCCGCGGCATCGTCCTCGCCGAACGCATCACCCCAATCGGACATCACTCCGGCGGCTCCTCCGCTTCGCGTCCGGGGCCGCCGGACTCGGGCGCCTGCGTGGCGGCAGGGCCGTCCCCTCGACCCGCGACTTCGTCGCTAGCCCCAGCCTGAGCCGCGAGGTAGGACTCGAGCAGGTGGGCCGCGGCCAGGGCGTCGGGCGCCGAGGTGGCCCCGGCGCGGGCGGAGCGGTCTGCCATCCGTGTCGTCAATCGCTCGTCGTAGGTCACCACGGGCACGTCCAAGATCTCCTCGAGGGCCTCGCCGAACGCTCGCGCCTCGGCGGCCTGCGACCCCTCGGCGCCGCTGAGCGAGACCGGAAGCCCGACCACCACCACGCCTGCCCGGTGCTCGACGGCGAGCCTGGCCACCGCCTGCGGCTCGGCCGGTTCGACCACCCCCAGCGGGCGCGCGATCGTACCAGTGGGGTCGGAGATCGCGCAGCCGACTCGTGCGGCCCCGTGGTCGACGGCGAGCACTCGCACTATTGGTTCAGCGCCCGCTCGACCGCCCGACGCGCGGCGCCCAGCACCCGCTCGAGATCGGCCCGGTCACCCTTGCCGCCGGCCTGCCCGACCTCGTCCCGGCCACCGCCTCCGCCGCCGGCCTCCGCCGCGGCCTCGCGAACCACCGTGGCGGCCGACAGCCCTCGCTCAACCGCCCCCGGGGTGAAGCTCGCAACGACGGCGATGCGCCCGTTGTCGGCGCCACCGATCACCACCGCGGCCTCCTTCAGCCGGGCCTTGATCCGGTCGGCCACGTCGAGCAGGGCGCGCTGATCGGCGCCCCCGCTGGATGCGACCACGATCTTCACCCCCCCGACCTCGTCGGCTTGGTCGTGGAGCACCTTCTCGGCCTCCTCGGCGGCCTGGCGCCGCTCGGCCTCCTCGGCCAGCTGCTCGGACTCGGCCAGGCGGTCGCCGGCACGGCGGGCGGCGGTCAGCGGGTCGCGTGGCGACCCGAGCAGCTCGCCGACCTGGTCGAACGCTGCGCTTCGCTCCCGGAACCAGTCGATTGCCGCGGGCCCGGTAAGCGCCTCCACCCGGCGCACGTTGGCGGCGCTGGAACCCTCGGAGACGATCGCGAAGATCCCCAGCTCGGCGGTGTTCGCCACGTGCGTTCCGCCGCAGAGCTCGCGCGAGACGCCGTCCACCTCGACCACCCTCACCCAGTCGCCGTACTTCTCCCCGAACAGCGCCATCGCCCCGAGCGCCTCCGCCTCGGAGCGGCTCATCTGCATCGCCCGCACCGCCCGGCTGGCCTTGATCCACTGGTTGACCAGGTCGTCGACCTCCCCGAGCTCATCGGGGGTCAGCTGAGAGCCGTGGGTGAAGTCGAACCGGAGCTTGTCCGGGCGGACCGAGGAGCCGGCCTGGCGCACGTGAGTCCCGAGCCGCTCGCGAAGCGCCGCGTGCAGGAGGTGGGTGGCGGTGTGGTTGCGCATGGTCGCGTGGCGCGTCTCGTGGTCCACCCGCGCCTCGACCCGGCCCCCCGGCTGCGGCGGCGGACCGTCGACCCGGATCACCTGGTCGTCGCCGACCCGGTAGACGTCGGCGACCCGCGCCTCGTCGGCATCCCACCGGATCGACCCGGAATCGGACACCTGGCCGCCGCCCTCGGGATAGAAGGGGCTCTCCTCGAGCTTCACCAGCCCCGCCGGCGACCCGTTCCCGGACATCTCCTCGGCGGCGGCCACCGCGGTCTCGGCCGAAAGGGTCTCGTAGCCGACGAACCTGGAGGCCGGTGCCGCCGAGGCGAACGAGATCACCGCTTGGTGGCGGTCGCGCACCTCGGGCTCGGCGCCGGTCCGAGCCCGAACCCGCTGCTTCTCCATCAGCGCCTCGAACCCCGAGTCGTCGACCGACAGCCCCTGTTCGGCGAGCAGCTCCTTGGTCAGGTCGTACGGAAAGCCGTAGGTGTCGTGGAGCTTGAAGGCGTCGGCGGCGTCCACCCACGACGTCTCCTCGCGCTCGGCATCCTCGATCAGGCGGGTCAACAGCTCCGAGCCGCGGTCGAGCGCTCGCCCGAAGGCCTCCTCCTCGGCCGCCACCCAGCGCAGGATCGTCTCGCGCTGGCCGACGAGCTCCGGGTAGGCATCGGCCATGATCTCGATCGTTCGCTCCGCGAACCCTCCCAGCCACGGCGGCTCCAGCCCCAGGGTCCGTCCCTGCTGGATCGCGCGCCGCATAACCCGCCGCAGGACATAGCCGCGGTCCTCGTTCGACGGCACCACGCCATCGGCGATCAGGAAGGTCATGCCCTTGGAGTGGTCGGCGATGATCCGAATCGCGCGGGTGATGGCTCGATCGTCGCCGTAGGAGCGGCCGGACAGCTCCTCGGCGAGCTCGACCAGCGGCCGGTAGGCGTCGGTCTCGAACACGGAGCCGACTCCCTGGAGGATGGCCGCCATCCGCTCGAGACCCATGCCGGTGTCGATGTTGTTGCGGGGCAGCGGGGTCAGGGAGCCGTCCTCGTGCAACTCGTAGCTCATGAAGACGTGGTTCCAGTACTCGAGGAAGCGATCGGTGTCGTCCCCGGGCCGCTCGTCAGGCGCCCCGAACTCGGTCCCCCGGTCGATGTACATCTCCGAGCACGGCCCGCAGGGACCGGTCAGGCCCGCCTGCCAGAAGTTCTCCGAGCGCGGTAGCTGCACGATCCGCTCCTCCGGAATGCCACAGTCCCGCCAGAGCTCGATCGACTCGGTGTCCGGCCCGAGGCCGAGCTCCCGGTCGCCCCCGAACACGGTCACCCAGATCTGCTCCGGGTCGATCCCGAACCCCTCGACCGAGAGCTCGAGGCCCCAGGCGATCGACTCCTGCTTGAAGTAGTCGCCGAAGCTCCAGTTGCCGAGCATCTCGAAGAAGGTGAGGTGCCGGCGGGTATTGCCGACCTGCTCGATGTCCGGGGTGCGAAAGCACTTCTGGCAGGACGCGAGGCGCGGGCTCGGCGGATCCTGATCGCCGCGGAAGTACGGCTTGAACGGCTGCATGCCGGCGATCGTGAGCAGGGTCGAGGTGTCCTCGGGCGCCGGGATCAGCGACCCGGAGGGCACTCGCAGGTGCCCCCGCCGCTCGAAGAACGACAGGTAGGTTTCGCGGATCTCGGCGGCCTTCACGGGCGACGTAGTCTAAGAACCGATGGTGGCGTGGCCGACGATTCTCTCGCCGTCCATCAGGCAGGCCGTCTGACCCGGTGCCACGCCGTAGGCCGGCTGGTCGAGGGTCAGCGACAGCTGCGGGTGATGGCCCCGCCGCGCCTCGAGCTGGCAGGAGATCGGCCGCGACCGGTAGCGGAGCTTGACCCGGTCGACCCGTTTCCCGTCGCGGCGAAGCACCGCATCGCGAAGCGGGACGGTGCGAGTGGCGAGCTGGTCCCGTGTGCCGACGACGACCCGGTTCGCGGTCGCGTCGGTGGCCAGCACGTACAGCGGCTTCCCGGCGGCGACGCCCAGGCCACGGCGCTGGCCGACCGTGAACTGGTGGTGGCCGTGGTGTCGCCCGACGACCCCTCCCGAGGGATCGACGATCTCGCCGGGCCGCTCGCCGAGCCGCCCGTGGCGAGCCAGGAAGGAGCGCTTCCCCTCCCCGGCGAGGAAGCAGAGGTCCTGGCTCTCACGCTTGGCGGCCACCCCGAGGCCCGCCCGGGCGGCCAGCTCCCGGGTCCGGGGCTTGGTCAACTCGGCAAGGGGAAACCGAAGCCGGGCCAGCGAGCGGGGGCGAAGGGCGGAGAGCATGTAGGTCTGGTCCTTGGCGGGGTCGGCCGGCGCCGCGAGCAGGGGGCCCTCTTCGTCGTCGACGATCCGCGCATAGTGTCCGGTGGCGAGGGCCGAGGCCCCGACGCGCTCTGCGAGGTCCAGCATCGCGTCGATCCGCAGCTCCCCGTTGCAGACCACGCACGGGTTCGGCGTTCGCCCCTCCGCGTGGCCGGAGAGGAAGCCGTCGACGACGGTGGCCCGAAACTCGCGCTCGAGGTCGAGCGTCAGATGGGCAACGCCGAGCTCGTGCGCGAGCGCCCGGGCGCCGAGCACCGCCTCCGGAGAGCAGCAGCTTCGCCCCCCGTCCGTGCGCCGATCCGCCCACAGCTTCAGGGTCACAGCCACCACCTCGGCCCCGCGCTCGCGCTCCAGGAGCGCCGCCACCGCGGAATCGACGCCGCCGCTCAACGCCACCAGAACCCGCTCCCCCTCGGGCGCCGGCTCCGCCAGCCGCTCGCCCGAGGAGGCGAGGGCCGCGAGCGCTCGATGAAGGGCATCGGCGACCAGCTCGGCGGCGTGGCGTCCCTGCGGCGAAAGCCCGCCGAGCGCCTCGCCGATCTCCTCCGGGCCGATCCGGGAGGCCTCGAGCACGGGCCTGCCCTCCACGGCCTCGGCGACGGCGGCCCCGCCGGCGAGCGTGGCGGCGCAGCCGTCGGCGTCGAAGCGTGCGGCGGCGATCCGCCCACGATCGATCGCCAGCGAGACGCGCACGAGGTCGCCACACGGCGCGCCACCGGCAGCGCCGCTGAAGGCGCCGGGCGGCGGCGCGTCGCGGCGGGAGTCGTCGCGCAGGTAGTACTCGAACGCCTCGGAGCTCATCTGCTGCCCCGAGGTTAATGGTCTGGGGCGCCTACTTCGGGTAGTAGGGCAGGTTCCTGGGGCCGTGGTAAAGCGCGTCGCGAACGGCCTGCTGGACGCTGTCGGGTCCCCGGAACCCATAGCTGACGGTGGCGGTCGGAGCCCCGTGCGCGAGCCGGCGCGGCCGGACCACGATCAGGGCCGGGACCCGGTTGACGTCGACGCCCTCCGCGATCCGGGCGTAGTGAGCGATCTGCCCGGCGTGGGTTACGAACACAGCCAGGTCGGACCTCCCGCGAAGCTTTTCGACGCTGGAGCGAACCGCAGCGTCGTCGATGCCGTGGTTCCTGAACACGAACAGGACGATCGTCTTGCCGTCGGCGTAGGCGTCGGCGACCGGGGCCGGGAGGCCGGGGCCGGCGACCATCTTCGACGGCACATCGCTGGCCGCGGCCTGGGAGCCGGCGGCCTCCCCCGGCGCGGGGGTCGTCGCCGGCGGCGCCGTGGTCACGGTGCCGCTCGAGGCTGAGGCCTCGGGCGGGCTGGCAGCCACCGAGCCCTCCGTGGGTGCGGTGGCGCTCGAGGTCGCGGCGGCGGAGTCGGACGTCGTCGCGGAGTCGCTGCTCTTGCCCATCACCCTGGTCATGAGGAAGAACCCGACCACCACGGCGAGCACGCCGAGGACCGCGATCTGGACGACCGGGTTGTCGTTCAGCGCCTTCCTCATGCCAGCGCTCCGTGGCGCAGGTCGGGGCCGCCCTCGAAAGAGATAAAAGGCTCCAACCTGCCGACGCCGCTCGGCTTGAGAACCCTTCTCAGAAGGTGGGCGTCTACCGGATGGGCCGCAAGCGGCCCACCGGAAACCGACTCCCAAGCCGATTGTGCTGGCTCACAATTGGAGCGGCTATCGAACAAGCTAGAGCCTCGCATGACCATACCAGTCAACAGGTGACTCGACACCCGGCTCGGAAAGCTTGAGAGGCGGGCCGCGACCGTCGCCCGGCCGGGGCCCTCAGTCCTCCCGGAACGCCCAGCGGATCAGCTTCCCGTCCTTGAAGCCGAGCTCGATCGCGGTCGGCTCCTCGTCACCTACCAGGCCGCTATCGCGCCACACGTACCGGGTCCGGACGAGGGCGAGAACCTGGTCGCCCTCGACCCGCAGCTCATCGATCGCGTAGCGCCGGTCGAGGTGCTCGTAGCGCTTCTGCGCCCACTCCTCGGCCTGCTCCGCGCCATGGCGGACGCCGCGGGCGGTCCGGATCTCGATCTCGGGATGCACCATGGCGGCGAACAGCGGAACGTCGCCGTCGCTCAGCGCCCGCAGCACCTTTCGCGCCAGCTCGGTGCTCGGCTTCGCCACGGCCGAAGTATGCCCCCTCCCCGCGCGGGGCTAGCCGGGTGGGCGATCGCCGGGGCCGCCGCCCGGCGTCCTCAGCCCGGGCAGCATGCTGGCCACGAAGGCGAGCGCCCCGACGATCACCAGGATCAGCGGCCAGCCGGCGAGGTCGCCCTTGGGGGTGGCGTCGTTGACGTCGGACCCCGCCAGCAGCAGGAAGACCGCCAGGCCGATGCCGCCGACGTAGGCGGTGCCGCGGGCGCCGAACCGGGATCCGTACCCGACCGCCAGCAGGGCGACGGCCAGCAGGACGATCTCCCAGAGCAGGCTCGACTCGGGCCCCGAGACGACGAAGAACGGGTTGTCGAGCGCGAACACCTTGGGGACGCTGAGCGAGCCGGCAATCACCGCCGACACCGCCGCGCCGGTGACGATCTCGTTCGCCCGGCCCCGACCCTCGTCTTCGTCCAGCCGCCAGGCAGCGAAGGCGGCGGCGAGCAGGAGCCCGGCGAGGATGATCAGCAGCGCGCGGTAGATCCCGAAGTGCTGCCCGATCCCGTCGGAGAGGACCTTGTCCCAAAGCGCCGACCAGGAGGCGATCACCGCCAGCGACGCCAGCAGCAGCCCGTAGCGCAGGCCGGCGATCAGAGCGGCCGCCACGGCCAGCCCCGCCACCACCGCGAACACCCAGACGATGTTCAGGGAGGCCCCGGGCGAGCCGCCGACCGCCTCCACGAACTGAACGAGCATCCACGGCGCCACCAGGACACCGAACACCAGGTAGACGGACTCCCAGGGGCGAAGCCGGCCGGTGCTCAGCGCCCCGAGCATCCCGACGCCGTACAGGAAGGCGAATGCGACCGCCAGCGTCGCCAGCAGGCCCCAGTCGCCCCACGCGGACCCGAGCCCGCTGCTGCCCTTGCGAATGAAGGTCATGAACAGGCCCAGCCCGAGCAGCAGCCCGCCGAGCTTGCGGAGTGCGTCACGGGCCTCGTCCGGCGCGAACAGCCTCTGCAATTCGTTCAATGATCCACCTCCCGACGAACCCGGGTGAACGGCACCGATCCGACCCTATCTCGCGGCCGAAAGGCGATCAACCGGGTCGGCGAGGCTGAAGCCCGAGCTCACGGAGCTGGGCCTCGTCGACCGGCGCCGGCGCCCCGGTGAGCGGATCCGCCCCGGAGGCGGTCTTCGGGAACGCGATCACCTCGCGGATCGAATCGGCGCCCACCAGGCGCTGGACGATTCGATCGAGCCCGTAGGCGATCCCGCCGTGCGGCGGGGCGCCGTAGCGGAGCGCCTCGAGCAGGAAGCCGAACCGCTGCTCGGCCTCGGCGGCTCGGATCCCGATCGTCTCGAAGACCTGCGCCTGGAGCTCGCGGTCGGCGATCCGGATCGAGCCCCCACCCATCTCCTGCCCGTTCCAGACCATGTCGTAGGCGGCCGCCAGGGCCTCGCCCGGGCGCTCGCCGTCGAACTCCCCCTGCGGCGCCGTGAACGGGTGGTGAAGCGGGTCCCAGCGTAACTCCTCCTGGTTCCACTCGAACATCGGCCAGTCGACGACCCACACGAACCGCTCGCTGTCCGGAATCAGCTCGAAGCGCTCCGCGAGCTCGATCCGCAGCTGGGCCAGCACCGCGTTGGCGATCGAAGGCCGGTCCGCGACCAGCAGCAAGAGGTCCCCTTCCTCGGCGCCGAGGCGGTCGTTGAGCGCCGCCAGCTCGCCGGCGGAGAGGAACTTGGCGGTCGGCGAGCGCCAACCCTCGCCCTCGCGGAAGGCCCATACGAGGCCCTTGGCCCCAAGCTCCTGGGCCCGGGCGATCAACCCGTCGAGCGCCGAGCGGGGAAGCTCGTGGCGGCCGACGTTGAGGCCCTTGACGATGCCGCCGTCGTCGACGGTGGCTCGGAAGACCTTGAACTCGGTCTCGCGGAGCGCGTCCGTGACCTCGGTTAGCTCGAGCTCGAACCGGAGGTCGGGGCGGTCGGTCCCGTAGCGGTCGAGGGCATCCGCATGCGGGATCCGTGGGATCGGCAGCTCCACCTGGGGGCCTCCAACGCGCTCGAAGACCCAAGCGAGCATCCGCTCGTTGACGTCGATCACGTCCTCGACCCCCACGAAGGACATCTCCAGGTCGAGCTGGGTGAAGTCGAGCTGGCGGTCGGCTCGCTGGTCCTCGTCGCGGAAGCACCGAGCGATCTGGTAGTAGCGCTCGAAGCCGGCGATCATCAGCAGCTGCTTGAACAGCTGCGGCGACTGGGGCAGGGCGTAGAAGGAGCCGGGCTCGCGTCGCCACGGGACCAGGAAGTCGCGGGCCCCCTCCGGGGTCGAGCGAGAGAGCATCGGCGTCTCGACCTCGACGAACCCCTCCTGGTCGAAGAACTCCCGCATCGCGCGAACCACGGCGTGGCGGAGCTCCAGGGCGCGGCGCATCGGCACCCGGCGCAGATCGAGGTAGCGATGCCGCAGCCGCGCCTCCTCCCCAACCTGGCCCGAGAACGACTCGATCTCGAACGGCGGCGTCTCGGCATCGGCGAGCATGGTGGCCTCCGCCACCCGAACCTCGAACTCACCGGTCGGCAGCTCCGGGTTGACCGTCTCCGGCGAGCGCCGGACCACCTCGCCGGCGGCGCTGATCACGTCCTCGGAGCGGAGCTCGTGGCCGAGCTGGAACACGTCCTTGGCGGTGTCGGGGTCGAAGACGAGCTGCACCAGACCGGTGCGGTCGCGAAGGTCGACGAACACCAGGCCGCCGTGGTCGCGGCGACGGTGTACCCATCCGGCAACCCGAACCTCGGAGCCGACCCGCTGGTCGAGCACCTGGCCGCACCAGGCGTCGCGGTAGGCGTTCGCCCGCAGCGCCGGAAGGCCGGTCGCGGTCAACTCGCGGCCAGCTCCTCGACCAGGCGGGCGACGTCGACCTCGCGCTGCTCGCCCGATCGCATGTCGCGAAGCTGGATCGCGCCACTCGGGCTCGAGGATCACCGCGGCGGGTGCGCCGAGGCGGTCGGCGTGCCTCATCTGCCCCTTCATGCCCCGGCCGCCGAGGTCGAGCTCGGCGCGAAGCCCGGCGTGGCGTAGCTGGGTGGCCAGGGCGAGGGCGCGCTCACGCTCGTCATCCGCGGCGGCGACGAAGACGTCCGGCCGAGGCGCCGCCTCCTCGGCCTCGATCGCCAGCAGGATCCGCTCCACCCCGGCTGCCCAGCCGCAGCCCGGGGTGGGAGGCCCTCCGAGCAGCTCGACCAGCCCGTCGTAGCGGCCACCGCCGGCGACCTGCGACTGCGCCCCGAGCCCCCCGCAGTGGAACTCGAACACCGTCCGCGTGTAGTAGTCGAGCCCTCGGACCAGGGTCCCGTCGAGCCGGTAGTCGATTCCCGCGTGCTCGAGCAGCCGGCGAACGGTGGCGAAGTGCTCGGCGTCCTCGGCCTCGAGGCGATCGAGCATGGTCGGCGCCTCGGCCATCACCGCCCGGGTCGGCTCGTGCTTGGAATCGAAGGCCCGAAGCGGGTTTTGCTCGATTCGCTCCCGGACGTCCTCGGCCAGCTCGTTCTCGTGGCCGCGCAGGTGGGCGATCAGCTCACGGCGATACTCGGCCCGCGCCGCCGGCGACCCGAGGCTCCCGAGCCGGAGCTCCAGCGCGGGCACCTCGAGCCCCCGAAGCAGCTCGTCGAGGAGCATGATCAGCTCCGCGTCCACCAGCGGCGAGTCGGAGCCGATCGCCTCGGCGTCGATCTGGGTGAATTGCCGGAACCGCCCCGCCTGGGGGCGCTCGTGGCGAAACACCGGCCCGTACCACCACAGCTTCACCGGCTGGGGGAGCTTCTGCATGCCGTGCTCGAGGTAGGCCCGGACGATCGACGCGGTGCCCTCGGGGCGCAGGGTGATGCTCCGCCCGCCCTGGTCCTCGAACGTGAACATCTCCTTGCGGACGACGTCGCTCGACTCCCCGACGCCGCGCGCGAACAGCTCGGTGTCCTCGAAGGCCGGGGTCTCGATTCGCCGATAGACGGCACGCCCGAGCGAGTCGCGCGCCGCGGCCTCGATCCGCTCGCGCAGGGCGGCGTCGGCGGGGAGCACGTCGAAGGTCCCCCTGGGAGCCTGAAAGCGTTCGGCCATCGGGGCGCGAGCTTAGTGCGTGGCCAGGGCGCTTAGCTAGCGGGCGAGCTCGGCGAGGAACGGGTTCGACGCTCGCTCGGCCCCGAGCGTCGTCACGGCCATGTGCCCGGGGTAGACGACCGTCTCCTCCGGATAGGCCTCGACCAGCGCCCGGATGCTCTCCAGCAGCGTGCCCCAGTCGCCGCCGGGCAGGTCGGTGCGCCCGACCGAGCCCTTGAACAGCACGTCGCCCGAGAACAGGGCCGCCTGGTCGGGGATCGCGTAGGTGACGTGGCCGGGGCTGTGGCCGGGCGTGAACACGACGTCGATCTCGATCCCCGCCAGCGACAGGTGCTCGCCCCCGGCGACCGTCTGGTCGGCGTCGTAGCTCTCGAACGGGCCGAAGCCCGGCCAGGGCACGTAGGACATGATGTCGGCCAGCACCGGCACCTCGATCTCGGGGCAGTACACCGGGGCGCCGGTCGCCTCGGCCACCGGCGCCACCGCTCCGATGTGGTCGAAGTGGCAGTGGGTGAGCAGGATCGCGTCGATCCCGAGCTCGAGCGCCTCGAGCGCCTCGATCAGCCGCTCCGGCTCGTCCCCCGGGTCGACGATCAGCCCGCGCTCGGCGCCCTCGAGCCGGGCGATGTAGCAGTTCTCGGCCACCGGGCCGACGGTGAAGGAGCGAACGTCGATCTCGGTCTCGGCGGCGGGTGACACGGGTCTCGGCGAGGGTAGCCGAACGCGCCCGCCTACTCGTCCTTGGCGGCGCGCTCCCGCCGCTTGGCGGCCTGCCGGCGGTTGTAGAAGAACTGCTCCATGTAGTAGCCGAGCGGGATGTAGATCGCCAGCATCAGCACGGTGAGCGCCACCGACGACGCCAGGGGCTGGCGGAACAGCAGGATCAGCAGGACCAGGAAGATGCCCGCGCCGAGCAGGCCGCGGTTGACCGCCGAGCGCCAGCTCGGCGGTCCCTCGCGCTTTTGGCCCAGCTGCTTGCGGGCCCGGGACCTGGCCTCCTGGCGACTGCGGGGGCGGCTGGTCCGCCCCCGGCGATCGACGCTGCCGCCCTGGGTGCCGCGATGCTTTCGCCGGCGTCGCTTCCTGGTCTGCGCCACGCGCGGAATCTAGCGCCGAACGGGGGGCGGCGACCAGTACGGTTGGACGCCGTCAACGCCGGACCGCTATGAATTAGCCGCTCGACGGTCGGTGAAAGCGAGGAGACCCGATGGCCAGCGACGTCGTTGACAACCAGCAGCTGGAGCGCGACCTGGCGCAGTTGCTCGAGGTGGAGAAGTTCCCGCCGCCCGAGGCTTTTCGCGAACAGGCGTTGATCACGGACCGATCGCTGCACGAGGAGGCCGAACGCGACCTGGAGGGATTCTGGGCCAGGCAGGCAGACGAGCTGCTCGATTGGTCGAAGAAGCCCACGCGGACCCTCGACCAGTCCAACCCACCCTTCTACAAGTGGTTCGAGGACGGCAAGCTGAACGTGTCCCAGAACTGCCTCGACCGCCATCTCGAGGCCGGCAGGGGCGATAAGGTCGCCTTTCACTGGCGCGGCGAGGAGGGCGAGGAGCGCGACATCACCTACGCCGAGCTTCACCGCGACGTCAACCGCTTCGCCAATGCCCTGCGAGACCGCGGGATCGGCAAGGGCGATGTGGTCGGGATCTACCTGCCGATGGTCCCGGAGCTGCCTGTGGCGATGCTCGCCTGCGCCCGGATCGGCGCCCCCCACAACGTCGTCTTCGGCGGCTTCTCGCCGGACGCCGTTCGCGAGCGGATGGAGTTCTCGGACGCGAAGGCACTGGTGACGATCGACGGGGCCCGCCGCAAGGGCAAGACGGCGCCGATCAAGGACGCCGTCGACGAGAAGCTCGACGACCTGGACTCGATCGAGACCGTGTTCGTGGTCGAGCACACCGGAGTCGAGTGCGTGATGCGGGAAGGACGCGACGTCTGGTTCGCCGAGGCGCTGGCGGCCGCCGACGAGGAGTGCGAGCCTGAGCCGCTGGACGCCGAGCACCCGCTGTTCGTCCTCTATACCTCGGGCTCGACCGCGAAGCCGAAGGGCGTCCTCCACACCACCGCCGGGTACCTGCTCGGGGTGGCGTTCACGCACCGCTGCGTCTTCGACCTGAAGCCCGACGACGACGTCTACTGGTGCGCGGCCGACGTCGGCTGGGTGACCGGGCACAGCTACATCGTCTACGGCCCGCTCGCCAACGGCGCCACCAGCGTCATGTACGAGGGCGCGCCCGACTACCCGGACAAGGACGTCTGGTGGGAGATCGTCGAGCGCTACGGGGTGACGATCATGTACACGGCGCCGACCGCGATCCGAGCCTGCATCAAGTGGGGCGCCGAACACCCCGCCGCTCACGATCTGTCCTCGCTGCGCCTGCTCGGCACGGTGGGCGAGCCGATCAACCCGAAGGCGTGGCTTTGGTACCACAAGGTGATCGGGGCGGAGCGCTGCCCGATCGTCGACACCTGGTGGCAGACGGAGACGGGAAACATCCTGATCACCACCCTGCCGGGGGTACAGGCGACCAAGCCGGGATCGGCGGGCACCCCGCTACCCGGGATCGTCGCCGCAGTGGTGGACGAGGAGGGCGAGGAGGTCGCCGACGGCGAGCAGGGCCTGCTGGTCCTTCGACAGCCCTGGCCCGGGATGCTCCGGACCCTCTACAAGGACGACGAGCGCTTCGTCGAGACCTACTACGGGCGTTTCGGCAAGACCACGTACCTGGTCGGTGACGCTGCCCGCAAGGACGCCGACGGCTACCTCTGGATCCTGGGCCGCGTCGACGACGTGATCAACGTCTCCGGGCACCGGCTGTCGACCGCCGAGATCGAGTCGGCCTGCGTGTCCCATCCCAAGGTCGCCGAGACGGCGGTGATCGGACAGCACGACGAGACCACCGGGCAGGCGATCTGCGCCTTCGTCACCCTGGAGGGCGACCTGGAGGGCTCCGACGAGCTGGCGGCCGAGATCCGCGAGCAGGTTGCGAGGCGGATCTCGAAGATCGCCCGCCCGCAACGGATCATCTGGACCGGTGACCTGCCGAAGACCCGCTCGGGGAAGATCATGCGCCGCCTGTTGCGGGACATCGCCGAGGGGCGCGAGCTCGGCGACGTGACCACCCTTCGCGACCCCACGGTGATGGGACAACTCGAGGGCAAGGTCAGCGAGCGCCAGGCGAGCGGGGACGGGGACTGAAGCAACGGCCCGCTAGGGCTGGACGCGCCGCTCGATGGTCTGAGTCGCGGGGTCGAAGTCGAGCCGGACGTCAGCCGGCCAGTCGCTGAGCGCCGCCTCCGGGATCAGGCCGACGACCTCGCCGCCGACCACCTGTGCGCCGGAGGGCTCGACGAGCCGGCGCACCCGCTCGACGACCTGGCCCAGCGGCACCCCGATCGGGTCGTGGACGTTGGTGGACACCTGGGCGCGATCGCCGTCGAGCTCGATCGCGATCGCCCGTACGCCCGCCAGGCCACCGCCGGCCTCACGAAGCCGGGCGGCGACCTCGCGGGCCTGCTCGAGCGTCGCTCCCTCGAGCTCGACGTTGAACGCCGCCAGCGGCGGGCGCGCGGTGACCAGGGTCGCGCCGGCCGTGGGATGGGCCTCGGCCGGGCCGAAGTCGGGCCGCAGCTCGCCGCCCGCGAGGCGCCGGCGAAGCTCCGCCGGGCCACCGGAGCGAAAGAAGGCGCGCTCTCGACGGCCCTCGCTCGTGGCCAGCTCGCCGTACAGGAACACCGGCACCCCCAGCTCGGAGCCGATCCGCCGACCGGTCTCCCGGGCCTCCTCGCGGGCCGCTTCGCGATCGTCCTGCTCGAGCCAGACCACCGGGCAGACGTCGAGCGCGCCGATGCAGGGGTGAGCGCCGCGATGGCTGCGCATGTCGATCTCACTCACACAGGCGCCGGCGCCGCGGATGAGCGCGGCGGCCAAGGACCTCTGCGGGCCGCTCAGGGTGAGCACCGTCCGGTTGTGAACCGGGTCCGAATGGGTGTCGAGGAGCGCCGCGCCGGTGGCGAACGCGGTCGAGATCCGCTCGATCCGGGCCCGGTCTCGGCCCTCCGAGAAGTTCGGCACCGCGAGCAGCACGGAGCGCCGATCAGACCAGCAGGCGGCCGCCCCGCACGACCGCCTCGCCGTCGATCGCCAGATCAGGCTTCATAACCACGCAATCCAGGTGGACCGGCACCTGGATCGTGCCGCCGATCCCGGCCGAGGCCCCGAACGCGACGTGCACGGTGCCGAGGATCTTCTCGTCCTCGAGCAGCTCGCCGCTGAGTGTGGCCTTCTCGTTGGTGCCGATCCCGAGCTCGGCGACGCGGGTGGCGTCGGGCCCGTGAACGGTCAGCAGCTCCATCAGCCGCTCGCCCTCCTCCCCGCTCGCCGAGACCAGCGATCCTCCCTTCAGCTCGAGCTCGGCGGGCTCGGCGGGAATCCCGATCGAGGCGATGGTTCCGTCGACCACCAAACGCCCGTCCCCGGCGCTGTCGAGGGGAGAGATGAAGCCCTCTCCGCAGGGCAGGTTGCCGAACGCCCCCGGGTCGCCGAGCTCGCCCGCGTCGGGGATTCCGGTCCGGCCCTCGATGCTGAGTCGCAGGTCGGACCCCCTGGGGCAGGTGATCCGCGCCTCGTTGCCCCGGGTGAGGATCTCGGCAAGGGCGTGGCCGCGCCGCCGAAGCTGTGCCATGTCGGCGCTCATCGCCCTGGCCAGCATCTCCTCGGTGACGCCGGGTAGGGTGGCCGCCCGGGCGCCGGCGTCGGTGGCCGCCTTGCGGGCGGCGGTATGGGAGAGGGACTGGACCGTTGGCGCCAGGACGACGTCGCTGGCGAGCATCGCCGAGGCGATCGCCGCGGGTGGTTCCTCGGCGTGGGACCCGCGCTCGGCCATCAGCGCCAGGATCGCCTCGGCGCCGGCCTCCTGGGCCTCGTCGCGGAGCCGCTCGCCGATCCCCTGGGTGGCGGGATTGGCGACCACCAGCACCTGCTCGCCCTCCTTCACCACGAGGCAATCGCGAACCACCGTTCTCACCGCCCGGCCGAGGTCGCTCATCGGCGGCAGCCTAGAGGCTGGCTGACTACGCCGGACCGGGGTGTTGACCACGGGGTCGTTCTGCGCATAGGCTCGCCCCGTGGGAAGGGGAACGCGGCAGCTGGTGGCGCTCGTGGCCGCGGCAACGGCCGTGGCGCTGGTGATGCCGGGCTCGGCGCTGGCCGCCAAGGGGTTCGTCAACGGCGTGACCGCGGGCGAGGTCACCGCTCACTCGGCCGTGCTCTGGGCGCGCGCCAAGCGCCCCGGTCGCCTCGGGGCCACGGTCACCAACCACCCGAGCGCGGGAAACAGCGCCGCCGCGGTGTTGGTGACCGGCCTGCGAGCACGCAGGAGCCACGACAACACCGTCCAGTTCAAGATCAAGCACCTGCGGGCCAATACGGCCCACAGCTACCGCTTTTGCCGCAGCAGGCACCGCTGTAGCGCCACCGGCCACTTCCGCACTGCCCCCGCGCCGTCGGCCACACGGACGATCCGCTTCGCATACTCGGGCGACGAGACCGCGGTGGCCGAGCCCGGCCACACGAACCCGTTCTGGGGCCGGATGAAGGCGTTCAAGACGATGGCCGCCGAGGGCAACGACTTCAACATCGACTTCGGCGACACGATCTACTCCGATCCGGAGGTCCCCGGCACCAAGACGGCGCGGTCCGTGAAGGCCAAGTGGCGCATGTACCGGAAGAAGCTCTCGATCCGGAACATGCGCCAGGTCCGAGCCGCCACCGGGATGTACAACCACTGGGACGACCACGAGTTCATCAACGACTTCTCGATCCCGGAGGACGGGCGCAGGCTTTACGACCACGGCGTGCGTGCGTTCCGCGACTACGAACCGGTGACGTTCACGCGCAAGCGCGGTATCTACCGCACCTTCCGCTGGGGCAAGAACCTGGAGCTCTTCTTCCTCGACGAGCGCTCCTTCCGAGACGCGAAGGCCTCGGACAAGGGCGTCTGCGACAACCCCTCCACCGGCGAGCCCGACCTCGCCCCAACCGCGCCGCAGACCACCCGGAATCTGTTCGCCATCCTGATCCCGTCGCTTGCCCAGCCGGTCTCGCAGGCCTGTAAGAACAAGATCAACAGCCCCCATCGGACCTTTCTCGGCAAGCCGCAGCTCCACCGGTTCCTGAACGCGGTCGAGGACTCGAACGCGAGGTGGAAGGTGGTCATGAACGAGGACCCGATCCAGCAGTTCTACGGGCTTCCCTTCGACCGCTGGGAGGGCTACGCGTACGAGCGCCTCCAGCTGCTGAACGCGCTTCAGAACCGCGATCTCGATCATCTCGTGTTCCTGACCACAGATACACATGCCGCGTTCGCCAACGTGGTCCGCGAGCGCACCCTGGCCGGGGACGCGGCGCCCTCCAACGCCCCGGTCGCGCCACAGGACACCCCCTACCAGGACTTCATCATCGGGCCCGTGGCGACGACCCCCTTCTGGCAGGAGATAGACGAGGCGACCGGCAATGACGGCAACGGAACGCTGCTCTCGCAGGCCTTCTTCAAGCCGCAGCCGCCGAACGGCGTCGGGATGGCCTGTGCCCAGGGCGGGGAGAACGGCTACGGCGAGGTCACGGTTCGGAGCGGCAGTCTCAGGATCGAGTACAAGGCCGAGGACGGCGACACCCTCATAGACGTCGACGGGACCACGCCCTGCGGGCCGTACGTGCTGACGGACTGAGGGACTCGCGCATCTGCCCACCTTCCGGGCGGCCGCTAGAACGCCCGACTCCCCGCCGCTACGATTGAGCGCCCCGCCGGAGTAGCTCAGCTGGTTAGAGCAGCGGAATCATAATCCGCGTGTCGCAGGTTCGAGTCCTGCCTCCGGCATAAAGGCCTGCAAACGACCGAGCCAACGCTGGAGAGGGCGCTCAGCAGCGAGCGAACGAGCTCAGACCGCGTCCATTGCGCCAGCAGTCACCCGGGCTCGCAGGCGCCCCGAAAGGGTCTGGTAAGGCCGGCCGCCTAGCGTCGCCTCCCCATATACCAACTCGTTGGAGGTGAACACATGTCTGGTCTTCTGGCAGTACCCAAGCGGGTGGCGCTTCCGGCTGCGCTGGCGCTTCGCCCTCGCCCTTCTGGGCATCGGGGCGACCGGCGCGATGGCCGCTCATTCGCGCGGCGCGGTCTACACCCTGACCAACAGCCCGGCCGGCAACGCAGTGAAGGTGTTCCACCGTGCGCATGACGGCTCCCTCTCCCCCGGGGGTGAGTTCGCGACGGGCGGCGACGGAACCGGAGCAGGGCTCGGCAATCAGGGGGGTCTGGTTCGCAAGGGCAAGCACCTGTTCGCCGTCAATGCGGGGAGCGACTCGATCTCTTCCCTCAAGGTGACGAGGACCGGCATCGAGCTGCGGGACACCGTCGGCTCGGGCGGAGACCAGCCGATCAGCGTCACCGTTCACGGTCGTCTGCTCTACGCGCTCAATGCGGGGGGCGACGGAAACATCGTCGGATTCCGCGTCTCGCGGCACGGCCACCTGCACCCGCTGAACGGCTCGACCCGCCCGCTGAGCGGCAACGCGACCGGGCCGGCTCAGGTTTCGTTCGATCCCCGTGGCCGGACCCTGGTGGTGACCGAGAAGGACACCAACCTGATCGACACCTACAAGGTCAGCCGCCACACCGGCCTTGCCGACGGGCCGAACCCACAGGCGTCCGCCGGCGCGACGCCGTTCGGCTTCGCGTTCGACAAGCGCGGGCACCTGATCGTGTCCGAGGCGTTCGGCGGGGCCGCCGATGCGAGCGCGGTTTCCTCCTATGCGGTCGACCACGGGGTGATCGATCCGATCACGCCCTCGGCCGCGACCACGGAGACCGCGGCCTGCTGGATCGTGGTGACGAGGAACGGGCGCTTCGCCTACACGACCAACACCGGCAGCGGCTCGATCTCGGGCTATCGGGTCGGCCACGACGGCGCGTTGAGCCTGCTCGACGCCGATGGGCGAACCGGGGCCACGGGTCCAGGGCCGATCGACATGGCGCTCACCCGCGGCAGCCGCTTCCTCTACTCGCTCAATTCGGGCGACGGGACGATCAGCGGCTTTCGGGTCCGCCATGACGGCGGCCTGGCCCCGATCGGCGGTGCGGCCGGCCTCCCATCCGCGGCAAGCGGGCTCGCTGCGCGATAGCGCCAGCGTCAGACGCGAACGACGGGCCCGCCTGTGCGCGGGCCCGTCGTGCTACTGGACCGCTTCGCCGCTCGGATCGACGACCCGCCACAGCCCGCCGAACTCCTCGACGTTGTGGCAGAGGACCTCGCCGGGCGGATCGTCGACGTAGTAGTAGAGCGGGTGGCCGCTGTAGGTCGCCTGAACGGTGCCGTCGTCGCGCTTGGTGGTGCCGAGCAGCTTGGCGTCGGCGCCGCCGCCGGCTCGCGGTTCGCCCTTGGTCAACACGGGCGGCCACGCCTGGGCGCAGGCCCCATAGCACCGGCTGGCGGCAGAGCTCTCCTTGTCGAACAGGTAGATCGCCTGCTTCGAGGGACCAAAGAGGATCGACCCGTACTGGCTGTCGGCGACCTCGATCTCGGTGCCGGCAGCCGTCTGGCCCCCATTCCCGCCGCCGGAGGGGCGATCCTCGTCGCCCGCGGCGTCGCTGGCCGCGCCGGAGTCGCCACCGGCGCCCTTTCCCGGGCTGGTCGTGGTGGGCGAGCCCTCGTCGTCGCCGCACGCTGCAAGCCCCAGCGAGGCGAGGATCGCAACCATCGCAAGCAGGCGGCTCATCGGCATCCAGAGCTTGGTCCGATCGGCGGACGACCCGTTACAGGCACCGAGCCGCCCACTGCGGCTCGGTGCCCCGCGTTCGCGTCGGCGCCCGTCAAAGTCAGCCGATCTGCATGATCGAGCAGTTCGAGATCGCGTCCAGCGCCCGAAGGCCGTCGAGCGAGCCGTTCTTCGGTCCCTCCCCCCCGCTCTCGATCCTGCCGGACTCGAGCTCGGTGACGACTTCGTCGGCCGAGGTCAGCAGCTTGCGCTGGTTTCGCTCGATCGCCCGCTCGGTCCAGACCGCGGGGGTGATGTCCCAGAGCGGCGAGTAGAGCGGACTGCTGCTCGGGTCCTGCTCGATGTTGAGCGGCGGCCCCTCGCCGAGCAGGGCCGATTGCAACCCCTGCCGTTGCGCCGGATCATCCGCCTGGCGCAACCCGTTCACGATCGGGATGATCGCCGAGCGGGCCGAATCCTCGTCGTCGGAGGCGAGCCCCGGCGCCTCGCTCAGGTTTGGGGCGTAGGTGCTCGACTCGGCCGCCGCGACGAGCTCGACCGAGCCCTCCGTCCGCAGGTAGAGGTTCTCGGCCCCGCCCACGAACCCGGGCAGCGCCGCCATCGTCACCTCCATCGCATCGCGGTCGATGTCAACGACCGAATCGTGCATACCGGAGTCGTTGGCGACCTGCGAGGCGTTGATCACCGTCTCGCCGTCGGTCGTCACCAGCGGGCTGTAGCGGGCGTCGCCGACGGCACCGGGCTTGGCGACCTCGGGCGGAAAGCCGTCCTTGGAGGGCTCGAGCCGCAGCTTGGGGGCGAAGTCGACAGTGCCCTCGAAGACGATCTCGCCATCCTCCTCGCGGCCCTGCTGGACCGCCGCCGTGCCGAGCGCGTTGGCGAGCTTGGGCGCGTGGTTGACGCCGCGCTCTTCCGCGTCGGCCTGATCGGATGAGTCGGTAACGATGTAATAGACGTCCTCGCCGTCCCCTGTCTTGCCCCTGTGAAGCGGCAGGGTCACCGTCGCCTCCCGCTTGTCGACCGCGATCACGCTCGGGATCGCACCGGCGACACCCCCGGAATCGCTTGTGTTCGTGCCCTGATCATCGTCCCCGCAGGCCGCCAGGCCGAGGGCGAGGACGGTCAGTGGTGCGGCGAACAGCAACTTGCGCATCTGCTTCCTCCTGTTCGGGATGTCCCGCAGGAGTGAACGCGAGCCGCATTTCCACTTCCTTGCCCGGCCCGAAAGGTTCCCTTAAGGGTGCCAAGGGATGATCGGCTGTCATGGCCTCCGAGGCGCGGGTGCTCGTGGTCGATGACGAGCCGATGGTGAGGGACGTGCTCACGCGCTACCTGGCGCAGAGCGGGTTCGAGGTCGAGGCAGCCCCGGACGGCGAGCGAGCCCTGGCGGCCTTCGAGACGCGACGCCCCGACCTCGTGCTGCTCGACCTGATGCTGCCGCGAGTGGACGGGTTCGAGGTCTTCCGCCGGATTCGGGCGCAGGCCGAGAGCCCCGTGATCATGATCACCGCGCGCGGTCAGACCACCGACCGCATCGTCGGACTGGAGATCGGCGCCGACGACTACGTCAGCAAGCCCTTCTCTCCGGCGGAGGTCGTGGCCCGGGTCCGCGCCGTCCTGCGCCGCGCCGCGACGGCTCAGCCGGGCGGCACCGATGAAGTGCTCCGCTTCGACGACCTCGCGCTGGATCGGCGCTCGCGCGAGGTCCGCGTGGCGGGAGCGCGCGTGCAATTGACGCCGAAGGAGTTCGAGCTCCTGTACTTCCTCGCCGCCCGGCCGCGAATAGTCTTCTCCCGGCTTCAGCTCCTCGATGAGCTGTGGGATGTGGCCTTCGCCGGCGACCCCGCGACCGTCACGGTCCACATCCGCCGTCTGCGCGAGAAGATCGAGTCGGACCCGTCGAGCCCGAGGCACCTGGTCACGGTCTGGGGCACCGGCTATCGCTTCGAGCCGTGAAGGTGTCATGGACAATGCCCAGCGGTCGTAACTCGGGCTGGCGAATCGCCTTCCTGGTCACGGCGGGCGGCGCCCTAGGCGCCTTGACGGCCCTCGCGGCCGGGGCCGCGAGCGGGATGGCGGGCACCGAGCTCGGTCACCTGGCGGCGCTGTTCGCGGTGGGCATGGTTGCCACCGCCATCGGGGTCGCGATGACCGCTCGCCTGCTGGCGCGGGCGACGCTTCGCCGGCGCCTGTTGGGCGTCGCGCTCGCCAGCGCCCTCGCCGGGCTCGCGAACCTGGGTGCGCTGGCCGCGCTGATGCTCGTCGACGGGCAGGACGCGCTGCTGATCGCGGTGCTGCTCGTCTACTCCCTCGGGGCGGGCGCGGGCACCGCGCTGGCCCTGACCCAGCCGTCGGCGCGGGCGGTCGAGCAGGCTGTGGAGACTCAGCGTCGCGATCTGATCACCGCGGTCTCGCACGACCTTCGCACCCCGCTGGCGAGCCTCCGGGCGATGATCGAGGCGATCGACGAGGGGGTGGTCGATGACACCGAAACCGTGCGCCGCTACGCGACCGAGATGCGACGCTCGGTCGGTGCCCTGACCGCCCTGGTCGACGACCTGTTCGAGCTCATCCAGCTGGATTCGGCGGCGATCGAAACCGAGTCCAGTGCGACGCTCGACGAGGTGTTGGGGGCCGCTCTGGCCGCCTGCGGCAGCGGCGCGGCCGAGAAGCGCCTTCGCCTAGTGACTCATCTGGACGGCGCCGGGAGGGCTACCTGCTCGCCCCGTATGGGCCGCGTCCTCCAGAACCTGCTCCAGAACGCGATCCGGCACACGCCGGCGGATGGGACCGTGCGGGTGGAGGCGAGGCGCGCGGCGGGCGTGCTCGAGGTCTGCGTCGAGGATAACGGCGAGGGCATCGCACCTGAGTGCCTTGCGCTGGTCTTCGATCCGTTCTGGCGCGGCGACGCCGCCAGGACCGGCTCGGGCTCAGGTCTCGGACTCACCCTGGCCAAGCGGATCGTCGAGTCGCTTGGCGGTCAGATTCGGGTCGACAGCCAGCCGGCAAGGGGATCGCGGTTCGCTGTGATGCTCCCCGAGAGGGGCTGATGTCCGAACTCGGGCCCGGCGCTTGACGCGCGGTACATGTTTGACGCCAACCCGAGCGCCGCTCAGTGACGAGTGTCGCCGGGCGCCCTCCCGATTCGTGAGCCCCTCCAGGCCGCGCCCAGCTCGGCCACCCGCCGCTCGCTGCCGGGTGAGAGACCCGTCGCCCTGAAGCCCTAAGCGCCGCGGGCGAGCGCCGGTCAGGGGCGCGCGGCGACGAAGCGAACCACCCACGCCTCGTAGCGACCCGCGCCCGGGTCGGCGGCCGTGGCGACCTCCAGTCGCCTGAAGTACTGATCACAAAGCGCGTCCGGCGCCGTGCCCCTCGCCCCGGGCTCGAAGAGATGTTCGAGCATCGTCGACTCCGCGAAGGCGCGGACGAACTCCACGTACGCCTTCGCGTAGGCCTGGGCGTCCCCGTCGCGCTCGAATTGCTTCCAGTAGGGATTCGGGACCTCGTCGACGTCGGCCGAGACCACCCGGAGCTCGCCGGCCAGCGGGCCGCCCTCACGGCACGGCTCGGTCACCTCGGCAACGCTTCGACAGTAGGCGGGAAAGACGTACCGCTCGAGAATCTCCGGGTCGAGCTGGCCGTCGTCGGCCAGGCTGGCGGCGACCTGCCACATGACCCGAAGCAGGCGCGACGCCGACACCTGGTCGCTCCCGTCGGCGGACCTGGTCGCGCCGATCCCCTGCACCAGCAGACGCGCACCGGGGGCGAGCTCGGCGGCGCGGGCCCTGAGGAACTCGGCCCAGTCCCCAGCCGCTTGGGCGCCGAGCGCCTCACGGGGCTCGCCGCTGATGTCCGCGAGGTACATGCCCTGCGGGCTCTCGAGGCTGGGCTGCTCGCGCAGCCAATGAGCTGCGTTCGAGCACATTCCGAGGTGTACGGTCGCCGACGGGACGACCTGGGTGAAGAACGAGCCGGCGGCCGCCGTCGCGTAGATCGGTCCCCCGGTGAGTCCCAGGTAGCCGTCGGGGGAGGCGACATTGCGAAACAGCTGCGAGAAGTCGCTTGTCGGGACGTCGTTGTGCACCGCCAGGACCGGTAACTCCGAATCGCGCTCGCGAACTGCGCCCACCGCCGTCCGCATGGCATGCACCGAGGTCGCTCCGGTGCCGGCTCCGTAGTCCACGATCGTCAATGCGGGCGCTGCCGACCCGAAGTCGAGTGCTTCGATCGCGCCGCGAATCAAGTCATCACCCGCCTCGATCACCCTGCGCTGGTACTCGGAGTGAAGGTCGTAGAAGCCACCCGCCTTCATTCCCGGCGTTGAGGCGCCCTGGGCCCGATCGGCGCTCATCGACCCGAGTCCATCATGTCGCAGCCGCGAGCTGCACCACGAGGACGGTCGCAATCGCCGCCGCGCAGAGCAGGTGGTCGCGAAGGATCGACCTCGCCAGACGGCTCTGCTCCGCCCGGCCATCCCGGCGGGTGCCCAGCCGGACCGCGCTCGGCACCGTGTGTGCCCCCGCCAGCCCGACGGCCGGGACGGCGAGCGCCAGCGAGGCGACGCTGACCCAGGTCGGGGCGTGGTCGCCGGCGAGCTGGACGGCGATCGCCACCAGCGTCCCAGCCATCACCAGCGCGATCAGCCGGTTCATCGGCCGGGCGTCGGTGGTCACGCGCCGGTAGTAGCCGGCCACCGAGGCGAGCACCTCCTCGGGCAGCTCCGCCGCGCCGCGGTGCCGGGCCGCCTGAACGTCGAACATCAGGTCGAACCAGAGCACGGCGAGCAGGAAGCCGGCCCCGCCGCTCACGAACGCGGTCACCTCGGCGGGTTACTCGTCCCGCGGGATGATGCGGAAGATCGAGACCACCTCCGCCTGGTGGGCCTCGGGGTGAACGACGTAGGCGCTCGGCCCGCCGCCGAACCAGCCCGAGGCCTCGTTGTCGCCGACGAACACGCCCGGGTGTCGCCGGCCGTCACCGTCCTCGACCCACACCTTCTGCCCCTCCTTGAATCCGTGGTCGGGAGAGGCCATCGACTACGCCCGGCGGCCGGCGGTCGCTACTTGACCACCCGGAAGCTGCCCCGCATGAACGGGTGCACCCGGCAGAAGTAGGTGTAGGTGCCGGGCTTCAGGTTCTTCGGGGTCTGCCACGTGTCCCGCTCGACGGCGGGGGCGTGGGCCCCGGGGTAGCCAACCGTGTTGAAGCCGAGTTGGCCGGAGTCGAAGGTCCGTGGCCCGTTGGCGATCGGATAGGCGACCCCGGTCGAGCGGTTACACGGCTCCTTGCAGCTGGTCAGCGTATGGGCGGTGTTGTCCGGCGGCTGGGCGTCCTGGTTGAGGAAGGTGAGGCTGTGGCCGGCCTTGACCCGCGGCGGCCGCGCCGCCCCCCCGGTCCCGGCCAGGTCGCCCTGCTGGTACTTGTAGTCCTGGATCGCGATCGGGTTGAACGGGGACACGGCGGCAAGCTTGGTCGGGTCGGGCAGGAAGGTGGACTTGCCGCCGTGGACGCGATTTTCGTTCAGGTGGCCGTGGGTCAACCTCTCGTCCTGGTCGAGGTTCTTGCTGAACGCCCCCACGCCGCCGGCATCGGTCCCGTCGTAGACGGCGACCGGCATGATCCCCATCACCTCGTACCAGTCCGCCCGCTGACTGTTGTAGGTGGAGTGGACGCTCAAGTTGTCGCCCGCTTTTAGCTTGACCCGCCAGTCCGGGCGGGTGGCGCCCATCGCCACGTCCCAGGACACCGCGCCCGCGGGCTCGTAGTAGTGGGCCTTGGAGCGGAACAGCGAGCGGCGCTGGTTGCCCCGCTGGACCCGAAGGCTGGTCTCCAGGCCACCTGGATGCAGGTGCCCGGCGGTGCCCACCAGGGTCACCGGATGATCGGGCGTCCAGCTCTGCGACTGGGTGTCGATGTCGTCTCGGGCCGCCCCGGTGGCCTCGTCGGGGAACGTGTAGCGACCGTCGCTTCCCCCCATCCCCCGCAGTGAGTCGTAGACGGGATAGATCGGGCTCGAGATCCCGTTGCGCGGCGTCGGCCCGGCGACGCTCATCCACCTGGTGCGCACGGTCTTGATGTTGGCCGCCGCCGGGGAGGTGGCGGGAACGAAGTCCACCCGCCAGACGACGTAGACGCTGGCGGGCTTTCCGACCAGGTCGTGAAGCATGTCGTTGAGAAGCCAGAAGTCGGTGGGCTTGGTCTGATATCCGAATCCCCGCGGCAGCTGGACGATCGTCTTCTCCTCGCCCTGGGCGAACTGCGGGCTGCCGTTGACGATCCAGACGGCGTGGTGCAGGTGGACCACGTCCACGCGGGGCACGGTGCCGTTCGCATAGACGAGCTCGGGATCGAACCTGGTGATGTAGCCGGGCTGGCTCGGGAACAGGTTGGTCGCGTTGAGGCGGATCACGTTCTGGCCCGGGTTGATCGTCACCGGGCCGTAGCAGTAGGTCAGGTGCTGGACCCCCTGGTAGTTGACGTGCGGGATCGCCTTGGGCTTGTCCTGGATCGTCGGACAGGTGGCGGCATCCGCCCTCGCCGAACCCATCAGCAGGATCGCCAGCGTGCAGAGGAGAGCCAGGGTGCAGCCCCGAAGCCCGGTGGCCACGAGGCTTCGCGGAGAGCCCAGAGCGAGGCTCACGCCCCTGCTCCGCATCCGTGCGCCGCCTCCCATCGCGGGCACCCTAGCACCGACGGTAGCCAGACCCTCGAGCGATTGACGTCCCTCCATCAGCCCGACCCTCCTCATCCTGGTCCCCGGCCCTACCGCGGCCGCCCGCCGCGAATCGAGCCTCGCAAACCGGTCGGTTTACTCTCTGCGAGAATATATCACTCGTGACCATCACGCCTACAATTACCACCGGAGATCATGCCAACTGAGCTGAAAGAGGTCGAGCCCGCTGGGGCCGAGTCGGAGCTCTCGCCATCCGCCTACATGTTGATGGCCATGGTCCGCGACGGGATCAACACCGGCTACCGGATCAAGCAGATGCTCGAGCAGGTTGCCTCGTTCTTCTGGTCGGCCAGCTACGGGCAGATCTATCCGGAGCTGCGGCGGCTCGAGGCCGCCGGCCTGATGGCCGGCCGCGAGGTGACTTCCAGCGGTCGCCTCCGTCGCGAGTACTCGCTCACAGCCGCGGGCGAGAAGCGACTTCGGAGCTGGCTCGCGGAGCCGGCCGAGCCGTCGCTGTGGCTCCGCAACGAGGGGCTGCTGCGACTGATGCTGGTCGACTGGGAGGACCGCGAGCTGGCCCGGAAGAACCTTGCCGAGCTGCGCCGGATGAGCGCCGAGCGGCTCGAGGCTGTGCGCGCGCTGGTCCCGCCCCGGGAGCGTGGCCGGCGGATTCAGGACCTCGGCACGCGGTTGCTCGAGGAGACGATCCGCTGGTGCGACGAGACGGACGCCGGGCTCGGCCGGCAGGACCCCGCCTGAGCGCGCCGCTTCACAGCAGGCCAACGCTCATGCCCGCGGTGCGGGCGCCGATACAGGGAGAGTGAGCGAAGCCACGAGCACCCCTGCGGCCGGCACGGCGGTCACCGGGATCACCCCGCCGACCACTTACACGGACGAGCGGCGCCGGCTGGGCGACGTCGTGGTCGAGCTTGGTTTCGCCGACCGCGACCAGGTCGAGGCCGCGGAGGCCGTCGCCAGGGAGCACGGTGGCTCGATCGGCGCCGCTCTGGTCCACACCGGCGCGGTGACCTCGGAACAGCTCGCCCGCGCGCTGGCGGATCGCAACGGGCTCGACTACGTGGACCTGAACGTGTTCGAGGTCGACCATGGCGCCGCCAACCTGATCAGCGCTGGCGAGGCGAGGCGGTTCCGGGCTATCCCGGTGGCCTTCCTCGACCCGGACACGATCCTGGTCGCCACCTCCAACCCGGCCAATGTGCTCGGCCTCGACGACATCGCGATCACCACCGGCTACAAGGTGCGGCGCGCGGTCGCCTCGCCGGAGGACATCGAGGCGGTGATCAACCAGCTCTCGAATCTCGAGGAGTCGGTGCAGGAGGTCGACGAGGAGACTCGCGACCCGGACTTCGGTGCCCAGGTGATCGAGCTTCGCGAGTCGGCGGAGGAGGCCCCGGTCGTCAAGCTCGTCCATTCGGTGATCGCCGACGCGGTCGGCCGCGGCGCCTCCGACATCCACTTCGACCCTCGCAACGGCGACATGCGGGTCCGGTTCCGAGTCGACGGGGTGGTGGTCGACTCAGCCACCGTTCCGCGGCGCCTCGCCCCCGGCCTCGTCTCCCGAATCAAGATCATGGCCGAGCTCGACATCGCCGAGCGGCGCGCGCCACAGGACGGCCGCATCGGCCTCACGGTCGACGGTCGCTACGTGGACATCCGGGTCGCCACCCTGCCGGTGGTCCGCGGCGAGTCCGTGGTGATGCGAATCCTCGACAAGGAGCGGGTGGTCGCCGACCTCGACCTGCTCGGGATGGCGCCCTCCGATCGGGCACTCCTGGAGCGCTCGATCAAGCAGCTTCACGGCGCGGTGCTGGTGACGGGGCCGACCGGAGCCGGAAAGACGACCACCCTCTACGCCGCGCTGAGCGAGATCAACACACCCGATCGGACCCTGATCACGATCGAGGACCCGGTCGAGTACGAGCTCGAGGGCGTCAAGCAGGTCCAGGTGAACCCGGCCGCCGGCATGAGCTTCGTCCGCGGGCTGCGGTCGATGATCCGCATGGACCCCGACGTGCTGATGGTCGGCGAGGTCCGCGACGGCGAGACCGCCCAGATGGCGATCGAGTCGGCGCTCACCGGACACCTCGTGCTCTCGACCCTGCACACCAATGACGCCCCGATGGCGCCCGCGCGGCTGATCGAGATGGGGATCGAGCCGTTCCTGGTCGCCACCGGCGTCGAGTGCGTGGTCGCTCAGCGACTCGCCCGTCGGCTCTGCGAGGACTGCCGGCGCCCGGTGACGATCACCGCCGAGGAGCTGCGCGCCAACGGCTTCGAGAATCCTCCGGAGAAGATCGACGCCTACGAGCCCGGGGGCTGCGTCCGCTGCGGCGGGATCGGCTTCCGCGGCCGGATCGGGATCTACGAGGTGATGGTCTTGTCGAAGGAGCTGCGGTCGCTGATCCTGCACAAGGCATCGGGCGACGAGATCGCCTCCGCCGCGGTCGCCGCCGGGATGCGCCGCCTGCACGACGACGGCCTCGAGAAGGTGCGCCAGGGAATCACCTCGGTCCCCGAGGTGCTCCGCGTGGTCGGGACCTAGCGGCGCGGACCGCCGCTCAGTCGGCGAGCAGCTTCCACACCTTCGCAGGCGCGGTCAAGGCCGTGAACTCGCCTGAGTCGCGAACCTGCTCCGCGGCCACGGCCATCGCTCCGGCGGCCACGAAGGCGAGCGCCCCGCCGACGCTGATCCGCTGCGCCCCGGCCGCCACGACCTCGGACATCGAGAGCCCCGAGTGGGCGAGCACGTTGAGCGGAACGAGACGTGGCGTCGGTCACCGCGCGAATATCCTCGCCCCTGCGCAGCCCGGGCGCATACAGGACGTCGGCACCCGCCCGCTCGTAGGCCTGAAGGCGGGCAATCGTGTCATCGAGGTCGGGGTTGCCGCGGATGTGGTTCTCGGCGCGCCCGGTGAGGGTGAACGGGAACCCCAGTCCCCGCCCGGCCTCGGCGGCCGCCGCCACCCGCTCGGCAGCCTGCTCGAGTTCGTAGATCCCGCGCTCGGGGTCGTAGTCCTCGATCGAGCCTCCCACCGCACCCGCCTCGGCGGCGCGGCGGATCGCCATGGCTGGGTCCTCGGGCGCGGGCCCGTAGCCGTTCTCCAGGTCGACGGAGACCGGCAGGTCGGTGGCCTTATCGACCGCGCTCACATGGGCGGCGACCTCGTCGAGGGTGACGTTGCCGTCCAGGCGCCCCAGCGTGAACGCGAACCCCGAGCTGGTCGTGGCCAGGGCCTTGAATCCGAGCCCGGCGAGCACCTTCGCCGAGCCCGCATCCCAGGGGTTGGGGATCAGGAACGGCTCGCCCTCGTGCAGAGCGCGAAACGCCGCGGCCTTGTGCTCCTGGGTCGGTTGCATGGCCCGGTGACCGCCCGCACCCTAGCCGTCAGGCCAGCTCCGAGTAGGCGGGCTCCGCGTCGGCCGCCTCGCGGGCCGGCCCGGGGTCGGTCTCGAACCTCTCCGCCGCCCTGGCCTCGGGCTGCACCACCACCAGGGCGACCGCGATCGCGGCCACAACCAGGGCGGCGGCGATCCAGAAGGCGAGGTGGTAGCCGCTGGTCAGGGCCACCGCCGTGGACCGTCCCTGTTCGATCAGCGTGTCGCTTCGGGAGGCCGACAGGGTCGCCAGCACCGCCAGCCCCAGGGCACCTCCCACCTGGGCGGTGGTGTTGACAAGCCCCGAGGCGAGCCCGGCATCGCTTTGGGTGGCGCCCGACATCGCGATCGTCATCAGGGCCGGGAAGCAGACGCCGATCCCGGTCCCGAGCAGGATCATCACCGGCAGGACGTGGAGCGCGTAGCTGCCGTCCACCGGGGCCTGCGTGAACCAGATTAGGCCCAGTGCCACCAGGGTCAGCCCGGGGAACAGCAGGGTCCGGGCGCCGAAGCGAGTGATCAGCGGCTCGGAGAATCGAACCGAGAGGGTGCCCATGACGATCGTCACCGGCAGGAAGGCGAGCCCGATCTGGAGCGGGTCGTAGCCGAGGATCCGCTGCAGGTACAGCGACCCGAGGAAGAACATCCCGAACATCCCGGCGACGGTCAGGATCTGAACCGTGTTGGCGCCCGCCACGTTGCGGGAGCGGAACATGCGCAACGGCATCAGCGGGTTGCGCGCGGTCGCCTCGCGGGCGATGAACAGCGCCAGCAGGGCGAGGGCGCCGGCGCCGAAGGCGAGCGTGCGCCCGGACCCCCAGCCGTAGTCGGCCGCGGGCTTGACGATCGTGTAGACGCCGAGCATCAGGGAGCTCGTGATCAGGATCCCGCCGGGGACGTCGGCCCCTTGGCCGAACCCGATGCCCTGGTCGCGCTCCAGCAGGCGCCGCGAGATCAGCGCGGTCGCGATCCCGATCGGCAGGTTGATGAAGAAGATCCAGTGCCAGTTGATCGCCTGGGTGAGAATGCCACCGGCGAGCAGCCCCACCGAGCCGCCCGCCGACGCGACGAAGGCGTAGACGCCGATCGCCTTCGCCTGCTCGCGCGGCTCCGGGAACATCATCACGATCATCCCCAGGATCACGGCCGAGGTCATCGCCCCGCCGATCCCCTGGACGAACCGGGCCGCCACCAGGACCTCCTGGCTGTTCGCCAGCCCGCAGGCGAGCGAGGCGGCGGTGAACACGCCGAGCCCGGCGAGCAGGACGGTCCGTCGGCCGATCAGGTCGCCGAACCGCCCGGCGAGAAGGAGCAGGCCGCCGAAGGCGATCAGGTAGGCGTTGACGACCCAGGCCAGGTTCGAGGTCGAGAAGCCGAGGTCGTCCTGGATCGTCGGCAACGCCACGTTGACGACGGTGACGTCGAGGACGATCATCAGCACGCCCACGCAGAGGACGTAGAGGGCGACCCAGCGCGAGCGGTCGTCGTGCCGCCGCTGGTCTCGTATACCTGCCTTCTGCTCCATCTTCGACCCTTGCCTCCTCACGTCTTGCGGTTTTCAGTTCAGACCGGCCCCGAGCGCCCAATTCATCGGCCCTGGGCGAAGCCGGTGCCCGTACGCGGCCGTCTCCCGCCCGGCGCTACGCCGGAAGCTCGTCCGGGAGCCCGAAGCGCCCGAAGAAGTCCACGAACCGCTCCGGGACGATCGGCTCCTCCGGCCAGCGCTTGTAGATCTCGGGGTCGGTGGACCCCGTCGCCCGGGCGATGAACGCGGTCACGTCGCTGATCTGCCGACCCCGGATGGTGAGGACGTTGAGCGCAAACGGAAGGTACGCCCCCGCCGGGTCGTCCCAGCTGTAGAAGGCGAGCGTCGGCTGGCCGTTGGCCCGGATCGGGAGATGCCGCCAGCGCCACTGTCCCGACAGCGGTCCGACCTCGAGGAAGGCCGCCAGAGCCGCGCTGCCGCGGTGCCAACTCGGGGCCGGCGGCATCGAGAAGCAGGCATCCTCGGTCAGCATCGCGACCACCGCGTCGATGTCGCCGCGGTCCCACGCGTCCACGTAGCCCCTCACCACCTCGCGCATGCCGTCGTCGCCGAGTGAGCGCATGGTGGCCTGCTGGCTCTGCTCCGGTGTGCGCTCCTCGGTCGCCTTGCGGGCACGCTGCAGGGCGCTGTTCACCGATGCGGTGGTGGTGTCGAGGATCTCTGCCACCTCCCGGGCCGAGAAGCCCAGGACCTCGCGCAGGATCAGCGCCGCGCGCTGGTTCGGCGGCAGATGCTGGAGCGCGGCCACGAACGCAAGCTCGACGCTCTCGCGCTGCTCGTAGCGGGCCTCGGGCGCCGCATAGCCGTCCTCGACGCCGATCGTGTCGTCCGGGAAGGGCTCGACCCAGACCGACTCCGCGAGCGGAAGCAACGGCCCGTCGTGGGGGTCCCTGGGCGGCCCGTAGTCGATCGGCAGCACCCGCTTGGGCCGCTTTGCGATCAGGTCGAGGCAGGTGTTGGTGGCGATTCGGTAGAGCCAGGACCGGAGCGAACTCCGGGCCTCGAACCTTTGCAGCCCCCGCCAGGCGCGAAGCAGGGCGTCCTGGAGCGCGTCCTCGGCATCGTGAACCGAGCCGAGCATGCGGTAGCAATGCGCCAGCAGCTCCGAGCGATGGAGCTCGACCAGCCGGCCATAAGCGCCCTCGTCGCCGCTGCGGGCGGCGACCAGCAGCTCTCGCTCACCGAGAGTCCGGGGTTGCGCGGGACCAACGCTCACATTCACCAGGGTAGACGGCCGCTTCGGAAACCGGCCCCTGTCCGAAGCCCCGCTTAACGCCCGGTTAACCCGATTAGTTCCACGGCCCCGGCCGGTCACAGGGGCAGGGCATGAACGGCGGACCGTCCAACCCAGTGGTCCACCTCGAGCTTCACACCGGGGACCTGTCGAACGCCAGCGACTTCTACGCGCGGCTGTGCGCCTGGCGCCCGAAGCGCGTGCACGCCGGCGATCGCTCCTACGTGGCGCTCGAGCTCGGACCGGGGCTGGGCGGCGGGATCGTCGAGTGCCCGGTCAAGCGCCCGCTGTGGCTTCCCTATGTCGAGGTGGATGAGATCGCCGCGGCGACCAACCGCGCCGGTGAGCTGGGAGCCGGAGTGCTGCTCGAGCCCCGCGAGGGGCCGGCGGGCTGGCGCAGCGTGATCGTCTCGCGGGACGGCGCCGAGCTCGCCCTATGGCAGCCGAAGCGCTAAGGGTTCGACCGTTGGCTCGAAGCTCTCCACGCCTGCACCAGGCGGGAGGCCGGACGGTCGCCGAGCCGGGTGATCGCGGCGAGCGGCCCCACCAGCGCCGCTGTCGCGACCCCTCGCGTCTTGCCCACTTCCCCGGCAAGGCGCGTGCTCGTCACCGGCGCCGAACTCGGCCGCGTAGCTCAGGTCCTCGAACAGGTCGCGAACGATCGCCAAGAGATCGGCGACCTGCTCGCGGCCCTCGAAGTGAAACGACGAGGTGATCGGGGACTGAAGGACGACGTCCGGGGCCAGGGCCGCGGCGAGCGCGTCGCGGTCACGCCCCTCGAAGGCGACCCGGAACGGATGCCCGGCGGGCGGCGAGCCGGAAGCCGGCACGGCCTCAGGCGCGGGCGAACTGGCCATGGAACCCGAACGGGATGTGGTGCGGGACCTCGGCTCGAGCGAGCTCCTCGAGCGAGCCGGCGTCGAGGACCAGCAGGAACGAGTTGCCCTTGCGGCCGTCGAGCACGATCGAGAGCAGCACTCCCCCATCCTCCTGCTGGGTGTCGGGGGCGGCGACGAACACGGGCTCGCCCGGGAAGCAGTCGTCCTCGGACCAGACGGTGGAGCGGCGCTCGGCGACGTCCGCCTTGACGATCCGGTCGATCCAGCCTCCACCGAAGCCGACCCCCCACGCATAGCGATAGGGCCGCTCGTTGCAGCGCCCGTAGTTGATCCGCGGCAGGTCGAGCGACTCCTCGATCAAGCGCTCGCCGCTCACCGTTCCGGTGCCCGGCGAGATCCGGAAGCGCTCCAGATAGCCGGGCGCGACCGGCTTGCCCGCGCGCAGCCGCTCCATGTAGAGGTCCTCGACGATCCCCGCGTCGGGGAAGGTGGAGATGTCAACCACCACCTCGTCGCCATCGTCGTAGGCGTTGACGTGGTGAAAGCCGAACCGCGCCTCGGTCTCGAACGGCCCCAACCGCTCCCCGGTGCCGCGATCGAAGAGGTGAAAGCGCGTCCCCAGCTCGGGCTTCCAGCGGTAGTTCTCGATGTAGGGGCGCCCGCTGAAGGCCAACCTCGGAGGGCTGACCACGAACGGGAACTCGGCCAGGACCAGCCATCGCTCGCTGAGCCCGAACGAGTGCATGTAGGCGGGCTCGCGGACCCGCTGGCTGGCGATCACCTCCGGCTTCGAGGCCTCGGGGCGAAGCAGGAAGAACCGGTAGCTGGTCCGAGGGCCGAGCTTGGCCGCGTAGTTGAGCATCCCGTTTGTCGCCCGGTCCATGTGCGGGTGGGCGGTGGTGAGTTGGCCCGGGGGGTCGTAGGCGACCCCGGCCGAGGCCAGCGTCTCGGCGTCGAACTGGACCGGGATCGGCGTCTCGGTCATCGAGATGAACCGCTCGCCGAGCTTGGTCAGGTTGACGTTGGCGTTGTCGGTCAGCTTCGGGGAGAACATCGCGCTGACCCGCGCGAACAGGGAACGGCAGGGATCGGTGGCGAACTCCGAGTAGGCGATCTCGCCCCGGTCGCGGGCGGCGCGGTAGGCGCGACTCTCCAGGAAGCGGCTGGCGTAGGAGACGCCCCCGTCGGCGAACGAGAACCGGTGCAGCATCGCCAGGCCGTCGAACCAGTGATTCATGGTGCGATCCCCGACCTCCCACTTGGCCGGGCCGGTTCGAAGCAGCGACCCCTGAAGCCAGGGTGGGAGCTGGCCCTGGACCGGAAGCCCCTCGAGCTGGATCTCCTGGTCCAGCGAATCGAAGCCGTGGCGGGGGCCGGCCGTGGCGGGGGCATCGGTGACCGTGCTCATCTGTCCTCCATAGTTCGCTTCGAACCGTTCCGTTCGGACTGTATCATGGCGGCGTGCCCAAGCCGCGACTCAATGACACCTCCTACGCGGTGCTCGGCCTGCTGGACCTGTTCGAGCCCGCCACCCCCTACCAGCTGAAGCAGTTCGCCCAGGTCAGCATCTTCCACTTCTGGACCATCCCCCACACCCAGCTCTACACCGAGTGCGCTCGGCTCGCCGAGGCGGGCTTGCTGGAGGAGCGCCGCGAGCAGGGCGGCCGGCGGCGGCGCGTCTACCGGCTGTCAACGACGGGGCGGCGGGCGCTGCGAGAGTGGCGGGCCGACCCGCAGACGGACCTCTACGAGCTGCGCGACCCGGGGCTCCTGAAGCTGTTCTGCGGCGCCGACCCGGCGTCGCTCGCGGAGGCGCAGCTGGCTCGCCACGAGCGACGCCTGCACACCTACGAGGAGCTGCTGGCCCAGTCCGACCTCTCCGAGGGGGTCCGGCTGTCGCTGGAGTCGGGGATCGGCCACGAGCGCGAGTACGTGCGGTTTTGGTCGCGGCTCAGGAAGTCACCAGGCCGGTCCCGATCTGCCGGATAGACTCGCCGCGTGAGGGGGAGCTTTCCAAGGTTCGCGATCGTGGTCGCCGCGAGCGCTGCCTTGGGCCTGGGCTTCGCGTCGTCCAGCTCCGCCGCACTGACCACCGCGCTGATCGACGACGAGCTGCGGATCAGCAGCGACGTCCCGAACGAGGTCAATCGGGCGAGCGCCGAGATCGACGACGACGGACTCGTGTTTCGCGATTCGAAGGCGGGCGTCTCCGCAGGCGTCTGCCCGGTGAGCGGAGACGCGATCGTCTGCGGGAACGTCTTCAACGGCGTGGAGCGATTCCGGTTCGATCTCGGTGGGGGCAACGACCAGTTCTTGATCTTCGATCCCCGCTTGATCAGCCTCCCGGGAGTCAGGGTGTTCATGGGAACCGGAAAGGATCAGGTCAGTTCTCTGTTCACCCCCCTTTCCGTGGCCCTGGGCCCCGGCGACGACTTCGCCCAGACCAGCCTGCTCGCCGACAAGGTTCGCGGAGGCGACGGGAGCGACAGGCTGGAGCCCGGTCCGGGCGACGACCTGGTCAGCGGCGATTCCGGAGACGACCTCATCCGCGGCGGCTGGCGCGGGGACCTGGCCCGGGCGTTCGGCCGCTCCGACGGGCGTGACAAGCTGCTGGCCGGCGACGGCAAGGACAAGGTCCTGGCCAAGGACTTCACAAAGGACAAAAAGATCGACTGCGGCGGCGGGCGCGACACCCTGAGGCGCGACCGCTTCGACCCGGCCGGGAAGCACTGCGAGTAGAAACCGTCCCCATTCCGGGGCCGGCCATATCAGGGCAGCGGCGCCCCCAGCAGGGCGATCACCACCCCCACCGCGCCCGCTCCGAGCAGCGTCTCCACCACCCCGCGACGGAGGACCAGCAGGGCGAGGGCGGCGGCCCCCAGGACCCCGGCCTGCCAGGGCTCGCTCAGCGCGGCCGCCAGGGTGATCGCGGCACCGAGGATCGCGCCGATCGCCGCCGGGCCGGCTCCGTTGAGGAAGGCACGGGCGTCCGCGTTGCCTCGCAGCCGCTCGAACCGCCCGCCACCGAGCAGGATGAAGGAGAACGACGGCGCAAAGGCGACCGCGGCCGCGAACAGCCCGCCCCCGATCCCGTGGGCCGCGTAGCCGACCGCGGCGATCGTGCCGATCACCGGTCCGGGGGTGATCTGCCCCAGGGCGACCGCGTTCAGGAACTCGGCATTGGTCATCCAGTGATAGGTGTCGACGGCATCCCCCTGCATCAGGGGGATGATCACGAAGCCACCGCCGAACGACAGCGCCCCGACCTTGAACGCGGTCCAGGCGAGCGCGCCGATCCCGCCGGAGGCGACCGCCGTGGGAGCCAGTGCGGCGAGCGGCGGCCAATGGACCCCGAGCGTGCCCGAAGCGCGCCGCCGGAGCACCAGCTCGAGCAGCCCACAGCCCACCAGCACCAGCACCAGGTAGGGGCCGATCAACGCCGCGCCGGCGGCACCGAGGAGCAGATAGGCAAGCCAGCCGGACTCGCGGCGACCGTCCTCGCGCACCTGCTCGAAGCTCGGCCCGATCAGCCGACGCCCCGCGTGGACCGCGACCGCCGCCACCGCGGCTCCCGCTCCCGCCCCCGCCCCGCTTACCCAGGTGGGCGGCGCCTGGGCGAGGAACACCACCGACAGCGCCAGGACGAGGACCACGGCCGGGACCACGAACCCGAGCCCGCCGACGATCGCACCGCGTGCCCCGCCGACCCGGTAGGCGCAGAAGATCATCAACTGAGTCGAGGCGGGGCCGGGCAGCAGCCCGCAGGCGGCATTCGCGTCCTCGAAGGCGCGGGCATCCATCCACCCGCGGCGGTCGACGACCAGGTCGCGGAGCAAAGCGACGTGCGCGGGTGGGCCCCCGAAGCCGGTGAGGCCGATCCGCGTCCACTCTCGGGCGATCGTGCCGAGCGAGGCGAGGGGGCGACGCAACCCCCCGCCCGCGCCATTCGTCACCCGGGCGCCCCTTCGGTGAACCGGCCAGCCGCCTCCATGATTCGATCCTAAGCGCTGGCCATGGCCCCCGATCCCGAGCCGCTATCGTCGTCCGATCTTAGCCCGGGTTTAGCCCGCTGATCGAGGATGGGGTCCCTCATTTTTCCGTTGACCAAGCGCGTCGCCCTGGGTCTGCTCGCGGCCATCGCCGTGGCCGGGCTGGTGATCGCCGAGCTGGTCACCAGCGACTCCGGCAAGAGCGCCAGGGCGGCACCGCCGTTGCCGACCCAGGTGCTGCGGGGGCCGGCGGTCGACCTGGCCTCACTGCGGGGTAGGCCGGCGCTGATCAACTTCTGGGCCAGCTGGTGCGGGCCCTGCAAGCAGGAGGCGCCGGAGCTGGAGCGCTTGGCGCACCGGCTCCACGGCGAGGCGCGGTTGGTCGGAGTGGATTGGAACGACACCACCGCCAACGCGACCGCATTCATCCGCGAGCACGGCCTCACCTACCCGAACCTCCGCGACGGGTCGAGCCAGGTCGGCAACGCCTTCGGGCTCACCGGGCTGCCGACGACGTTCGTGATCGATTCACAGGGACGGATCGTGCGCACGCTCCGGGGCCCGCAGACGGGGGCCACCCTGCGGGACGGGTTGGCCTCGGTGTCCTCGGCCGGCGACTGACCGGCCTTCGCCGTGGTGGGCGCCGGGCTCGCCCTCTAAGCTCGGGCGCTTGGCCCGGACGCAGCGGGCAACGTCGATCGGGCTGGTGATCGGGGCGATCGCATCGCTTCAGCTCGGGGCTGCTCTGGCCACCACCCTGTTCGACGACCTCGGGCCGGCGGGAGCGGTGCTCCTGAGGACCGGCTTCGGGGCGGTCATCCTGGGCGCCATCTGGCGCCCGTCGCTGCGGGGCAGCGCCGGCGAGCCGCTTCGCGACGCGATCCTGCTCGGGCTGGCGCTCGCGGCGATGAACCTGAGCTTCTACGCGGCGATCGATCGGATCCCGCTCGGGATCGCGGTGACGCTCGAGTTCACCGGTCCGTTCGGCATCGCCGTCGCGGGATCGCGTCGGGGGGTTGACCTGGTCTGGGTGGGGCTCGCGGCCGGCGGGATCCTGCTGCTCTCGCCCCTGCACGGCTCGCTCGATGCGCTCGGGGTCGCCTTCGCCCTGCTCGCCGGCGGGTTCTGGGCCGCCTACATCGTGCTCGCCGCCCGGGTCGGCAGGGGATTCGAGGGCGGCCGTGGCCTGGCGCTGGCAATGGCGGTGGCGACCGTGGCGTTGATCCCGATCGGGATCGCGGGAGGCGGCGATGCGCTGGGGCGCCCGGAGCTGCTGGCGGTGGGGCTCGGGGTGGCGGTGCTGAGTGCTGCGATCCCCTATTCGCTGGAGCTCGAGGCCCTGCGGCGAATCCGGACCGCGACCTTCGGGGTGCTGATGAGCCTCGAGCCCGGGGTCGCGGCCGTCGTCGGCCTGGTCGTGCTCGGCCAGGACCTGAGCGCGACCGAGGCGGTCGCGATCGCGATGGTGGTCGCGGCGAGCGCGGGCGCGCTGGGAACGGCGCACGCCCCCGCACCGGTGGAGCCCTGATCCGCCGAGGGCCCGGTCGAGCTGGAAGGCGGTCCTCCGAATTCCCCCGGAGCGGTCAGATCGGGCGGCGGTCGGCGGGATTCGCCGGCTGGTGGCCGGGACAGGCCGTCACGGGAATCCGGGGATAGCGCGGATAGGCGGGATCGGTTCGTGAGCGTTCGCAGAGCGAGAAGCTCGAGCCGCGGGTGGTGCTGACGAGGCGCTGGTGGACGCAGGTGTCACAGAGGCCTGCGAGCGGTCGCGCCATGCCCGAAGTATCGTCGCTCTTACTTCACTTTGTATAGTCGAACGCCGTGACCACCTTCAGACGGTTGCTCGGATTCCTTCGCCCCCACCGTCGGGCGGTGGTGGGGTCGCTGGTCTTTGCCTGGGGAGCGATGGTGATGACGGTGGGGATCCCGTGGCTCGTCGGCAGCACGGTGAACGCGATCGAGGAGCAGCGGCGCTCCGACATCCTGCCGCTGGCGCTGGCGATCGTCGGCGCCGGGATTGTCCGCCTGGGCCTGACCGTGGTCCGACGGCTGATCGCTGGGAAGGTCTCCGTGGCGGTCGAGTTCGACCTCCGCGAGCGCCTCTACGGCCATTTGCAGGCGCTCGAGCTGGGGTTCTTCGACTCGCAGCAGACCGGCCAGCTGATGTCACGGGCGACGGTCGACCTGCAATCGATCCGATTCTTTCTCGGCTATGGACTGATCTTCCTGACCCAGAACGCACTCACCCTCGTGCTCGCGAGCGCGGTCATGTTTGCGCTCAAGCCCGACCTCGCGGCCCTCGCGCTGCTGCCGGTCCCATTCGTGATCCTGTCGGCGATGCGCTACAGCCGGCGCTCGCGACCGGCCGTCCAGGAAGTCCAGCAGCGACTCGCCGAGCTCACCGGGGAGGTCGAGGAGGGGATCTCCGGGATCCGGATCGTGAAGGCGTTCGCCCGCGAGGGGTTCATGCTCGAGCGCTTCCGCCGCTCCGTGGGGCGTGTGTTCGACCAGGAGATCTTCTCCACCCGCCTCCAGGCCTTCTACTCGCCGATGCTCGGGTTCCTGCCCAGTCTGGGCCTGGCGATAGTGCTTCTGGTCGGCGGACGCCAGGTGATCGATGGCAGCCTCTCGCTGGGGGCCTTCACCGCCTTCTACGCCTACTTGATCATGCTCATGGCACCCATGCGCATGCTCGGGATGGCCCTGGGAATGGCCCAGCGGGCCGTCGCCTCGGGCAACCGGCTGTTCGAGATCCTCGATCGCCCGCCCACGATCGAGAGCCCCCCCGGGGCGCCGCCGCTTCCGGAGGGCCCAGGACGGGTGGAGTTGCGCGGCGTCTCCCTCGCCTATAACGGGGGCGGCCCGGCGCTGGAGGAGATCGAGCTCACGGTCGAGGCCAGCCGCACGGCGGCGCTGGTGGGACCAACCGGATCGGGCAAGACGAGCCTGGTGGCGCTCATGGCGCGTCTTTACGACCCCACTCGGGGAGCGGTGCTGATCGACGGGGCCGACCTGCGCTCGGTGGACGTGCGCTCGCTTCGATCGCAGGTGGCCTTCGTCGCTGACGACAGCTTCCTGTTCTCCGCCAGCGTGGCCGAGAACATCGCCTACGCTCGGCCCGACGCCAGTCGGGCGCAGATCGAGCTCGCGGCGCGGCGAGCCCAGGCGCATGGGTTCATCGAGCACCTGCCTCAGGGGTATGAGACGCGGATCGGCGAACGCGGCCTGACGCTCTCCGGCGGTCAGCGCCAGCGCGTCGCGATCGCGCGAGCCCTCCTCGCCGACCCCCGGATCCTGATCCTTGACGACGCCACCTCATCCGTGGACGCGCAGACGGAGGCTGCGATCAAGCGCGGCCTCCGCGAGGCGATGGCGGGCAGGACGACGTTCATCGTCGCCCACCGGATGTCGACGATCTCGTTGGCCGACGAGGTGGTGGTGATGGACGGGGGGCGGATCGTTGATCAGGGCACTCACGACGAGCTGATCGACCGCTGCCCCCTCTACGCGGAGATCGCGGAGCACGGACTCGAGGACTCGGTCTTCCTGCAGCGGGACCTGGAGCGACGCGAGGAGATGGCGAGGCTGTGAGCATCGACCCGGAGACACAGGGATCCGACGTCGCGGAGGAGACCGAGGACGAGGCCAACCAGCCGGGACGCCTGATCGGCACCCTGCTGCTGGCGCGAGAGCTCTGGCGGCTGGTCCGTGGCGAGCGCCAGCGGACCCGAAAGCTGCGGTGGCTGTTCAGCCTGCTTCGCCCCTACCGGGGACGGGTGGCGGTCACGCTCTTCGCCTTGGTCGCCGCCACAGCGGCCGGGCTCGCTCCTCCTTACCTCGCCGGGCAGGCGATCGACAACGGCATCACCACCGGCGACGTGAGCGCGCTCGATCGGATCGTCGCCGCATTCCTGATCTCGGCTGTCGTCTATTGGGCCGCGACCTACACCCAGACCTATCTCGTGGGCTGGGTCGGCCAGCGCGCGCTCCAGGACCTGAGGGAGCGGATCTACACCCACCTGCAGGCGATGTCGATCGGGTTCTTCACGCGGAACCGGCCCGGGGTGCTGATCTCTCGGCTCACCAACGATGTCGAGGCCCTTGACACGCTGGTCACCGACGGGGTGGTGACGCTGATCTCGAGCACGCTGACCCTGCTCGGGGTGGTGGTGATCCTGCTGCTGCTCGACCTGCAGCTGGCCCTGGTGACTTTCGTCACCTTCCCGCTGCTGGCGATCGGCAGCGTGATCTTCCGGATCGCCGCGGCGGGCGCGTACCGGTTGACGCGCGAGAAGATCGCCAACATCACCGCGTACCTGCAGGAGACGCTGTCCGGCGTGCGGGTGGTCCGGAGCTTCGCCCAGGAGCCGCGGCACTTGGAGAGGATGGCGGTGCTGAACGAGGAGAACCGGGTCGCCAACATGCGGACGGTCTATCTGAACGCCGCCTACTTCCCGGCGGTGGAGTTGCTTTCGGCGCTCGGCACGATGGTGATCCTGCTTTATGGCGGCTACCAGGCGATCGACGGCAACATCCAGGTCGGCGTGCTGGTCGCCTTCGTCGCCTACCTGAACGCGTTCTTCGATCCGATCCAGCAGATCTCCCAGCTCTACACCACCTACCAGCAGGGAATGGCGGCGCTGGACAAGATCTTCGACCTGCTGGAGACGGAGCCGGACATGGTCGATCGGCCGAACGCACTTGACCCGGGGCGCCTGCGGGGCGAAATCGAGCTGGCCGAGGTCTCGTTCTCCTACGGTGGCGATGATGAGTTGGCGCTGCGCGAGGTGGACATGCACATACCCGCGGGGCAGACGGTGGCCCTGGTGGGTGAAACCGGGGCGGGCAAGTCGACCTTCGCGAAGTTGGTGGCCCGCTTCTATGACCCCCAGCACGGTCGGGTGCTGGTGGACGGCCACGACCTCCGGGGGCTGAGCTCAAAGGCGCTTCGCAGCCAGTTCGGGATCGTCCCCCAGGAAGGCTTCCTGTTCTCGGGCACGGTGCGCGAAAACATCGCCTTCGGCTGTCCGGAGGCAAGCGACGATCAGATTCGTGCCGCTGCCCAGACAGTGGGGGCCGAGGCGTTCATCGACCGGCTCCCGGATGGGTACGGGACCGAGATCGGAGAGCGGGGCGTCAGCCTGTCGGCGGGACAGCGGCAGTTGGTGGCCTTTGCCCGGGCGCTGCTCGCCGAGCCGCGAATCCTGATCCTCGACGAGGCGACCTCGAACGTGGATGTGCGGACCGAGCAGGCCATCGAGCGGGGCCTGGAGCGGTTGCTGATGGGCCGGACCGCGATCGTGATCGCCCACCGGCTGTCGACGATCCGGCGCGCCGGACGGATCGTCGTGCTCGAGCACGGTCGGATCGTCGAGGCGGGAACGCACGACGAGCTGATCGCCGCCGGGGGACCGTACTCGCGGCTCTACGGAGCCTGGGCCGAGCAGGCCGCTTAGGGATTACGGCGAGACGCCGCCGGTGCCACCGGTCCCCCCGGTCCCCCCGGTGGACCCGCCGGTGCCCCCGCCGGCGGTGCCACCTCCGGTACCTCCCGATGGGGGCGCCGGCGCCGGTGCCGGAGCTGCGGGCGCAACAGTGGTCGGGGTGGTGGTCGGCGCGACCGTGGTCGGGGTGGTGGTCGTGGTGGCGGCACCGCCGCTGGTGGTGGAGCCGCCCTTGGCGCACGCGTCGAGGCCGTAGTCGCGGGCCGCGGACGCGGCGCTGGCGTGGGCGTTCACCGCTTCCGCGTCGGCGGAGGAGGTGTCGCCACCCTGCTCCGCTGCGTCGCGCTTCTGCATCAGGGCGGTGACCTCGTCCTGGAGCGCCGACAGGAAGCTGTCGAGGCTGGAGCCGTCCTGACTCGGGGGCGTCAGCGATTGCAGCGACTCCAACTCGCTGCGGGTGATCTGGAGCTCCTGGGTCGCCTTGACCTTGGCGTCGACGGCGGCGCTGTCGAGGCTGGAGAGAGCCGAGTTCGCCTCGTCGCAGATCGCGTCCGCCTGCTTGATGAAGGCCGACTTGCTGAGCGCCCCGGCGCCCCCAGCGCCGGTCGCGCCCGAGGCGCCCTGCACCGTGGTCACGGGCGCCGCGTCGTCTCCGCCGCAGCCGGCAGCGGCGAGCGCCGACACGACGGCTACCCCCGCAAGCGGGAGGTATGCGGACCTGCCCCACATCGCCGGGTCAAGGTAGCAAGGGTGACCGCCGGTGCCCGTTGCGCCCGCCGTAGGTCGCGGTCTGGCTGTGGCAGTTGGCACACAGGAGCTCGAGGTTCTCCAGGCGGTTGTCCATGCCATTCCCGTTGATGTGATGGAGCTGCATGCTGAGCGGCATCCCACGCCACTCGCTGATCCCGCATTCCTCGCATCGGTTCTCCTTCAACCCGGCCTTGATCAACCGGAGCTTGAGGTTGTACCTGCCACGCCTCCGACCCGCAACGAGGAGTTCTTCGATCGGGGTTTCCCTGGGACGGGCACTCACGTCCCCACGCCACACCGCTTGATGCCACGTTGCAAGGTTGAAGCCGAATCGCCCCGCGCAATCGCGGATCGACAGGCCGGAGTCATAAGCGCGCTGGATTTCCGCCCAGTCGTACCGGCGCGCAAACCGTGGATCGGGCGGAACGGCCAGGCGGCGCATATGGAATGCGACGGTGGTCTTGGTGACTCCCAATCGGGTTGCGATCTCGCGCTGGCTTAAGCCACGCCCGCGAAGTTTCTTGACCGCCGCCCGAGTGACGCCGGGTGGCTGCTTCGGTCCCCTCTTAGCGCTTCCTTCCACTGCGAACACATGTTCGCTTACCGTGCGGACGGAACCGCCGGCGCGAACCAAAGCTCGCCCCGGCTCGACCGTCAGAGCTGCGGGCCAGGGACTTGAACCCCGAATTTCCGCTCCAGAGGCGGACGTGTTGCCATTACACCAGCCCGCAGTGTCTTGGGTTCGAATCTCGCCCTAGTCGGCGGCAATCCGACCACCGGGAAAGCCTAGCTGGATCCGATCGCCTCTAGATCGCTGTCCGCATCTGCCAACGCGGCTTCTTCCCCCGACACGTCGGCGCCTGACTCGATCAACCGCCGTGCGTGTTGCAGGTCCTCCGAGCGGCCCACCGACAGCCCGGCCACCACCCTGCCCCCGTCGAGGTACCAGACGCTGAACTCGCCGGCGTCCCGATCCCCGCGCCACACCACCTCGTCCCAGCGCTCCGCCGGCCCGACGTACTCGAGGCTGGCCCAATCGGCGAGATCGCTGAAGAAGTACGGCACCACCCGATACGGCTCCTTCTCCCCCATCAACCCGCGCGCCGCGTGCTGGCCCTGCTGCAGCGCCACGTCCCAGTGCTCGACCCGGAGCCGGCGCCCGTGCACGACGCTCTCGTACGAGCAGGCGTCCCCCGCCGAGAAGATCCCATCCACCGAGGTCTCGAGCCCCGAGTCGCAGACGATCCCGTTCTCGACCTCGAGCCCGGCCCGCTCGGCGAGCATCGTCTCCGGGTGCACGCCCGCCCCCACCACGACCACGTCGCCCTCGACCTCGCGCCCGCTCTTGGTGCGAATCGCCCTCACCCTCCCCTCGCCCAGGAACGCCTCCAGCTCATCACCGGTCACCAGCTCCACCCCATGCGAGCTCAGCACCTCGTGGAAGTACCTCCCGACCTGATCCCCGAAGGCACGCGACATCGCCACCTCCTCCAGCATCACCATCGTGCACCGGGTCCCCATCGCGGTCAGCGACGCCGCCACCTCGCTGGCGATGTAGCTGCCACCGATCAGCACCACATGCTCGGCGTCCGCCGCCTCGGCGCGGATCGCGTCCGCGTTCGGGAGCACCCGCAGGTAGTGGATCCCGTCCAGGCGCGCGCCCTCCAGGTGATGGAGGATGTTCACCCGCGCGCCGGTGGCGATCAGCGCCCTCTCGAACTCGACCTCCTCCCTGCTCTGGAGCTTCGCCGTCTTCGCCCCCGCGTCCACCGACATGACGCTCGTCTCCGTCATCAGCTCGACGTCGTTCCCCTCATACCACCCCACGGCGTTGACCATGGCGTCGTCCTCGGTGCCCTCCCCCCGCAGGTACTCCTTCGACAGCGGCGGGCGCTCGTACGGTGGATGCGGCTCGCGCCCCACCAGCAGGATCGACCCCTCGGCGCCCTTGTTTCGCAGCTCGGCTGCGCAGTGCGCCGCGGCGAAGCCCCCGACCAGCAGGTAGTCGACCCTGCGGTCGCTCATCGCTCAGTCGCTGGAGCCGTCGGGGCCGAAATACGCCTTCAGCTCCTCCTCCATGCCCGGGTCGAGCACGGCGAGCACCTCGTCGCCGGGCTCCAGCACCGTTTCCGGCCCCGGCACGAATCCCCTCCCCTCGCGCAGCACCGAGATCAGCAGGCTCCCCTCGGGCAGCTCCAGGTCTCCCACCCTCTGGCCCGTCACCGGCGATCCCTCGCCGAGCAACAACTCGATGATCTCGAGCCGCTCCTGGGGCAGGTCGAGCAGGTGGACCAGGCCGTACTTCGGCACCTCATGCTCGATCAGCCGCAGGATCAGGTCGGTCGCCGACACCACCGGGTTGATCCCGAGCAGGTCGAACCACTGCCTGTTCCGCGGGTTGTTCACCCGGGCGATGATCTGCTCGACCATGTACTTCTCCTTGGCCACCTGGCAGATCAGCATGTTGTCCTCGTCGTCCCCGGTGACCGTGATCACCATGTCCGCCCGTCCGATCCCGGCCCGCTCCAGCACCCAGAGCTCGGACGCATCCCCGTACTGGACGTTGTGCTCCAGCTCCTGTTCGACCGCCAAGTAGCGGTTCTGGTCCTTCTCGATCAAGGTCACCTCGTGGTCCTTCTCGAGCAGCTCGCGGCCGAGGTTCCAGCCCACCTTCCCCGCCCCGACCACGATCACGTACATGCGGCGTCCCTACTCCCTCGCACTCGGGACGCGGCTGGCGGCCTCCTTGACCTCGGTCTCGAGCATCTCGATCGCGACCCGCGTCGGGCAGATCGTCCGCAGACCCTGTTGCTCGTACCACTCCGCCCGGTAGGGGTCCAGGATGCGGGCGATCACCGTCGGCACGTTGAACCGCTGCTTGGCGATCTGGGCGATGACGATGTTGGTGTTGTCCCCGTCGGTGGCCGCAACGAACGCGTCGGCCTGCCCGATCCCGGCCTCCTCCAGCGCCTCGATCTCGAGCGCGGTCCCCACCGTGAACTGCCCGCCAGCGTCCTCCCACGACTGCTCCATCCCGATCTCGAGCCGCGCGTGAGCCTCCGAGTCTTCGTCCAGGCACGAAACCGTGTGGCCATCCCGAAGCATGGCCCGAGCCAGCGACGATCCGACGCGTCCCCCTCCGGCGATCAGGATGAACATCGGCGTGGATCCTACTCGCCCGCGGCTTGGAGTCCGGGGGTGACCGCGACCTTCGTCGAACGTTCGATCAGCCCGCCGGCGGCGCCGTCAGCAGCACCCGGCAGGGCGCCTTGTTGAGTACGTACTCGGTCACCTCGCCCACCTCCGGCGGACGCCAACCTCCCGCGGCCGCCGAGCACCGGGCCACCGCGCACCCGGCTGGGCGGCTCGCCGCCCATCACGATCAGCTCCACGTCCCGCCGCCGGGCCTCCTCGACGATCCCGGCCCCGAGGGTGCGCGCCGACACCAGGTCGGTCTCCACCTCCACCGACTCGTACTCCTCGCCCACCTCCCGGGCCCGCTGCAGGGCCGCCTCGGCCTTCTCGAGCCGCTCCTTCGGCGGCGGCGCGTCGAGGGGCACGGTCAACGGCTGCTCGACCACGTAGATCACCTCCAGCCGCGGCCGCTCCTCGCCGGGCTCGTCCGCCGCGTCGGCGAGCCGCCCCGCGGTGCCGACGATATCGTCGTCGAGATCGGAGCCGAAGATCGGCACCAGGATGTTCCCGTACCCGGCATCGCGCACCACCTTGCGCAGGGCGTCTTCGGGAACCGAGACCCGCTTGGTGAGCGACGTCCGCTCCACGTACTTGCGATAGACGACGTAGGCCGCGATCCCGAACAGCATCCAGCCGCCGCCGACCCAGCGGGCGCGGGCGTGGAACACCACCACCGCCAGCCACAACAGCCCCATCAGCAGCGCCACCCAACAGCGCCGGAACGGGCAGCCGGCGACCGGCGATCTTGAGCTCGAACGGAATCCGGTAGGGGCGCTCGCGGTCCGGCTGCGTCCACCGCAGCCGAAGGATCGACAGGTGGGCGATCGTGATCGCGAGCGTGGCGCCGAACGCGTAGATCTCGGCCAGCAGGCGAACGTCGGTGGGAATCGCCAGCGCCAGCGAGATCAGCGCCGCGATCAGGATCGCGATGTACGGGGTCGAGCGCGATCCCAGCCTCCCGAGCCAGCTCGGCACCTGGCGATTGGTCGCCAACACGTACACGTGCCTCGACAGCCCCAGCATCGAGATGCTGACCGCCCAGGTGAGGACCACCGGCGCGATTGCAACCACCCCCACCTGAAGCACCGTCGACAGCCAGCCGGGCTCGTAGCTCATCACCACCCCGAGCACCGGCTCCTCGATGAACTTGCCGCCGAGCGCGGTGTGCGGGCCGTGGGGGCCGCCCACCACCGGCACCGCCATCAGCGCGATCGCCGCCATCCCGGCGTAGATCACCGGCAGCGCCAGCGCGCTGCCGGTGACCACGGTGCGCAGGTCCTTTCTGCGCCAGCTGAAGTCCGGCGCCAGATCGGACGCCGCCTCGATCCCGGCGAACGCCAGCGTGGACACGGCGAGTGCCTCGAGCAGGTGCCGGCCCGACGGGCTCGTGAACAGATCAACGTTGTCGGTCAGCCGATCGGGGTGGAAGGCGACCATCGCCCCGGCGACGATCACGCCGATCTGGAGCACGACGTCGGCGAGGGCGACGGCGATCAGCGGGCGCTGGCGCACATAGCGGGTGAAGCCGCCGATGTTGATCGCCGCCCCGAAGGCGATCGCCCACGCCGCCACCGCGATCTCCACCCACCCGTGGGTGAATCCACCCCAGAGCGGGCCCAGGTAGTGCGCGATCGAGATCGCCGCGAACGAGATGACGATGATGTAGTCGATCAGGATCGCCCAGCCGGCGATGAAGCTGATCAGCTCGTTGAAGGCATGGCGAGCGAACGACGCCGACCCGCCTCGCTCGGCGAACATCGCCCCGCCCTCCACGTAGGTCAGCGTCGCCAGCACCAGCAAGATGCCCGCGGCCAGGAAGATCAGCGGCGTCAGCCCGAGCCCGAGCCGCGCCACGACCCCGATCGAGAAGTAGAGCGAGAACCCGACCGCCGCATAGGCGATCGCGGTTTGCAGCGGGATCCCGGGGAAGCGCCCGCTCAGAGGGCCCGGACCGACACGCACCCGTGGCGGACGGCGTCGCGCCGTTTGCCTTGGACGCGCCGAAGCGCCATCGTCACCCGAGGCCGGCGACTCGCTTTCTGGATCCGGGCTCAACTCCGTGACCGTATGGCGATGTAGAGGCGGGCGACCCCGATCGCGGTGAACAGGAGCCCCAGCCACAGGCCCGAAGAAGCCAGTCCGCCGCCGTTGGCGAGCGTGACCACCAGGATCGCCACCCCGAACCCGATGATCACCACCGAGAAGATGCGGGTGACACCGTGATAGAGCCGGTCGGGCGCCGCCATGACCGCGATTCTAGGCCGCGACCACGCGGCTTCAGGCCCTACGCCGCGACCGGGGCCTTCTCGCCCGGCTGGGCGGCGACGATCACCCGGCAGGGGCGCTTGGCGAGAACGGTTTGGAGCGTCTTGCCGTACAGCGGCCGTCCGTTGCGGTAGCGCAGCGGCATCACGATCGCCGCCGCCTGGATCTGACGCGCCTCCTCGACTATCGACTGCCCGCCCTGGCCCGGCCGCACGCGCTCCACGTGGCCGGTGACTCGCAGGCCGCCGATCAGCTTCGCGCGCTCGATCTTGCTCTGTGCCTCCTGCTCCTCGCGTTCGAGCGGCGCGTCCAAGGGCAGCGCCGTGGGCACCGCAACCACCGCATGAACGTGAATCCCCCGTCTGCGCCGGGCCGCGAGCCGCGCCGCAGTCGCCACCGCCTCCTCGGAGAAGGGCTCGTCCTCGAAGGCGACCAGAACGCTCTTGTACTCGATCTCCTCGACCCCGAGCGGCTCCGGGGTGACCACCTTGACCGTCTGGCGCAGCGGAAGCCGCTGGCGCCGGCGATAGAAGACGTAAGATGGCCACGCCGATCGCCATCCAGCCGATGCCCGCGACCAGCCGTGTCCGAGATGCAAGCGCGAGCACGATCACCCACGCACCAAACGTCCCCAGCCCCCCGAGATCGCGGTCAGCGGGACCTTGCACTGCGCCAGGCGGAAGTTCAGCGGCGGCACCCATCGCGCTCCGACTCCGCCTGCCGCTGGCGCAACCGCGACCACCGCGACGTGCGCGATGGTGAACGACAGCATGGCGCCGAACGAGTACATGGTCGCCAGGAAGTCGATCTTGCCGGGAGGATCGTCAGCGCGGCCACGCCCGAGAAGACCAGCATCGCCACGTACGGCGTCTTGAAGCGCGGGTGCACCTGGCGCAAGCCGCTCCGGCAGTTGGCGGTGCTGGCCCATCGAGTAGGTCAGCCGTCGAGACGCCGATCAGCCCTGCGTTGGTGGCGATGACCAGGATCACCGCTGCGAGCACGCCGACGTAGAGCCGCAGCACGTGGGTCAGCCGAGGCCCGAGGCCCATGTTCTCGACGATCCCGAGCACGGGGTCCCCTGCGAACTTGCTCCCCAGCTCGGTCGTGTAGTCACCCGAGCGCTCCTGCGTCACCGGCATCGCCGAGAGGGCGATGATCGGCAGGAAGCACGTAGATGAAGATCACCGCGACGACGACCAGCCCGACTCCGCGGATCACCGTCCGCGGCTCGCATCGCGGGCCTCCTCGGCCATGTTGGAGATCGTCTCGATCCCCGTGTAGGCGATCATCCCGACCGCCATCCAGAGCGCGAAGTTGCCCCAGGTCGGCGCGTCCCCGAGGTGGACGTTGTTGACCAGTGTCTCCGGGCTCAGGACCAGGGCGATCGCCGATCCCCACCAGGACGACCTGGGTGCATCAGGTCGCCGACCGCCAGCACCAGGTTGAGCTCGCGACGACTCCTTGGTTCCCTTGATGTTCAGTGCCGCCAGCAGCGTCACCAGCACGATCGCCGCCGATCATGTCCCCCGGCCCGTGCTCAGCGGCGCCCAGAACACGGCTCAGGTAGTGGGGGACGAAGAAGGCCGAGATCGCGACCGTGATCACGTAGTTGAGCATCTGCGCCCAGGCGGCGACGAACGAGTCGAGCTCGTTGAACGCGTGCCGGGCGAAGCTCGCCGAGCCGCCCGCCTCCGGGTACATGACGGTCGCCTCCGTGTAGGTGGCGGCGGTGAACAGGAAGATCACCCCAGCGACCACGAAGGCGATCGGCGTCAGGCCGAGCGCGAAGGCGGCGGTTACCCCGAGCGCGTAGTAGATCGACGACCCGACGTTGCCGTAGGCGGCCGAGAACAGGGCCCCGACGCCATGCACCCGCCGCAGCGACTCCTCTCTCGGAATCCGTTCAGCCATCAGGTCCGAATATAGGCGTGGGACGGCTACCGCATGTCCGGGGAAAGGCTGGGTAGGGAAGCGGCTTCCAAACTGGGTCCCGTTGCGTCCGTCCAGCGGACACAACAGGACGCAGTTGCAGCGCGCAGATCCGAGGACGCCCAACTGTGACCCGGCGGGTCCGTCCAGCGGACACCACGGGACAAAGTTGCGGGCTGGTGGGGCGCCACCCCACGCGAGTACGACCTGCCGCCACGTAACAGGCCCGGACCCGCCGACACCGGACGCGAAGCGGAGGATGTCGGTGGAGTTAGTTCTCAGAAGTGGACGATCGGGATGATCAGGATGGCGACGATGTTCGCCACCTTGATCATCGGGTTGATCGCGGGCCCGGCGGTGTCCTTGTAGGGGTCGCCGACGGTGTCCCCGGTGACCGCGGCGGCGTGGGCCTCCGACCCCTTGCCGCCGTAGGCGCCGTCCTCGATCAGCTTCTTGGCGTTGTCCCACGCGCCGCCGCCTGCGGTCATCGAGAGCGCCGCGAACAGGCCGACGACGATGACGCCGATCAGGAGGCCGCCTAACGCGTCGACGCTGATCAGCCCGACCACCAGCGGCACCAGGATCGGGATCAGCGACGGCAGGATCATCTCCCGCTGCGCCGCCGCGGTGACGATCCTCACCGTGCCGCCGTACTCGGGCTTCTCGGTGCCCTCCATGATCCCGGGGTTCTCGCGGAACTGGCGGCGAACCTCCTCGACCACCTGGCCACCGGCGCGGCCCACCGCTTCGATCGCCAGGGCGGCGAACAGGTAGACCATCATCCCGCCGATCAGCAGCCCGATCAGCACCGCCGGGGTGGTGAGGTGGAAGAGCCCGTCGAGGTTGAACCCGGTCGGGGCCTCGTCTGCGAGCTCGATCTTGAAGGCGCTGAACAGGACCAGCGCAGCCAGGGCGGCGGAGCCGATCGCGTACCCCTTGGTCACCGCCTTGGTCGTGTTCCCGACCGCGTCCAGGGGATCGGTGACGTCGCGGACCTCCTCCGGGAGGTCGGCCATCTCGGCGATCCCGCCGGCGTTGTCGGTGATCGGCCCGAACGCGTCGAGGGCGACGATCAACCCGGTCAGCGAGAGCTGCGCCATCACCGCGATCCCGATCCCGTAGACACCGGCGAGCTGGTCGGCGCCCAGGATCGCGATCGCGATCAGCAGGGCCGGGGCGGCGGTCGACTGAAATCCCTGGGCCAGGCCCTGGATGATGTTGGTCGCGTGCCCGGTGACCGACGCCCGGCTGATCGTCTTCACGGGGCGGAACCGGGTCGAGGTGTAGTAGTCGGTGATCACGAACAGGCCGGCCGTGACCGCGACGCCGATCAGGCCGCAGAGCCACAGGTCGGTCGTGCTGGGCACGTTGCTGAGGCTCGCGGCCTTGAAGCTGACGTCGTCCATCAGCCACTTGGTGATCGGGTAGAAGGCGGCCGCCGATAGCACCGCCGAGACCGCCAGCCCCCGGTAGAGCGCCGCTTCGACGTTGCCGGTCCTGGTGCGCACCGAGAGCGCCCCGATGATCGAGGCGATGATCGCCACCGCGCCCATCACAAGGGGGTAGACCGCGACCTCCCGGGACTCCGAGAAGGTCAGCACGCCGAGCAGCATCACCGCCACCGAGGTGACCGCGTAGGTCTCGAACAGGTCGGCCGCCATCCCGGCGCAGTCGCCGACGTTGTCGCCCACGTTGTCGGCGATCACCGCCGGGTTGCGGGGGTCGTCCTCGGGAATTCCGGCCTCGACCTTGCCCACCAGGTCGGCACCGACATCGGCCGCCTTGGTGAAGATCCCGCCCCCGAGCCGGGCGAAGACCGAGATCAGCGAGCCGCCGAACCCGAGCCCCACCAGGGCGTCCACGGCCTGCTTGTCGGTCTTGTCGGCGAGGATCAAAATGCCGAAGTAACCGGCAACCCCGAGCAGGGCGAGGCCGACCACCAGCAGACCGGTGACCGAGCCGCCCTTGAAGGCGACGTCGAGTGCCGGCGGAACCCCACCGCGGGCGGCTTCTGCGACCCGCGAGTTGGCGCGCACCGACAGGTTCATGCCGATGAACCCCGCCGCCCCGGAGAGGACGCCGCCGATCACGAAGCCGATCGCCGTGTCGACGTTGCGGAGCACGATCAGCAGGATCGCGAGCACCACGGCGACGCCGGCGATGATCGTGTACTGGCGGGTCAGGTAGGCCCGCGCGCCCTCCTGGACCGCGCCGGAGATCTCCTGCATTCGCTCGTTGCCGGGCGACCGGGCGAGCAACCGCTGGGTGACCAGGGCCCCGTAGAGGACCGCAGCGCCGGCGCAGGCGAGCGCGATAACCACGCCGTAATCGGTCAGGAACTTCGTCAAGTCTCAGTCCTCCGGTAGGGATGCCGTGTTTGGGCGGCCCACGCCGTGGGCCAGCGAAGCGCGGGGAGTCTAGATGATGCCGGCGGTCACGTCCCCGGCGGCGTCCAGAGCCTCGGCGGGCGCCGTCCGCCACCGCCCGGAGCGGGTGCATCGGTGCGAGGTGGCTCGGCCTCCCGCGGCGTCGCCCGCTCCTGCTCGCCCCCCTGCGGCTCGCCCTCCCCGCCGCCCGCATGCCTCGCGTAGAGGACCTGGATCTGCGACAGCGCGCTTCGAACCTGCTCCGCCTGCTCGGGATCCAGCAGGTCGACGACCGCCCTGGTGGCCTCGATCCCCACCCGCGCCTGCTCGAGGTCGCGTTCGTCCTCCTTGGCGATCCGGCGAGCGGCCAGGTTGAGCACGCTGACGACGCTCTCCAGCAGCAGGTCCTGGACCCGGACGGTGCGCAGCTGCTCCTCGATCCTGGCTCGGATCTCCTCCTCGCTGGGGGGTTGCTGCGCGCCCTCGGGGCGCTGGCTTGGTTCGTCGGCTTCCGGCATCGCTGGTGCTAGTAGTTCACCCGCTCGAGAGCATACGTGCGCTTCGTCTCCTCCACCGCCTCCCGGTAGATCGCCTCGATCGAAGCGCCCTCCGCATGCCTCGTGCAGGCGCGCTGGGCCCCGTTTGCCTCCGGAAGCACCACGTCCACTCCGAGCGCCTCCCGCGCCGGCGCCGTCCAGTCAACCAATCGCTCGACGGCGGCCGCCGTGGGAATCTCCTGACCGCGCTCGAAGTCGATCAGCCTGCCGTCCATTCCGTGACGGATCGCCCTCCAGAGGTTCTCCTCGACCTCGCGCTGGCGCATCGGCTCACCCAGCCGCCCGTGGTCGAAGTCCAGGGCGCTCTGGGCGATGCAGGCGGCGATCAGGGCTGCCAGCCCGAAGGACTCCTCGCCGCGCGTCTGAGCGTCGCAGATCCGGACCTCGACGGTGCCGAAGGCGTGATGCGGCCGCACGCTCCACCAGAGCTGGGTCGCCTCGACGATCGAGCCGGTGCGGACGAGCAGCTCCACGAACTCCGCGTAGCGGTCCCAGGTGCCGAACGGCTCGTGGACGCCGCAGCGGGGAAAGGTGCGGGTGAAGATCTCGGTCCGCACCGAGTGCAGGCCCGTGTCACGCCCGTCCAGGAAGGGCGAGTTGGCGGACAGCGCCAGCAGCGCGGGGAGCACCCCGCGGAGGTGGTCGCACACGGCGACCGCCCGATCGACGTCCCGCACCCCGACGTGGACGTGCATGCTCCAGGTGTTGTTCCGCTGCGCGACCCAACGGAGCTCCTCGCGCAGGCGGGCGTAGTGCGGGGTGTCGATGATCCGCTGGTCCAGGTAGTCGGCCCATGGGTGCGTCCCCGTGGCCGCCAGCGCCAGCCCGATGCCGTCGGCGACGGCGAACAGCCGCAGGCGCCGCTCGCGCTGGCGCTCGATCGCCTCGGCGAAGGTCTCGGCCCGGCCGGAGCGGATCTCGATCTCGGCGTCGATCAGCTCGCCGACGGCGGACTCCGCCAGCAGCTCATCCTCGAGGCAGGCTCGGTAGAGCTGGTCGAAGCCGTGCCGCAGCTCGAGCGTCTCCGGATCGACGATCGCGAACTCCTCCTCGAGGCCGATGGTGAAGTCGGTCGAAGCGGCGAACACCTCCCGCGTGCGAGCCATGTCGAGGTGACCGGCGGCCTCGGCATCCGTGCGACCTCCGCTGTCCATCACCCTGATGCTCGCAGGCCGCCCGGGGCCGGATCGCGTCTGTTGGCGCTCGCCGCCGCCATCGAATCCGGGGCGGTCAGGTCAAGTAGAAGTAGAGCGCGTAGAGCAGGTCGACGGCCGGGCTCGAGGTGTGGACGGTGACGTCGGGCGGGACCTGAAGCAGTTGCTCGGAGTAGTTGAAGATGATCCGCACCCCGGCGCGGACCAGGCGGTCGGCGGCGTCCTGTGCGGCCGCCGAGGGAACCGCCAGCACCCCGACCACGACGTCCTGCTCGGTGACCACCGGCTCGAGGTCGTCGACGCCGTGGACCTCGACCTCGCCGAGCTGTCGCCCGACCAGCTTCGGGTCGACGTCGAAGATGGCGACGATCTGAAATCCGTGGTCGGCGAACACGTCGGAGCTGGCGATCGCCTGGCCCAGGTTGCCGGCGCCGAAGAGGACGATGTTGTGCTGGCCCGAGCTGCGCAGGATCTTGCGGATCTGCTCGACCAGCGAGTCGACGCGGTAACCGACGCCGCGCTTCCCGAACTTCCCGAAGCCCGAAAGGTCGCGGCGGATCTGGGTCGAGTTGATGTGGGTGTACTCGGCCAGCTCCTGCGAGGAGATCGTCTCCTTGCCCATCTTGCGCGCCTGGATCAGCACCTGCAGGTAGCGCGACAGCCGGGCCGCGACCCCCAACGAGAGACGGTCACCGTCGCTCAACGAGAGGACCGTCTCGTCAACCAGGGCGGATTCGTCGCTCATCCGTCGCCGAGGGGCGCGCAGTCGATCATGGCCGGACAGTATCGAGCCTGGCTCGCAGCCGTTCGGGCTCGGGGACCAGCTCGGAGACCACCGCGCCATCGACCTCGACCACCGGGATCCGCTCCAGGTAGCGGGTGTGGAGCGCCTCGTCCGACTCGATGTCGACCTCGCGAAGCTCGAACGGCGGCACCTTTGCTCGCAGTGCCAGGATCTGCTCCCTGACCTGGTCGCACAGGTGACACCCGGGCCGCACGTACAGGATCACGGTGGTCAGGCCAACGCCTCCCAGGTGAGGTACTCCGGATACGGAGACGGCTCCAGGAAGCGGGCCGCCGAGGCGATCATCGCCGCGTTGTCGGTGCACAGCTCGCCGGGCACCAGCTTCAGGCGCAGCCCGAGCCGCTCGCAGACGGCCGCCGACCGCTCCCGCAGCAGCGAATTGGCGGCCACCCCTCCGCCGAGCGCCACCGCGCGCCACTCGCCCTCCCCGAGTGCGCGCTCGAGCTTGGCCGTCAGCTGGCCGACCACCGCCGCCTGGTAGCTGGCCGCGAGATCGGCACGCCGGCGATCCACCTCACTCGCGGCCAGATCTCGGACCTGGTACAGAAGCGCCGTCTTCAGCCCGCTGAAGCTGAAGTCGAGCCCGGGATCTCGGGTCATGCCGACCGGAAACGCGAACGCCTCCGGGTCGCCGTCGGTCGCCACCCGCTCGATCGCCGGCCCCCCCGGATAGCCGAGGCCGAGCAATCGGGCGCCCTTGTCCAGCGCCTCGCCGGCGGCGTCGTCGAGCGTCTGTCCGAGCACCTCGAACCCGCCGTGCCGGCGGACCGCGGCGAGGACTGTGTGGCCCCCGCTCGCAATCAGGCACACGAACGGCGGCTCGAGTGGATCGGGCTCGAGGAAGTTCGCCGCCACGTGCCCGTGCAGGTGGTCGACCCCGACCAGGGGCTTGCGCGTTGCCGCCGCGATCGCCTTGGCGCTCGCAACCCCGACCAGCAGCGCCCCGATCAGCCCTGGGCCTCGGGTCACCGCCAGCGACTCGAGCTCGTCCAGCTCGACTCGCGCCTCGGCCAGCGCCGCCTCGACGACCGGATTGATCAGCTCCAGGTGGTGCCTCGAGGCGACCTCGGGCACCACCCCGCCGAAGCGCGCATGGGCGGCGGCCTGCGAGGAGATCACATTGGAGCGGATCCTTCCGCCGTCCGTGACCGCTGCGCAGGTGTCGTCACACGAGGTCTCGATCGCCAGGATCAAGCCTCGACGGCCTGCGGCGACTCGAGCCACATGATCAGAGCGTCCTCTCCGTTGTCGTGGTAATAGCGCCGGCGGTGTCCGGCCCGACGGAAGCCGAGTCGCTCGTACATCGTGATCGCGCCGTGGTTGGAGGTCCGGACCTCCAGCGTGTAGCGCGCGCTCGGCCCCGCGTCCTCGAACAGCCGCTCCAACAGCCGGCTGGCGATCCCGCGGCGCCGCCGCTCGGGCGTCACCGCGATGTTCATCAGATGCCAGACGTCCGCGTAGCGAGAGCAGACCAGATAGCCGGTCAGGGTGCCCCCGTCGGTGATCGCGAGACAGATCCCCGAGGGCTTGGAGAGCTCGAGCACGAACATCGCCAGCGACCAGGGGGTCTCGAAGGCGCGGCGCTCGATCGAGAGCACGGCCGGCAGGTCGCTGTAGACAAGCCGCCTAACCTGCATCTCGCTCAAGCCAAAGCTCCGCGTCGGGTGGTCTCAGATAGATCGGTCGGATCGCCTCCGGAGGGGACGGGGTACCGGTCGCGGCGAGCGAACACACATGCCGCCCGGAAACGCGGTGCGCCGAGTCCGGTTCGGGAGGAATCTCGGCGCCGGCCGCCTCCAGCTGACGCCGAAATCGTAGCGCCCCCGATCCAGCCGCCAGCGGCGCTCCGGGCAACGACTCCACCCGCTCGGCGAGCTCGTCCGGGAGGGCGACAAGCGGCGGCCAGAGCTGACCCCCGTCCGGGTCGTACAAGGCCGCGAACGCCTGCCCTCTGCGAGCGTCGAGCACCGCCAGCGCCTGGCGGGCGCCGGCTCGCTCCCGGATCCCTCGCCCGATCGCGGCCAGGGTGCCCACTCCGACAACCGGCTTCGCCAGCGCCTGGGCAATGGCGCGCGCGGTCGCCAAGCCGATCCGCAGGCCGGTGAACGAGCCGGGGCCGATCCCGACCGCGATCGCATCCACCTTCGGCCAGCCGCCGGCCTCCCGCGCGGCCGCCTCCACCTCGACCAGCAGGAGGCTCGCGTGCCGGGGGCGCCCGTCGGGCGGATCGCCGATCTGACGCGCGTGGATCACCTCGCCATCGCGCGTCGCCGCCACCGCCACCTCCATCGTGGCGGTGTCCCAGCCGACGAAGGTGGTCACGGCCCCGTCCCCGTTCCCGGTTCGCGTGCCACCGAGACCAGGCGCCGGTCGCCCCCCTGATGAGCGAGCGACACTCGCAGCGCCGCCGGGCGCTCGAGCGGCACGGCGGCTGGAGGCCACTCGACGAAGGCGATCGCGTCGGGGGTCAGGTAGTCATCCAGCAGACCCGGGTCCTCGCCGCCCAGGTCCTCGAGCCGGAACAGGTCAAGGTGGGAAACGGGCACCCGACCGCGGTAGCGGTGCCCGATCGTGAACGTCGGCGAGGTCACCGGCTCGGTCACGCCGAGCGCCCTGCACGCCCCCCGAACCAGGGTTGTCTTTCCGGTGCCCAGATCGCCGCTCACCAGCACCACGTCCCCCAGCCGCAGGCCAGCTGCGAGTGCCGCGCCGATCGCCTCGGTCTCCTCCGGCGAGGAGCTCTGCCGCGACGTCAACCGAACAGGTCGAGCTGATCGGTGGGAGCCTCGCCGGCGGTCACGGCGAGCTCGGCTACCGTCGGGACTCGGGCATCCCCCTCGAGCAGGGGTCGTTCGATCAACTCGGGGAGCTTGGCGAAGTCCTCGCGCAGGGTGTCGACGAGCGACGGGGTACGGAGCGCGGCCGCCGGGTGGATCAGCGGCAGCAGGAACACCGTCCTGCCACCGATCTCGCGCACCTGAGGGGTGCCCCGGACGCGGGTGATGCCGGCCCGGCTGCCGCTGAGGAGCTTGGTCGCGAAGTTGCCCAGCGTCGCCACCACGCGGGGCTCGATCAGCTCCACCTGGCGGAACAGATAGGGCTCGCAGGACTCGATTTCGATCGGTTGTGGGTCGCGGTTGCCGGGGGGGCGGCACTTGAGCACGTTGCAGATCCAGACGTCCTTTCGCTCCATCCCGATCCCGTCGAGCAGCTCGGACAGCAACCCGCCGGCACGGCCCACGAACGGAAGGCCCTGACGATCCTCTTCGCCGCCAGGCGCCTCGCCGACGAACATCAGCCCGGCATCGGCGTTGCCGGCGCCGAAGACGACGTTGGCGCGGGTCTCCGAGAGCGGGCACTTGGTGCAGTCCGCGGCCTGGTGGTAGAGCTCCACGAGGCGCTCACGGCGATGCTCTCGGGATTCGCTCAATCCTCGCCCCCGCTCGAACGCCCGGCCCGGCCGCGCCGCGCCGCCAGGCGCTGTTTGGTCCGCTCGCGAAGCTGCGTGTTGCTTCGCTCCTGCTTTCGCATCTCGCCCGCGGTCCTGACCAGCTTGAACGATGCCCCGGGGGCCGAATAGACGCGGTGCGTTCGCTCGGCACCGCAGCTTCGGCAGACCGCCGTCTCGGTGCCGGCCCCGACCAGCTCCTCGAAGCGGACTCCGCAGCGCTCGCACAGGAACTCGTAGATCGGCACGGGCCGATGGTAGCCGCGCTGGCAGCCGTGATCCGCAGTTCGCGGCCACGACTCGACCCCGATCTATAATCCGGGTTGGCCGCGACCCACAGGGCGTGGACTGGCCGAACCGGTCGGCCGCAAGCAGATGAGGACATGAAAGCCGTCTGGTATCTCCGATGAGGGAACTGGAACGGGATCTTCCCGACGAAGGCGCGCGCGGCGCGGGGGCGAGCGTGTGTTGATCGCGGTGACCAAGTCCGAGCTTCGTCAAGCGCTCGAGCCGGCGCGGCGGGCTGGCGGGAGGATCGGCCTCGTGCCGACGATGGGGTACCTCCACGAGGGCCACCTGGCGCTGCTTCGAGCCGCCCGCGAGCGCTGCGACGTGGTAGTCATGAGCCTGTTCGTCAACCCGACCCAGTTCGGGCCCGACGAGGACCTCGAGGCGTATCCCCGCGACCGGGCCCGCGACGCCCGGCTCGCCGAGGAGGTGGGTGTGGACCTCCTCTACTCGCCGCCGCCCGACGAGGTCTACCCGGATGGCTTCTCGACCTGGGTCGAGGTGGGCGACGAGCTCACCGGGGTGCTCGAGGGGGCTCCGCAGCAGCGCGGGCGCGCCCACTTCCGCGGGGTGGCGACGGTGGTCGCCAAGCTGCTCAACTCGGTCGGGCCGGACGTCGTCTTCTTCGGCCAGAAGGACGCCCAGCAGGCGGTTGTGATCCGGCGCGTGGTCGGTGACCTCGACTTCCCGGCGAAGGTAGAGGTCCTGCCAACCGTTCGTGAATCGGATGGTCTGGCGATGAGCTCTCGCAACGCCTACCTGGGCCCGGACGAGCGCCGGCGGGCGGTCGCGCTGAGCCGCGCGCTGCACGCCGCGCAGTCGGTGGCCGAGAGCGGCGAAACGCGGACGGAGGCGATGCTGATCGCGGCGCGTGCGGAGCTCGAGCGAGCGGGGGTCGAGCCCGAGTACCTCGAGGCGCGCGACGCCGAGAGCCTGGCCCCTGCGGAGAGCTTGAACGGGCGGCCGGTCCTCGTGGCCGTGGCGGCGAGGTTCGGACGAGCACGCTTGATCGACAACCTCGTGATCGGAGGGTAGGAACCGGATGCAGAAACGAATCACGATCCCGACCCTGGCGGAGATGAAGCGCCGTGGCGAGCCGATCGTCATGGTGACCGCCTACGACTTCCCCTCGGCTCAGGTGGCGGACGAGGCGGGCGTCGACGTCGTGCTGGTCGGGGACACGGCCGCGATGGTGGTGCTCGGCTACGACGCGACGACGCCGGTGGGCATGGACGAGATGGTCACGATGGCCGCCGCGGTCCGCCGCGGCCTCGAGCGGCCGCTCCTGATCGGGGATCTGCCGTTCGGCTCTTATGAGCGCTCCAACGAGCACGCGATCGACAACGCGCAGCGGTTCGTCAGGGAGGCCGGCTGCGATGCCGTCAAGCTGGAGCGCGGGGGTCGCTCGGTGGAGCGAGCCCAGGCGATCGTCGACTCCGGGATCCCGGTGATGGGACACGTCGGACTGACGCCGCAGACCGCGAGCGCGCTCGGAGGCTTCAAGGCCCAGGGTCGGACCGCCGAGTCCGCGGCGCAGATCGCCCGGGACGCTCTCGCACTGCAGGCGGCCGGGTGCTTCGCGATCGTCTTCGAGGCGGTTCCCGCGGCGGTCACCGACGCCCTCATGCCGCGGATCGAGGTGCCGGTGATCGGAATCGGGGCAGGGCTGGGGGCCGACGGGCAGGTGCTCGTCTTCCACGATCTGCTGGGAATCACCACCGGCCCGCACAACCCACGGTTCGTCAAGCGCTATGCCGAAATTCACGACCGGATGGTGGACGGCGTTCGCGAGTACGCGAGCGAGGTTCGGGCGCGCCGCTTCCCGGACGCCGAGCACGTCTACACGGTCGATGAGGACCAGGTCGAGGAGCTGAAGCGATACCTCGACTCCGAGAGCCTCGCCAGCGCGCCCTGGGACTGGTAGGTAGCTGTCACGGACGGGCCGCCGGTGGTTGACCGGCTCCATGCCTACCCAACCATCGCCGGCCAACCACCGACACCCCGTCCGGCGTTGGCTCGCCCTCGTAACCGGATCAATCTTGAGGGGTAATTAGGTTGTGATGATTCGCACGATTATGCGAATCCCGACCAGGAGGTACGGCAAATGGAGATGGTGAAGCGGCTGGAGCCGGTTGCGCTGCTGCTCATGATCTGCGGTGCCCTCAACTGGGGCATCGTCGGGGTCACGGACGGCGACACGAACGTGCTCTCGTCGATCTTCGGCAGCGGGACGCTGCTCAATGTCGTCTACGTGGTCGTGGGCGTCTCGGGCCTGGTCTTCCTCCCGAGGCTGATGGACGCGTTCCACATCGGCCACGGGCCCCACCCGCGGGGCGCGTAGCCGGAAGCCCCCACCGGGGGGGCCGGTTGGGAGGCCGGGAGAGCGAGCCGGGCCGAGCCCGGCTCGCTCTTGTTACGTTGCCCGCATGCCCGTGCGGACGTTCGAGTTTCGCCTCTCGACCCGGGGCGACTCGGAGATCGTCGAGATCACCGATCGCGTCCAGGCGGCGGTGGCCGAGGCGGGCGCCGACGAGGGGCAGGCGACCGCCTTCGTGCGCGGCTCTACGGCCGCGATCACGACCATGGAGTACGAGCCGGGCGGGGTCCACGACCTGCAGACGCTGCTCGACCGGCTGATCCCGGCCGAGGGCGACTACGAGCACAACCGGCTCAATCACGACACGAACTCCCATGCACATCAGCGCGCCTCGATCGTCGGGGCGTCGGAGGCGGTCCCCGTTCAGGGCGGGCGGCTCGCGCTCGGCACCTGGCAGCAGCTGGTGCTGATCGACTTCGACGATCGCCCGCGCGAGCGCGCGGTGGTGGTCCAGATCGTCAGCTGATGGCCCCGGCGGAGCCCGGCCCGCACGCGTTCACGGCGCCCGAGCTGAAGGCGCAGATCGAGGCCGAGAGGGCCGGCGAGCCGTTCCTCGTCTATCGCGACCAGGGAGGCGTGCAGCGGCTGGTCGGGTTGGGGACGGCGGCGGCTGAACTCTGGGTCGGCCGAAGCCCCTCCGCCGACGTGCGGCTGTCCTGGGACGAGGAGGTCTCGGCGCTCCACGCGCAGCTCGAGATCGTCGGCCGCGAGTGCACCCTGGTGGACGATGGGCTGTCGCGCAACGGCTCCTACGTGAACGGGGACCGGGTCAGCGGCCGTCACCGGCTGCGCGATGGAGACATGCTGCGCTTCGGCCGCACCGCGGTCCTGTACCGGGCGCCGGGTGCAGCGGAGGCCAAGTCCACCGTCATCGCCACCGATGCGCTGACCGCAGCCGACGTCTCGCCCGCCCAGCGCCGGGTACTGGTCGAGCTCTGTCGCCCGTTCAAGGAGGGCGCCCCGTTCGCGGCCCCGCCCACCAACCAGCAGGTCGCCACCGCCCTCCACCTGAGCGTCGACGCCGTGAAGACGCACATGCGGGCCCTGTTCGAGAAGTTCGAGGTGCAGGAGCTGCCGCAGAATCAAAAGCGACTGGCGGTGGTCGAGCGGGCCCTGCAGACCGGGCTGATCACCGACCGGGACCTCTAGCGGCGTGCCGGCCCGGAACCACCCCAAGGGGTGGTCCGGGCCACCCCGATAGTGACGTGAATCCAGCCCTTGGCTCCCTGGTAGCGGGGCCCGTTTCGCCCGAGACTCGAGTTGTCGGGAACAAAAGCGATGAAAGGAGAACCCCGATGACTCACAGCAACACGATCAGCGTCAATGGCAAGCGTACGAGGCGGATCGCTCTCGTCCTGGCCCTGGCCGCGGCCGCCCTGATGGTCGCCCCGGCGTCAAGCCTGGCGGCGAAGTTCGGCTCCGACCTGAAGAACAACGACGGGTCGGTGACGCAGCCGGCGAACTCGTCGCCGGCGCACTACTGCGATCCGATCGCAGGCGATCCCTGCACCCGAGTGGCGGTCGCCTTCGGCGATACCGGCGCTGCCGGTGGGAACGTCGCGGCCCCCAGGGACGGCGTGATCAGGAAGATCAAGCTCGTCGCAGGGACAACCGGTCATTTCCGCCTGCAGCTCGCCAAGGTCAAGAACCTCGCCCTCGGCCCCGGCACCGGCCAGGCGAAGGTGGTCAAGAACGGCCCCAAGATCAGCTACGGAAGCTCCGTCAACGGGCTCGACTACGAGATCCAGTCGTTCCCAGTGCACGTCCAGGTCAAGGAAGGTCAGTACCTGGCGATCAAGTCGAACCGGACCAGCACCCTGAAGTGCACGTCCGGGAGCACCGAGCAGCTCCTCTTCCAGCCGCCGCTGGCGGTGGGTGGCTCGTTCGAGCTCAACGACGACGATGATGACTGCACGATGCTGCTCCAAGCGGTGATCAAGTAGCTCGCAGATCCAGCAGGACACCACCACGACGGGGCCCCGGCGACGGGGCCCCGTCGTCGTTCTGGGATCAGCGCAGCTCGAAGGTGTTGGCCATCTCGGTGGCGATCTCCTTGGCGTCGGCAACGCTCTGGTCACCCTTTCCCGCCACGGCCGCGCGGGTCCGCCACCCGAAGCCCCCGGCATTGAAGGCGTAGTTGAAGGCGGTCGCCGGGCCGATCCCGGGCTCCGTCCATTTGTATCCGAACAGGAGGGCGTCTCGACCGTTGATCGACTGGGGCTCCCCGCGCGATAGGACACTTCAATGTGAACCCGCCCTGATCGGCGTCGTTCTGCCGTTCGTTGAGCGCCTTTGCGACCACCTCGTCGAGTGGCCTCGGCGGTTCCTGCTGGGCGATCGTCGCGACTCCGTTTCTGGTCCGGGCTGACGAGCTTGGTCGCGGTGGCCGTGGGAAGCTTCCTCTCGACGGCATCAGGCTTAGGTGGTGCCCAGTCCTTGGGAACGTCCACCGTGAACGCCTTGGCCTCCGTGAACGGAACGAACTTGCTCCCGCTCGCCCCCCCACCGCCACCGCTGCCGCCGTCATCTCCACCGAGCACGGTCACGCCGACCACCGCCAGCGCCGCCACCGTCGCGGCCCCCACCAGCCAGGCCACCCACCGCCGCCCGCCTGCACCGGCGGTCCGCTCGCTCGCAGCGGCCGGCGGAGGGGTCGGCTGGGTAGGGGGCGGCTCCGCGGCGCCCGTCGGAGGCAGCGTTTCCTCGGTGGCCTCGGTCGAGGCCGCTGCAGCGTCGGCAGGGGTCGCCGCCGCGATCGTGTCCGGAATGTCCGAGGGCGAAACGGGTGCGGTCTGAGCCGGCTCGGTGACCGGGGCCGCCTCCCCGGTGGCCACGGTGCGCTCGGGCTCGCCGATCGTCGACCCCGTGAGAGCCGCGAGCGCCGCTCGACCGAAGTCGCCGGCCGAGAGGTAGCGCTGGTCCGGCTCCTTTGCCAGGGCGCGGGCGACCACCGCGTCGAGCTCGGGCGGGACGCCTTGGGCAACGCTGCTCGGGGCCGGGGGCGGGTCGTTGATATGCGCGTACAGCTTTGCGACGTCGGCTTCGCGCTCGAACGGCAGCTGCCCGGTCAGGGTCACGAACAGCACGCAGCCGAGCGCGTAGACGTCGGACCGGGCGTCGACGCTCCTCCCCCGGATCTGCTCGGGCGAGGCGTAGTCGATCGTCCCCACCCAGCGGCCCGTGGCCGTCACACCGCTGGTGGCGTCCATCTGCTTGGTGAGCCCGAAGTCGGTCAGGTAGGCCTGCTCGCTACCGCGCCGCTGCTCGACGATCACGTTGCCCGGCTTGACGTCACGGTGGACGAGGCCGCGGGCATGGGCCTCGTCGAGGGCGCCGGCCACCTGCTCGACGATCCGGGCCGCCCTAGCGCCGTCGAGCCTGCCCTCGCGACGGATCAGGGTCGCCAGGTCGACGCCGTCCACGTAGCGCATCACCAGGTAGGGGATCTCGTCGTCGGCGACCCCCGCCTCGTAGATCGGGATCGCGTTCGGATGCTCGATCGCGGCCGCGAGTCGGGACTCGTGCTTGAACCGCCTCAGGTAGTCAGGGTCGCTGGCCAGCGCCGGCGCGATCACCTTGATCGCCACCTTGCGCCCCAGCTCGGGCTGCTCGGCCAGGTAGACGACCCCCATTCCGCCCCGCCCCAGCACTCCCTCGATGGCGTATCCGGCGAACGTCGACCCGATCTGGATTCCGGCGGCCATGCCCCGCGCCGAGCTTAGAGGCTCCCCAGGTCATCGATGGCCGAATATCGCTCGTCTATCCGACGCAATTCGGCCATCGCCGCTGGGGCCGGTGGTCAGGGGCCGACGGGGACGTTCGAGCGCAGGATGTCGACCCGGTAGTGGTCGGCACTGAAGACCAAGCCGATCCTGAGCTTGGTGCCGTCGTAGGGACCACCGCGCGGCACAGCCGAGGCGCCGACCACGCCCCCCTGGCCGCCCTCCTGCTCGATCCTGAACGAACGCAGCGACGCCGCCGCGCTGCCGGGCTGCTGCGCCTCGACGCAGCCATGCTTTCCGCCGTAGGCGCGCTTCAGGTATCCCTCGGTCACGTACCTGCCGCACGCCTCGGCGGGGTCGCCGGAGGTCAGTACCGCCTCGACCGCCGTCCGCACCGCCCGTGCCGAGCCCAACGCGCTCGGCAAGCCCTCGGCGTCGGCCTTCGCGCCATCGGTCGTCGTCCGCGCGGTCGTTCCGGGGGCGGTCGAGCCACCCGTGGAGCCGACCGGCACACTCGAACCTCCATCCCCTCCCCCACAACCAGCGATCACCACCACGACCGGGACGAACAAGGCGGCGAATCGAAGTCGGCCCACCCTACCCAGCCCCGTGCTCGTGCTTGAACTCGATCTCGCCGATCACCCTGGCCGGGATCCCACCGGCGATAACGCCCGCCGGCAGATCCTCGGTGACCACCGAGTTGGCGCCGATCACGCAGCGCTCGCCGATCTCGACCCCGCTGGTGACCACGCAATTGACGCCGAACCAGCAGTTGGAGCCGATCCGGACCGGGCCCTTGGACGAGAACCCCTGCCAGGGGACCGGCAGCTCGGGGTCGTCGAACCGGTGAGCGGCGTCACCGACGAAGCAGCCGTTGGCGAACATCACGTGATCGCCGACCTCGATCCGCTCGAGTGCGGCCAGCATCACGTTGCGGTTGAGGAAGCAGCCCTCGCCGATCTCGATCCGCGCCTTCGGCGACAGGGTCAGCCAGCAACCGGGCTCGAGCAACGTGCTCGCGCCGATCACCAGGCGCCCCTCGTCCAGCGCCTCCAGAACCTCTCCCTCGACCGGGAAGCGGATGAACGCCCCCGCTCGGGCCATGTGTCGGTTGATCCGCCAGCGTCGCGCCAGGCCACGGTTGCGCTCGTACCAGCGCCGCTTCGCCCACCACAGCCGCCAGCCGCCTGGCTCGGCCACGCTACCCCCGCAGCTCGAGCGGCTCGGCCACGGCGCCGCGCCCGACCAGCACCTCGGTGACCATCTCGGGCGGAAAGAGGCCGTGGCCGACGACCCCGGGCGTGGAAGCCAGGGTGGCGCTGAGCGCCTCCGGGTCCCGGAAGCCGCCCACGTAGTCGACCAGCACCCCGCCGTCGGGGCTCGGAGGGGCATCCCGCAGCTCGACTTCGCCCAGCGCCCGCAGCGTCGCCCGCAGCCCGAACGAGGACAGCTCGACCGGCACCGGCGGACTCAACCGATCGACCGGCTTGGCCGAATCGACGATGACCACGAACCGGTCCGCCGCCCCGGCGACGATCTTCTCCCGGACGTGGGCGCCGCCGCCGCCCTTGACCAGCCACCCGTCCGGGGCCACCTGGTCGGCGCCGTCGATCGCGATGTCGAGCCGATCGAGCCCTTCGAACGGCTCGACACCGAGCCCGAGCCCCCGGGCCGCCGCCTCGGTCGCCGGCGAGGTGGCAACGCAGCGGATGGACAGCCCCCGCGCCGCCAACGGCTGAAGCAGGTAGGCGACCGTGGACCCAGTCCCCAATCCGACCGTCATCCCGTCCTCGACCAGCAGCGCCGAGGCCTCGGCGGCGGCCTGCTTCTCTCGCTCGGTGTCGGGCCCGGACGACACCGGAGGGAATCTACGCGCTGGCGCGGAGCCCGCGCCGTTCGTTCATTAGGATCGGGGCCGATGGCGACGATCGCGCAGCCCACGGCGACGGACATCGACACGCTGTGCATCAACACCATCCGGACCCTCTCGATCGACGCCATCCAGAAGGCCAACTCGGGCCACCCGGGCACCCCGATGGCGATGGCCCCGGTCGCGTACACGCTCTGGCAGCGCTTCCTGCGCTTCGATCCCGCTGACCCGATCTGGCCCAACCGGGACCGGTTCGTGCTCTCGGCCGGGCACGCCTCGATGCTCCTCTACTCCCTCCTCCACCTGGCCAAGGTCCAGGCCGTTGACCCGGAGTACGAGACCCTCGGAGAGCCCTCGGTCAGCCTTGACGACATCAAGTCGTTTCGCCAACTCGATTCCCACGCCGCGGGGCATCCCGAGTACCACCTGACCTCCGGGGTCGAGACCACCACCGGGCCGCTCGGCCAGGGGATCGCCACCAGCGTCGGCATGGCGCTCGCCTGCAAGTGGCTCGGCGCCCACTTCGGCGAGCGACTGTTCGACTACGACGTCTACGCGATCGCCGGCGACGGCTGCCTGATGGAGGGCGTGTCGAGCGAGGCCGGCTCGATCGCCGGCCATCAGCAACTCGACAACCTCTGCTGGATCTACGACAACAACCACATCTCGATCGACGGCCACACCGAGATCACCTACAGCGACGACGTCGCGGCCCGGTTCATGGGCTACCGCTGGAACGTGACCAGGGTCGGGGACGCGAACGACCTCGAGCTGCTCACCCGGGCGTTCCAGGAGTTCAAGGAGGAGAAGGACCGGCCGACCCTGATCATCGTCGACAGCCACATCGGCTACGGCTCACCCCACAAGCAGGACACGGCGGAGGTTCACGGGGAGCCACTCGGCGCCGACGAGGTGCGGGAGACCAAGCGCGCCTACGGGTGGCCCGAGGACGCCGAGTTTCTGGTTCCCGACGGGGTGTATGAGCACTTCGCCAACGGCGTCGGCGAGCGCGGCGCCCGGCTGCGGGCCGAGTGGGAGCAGCGGGTCGCCGAAGCCGGCCCCGCGGTCGGCGCCGAGATCGACCAGATGCAGCGCCGCGAGCTTCCCGACGGCTGGGACGCCGCGATCCCCAGCTTCGACGCAGAGCCCTCCGGGATCGCCACCCGCAAGGCATCGAACGAGGTCCTGAACGCGATCGCTCCCAAGGTCCCATGGCTCCTGGTCGGCTCGGCCGACCTCACCGGCTCGACCTCGGTCGGCCTCGACGCTGAAGGCGCGGAGGCGTTCGAGCCGTCCACCCCCGACGGCCGCCAGCTCCACCTGGGCATCCGCGAGCACGAATCCGCCGCGATCTCCAACGGCCTCTCGCTCTCGAAGCTGCGCCCGGTGTGGTCGACCTACCTGATCTTCTCGGACTACGCCCGCCCGGCGATTCGCCTCTCGGCGCTGATGGAGCTTCCAGTGATCCACTGGTTCACCCACGACTCGATCGGCCTCGGCGAGGACGGCCCCACCCACCAGCCGGTCGAGCAGCTGGCCTCGCTGAGGGCGATGCCGGGACTGAACGTGATCAGACCCTGCGACGCGAACGAGGTGGCCGAGGCGTGGCGGGTGATGATGCACCAGACGCACCAGCCGAGCGCCCTGGTGCTCACCCGCCAGAACGTGCCCGTGCTCGATCGCTCCAAGTACGCCTCGGCCGAGGGGCTTCAGCGGGGCGGCTACGTGCTCGCCGACTGCGACGGCCGGCCGGACGTGATCCTGATCGGGACCGGCAGCGAGGTGTCGCTGGCCGTCGACGCCTACGAGGAGCTGAGCTCCGAGGGGGTCAGGGCGCGGGTGGTCAGCCTGCCCTCCTGGTACCTGTTCGACCGCCAGCCGCCCGAGTACCGGGAGCAGGTGCTCCCGGCGGCGGTCCAGGCCAGGGTTGCCGTCGAGCAGGCATCGACCCTCGGCTGGGACCGCTACGTCGGGCCGGGGGGGCAGATCGTAGGCATGCACACGTTCGGCGCCTCGGCGCCGCTGAAGGAAGTGCAGCGGAAGTTCGGGTTCACCCCGGAGCGGGTCGTGGAGGCGGCCCGGGAGCTCTTGCGATGACGGCCACCCAACAGCTGCACGAGCTCGGTCAGAGCCTCTGGCTGGACAACATCACCCGCGACATGCTCGAAGACGGCACCCTGAGCCGCTACATCGACGAGCTGGCGATAACCGGGCTGACCTCGAATCCGACCATCTTCGACAAGGCGATCAGCGGCAGCGCCACCTACGACCAGCGGATCGTCGAGCTCCATGGTCGCGGGCTGGAGCCCGAGCAGGCGTTCTTCGAGCTGGCCCTGGCGGACCTCAAGGACGCGGCCCGCATGTTCGAGCCGGTCAACCAGCGCACCGACGGGGTCGACGGATGGGTCTCGCTCGAGGTCTCGCCGCTCTTGGCCGACGATGCCTCGGCCACCATCGAACAGGTGGCCGAGCTGCACCGCCGCGCCGACTGCAACATCTTCATCAAGATCCCCGGCACGACGGCCGGGCGCCAGGCGATCGAGGAGTCGATCTTCGCGGGCACGCCGGTGAACGTCACCCTGCTGTTCTCGGCCGAGCACTATCTGGGTGCCGCCGAGGCGTACATGCGCGGCGTCGAGAGGCGAATCGAGGCCGGGCTCGACCCGGCCATTGCCTCGGTGGCCTCGATCTTCGTCAGCCGCTGGGATGTGGCGGTCGCCGACCAGGTCTCGCCCGAGCTCCGCAACCGTCTGGGAACGACGGTCGCCACTCACGCCTATCGCTCCTACCGCGAGCTGCTCGACTCGGAGCGCTGGGAGCGCCTCGCGAACGAGGGCGCTCGGCCCCAGCGGCTGCTGTTCGCGAGCACCGGGACCAAGGACCCCGACGCCCCGGACACCCTGTACGTGGAGGCGCTGGCGGCGCCATTCACGGTCAACACGATGCCGGACACGACGCTGCTCGCGTTCGCCGACCACGGCAAGGTCGGGGAGCCGCTGCCCGCCGACGGCGGCGACGTGGACCAGGTGCTGGCCGAATTCGAGGCAGCCGGGGTCGACGCGTCCGCGCTCGCCACTCGCCTCCAACGCGAGGGCGCCCGTGCGTTCGACAAGTCGTGGAACGAGCTGCTCGGGTCGATCGAAGACAAGAGCCGCAAGCTCGCCGCAACCGGATGAGCTCGAGCTAGACCTCGCATCCGAGCCCCGCCCAAACCTGAGAAAGGAGCCTTGGCAATGCAACTCGGAATGATCGGACTGGGTCGGATGGGGGCGAACATGGTCCGTCGCCTGCTGCGTGACGACCACGAGTGCGTCGTCTTCGACCTCGATTCCGACGCGGTCAGCCAGCTCGCCGGCGAGGGGGCGGTTGGCGCGGACTCGATCGAGGACCTGGCGCAGAAGCTCGAGCCCCCGCGCTCGGTGTGGTTGATGGTCCCGGCTGCGGTCGTCGATCGGACCCTCGACGACCTGTTCCCGGCGCTGGAGAAGGGCGACGCGGTGATCGACGGCGGGAACTCCTACTACCGCGACGACATCCGCCGGGCCGCCCGCTTGGCGGAGCGCGGCCTCGACTACGTCGACACCGGGACCAGCGGCGGCGTGTGGGGGCTCGATCGCGGCTACTGCCTGATGATCGGCGGGCCCGACGAGGCGGTGGGTCGGCTCGACCCGATCTTCGCCACGCTCGCTCCGGGGGTCGACTCGGCCCCGCGCACCCCGGGGCGCGATGGCGATCCGACCCCGGCCGAGCAGGGCTACCTGCACTGCGGGCCGAGCGGCGCGGGCCACTTCGTGAAGATGGTCCACAACGGGATCGAGTACGGGGTGATGGCCGCCTACGCGGAGGGCCTCAACATCCTCCGGAACGCGAACGCCGGCAAGGCCGAACGAGAGGTGGACGCCGAGACCGCGCCGCTCGAGCATCCCGAGTACTACCAGTTCGACCTGGACCTCCCGGACGTGGCCGAGGTGTGGAGGCGCGGAAGCGTGATCGGCTCGTGGCTCCTGGACCTGACCGCGCAGGCGCTGCGGGAATCGCCCGAGCTCTCCGACTACGCCGGTCGGGTGTCGGACTCGGGCGAGGGCCGCTGGACCTCGATCGCGGCGATCGAGGAGGGCGTGCCGGTCCCGGTGCTGAGCTCGGCCCTCTACTCGAGGTTCGCCTCCCGCGGCCTGGACGACTTCGCGGACAAGGTGCTGTCGGCGATGCGCCAGCAGTTCGGCGGGCACGTCGAGAAGGCGGCCGGCTGAGCCGATGGCCCGGGTGACCGTCACCGACACGGCGGCGGAGGCCGCCGGGGTCGCCGCCGAGCGCCTGGCGGAGGCGATCTCGGCGGGCCGGGCCGCGCGCGGAACGGCGCACCTGTCCCTCGCGGGCGGGTCGACACCCCGGGCGGCCTACGAGCGTCTCGCGAGCCTGGTAGACGACTGGGAAGCGGTCGAGCTTTGGTTCGGGGACGAGCGGCTGGTGCCGCCCGACGACCCGGAGAGCAACTACCGGATGCTCACCGAGAGCCTGCTCGACCGCACCGGTGCGGTGGCCCACCCGGTGCCCACCGAGGGATCGGCCGAGCACGCCGCAGCGGCCTACGGGCGCCAGCTTCGCGACCGGGTCCCGGCCGGGCCGGACGGGATCCCGGCCCTCGACTTCGCCCTGCTCGGCCTCGGCGAGGACGGACACACGGCATCGCTGTTTCCCGACGCCCCCACCCTCGAAGCACGCGGTGAGGTCTGCGTCGCAGTTCATCACGCGCCGAAGCCGCCTCCCGACCGCGTCAGCCTGACCCTCGACGTGCTGCGGGCGGCACAGGGGTCGGCCATCCTCGCCGTGGGGAAGGGAAAGTCGGAGCCGGCGGCTGCGACGCTGTCCGGCCCCAGCCCCCACGTCCCGGCCAGCCTGCTCGCCGACGGCCCGCTGGAGTTGATCCTCGACCGGGCGGCCGCCGCCGGGATTCGCACGGGAGCCCGGGCGTGACCCGGGGCCAGGCCAAGGCCGACGCCCTGGTCTTCTTCGGGGCGACCGGCGACCTGGCCTACAAGCAGATCTTCCCGGCGCTTCAGTCGATGATCCGCCGCGGGCACCTGGACATGCCGATCATCGGAGTGGCGAAGTCCGGCTGGGGCCTCGACGACCTGAGGAAGCGGGCGCACGACAGCCTCTTCGAGCACGGGGGCATCGACAAGGGCGCCTTCGAGAAGCTCACCTCGCTGCTCGGCTACATCGACGGCGACTACGCGGACCCGGCGACCTTCGACGCGCTGCGGGCCTCGCTCGACGGCGCCGCCCACCCGGTTCACTACCTGGCGATCCCGCCGAGCTTGTTCGGGACCGTGGTCAAGGAGCTGGCCCGGTCGGGCTGCGCCGAGGGCGCGAAGGTGATGGTCGAGAAGCCGTTCGGCCACGACCTCGAGTCGGCGATGGCGCTCAACCGCACCCTGGGCGAGGTGTTCCCGGAGCGGTCGACCTTCCGCATCGACCATTACCTGGGCAAGGAGGCGGTCGAGAACCTCCTCTACTTCAGGTTCGCCAACTCGTTCCTGGAGCCGATCTGGAATCGCGACCACGTTCGGCGGGTCCAGATCACGATGGCGGAGAGCTTCGGCGTTGCCGGGCGGGGCCGGTTCTACGAAGAGGCAGGCGCGATCCGCGACGTGATCCAAAACCACATGCTTCAGGTGCTGGCGATGCTGACCATGGACTCGCCGGCCGAGCAGGACCCCGAGGCGCTGCGCGACGAGAAGTCGCGGCTGCTGAAGTCGATCAAGCCGCTGACGCCGAAGCAGGTGGTGCGGGGGCAGTTCAACGGCTATCGCGACGAGGACGGGGTCGCCAAGGACTCCAGCGTCGAGACCTTCGCCGCGGTCAGGCTCCACGTGGACAGCTGGCGCTGGTCGGGCGTGCCGTTCCTGATCCGGGCCGGCAAGTGCCTGCCGACCACGGCGACCGAGGTCCTGGTGGAGTTCCGCCGGCCACCCCAGATCGTGTTCGACGAGCCCCAGCCGGGGGACCCGAACGCGGTTCGATTCGCGCTCAGCCCCGAGGTCGTGATCGCCCTGCGCTCCAGGGTCAAGGTTCCGGGCGAGGAGCTCGTGGGCGAGGACGTCGAGCTGGTGGCTCACCACCACCGCCCCGACGAGATGCCGCCCTACGAGCGGCTGATCGGGGACGCGATGCGGGGTGACCCGACCTTCTTCGCGCGAGAGGACAGCGTGCAGGCCGCCTGGAAGGTCGTGGACCCGATCCTCGGCGACGCCACCCCCGTTCACCCCTACGAGCCGGGAAGCTGGGGGCCGGCCGAGGCCGACGGGTTGATCGACGGCGGCCAGTCCTGGCACGTCCCCACCGGGACCGCATGAGCGCTGCTCCGGGAGCGGAGCGCCTGGGCGGCACTCGAGCGGCACCACTCGGAGATCGGCGATCGGCACCTGCGAGACCTCTTCTCTGCCGACCCCGGCCGCGGCGAGCGTCTGACCGCCGAAGGCGCCGGCCTGTTCCTCGACTACTCCAAGAATCGGATCACCGACGAAACCCTCGGGCTGCTGGTCGAGCTCGCCCGGGAGTGCGCTCTCCCGGAGCGGCGCGAGGCGATGTTCCGCGGCGAGCACATCAACGTCTCCGAGGACCGGGCGGTGCTCCACGTCGCCCTGCGGATGCCGCGCGAGCGCTCCCTGGTCGTCGACGGCGTCGATGTCGTCAAGCAGGTGCACGAGGTGCTTGACCGGATGGGGGCGTTCGCCGAACGTGTTCGGTCGGGCGAATGGACGGGTCACACCGGGGAGTCGATCCGCAACGTGATCAACATCGGGATCGGCGGTTCCGACCTCGGGCCGGTGATGGCATACGAGGCCCTACGTCACTACTCCAAGCGCGAGCTCAGGTTCCGGTTCGTCTCCAATGTCGACGGCACCGACTTCGCCGAGGCGACCCGAGACCTTGATCCCGCCGAGACCCTGTTCATCGTCTCCTCGAAGACGTTCACGACCCTGGAGACGATGACCAACGCCCACACGGCCCGCGACTGGGCCCTGGCCGCGCTCGGCTCCAGCGACGCGATCGCCAAGCACTTCGTCGCCGTCTCGACCAACGCCGAGGAGGTGTCCGGATTCGGGATCGACACGGACAACATGTTCGGCTTCTGGGAATGGGTGGGCGGGCGCTACTCGATGGACTCCGCGATCGGGCTCTCCACCATGCTGGCCATCGGAGCCGATCGGTTCGCCGAGATGCTGGCCGGCTTCCACGGCGTTGACGAGCACTTCCGCGAAGCCCCACTGGATCGCAATCTCCCTGCGCTGCTTGGCCTGCTGGCCGTCTGGTACGGAGACTTCTTCGGCGCCCAGACGGCCGGCGTCTTCCCATACGACCAGTACCTGCATCGGTTCCCCGCCTACCTGCAGCAGCTGACCATGGAGTCGAACGGCAAGCACGTCACCCTCGAGGGCGCGCGGGTCGACTACGACACCGGCGCGATCTACTGGGGCGAGCCGGGCACGAACGGACAGCACTCCTTCTACCAGCTGATCCACCAGGGAACCCGGTTGATCCCCAGCGACTTCATCGGCTTCATCCACTCGCTCAACCCGCTCGGCGAGCATCAGGACCTTCTGATCTCGAACGTGTTCGCCCAGACCGAGGCGCTCGCCTTCGGCAAGCCCGCGGAGCAGGTGCGCTCCGAGGGCACGCCGGAGGAAGTCGTCCCCCACCGGGTGATGGAGGGCAACCGCCCCTCGAACACGATCCTCGCCGACCGCCTCACCCCCCAGACCCTCGGCGCCCTCGTCGCGCTGTACGAGCACAGCGTCTTCACTCAGGGCACGGTCTGGGGGATCGACTCGTTCGACCAGTGGGGTGTGGAGCTCGGCAAGGCCCTGGCGAAGCGGATCGTTCCCGAGCTCCAGGCGGACGCCGAGCCCGAGCTCGCCCATGACGGCTCCACCAACGCCCTGATCCGGCGCTACCGGGCCAGCCGCGACGGCTGACCAGCGCGGCCGCGGAAACCCGGCTCGGGGCTAACGAAACCCGCCAAAACTGCCGATGAGCGGAAGGCGTGGAGGGTTCTGCTGCGACAACGGAGCTCGCAACCCCCGCAACGACGCCGGAATCGGTGCAGCCCGTGGCGGCCAGGCTCGCCGTCCCGGTGGTCGTCGGCACCCGCCCTGAGGCGATCAAGCTGGTGCCGATCATCCTCGCCCTCCGTGACAGCAACTGCTTCTACCCGGTGGTCGTCTCCACCGGCCAGCACCACCAGATGGTGGCCGAGATCTTCGAGCTGGCCGGGATCGAGACCGACGTCGAGCTCTGGGTTGGATCGGGGCGGGCGCCTCTGAACGAACGGGTGAGGGCGGTCATGGGCCGGTTCGACGACTTCTGTCGGGAGCGGTTCGACGCCGACGGCAACGTGAGCGCCCGTGGCAGCGTGATCAGCGGGAGATTCCCGGCCGCCGTGCTAGTGCATGGCGACACCAGCTCGGCCATGGCGGCGGCGCTGGCCGCGTTCCACTTGCGGATCCCGGTCATGCACGTGGAGGCGGGACTCCGAGCCGGCGGGCTCAACCTGACGCCGTTTCCCGAGGAGCTCAACCGCCGGCTGATCTCGAAGATCGCATGCTTCCACTTCGCGCCGACGGCGACCAACCAGGAGAACCTGATCCGGGAGAACATCCCCGAGCACCAGATCTTCGTCACCGGCAACACCGGCATCGACGCGCTGCGGTGGGCGTCCGAGATCGAGACACCGTTCCCGGATCCAGCGGTGGCGACGGTCCACGACGGCGATCAGCGGGTAGTGGTGGTAACCGCGCACCGCCGCGAGAACTGGGAGGCCGGCCTCCAGGGTGTCGCCGCGGGCGTGGCGCGACTTGCCGCCTCCCACCCTGGGGTCCGCTTCGTCGTGCCGCTTCACCCGAATCCCCTGGTTCGCGAGCGGCTCGGCGAGCCGCTCGCCAACCTCGACAACGTGCTCCTCACCGAGCCGATGGGATACGCGGCGTTCGCCCGCCTGCTGGGCCGCTGCGACCTGGTGATCACCGACTCCGGGGGAATCCAGGAGGAGGCGCCGTCGCTCGGCAAGCCGGTCCTGGTGGCCCGCGAGACGACCGAGAGGACCGAGGGCGTGGACGCCGGGACCCTTTCCCTCGTCGGGACCAACCCCGACCGGATCGAGGCCGAGGGCGGGCGCCTGCTGGATGATCCCGACGCCTACCGGCTGATGTCGGAGGCTCACAACCCCTACGGCGACGGGCGCTCCGCCGAGCGGATCGTGGCGGCGCTTGACCAACTGCGCTGGGGCGGGGACCCGCCGCAGCAGTTCGGCTCGGGCTACGAGCGCAGGGCCGTGCTCCTCGCCGCCGGCTACGAGGGGCGCCTCGATCCGGGTCGCGTTCCGCCACAGGAGCGCGGAACCGACGATGACGAGCTGGGCTCGGAGGAGGATCGGGCCGCGGGCGAGCTGTGGCCCAGCTGATCCTGCCCTTCGAGGGGCTTCCGACGCTCTGGACGGTCCTGTTCACGGTCGCCCTGGCGGTGATCGTGGCGATGCTCGCGTGGACCGTCGTTCTGTTCGCTCGCGGTCGCCGCGCCCGCGACCACCCGCTCGAGGCACCGGTCGACGGTGGCCGGAGCTTCACCTGGGTGTTCCTGGTGCCGGCCCTGAACGAGGAGGTGACGATCGTCGACAGCGTCCGGCGACTGCTGGAGATCGAGCTCGATCGGCGACTGGTGGTCGTGATCGACGACGGCTCCGATGACGCCACCCCCGAGATCCTTCGGCAGCTGGACCACCCGGACCTCCACCTGATCCGTCGCCGGCCTCCCGACGCCCGAAGGGGAAAGGCCGCGGCCCTCAATCACGCCTACCGCGCGCTTGGTGACCTGGTCGGCGGGGTCGATCGTGACCGCGTGATCGTGGCCGTGGTCGACGCCGACGGCCGCCTCGACCCCGCGGCGCCCAGGTACGCGGCCGCCCACTTCGCCTCCGACAGGTCGGTTGGCGGCGTCCAGTCGCTGGTCCGGATCTACAACCGCGACCGCCTGCTGACCTGGATGCAGGACGTCGAGTTCTCGATCTACGGATGCCTGTTCCAGGCGGGGCGCAACGCCTGGGGCACCGCGGGCATGGGCGGAAACGGCCAGTTCAACCGGCTGCGGGCGCTGGACCAGGTCGCCGACCACGACGGGCCCTGGCGGAACCGGCTGACCGAGGACCAGGACCTCGGGCTGCGGTTGATCGCCGCCGGCTGGTCCGGTCGGCAGGAGCTCCGCGCCCGCGTCGACCAGCAGGGCCTGCCCGGCCTGCGGCGGCTGTTCAGGCAGCGCACGCGCTGGTCGCAGGGAAACCTGCAGGCGATCGGGTTGAGCGGCGCGATCTGGCGGGCGCCGATCAAGCCGGTCGCGCGACTGGAGCTGCTCGCCTACCTGCTGATGCCCCTGTGGCAGACGCTGGTCGGCGTCACCCTGGTGGCGGCGCTCGGGCTGGCGATCGCGGGCGTGGCCTCCTTCTGGACGAGCGGGCCTTGGTGGGAGCTGGCGTTCTTCTACCTGCTCGGCTTCGGGGGCACGATGCTGGGCTGCATCGCCGCCCGAGCGGGTGGCGGGCCGTTCTCGTATGTGCGCGGGATCCTGATCGCGCAGGTGTACGCCTTCTACTCCTGGCTTTTGTGGCCGGTGCTGGTCCGCTCGGCCCTGCGCCAGCTGACCGAGCGTCGGGAGTGGGTCAAGACCGAGCGCGAGGGGCTTCCGGTGGGCAATTCGGAGCACCCGGCGAATTTCAGCCCCGGACTCACCGACGAGGTGTAATTTCCGCGCCCATGCTGCGGCAGGATCTCGGATCCGCCTCACCCAGCGCCCTGTCGCCTGCGGCCGCTCCGGGGACCAGTCCCTTTCCCCCGATCAGCGACTACGGCTTCCTGTCGGATTGCGAGACCTGCGCCCTGGTGGCCGGGAGCGGCCGGTTCGAGTGGCTATGCCTGCCTCGCCCCGATTCGGCGAGCGTCTTCGGGGCGATGCTCGATCGTTCGGCGGGGCTGTTCATGCTGATTCCCGAGAGCGTCACGGTGCCGAGCCACAGACGCTACCTGCCGGGCAGCCTGGTGCTCGAGACCACCTGGCAGACGCCGACCGGCTGGCTCCAGGTCTACGACTGCCTGGTCATCCATCGATGGAGCGGCGGGGAGCGCTCCTCCCACTACCGCCGGGCTCCCGGCGACTTCGTCGCCGCCGGCGTGCTGCTGCGAGTCGCCACCTGCGCGCGGGCCCTGTGCGAGAAGCTGCTCTCGTTCGCGAGCCCGCTGCTCCTTTACGCGGAGGAGATCGATGCCGCCAGCGGCCGCCACCTGGGCAACTTCCCGCAGGCGTTCACCCATCTCTCGCTGATCAACGCGCTGATGAGCGTGATCGAGGCCGAGGCCGAGCGAATACCATGAGCGGCATGGTCGCCCGCGGCGGCATCGACCTAGGCGGCACCAAGATCCAGGCGATCGTCGCCGACCGCAGGTGGAACGTGCTCGGCTCCTCGCGCCGCCCTACGCCCACGGAGGGCGGCCCGACCGAGGTCGCCGAGCAGATGGCGGAGGCGGTGCGCGACGCCGCCCTGCAGGCCGGGATCCGGCCCAGCGCCCTGGCCGGAATCGGCGTCGGATCGCCGGGCGACGTGAACGAGACCACCGGCGCGGTCTCGCAGGCTCGCAACCTGCCCGACTGGGAGGGGACCTTTCAGCTCGGCAGGTGGCTGACCAAGTCGCTCGGCGCCCCGACCCTGGTCAGCAACGACGTCCGGGTGGCCACCGAGGCCGAGTCCAGACTGGGTGCCGGGCGCCACTACAAGTCGCTGCTTGGAGTGTTCTGGGGCACGGGAGTCGGCGGCGGTGTGATCCTCAACGGCCAGCCCTGGCTGGGCCGAGGGGCGGCGGGCGAGATCGGCCACATGGTGATCAAGCGGGGCGGGGCCCGGTGCACCTGCGGTCGTCGCGGGTGCCTGGAGGCCTACGCGGGGCGCGCCGCAATGGAGATCAAGGCCCGCGGCGAGCACAAAGCCGGCAAGCACACCGATCTGTTCAAGATCATGAAGAAGCACGGCCGCGACCGGCTGACCAGCGGAATCTGGGCTCGCGCCCTGAAGGCCAAGGACCCGTTGGCCGAAAAGCTGATCGACCGCGCCGTGGGCGCGCTCGGAGCCGGGATCGCCTCGGCGGTCAACCTGCTCGACGTGGAGGCGGTGATCATCGGAGGCGGGCTCGGCTGTCGGCTCGGAGAGCCTTACGTGAAGCGGATCCGGGAGGCGATGTCGCCCCATCTGTTCAACGACCAGCATCCCCCCGCGCTCCACATCGCCGGGCTCGGCGACCTCGGGGGGGCGATCGGCGCCGCGCTGATGAGCGCGACTCGCGACAAGGCGCCTCGGGCCCGGGCTCGAGCCTCGCGGCCGAAGGCCAAGGCGAGCTAGGCGCGGCCTCAGCCTTCGAGGACCGCGGCGGCGCTCAGCGCCTCCGGGTATCCCTGACCGTACGACGAGAGGGGCTGGAGCGCCTCGGCGAACACGTCGCGCCAACGGCTGGTCGCCGCTCCTCGCCCGACCCGAACCTCGTTCTCACCGGCCCGCAGGGTGAGGCTCTCGATCCCCCCGCAGTCGCGAACGCTCGGGTCGTGGCGCAGCGACAGGTTGACGGGGCCCCCGTCCCGCCGGGTGACCGTGGCCGAGGCGCCCCCGTGGTTCCGTTCGATCGCTTCGGGACGCCAGTCCGACCTGGCAGCGATCCAGCCGGCCAGCAGCAGCGCCGGCGACAGCGCCTCGCCTCCATAGACGACCTCGACCCCGGTGACCTGGGGCAGCAGGCTGAGCCGCTCGGGCCGCGCGAAAGCAGCCGCAATGGCGGCCCGCCAGAACTCGAGCCGGCCCCAAGCCAGATCGTGGACTCGTGCTCCGCCGGCCAGCTCCAGCAGCCGTCGCAATGGTGCTCCATCGTGAGCCGAATCGACCAGGACCAGCTGCGCGCGCTCCAGCAGGCGCGGGTCCGGGATCGGCGCGCTCGGCTCTGGAACCCAGAGCACCGTGGGCAAGTCCGCCATCAGCAACGGGGCCACCAACGAGGCCGCGTGCCGGAGCCGTCCCTCGTCGGCGCTCAGAACCACCTGGTCGTGGCAGACACCGACCCGCCCGGCGGCGTCGAACGTCCGGCACTCCAGGCTGGCCTCGGCGTCGAGGCGGTCGGCATCGTGTCGGCGAAGGATCAGTGTGCGCGAGGGGCTGTGCGCCCCGAGCCCGCCAAGGGCCGCATCGACGTCGGCCCGAGCGGTCGGGGGAGCGGGAGCGAGGATCAGGTTGAGGGTTCTGGTCAGCGCATGCCCGCCGTCCTCGTGCTGGTGAACGCGGTGCAGTCGATCCAGCTCGGCGACAACTCGCTCCACCTGTACCCCCTCGCCGCGCCACCGGCCCAGCTCGGCCGACGCCGAGCTCAAATCTGCCTCCAGCTCCGGCCCCGGACCGCGAGCAGCTCGTCGGCCTCGGGCGGCCCCTGGCTGCCGGCTTCGTAGACCGGCGGCGCCGGTTGGGACCCCCAGGCCCGGAGGATCGGGTCGACGATCTTCCACTCGGTCTCGACCTCGTCGACGCGGGTGAACAGGGTGGCGTCGCCGAGCAGGGCGTCGTGCAGGAGTCGCTCGTATGCCTCGGGCGAATCGCCCAGGAAAGTGGTCCCGTACTTGAACTCCATCAGCACCGGTCGAACGCTCATCGTCTGACCGGGCACCTTGGCCACCAGCCGCAGGGAGACGCCCTCGTCAGGCTGCACCGAGAGCACCATCTCGTTCGGCTGGGCACCCCCGATCTCGGCCCGCGCCAGCGGCAGGTGCGGGACCGGCCGGAAGCGGACCGCGATCTCGGTCATGCGGCGGGGCAGCCGCTTGCCGGCGCGGAGGTAGAAGGGCGTCCCGGCCCAGCGCCAGTTGTCCACCTCCACCCGCATCGCGACGTAGGTGTCGGTATGCGAGTCGTTGGGCACGCCCTCCTCGTCGAGATACGAGGGAACCTCCTCGCCGCCGATCCAGCCGGCCCCGTACTGGCCGCGGACGACGTAGTCCGATACCTCGCCGGGCTCGTACCGGCGCACCGAGCGCAGCAGCTTCACCTTCTCGTCGCGGATCGTGTCCGCGTCGAACCGCACCGGCGCCTCCATGCCAACCAGGGAGAGCAGCTGCATGAGGTGGTTCTGGACCACGTCTCGCAGGGCGCCGGCCGAGTCGTAGTAACCCACCCGGCGCCCGATCCCGATCTCCTCGGCCATCGTGATCTGAACGTGCTCGACGTAGCGGCGGTTCCAGACCGGCTCGAGGATCCCGTTCGCGAACCGCAGCACCTGGAGGTTCTGGACCGTCTCCTTGCCGAGGTAGTGGTCGATCCGAAAAACCTGCGACTCGTCGAAGGCCGAGGAGATCTCGGCGTTCAACTCGAGTGCCGAGGCCAGGTCCCTCCCGAAGGGCTTCTCGATCATCAGCCGGGTGGGCGGGTCGGCCCCCGCCCCGAGCCCGGCCGCGGCGAGCGCCCTGGCGATCGGCCCGAAGAAGCTCGACGACACCGCCAGGTAGAAGACCCGCTGAGTGGGAACGTCGCCCTCCTTTTCCCCGATCAAAGCTCCCAGGGACTCGAACAGCCTCGGATCGTCGAGGTCGCCCTTGAGGAAGTCCAGCTTCGGCTCCAGCACGCTCCATGCATCCGGATCGAGCCCGGTGCGGGAGTGCTCCGAGATCGCCTCCCGGGCGCGGCGACGGAACGCATCCGGGTCGCCGGCGCTGCGCCCGATCCCGATCACGTTCAGCCGCTCCGGAAGCAGCCCCCGGAGGCCGAGGTTGTAGATCGCCGGCAGCAGCTTCCTCGCCGCGAGATCACCAGTCGCCCCGAAGATCACCAGCGTGGTGGGCTCGGGGAGCGGTCGCTCGACGTCTTGGGCGAATGGGTTCGCGGGCGCCGTCTCGACGCTCACGCCCGCTCCGCCTCGCGCGTCGGGGGCGCGATGGGATCCCCCGCGTTGCCCAGCTCCAGCCCGGCGAGCAGGGCCGCGCCCCGCACCCCGGCCTCGCCGCCGTGGCGGGCAAGCCTGATCTCGACTCGCTCCCCGACTCCCGGTAGGACGAACCGGCGAGCCACCTCGCGCGCCGGGCCCAACAGCAGCTCCCCCGCCACGGAAACGCCCCCGCCGATCGCGACCACATCGGGATCGAAGGTGTTGATTGCGTTCGCGATCCCGATCCCGAGCCGCTCGCCGAGGACACGCAGGAGGCGAATCGACTCTGGATCCCCCGCCTTGGCCGCCTGGACGGCATCGTGGCCGTCGATTGGGTCGCCCGAGGCGGCCTGCTTGGCCAGGGCCGAGGACGGGTTGCGGGCCGCGACCTCGGCTGCCATCCGATCCAGCGCACGTCCGGCGGCGAGCGCCTCCAGAGAGCCGGCCTGGGGGAACTCGCCAGCGCCAGGCGCGCCATCGGCGACGTCCACCCCGATCAGCGTGTGACCAAGTTCGGCCGCGGCCCCGGTCGCCCCTCGGTACACGCGCCCCCCGAGCACGAGCCCGCCGCCGATGCCCGTGCCGACTGTGAACATGACCAGGTTCTCGACCAGCGCCCGACCGGCATCGTCGAACGCCTCGTCAAGCGCCGCGACCGTCGCATCGTTGTCTACGAACACCGGCAGCTCGAGGCGATCCTCGAGCACCCGGCGAAGGTCCAGGTCCGCCAGGTGCAGGTTGGTGCTGGAGCGGACATGGCCGCTGGCGAACTCCACCACTGACGGCACCCCCACTCCGACCGCGACCGTGCTCGGCCCCCTGACGGACTCGACCGCGGCAACGATCTCGCCGAGCAGGTCGTCGGCGCTGGACGCCTCCGTGGGCTGGACGACGGACTCGCTGAGGCGCTCGTCCTCGAGCGCGGCCACGGCGACCTTGGTCCCGCCCACGTCGACGCCGATCAATTGACCGTTGAGCACTTCGTCAACCAGTGGAATCAGGGGTCCGGCGCCACGCCTGCAGCATGCCGGGCACGATAACGGCCCGCACGATCCGGACGCCCGAGCTAGGCGGCGACGGGCTCCCGGGCCCGGGCCGCCCGGCTCCGAGCGGGAGGCTTCGCAGGCTCGACCAGTTGCTCGAGGAACTGGCCGGTGTAGGAGCTCGAGTTGGCCGCGACCTGCTCCGGGGTTCCCGTGGCCACCAAGTCGCCCCCCGCTTCGCCGCCCTCCGGGCCGAGGTCGATGATCCGGTCGGCTGACTTGATCACGTCCAGGTTGTGCTCGATAACGACCACCGTGTTGCCCGCCTCCACCAGCCGGCCGAGCACCTCGAGCAGCCGCTGCACGTCGGCGAAGTGAAGCCCGGTGGTCGGCTCGTCGAGGATGTAGAGGGTGTCGCCCGTGGCCACCTTGGACAGCTCGGTGGCGAGCTTGACTCGCTGCGCCTCCCCGCCGGAGAGCGTGGTGGCCGGCTGGCCGAGCCTGATGTAGTCGAGCCCGACGTCGTGGAGGGTCTGGAGGCGGCGCTGGATCTTCGGGATGTGGGTGAAGAACTCGACCGCCTCCTCGACCGACATCTCAAGCACGTCGGCGATCGACTTGCCCTTGAACCGGACCTCGAGCGTCTCGCGGTTGTAGCGTCGCCCGTGGCACTGCTCGCACGGGACGTAGACGTCGGGCAGGAAGTGCATCTCGATCTTGATCTGGCCGTCTCCCCGGCAGACCTCGCACCGCCCTCCCTTGACGTTGAAGCTGAAGCGCCCCGGCTTGTATCCGCGCGCTCTCGCATCCCTGGTGCCCGCGAACAGCGCCCGAATGTGATCGAACACGCCGGTGTAGGTGGCGGGGTTCGATCTCGGGGTCCGGCCGATCGGCGACTGGTCGATGCTGATGATCTTGTCGACCTGCTCGATGCCGTCGATGCGATCGTGCGCGCCCGGGCGCAGCCGCGCCCGGTGAAGGCGGTTCGCGACCGCCCGGTAGAGGATCTCGTTCACGAGGGTGGACTTCCCCGAGCCGGAGACCCCGGTCACGCAGCAGAAGACCCTCAGCGGCACCCGCACGTCGATGCTGCGGAGGTTGTGCTGGCGCGCCTTGCGAACGACCAACTCGCCCCTCGGCGAGCGCCTCAGCTCCGGCACCGGAATGGCGCGCTTCCCACTCAGGTATTGGCCGGTGAGCGACCCCGAGCGCCGGGCGATCTGAGACGAGGTGCCCTGGGCGACAACCTCCCCGCCGTGCTCGCCCGCCCCGGGGCCGAGATCGACCACGTGATCGGCCGCTCGAATGGTGCCCTCGTCGTGCTCGACCACGATCACCGTGTTGCCGAGGTCCCGAAGCCGCTGAAGGGTGTCGATCAGCTTCGCGTTGTCGCGCTGGTGGAGCCCGATCGAGGGTTCGTCGAGGATGTACAGGACGCCCACCAGCGAGGACCCGATCTGGGTCGCGAGGCGAATCCGCTGCGCTTCGCCCCCCGAGAGCGTCGCCGCGGCGCGTTCCAGCGACAGGTAGCCGATCCCGACGCTGTCCAGGAACCGGAGGCGCTCGGCGATCTCGCGCACCACCAGGCGCGCGATCGCACGTTCGGTCTCGGTCAGCTCCAGCGCCTCGATCCATTCGAGCGCGGCCCGTGCCGAGAGGCGCGTGTACTCGTGGATGTTGAGATCGCCGACCGTCACCGCCAGGCTCTCGGGCCGCAGCCGCGCTCCGCCGCAGGCTGGGCACGGCTGGAGCGCCATCAGGCCTTCGATCCGGTCGCGAGTGTTCTCGGAGTCCGTGTTCTCGTAGCGACGCTCGAGGCTTCGCAGCATGCCGTCGAATCGCACCGTGTAGACCCGGCGCCGACCGAACCGGTTGCGGTACGACACCGTGTGTCGCTCGTCCCCGGTGCCCTCGAGCAGCAGGTCGCGCTGGGTCTGCGGGAGATCCTGCCAGGGCACATCGATGTCGATCCCGTTCGTCTCCGCGACCGCCTCCAGCAGTCGCCGGTGATACGTCGAGGCGACCTTGGTCCACGGCTCCAGAGCCCCCTGGGAGATCGACAGAGTCGGGTCGGGGACGATCAGCTCCGGATCGATGACCCGCTGGAAGCCGAGGCCGTGGCAGCCCTGGCAGCATCCGTGTGGCGAGTTGAACGAGAAGATCCGCGGCTCGAGCTCCGGCATCGAGGTGCCGCACTTCAGGCACGCGAAACGCTCCGAGAAGAGCGACACCTCACCGCCGGCATGCTCGCCAAGGCCGGCCGCGTCCTCGGCTTCGCCTTCGGGCGCGGCCGGGTCACTCCCGGGACGGGCATCGAGGAGCTCGATCTCCAACAGGCCGTCGGCCAGCTGGGAGGTCGCCTCGAGGGACTCCGAGAGGCGCTTGCGGATGCCCTCCTTCATCACCAACCGGTCGACCACCACCGAGATGTCGTGCTTGAGCTTCTTGTCGAGCTCGATCGGCTCGTCGAGGCGCCGCAGCTCGCCGTCGATTCGCGCCCGCGCATACCCCTGGGCCCGCATCTCCTCCAGCATCCGCCCGTACTCGCCCTTGCGCCCCCGGACCACCGGCGCCATGACCATGAACCGGGTCCCCTCCCCCATGGTCAGCACCCGGTCGGTGATCTGCTCCAGGGACTGACCCTGGATCGGAGCGCCGCAGTTGTAGCAGTGCGGCTTGCCGATCCGCGCCCACAGCAGCCGCAGGTAGTCGTAGATCTCGGTCACGGTGCCCACCGTCGACCTGGGGTTGCGTGAGGTGGTCTTCTGGTCGATCGAGATCGCCGGCGACAGGCCCTCGATCGAATCGACGTCCGGCTTCTCCATCTGGCCCAGGAACTGGCGGGCGTAGGCGGAGAGCGACTCGACGTAGCGGCGCTGGCCCTCGGCGTAGATGGTGTCGAACGCGAGGCTGGACTTTCCCGAGCCCGAGAGCCCGGTGATCACGATCAGGGCGTCACGGGGGAGCTCGAGATCGATCCCCTTCAAGTTGTGCGCACGGGCGCCCGCGATCGCGATCCGGTCCGACGGCATCACAATCGCGGCGGCTTCGCCGCCGTACCAGCCTGACGCGTCGCTGAACGCTCCGCGAAGAACATATTGCCGCATTTTACGGGGGCGAACGGGCGTTCCCGTGTGGGCCGCTCAGGCGGGCTCGGGCGCCGCGCTCAATGCCGGTCGGCCCCGATAGGCGACCAGCCAGGAGACGATCGCCGCGACGAAGGCCCCGGCGAATCCCCGGGACGGGTGACCGCCGCCGACCAGGCCACCGCCGATCGCGGTGCCGGCGGCGACGCCGGCGACCAGCGCCGTCAGCAGCCAGGTGGACACCTCGGTCGCGCCGCCTGGAGGCGCGAGCTCGTCGATCAGCATGTATACGACCGCGCTCGAGGGGGCAAAGGCAAGGCCGCTGAGGGCCATCAGCGGCACGGCGCTGGCCATCGAACCCATGAACATCAGGGGCGCGAACCCGAGCGCGAGCAGGAGGCAGAGGCGGGCGTATCGGTCCGCCGCCCGGGCCCCGTGCCGCCTGGAGCCGTACCACAGGCCGCCGGCCATGCTGGCGGCCGCCTGCACCGCGATCAGCGCACCCGCAAGCCCCACCGACCCGAGCTGGGTGGCGAATGCGGTGGTGGAGATCTCCATCGCCCCGATCGCCGCGCCGCCGAAGAGCTCGGTCAGGAGGAGGACGACGACCCCGGCGGATCGCAGCGGACCGGCCCAGTGCCCGTGTGCGGGGCTTCCCCGCCACCGACGGGAGGCGCGGGAGGCGGCGAACAGGAGGGTGCCGACGCTCGAGAGGGCGGCGTTGACGAGCACCGCGGCCGCCGGCGAGCCGATCGCGACCAGCGTCGCGGTGCCAAGCGGCCCGGCGATGAAGCAGACCTCAAGCAGGACGGCATCCAGCGCGAAGGCACTCTGGCGCAGTGCCGGGTCGGGGACCAGCTCCGACCACAGCGTCCGCATGCAGGAGCCGAGCGCCGGGATGGTGGCGCCCGACAACGCCCCGATCGCCGCCAGCACCAGCGGGTCGGAGCCACCGTTCGCCGCCAGCACCAACCCGACCAGCGCCAGCGGGCTGGCCGCGGCCGCCGGCAGCAGCACCACCGTCTGGCCGAACCGATCCACGAGCCGGCCCTGGACCGGCAACGAGACCGCGGCCGCGATCGCACTCGACGCCTCGACCACCCCGGCGACCGCGAATGATCCGGTTTCCTCGCGGACCAGGATGATCGTCGCCAGCGAAAGGGCGGCGATCGGCAGCCGGCCGATCAGGGCACCGAGCAGCGGCACCCTCGCGGGGCGCAGCGCAAGCAGGCGCCTGTACGGAGCGGTAACCACGATCACCAGGTTGCCAGGCACCGATCAGTCGCCGCAGCCCGGGGACGAGCGCGTCGATGGGGACCGGGCTACTTGCCGGCCTTGGCGTAGACGTCGTCGAGCAGCGCGTCGAGCTCGGCGACGTCGTAGTCGGAGGAGAGCAGCATGCCCGCCTCCTCGCGCGGGGTTCCGTCGAGAGCGAGCTTCATCGCCACCAGCCGTGCCGCCGCGTCGTCGCTGCGGCGTTCCGCTGCGTCGGCGCCTCCCGCGGCGGCGGGGCGGTCGGTCTCGCCCGGGGGCGGGGCCGGCTCCGGGGTCGGGACGGGCATCGGCTCGGGCGCCGGCTCAGGCATCGGCTCCGGGGTGGCGGGGGGCTCGGGCTCGGGAACCGTCACCGGTCCCGGTTCAACCTCGGACTCCGGGGCGACCCCGTCCGACCCTCGGTCCCCGCCGAGGCTCCCGTGGAGCTGGTCGAGCGCGCTGCGGACGTCCTCCACCCGCTTCTGCGCCTGGGCCTCGGCCTCCGCCCGGACCCGACTCGCGGCCTCCTCGGCCTCGGCCCGAACGCGGTCCGCCTGCTCCCTTGCCTCGCTGAGGATCTCCTCCGCCCGCCGCTGCGCGTCATCGAGCACGGCGCGCACCGTCTCCCCCGCCTTGCGTACCAACTCCTCTGCGTTCATGGAAGCGAGATTACTCCTCGCGGTCGCCTGCCCAGGCCCCCTGTTTGCCGACGGGCGCGATCTGTCGCAACAGCGCTCGGGACGGGATCCCGCCGGGCCTATCATGGGTGGCGGTGTCCGTAGGCCAACCGTCAGGAGCCGCGATCGAGTTAATCGACGTCGTCAAGCGGTTCGGCTCCGAGCGGGCGCTCGGCGGGGTCAACCTCTCGGTGCCCCGGGGCGCGATCACCGCCCTCCTGGGCCCCTGGGCCGGCAAGACCGTCACCGTGAACCATGTGGTCGGACTGATCCACCCATCCGCCGGGGTGGTCCGGGTTGAGGGCCGGGATCTGGCCACGCTCTCCGACCAGGAGCTGAACGAGCTCCGGCGCACGATGGCGGTGGCCCACCAGGGAAACCAGCCGTTCACCTGCGGGCTCTTCTTCTCGCTCACGGTGTACGAGAACGTCGCCTCTCCCCTGCGTAATCGGATGGCTCGCTGGCCCGAGAGCCGGATTCAGGCGGTGACCATGGAGCACCTGCGGATGGTCGGGCTCGCCGACCGCGCGGGCGAGATGCCCGAGGTGCTCTCCTCCGGGATGCGCAAGCGCGCCGCGCTGGCGCGCGCCCTGGCGCTTCAGGCGCGGATCGTGATCATCGACGACTTCGACAGCGGGATCGACGGGGTCCGCCTGGCGCTGCTGTGCGATCTGATCAAGGACGTGCAAAGCCAGACCGGGGCCACCCTCCTGGTCACCACCCACGACATGGGCGCGGCACGCGAGCTCGCCGACCAGGTCGCGGTTATCGACCAGGGGCGCATCGTCGCCAGCGGCGACCGCGACCAGGTGTTCGGCTCAAGCGACCCGCTCGTCGCCCAGCTGCTATCCGGCGACCCCTCGGGACCGATCCGGCTCAGCTCGACGTAAGCGCTTCCAGGTCTCGCCGCAGCTCCTTGATCTCGTCCCGGATCCGGGCCGCCTCCTCGAACCTGAGGTCCTCGGCGGCGGCCACCATCTCCTCCTCGAGCTCGACGATCAACCGCTCGAGCTCGGCCGGGGTCTGCACCTCCTCGCTGCCCTGCACGCGCCGGCGGCGGGAGGGCGCCGCCCGCGACTCCATGGCCAGGAACTCGCTGATCTCCGAGATCCCCTTCTGGACGGTCTCCGGGGTGATCCCGTGCTCGCGGTTGTAGGCGCGCTGGATCTCACGGCGGCGGTCGGTCTCCTCGATCGCGGTTCGCATCGCCTGGGTCTCGCGGTCCGCGTACATCAGCACCCGTCCGCGGACGTTGCGCGCTGCGCGGCCGATCGTCTGGATCAGGCTCGTCTCACCCCGAAGGAACCCCTCCTTGTCGGCGTCGAGGATCGCCACCAGGGACACCTCGGGCAGGTCGAGCCCCTCTCGGAGCAGGTTGACGCCGACCAGCACGTCGTACTCGCCGAGCCGCAGGTCACGGATGATCTGGATCCGTTCCAGGGTGTCGATCTCAGAGTGCAGGTACCGGACTCGGAAGCCGTGCTCGAGCAGGTAGGCAGTCAAGTCCTCGGCCATCTTCTTGGTCAGCGTGGTGACCAGGGTCCTCTCCCCCACCTCAGTGCGGCGCCGCACCTCGTTCATCAGGTCGTCGATCTGGTTGCGAGTCTCGCGGACCTCGACCTCGGGGTCGACGATCCCCGTCGGGCGCACGATCTGCTCGACGATCCGCGACGCGGCACCCCGCTCGAACTCTCCCGGGGTCGCAGACACCATCACCATCTGGCCGATCCGGCCGAGGAACTCCTCGAACCGAAGCGGCCGGTTGTCGAGCGCCGAGGGCAGCCGGAATCCGTGGTCGACCAGGGTCTGCTTGCGGGAGCGGTCGCCCTCGTACATTCCGCCGAGCTGAGGGATGGTCTGGTGAGACTCGTCGACGAAGACGACGAAGTCGTCCGGGAAGTAGTCGATCAGGGTGTGCGGGGGACTCCCCTCAGGGCGCCCGTCGATGATCCGCGAGTAGTTTTCGATCCCGGGGGCGAAGCCGAGCTCCTTCATCAGCTCGACGTCGTACTCGGTCCGCTGCCTGAGGCGGTGCGCCTCGAGCAGCTTGCCCCGCTCCTCGAACCAGGCGACCCGCTGGTTCAGCTCCTGCTTGATCTCGACCACCGCCCGCTCGATCGTCTCCTCCTTGGTCACGTAGTGAGTCGCCGGCCACACGGCCACGTGGTCGACCTCGTCCAGCACCTCACCTGTCAGCGGGTCGAAGTGCTGGATGCCCTCCACCTCGTCGCCGAACAGCGCGATCCGGTACGCGGTCTCGGCGTATGCCGGGAAGACCTCAAGCAGCTCTCCCTTGACCCGGAAGGTGCCCCGGGTGAGGTTGGTGTCGTTGCGCCCGTACTGCATCCCGATCAGCTTCCGGAACAGCTGGTCGCGGTCGATCCACTCGTCGACCTTGAACAGCTGCATCTGCTCCCTGTAGAGCTCGGGTGAGCCGATCCCGTAGATGCAGGAGACCGAGGCCACAATCACCACGTCGCGCCGAGCGAGCAGCGCCGCGGTTGCGGAGTGGCGCAGGCGGTCGATCTCGTCGTTGATCGACGAGTCCTTCTCGATGTAGAGGTCCTGCGCCGGCACGTACGCCTCCGGCTGGTAGTAGTCGTAGTAGCTGACGAAGTACTCCACCGCGTTGTCGGGGAAGAACTCCCGGAACTCGTTGCACAGCTGGGCGGCCAGGGTCTTGTTGTGGGCGATGACGAGCGCCGGGCGCTGCAGCTCCTTGATCGTCCCCGCCATCGTCAACGTCTTCCCGGTGCCGGTGGCGCCGAGCAGGCAGGCGAACCGCTGCCCGGCTTCCACGCCCGCCGTCAGCGAGGCGATCGCCTTCGGCTGGTCGGCGGTGGGCGTGTAGGCGGGGTTGAGCTTGAAGGCGGGCACCGCAGCCAAGATAGCGGCCGTCGATACACGCCAACCGCGTCCCGCTGCGTCCGTCCACCGGACACCGCGGGACCCAGTTCGGGCTAAAGGGTGACGCCTCGCCTACCGAAACACCTCATACAGGGGATCCGCATGGCCTTCGCAAAATCGATCCGGCGGCGACTCGAAGCCGCGCGCCGAAGCCTCAGCGACGGGTCTGACCCGCGGGCCGGCATGGCGGCGGCGCTGTTGCTGCTGTTCGCCGCCGGGACGGTCCTGGCTCTGGCGGCGATCCCGCTCTCCGACGACCTCAGCGGAGACGAGAAGCTGGCCGAGCTGATCATCTGCGACCTGGCGGCCGCGGCCTGCCTGCTGATCGCGATCGGCTGGCGCCGCCTGCCCCAGCAAGCGTTCCAGCTCCTGCTCGTGGTCGGAACGCTGATGATCTCCGCCGGGACCTACTTCGCCAGCGGCGGCCCCACCGACACCGAGGTCTTCTACCTCTGGGTCGCCCTCTATGCGGCGTACTTCTTCACCCGCCGACAGGCATTCCTCCAGGTCGCGGTGGTGGGGGTCTGCTACGCGGCCGTCCTCGCGCTCGGCAAGGACGCCAGCCAGGGGATTGCCCGATGGCTGATCACGATGGGATCGCTGGTCGTCACCACGCTGCTGTTCGGGTACATCAAGGGACTGCTCGACCGTCGGCTGGCCGAAAAGGAGCGCTCGGAGCGCGAGCTCGAGGAGTCGCTCTCGCTGCAGCGCGCGACCCTCGAGTCGACCGCCGACGGGATCCTGGTCGTCGATCGAAGCGGTCGCGTGGTCGGCTTCAATCAGCGCTTCACGAAGATGTGGAGGATGCCCGACGAGCTGCTCGAGTCCGACGACCAGGAGGGCCGGCTGGCGTTGATCTCCGAGCAGCTGCTCGAGCCCGACGGATTCGTGCACAGGGTCGACGAGCTCACCCGCCGCCCCGCGGCGGAGAGCCACGACATGCTCCACTTCAAGGACGGGCGCGTGGTGGAGCGCTACTCGCGCCCCCAGCGCGGCGTCGATGGTGAGATCCATGGTCGGGTTTGGAGCTTCAGGGACGTGACCGAGCGCGAGCGGATCGCGGCCCGGCTTCGCTACCTGGCCGATCACGACCCGCTCACGGGGCTGCTCAACCGCCGCCGCTTCGAGGAGGAGCTCGTCGATCGGGTCGCTCAAGCCTCGCGCTACGGAGGAGGCGGAGCGGTGCTTCTGCTCGACATCGACAACTTCAAGGACGTCAACGACAGCCTCGGCCATCACGCCGGCGACGCGGTGATCAAGAGCGTCGGGGAGTTGCTCCGCGAGGACCTTCGCGAGACCGACGTGCTCGGCCGCCTGGGCGGCGACGAGCTCGCGGTGCTGCTGCCATACGCCGGCACCGACGAAGCCCGCGGGGTGGCCGGCAAGCTGGTGGACACCGTCCGCGGCCACCGGGTGGAGTTCAAGGGCAAGCAGCTGCGGGTGACGACGAGCGTCGGGGTCGCGCTCATCTCCCGCCTCCGCACGCAGACCGCCGAGGAGCTGATGGTGGAGGCCGACATCGCCGTCTACGACGCCAAGGCGGCCGGGCGTGACCGGTTCCGGATTCACGCGCCGGCGGCTGAGCCCCGGCCCGAGGCCGAGTCGCTGGCCAGCTAGAGGTTCGCCGGCCCCAACAGGCGCCCTCAGTCGGCGCTCGTCCCGGCGGGCGCCAGGACCTCGATCCAGTCCCAGCGCGCACCGCAGAGCCGCGCCGCCTGGTCGCTCCGCAGGTGCACGACCCGGGCGTCCGCGGCGTCGCCCACCGAGAGCTCGAGGGGTCCCACGGGCCTCGGCGCCCCGCCGCTTCCGGGGTGCAGATCGGCAGCATGGAAACGGATCGCCAACCGATGGCGGCCGGAGCCCAGACGGGCCCGTCCCAGCAAGACGTACTCCCCCTGGTTGTTGAGCTCGTGCCTCAGCTCGTCCACCGGCCGGTGGTCGATCTCCAGCTCGACCTCCCCCCGCACCGAGCCGCCGAGCCAGATCTCGAAGCGGCCCGGGTGCGGCACGCGGAGCTCGGCCGCCAGCGTGCCGGGCGTCACCGGGAGCAGGGTGCCCGGATAGCCGGCCCACTCCCAGGCACGGGGATGGGAGGTGTCCGCGAGCGGCACGGTCTGGGTGCCCGGTCGGGCAGCCGCCGCCAACCTGCCGCCCGGCCCCGAAGCGCGGGCGATCGCGCGAATCTGGTCGCAGTCGGGAACCCCGGTCGGATCGAGTGCGGTGCCCAGGCCGAGGTGGCGGATCACCGACGACTCGAGGCTCTCCGGGCGCTGCCAGACCTCGTAGTAGCGCCCGCGCCAGGTGAGTCGGTAGGGCGAGGGCGGCCGGCTCTGGGCCGGGGAGCGACGCAGCACCAGGGTCCGGTAGGGGGTCAGCGCCGCGAGCTGGAACCGATCGGTGTCGGCGGTCGCCCCCTTGCGGAGGGTGCCCCCGCCCCGGAGGGGCACCAACCGCCGCCGAAGCTCCGACGCCGCCTCGGGATCGGCGTCGCGCAGGAAGTGGCGAACACCATACGGCTGGTACTCGGTCATCAGGGTGGGACCTTGCCCGGCGATCCGATGCCCAATCGTCTCCAGCTCGACAAGCTGGTCGCGTGGCGCCAGGTTGACGTCGCGATAGGCAAGCGCCGCCGACCAAAGAACACCCGCCCCGAGGATCGCCAGCAGCGCGGCGCCGGCCATCCGCTCCCAGAGCCTCACCCTCCTGCCCGCACCGGCCCACAGCCACCCGGCCCCGGAGCAGGCCGCCAAGAGCAGCGCCGGGGAGGCGATTGCCATCGCCTTGCCCTCGATCCACGGCGATCCGATGATCACGATCACCAGGCAGGCGGCAAGCGCTCCGCCGACGTAGATCAGCATCGGCCAAGCCCGCGCTCGTCGGGCGCCGAGCAGCCCGACCAGCGCCGCGACGGCGGCGAGCGCGATCAACGCATAGGTGGTGCCGGGCCCCGCGGGATCGAGACGGAAGTCGCCGGCGGGCCAGATGCCGAACAGCTGCAGCTTGTCCAGCGGCCCCAGCAGGTTCCCCAACGCCGTGGCGCTGCTCAGCGACGCCGAGGTCGGCGGCAGGAACCCCCCTGGAGCCAGCACGGGCAGGGAGAGCAGCGTCACCACGATCACGAACCCCAGCGCTCGCGCCAACGTCACCCGGACACCGAGCGCCGGGACGGCGAAGACGAGCGCCGCAGCCACGATGCCCACCAGCCAGATTCCCCCTCCCCCGCTCAGGACCCCGATCAAGCCGGCGCTCGCGAGCGCCAGCGCGATCAGCGACCGTGGCGTTCCCCGGTCGCTGATCGCGACCCCGGTCAACCCCGCCGCGGCCGCTACCAGAACGGCCCCGAAGACCTCCTTGATCCCGCCCCAGAGGGCATAGCCGAATAGCAGGGCCGACTGTGCGGCCAGGAAAGCGACCGCGGCCCGCAGGGCCTTCGAGCGCAGGACCGGCCCCGCGAGCTGCCACAGGCAGAGGGCCAACAGCGCGCCGCCGAAGGCGATGTAGGGCTGGATCAGCCAGGCGACGTCCTGACCCGTGAGCGCCCTGGCGATGCCCAGCGGCAGGAAGACCCCGATCGGGTATCCGTCGCCGAGGTTGAACGACAGGGTGGCCTCGTAGGTCGATGGGGCGAGGCCGCCGAGGCCGCGGCCGTGCTCCATGACCCGGTCGGTGAGCGCCATCCAGGTGGCGGTGTCATCGAGACGGATGTAGCCGGCAAAGGTTGCCTTTCCCGAGAGGACCACCGGCGCTGCGTAGACGCAGAACACAGCCACCGCCGCCGCGACTGCCCCAGGCTCGGGCGATCCCCGCGATCCCCACCATAGGGCGATCCCCGCAACCGCCATGGCGACCGCCACGGGGGTCGCCAGCTCGGCGGTCGCGTCCCAGAGGGTGGGCACCTGGGCGACGACCACGATGGCCGCGAACCCGGTCGCGGGAACCAAGGCCCCGGGCAGGCTTGCGCCGGCCAGCCGGTCGACCAGCAACCCGCAGCCCGTGCAGAGGGCGGCGAGCACGAGCGGCGCCAAGATCCAGGCGACGACCAGCTCCATTTCGTCTCGCAGCCCCCCGCCCCTCGCCGGCCGCCTCTAGGGCGCCAGCCCGAGGTCGTCGGCGTACTTGTCCCGATAGTCCTGGCGCTTGTCGAGCACCTGATCGACGTAGGCCCGCGTCTCCGGAAATCGGATCCCGTCGGGGTCGAGCTCCGCGCCCCCCCAACGATCGACGTTCCCGGTGCCGGCGTTGTAGGCGGCGAGCGCGGCGACCTCGTTGCCGTTGTAGCGGTCCAGCAGGTAGCGGAGATAGAACGACCCGTAGCGGATGTTGATCTCCGGGTCGGAGAGGTCGCCGGTGACGAACTCGGTGCCTCCGCTCAGGTGGGCGATCACGTCCGCCGTCTGGGGGGTGATCTGCATCAGGCCCAGCGCGCCCGCGTGCGACTCCTGGTCGCGGAACCGGGACTCGGCGTAGATCACCGCGGCGATCAGCGCCGGATCGATGTCCTTGTCGGCCGCCTGCTGACGGATCACGTCGTCGTGACGAAGTGGCAAGGTGATCTCCTGAAGCGCCCGCTCGAAGTCGATCCTGCTGACCGCGATCGCCGCCCCGACCCCGATCAGGGCGGCGGCCGCGATCCACAGCCATCTGCGACGCCGTGAACCGGCAACCGCGGCCCCACGCGGGTGCCTCCCGCCCCCCCGCGACGCTGCCGGGGTGGGGCTCACGCCGTCCCCGCGCTCGCCGCCAGGTCCGGAATCAGGCGGGCCACCTCCCGCTCGAGATCGGCCAACGACCCATCGTTGCGGATCACGTGGGTCGCTCTGGCCGCCTTCTCCTCCTGAGAGAGCTGGCGCTCTGCTCGATCCTCGAACAGCTCGGTGCCGCGCCGGCTGGCCCGCTCGGCGCGGGTCCGATCGTCCGCGATCACGCAGACCGTTGCGTCGAACGCCGTCTCCAACCCGGCCTCGAACAGCAGCGGCACCTCGACCACGGCGAGCGGCGCCTGCGGCGCGAGGCCGGCCCGCCAGCCGGCCACCCTCTGGCCCACCAGCGGGTGGAGAACGGACTCCAGCCAGGCCAGCTCCGGTGGTCGCGCGAAGACGATCTCGCCCACCCGATCGCGAGCGATCCGGCCGTCCGCCAGCACTCCCCGACCCCAGCGATCGACCAACCGGTCGCGGACCTCGGCGTGATCGAGGAGCTCGTGGGTGATCTGATCGCTCGACAGGATCGCGGCGCCCAGGCGATCGAAGGCGGTGAGCGCCTCCGACTTGCCGGCGGCGACCGCACCCGTGAGGCCGATGAAAGCCGGCGCGGTAGCGCCGGGCGGGGCTACGGGCTGCTGGCGTGGGCGGCGGTGTGGCGGTGCGTCCACCACCCGAAGTCTGGCATCAGCTGTCGCTGGCTTCCGAGGGTCCCTCGGCGTCCGGGACCTCGCCCGCCTCGAGAGTCTCGCCCGTCTCCGCCTCGGGGGTCTCGCCCGTTTCCGCCTCCGCCTCAGCCTGAGCCTGGTCCGGATCGGCCTGATCGTCGGCAGGGGGAGCCTCGGGGAAGACCTCCTCGGAGACGTCGAGGTCGGGGACCTCGTCCTGGGCCGCCGCCTCCTGCTGAACCTGCTCGGCCAGTTCGGTGGGTATCAAGTCCTTGAGCGGGAGGTTCTGCGCCTCTGCACGCTTGACGCTGAGCGAGATCCGGCGGCGACTCTCGTCGATCTCGAGGATCCTCACCCACACCTGATCGCTGGGCGAGACCACCTCGCTCGGGTTCTCGACGTGATGCTCGGCCAGCTCGGAGATGTGGACCAGGCCCTCAACCCCGGGGATGATCTCGACGAAGGCGCCGAAGGCGACCACCTTGGTCACCTTGCCCTCGAGCACGTCGTTCTGCCGATACTCGTCCAGCACCTTGCGCCACGGGTCCTCCTGGGTCTGCTTGAGGCCGAGCGAAATCCGCTGGCGCTCACGGTCGATGTCCAGCACCTTGACCCGCACGGTCTCGCCCACCGACAGGACCTCGGACGGGTGGTTGACGTGGCTCCAGGAGAGCTCGGAGATGTGGATCAGGCCGTCGATCCCATCGAGGTCGACGAAGGCGCCGAAGTCGACGATGTTGGAGATCTTGCCCTCCACGACCATGCCGGGCTGGAGGCGGCCCAGGATCTGCTCCCGAACCTCCTTGCGCTCCTCCTCGAGCACCGCTCGGCGCGACAGGACGACGTTGTTGCGACTGCGGTTGAGCTCGATCACCTTGCATTCGAGCTCCTGGCCCTTGAATTCGTCAAGGTTGTGGACCCGACGGATGTCAACCAGTGAGGCCGGCAGGAAGCCCCGTACCCCGAGGTCGAGGATCAGGCCGCCCTTGACCACCTCGATCACGGTGCCGACGACCGGCTCCCCGGACTCGGCGGCACCTTCGATCTTGCGCCAGGCCTTCTCGAACCGGGCGCGCTTCTTGGACAGCAGGAGGCGCCCCTCCTGGTCCTCCTTGGTGAGCACCAGGGCGTCGACCCGCTCGCCGAGCGAAACCTCGTCGGCCGGGTCCACGGAGCGCCGGATCGAGAGCTCGGTCGACGGGATGACCCCCTCGGACTTGTAGCCGATGTCGACCAGGACCTCGTCCTTGTCGATCCGCACAACCTCGCCGCTGACCACATCGCCCTCGTCGAATGGCTTGATGGTCGCGTCGTAGTTGGGGACGAGCTGTCCGTCCACCTCGACCATCAGGTCGCTGGAGGCGATCGGACCTACCCGCGGTGCGCTATCCGGGGCAGCCTCGGTCGCTGTGTCGGTCGCGGACACGGCGGCTAACTATAGACACGGGAGTGAAGTACCCTCGCCTGGATGCCGAGGCGACGCACGAAGCGTGGCAGCGCGCGGACGCCGCTCAAGGCCGACGCTGACGTGGTCGTTTGCGGAGCTAGCTTCGCCGGGCTCGCAGTGGCCCGAGAGCTGGCCGGCTCGGGCGCGCAGGTGGTGCTCGTCGACCGTTACGAGGTGGGCGAGCGCCAGACGTCTGCGTGCGCCGCGCCGACCCAGTGGCTGGCGGCCATGGGGGTCGAATCGGCGATCAGACAGACCTTCGGCGACCTGGTCGTCCACACCCCGCATGTGACCGTGCGCATGCGCCTGCCCTGGACCTTCTCGACCTTCGACTACCCGACCCTCTGCCAGCGCCTGCTGGAGCAGTGCGAGGTGCAATTCGAAACCGCCACCGTCACGGGGGGCGCTGTCGATGGGGTCGAAACTGACCGGGGCGAGCTGCGAGCGCCGTTGATCGCCGACTGCCTCGGCTGGCGGCGGGTCCTCGGGCGCCACGGCTACCAGCCGCCGGAGGCGCCGCTTTCGCGGGGGCTCGAGGTCCATCCCGGCGGCGGCTCGGACGAGCTGGAGATCTGGATCGACCGCGACTACGTACCCGCGGGCTACAGCTGGAGCTTTCCGGCCGGCGACGAGGTTCGGGTCGGGGTGGGCTCCTTCGATCCCCGATTCCACGTCAAGGACTCCACCGTCCAGCTTGCGCATGACCTCGATCGGGACGCGGTCCGCTACCAGGGCAACTGGATTCCGCACCGACTGCGTGAGGCTACCGAGGGGGGCATCTTCTTCGTCGGCGACTCCGCCGGGCACTGCCTGCCCCTGACCGCGGAGGGAATCCGAACCGCGTTCCACTTCGGGATCGCCTGCGGGCGAGAGCTTCGGCGGGTGGTCGACGGAACCGCAACCCGCGGGGCGGCGCTGGAGCGCTACCGCGAGTTCTCGGCCCGCCACGAGCGGCAATTCCGCTGGCTGCTGCGCGTTCAGCGCCTGGTCCCCAGGGTGCCGCCACGGCTTCTGGCCACCGCGCTGCGGGGGATGAGCCGGGAGGACTTCGTGCGCTGGTCGTTCAACCACTACCTGCGGATCGCACCCCCGGCACACGCCCGCCACCTTGCCGGGCGGCCCGCTTCGCGACCGCCGATGCGCGCAGCCGCCTAGCGGATCAGCAGGTAGGTGCCGACGAGGAGCAGGAGGACTCCGGCAACCCGGGTGGCGCTGATCGGCGTCCGGTCCAATCCCAGGATGCCCAGCCGATCGATGACCACCGCGGTGATCAGCTGGCCGGTGATCGTGGCTGCCGCCACCCCGCCGGCGCCGATCGACTTGACGGCGATCAGGGCGATGGTGACGTAGGCCGCCCCGAGCGCCCCGCCGATCAGGTAGTACCAGCGGACCTCGAAGGTCGAGCCCAGTCCCGCGGCTTCGCCGCTCAGCCCGACGATCAGGGCCAGCAACAGGGTTCCGACGGTGAACGAGACCAGCGCGGCGGGGAGCGACCCCGTCGCCTTGCCGAGGCCGGCGTTGATCGGCGCCTGAAGGGCCAACACCCCGCCGACCACGGCGGTCAGCAGGACGGCGAGACCTCGATCCACGCGGGGATGCTAGCTCGCGCCGCGCGGCGCGCGTCTACTTTGCCGCCAGCCAGTCCCTGCCGATGCCGATGTCGACGGCCAGCGGCGGGTCGAGCTCGAACGCGTCGCACATCTCGCGCCGTACCAGCTCCGCCGCCGGGTCCATCTCGGCCTCCGGACCCTCGAACAGGAGCTCGTCGTGGATCTGAAGCACGAGGCGGGTTTCGAGTCCGGCGTCGGCGAGCTTGGCGCGGCAGCGAACCATTGCCAGCTTGATTATGTCCGCCGCCGTGCCCTGGATCACCGTGTTGACCGCCAGCCTCTCGCCGAGCAGCCGGCGCTGGCGCTGGCTCGAGCGCAGCTCGGGGATCGCACGGCGCCGGCCGAGCAGCGTGTAAACGAAGCCATCACGCTCAGCGGTGGCAATCGTCTCGTCGATGAAGGCCTTGACGGCCGGGAACCGCTCGAAGTAGCGCTGGATGTAGAGCGCCGCCTCGTCGCGCGAGATCTGGAGGCGGTCCGCGAGGCCGAAGGCCGAAAGCCCGTAGGCGATCCCGTAGTTGACCATCTTCGCCTTCGAGCGCTCGGCCGGGCCCACCTCGTCCGGAGAGATTGCCAGCACCTCGGCGGCGGTCTCGCGATGGACATCCTCGTCGGAGGCGAAGATCTCGCGCAGCACGTCCTCACCCGCGACCTGGGCGAGCACCCGGAGCTCCACCTGGTTGTAGTCGGCCGAGAGCAGGCGCTTGCCCCGCTCGGCGACGAAGCAGCCTCGGATCGGGCGCCCGATCTCGGAGCGGACCGGGATGTTCTGGAGATTCGGGTTGATGCTCGAGAGGCGCCCGGTGGTGGTGGCCACCTGGTTGAAGGTTGTGTGGATGCGCCCCGTCTCGGGGTCGATCAGCTCCGGCAGCGCGTCCAGGTACGTGTTCTTGAGCTTGGTCAGCTCGCGCCAGCTCTCCACCTTGGCGATGATCTCGTGCTCGTCGCGGATCTGGGCCAGGACTCGGGCATCGGTCGAGAAGCCCGTCTTGCCACGGCGCTTCTTGGTCAGTCCGAGCTCCGAGAACAGCACCGTGCCCAGCTGCTGGGGCGATCCGATCGTGAACTCGTGTCCGGCGAGCTCGTAGATCTCGCGCTCGAGCTCGACGATCCGCTCCCCCATTCCCTCGCCGATCTCGGCCAGTCGCTTCGCGTCCAGCTTCACCCCGGCACGCTCCATCGCCGCCAGCACCTCGACCAGCGGCATCTCGACCTCTCGCAGCAGGCGCTCGAGCCCGAACTCGGCCAGCGGCCCACGCTGGCGGTCGGCCAGCTCCGCCACCAGCCGGGCGTCGGCGGCGGGGTCGCCGCCGGCCTCGCCCTCCTCCGCGGCGAGCGAGAGCTGCCCCGGATCGGCCCCTGCGGGGGCGGCGGCGAGACCGGCATCGGCGGCCAGCTCGTGCAGATCGTAGACCCGCCTGGCGGGGTCGATCAGGTAGGCGGCGACCATCGTGTCGTGCGCGAACTCGAGGCAGCCCGGCGGCGCGACCGCGAGCAGCCCGGTGCGCCCCCCGCCACCCTGCGACTTCGCGTCGTGGGCGAGCAGGGACCGCCCGCGAAGCGACTCCGCCAGCTGGACCAGGTCGGCGGCCTCACCGGTAACCACCCGATCGCCGTCGCTTGCCGCCCAGCTCCCGGCTGCGACCGCGACCGCGATCGGCCCCTCGGCAAGGTCGTCGGGCGTTCCCTCCTCCGCCTCCACCACCAGGGTCTCGTCGACCTCCCGCTCGGGAACCTCCTCGAGGAACTCCTCGTCGAGGCGCTGGACCACCTGGCGCAGCTCGAACTCCGCGGCCACGTCGCGCAGGCGGCTTCGGTCCGGCTTCGCCCGCGCCTCCTTGCTGACCTCGATCGGGACCTCGATCTCGTAGTTCAGGGTCGCGAGCTGCTTCGAGATCCGGGCGTCGTCGGCATGCTCGCTCAGGTTCTGCTTTCGCTTCGCCCCGGAGACCTTGTCGACGTTGTCGAGCACCGCCTCCAGGGAGCCGAACTCCTGCAGCAGCTGTGCCGCGGTCTTGTCCCCGATCCCCGGAACGCCCGGGATGTTGTCGGAGGTGTCGCCCTTGAGCCCGATCAGGTCGGGGACCAGCTCGGGCGGCACGCCGTAGCGCTCGATCACGCCCTCCCGGTCGTACACCTTGGTCTCGGTCACGCCGCGCGAGGTGGTCATCACCCTGACGCCGTCGGCGACCAGCTGGTAGACGTCGCGATCCCCCGAGACCACCATCACCGGGATCTCCGCCTCCAGGGCCTGGCGCACCAGGGTGGCAATCACGTCGTCGGCTTCCCAGCCCTCGACTTTGACGTTGTGGAAGCCGAACGCCTCAGCCACGGGCGCAAGATGCGGCCATTGCTCCGAGAGCAGGTCCGGCCGCGGAGGCCGCTGCGCCTTATAGGGCTCGTAGGTGACCTCGCGCCCGGACAGTCCCGCGTCCCAGGCGACGATCACCGCCTGCGGGCGATGCTCGATCAGGATCTTGGCCATCATCGAGGCGAAGCCGTAGATCGCGTTGGTCGGCCGTCCGTCGGCGGTGGCGATCGACTCGGGCAGGGCAAAAAACGCGCGATAGGCAAGGCTGTTGCCGTCGATCAGGAACAGCTCGCCCGTGGGCTCGCTCGCCTTCGCCGCCTGCTTCGGCCTGGTCTTCGTGGCGGGCACGAGCCCATCCTAGGCCCGCTCCAGGCCGGGCGTCGGCGCCACTTGGCGCCTTTTGGCGCATACCGCCCAAAAGCGCCAGCACGGTCAAGCGAGCACCGCGCGGAGCACGGCAACCACCCCGCCGGGGTCTCCCGCGATCTGCCGGTAAGTAAACCGCACGACCTCGAACCCGCGCGACTTGAGCCGCACGTCACGTGCTCGGTCGGCCTCGAATGCGGACCGCGTGCGGTGGGACTCCCAGCCGTCGAGCTCGGCCACCAGGCGTGCCTCCCGCCAAATGAAATCAACGGTGAGCGAGCCGATGTGCACGTTGACTTCTGGGCTGGGCAGGCGATGGTGGCGACAAAGGCAAGGAAGCGGGCCTCGAGCTCGCTGCGAGTCCGGTCGGGCGTGAACCGCTCGCCGATCGGCAGCCGCAGGTATTCCGCCTCCCGAGCGCAGCGGCGACGTCTTCGCGAGGAGCACGCGGTGGAGGTCGTCCAGGGTGTCACCGGGCGGATCTCGTAGACCGCGCATGGTGTTGCGGAGCATGCAATGACCTGGCTCTGCCGCCCCGGTTCGTGGATCGGTGAGCCTCGATCGCGCCACCCGGACGCTGGAGTCCCACAACGCTGCGGCGCTCCGTTGGCTCGAGGACCGCCGTCGACCGCAGGCGAGCCGGCGCATCCATCTCCCTTCCCGACCGAGCCCGGCATGGCCGACGGCGTAGACGCCCTGGTGGATGCGGTGGAGGCGGCCATGGCGGACCCGGCGCTACCGCGTCGCGGCTCAGCCCGGCCGCCCTCAGCTGGGTAAGGAGGCCACCCCGTGCTGCCGCGCGGCCATCTCGCGACCGCCCGTCCGGGGACATGGCGCGTTTGTGGCGCATACCGCCGTAAAGCGCCAGCGCTTCGCTTCCCGCCCCCCACCCAGCCGATCTGCGGGCGGCGCGCGCCATTCCGACGCATCGGGCGTTTCACCCTCGACGCATAAGATCAGCCGTCCGATGTCGACCGTCCATTCAGTCAGCGCGCAGTTCTCGGTCACCGTCCGGGTGGAGCTCGACGCCCGCCAGGAACCGCTCGGGAAGCTGACCGCGCGGATCGCGGAGGCGGGCGGGGCGCTGCAGGGGGTGGACCTGGTCCCCGGGGCTGGGGGCGAGGGCAAGCGGGTGCGGGAGTTCACGATCGACGCCCGCGACCAGCGACACTGGGAGGAGATCCTGCGGGCGATCGGATCCACCAGGGGCGCGCGGGTGATCGAGTACGTCGACCGCACCCTGCAGATGCACCGCGGCGGCAAGATCGAGCAGCACAACAAGTACCCGCTCAAGACCCGCGACGACCTCTCGATGGCCTACACCCCCGGCGTGGCCCGAGTCTGCCAGGAGATCGCCGCCGACCGCTCGAAGGCGTTCGAGTACACGATCAAGCGCAACACGGTCGCCGTGGTCTCGGACGGCAGCGCCGTGCTCGGCCTCGGCGACATCGGCCCGGAGGCGGCGATGCCGGTGATGGAGGGAAAGGCGATGCTGTTCAAGGAGTTCGCAAACGTCGATGCCTTCCCGATCTGCCTCGACACCCGCGACCCCGGACAGATCGTCGAGGTCGTGAGGCTGGCCGCACCGACCTTCGGCGGGATCAATCTCGAGGACATCTCGGCGCCGCGGTGCTTCGAGATCGAGGAGCGTCTCAAGGACGAGGTCGACATCCCCGTCTTCCACGACGACCAGCACGGGACCGCCGTGGTCACGATGGCCGCCCTGTTCAACTCGCTGAAGATCGTCGGCAAGAGGCTCGAGGACCTCCGGGTGCTGGTTGTCGGCCTCGGAGCCGCCGGGGTCGCGGTGACCAAGATGATGCTCGAGTCCGGGGTCACCCAGGTGATCGGCTGCGACCGCCACGGCGCCTTGTCGACCGAGCGCGAGGACTACGCGTCGGGCGAGATGACCGAGATCAAGCGCTGGTACGCAGAGAACTCGAATCCGGACCGGCTGCAAGGCCCGCCCGCCGAGGTGATCGAAGGGTGCGATCTCTTCGTCGGCGTCTCGGGGCCGGGGATCATCCCGGCGGAGGCCCTGTCGGCGATGGCGGACGACGCGATCGTGTTCGCGATGGCCAACCCGAACCCCGAGGTGATGCCGGAGGAAGCGACCCCGTTCGTGCGGATCATGGCCACCGGCCGCTCCGACTACCCGAACCAGATCAACAACGTGCTCTGCTTCCCGGGCATCTTCCGGGGAGCGCTCGACGCCGGTGCGCCGCGGATCACCGAGGAGATGAAGCTGGCCGCGGCCAAGGGGATCGCGGAGGTCGTGGCCGACGAGGACCTCAGTGAGGACTACATAATCCCGAGCGTGTTCGACCGCGAGGTGGCACCGGCCGTGGCGGCAGCCGTGGTCGAGGAAGCGCGCCGGGCGGGGATCGCTCGGGTCTCGGAGGAGACCGGCACCTTCACGGCGCTCGAATGAGCGAGTCGAGGCGATGCGCGTCCTGGTGACCGGGGCCAGCGGCTTCTTGGGGGCGCGGGTGTGCGACGCGCTTCTGGCCCGCGGCGACGAGGTCGTCGGTTTGACCCGCGACCCGGACCGGGTGCGCAGCACGAACCCCACCTTGAGCTGGCACGCGTGGAGCCCGGCGGTGGAGCGCCCCCCCGTCGAGGCTCTGGCGGGCCTCGACGGGGTGGTCAACCTGATCGGAGAGCCGATCGACCAACGCTGGACCGAGGACGCCAAGCAGCGGATCCGCGAGAGCCGTGAGCGAGCGACCAAGAACCTGGTCGATGCAATCAGCGCCGTCGACCCGCGTCCCGCCGTGCTGGTCAGCCAATCGGCCGTCGGCTACTACGGCGATCGCGGCGAGGCCCTGGTCGACGAGTCCACGCCTCCGGGGGACTCATTCGACGCTCAGGTCTGCGTCGCCTGGGAGGCCGCCGCGCGAGCCGCCGAGGGCCCCGGTGTGCGGGTGGCGATCACGCGCACCGGCCTCGTCCTTGACCCCGGCAGCGGCCTCTTGAAGCAGCTGCTGCTCCCCTTCAGGCTCGGCGTCGGCGGGCCGATCGCGGGAGGCGACCAGTACATGCCGTGGATCCACGTGGCCGACGAGGTGCGCCTGCTGCTCTGGGCACTCGACACCGAGGGTGCCTCCGGCACCTACAACGCCACCTCCCCGAACCCGGTCACCAACCGCGAGTTCTCGAAGCTGCTCGGCCGCGTCCTCGGGCGCCCGGCGGTCCTCCCGGTCCCCAAGCTCGCTCTGAGGAGCGAGATTCGGCGAACGAGCTCGGCGAGGTGGTCGACGGGCGGGCAGCGCGCCCTGCCGCGCCGCGCGCTCGACGCCGGGTTCGAGTTCGCCCACCCGGAGCTCGAGCCGGCGCTGCGGGACCTGTTGAAGCGTTGACGCCGGCCGGCGCCTCGACTCACGGCACCCGAAGCGCTCTCGCGAAGACCGGCCGGCCGCCGATCACGCTGTAGCCGGCGAGGCGGTCCAGAGTCGTGTCGCCGACCTCGTCGATCGAGTACGTCCCCAGGATCGAATCGCGGGCGCGCGTGTCGAAGAACGCGTCGACCACCGCATCGCGGTCATCGCCCGAATCGCCGGCGCGCCGGATCGAGTCCAGGATCACCGCCATCGCCTCGTAGCCGTAGGCGGCGTAGCGACCAGGGTGGCGGCCGTAACGAGCACGAAAGGCCCGCAAGAAACGCTGCCCGGATCCCGGCAGCTGCGAAGGCGCCTCGGCCGCCGAGGTCAGGAGCACTCCGTGGGACTGAGGCGGCTCGGGCGGCAGACCGCAGATGACGTTGCCTGGAGGCACTGAACGCAGCAGGGACGACCCGAAGAGCGCGTCGGTCCCGATCACGCTCGGAGACGGGCAATTGGCTGCGAGGCTCCGCTTGACCACGGCCGGAACGTCGCTCGCGGTGCCTCCGTAGTACAGGAGCTCGGCGGCTGCCCGATCGTGAGTCAGGCCGGAGGCCACGGACCGGAAGGACTCCACCAGCACGTCCCCGAACCGCGACCCGTCGGAGACGGCGGCCACCTGCTTCGCCCCCAGGCGCCTGGCCCACCCGGCGGCGGCCTTCCCCTGCGCCTCGTCGCTCGGGATCACCCGGCCGAAGGTTCGCTCGCCGGTCGGCTGGACGTCCGCGGGCACCTGGTCGCCGGCGCCGAGGTAGGGCTGCACGAGGTCCACGGCCGAGCTCGCCGCCGACACCTGGAGCAGGCGGGCCGCGTTGGTGATCGGTAAGCGAGGACCGCGTCGCGCCGGAGTCGAAGTCTCCGAGGTAGGCGATCGCGGTCGAGTCCTCGGCCGCCCTCCGGGCGTTGGCGGCCGCGACCGCGGCGCTCCACCCGGCATGCGCACCGTGGCGCACCGGTGTCGTCCAGATAGCGGGCGCGCACCGCGAGCTCCCCGACCTTCCGGTCTGCATCCGCGAGCGCCAACCGGGCTCCGTCCGCCACGTCGCGGCCCTCGGAGCCCTCCGGCCCGCGCAGCGGGGAGCTGACGTACACGGTCACCCGCTCGCCGGCTTGGATCCCTGACCCGGGCGAGGCGCAGCCGGACCAGATCCCGACCACGATCGCCAGGGTCGCGACGAGCGGCGGCCCCGGGCCTCCAGACGGGTCGATCCGGAGGCTTGGCGCGGCGTTCCCCCACGCTCCGCCTCAGCCGAAGAACGGCGAGGCGGCCTCGTAATCCTCGGCCGGCACCGTCCGCAGGCTCACCACCGCCTCGCTCAGGGGAACGAGCTCGATTCGGGTCCCGCGTAGTGCCGGCATCGTCCCCCAGCGACCCTCCTGAGCGGCGTCGATCGCCGCCACGCCGAGGCGCGTCGCGAGCACGCGGTCGAACGCGGTCGGCGTCCCCCCGCGCTGGATGTGGCCCAGCACGACGGCGCGAGTCTCGAACCCGGTCCGGCCCTCGATCTCCCGCTCGAGCCGATGCCCGATTCCGCCGAGTCGCACGTGGCCGAACTCGTCCTTCTCCCCTTCGACCACCTCCATCGTCCCCTCTTTCGGAATCGCCCCTTCAGCCGCCACCACGATCGAGAAGTTCCGTCCGCGCGCGTGGCGCCGGTTGAGCAGCTGGCACACCTCGTCGATGTCGAACGGGCGCTCGGGGATCAGGATCACGTCGCCGCCTCCGGCGAGTCCGGAATGGAGTGCCAACCAACCCGCGTGACGCCCCATCACCTCCACCACCATCACCCGATGGTGGGATTCGGCCGTGGTGTGGAGGCGGTCGATCGCCTCGGTCGCCACCTGGAGCGCGGTGTCGAAGCCGAAGGTGACGTCGGTGGCCCCGAGGTCGTTGTCGATCGTCTTCGGCACGCCGAGAACGGGGAGGCCCTGATCCGAGTGAAGCCGGGCCGCGGCGCCCAGCGTGTCCTCGCCTCCGATCGCAATCAGGCCATCGAGGTGCAACCCGGTCATCGTCTCCCGGACCCGTTCCGGGCCCTCCTCGGTCTTGAACGGATTCGTCCTCGAGGTCCCGAGGATGGTTCCGCCGCGGGGCAGGATTCCCCGGGTCGACTCGATCGTCAGCTCGTCATAGGAGTTCTCCAAGCGGCCCCCGCCAGCCGTCGCGAAACCCCACGATCGCGTCCCCGTAGAAGTCGATCCCCTTGCGGACGATGGCTCGGATGGCGGCGTTCAGGCCGGGGCAGTCACCGCCTCCTGTCAGGACGCCGATCCGCACGGGCGGCTAGGGACGCAGGCGCTCGACCAGCGGGGCCGTGGCACGCAGGCCGACCCCGACCAGCAGGATGGCGAGGAAGATCAGGAACCCGACCGCGCCCCCGAGACCGAAGGCGTAGGCGACCAGCATCGCGGCCAAGCCGACCACCGTGAACACGAGCAGCTGCACGACCCGCAATCTACCCCACGGCGCGACCGGCCTCGGCCATCGCCTCCCGCGCGGCGCGGATGAACTCGCCGACGGCGGCCACCGCTCCATCGGCTCCGTCGGCCTCGCCGACCGCCCGCACGAGCCGGGTTCCCACGATCACGCCGTCGGCGATCCTGCCCACCGCAGCCGCCTGGTCCGGGGTCCCGATCCCGAACCCGACCGCGGCCGGCACCGGCGCCTCGTCGCGGACCGCCGCGACCAGCTCCGCGAGGCCCTGCGGCAGGTCCTCCCGCTCGCCGGTCACACGGGTGTCGGAGACCACGTACACGAAGCCCTCCGCTCTCTCGCAGATCCTCCGCCGGCGAACCTCGGGAGTGGTCGGAGCGACCAGCGGGATCAGCGGGAGCCCGACAGCCCGCAGCTCCTCGCCGATCTCCCCGGCCTCGTCCAGCGGGAGATCGGGGACGATCGCCCCCGCCGCGCCCGCGTCCATGAGCAGGTGGGCGAACCGGGCCGGGCCCTGGGCCAGGGCCATGTTTGCGTACACCATCGGTACCACCGGCACGACGGCGGCGATCCGCTCTCCGATCGCCAACACGCTCTCCAGCGTCGCACCCCCGGCCAGAGCCTCGGTGGCGGCGGCGTGGATCACCGGTCCGTCGGCGAGCGGGTCCGAGAAGGGGACCCCGAGCTCGACCAGGTCGGCCCCCGACTGTGCGTAGGCGTCGGCGATCGCCGCGGACGCGCGGGCGTCGGGGTAACCACCCACCATGTACGGCATCAGCGCGGCCCGTCCGGCGGCCCGCGCCGCATCGAAGGCCTGGCCGATTCGCTCGACCCCCGTGGTCGGTTCAGCCATCGAGCTCGTCGAGGGCCCTCAGGGCCTCGGCCAGATCCTTGTCACCCCTGCCGCTCAGGCACACGACGTCGTATCCCTCCGCCGAATCCGAACCGCCGGCGGAGTTCAAGAGCAGCCATGCGATCGCATGGGAGGGCTCGAGCGCCGGCACGATCCCCTCCAGCCGGGCGAGCTCACGGAACGCCTTCAGGGCGTCGGCATCGGTGACCGCCTCGTAGCGCGCCCGCCCGCTGTCGCGAAGCTGGGCGTGCTCGGGACCCACACCGGGATAGTCGAGCCCGGCCGAGATCGAATGCGCCTCGAGGATCTGGCCCTGGTCGTCGGCGAGCACCGACGAGAGCGCCCCGTGCAGGACGCCGGGCCGACCCGCCACCAGCGAGGCGCCATGGCGGCGATCCAGTCCCTCGCCCGCGGCCTCCACCCCGATCAGCTCGACGCCCGGATCGTCGATGAAGGCATGGAAGGTCCCGATCGAGTTCGAGCCTCCGCCTACGCAGGCGATCACCCGTGCGGGCAGCGCCCCCTCGGCGCTCAGCGCCTGCTCGCGTGCCTCGTCGCCGATCACCCGCTGGAGGTCACGGACCAGCGCCGGATAGGGCGCCGGGCCCACCGCCGAGCCGATGATGTAGTGGGTGGTGCGAACGTTCGTGACCCAGTCGCGGATCGCGGCGCTGACGGCCTCCTTCAGGGTCCTCGCCCCGGCCTCCACCGGCGCGACGTCGGCGCCGAGCAGCCGCATCCGGTCGACGTTCGGCGCTTGGCGGCGCATGTCCTCGACCCCCATGTAGACGAGGCACTCGAGCCCCAGCAGCGCGCAGGCCGTGGCCACGGCGACACCGTGCTGTCCGGCGCCGGTCTCGGCGATCACGCGTCGCTTGCCCATCCGGCGAGTGAGCAGCGCCTGGCCGACGGCGTTGTTGATCTTGTGCGCTCCGGTGTGCGCGAGGTCCTCGCGCTTCAGGTAGACGCGGCGCCCGATCGCCGCCCCGAGCCGCTCGGCGCGGTAAAGCGGCGTGGGCCGCCCCACGAAGTCGCGCAGCAGGGCGGCGAGCTCGCCTTGAAACTCGGGATCGACGCGCGCCTGGGCCCATGCCTGCGTGAGCTCGTCGAGGGCCGGAATCAGCACCTCCGGCACGTAGCGGCCCCCGTAGGGGCCGAAACGGTGCTCGACCCGGGACTCACCGACGGTCGCCATCAGCGGCCTCGCTCGAGCTCCGCGCCGCTCACGGCCCTTTCGCTCGCCGTCGACTCGGCGCGCTCGGCGAACTCCGCCATCAGGGCGTGATCTTTGATCCCGGGACCAGCCTCCACGCCGCTGGCCACGTCGACCGCGAACGGTCGCGCAACCGCGATCCCGTCGGAGACGTTGGCGGGGGTGAGGCCACCGGCGAGGATCAGGGGGACCTCGGAACGGCGGCCGGACAGGAGCTCCCAGTCGAAGCTCTCGCCGGTGCCGCCCGCCAGCCCCGGGCGGTGCGCGTCCAGCAGATGGAAGTCGGTGCGGAAGACCTCGGCGCTGCGGATGTCCGCGGGGCTTTGAACCCGGAGTGCCTTGATCACCTTGCAGCCGGTGCGGCGAGCCGCCTCACGACAGAACGCCGGCCCCTCGTCGCCGTGAAGCTGGACCATGGTCAGCGACTCGTCCTCAGCCGCCGCCGCAAGCTCGTCCAGGGTCGGGTCAACGAACACGCCCACCAGCTCCAGCCGGCGCCGAAGCCCGGCAGCGATCTCGACCGCCGCCTGCGGCTCGCAGTAGCGAGGGCTGGCGGGGTGGTGGTTGAGCCCGATCGCCCAGGCACCCAGCCGCGCCGCCTCGTGCGCGTCAGCGAGATTGGTGATGCCGCAGAACTTGACCCGCATCCGTACGAGGATACGGGCAGGGTGCGCCCGCGCGTGCGCGGGACGGCGCGGCACTTCCCGGCTGGGTAAAGGAGGATCCCCGGAGCGCTCGATGGCCCGAGGTGGCGATTGTCGTCTTTGGCACCCATACGGTGCTCAACTCGACAATCGTCGAGGCTGGGAGATCGCTTCAGTATCGTCGGTCGCCGCTCCCTACCCAGCCAAAGGCGGCCGGCGGGATCCCGCAGCCCGGGGCCGATGCTACGGCTTGGCCGTAGCCGGTTGGTCGCCGAGGGTGGCGGTGACGGTGCGCGTATCGGAGCCGTGGACCAGGGTCAGCTGGACCTGATCTCCCGGCTGCTTGTCGGCGACCGCGCTGGCCACCTCGTCCATCCCGCTGACGGGCTGGCCGTCGATCTCGGTGATCACGTCGCCCCCTGCGCGCACCCGTTGGCCCTCGATCGAGACGGTCGCGTTGCCGCCCTTGACGCCGGCCTTGGCCGCCGGGCCCCCGGGGACTACGGTCTGCACCAACGCCCCCTGCTTGGCGGAGAGGTTGAGCACGTCGGCGAGCTGGGGGGTGACGTCGGCGCCGCTGATCCCGAGGAAGGCGTGCTTGACCTCGCCGTTGGCGAGCAGCTCCTGGGAGACCTGGCGCACGGTGTTGATCGGAACCGCGAAGCCGATCCCCACGTTGCCGCCGCCGTTGGGCGACTCGATCTGGGAATTGATCCCGATCGCGCGACCGTGAGCGTCGAGCAGCGGCCCACCCGAGTTTCCGGGGTTGATCGCGGCATCCGTCTGGATCACGTTGTTGATCGTGAAGCCGTTCGGCGCCTTGATCTCGCGTTGAAGCGCCGACACGATCCCGGCCGTCGCCGTGCGGTCGAGCGCGAACGGGTTCCCGATCGCGACCACCGGGTCACCCACCTTGACCTCGGACGAATCGCCCAGCGCCAGCGGGTGCAGCTCGTCCGACGGGGCGTCGACCTTGAGCAGCGCCACGTCGGTGGAGGGGTCCTTGCCGACCACCTGGGCGCTGACGGGCTGCGAGCTGTCGGTGTTGCCGAGCGTGACCTCGATCTTCTGGGCGCCGTCGACGACGTGGGCATTGGTGAGGATGTGCCCCTCGTGATCGATCACGAAGCCCGACCCGGTCGCCGTCCCGCCGCCGCTCCCACCGAAGGGATCGAAGGGCGATGCGGGTTTGGGGGCCGACTGGGCCTGGATGTAGGCGACTCCGGGAGCGTCCGCGCGGTAGATCTCGTTGACGGTGAGGTCGCTTCCGCCGCTCTGCTGGGCCGCCGGCTGCGGGAGCGGCGTCGGGGCAAGGGCGGCCGCCTGGCTGCCGCCGTCGTCCGACTTGATCCACCCCGCCGCGATCGCGATCCAGCCCAGAATCCCGACCACCAGCCCGCCGATCACCGCCGCGCCAACCGGAGTCCGTGTAAGTCGACTCGCCCTGCTCATCGAGGACGAGCATCCGGGATCTCGCTTAACAGAGCCTAACGAGAGCCTTCAGCGGCGCTAAGAAATCGGCTCACTCGCCCTCGGAGGCGCGCTCCAGGTAGTGCTCGCGGGTCGCCTCGGCGTCGAGGGTCAGCTCTCGCACCTGGACCTCCGGGTCCGTGGCGCGCATCAGGGCCTCCCCGACCAGCACTGCGTCGACCCCGATCCGCTCCAGCTCGTCGAGCTGGTCACGGCGCTCATAGCCCGACTCCGAGACCACGGTTTTGCCCGCCGGGACATCGGTGAGCAGCTCGACCGTGGTCTCGACATCGACGGTGAAGTCGTCGAGGTCCCGGTTGTTGATCCCGATCACGTCGGCGCCGATCACCAGCGCCCGCTCGAGGTCGGCCTCGTCGTGCACCTCGAGCAGGCAGTCGAGATCGAGCTCGCGTGCCTCGGTGTAGAGCGCTTCGAGTTTGGCGTCGTCGAGCCCCGCCACGATCAGCAGCACGGCGTCGGCGCCGCTCGCCGCAGCCTCATAGAGCTGGTAGCCGTCGACGATGAAGTCCTTGCGCAGGATGGGTAGATCGGAGGCCTCGCGGGCCGCTCGCAGATCCTCGACGGAGCCCCCGAAGTGACGCTCCTCGGTCAGGATCGAGAGAGCCGCGGCCCCGCCCCGCTCGTAGGCTCGCACGGTGTCGGCCACCTCGGCGCCGGGCTTGAGCTCGCCGGCGCTCGGGGAGCGACGCTTGAACTCGGCGATCAGCGACAAGCCGGGGCGCACCAGCGCCTCGTTGAAGGGGCGAGCGCCATCTCGCGTCACCAGCCTGGCGCGCAGAGCCTCGAGCGGAATCTCCTGCTGACGGCGGCGGGAGTCCTCGCGTGCCCCGGCAACCAGCTCCTCGAGCCAGCTCATACCGGAGACAGGCTAGACGATCGACCGCCGGCCTCCGCACACCCGATCGGGCCGTGAAGGGTGGGGTTCAGCGGCCCCCCGCACCCCCCAAGCGCCCGCTCAGCTCGACCAGCCGGGCGAGGACGTCCCGCGCGGCTCCCGAGTCGAGCGACTCGCGCGCGCGCTCAATCCCGCCGCCGAGATCATCGGCCCCCCCGCCGAGCCAGATCGCCGCCCCCGAGTTCAGCAGAACGACATCTCGCGCCGGCCCCTTGTCCCCGGCGAGTACCTGCCGGACGGTGGCCGCGTTCTGCTCCGGGGCGCCGCCGGCGATCCGCCCGACTGCGACCCGCTCGATCCCGAGCTCCTGCGGGCGAACGAACCACTCCTGGGTGCCACCTGCGGCGACCTCGACCACCCGCGTCTCCTCGGCGATGCTGATCTCGTCCACCCCGTCGGCGGCCCGGACGACCAGCGCGTGCTCGCAACCCAGCCCGACCAGCGCCTCGGCGATCGTTTCCTGGTAGTGGCCGTCTGAGACCCCGAGCAGCTGCCGGGTCGCCCCAGCGGGGTTGGTGAGTGGACCGAGGAAGTTGAAGATCGTCCGCACCGCGAGCTGTTTGCGAACCGGGACCACGTGCTTCATCGCGGCGTGGTAGCGGGGGGCGAACATGAACCCGAACCCGACCTCTCCGATGCAGGTCGCGACCTCGGCCGGCCCGAGCTCGATCGTCACCCCGAGGGCCTCGAGCAGGTCGGCGGAGCCGCAGCGGCTGGTGCTGGAGCGGTTGCCGTGCTTGGCGACCGCGCATCCGGCGCCGGCGGCCACCAGCGCGGCGGCCGTGGAGATGTTGAACGTCGACGGCCCGCCCCCGGTGCCGGCCGTGTCGACGAGGTCGTGGCGGTCAACGCGAACCTCCGCGGCCAGGCGCCGCATGGTCCGAGCCAGTCCCACCAGCTCGGCGACCGTCTCACCCTTGGCCCGCAGCGCGATCAGGAAGGCGCCGGTCTGCACTTCGTCGGCCCGTCCCCCCATGATCTCCTCGAGCACCGCCGAGGCGTGATCGGCGCTCAGGTGGGTTCCGGAACAGACCGAGTCGATCGCCCGGGTGAGGACGTCGTTAGGCATCGAGGAAGTTCCGCAGGATGTCCTTGCCTCGCGGGGTGAGAACGGACTCGGGGTGAAACTGGACCCCCTCGGCCGGCAGCTCCCGATGGCGTACTCCCATCACCACTCCGTCGAGACTGGCGCTGAGCTCGAGCTCCGGCGGCAGCTCCGGGTCGGCGACCAGCGAGTGATATCGACCCACCCGAAGCGGGCTCTCAAGTCCCCGCAGCACTCCCTTCGCGTCGTGCTGGACCTCCGCGTCCTTTCCGTGCACGGGCTCGCCGCGGATCGTTCGCCCCCCGAACGCCTCGACCAGCGACTGATGGCCCAAGCAGACACCGAGCGTGGGCACGCCCGCCTCCGCGAAGGCCCGCACGACCTCGACCGAGACCCCGGCCTCGGCCGGCGTGCAAGGGCCGGGCGAGATCACCAACCGGTCGGGCCGGCGCTCAACCAGCTCGGGGACCGTCGCGGCGTCGTTGCGCACCACTTCGGGATCGGCGCCCAGCTCGCCCAGGCACTGGACGAGGTTGTAGGTGAAGCTGTCGTAGTTGTCGACTACGAGAACCTTCATGGCCAGTCCGGCTGGGCGACGGCCAACTCGACCGCCCGGAAGACCGCCTTCGCCTTCTGGAGCGATTCCTCGTACTCGTAGTCGGGTTTGGCGTCCGCCACCGTGCCGCCGCCGGCCTGGACGTGGACCAGGCCGTCCTTGACCACCACCGTGCGGATGTGGATCGCGGTGTCGAGGTCACCGGTGAAGCCGAGATAGCCGATCGCGCCGCCGTAGGAGCCGCGTTTGTGGGGCTCGAGCTCGTCGATGATCTGCATCGCGCGGACCTTCGGCGCCCCTGAGAGCGTCCCCGCCGGCAGCACGGCCCGCAGCGCGTCCATCGCCGTCACCTCAGGCCGCAGTCGGCCGGAGACCTGGGAGACGATGTGGAGCACGTGTGAGTACGCCTCGACGACCATTAACTCGTCGACCTGCACCGAGCCGTAGTCGCACACCCGGCCGAGGTCGTTTCGCCCCAGGTCGACCAGCATCACGTGCTCGGCCCGCTCCTTGGGATCGTCGAGCAGCTCGGCCGCTCGGCGGCGATCCTCCTCCTCGCTGGCCCCGCGCGGGTAGGTGCCCGCGATCGGACGGGTCTCGACCGTGCGTCCCGTCACCTTCACCAGGGGCTCGGGAGAGGCGCCGGCGAGCTGGAAGTCGCCGAAGTCCAGGAAGTACATGTACGGCGACGGGTTGACGGTCCTCAACCCGCGATAGATCGAGAACGCCTCGACCGGTGACTCGGCGCTGAACCGCTGCGAGGGCACGACCTGGAACGCATCGCCGGCGTGGATGTAGTCGATGATCCGCCGGACATTCGCTTCGAAGTCCACTCGGCTCATGTTGGAGGCGAACTGCGGCGCCTCGCGGACCCCCTTGTCCGTCGGTCGCGGGACCGGACCGCGCAGCCGTTCACGCGCCTCGGCGATCTTGGTCGCGGCCTTCGCGTACGCGGCCTCGATCTCCGTCTCGCCGTCCGGAAACGCATAGGCGAGCACGGTGAGCTCGTGGCGCATGTGGTCGAACACGACCAACAGGTCGCTGACCATCAACGCCATGTCGGGGAGGCCGATCGGGTCCGGGTTGGGCTCCCCAAGCGGCTCAACCGTGCGAACGAGGTCGTAGCCGAAGAAGCCCACCGCTCCGCCGGCGAACGGAGGCAGGTCGTCGATCGGGGGCAGCGCGTAGCGCCCCAGGTACTCGCTCACGGCCGCGTAGGGATCCGGTGCGTCGAGCCGGCGCACCGGGTCGCCGGAGAGGCGCCCGGCCGGCCACTCGGCCAGCGTGCCTCGATCCCACCGCAGCACCGCCCGCGGGGCGAAGCCCAAAAACGAATAGCGGCCCAGCCGCCCCTGCTCGGCCGACTCGAGCAGGAAGCACGGCCCTCCGTCGCGCAGCTTCAGGAACGCCGACACGGGTGTCTCGCAGTCGTCGACGAACGACGTCCGGATCGGGATCGCGTTGCCCTCGCGGGCGAGCTCGCGGGCCCGCTCGAGCGGCGGGTCCAGCTCCGGAAGCCGCTCAGCGGCGACGGCCATTCAGCGCCTCGAGCACGACCGCCACGGTGACCCCACGCGAGATCAGGAGCACCTGCAGGTGATAGATCAGGTCGGCGGCCTCGGCGACCAGCCGCTCCTCGGACTCCGACGCCGCCGCCCGCGCGGCCTCGTCGGCCTCCTCGCGCACCTTGTCGCCGATTCGGGACGGATCGTCGATCAGCTCCACGGTGTACGACCCCGCCGGCCGCAGATCGCGTCGGTCGAGCAGGGTGCGTTCGAGCACTGACAGCGCCTCGTGAGCAGCCGGGGCGGGCTCGCCCTCGGCCGGCGGCGCCTCGGGCGCAGTGTCGGCGCTGCCGTCGAGATCACGGTAGAAGCAGGAGCGCTGCCCGGTGTGGCAGGCCGGCCCGGTCGGCTCGACCAGGGCCACCAGGGCGTCGCCGTCGCAGTCGAATCGGAGCTGCCGCAGGCGCTGAACGTTGCCGGACGTCTCACCCTTGTGCCAGATCTCGCCTCGGGAGCGGCTGAAGAAGTGCATCTCCCCGGTCTCCTGCGTGCGACGCAGGGCCTCCTCGTTCATGTAGGCGAGCGTCAGCACCTCACCTGTCCGCCAGTCCTGCATCACGCAGGGAACGAGCCCCTGCTGATCGAACCGGATCGCTTCGCCGGATTGCTCAGAAGCCACGCTCATTTGCAGGAGTGTACGAACGGATCAAGGCAAAGACCGCTGGAGCTAGGGACGAAGTCCCGGTTCACGCGAGTACGACCTGCCGTCCGGCAACGCGCCCTAACCCGCCGGCAGCGGACGCGAAGCGGAGCATGCCGGCGGAGTTATTCACTCGATGCCGATCCGGTCCAGGAGCTCGTCGTCGCGGCGCCAGTGCTCGCGCACCTTCACCCGCAGGTCGAGGAAGACGCGGGCCCCGAGGTCGCGCTCGAGCTCGCGGCGCGCCGCGCTGCCGATCTCTCGCACCATGCGACCTCCCTTCCCGACCAGGATCCCCTTCTGCGACTCGGTCTCCACCCAGAGCTGAGCCACCACCTCGACCAGGCCGTCGTCGCGCTCGGAGACCTCGCCGACGATCACCTCCACCGCGTGCGGCACCTCGTCCCAGGTCCGGTTCAGCACCTGCTCGCGGATCAGCTCCGCAAGGTGGACCTGGCTCGGCAGATCCGAGCGGTCCTCCGGCGGGTAGAGCCACGGCCCCTCGGGCAACCGCACGGCCAGCTCCGCGACCAGGGGTTGCAGGCCCGCGCCGGTCTTGGCGCTGAGCGGGAACACCTCGTCGACCGCTTCGAGCTTCGCCGCCTCGGTCAACGCGACGGCCGTCTCCGGATCCCCGAGCCGATCGCACTTGTTGACGGCGCACAGCACCGGCGTGTCGCCGCCGGCGGTGAGCAGCGCCTTGGCGATGAACCTGTCTCCAGGGCCCACTCCCTGGGCCCCGTCGACGACCAGCAGGGCCGCATCCGCCCCCGCCAGCTCCTGTTCGACGCGGCGCTGCATGCGCTCGGTCAGCGAGTCCCGCGGCCGCTGCACGCCCGGCAGGTCGACGAGCACCATCTGCCACCCTTGGGCGCGGTCGGTCGCGATCCCTCGAATCGCCCGGCGGGTGGTCTGGGGCCGATCGGAGACGATCGCCACCTTGGCGCCGACGAGCGCGTTGACGAGGGTGGACTTGCCGACGTTCGGCCTGCCCGCGATCCCCACGAAACCCGCTCGGGTCGAGCCGACCCGGCTCTGGCCAGCGCTCACCCGGGCTCCCTCGCCAGGGCGCTGAGGACGGCGGCCTGGAGGTCCAGCATCTCCCCCGCGTCGGCCTCGTGATCGAAGCCGCACAGATGCAGAACGCCGTGCACGGTCGCCTCGACCAGGTCGGCGGTCTGCTGTGGGCAGATCACCACATCGCCCAGCTCCCGGGGGCCCGCCACGTGATCCGCCTGATCGATCGGGAACGAGAGCACGTCGGTGGCCCGGTCGACGCTCCGGTGGTCGCGGTTCAGCTCGCGAATCCGGGACGGGTCCACCAGTTGCACCGACAGATGGCCGTCGGTCACCCCCGCCCCTCGAAGCGCGGCGAGGACCGCGGGCCGCAGTTGCGCGGGCACGTCGTCGAGGTCGAGCGTCAAGCTTGAGCGTCGCTGTCGCGCTCGTACTCGCCATAGGCGGCGACGATTCGCTGCACGAGCTGGTGGCGAACGACGTCCTCGCCGCCGAACCGGATGAACGAGATGTCCGCGACCTGCGACAGGATCTCCCCGATCACCACCAGCCCCGAGCGCTGGTCGCGAGGCAGATCGATCTGGGTGATGTCCCCGGTGACCACCATCTTCGACCCGAACCCGAGCCGGGTCAGGAACATCTTCATCTGCTCCGGGCTCGTGTTCTGCGCCTCGTCCAGGATCACGAAGGAGTCATTCAGAGTCCGCCCGCGCATGAAGGCGAGCGGCGCCACCTCGATGATCCCGCGGTCGAAGTAGGTGCTGACCCGCTCGGGGTCGAGCATGTCGTAGAGAGCGTCGAAGAGCGGCCGCAAATAGGGGTCCACCTTGGCCTGGAGGTCGCCCGGCAGGAAGCCGAGCCGCTCCCCGGCCTCGACCGCCGGCCGGGTGAGGATGATCCGGTTCACCTCGCGGGCATCGAGTGCCGCCACCGCCATCGCGACGGCGAGGAAGGTCTTGCCCGTCCCCGCGGGCCCGATCCCGAAGGTGACGGTGTGCTCGCGGATCGAGTCCACGTAGCGCTTCTGGTTGACCGTCTTGGGGGCCACCTGGATCCCCCGGTGGCGCCAGATGACGTCCTCGAGGATCTCCGACGGGCGCTGCCTGGCATCCATCGCTCCCGCCACCGTGTCGATGGTCGCCGGGGCCACGTCGTGGCCGCGCTCGATCAGGCCGACCAGCTCCTCGACGACTGCGGCGGCGTCACGAACCTCGCCCTCGTCCCCATCGAGGGTGAGGACGTTGCCGCGCAATCGCAGGTCGCACCCGACCCGGCCCTCGAGCTCGCGCAGCACCGCGTCCTCGGAGCCCGCCAGCTCGGCGGCCACTGTGTTGTCCAGCGTCAGCTGCCTTCTAGCCACTCGCGATCCCGCACTAGCCGGCCAGGCGATCTCGGACCGTGGCGCTGACCCGCTTCCCGTCGGCCCGGCCGCCGACCCGGGGCATTGCGACCGACATCACCTTCCCCATGTCGCCCGGCCCCGACGCCCCCGCGTCCGCGATCGCGGCCTCGATCAGCTCTGCGAGCTCCGCATCGGACAGCTGGGCCGGCAGGTAGGCCTCGATCAGCTTCGCCTCCGAGCTCTCGGCTGCGGCCCGCTCCTCGCTGCCGCCCTTGCGAAAGGCGTCCGCCGCCTCGAGGCGCTTCTTGCGCTCCCGCTGAACCACGCCGATCTCGTCGCCATCGCCGAGCTTCGCGTCCTGCTGTAGGGCGCTGGCCAGCATGCGCAGGGTGCCAACCCGGTCCCGCTCACGGGCCTTCATCGCCTCCCGGGTGTCGGCTTGGACCCGCTCGAGAATGCTCACGGCTAACAGGGTAGCCGTGGGGGCGTCCGGTGATGAGGAACGCGCCCGCGGCGGGGACTAGCTCCCGACGTCGACCCGCTCGACCTCGCCCAGGGGCATCTGCAGGAAACGAGTGCCCAGCTCGCGGAACGAGCCGACCTCGCCGGTGCACAGGAATCGATAGTCGCCCTCGCCGGCGCTCGATGTCGCCAGTCCCCTGCCCTCGAGCTCCCGCTGCGCGGTTGCGGCTACCGCGTGTCCCGCGGTCACCAGGCGCACGTCCCGGCCCAGCATGCGCTGCAGCATCGGGGCGACCAGGGGGTAGTGGGTGCAGCCAAGGATCAGGGTGTCGATCTGGGCCCGCTTCAGCGGTGCGCAATACGAGCGCACGGTGTCGATCACCCGCTGGTCGAACGGGAAGCCGTTCTGGATGATCGGCGCAAGGTCGGGAGCGGCGACCTCCACCACCTGAAGCTCGCCCGGGGCATTGCGCTCGAGCGCACGCCGATAGGCGCCCCGCTCGATCGTGGTTGGGGTGGCCAACACGCCGATCCGGCCGGATTCGGTGATCGCGGCGGCGATCTCGGCCTCCGGGTCGACGACCGTGAGCACTTCGACATCGCGCTCCGCGGCGACTGCGCGGGCGACGTCGGCGCCGGCCGAGGTCGCCGAGTTGCAGGCGACCACCAGCAGCTTGGCTCCGCGGCGCAGCAGGAAGCCGACCAGCAGCTCGATTCGCGGCCGCAACCACTCGACCGACCTGGTCCCGTAGGGAAAGCCCTCCGTGTCCCCGAGGTACAGGTAGTCCTCCTCGGGCAACGAGACGAGCAGCTCGTGCAGCACCGTCAGTCCACCGATCCCGGAGTCGAGCACCGCGATCGGCAGCGATGGCCTGACCGCGCCCATCAGGAGGTGCCGCTCCGATCGCCCGGCCCCGAGAGCGAGATCGCGACCCAATCCCCGTCGGCGCGACGCTCCCGCTCCTCCAAGCCCCGGCCGGCGAGCGCCTCCACCACACCTCCGACCTCGACCTCGAGCATCCCGGAGCAGACGAGCCGGTTCGGGACCGGGTCCAACCTTCCCGCAACCTCCCTCAGCAGCGGCGCGGTGAGGTTGGCGACCACGGTCGGCGCCGGCGGCGGCGGCGCCCGGCGGAGGTTGACTCGGATCAGCTCGAGCTCGACCCCGTTTCGATCCGCGTTGGCCCCCGCGGCTTCGAGCGCCCCAGGCTCGTGGTCGCAGCCCATCACCGGACCGAAGCCGAGCTTGGCGGCCGCGATCGCCAGCAGGCCCGAGCCGGTGCCCCAATCCGCCAGCGGGCCCCTTGCCTCGCCGCGCTCGGCGAGGGAGAGCAGCAGCTCCAGGCACATCCTGGTCGTGGGGTGAGCCCCGGTCCCGAACGCCCGGCCGGGGTCGACCACGACGTCGATCGCTCCCTCCCGGGGCTGGTCCCAGGAGGGGCGGACCCAGAGTCGCTCGCCGACCAGGAGTGGCCGATGGAAGTCCTGCCACCGGTCGGCCCAGTCGTCGGGCACCTCGGTCGCGGTGACGTCGACGAGCGCCTCAGCCACCACCGCACGGAGGTCCGGGACAGTGGGCAGCTCGCCCGCGGTGCCGTAGACCGCGTACTCGACGTAGTCGGCTCCCTGCTCCTCCTCGACGCCCCCGGGACAGAGCTCGACCAGCTCGGCCAGCACCGGCTCCGCCAGCTCGGGGCGACAGCGGACCGCGAGCCGGATCAACCTCGCCTCGGGCGTCGCCGCCAGCGCGAGCCCCGGCCGGCTCGGCGCGCGGCGGGACCGAGCGACTCCTCCAAACGCTCGACCAACCTCCGCTCGTCCGCGCTCAGCTTGGCGGGCACATAGACGTCCAGCACCACGTGCTGGTCGCCTCGGCGACCGCCGCGAAGCGACGGCAGGCCGAGGCCCCGAAGGACAACGTGCTCGCCGGGCTGGGCGCCGGCGGGGATCTCGACCTCACGCTCGCCGTCGAGGGTCGGGACCCTGGCCTCGCCGCCGAGCATCGCCCTGGTAGCGGGGATCTCGACCACCGCCACAAGGTCCTGGCCGTGGCGCTCGAAGCGCTCGTCGTCGGCGACCACCACCTCCACGAACAGATCTCCGGCCCGGCCCGCCGCCTCTCCGGCGTGACCGGCGCCACCAACCCGGATCCGCTGACCGGACTCGATCCCCGGCGGGACCTTGACCTCCCAGGTCCGGGTGCGCACGGTTCGCCCCTCGCCGCCACACTCCTCGCACGGCTGCTCGGGGACGCGGCCCTGGCCGCCGCAGGTCGGACAGAGACCGGTTCGCACCAGCTGGCCGAAGGCGGTCCGGGCCACCTCGCGCAGCTCGCCGCTGCCGCCGCAGGTCTCACAGGCCCGGATAGGTGTTCCGGGCTCGGCTCCGTTGCCGCGGCAGTGCTCGCAGGTCGAGACGGCCTCGAACGAGACCTCGCGGCTGACCCCGCTGACCACCTCCCCCAGGTCGATCTCCACCCGCGCGAGGACGTCGCCGCCGCCGGCGGGCTCCGCCCGACCGAAGCCGAACGTCTCGCCGAAGATCGGATCACCGCGACCGAAGAACGCCGACAGCACGTCCTCGAAGCTCCCGAATGCGTCGGCCCGCGGGGCCCAGCCCTGCGAGTTAAGGCCCTGGTGGCCGAACCTGTCATAGGTGCCGCGGCGGTCGGGATCGGCGAGCACCTCGTACGCCTCCGCCGCCTCCTTGAACTTCTCCTCCGCTTCGGGATCGTGCTTGTTGACGTCGGGGTGCAGCTCCCGTGCCAGGCGCCGGAAGGCGCTCTTCACCTCCACGTCGCTCGCTCCCCGGTCGACGCCGAGGACCTCGTAGTAGTCCCGCTTCACCGGTGCGCTCAGCCTTCGTAGACCGACTCGAAGAAGCGCGACAGGCGACCGGCGGCATCCCGAACCGAGACGATCGCCGTCGCGTAGTCCATCCGCAGCGGCCCCAGGACGCCGACCGTGCCCAGGTTGCGGTAGCCGAGCCCGTAGTTGGCGCCGACCACGCTCACCGTGCGAAGCTCGGGAGTCGGGTTCTCGTCACCGATCCAGATGAACACCGAGCGCTCGTCCAGGGCGGACCGCAGCGCCCGCAGGAGCCCGGCGCGACGCTCGAGCGCCCGCATCAGCGCGTCGACACGGGGAAGGTCCCCGGCGTGGTCCTCGGACAGAAGACGCGCGGCGCCCTCGAGGTAGAGGTCGGCCTCCGGCCGCCCCTCGAGCTCGGAGAAGACGTCGCCGATCTCGGCCAGGAAGCCGGACTCCGCCTGATCGAGCTCCGGGTCGGCGAGGCGATCGGCGATCATCCTCGCCCCCAGGCCGAGCCCGGAAAGCCGCTCGTTCAGGTAGCTCGACGCCCACGCGACCAGGCCCGGGTCCAGGGGGGCCGAGAAGCTGAAGATCCGCTTGGTCACCGCCCCGTTCGACGCGATCACGACCACCATCACCACGCGCGGCTGGAGCAGCAGCACCTCGACTCGGTGGATGCGAGCGGTGCTCGGCGGCGGGGCGGTCGCAAGCGCGAGCAGGTCGGTGATCCGGGAGAGCTCGACGGTCGTCTCTCGCATCGCCTCGTCCACCTCACGGAGCGCCTGGGTCGTGTCGAGGTCGCGTCCCGGCGGCGCCTGAGGGCGCAGGCCCGACGCGAGCAGCGTGTCCGCATAGAAGCGATAGCCGGCGTCCGTCGGAACCCGGCCGGCCGAGGTGTGGGGATGGGTCAGGTAGCCGAGCCGCTCGATCCCGGCCAGCTCAGCGCGCACCGTCGAGGCACTCCACCGCACCTCTCCCCGCCCGGCGAGCGACTTCGAGCCCACCGGCCTCCCGGTGTCGAGGTAGGCGTCGACCACCAGTCTGAGCAGGCTCTGCTGTCGTTCGGAGAGCATCAGGCGAATTCTACGAGCGAGCCCCACGACCGTTTGGAGGCGGCGACGCTGGTGATCGGTCGCCGTGGTCGGGAAGGCTTGCTGGCGAGCGATCACCAGTGGCGCCGCCCGCGCTAACCCAGAGCGAGCTCCGCCTCGGCGTTGCGGATGATCCGGTTCTCCCCCTGGGCGGCCTCGGTCTCGGTGACCACGCGGCCGTTGGACGCCTCCTTCACGCTCGCCGTGACGACGATCTCCTGCTCGGGGAACCCCATCCCCCGGAACTGCACCGAAAGGCGCTTCAGGGCCCGGGGGTCACCGCCGGCCGCCTCGGTGTGAGCGCGTGCCACCTGGGCCATCGAGTAGAGACCGTGCAGGATGACCCCTGGAAGCCCGACCGACTTGGCGAACTCCGGATCGATGTGGATCGGGTTCGGATCGCCGGAGGCCTCCGCGTAGCGCTTGGTCAACCCGGCATCCGGCGTGACCCTGAGCTCGGGAAGCGAGTCCCCCTGCTTGAAGTCGCTCATCGCCTCTCCCTTCAGACTGCGCGGACGATGTCGGTCCAAGTGCCCCGGACCGTCTCGGCGCCGTCCTGGTTGGTGGACACGGACTCGAACACGTAGAAGCCGCGCCCCTCCTTCTCGTAGATCTCCTTGCAGCTGGCAGCGGTGGTGATCACATCCCCGGCGCAGACCGGCTCGCCCCACTGGAACTCCTGGCCGCCGTGAACCATGGTCGGCAGGTTGATCCCGACCTCGGGGTCGAGAATCGCGGGCCCCAGCGCCGGGGCGCTGTAGACGACGCAGAACATCGGCGGGGCGACCTGGTCTCGAAAGCCCGCGGCTTTGGCCGCCTGCGAGTCGTGGTAGATCGGATCCTGCTCGCCGACCGCACTCGCGTACTGCCCGATCCGCTCCGCCTCGACCCCGAACGAGGCCTCGGGCCATCGCTTGCCGATCGCTTGCGTCTTCACCGCCATCGCGGGGGCGGATTCTATGCCGAGCCCTCGCGCTCGCGCCGCTCGGCGACCTCCAGCGCCTCCTCGCGGGCCGCGTACAGCTGCATCGCGGCGAGCTGTCCCTCCCGCACCTCCCACAGGTAGGCGACGTCCATCTCGACCGGGATCCCGCTGCCCTTCCCGCGTCCCGACTGGTGGATTACGGCGACCACGTGGCCCGTCCCCACCGCGGTCGCGTCGGTGATCTCGACCGTGAAGTCGTCCCAGGCATCCAGCCACTGGTTGAGCCAGACCACGAACCCGTCGTGACCCACGTATCTGCCCGCGTTCGGAAGGTTCGGCGGCAGGTAAACCTCGAAGTCCCCACGGGCGAGAGCGAACAGCCCCTCCAGGTCGCCGCGCTGAAACGCTTGGACGCCGTCGCGCACGATCTCGACGTTTCGGCGCTGGACCTGATCGACGTCACTCATCAATCTCGAGCACCGACAGGAACGCCTCCTGCGGCACCTCCACCCGGCCCACCTGCTTCATCCGCTTCTTTCCCGCCTTTTGCTTCTCGAGCAGCTTGCGCTTGCGGGTCACGTCGCCGCCGTAGAGCTTCGCGGTGACGTCCTTTCGCAGCGCCTTGACCGTCTCGCGAGCGAGGACCCGTGAGCCGATCGCGGCCTGCACGGGGACGTCGAACAGCTGCCTGGGAATCGTCTTCTGGAGCCGCTCGACCAGGGCCCTGCCCGCCCGGTAGGCCTCGTCGGAGTGAACGATCACCGACAACGCATCCACCTGCTCGCCGGCCAGCAACACGTCGAGCTTGACCAGGTCCGACGGCCGATTGCCGACCTGCTCGTAGTCGAGCGAGGCATATCCAGCGGTCCTCGACTTCAGCTGGTCGTAGAAGTCGAGCACGATCTCGGCCAGCGGCAGGTCATAGCGGAGCTGCACGCGCTCGGTCGACAGGTAGTGCATGTCGACGTGGGTGCCGCGGCGACCCTGGCACAGCTCCATCACCGCACCCACGTACGAGGCGGGGGCGATCACCGTGGCCCGGATGTAGGGCTCGAGCACGCGCTCGATCGCGGCCGGGTCCGGCATCTCGGCGGGGCTCCGCACCTCGACCACCTCGCCGCCGCGCAACTCGACCTCGTAGCGAACGTTGGGGGTGGTCGCGAGCAGCTGCAGGTCGTACTCGCGCTCGAGCCGCTCCCGAACGATGTCCATGTGCAGCAGCCCGAGGAAGCCGCAGCGAAAGCCGAACCCGAGCGCCTGGGAGGTCTCCGGCTCGTACGAGAGGGCCGCGTCGTTGAGCGCCAGTCGGTCGAGCGCGTCCCGCAGGTCCTCGTAGCGATCGGTTTCAATCGGGAACAGGCCACAGAAGACCATCGGCTTCACCTCCCGATAGCCGGGCAGCGGACTCGCGGCTGGGCGCTCGCGGGAAGTGAGCGTGTCCCCGACCCGAAGCCTGGCGACGTCCTTGATCCCCGTGATCACATAACCCACCTCACCCGCCGCCATCGCCTCGGCGGAGCGCATCTCGGGCTCGAAGTAGCCCAGCTCGTCGATCTCGGCCTCGGTGCGGGCCTGCATGGCGACGATCGGCTCGGAGCGCACGAACCTCCCGTCGATCAAGCGAACGTACGCGACCACCCCCCGGTACGGATCGAATTCGGAGTCGAATATCAGCGCCCGCGAGGGGGCCTCGGGCTCGCCCTTGGGCGGAGGGATTCGGGCCACGATCGCCTCCAGCACGTCCGGCACGCCCTCGCCGGTCTTGGCCGAGATCCGCAGCATGTCAGCGGGGTCGCCGCCGACCAGGTCGACGATCTCGGCCGCCACCCGATCCGGCTCGGCCCCGGGCAGGTCGACCTTGTTCACCACCGGGACCAGCTCCAGCCCCGCCTCGATCGCCGCGTACGTGTTGGCCACCGTCTGCGCCTCCACGCCCTGCGCCGCATCCACGACCAGCAGCGCCCCTTCGCAGGCCGCGAGGCTGCGCGAGACCTCGTAGGAGAAGTCGACGTGGCCGGGGGTGTCGATCAGGTGAAGGTGGTACAGCTGGCCGTCGTTCGCCCTGTACTCAGCCCGCACGGCCTGGGCCTTGATCGTGATCCCGCGCTCGCGCTCGAGCTCCATCGAGTCCAGGAGCTGCGGCCGATGCCCGGGGTCGACCGTTCCGGTCAGCTCGAGGAGCCGATCGGCAAGGGTCGACTTGCCATGGTCGATATGGGCGATGATCGAAAAGTTCCGGATTCGGTGCATGGTCAAGAGGACGAGCGGTGGTCTGAGATCCGCGGCGGCAAGTATGGCGGGGCTCCCTACCCGCCTTCTTCAGCGCTCCCTCGGTCGGGTCGCACCAGTCGCCAGATCTGTCGCGCCTCGGGGATGCGGAGGGCCGTGATCGCGACGCCGTAGACAACGGCGCCGGCGACGAGCCCCGCGCCCAGCGAGAGGATCTGACCGGCGAGGCCTCGGCCGAGCGCCTGGTCGAGCACGTACCAGATGCCATAGCTGGCCCCCGCGAGGGCAGCCGCCGCGACCGTGACCCGGAGGGTGGTCCAGATCAGCCTCCCGAGCTCGAGGCGTCCGAGCTGGCGGCGGAGGACGACCGTCTGCGCCAGGACGCTGACCGCGGTGGCGATCACGGTCGCGGCGACGATCCCGCCGACCCCGAAGGGCGAGTAGAGCAACAGGGCGGCGACCGCCGTGATCGCGAGGTTGATCCCCGAGATCGCGGTCGGCACCCAGGGCCGCTGAAGGCTGAAGAAGGTCCGCGTGAGCAGCAGGAAGAGCCCGTTGAACGGAAGCGAGAAGGCGAACCAGAAGAGGGCGGTGGCCACCACCTCGGTATCGGCCGCGCTGAACTCACCGCGCTCGTAGACGAGCCGGATCATCGGCACCGACAACACCAGCATCGCCGCCGCGGCCGGCAGCAGGAGGAGGACGATCTGGCGCATGCCGTTGGCCATCGTGGCCCGAAGATCGGAGTACTCGCGACGCGCCGCGAGTCGCGCCAGGGTCGGGAACACCACCGTGGTCACGGCGACCGAAAAGATCCCCTGGGGCAGCATGTAGATGCGGAACGCCTTGTCGATCTCCGCCGGAGCGTGCTCGTCCACCAGGCTGCCGAAGATGCTGTTGATCAGCAGGTTGAAGTTGATCAGCCCGAGGCTGAGCGTCACCGGCAGCATCAGCAACAGCACCCGGCGCACGTCGAGGCTTCGCCAGTCGAACACTCGCAGCAACCGAAACGGGGTGTGCCGCAGATCCCAGGTTGGGATCACGAGCTGGATCGCGGTGCCGACCAGGACCCCGATCGCGTAGGCGTAGATCCGATCCTCGCCGTGGAACAGCGGGGCCAGCCCGACCAGCACGCCGATGATCGCCACGTTCCAAAAGAAGGGCGAGATCGCGAAGGCGCCGAAGCGGTTGTAGCTGTTGAGGATCCCGACGACCATCCCGGTGGTCCCGAGCATCACCAGGATCGGGAACAGGATCTGGGAGAGCGTGACGGTGAGCCCCTGAGGCACGTCCGACCCGACGAACAGGGGCATCAGCAGAGGCGCGGTGAGGATGAACAGGGCGGTGAGCGCGGTCAGGACCAGGGTGACGAGGAAGATCAGGGTCGAGGCGAGGCGGAACGCTTCCCGCTTGTTGCCGCGCTCCAGGTGCTCGGTGAAGACCGGGACGAAGGCGGCCTGGATCGCCGCGTCCGCGAACAGGCTGCGCACCAGGTTGGGCACCTGGAAGGCGATCGTGAACGCGGACATCGCGCCGCTGACCCCAAAGTAGGCCGCCGCGAACACCTCCCGCACGAGGCCGGCGACCCGCGACAGGCTGGTGGCAAGCGAAAAGAAGGCGGTCGAGCGCGCGAGGCGTCCCGCCCGCGCGTGCTGCGACTCACCGGCGACCGCGAGCGCCTCCGTGCCCGGCTCCTCGGTCGCCACCACGTCGACCGGGCCCGGGTCCAGCTGCGGCCGGGAGGCGCCACCGTAGAGGTGCTCCTGGACCCGGCGCTCGTCGTCGCCATTCCGGTCGCGCTTGGAGCGCTGCATCAAGGCGTCGCTATCATGGCCGGTCGCCCGTGGCGAACATCCGTTCACAGGTCAAGCGAATCCGCCGCTCCGAGCGGGAGCGGCTCGAGAACCGGCGCGTCCGTGGCGCGGTCAGGACCCACTTTCGGCGCCTCGAGCAGGCGGTGGACTCCGGGGAGCAGTCGGCGATCGCCGACGAGCACCGACAGCTCGTCTCGCGGATCGACAAGGCAGTCCAGAAGGGTGCCCTGCACGCGAACAACGGCGCCCGCAAGAAGTCCCGGGCCGCGCGCCTGCTGAGCCGGGCCTCCGCATAGCCGGCGCGGCTCGGGCCGGCAGCCCGGTGAGACGCGGACGCCGGGTCAGCCCGCACCGGCGCCGGCTCCGGCCGCTCGCCGCACCGCGAGCGTCAGCGCCACGTCGTCCGGGTAATCGGACCCGCCCCGAGTCCACCACTCGAGATCGGCGATCGCGCACGATGCCGAGCGGAGATCGGCGCCGGAGGCCCCTCGCAGCCGCCGAATCAGCATCTTGGCGGCGTAGGGATGCATGTGCAGCTGCTGCTGGACCTGCTGCTCGGGAGTTCCCGCCTCGAGCGCGGCCAGCGCCGCGTTAGCGTCGCGCAGGCGCCTTGCCGCCTGATAGACGAGTGGCGTCACCGCCTCGCCCTGAGACAACAGCCGCTCGACCGCCGCCAGCGCGGTGGCCGGATCACGGGCGACGACCGCGTCCGAGAGCGCCCACGAGGCTTCCTGCGACGTATCGGCGACCATCGCCTCGAGGTCGGCGACCGTGACCTCGCCCTCCGGGCCCGCCCAGAGCGCCAGCCGGTCGAGCTCGTTGGCGAGCCGGAGCGTGCTCTCTCCCATCCGCTCCACCAGCAGCCGACCGGCGGCTGGCTCCAGCCGGAGCCCCCGTCGGCGCGCCTCCTCGGCGAGCCTCGCGGGCAGCTCGCGCGCGCGGGGCGCCGGGTAGCGAAGGACCTCGCCGCCCGCCGCCTCGACCGCCTCGGTGAGCCCCTTTGGGACCTTGGCCCTCGAGGAGGCCTCGCGGGCAACGAGTACGACGGTCAGATCCGGCGGCAGGGCGCCGAGCGCCGCGATCACGCGTCCCGCTTGCTTCGCGGTCCAACGCTCGACCCCGTCCGCCAGCAGGTAGCGTCGCGCGGAGATCAGGGAGATGGCTGCGAGCGAAGCCAGCAGGGCATCGCCATCGGGCTGGCCTTCGGCACTCGCGGAGCCGAAGACCTCCAGCGCCCCAGGGCCACCCTCCCGCTCGCCGCGGGCACGAAGCCGCGCCAGCGCGGCATCGATCTTCCCCTCGTCGTCGCCGACGATCAGATAGGCGGGCTTGATTGACTCCGAGCCGCTCGGATTGGGATTGGCCACCGCAGCCGATCCTAGTCCCGGCCCCGGCCGTGGGCGGTCTGTCCTAGTAGCCGGTGCCGCCGTTTGTGCTGGTGTCGGTCGAGGTGGTGCTGGTGGTCGAGGTGCCCGTGGTGGTGGTCGTGGTCGGAGTGGTGGTGGTTGCTCCGGTGGCGGTCTCGGTGACCGTGGGGGTGCTGTTGTCATCGGAGCCGCCGCAGGCGGCGATCCCAACCCCTGCACCGACTCCGAGGGCCACCGCCGTCGCGAGGGTCGCTAGGCGATTCATCGCTGTCCTTCCCGGTCGCTTGCGGAAGCGGGCCAGGGTAGCCGACGCTGCGGATCCAACGGGGGCACGCGCCTCGGCCACCTCGCTCAACCGCCTTCCTCGACCGCCCACCTGCGGCCGCTGACGTCGATGCTGACGTCGCCATCGAGGTCGGTGCGAAGGGTGGGAACCCGGCGCTCGGCGAGGGTGGCCAGGGTGCCCGGAGCGGGATGGCCGTAGGGATTGTCGGACCCGACCGAGATCACGGCCAGGCGCGGCTTCGTGCGATCGAGCAACGCTTCGAGGCCAGCGTCTTCGGAGCCGTGATGCGCGACCTTGAGCACGTCGACGGCTCCGGGATCGATCGGCACCGCCTCGGCCTCGGCGTCAGCGGTGAGCAGGATCGAGAATCGGTGCCAGCGGCCGAGCAGGACGATCGCCGACTGGTTCGGGTCGACCGCTGATGGCGCCTCGAGCGCGCTACGCGACGGCCACAGCGCCTCCAGCCGGAGATCCCCCGATCGAATCGTCGATCCGGAGGCGATCGACGTCGCCCGGACGCCGACGGCGCGGGCCTCGCGCACCACTTCCGCACCGGGCGCGGCGAACAGGAGTCGGTGGACGGGGAGCGCGCCCAGCAGTTCCTCGATGCCTCCGACGTGGTCGGCCTGGTCGTGGGTGATCACCACCGCGGCCAGCTCCGAGACACCCTCGGCGGCGAGGTGGGAGCGAAGATCGTCCCCGTGCGGACCGCCGTCGACCAGCACCGGATAGCCGTGGCGCGGGTCGAGCAGGATCGCGTCGCCCTGGCCGACGTCGAGGACGGTGACCCGCAGCCCGGGCGGTCCGGAAATGCCGGCACCCGTTTTGAGCCCGGTGAACGCCGCCCCGAGTAGCGCGACCACGACCATGGCGGCGAGCGTCGCCCGATGTCCCCCCGGGGCCCGAAGGCGCCGGCGACGGGCCGCCCAGCCGAGAACCACCCAGGTGGCCGCGCCCAGCGCCGCGTAGGCGGCCACGACGGCCCCCGGGCCGCGGGCGCTGACGTCCACTCGAGCCCAGGAGGGCTCGCCCAACCAGTGGGCGACCTGGGCGACGTAGGCCGCCAACAGACCGGCGAGCCAGGTGACCGGTCCCACCGGGACGCCCGGGACCTGACCGGCGATGCACGACAGCATCCCGAGCCACATCATCGGCGGCACCGCGACCAGCGCCAGCAGGTTGGCCGGCAGCGAGGCGATCGAGACGGCATCGAAGGCATTCGCCATCAGGGGCGCGGTGGCGAGGGTGGCCGAGATCGTCACCCCCGCCCCCTCGGCGAGCAGCGGCCTGAGCCCGGAACCGTGTCCCCGGACATCGGCGCTCCCCCGAAGCAAGAGCTCTCGAAACCGCGACGCCCACATCAGGATCCCGATCACGGCCGCAAAGCTGAGCTGCCAACCGACGTCGCCGGTCGTCCGCGGGTTGAGCGCCAGGGTGAGGAAGGCTGCGACCACGACGGCGTACCAGCGGGAGCGCGGCCGTCCCGCCAGGGCCGCAACCACCCCGGTCGCGCCCATGATGCCGGCGCGTTGGATCGAGGGGCCCGCGCCCGTGAGCGGGACGTAGAGGGCGATCAGCGCCAGAACGCAGAGCATGCGAACCCGAAAAGGCACCCCGAGGAGGGCCAGCAGAGCGACCGCGAGCAGAGCGAGGAGCATCACCGTGTCGCCGGAGACGGCCAGCAGGTGAGCGAGCCCGGAGCGCTTGAAGTCCTCTACCGTCGCCGAAGCGATGCGGTCGTCCTCCCCGAGCAGGAACCCCCGCAGGAGGGCGGCCTCCGGCTCCGGGGTACCGTGCCCGAGCGCCCCTTCGGCGCGCTCCCGCACGCGGTCGATGAAGCCCGCGAGCCCGCCCCTGGTCCGTCCCGTCACTCGAACCCGATCGGCCGACAGCACCTCGCCGATCCCGTAGCGCAGCAGGTAGGCGGCCTGCCAGGGCTCGGGCTCCGCGATCGTGCCCTGGGCGAGAATCTGGCCGCCGATCGGCAGGTCCGGCACCGGCTCCGGGGCCTCGACGGCCAACCGGCCCTCGCCCGTCTGGATGCGCACGGTCACGTCGCCGTCGGTGCGATGGGGGACCGCGGTCACGAATCCGCGAACGGTTGCGGGCCCGCCCACCGGCCCACGGAAGGCTCCCCGGTCGATCGCCTCGAGGCGGAGAACGCCCAGAGCGGCACCGCCGAGGGCGGCGGCCAGTGCCGCCAGCGCGATCCAGCCGCCGCCAGCGGGTTCGGCTCTCGGGCGAGCCGCCAGCAGCACCGCGAGCCCGGCTGCCGAAACCCCGAGAGCCGCCGGAGCGCTACCGGCCGGCCCGCCGGCGGCCAGCGGCGAAACGGCGAGCCCCGCGGTCGCCGCAGCGAGGAACGCGAACCGACCGGCGACGGCCCGGTCGGCGCTCAGGGTTGCAGCCGCGAGCGGAGGGCGTCCATGGTGGCCGGGCCGATCCCGTCGATCTCGTCCAGCTGATCGACCGAGGAGACGCCGCCGTGCTGGTCGCGGTAGTCGATGATGCTCTGCGCGGTGACCGGCCCGATCCCCTCGATCGTGTCGAGTTCCTCCAGGGTCGCGGTTCCGATCCCGATCGGCCCCGCGGAGTCACCACTCGCCGCGCCCACGGCGACCCCGGCAGGGCTCTTGGCCCTGCCGGGAATAACAATCTGCTGCCCGTCCGCCAACCGCGCGGCCAGGTTGATCTGCTCCAGGTCCCCCTTTGCGGTGGCGCCCCCCGCACGCTGCACTGCGTCGTTGACCCGCGATCCGGCGGGCAGCCTGTAGACGCCGGGGTCACCGACCTCGCCGGCGACGTCGACGACCACGTCCTCACCACCCTGGGCGTCGACCGAGAACGAGTTCGCCGAGGAGCCCGAACCGGATCCCGAGTAGCTCACACCGCCGGCATCCTCCTGCGACCCGCTCGAGCGAATCCACCGCGCCCCGACGAGCAGCAGCGCCACCCCGACGGCCCCGTAGACGAGCAACTGGGTGCGAGTGAGGGAGCCCACGGGGCAAGGGTGGGCGACAACGTGTCACGCGGGAGTCACCGGCCGCCAACACTCGGCGCCGCGATCGGGGCAACACAGAAGCGAGCGCACAGGGTGACGGGCAGGTAGGAGCCCACAGCAGGCGAAGCAGGAGAACCCTGGCGCCGATGGCCGAATTGCGTTCGTCTATTCGACGGAATTCGGCCATCGATGAGATGGCGCCCCCGACCTAGCGGATTTGGAACCCGGTCAGGCCCTCGGGCTGCTCGTTGGCGACCTCGACCCGCTCAACGGCGGCGCCGCGGGGGCCCTCGTGGGCGAACGGACCATCTCCTCGACCGCCCCATCTCGCCCTCGAACACGGCCTCGACCAAGCCCTCCGGCGTGTTCCGCACCCAGCCGGCCACGCCACGGGACTCCGCCATCCGCCGCGTCGTGTCACGAAAGAAGACGCCCTGAACCCGGCCGTGAACCATCACATGCCTCCGGATCATCAATAGCTCCGTTCGTACTCGCGCCGCAGTCGCGGCCCTAAGTCGCCTTCGGCCTCGCCGCAGGGCTCGGGTCAAGTGTCGCCCATCCGCGCCCGCGTCCGAAGTCGCGGTCGGCGTGAGGTGCCTGCCGGGCAAGGTCGGCGCCCTAGCCCGCCGACACCGGACGCGAGCGGAGGCCGTCGGCGGAGTGGCTATTCGTCCTCGTAGTCGTCGTAGTTGGCTGCCTGGGCGGCCAGGCGACGGCTGTAGAGCTCGTCCGCGGAGACCGGCGGGCGACTGAACCGAGACCAGCGCCAGCGGATCGGTGCCCTCGTTCGCGACCGCGTGATCGGTGGCGGGCGGGATCAGGACCAGATCTCCGACCTCCAGCCGCTGGGTGTCGCCGGTGGCGGACATCGTGCCACTGCCGCTCACCACTACGTACACCTGCTCGGCCTCCTCGTGGGAGCGAAGCTCCTCCGAGGCGCCCGCGGGCACCTCCAGCCAGTTGACGGAGACGTTCCGCGAGCCGAGCTCTCCCGCGTCCATGAGGATGTGCGAGCGGAGTCGGTGCAACTCGGTGACGGCGGCGTCCGAGAACCGTCTGACAAGCATGCGCGGGCCTTTCTACCAGACCGGCGGCAACGGCGTGTTACCGCTCATCGCACAACCAGGTTGACCAGCTTCCCCGGCACCACGATCTCCTTCACCACCTGCTTGCCGTCGAGCTGGCGCTTGACCGCGTCCGAGCGCCGGGCGAGCTCCAGGAGCTCCGCCTCCGGCGCCCCCACCGCCGCCTCCACCCGGGCCCTGAGCCTGCCGTTGACCTGGACCACGAGCGTGAAGGTGTCGCTTTCAAGCAGGGCGGGGTCCGGCTTCGGCCACGGCTGCTCCCAGACGCGGCCGCCCTCAATCGACTCGTAGACCTCGGCGGCCAGGTGCGGGGCGAAGGGAAACAGGAGCGAGGCGGCGGTGGCGGTGGCGATGCGAACCGCCCCTCGCCCGACGGGCTCGGCGTACAGCTCCTCCTTGTAGCGGTAGGCGTCGTTGACCAGCTCCATGACCGCGGAGATCGCGGTGTTGAACTGAAACCCGCGCTCGATGTCCCGGGTGGTCTTGTCGATCGCCCAGTGCGCCTTCGAAAGCAGTGCCCGGGCCGTCCCACCGGGTGCTCCACCGCCGAGCTCATCGGCGTCGGCCGGGGCGGTCCTCTCGACGACCTCACCGGTCAGGCGCCAGAGCCGTGACAGGAACCGGTGCACGCCCTCTAGGCCCTCGTCGGTCCAGTCGGCGTCCTGGTCGGAGGGGCCGATGAAGAGCACGTAGCAGCGGGCGGTATCGGCGCCGTAGCGCTCGACATAGTCGGCCGGGTCGACGACGTTGCCCTTCGACTTGGACATCTTCGCCCCCTCGCGGGTGATCATCCCGATCGTGAACAGGGAGTCGAACGGCTCCTGCACGTCGAGCAGCCCGATGTCCGCCAGTGCCTTGACGAAGAAGCGGGCGTACATCAGGTGCAGGATCGCGTGCTCCACCCCGCCGATGTACTGGTCGACGGGCATCCAGCTGCCAAGCACGTCGCGGTCCCAGGGCTCGAGGTCGTTGTGCGGGTCGCAGTAGCGCAGGAAGTACCAGGAGGAGTCGACGAAGGTGTCCATGGTGTCGGTCTCCCGGCGGGCCGGGCCGCCGCATCGCGGGCACTCGGTGGCGACCCAGTCCTCCGCGGCGGCCAGCGGCGAGCGCCCCTGCGGGGCGTAGTCCTCGATCTCCGGGAGCAGCACCGGGAGCTGGTCCTCCGGTATCGGAACGACTCCGTCGCGATCGCAGTAGACGACCGGGATCGGGGCACCCCAGTACCGCTGCCGCGAGATCAGCCAGTCACGCAGCCGGTAGTTGACCGCGTGCTCGCCCTTGCCTTGGGCGGCCAGCCAGTCGGTGATCGCCTCGATCGCCTCTTCTGCGGGCATCCCGGTGAACTCGCCCGAGTCGATCAGGCGTTCTCCGGCCGAATGGCCTGTGAACGCCGAACCACCACCCGCCGCCTCCTCGGCTACGCCTCCGGGGCCGTCGGGGCTTGGGTTGGGCTCGTCGCCCTGGTGCGCCGGCTCGACCACCCGGCGAATCTCGAGCCCGAAGGCGGTCGCGAAGTCGTGGTCGCGCTGGTCGTGCGCGGGCACCGCCATGATCGCCCCGGTCCCGTACTCCATCAGCACGTAGTCGGCGACGAAGACCGGAATCTGCTCCCCGTTGACGGGGTTGGTGACCGTGCGGCCCAGCGGCACGCCCGTCTTGCGGCGGTCCTCGGCGCCACGCTCCTCTGCCGACTCGGTCAGCGCCCGGTTCACGTACTCGTGGACCTGCTGCTCGTCGGGCGTCCCGGCGGCGAGTCGGAAGACGTCGGGGTGCTCCGGCGCGACGACGAAGAACGTCGCCCCGAACAGGGTGTCCGGCCGGGTCGTGAAGACCGGATAGTCGATCCCCAGCTCCTCGCAGCGGAAGACGACCTCCGCTCCCTCCGAGCGGCCGATCCAGTTGCGCTGCATGGTCTTGACGTGGTCGGGCCAGTTGATCGAGTCGAGGTCGCGGAGCAGCCGATCCGCGTAGTCGGTGATCCGGAAGAACCACTGCTCGAGCTGACGAACCTCGACCAGCGTCCCGCAGCGCTCGCAACGCCCGTCGACGACCTGCTCGTTGGCCAGCACCGTGGCGTCCTTCGGGCACCACTTGACGGCCGCTTCCTTGCGATAGGCAAGTCCCCGTTCCAGCAGCTTGAGGAAGATCCACTGGGTCCAGCGGTAGTAGGAGGGCTGGTGGGTGGCGAGCTCGCGGCTCCAGTCGATCGAGATTCCCCAGCGCCGGAACTGTCGTTGGAACTCCGCGATCGCGGAGTCGGTCGAGGTTCGCGGATGCTCGCCGGTCTTGATCGCGTGGTTCTCGGCCGGGAGACCGAACGCGTCGTAGCCCATCGGGTGGATGACCCGATACCCGTTGCGCCGCCGGTAGTGGGCGACGGCGTCGCCGACCGAGTAGACCTTCAGGTGGCCGATGTGGGGCTCGCCCGACGGGTAGGGCAGCATCTCGAGCACGTAGTTCTTCGGCTTCGCGCCGTCGAATCCGGGCTGGCCGGGGTTGGGAACCTCCCAGGTGTGGTCTCTCTCCCACACCTCCTGCCAGCGGCGCTCGATCTGCTGCGGGTCGTAGCCGTCCATCGGGCGTGAGTTTACGAGTCGGGCACCGGTGTACATTGGCCTCGACCGACCGCCCGCGACACCACCCACCACGGCGATCGCGGCTCAACCGGGCGACGACCTGCGCCGATGAGTTTCCCGTGACCAAGAGCCTGAAGTGGGTCCTGGCCGCGGCCGGAATCGTGGTTGCCGTGTCGCTGCCCGGGACGGCTCTCGCCGGGTCCCGGGCGACCAAGCCCGTGGGCTGGGGTCCGCTGACCAGCGCCGAGGCGGCCAAGCGGATCCACCGCTCGGGGTGGGAACCGCGACCGGCGAACGGGCAGGCCAACCGAACGGTGCCGGGCGCCGAGCAGCTGCATCGGTGGAGGAAGCGAAGCGACATGCCCTACGCGGGGCACGTCAACGGCCGCTTCCGCGGCACAACCGACGAGATCTTCCAGTGGGCCGCCCGCAAATGGGGATTCGAGCCCAATCTGCTTCGGGCGGTGGCCACGGTCGAGTCGTGGTGGCGACAATCGGCGGTCGGCGACAACGGCGATTCGTTCGGTCTGTTCCAGGTCCGCCGGCCGTACCACTGCTGGGGCGAATGCCGGATCGCCCGCGACTCGACCTCCTTCAACGCCGACTACTACGGCGGCATCCTGCGCGCCTACTTCGACGGCAGGATGCAGTGGCTGAACACGGTCGAGCGCGGTCGCGAATATCGGGCCGGGGACCTGTGGGGAAGCGTCGGGGCTTGGTACGCGGGGCGGTGGTGGACCGACCCGGCGAAGACCTACATCCGCACGGTCAGGGAACGGCTCGACCAGCGCACCTGGCGAGATCCGGGCTTCTAGCAATCGGGACCCGGCGCCGCTACTGCGGCAGGGACTCGACGAAGTCGACGAACTTAGCCGTGTCCCGCAGGGGGCCACCGTGGCCGAAGAGGATCAGCTTCGGCTCCAGGGCGGCCAGCTTCCTCGCCGAGCGGCGGTTCTCCGCCGGGTCCGGGGTCAAGTAGGGCTTCGGCTGGTGGAGGCCCGGGATCCCCGTGAGCTGGTCCATGTTTGTGAGCACGTCGCCGAGGATCAGGACCCGGTCCGACTCGCGCCAGAAGGCGACGTGGCCGGCCGAGTGGCCCGGGGCGTCGAGCACCTCGAACCCGGCGACTTCGTCGCCCTCGCCGAGCGACCGGTCGACATGGTGGCCGGGCCCGGTGAAGATGCGGATGTAGAAGCGCGCCACCGGATGGGCGGGCTGAAGCTCGCGGATCAGGTCCGGGTTCTCGGCCGCGTCCACGTCGTCCCGGCCCACCCAGAAGGGAACCCCGAGGTTCTCGCACAGCTCGTGGCTGGCCCCCTGATGGTCGGGGTGGGCGTGGGTGAGGGCGTGCGCGTTGACCTTGTGGCCCTGGAGCTGCTTCAGGATCTTGGGCCCCGAGTGCCGAGTGCCCGCGTCGATCAGCACGTCCTCGACCAGGAAGGCGTTGATCGCCTTCGGGAGGAAGAACGTGTCGAGGTGCCAGACACCGTCGGCGAGCTGCTTCATGGCGGCCGCAGCCTACCGAGCCATCTCGACCCGCATGACACGATGGCCAGCCAACACGACCCCTAGAGGAGGATCCGATGAAGCGACAGCAGGGCGTGGGCCGGCGGGGTGGCGGATGGCTCTCCCGACGGCAGACGGTGATCGAGGTGGAGCGGGCATCGGCCGGTGCCGGCGCGATGGGCGCCGGGGCCCTCGGTGCCGGCGCGGTCGGCGCCCTGGCGGTGGGCGCGCTCGCAGTGGGAGCCGGCCTGGTCGGAGCGCTGGCGATCGGGCGGCTTGCGGTCGGCAGGCTGGCGCTCGGGCGCGGCGCGGTGAAGCGGCTCAGGATCGAGGAGCTCGAGGTGGGCAGGCTGCGGGTGGAGGAGCTGGAGGTCGTGCGCCGGACGGATTAGCGGCTCCCCACCCGGGGGAGCTCGACCCATACGTCGACGCCGCCGCCGGACGAGTTCCGGGCCCGGGCGGCGCCGCCATGCGCACGGGCGATCGCGTCGACGATCGCCAGCCCGAGGCCGGCGCCTCCTTCGGCCCTCGCCGGATCGATGCGCTTGAAACGTTCGAAGGCGTGGGGCAGGAAGTCGGGAGGAAAGCCCGGTCCAGCGTCCGCGACGTGGAGCTCGACCACCCCCTCCCGCCCACGCGCCCACAGGCGAACCGGCCCCTTCCCGTGGCGCAACGCGTTCTCGACCAGGTTGGTCAACGCCTGCTCGGCGCGCAAGCGGTCGGCCTCGACCATGAGCCCGTCCGCGCCCTCGATCGCCAAGGTTCGGTTGGCCTCGCGAGCGCGGTCGCCGAGCCGTTCGACAATGGTCGCGAACAGCTGCGAGACCTCCAGCGGCTCACGCTTGATCTGAAGCACGCCCTTGTCCGAGCGGGCGATGACGAGCAGGTTCTCGGCAAGCTGCCAGAGCCGGTCGGCTTCCTCGCTCGCCGAAGCGATCGCCGCCCGCAGCTCCCCGGCGCCGGCGCCATAGCGCAGGGCGAGCTCCAGCTCGCTCTTGTGCAGCGCGAGCGGCGTGCGCAGCTCATGGCTGGCGTCGTCGACGAAGGCGCGCTCGCGCTCGAGCGCCGTTTCGAGGCGGTCGAGCATCGCGTTCAGGGTCTCGCCGAGGCGGCGGAGCTCGTCCTGCGCCTGCGGCACCGGGAGGCGCTGTTCGGACCTTTCGGCGGAGATCTCGGCAGCACGGCTTCTCATCGCCTCGACCGGGCGAAGCGCCGCGCCCACGGACCAGTACGCGGCCAGCGAGGCGAACAGGAGGGCCACCGGCCCCCCGATCAAGAGCAGGGTCGTGAGTCCCTCGAGGGCGTCGTCGCGCGCTCCGAGTGAGGTTCCGACCACGACCAGCAATCGCCGTCGCTCGAACGGAAACGGCGTGGCCAGAAGCCGAGCCGGCTCCCGTTCCAGCCCCGGCACGCCTGAGCGCTCGAGGTGGATCGGACCCCCCAGCGCCCGCTCGGACTGCTTGCGATCGAGCATCGGTCGACCGGGTGGTTGCGCGCCCGGATCGAACAGGGCGCCGTTCGCAGTCAGCACCTGAGCGAAGCTTGCCCTCCGGGTCCCGAGCGCGCTCCGGACCGGCTCACCGAGATGGAATTCGCCGGTTCGAATCAACGAGATCAAGCCGTCGGTGCGGGCGCGCAGGTCTCGATCGATCGACTGGTCGAGGTTGTGCTCGAGGCGAAGTCGCAGAAACAGGCCGGTGGCGCCGAGGACCACGGTCATGATCGCGGCGAAGACCAGGGTCACCCGGACCCTGATCGGGACGCGGCTCATCCGGATGGTTCCTCTCGCAGGCGGTAACCGGCTCCGCGCACGGTCTCGATCGTCTCGACACCGAACGGGCGATCGATCTTGCGTCGCAGGAGGCGGATGTAGGAATCGACGACGTTGGACCGGTTCTCGTAGTCGTAGTCCCACGCGTGCTCGAGGAGCTGGAACCGCGACAGCACCTCGCCCGGCCGGCGCATGAAGGTCTCGAGGATCGCGAACTCCTTGGCCGAGAGCCTGACCTCGGTGTCGCCGCGCCAAGCCTGCCGGCGCGCGGGGTCGAGGCGGAGGTCTCCCACTCGAAGCTCGGAAGGGCGCTCCACCCCGCCGCGCCGAACCAGCGCCCGCAGGCGCGCCAGGAGCTCCGCGTAGGAGAACGGCTTGGTCAGGTAGTCGTCGGCGCCGCGATCGAGGCCGGCGACCCGGTCGCGAACGGCATCGCGCGCGGTGAGCATGAGGATCGGCGTCCAGACGCCGTCCGCTCGCAGGCGGGCGCAAACCTCGAGCCCGTCGATGCCGGGAAGCATCAGGTCGAGGACGATCGCGTCGTACTCGGTGGCCTCGGCCCGCCACAGCGCCTGCTCGCCATCGGCGGCCAGGTCGACGGCCATTCCCTCCTTGCGCAGGCCACGCCCGATCAGAGCGGCCATCTTGGCGTGGTCTTCAACGACCAGGATGCGCATCGGCCTGAGGATCGACCCCGAAGATGAAAGAAATATGAATGCTCGGGCTAGCCGGCGTCGGCCTGGAGCCGGGCTCGGAAGCCGCTCGCAGGCTCGACGGTGGCGCCCGCGGCCCGGACCCGATCGGCAAGCCAGCGATCGGATGTCACCACCCTGACCTCTGCGGGGGCGGGGTCGTCGGCGAGGCGGCGGACGATCTCGTCGTCGGCCGAGTCGGGGGCGGGGCGGGGCGCGTGGGCCACCTCGATCACGGGCGAGGAGATCGGAGGGGATGGAGGGCGCTCGAATACGACCGTGACCTCATCGCCCTCGGCGGCCACCCAGCGCTCCAGTTGATCGACGAGGCGAACCATCGCCCCGTGGCGGTCCTTCCACCAGGCGTCGGGGCGACTCCCGATCACGTTCATTCCGTCGACCAGCCAGCGCATGGAGAGAGCGTACGACGTTGGGCTCAGCTCGCGATCGCGAGCTGAGGTTGCGCGGAGGTGAGACGGACGTAGGGCTTGCCGCGGCGGGTGATCAGGAACTCGTCGCCGGCCGCGACGCGCTCCGCGTACCGGCCGAAGAGGTTGCGGAGCTCGTAGGCGCCAACCGTTTCAGCAGTCGCCTCGTAAGCGGCCGTGTGAGTGGAGCTAGTGGGACTCGAACCCACGACCTTGCGGCTGCCAGCCGCACGCTCTCCCAGCTGAGCTATAGCCCCGGAAAGCCTGTGATCGGTCGCCCAGTTTAACGCCGCGCGCTGGGCATTCTTCGGGCGCGTGAGCCTGAGGTGAAGAAACTGCTGCCGGCCACGAGCTCGATCGGCCCAAGGAAGCACTCGTCCAAATCACCGCAATGGGCAGCCACGCCGTCGACCTCATCAACGGCGTATGTCGAGCGCACATGGCCATGGGGGCTCAGATAGTTGCCTCCGACCTGCACCGCGACTTCTCCACCCTTGCGGTTCGCCCGCAGGGAGTGCCGCGGGACACGCGGAATGTGCCGAAAGGGCTACGCGGTCGGGTCGAAAGTGTGGGCGCGCTCGGCGTTGGCGACGATCAGGTCGGCGAACCGCGGCCATAGCGCGCGCGGCAGATCGTGGCCCATCCCCTCGATCAGCACCAGCTCCGCGCCGGGGATCGCCTCCGCCGTCGCCTTGCCGCCCGAGACGTCGATCAGCGGGTCCTCGGTCCCGTGGATGACCAGCGCCGGCACCTCCAGCCGCCGCAGCGCCTCGGTCCGGTCGCCGGACGCCAGCACCGCGATCAGCTGCCGCGCCGTCCCATCCGGGTGGATCCCCCGCCGATGGCTCAACCGCGCCCGCTCGCGAAGCGCCTCCTCGTCGGCCTCGAATCCCGGCGAGCCGATCACCCGCCACGCCCGGACCACGTAGTCGACGAATCCCTCCCGATCGGCCGGCGACGGCGTCAACAACGCCGGCAGCGCCTCCGGGTGGGGCTGGCCCACCGAGGGATCGCCGGTCATCGACATGATCGAGGTCAGCGACAGCACCCGCTGCGGCCGCTCGACCGCCAGCGTCTGGGCGATCATCCCGCCCTGCGAGGCGCCCACGAGGTGGGCCTGCTCGACGCCCAGGTGATCCAGCAACCCGGCCGTGTCGTCGGCCATCTCGCTGAGCGTGTAGCTGACCGAGCTCAGATCCCCCGCCAGCGCTGCGAGCACGTTCGCCCGGGGCCCGCCGCCGATCTGCGTCGAGCGACCGACGTCGCGATTGTCGAACCGGACCACGTGAAATCCCCGCCCCGCCAGCAGCTCGCAGAACTCCTCCTCCCACCCCAGCATCTGCACGCCGAGCCCCATGATCAGGAGCAGCGTCGGATCCGCCGGATCGCCGAACGCCTGGTAGACGATCTCGATTCCGTTCGCGGGTGCGGTCAGCTCCTCCACAGCTCCGAACGCTAACCGCCCGCCTCCGGCCCCGTCGGCCGCCGGCTACTCGCCTACGTCCAGCACCACCCTGTTCGAGCGCGTGTCGCGGACCCGGAACTCGAACGGAGCCCGTTCCTCGAGCTCGCTGAGGAGCTCAACCGGCTGCTTGAACCGCATCGCCAGGGTGGCCCGCCCCCGCGTGAAGCGCTTCACCGAGACCTCCGACGTCGCCCCGATCCCAGCCGCCGCATCCTCGAAACCGACCAGCTGCGAGAAGTCGCTCAACGGCCCCACGTCGACCTCGACCAGGCCCTCGAACAGCTCCCCTGGCTCGCGCTCCCAGTGCCCGTTCGACGCCGGCGCGAGGGGATCGTCCTCCCGCTCGTCCGCAGCCCCGATCCGCTCGATCGCCTCCTCGAGCGACCTGGTCAGCCGCTCTGCGGTCTCGCCCGGCCCGTCGGCCAGGCGCGTCATGCGGCGGCTCAACTCGGCCGCATCTTGAAGCGCTCGCAACCGCATCCTGGTCGCCTGGCCCCGCGCCTGCCTGCGCACCATCTCCAGCTCCTCGGCCAGCGCCGCCAGCATCCGCATCTCCTCCTCTCCCTGCCCCCGCAGGGCCACCAGCTCCGCCCGGGCCGCGTCCAGCTCCTGCCCTCGCTCCACCACCCGGTCGGCCAGCCGGGTGGCGACTCGCTCGACCTCCTCGACTCGCCGCCGGGTCCTCTCCAGTGCGGCCCGACGAGAACGCAGCTCGCGTTCCAGCTCGGCGGCCCGCGCCTCGGCCTCCGCCAGCCCGGCGGCGGTCGCCGCGATCGTGGCCTCCCGAGCCGCGATCGTCGCCTCACGATCGGCGATCGCCCGATCGACCTCACGCGGGCGGTAGCCGAGCAGGGACCTCTTGAAGCGACCCTCGCCGATCTGATCAGGCTATGAGCCCGATCGGACGACAAGCACCCAGAGCCGCGCAGCCGGCCTAGGCGCTGTCGCGAAGCGCCTCCAGGCCCAGATCGAGGCTCGGGGCTTCGCCCCAGAGCACCTCCATCCGGTAGCGCTCGCGAAGCTCGGGCACGAACACGTGCATCACGCAGTCGAGATAGTCGACCAGGATCCATCGGCCCTCGCCCTCCCCCTCCACGTTGGCGGGCAGCAGGCCCTGGTCGCGCTTCAGCCTCTGGTGCACCTCGTCGTGGATCGCCTTCGCATGACGCTCGTTGCGAGCCGTGCAGATGATCAGGAAGTCCGTGTAGCCGACCAGTTCGCGCATGTCGAGCGCGACCATGTCGTCGGCCTGCTTCGCGTCTGCGAGCGCCGCCATCCGGCGCGCCAGAGCCTCCGACCCACCCCCCGCTCCCTCCTGCGCCGCGGAGCTCACCCTCGGTACAGCTCTCGACTCGAGATCAGATCCACCACTGCGTCGGGAACCAGGTGCCTGATCGGGCGCCCAGCCGCGACCCGGCGACGGATCCCGGTCGAGGACACCCCGATCTCAGGCATCCTGACGATCTCCGCCCGGCCGCCTCCACCGAGCCGCTCAAGCGCGGCCTCCGCCTCCTCGGCAGCCGTCCCCGGCCGCGACGCGATCCCCAGCCGGGCCAGCTCCAGCACCCGCTCGGGCTCCCGCCAGCTCTCGAGCCCCGCGGCGACGTCGGCCCCGAGCAGGAAGACGAAGTCATCCGTGGGTCGAGCGTGGGTCAACAGCTCCAGCGTACGGAACGTGAACGACGGCCCTGTCCGTCCCGTCTCCAGATCCGAGGCCTCGAGAAGGTCGTCGCCGCCCGCGGCCAGCCCGGTCATCTTCAACCTCACCTCGGGGCCCGGCTCCGGGTCGATCCGCTTGTACGGAGACTCCCCGACGGGGACCAGAAGCACCGACCCCAGGCCCAGCTGGGAGGCCGCCTCCTGTGCGAGCACCAGGTGCCCGATGTGCGGCGGGTTGAACGCGCCCCCGAGAACGCCGATCGCGCCGACCCCAACCCCCTATTCGCGAACCTGGCCGTGCCCGTGGACCACGTACTTGTAGGTGGTCAGCTCGCGGAGCCCGATCGGGCCGCGGGCGTGGAGCTTCTGAGTCGAGTTGCCGATCTCGGCTCCCATCCCGAACTCGAACCCGTCTGTGAACCGCGTTGAAGCGTTGACGTAGACGACCGCCGCATCCACCCCGTCGGTGAACGCCTCGGCCGCGGCGTCGGAGCTGGTCACGATCGCCTCCGAGTGGCCGGTGCCATGAAGGTTCACGTGCGTGATCGCGTCGGTAAGCGAGTCGACCACGCCGACGACCATCTTCAGCCCCAGGTATTCGGTCTCCCAGTCGGCGTCGGTCGCCTCCCCGACCACGGTCGAGGTCGCCGCCTGGCGCGCACGCTCGTCCCCCGCCACCTCCACCCCGGCCTCGGTGAGGTCGGCGAGGATCCCGGGCAGGAATCGATTCGCGACCGCCGCGTTGACCAGCAGGGTCTCGGCGGCGTTGCAGACCCCGGGGCGCTGAACCTTGGCGTTGTAGGCGATCCTGCGCGCCATCTCGAGCTCTGCGTCGGAGTGCACATAGACGTGGTTGTTCCCGGCCGCCGCGTACATCACCGGCACCCTGGCGACCGACTTCAGCGCCTCCTTCAGGCCCTCGCCCCCCCGGGGAATCACCAGATCAACCAGGCCTTCGGCGCTCGCCAGCTCGGCGAGCTCGGCCCGATCCTCACCGTCGAGCAGCTCCAGCGAGCCCTCCGGCAGTCCCGCCTCGGCGATCGCTTCGCGCACCAAGCCGGCGAGTGCAGCATTCGAGCGCGCCGCGTAGCTCGACCCGCGCAGCACGATCGCGTTCCCGCTCTTGATCGTCAGCGCAGCGCAATCCACGGTCACGTTCGGCCGCGCCTCGTAGACCACCGCGACCACGCCGAGTGGGACCCTGACCTTTCTCATCTCCAAGCCGCTGGCCAGCGTGCGCTGCTCGATCAGCTCGCCGACAGGGTCCTCCAACCGCACGATCTCCCGGACACCCTCCGCGATCGCGGCCACCCGCGCCTCGTCCAGGGTCAACCGGTCGACCAGCGCCTCGGTGAGCCCGGCCGCGCGCTCGTCGGCGAGGTCCTCGGCGTTCGCCTCGAGGATCTCGTCCCCGCGAGTCATGAGCAGCTCCGCCAGCCTGACCAGGGCACCGTTCCTGGTTTCAGAGCCGGAGATCGCGAGCTCGCGCGAGGCCCGCTTCGCCGAGGCGCAGACCTCAGCGACCGTTCGAGTCGCAGTGACCATGCGTGACAGGGTAGCTTGCGAGGTGGCTTCGACCATGGCGGAAGCGGGACAAGCGGAGAGGTCGACTTCCTCTCCCCGCTCGCGCCGCCGACCTGACGGCCGACGCCCGCGTCGTTCGCCGCACGAGCCGCGTTTTTTGTTCATCGAGGTGAACGTCTCGACCGGCGCCGGCCCGGTCGCCCTGGCGCTGGTCACCTACCAGCTCTGAGCGCTCGCGCGACGCTCCTAGGTCAGCACGAAGTGATCCCGGTGGACCGCCTCCTCGGAGGCGTTCGGCAGCCGGTCCAGCACCTCGGCCGACTGAAGTCCCTTGATCCGGGCCAGCTCCGCCGCCGAGTAGTTGACGATGCCCTTGCCGACCACGTCACCGTCGCAGACGACATCCACCGCGTCGCCGGCGGAGAACTCGCCCTCGACACCGGTGATCCCCACCGGCAGCAGGCTCGACCCCCGCTCACGGAGCACCCGCGCCGCCCCCTCGTCCACCGCCACCCGGCCGCGACTCGGCTTCGCGTAGCGAAGCCACAGCTTGAAGCTGGGCGTGCGCTCGGGATGCGGCGCGAACCGGGTGCCGACCCGCTCGCCGCGGCTGGCGGCCAGGAAGCTGCCGGCCGCCGTTCCGTCGCACACCGTCACCGGGATCCCGGCGGCGCTCGCCATCTCGGCGGCCGCCACCTTGCTGCGCATGCCGCCCGAGCCGAAGGCCGAGGTCCGATCGCCGATCTCGTAGCGCTCGAGCTCGGCGAACGAGTCCACCTCCTCGACCAGCTCGGCCCCCGAGTCCCTTCGCGGATCGGCCGTGTGTAGTCCGGGAGTGTCGGTGAGCAGCACCAGCAGCCGGGCCTCGAGCAGGATCGCGACCTGAGCGGAGAGGAAGTCGTTGTCGCCGAAGGTGATCTCGTCGGTGGCCGTGGTGTCGTTCTCGTTCACCACCGGCACCGCCCGCCACTCGAGCAGCCGCCGCAGGGTTTGGCGGGCGTTCAGGTAGTGCATCCGCGCCGAGATGTCGAACGAGGTCAGCAGCACCTGGGCGGTGTGGACGCCCTCGGCCCCGAGTCGCTCCTCGTAGGCCCTGAACAGCGATCCCTGCCCAACCGCCGACGCGGCCTGCATCTCGTCGATCGCGCTCGGTCGGCGCTCGAGCTCCAGCAATCGCATCCCTCGCGCGATCGCCCCGGAGGTCACGAGCACGACGTTCTCACCGCCCTGGTGCAGCTCGGCCACCTGCCCGCAGACGTTGTCGAGCACGGCGGCGCGAAGCGCGCCGTCGTCGTCGGCGACAATCGAGGATCCGAGCTTGGCCACCACCGTCATCGCGGCAAGTGTAGGAAGCCGCCGGTCGGGGGCGCAGGCGCGGACCGGCGACTTTCCTCCGGTGTGCGAAGGAAACTCGCCATCGACGCTCGTCTAGCCCGGATCGCTGGCCGACAGCACGGCGTCGTCACGCTCGCACAGCTCGTGGGTGCAGGGGTGAGCTCGGCAGGCGTGACTCGCCGCGTTCACGCCGGTCGCCTGTTCCGCCTTCATCGCGGCGTCTACGCCGTGGGGCATGTCGCGCTCGGCACTGAGGGAAGGTGGATGGCGGCGGTCCTTGCGTGTGGCGAATCCGCGGCGCTCAGCCACCGGAGCGCCGCGGAGCTGTGGGCGATGCTGCCGGCCCGAAACGGAGCCGTGGACGTCACGATCGCAAGCGCATCGGGGCGAGGCAAGCGACAGGGCATCCGGCTTCACCGCTCTCCCGGGATGCCCGCGGTGGCAACCACCAAACGCTCAGAGATTCGCGTCACCACCCCGGCGCGCACGCTGGCCGACCTCCGTCGGGCTACCCAACCGTGGGAGTGGCGCCGAGCGGCGCGGCAGGCTTCGTTCAACGGGTTGCGCATCGGCGAGGAGGGAGGTCACGACCGCACACGAAGCGACCTCGAGCGGGATTTTCTCCGCCTCTGCCGGCGGCATCGCTTGCCGATGCCCGAGGTGAACGTGCCGATCGGCCCCTACACGGTGGACTTTCTGTGGCGAGAGCGGAGGCTGATTGTCGAGACCGATGGCTGGCTGGCCCACCGGGGACGTCAAGCGTTCGAGGACGACCGGGTACGAGACGCGTACCTTCTGCGACAGGGATTACGGGTCCTCAGATTCGCCGACCATCAGCTGAACGAGCAGCCCGAAACGGTCGTGGCCACGCTCCGCGCGGCCCTGATCCAGACGATGCATGGCGACTTACCTCCGCTGAGCGAAGGAAACGCGCCAAGCTAGGCCGGGTCGAGCTCGAACTCCCGGTCCCCGATCCGGACTTCGTCGCCCCGCTCGAACCCTGCCGAGCGCAGGGCGGCGATGACGCCGATCTCCCGCAGGCGCTGCTCGAGGTAGGCGAGCGCCTCGGGGTTGCCGAGGTCGTGGCGGCGGACCAGCAGCTCGATCCCACGACCGCGGACCTCGAATACCCCCTGCTCGATCCGCTCGACGTCGAACCCCTGCTCGCCGGCCGGCCGATAGACGATGTGCTCGGCCTCGAACTCGGGCTGCTCCGGGGGGGCGTCCGGAGCGGCCGCTGCCTCGGGCATCGCGCCCAGCAGCGCTGCCCGCAGGCGATCGATCCCGGCGCCGGTCACCGAGGAGACCGCGATCACCCCGAGAACGGCGTCTCCCAGGCGGTGCGCCCACTCGAGCGCCGCCGCGTCCGCGGTGGGGCTCGAAACCAGATCCCGCTTCGAGAGCACGACCACCTCGGGGAGCAGCTCCAGCCCCGCGCCGTAGCCCGCCAGCTCGGAGCGCACCGATTCATAGGCCCCGATCGGGTTCTCGCCGGCAACGTCGACCAGGTGAACCAGCACGCGGCAGCGCTCGACGTGCGCCAGAAACTCGTGCCCGAGCCCGGCGCCCCTTGCCGCCCCCTCGATCAAGCCGGGGATGTCGGCCAAGACCAGCTGCAGCTGATCGGACTCGAGCGTCCCGAGCACCGGCTCGATGGTGGTGAACGGATACTCGGCCACCTTCGGTGCGGCCCGCGTCAGTCGCCGCAGCAGGGAGGACTTGCCCGCGTTCGGCTCTCCGACCAGGCCCGCATCGGCCAGCAGCTTCAACCGCAGCTCGATCCATCCCGACTCTCCCTCGAGGCCTTTCTCGGCGAAGCGCGGCGCCTGCCGGGTCGAGGTCGCGAACCGCTTGTTCCCATGTCCGCCGAGGCCGCCCGCGGCGACGACCGCCCGCTGGGCGGCCTGCACAAGGTCGTACTCGCGGCCATCGAGGCCCTCGACCTGGGTCCCGGGCGGAACCCGCAGCAGCTTGTCCTCCCCGCGGGCCCCGTGGCGCTGCTTGCCGCGTCCGTGGCCCCCCCTGGCAGCACGGAAGTGGCGGGCGCGCGAAAGCGAGCCAAGGTCGCGTCGCGACGCGTCGCAGACGAGCACGACGTCCCCCCCGCGGCCACCGTCACCGCCATCGGGGCCGCCGCGCGGGACGTGCGCCTCGCGACGAAAGCTGACGCAGCCATCGCCGCCGCGGCCACCCTCGACGTAGATCTTGGCCTGGTCGAAAAGCACGTGGCGAGCTTAGGGGGCGGGCGGCAGCACCAGATCGGCGGTGACCGCGCGATGGTCCGTGCCGGGAATGTCGTGAACGCCGACGTCGCTCACCCGCACCCGCTCGTCGACCAGCACGTGGTCGATGGTCACGATCGGCGGCAGCAGGTGGCCGCGGGGCCAGGTCGGGGTGAGCCCCTTCCCGACGGCGTCGGCGGCGTCGACATAGCCGCGATCGAGGACCTCCCGCAGCGCCTCGTGGTCGAGGGTCGCATTGAAGTCCCCGAGCAGAAGTCGCACGGCCCCGTCGGGGTCGGCCGAGGGGAGGCTGCTCAGGCCCCGCTGCCAGTGGGATACCTGTTGCGAGTCCGTTGGGGGCAGCGGGTGGACATCGACCACCTTCACCGTTCCCGATCCGGGCACGCGCAGCTGCGCCCGCGGCATCTGGAGCAGGTCGATCGAGCCGGGGATCCGCCCGACGTGAGCAAGCGGCCAGCGCGAGAACAGGCCGGCGCCCGAGGAGGCCGATGCGGTGTACGCCACCTCCTCCGGCAACAGTCGGCGCAGCCCCGCCCGCCTCAGCGCGCGATATTCCTCCGGGGTCAGCTCCTGGAGGCTCAGCAGGTCGATCCGTTGATCGCGTACCAGGTCGACCACGGCCTCGGCGTCAGCTTGGCCAAGGAACAGGTTCGCCGTCATCACCCGCAGCTCTGGCCCGTCAGACGCCAGGGCGGACTGGTCCGCCGGAAAGGCCCTTGGCAGCACCAGGATCGCGAGCAGCGCGGCGACGGCGACCGCGACCACGGCGGCCGCCCAGAGGCGGAGCGCAGCCGCCATCGCCGCCAGCACGAGCGCGCCGATCCCCGCCAGCGGCGTGTACGCCATCAGGGGGACGAGGGGAAAGCCGCTCTCGAGCCCGAACGCCCTGACGATCGACCAGGCGACCAACGTCGCCACCGCAAGCCAGACGAGTAGCGAGATGACGCGCCGGGGGGTAAGCGCACCTTGAAGCACGCGGCGAGCCTAGGGAGCGTTGGGTGGGGCGGGCGTTCTATTCGCCGGGTAGGGCAGCGTGCTTGCGGGGGCCACGCTCTGGCGCCTTGGGTACCCCATGGAGTACCTAAGGCTCCAACCCTTCACCGGGGCGGGCTCGGGGCATTCCCCACCCAGCCCCATCCTGGCGCGCCGGCTTCGCGCACACACCGGCGCGGAACGCCTACTCCGCCTCGGCGACCGAGACGACCCGACCCTTTCGGCCGGTCCTGAACTCGACCACTCCGGCGCGGGTGGCAAAGATCGTGTGATCGCGGCCGAGGCCGGTGCCGTCCCCAGGGCGAAAGCGGGTGCCGCGCTGGCGGACGATGATCTCTCCGCCGCCGACCTTCTGGCCCGCGAATACCTTCACCCCGAGGTACTTGGGGTTCGAGTCCCGTCCGTTGCGGCTTGATCCGAGTCCCTTCTTGTGCGCCATGGCTAACTCTTCTTAGCAGACGACGAGCGGCTCGCCGTCGAGGACGACTTCCGAGTGGTCTGGGACTTGCCCGGTGCGGACGGCTTCTTGGCCGCCGGCTTCTTGGCCGCGGCCGGCTTCTTCGTCTCCGCCTCGGCCTTGGCGGCGGGCTTCTTGGCGGGGCGCTTGGCGTCGGCCTTCGCCGCCGGCTTGCGGGCGAGCAGCCGCACCTCGGTGACCTCGAGCCGGGTCAGCTCCTGGCGATGGCCGGCTCGGCGGCGGTAGCCCTTCTTCGGCTTGTACTTGAACACCCGAACCTTCGGCCCCCGCAGATGCTCCGCGACCACGGCCTCCACCTTCACCTTCTCGAGCTCCTTGGCGTCGAGCACCACTTGGTCGTCGCCCCGGTACATGACCGCGCGCAGACTGACCTTCGCGCCCCGGTCCTCGGGCAGGTGCTCGACCAGCAGGTCGGTGCCCTTCTCGGCCCGATACTGCTTGCCGCCGGTCTCGACTATCGCGTAGCTATTCGCCATCGGATTGGGAGTCGCTGGATGCCTTCGCGGGGGAACGGCGCCTGCCGCCTCGTCGGCCGCGGCGCCGTCTCGAGGACGGCGATTGTACGGAACCGTCCCCGTCCCCGCCCTCGGCTTTACCACCGGATGACGCCCGCTGCTCGCCGGAGCGCACCGCCGGCTCGCCGACCAGCGAGGCGGTCGCCGCCGAACGGCCGACGCTCTCGATCCGCACCAGGCGGCGATCGCCGACGAACGGCCCTCCTCCGGTGACGCTGACGATGTAGCTGTCCACCCGGGCGACCGCATCCTCGGCGTTGTACATGTGAGGCTCCTCGATCCCGACCAGCACCTCGTCGCCGACCTGGAACGGAAGCGCGCGCTCCTCGATCTCCGCCCGGGTCCCGCGATCGACGATTTCGAAGGTGCCCAGCGAGAGTGCCTCGCCGCCCTCGAAGTGGAAGTATTTGCCGGCCCTCTGCTCGAGCTCGTGCAGCGGGCTCTCCTCTCGCAACAGCTCCGCCGCGACCCGAGGGTTCACCCGGACCAGGAACGCGTCCGGGCCTCCCGCCCCCTGATCGTCGAGCATCTCGCGCAGGCGACGCACGATCTGGATCGCCACCGTCTCCTCGGACTCCACCACGCCCTCTCCGTCACAGGTGGGACACCGCTTGGTGAGGATCTCGCGCACCCCGTCGGTGACGTTCTGGCGCGTCATCTCGACCAGGCCGAGAGGCGAGACGTCCATCACGTAGCTCTTCGTCTTGTCGGCGTCGAGCGCCCGGCGCAGCGTCTTCAGCACCTGCTCGCGGTTGCGCGCCCGCGCCATGTCGATGAAGTCGATCACGATGATCCCACCGATGTCGCGGAGGCGCAGCTGGCGCACCACCTCCTCCGCTGCCTCGACGTTGACCTTGGTGATCGTGTCCTCGAGCCGGCCCTTGCCGCGGCCGGTGAAGCTGCCCGTGTTGATGTCGATCACGGTCAGCGCCTCGGCGTAGTCGATCATCATGTAGCCGCCCGACGGCAGGTCAGCCCGGCGCGAGAGCACCGAGCGGTAGGCCTCCTCGACCCCCATCTGCTCGAACAGCGGCTCGCGCTTCTCGTACAGCTCCACCTCGTCGACCAGCTCCGGCGCGGTCCGCTGGAAGAAGCTGGTCACCCGCTGGTGCTGCTTGGCGTCGTCGATGATCGCGCCGTCGAACTCCTTGGTCAGAACGTCCCTGAGGACGCGGATCGACAGGTCGGCCTCCTGGAACACCATCGCCGGCGGCTTGACGTCCTCGCCGCGGCGCTGGACCACCTCGTAGAGCTTTCGCAGGTAGTCGATGTCGCGCTCGAAGTCCGCCTTGCGGGCGCCCTGCGCGGCGGTGCGGACGATCACCCCGCCCTGGCCCCTGTGGATGTTCTGGAGCAGCTTTCGCTGGCGCTCGCGCTCCGAGTCCGAGAGCCGGCGGGAAGCGCCGACCCCGCCCCCGAGGGGCATGTAGACGAGGTAGCGGCCGGCGATCGAGAGCTGCATCGAAAGCCTCGCGCCCTTGGTCTTGAGGGGGTCCTTGACCACCTGGACCAGGACCTCCTGACGCGGCTTCAGCAGCTCGTCGATGCGACGCCCCTTGCCGCGGCCGCGACGCGGCGCCTGCTGGCCGCCCGGAAGCACGATCTCGTCGACGTGCAGGAATCCGTTGCGCTCCAGGCCGATGTCGACGAACGCCGCCTCCATACCGGGGAGGACGTTGTCGACCACGCCCTTGTAGATGTTGCCGACGATCGACCGCTGGTCGCGGCGCTCGATGTAGAGCTCGGCGACCTTCAAGTCGCCGGAACCAGCACGGGCACCGTCCTCCGCTCCGCGTCCGGGCGCTGCCCGGTTGCCGGCGGGACGGCCGCCCTTGCGGCCGCGGCTGCGGGCCGCGGCCTTGCTTTCGAGCACTGCGACGCGGGTCTCGCCGGCGTCGACTGAAACGAGTATTCGCTTTCTCAAATGGTCACCTCAAAGAGTGGGTTGAGATCCGCTCAACGGAGCAGATCCGCCCTGCTCTTGGAGGTGAGCCGCGCCTGGACGTAGATGCTCTGCAGGAGCCCGACGGCCATCAGGGTGACGACCACGGACGATCCTCCAAAGCTCATCAACGGTAGCGGGATGCCGGTCACCGGCATGATGCCGATCGTGACGCCGATGTTCACGAGCACTTGGCACATGAACATGGCGGCGATCGCACCCGCTATCAAGCTCCCGTACAAGTTCTTCGAAAGCGTCATGATGCGCAGCGCCCTCCAGATCAGCAGGGCGTAGAGGGATAGGACGAAGGCGGCGCCGACGAAGCCGAATCGCTCGCCGACGACGGAGAAGATGAAGTCTGTTGTCCGGTCCGGGACGAAGCCGTTCTCGGTCTGGGTCGAATCGACACCACGGCCGATCTTGCCCCCCGAGCCGATCGCGATCAGCGACTGATCGATCTGATAAGTCGCGTCGCGCGGATCCGAGCTCGGGTTCAGAAACGACGTCAGCCGTTCCTGCTGGTAGTCCTTGAGGACCGGATGCCCCACCGCGGGGGCGATCACCAGCACCGCGCTGACCGCGGCGACCAGCAGCGCTCCGAGGAGCGCGAAATGCGTCCATCGCACCCCGACCACGAACAGGATCGCGAGCGTGATCACCACGTAGGTGACCGCGGTCCCGAGGTCCGGTTGCAGAAACACGATCGAGGCCGGCACGAATCCCATCAACAGGATCCGGGCCGTCTGTTGGCGCTCGCTCACCCGACGTCCACGATCGATCGCGAACCCGGCCAGGGCCGCGATCAGCAGCACCTTGCCGAGCTCGGACGGCTGAAACGTGAAGAAGGGAAGCTCGATCCATCGTCTCGAGCCGCGCGTGGCCTGGCCCAGGACCAGCACCAGAATGATGCTGGTGATCATGGCCGTATAGAGGCCGACCCGCAGCTCCCTGAAACGAGAGTAGTCGACTCGGGCGATGGCAAGCATCACGGCGACGCCCAGCACTGCGTAGATCGCCTGGCGAACGACGTAGAAATAGGGGTCGTGGGGGACGTCTCCGCCGGTCACGGCCTTGAGCGTGAACAGGCTGAATCCGACCAGCCCCAGGGTCGCGATCAGCAGCAGCGGGTCGAGGCCGAGCACGCCTCCGCGCTCCAGGCCCGCCTGGCGGCGCTCGTCGAAGGGACGCGGGTAGGCGTCGGAGACCATCAGTAGGGATTTCCCGCGGCGGCGCCCGTGCCGGGCAGCTGGATCGACCCCTGCGAGGGCGCCTTGCCGCCGGCCGATTTGGCCGCCTGCTTGTGCGTGTTGTAGTAGGCCTCGAGGATCTGCTTGGCGACTGGGGCGGCGGAATCGACCCCGAACCCGCCCTGCTCGATCGTCGCCGCGACCACGATCTCCGGGTTCGGGTACGGGGCCAGGGCCACGTACCACGACTGGTCCGCCTGGGGCTCACGTTGCGCCGTCCCGGTCTTGCCGGCCATCGGCACCGGGAAGTTGCCGAACACCGAGTACGAGGTGCCGCCCGGCGACTGGGCGGCCATGTGGATCCCCTCGAGGATCGCCTGGCGGTAGGAGGGGTTGATGTCGAGGTGGCGCTGGGGCCCGGGGTCGATCTCCTGCACCACCCCGCCCCGCGGGTCCTTGACCTCCAGCCCGACGTGCGGACGGACCACGTCGCCGCCGTTGGCGATCGCCGCGTAGGCGACCGCCATCTGCAGCGGGTCGGCCTGGAGGTCGCCCTGGCCGACCGCCAGGTTGACCGCGTCGCCCGCCGACCACGGTCGGTCGGTCGGGTCCTTGCCCGGGATGATCGTCGTGCCGCCGGGGGAGTCGGGGTCCTGGGCCTCCTTGTAGAGCTTGTTCCGCCAGGCCGGGGTCGGCAGCAGCCCGGCCATCTCGCCGGGCAGGTCGATCCCGGTCGGATGGCCGATCCCGAGCTCCGAGGCCCACTTCTGCTGGGCCCCGTTGCCGTCGCGGTCGAGCATCGCGCCGACGTTGTAGAAGAAGACGTCGGAGGAGACCTGGAGCGCCTCCGGGAGCTGGAGCGCCCCGTATTCGCTCCCGCCCGCGTTGTGCAGGGGCTCAGTGCCGGGCCCGAAGCTGAAGGTCCCGGTGTCGACGATCGTCGTGCTCGGGGTCAGCACCCCGCTCTCGAGCGCCGCCACCGCGGTGATCGGCTTGAAGGTCGAGCCGGTCGGGTAGAGGCCCTGGATCGCCCGGTCGGTGAGCGGCGACCCGGTGGTGTCGGACGCGAGTTGCTCGTAGGTGGACTGCGGGATCACCGGCTTGGTGAAGATCGTCGGGTCGAAGGTCGGCGAGGAGCCGAGGCCGAGGATCTCGCCGGTGTGGACGTTCATGGCCACGAACGCCCCCGGGTGGGGGAACGAGCCGATCGCCGCCTCCCCGGCCCGCTGGACCGGGCGTGTCGATGCTGAGCAGCAGGTTGTCGCCGGCCTTGGGCTGGGTCTCGGTCAGCACCCCGCCGGTCGGCTGGCCCTGGGCGTCCACCTGCACCCGGGTCAGCCCGTTGGTCCCCCGCAGGACGTTGTCGTAGGTGTTCTCGACCCCGGACTGACCCACCTGGTCACCGGGGATCAGGCCCTGGTACCGGGGCTCCTTGAGCTGCTCCTCGGTCACCTCGCGCACGTAGCCGAAGATCTGCGCGGCCAGGGTGCCGTCCGGGTAGTTGCGGACGTAGACGCGCTGCACGCTTACTCCGGGGTAGGTGTCCTGGTTCTCGCGCAGGAAGTAGACGAGGTCGTAGGGGACGTCGCGCCGCAGGGTCACCGGATTCGCCGGCAGCTCCTTGGTCTGCTGGTGGAGCTGCCTGGTGATCGCGTCCGATGACATCCCGATCACCCGCCCCAGCCGCGCGAACTCCTGGGAGCGCCGGCGGTGCGAGCCGGGGAGCTCGGTCGGGTCCAGCTGCAGGGCGAGCGCGGTGCGGTTGTCGACCAGGACGTGGCCCTGGCGATCGAGGACCTCGCCTCGCGGCGCCCGCACGGTGACCTCGCGGACCTGGTTGTTCTTGGCCTGCTTCAGGTACTGGTCGCCGGACAGGACCTGGAGGTACCAGAGGCGGAAGAAGATGATCGAGAACATCACCAGGGCGAAGCCGCTGAGGATCGCGACGCGCAGCGCGAACTGCGCCGGCATCAGGGGTCGTTCGCGCTCGCCGAACATCATTACCTCGACGCCCCCACGGCCCGCCGCATCCGGCGGCCTCGGGCCCGGCCCTGGCGCGCCGCCGGCCTGGTGATCGGGCCGCGGGTCCGGCGCGCTTCGAAGTCGTCGACGATCGCGGGCCGCAGGGCTCGACGCATCAACGGGAACAGCGGGATCGCCAGCACGCCGGCGAGAAGCCCCTGGACGACGATCTCCCTCAGCACCAGCAGGCTGACCGGGGTTCGGACCCCCAGCATCAGCTGGATCGCCGCGAATCCGGCCGCGGCGACCATGGTCAGCCCGCCGATCAAGAGGGGCGGGACCAGGGAGTTCGAGATCTCGGTCCCCTCGCGATAGCGACCGGCCAGGTAGCCGACCGTGAGCAGGACCAGCGACGAGACGCCGAGCGTCTGAAGCAGAACGGAGTCCAGTACCAAGCCGGTCGCGAATCCGCACACCGCGCCGACCAGGGCCCCGCCGAGCAGCCCTAGGCTGATCACAACCAAGGGCATGATGTCGGGCGTGGTGCCGAAGAAGCTCAGGTAGGAGAAGAACGAGACCTGGAGCACCACCGCCACCAGCACGACCAACGCGATTCGGATCGCGATCCGCGGCGTGACGATCATTGCGCCACCCCGGGCCGCCTCGGCCCGCCGGTTGCCACCTGTACGAACTGGAGGTCGCGCAGGTCGGCGAACGGCCGCAGGTGAACGCGCTGATAGGTCTCCTGCTCGCCGACGGTGGCATCGCTCACCTCGCCGATCGGGACCCCGGGCGGATAGGCGGAGGAGATGACGCCGTTGCTCCACCCCGCGGTGACCACGATCTGACCTTCGTGGATGGCCTGGTTGCGGTCGATGTAGTCGAGCAGCAGGTTGGTGGAGTTCCCCACCTCGGGCTCGGCCACGCCCTCGGGGCCGTTCGGCAGCACCCTGGCGGAGACGGCACTGCGGTTGTCGGTGATCAGGCTCACCTCTGCGGTGCCGCGGGTGACGTCGGTGATCCTGCCGACCAGGCCGTCGCCATCGACCACAGGGTCGTTGATCTCGACCTCGGCGCTGGAGCCCTTGTCGATGGTCACGGTCGAGTACCAGACGGTGGGCGAGCGGCCGATCACCCGCGCGGTCACCGGCGTGTAGCCGGCCAGGGTCCCCTTGCGATCGAGGCCGAGCAGCTGGCGCAGCTGCCGGTTCTCGCCCTCCGCGCCCTGCGCCCTGGCGAGCTGGTTGCGCAGTTGCCGCACCTGCGCCTCCAGGTCGCTGTTCTGGCCCCGGGCCTGGAAGGTCTCGTCGACCCAGTTGATCAGGTCGCGAGCCGGCTTCAGCGCCCGGGTGGCCCCTTCCTCCAGCGGGCCGAACACCGACGCGACGGCGCGCTGCATCGAGTGGAGGGGGCCACCGTCGCTCTCCGAGAACCTGGTGGACAGCAGCACCAGAGCCGCGACGATCAGGAGCACCATGATCGCGCGGCGCCTTCTCACCTGTTTGCGGTACATCGGCCTACCCGGTGCTCACCAGGCCGCGGCGATGCGAGTTGCGGCTCATCCGGTGGATGACCTCGAACTCCTCCAGCGAGCGACCCGAGCCCACCGCGACGCAGGTGAGCGGCGATTCGGTCAGCTGAGCGGGCATCTGGCACTCCTCGCGGAGACGCTCCTCCATCCCCTGGAGCAGCGCCCCACCCCCGGCCAGCGTGATCCCGCGATCCATGATGTCGCCGGCAAGTTCCGGCGGGGTCCGATCCAGGGTGTCCTTGACCGCCGCGACGATCTGGCTGATCGGCTCCTCGAGGGCGGTGCGGACCTCGCCCGAGGTGAGCATGACCGTCTTCGGCAGGCCGGTGACCATGTCACGGCCGCGGATCTCGGTCGTCACCTCCTCCGGCAGCTGCGAGGCCGACCCGATCTCGAGCTTCACCTCCTCGGCCGTCTGCTGGCCGATCAACAGCTTGTGCTCGTGCTTGCAGTGCGCGGTGATCGCGTCGTCCTGCTCGTCGCCCCCGACCCGGATCGACTCCGAGACGACGATCCCGCCGAGCGAGATCACGGCCACCTCGCTGGTCCCCCCGCCAACGTCGAGCACCATGCTTCCGGTCGGCTCACCCACCGGAAGCCCGGCGCCGATCGCGGCCGCCATCGGCTCCTCGATCAGATACGCCTGGCGCGCTCCCGCCGACAGGCAGGCCTCCTCAACCGCCCGCTTCTCGACCCCGGTCACCCCGGAGGGGACGCAGACCACCACCCTGGGGTGCGCGAAGCGGTTCTGGTGCACCCGCTGGATGAAGTGCCGCAGCATCTCCTCGGTGACGTCGAAGTCGGCGATCACCCCGTCCTTGAGCGGCCGGATGGCGCGGATCGTGCCCGGTGTGCGGCCGAGCATCCGCTTGGCTTCGACGCCAACCGCGTGCACTTCGCCGCTGCGGGCATCGACCGCCACCACGGAGGGCTCCGAGAGCACGATCCCGCGACCGCGCACGTAGACCAGCGTGTTCGCGGTCCCAAGGTCGACGGCCATGTCGCGGCCGCCAAAGCCGGTCACATTGCGAAACAGACCCATCGGTCGGGGGATGAAAGTCCTTGGGCGGGTGGGGGTCGGATCCGTACTGCGCGCGGTCCGGGCCGTTGCGCTCAGACGGGCTTCGAATCGGCCGGCCCCGGGGTCCCGGGCCGGCCTCCGCAGCGCCCACACCGCGCGCCGAGTGTAGCGAACCCTGGCGCAGTCTCAATTGCAGGATGAGGGAGACTTTTCGATCTCAACGTCGACCTAAGGGTTAGGGCAAATCAGCCCCTCGGAGCCGAATCTCCTGCTCGGTACCGCAGTTCCGGCGCCAGCTCGAACAGCAGCCTCACCGGCAGTCCGACCACGTTCGAGAAGTCCCCCTTGACCCGCTCGATCAGGGTCGAGCCGAGCCCCTGGATCGCGTAGGCGCCGGCCCGGTCGCGCCACTCCCCGGAGCGCAGATACGAGTCCACCGTCGCCGCGTCGAGCTCGCGGAAGGTGACCTCGGAGCGAGCGATCCCGGAGCGTGCGAGCGGCCTCCTCCGCGTGGCCGTCCGCCGCAAGTAGGACCACGGCACTGAGGACCAGGTGCGTCCGGCCCGACAGCATCAAAAGGCGCGCCCTCGCCGCGGACGAGTCAGCTGCCTTTCCCAGCACCCGGCCGTCCAGCACGACCTCGGTGTCGACTCCGAGCACCAGCGATCCCTGCCGCGCCGCCGCCAGGCCGGCCCGCGCCTTCCGGGTCGCATTCTCGAGCACGACTTGCTCGGGATCCCCCTCGGCGATCTCCTCGACGTCCGAGACGACGACGTCGAACGGGATGCCAAGCGAGGTGAGGATGTCGCGGCGGCGCGGCGATGCGGAGGCGAGGACTAGCTGGTTAGGGGGGCGGCCAGGATCAGGCATCGGGGCTCCGATGGCGCCTTTGTGGCGCATACCGCCATAAACTCGCCAAATCGCCGGTGGCCGGCAGGGAGCCCTCCCCTTACCCAGCCCGATCCACCCAGGCCGAGTGGCTCACCCCAGCTCCGGGAACCAGAGCGCGATCTCGCGCTCGGACGACTCGTCGGAGTCGGAGCCGTGCACCAGGTTGAAGGTCACCTCGAGCGCCAGGTCTCCTCGGATCGACCCGGGGGATGCCTCCAGCGGATCGGTGGCGCCGATCAGCTGCCGAGCGGCGGCCACGGCGTTCTCGCCCTCGAACACGGCGGCGACCAGGGGCCCCCCGGTGATGAACTCCACCAGCTCGCCGAAGAACGGCTTCTCGGTGTGCTCGGCATAGTGGCGGCCGGCGAACTCCTCGTCGATGTGGAGTTGGCGCAGGGCGATGATCCGCAGGCCCTTGCGCTCGAAGCGCGCCAGGACCTCGCCGGTAAGCCCGCGCTGGAACGCGTCCGGCTTGATCAGGATCAGGGTTCGCGAATTCATTGGATGAGGAGCTTTAGCTCCGAAACAGGCGTGTCAGGGCGCCGTAGGCGCCCGCAAGAGATTCTGGGCCACGACCGCGGAAGGCTACCGTCGAAGGGACAAAGCCGCCGGTTCAGGATGCGGTGGCGGGCCTGGGGCCCTCGTCGCCGGGCTGCTTCGGGGCCGGCGAAGCGCTCGTGGCCGAGCGCCCCGACGTCTTCCGCGGCTTCGCGGCAGACGCCTCCCGGGCGCCCGCCGAGGCGGGGCGTTGGGCGGGGGGGCGCGCCTGCTCGGAGCGGCCCTTCTGCGAGGGCTGGCGGCGGCCCTCCTCCCGAGCCGGGCGCTTCGGTCGCCCCGCACGCCGCGCGACCCGCTCGGCGGGCGCACGACGCGGCTCGGCTGACGCTCGGGTCTGGGGGCGAGCCGGGGGACGCTGCAGCGCCTCGCAATAGGGGCAGATCGTCCACCGCGGGTCGATCGGCTTGCCGCACGACTCACAGGGGTCCTTGACCCGGGCACGGCAGCTCGGACAGCGCAGATAGGTGCGCTCGAGCGGATGGCCGCAGCTCGGGCACGACTGCTCCTCGAGCTGCCGGACCCGGAGCTCGGCGGCTCGGATCTCGAGCTGGCGCTCGTGCGTGTCCTCGAGGAACTCCGGCGGGCGCAGGATCGCGTAGACGACGGTGCCCACGTAGGGAAACAGCGACGCCCCGGTGGCGCATGCGACCAGCACCGGGTCCCGGACCCGGCGCCTGGCGTCGAGGTAGGTCCAGACGATCAGAGCGATCCACACCACCACCAAGAACACGAGCAGCAGGTTCACGAACAGGTTGAGACCGTCATTCGTGATGCCGAACAGGGCTAGCAGCATGTCTGGGGGCGCAGGGTGCGCGGTGGCCGGGCAGGCATGGGTAACTGGCGGAGTCTACTTCGTTACGTACGACCCAAACCCTGGCCGCGGTCCCCTGGACGATCGATCCAAACCCACCGGCGGAGGCGGCTCAAGACCCCGAGCTACAGGAACAACCGCCCGAACAGGTAGCCGAGCCCGAAGAAGACCAGGATCACGATCGCCACCACCGCGGCGACCAGCCCCATCATCTGGAGGAGCTCGGAGCGTGCCTCTCGGTCCATGCGTGCCGTAGAAGGTAGTGCGAACCACAGACGAGCGCCACCCCGCCGCGCTCCCGCGCCGCCGCCAGCGCCCGTCGCACCGCCGCCCCCGGCTCGGTGGCCGTCTCGGCTTCGACCCCTGCCGCCCGGGCGGCCCGCGCCAGGTCCCCGGCGGCCAGCGGCAGCGCCCCGGGGCGGCCGGCACGCGCCAGCCGGGCCGCCGGCAGCTCGGTGCAGATCGCCAGCGCGATCGTCGGCCTGAGCGCCTCGAGAACCCCGGACGCATCCTTGTCGGCCAGCATCGCGACGCAGGCGACGACCGGCCGATCGCCGATCGCCTCCGGCAGGGCCTCCGCGAGCGCCCGCGCGCCGTCGGGGTTGTGGGCGGCATCGAGGATGAGGGGCGGATCCCCGGGCAGGACCTGCATCCGCCCCGGCAGCTCCAGGCCGGCGGCCACGGCGTCGACCAGGTCCGCGTCCAGATCGCCGAGCACCGCCGCCGCGGCTGCCCGGGCGACCGCGAAGTTGCGCCGTGGATAGCCACCGGGAGCGGCAAGCTGCGGGCTCGCCTCGAGACCGTCGGCGTCGATCAGCTCGGCGCTTCGCGCCGCGGTCATTCGCTCGGCCAGCTCCCGCACCCTCGGCGAGACCCTTCCCAGCACAAGAGTCGAATGGTCCCGGAGGACCGCCAGCTTCTCGGCCGCGATCTGTTCCTCGGTGTCCCCGAGCCAGTCGGTGTGCTCCAGGCCGACCGAGGTCAGCGCCGTGGCCAGCGAGGGCAGCACGTTGGTCGCGTCGAGGCGACCGCCGAGCCCGGCCTCGATCACGCCGAACTCAACCCGGGCCGCCGCCAGGGCCACGAAGGCGATCGCCGTCGCGGCCTCGAATTGAGTCACCGCCTCTCCCTCGCCCAGGGCTCGGTCGACCACCTCGACCGACTGGGCGACCCGCTGGGCCGCTGCCGCGAACTCGTCGCGACCGATCTCCACGCCGCCGCGCCGAAACCTCTCCGACCAGCTATCCAGATGGGGAGACAGATACACCCCCGTACGCCTCCCGTGCGCCTCGAGCAGCGCCGCGATGATCTCGGTCACCGACGACTTGCCGTTGGTGCCCACGACGTGGATCGAGGCGAACCGGTGCTGGGGCATCCCCAGCACGGTGACCAGACGCTGCATTCGCTCCAACCCGAAGCGCATCCCGAGCGGCTCGAGCGAGGCCAGCCACGCCTCGGCGTCGCTATCGGACCAGGTGCTCAGCGCCGTGTCTCAACTCTCGCCCTCCGCGGTGGCGCCGCGGGCGGGGCTCAGCGGTCCAGCTCCTCGAGCTCGGCCTCGTATGCGGCGAGCTTCTGGCGTTCAGCCTCCACCACCTCGGGCGGGGCGTTGTCGACGAAGCCCCGGTTGGCGAGCTTTCCATGGGCGCGATCGATCTCGGCACGCACGCTCTCGCGGCGCTCCTCCACCCGGCGTGTGACCTCGCCGGCGTCGACGTCTCCGGAGGCGAGGATCTCGACCGTCCCGAAGCTGGCCACCGGCTCGCCCTCGGCGCCGTCGAAGGAAAGCCGCGCCAACCGCGCAACCAGCTCGTGCGGTTGCTCTGCTTCGTCCGCCAGTTGCGCCGGCAGCCGGCTGGCGGCCGGCACCCCGACCAGGGCGCGCCAACGCCTGACGCGCCGGGTCAGGTCGATCCACCGCTCGACCTCCCGCTCGGCCGACTCGTCGATCAGCGCGCGATCGATCTCGGGGAACGGGTGCACGACCATCATCTCGGGCGTCTCCGGCCCCCCCGCGCCGAGGTAGGAGTAGACCTCCTCGGTGACGTAGGGCATGATCGGGTGCGCCAGGGCCAGGGTCTGCTCGAGCACCCAGAGCAGGGTCGCGCCGACCTCGGGCTCGCCCTCGTTGAGGCGAGGCTTGACGATCTCGAGGTACCAGTCGCAGAGCTCCGACCAGAAGAACCGATAGAGGTCGAGGGCCGCATGGGCGAAGTCGTAGGCGTCGAGGTGGCCTCCGACCAACTCGATCGCCCGCTGCAGCCGGGACAGGATCCAGCGGTCCTCGGCCTCGACCGGCCTGGGCGCGGGCTCGACCACCGCGGCGTTCAGCAGGATCAGCCTCGAGGCGTTCCAGAGCTTGTTCGCCAGATCCTGCCCCTGCTGGATCCGGTCGGCCGAGTAGCGCACGTCCTGTCCCGACGACATCGCCAGCAGGCCGAACCGGACCGCGTCGGCGCCGTGGACGGCGATCTCGTCCAGCGGGTCGATGCCCGTGCCGAGGCTCTTCGACATCCGCCGCCCGTCGGGCGCCTGGATCACGGGGGTGATGTAGACGTCGTCGAACGGGATCTCGCCCGCGAACTCCAAGCCCATCATCACCATGCGCGCGACCCAGAGGAAGATGATGTCCCGCGCGGTCACCAGCGCGTTGGTGGGGTAGAACGCGTGCAGCTCCGGGGTCTCCGTCGGGCCAGCCGAGAACCGCGAACGGCCACAGCGCCGAGCTGAACCACGTGTCCAGGACGTCCTCGTCCTGGCGCACCCCGCCGCCGCACGCACCACAGCGGTCCGGGGGCACCTCGGCGACATAGGTCTCCTCGCAGGCGTCGCAGTACCAGACCGGCAGCCGATGACCCCACCAGAGCTGTCGCGAGATGCACCACGGCCGGATGTTTCGCATCCACTCGAGGTAGACCCGCTTGTAGTTCTCGGGGACGACCCGAACACGGTCGTCCTCCACGGCCTCGATCGCCGGGACGGCGAGCTCGTTCATGCGACAGAACCACTGCAGCGAGATCAGTGGCTCGATCCGCTCGCCGGACCGGTGCGAGAACGGAACCGAGTGCAGGTAGGGCTCCTCGGCGCGCAGCTGCCCCTGCTCGCGGAGCGCCGCAACCACCGCCACCTGGGCTTCCGCCGCGGTCAGCCCGGCGAACCCCTCGCCCGCCTCCTCGGTCATCCGGCCGTCCTCGCCGATCACGACGATCTCCTCGAGCCCGTGAGCGCGGCCGATCTCGAAGTCGTTCGGATCGTGCCCCGGCGTGATCTTCAGGGCGCCGGTCCCGAACTCCGGATCGACGTGCTCGTCGACGATGATCTCCAAGCGACGGCCGACCAGCGGCAACACGCAGTGGCCGCCGACCAGGTCGCGGTATCGCTCGTCCTCGGGGTGGACGGCGACGGCGGTGTCGGCGAGCATCGTCTCGGGGCGCACGGTGGCAACGGTCAGGACTCGGTCGGAGCCCTCGACCGGGTAGTCGATCTCATAGAGGACGTCCTCCACATCACGATCCTCGACCTCGAGATCGGAGATCGCCGACCGCGATCCCGGGTCCCAGTTGACCATGTAGTTATCGCGGTAGATCAGGCCCCGGTCGTAGAGGGCCTTGAACACCACGTAGACGGCGCGGACGTAGCGGTCGTCGAGGGTGAAGCGCTCGCGCTCGTAGTCGCATGAAGCCCCGAGGCGCTTGTACTGCTCGACGATCTGGGACCCGTACTGCTCCTTCCAGGCCCACACTTGCTCCACGAACGCCTCGCGGCCGATCTCGTGACGCGAGATTCCCTCCTCCCGGAGCTCGCGCTCGACCACCGCCTGGGTCGCGATCCCCGCGTGGTCGGTCCCCAGCGCCCACAGGGTGTTGCGCCCCCGCATCCGATTCAGGCGGACCAGCGCGTCCTGGATCGCCCCGTTGAGCGCGTGGCCCATGTGCAGGGCGCCGGTCACGTTCGGAGGCGGAATCGCGATCGAGTAGTTGTCCACCGGGCTTCCCTTCGCCGGCGGGTGGAAGTAGCCGCCCTCGAGCCAGCGCTCGAGCACCGGCCCCTCGACCTCAGCGGGGTCGTACCGGGTCGTCTCCTCGAGGCGCTGTCGGCGCTCCGCGTCCATCGCGGGCGAGTTTAGTTGCGGCCCTCTCGAGCTCGCTCATCCGGTACGACACCCCTGGACCCGCCTTCCCTCACCCATCGGCCGAGCCCTCGCGAAGTACCGACAAACCCCAAATGTCGGTCATTCGCGGGGGCGCTTCGCACCCGACCCCCCGACGCAGTCGGCCGGCGCGACCTCGTCAGGCCGATTCCTCCTCGAGCTCCTCGAGCTCGGCTTCGGGCTCCTCGGGAGTCGCCTCGGTGACCAGGGTCGGGTTCAACCCGCGCTGGATCGTCTCCTTGGTGACCACGCACTTGCGCACGTCGCGTCGGGATGGGAGCTCGAACTGGACGTCGAGCAGCGTCTCCTCCAGGATCGACCGCAGCCCGCGGGCGCCGACCTCCCGCACGAGCGCCTTGTCGGCGATCGCGGCAAGCGAGTCGGGCGCGAACACGAGCTCGATCTCGTCGAATTCGAAGAAGCGCTCGAACTGGCGGGTGAGCGCGTTGCGCGGCTCGGTCAGGATCTTGATCAGGTCCTCCCGGGTGAGCTGGTGGATCGCGGCGACCACCGGGAGGCGGCCGATGAACTCGGGGATCAGCCCGTAATCCATCAGGTCCTCGGGCAGCACCTGCTCGAACAGCGCCCCGGTGTCCTTTTGGCCGCGGGAGCGGATCTGGGCTCCGAAGCCGACGCCCTTGTGGCCGATCCGGCGTTCGATCACCTTGTCGAGGTCGGCAAACGAGCCGCCGCAGACGAACAGGATGTTGGTCGTGTCGATGGTCAGGAACTCCTGGTGGGGATGCTTGCGCCCCCCCTGCGGCGGGACCGAGGCCGTCGTCCCCTCGAGGATCTTCAGCAGTGCCTGCTGCACTCCCTCCCCGGAGACGTCGCGGGTGATCGACGGGTTGTCCGCCTTGCGGGCGATCTTGTCGATCTCGTCGATGTAGATGATCCCGGTCTCGGCCTTCTTGACGTCGTAGTCGGCCGCCTGGATCAGCTTCAGGAGGATGTTCTCGACGTCCTCGCCCACGTACCCGGCCTCGGTCAGCGCAGTGGCGTCGGCGATCGCGAACGGGACGTTGAGGATCCTGGCCAGCGTCTGGGCGAGCAGCGTCTTGCCGCACCCGGTGGGGCCGAGCAGCATGATGTTCGACTTCTGGAGCTCGACCTCCTGGTCGCCGCTCTGGGCCATCTGGACGCGCTTGTAGTGGTTGTAGACGGCGACCGAGAGCGCCCGCTTGGCGGTCTCCTGGCCGACCACGTACTCGTTCAGGACGGAGTGGATCTCCATCGGCTTGGGTAGGTTCTCGAGCTCGAACGTGGGCGGGGCGGCCAGCTCCTCGTCGATGATCTCGTTGCAGAGATCGATGCACTCGTCACAGATGTAGACGCCCGGCCCGGCGATCAGCTTCTTGACCTGGCGCTGTGACTTCCCGCAGAAGCTGCAGAGAAGCTGCTCGTTGGACTCCGTTGGGCGTGCCAAGCGGCTCTCCCCTTTCGGTGAAGCGGCCCGCGTGCTCGCCCTCAGGTTACGACACGCGGGGCCTCGGGTTGACCCTGCTCAGATACTCGGCCCACTCGCCCGTCCCTTCAAGCGCGGGCGGACTTGCAGCGGCGATCAGTGGTGCTCGATCACCTGATCGACGAGGTTGTACGCCTTGGCCTCTTCGGCGCTCATGAAGTAGTCGCGCTCGGTGTCCTTGGCGACCTTGTCGAGCGGCTGACCTGTGTGCTTGGCGATGATCTCGTCGAGGCGCTTGCGGACGTCGATGATCTCCCGCGCATGGATCTCGATGTCGGTTGCCTGCCCCTGGAAGCCGCCGGTCACCTGGTGGATGAGGATCTTCGAGTTCGGGGTGGTCATCCGCTTGCCCTGCGCCCCGCCGGCGAGCAGCAGCGCGCCCATGCTCATCGCCACCCCAACGCAGATCGTCTGCACGTCGGGCTTGATGTACTGCATCGTGTCGTAGATCGCCAGCCCCGCGTACACCGAGCCGCCCGGCGAGTTGACGTAGATGGAGACGTCCTTGTCCGGGTCCTCGGACTCGAGGTGGATCAGCTGCGCGACCACCAGGTTTGCGATGTCCTCGCTCACCGGCGTGCCGAGGAAGATGATCCGCTCGTTGAGCAGCCGCGAGTAGATGTCGAATGCGCGCTCGCCGCGCGAGGTCTGCTCGACCACCATCGGGACCAGGGGGCTCATCGGGCGGTGAGTCTATAGAAGCGCTGTGACCGCCCCGCGCGCCTAACGAGGCGCGCCCGGCGTCCACAAGCTGCCCTCGGGCTCGTCCTCCCGCTCCTTCTCGGGAGTCCAGAGCTTCTCGCGCGCAGCGGCCTGTTCCTGCGGGATCGGAGTCGCCGCATCGGCGACCAGCTCGGCGGCCTTGCGGAATCGAAGCTCCTCGCGGAGCAGGGCGTCCCTTCCGTTCGCCTTCAGGCGCGCCAGCAATGCCTCGGGCCCCTCTGCCTGCTCCCCGGGACCGAGCGCCTCCAGCATCTCCGCCTCGGACACCTCGATCCCCTCCGCGTCGGCGATCGCGGCCAGGGTGGCCTCGCGGCGGAGCGTCCGCTCCGCATCGGACTCGAAGTCGGTGACCAGCTCCTCGCGCGTCTTCCCCTGCATCCGCACATACGCCTGGGGGTCGATGTTGCGCCCGGCCAGGGAGCGCTCGAGCCGCTCCCACATCTCGTGGGCGCGGGCGTGCACGAGCTCCTTCGGGAGCTCGATTCGAGCCGCAGCAGCCGCGGCGTCGACCGCCGCCTCGCGGAACTCGCTGTCGGCACGCGCTTCCAGCGCGACCGCAATCCGCCCCCGGACCTCTTCTCGGAGCTGATCGACGGTCTCGAACTCCGACGCCTCGGCCACGAAGTCGTCGTCGAGGTCGGGAAGCTGCTTCTCCCGCACCTCCTTCACCTTGACCTCGAACTGTCCGCTCTTGCCGGCCAGGCTCTCGGGTCGATGGTCCTCGGGGAACGCGACCACGACTTCGACCTCGTCCCCGGCGGAGGCGTCGCCCAGCGCCCGGTCGAACTCGGGCAGCAGGCTCTCGGCTCCCAGCTCGACCATCAGGTCGGTCGCCTCGGAGCCCTCGAACGGCTCGCCATCGGCGGTCCCCTTGTAGTCGATCAGCAGCAGGTCTCCCTCCGCGGCGGCTCGATCGACGGTCTCCAGGCTCGCGAAGCCCTCGCGCAGACGGTCGAGCTCGGCGCTGACGGCGGCGTCCGGCACCTCCACCTCGGCCCTGCCCACCTCGAGCCCCCGATACTCGCCCAGCTTCGCCTCCGGGCGGACTGCGACCTCGATCGTGAACGTGAGCTCCTGACCCGCGTCGGGGAGCGACGGAACGTCCAGCTTCGGGTCCCCGACCGGCGAGATCCCCGTCTCGAGCAGGGCCCGCTCGTACCACTCCGGGAGCGAGTCGCGAAGCGCCTGCTCGAGGACCGCCTCGCGGCCGACCCGCTGCACGACCAGCTGCGGCGGCACCTTGCCCTTGCGAAACCCGGGCATCCGCATGTCACGCGCCATCGACCGGGCGGCACGATCCACTCCGCGCTCGACGGCATCGGGCTCGATCCCGACTTCGACCCGCACACGGGAGTCGCCAAGCTCGGTGACGGAGGTCCTCATCGGCGGCTCAGCTTAGTGACCGCGCCGCCGAGCACGGCGGCGACGAGGTCCCATGCGAAGGCGACAACCCGCCCCACCGGCCCCGTGAGCAGCCAGGCCAGGACCCGATCCGCCGGAGCGATCATCCGCGCAAGGTAAGCGTCGAGACCGCCACAATCAAGGAATCCGATCGCTGGCCGATACACAGCCTGTGTGGACTGGCCGGGGTCGCCGTCTCTCGCTCACCGCGAGCGGAGCCGGCGTCATCGTTGCCCTGCTGTGCGCCTGCGCCACGGCCCGCGCGGCGGCGGCGCCGCGGGTCGGCGGATGCGGCGTGCTTCCGGCCTTCACCGGATCCCCCACCGCCGGCTCGGCGGCCAGTCTCAGAGCCTTCAACCAGGACGTCTCGAGGGCTCCGGTGGACCCCCGCTCGGGCGCCTACATCGACCGAATCGAGGCACTGGGCGGAAACCAGGTCGTCCACCCGGACTTCGGCGGCAACGGCGCCTACGGGATCCCCTACACCACGGTCGGCGCGCGGGAGCCGCGGGTCCAGGTGAAGGTCACCGGATATCCGGGGCAGAGCGACTTCGGGCCCGCCCCGATCCCCACCGACGCCCCGATCGAGGGCGGCTCGGACCGTCACGTGCTGGTGCTCCAGCGCCAGCGCTGCGAGTTGTTCGAGCTCTTCGCCGCCCGCTACCTGGGTGGCCGGGGACATCGCTGGGAGGCCGGCTCGACGGCGCACTTCGACCTCGACTCGGGGCGCCTCCGCCACGACGGCTGGACTTCCGCCGACGCGGCGGGCCTGCCGATCCTCCCCGGCCTGGTCCGGCCGGGCGAGGCCGAGCAGGGGAGCATCCGCCATGCGATCCGGGCCACCTTCGCCGAGACCCGGCGCGCCTACATCCATCCCGCCACCCACTACGCCTCCGATCGCTGCGACCCGGCCCTGCCGCCGATGGGGCTGCGGCTGCGGCTCTCGGCCGGCTACTTTCGCCGCAACCTCGATCGCTTCCCTCAGGGCAGTCAGTCCCGGGCGATCTTCAAGGCCCTCTACCACTACGGGATCATCAACGCCGACAACGGGGGCAGCGGCTCCAACTGGTTCATCACCGGCGCCCGGTCGAAGCGATGGCACGACTCCGACCTGAACCGGCTCAAGACGGTCCCCGGCACAGCGTTCGTGGTGGTCCGGTCTCAGGCGGCCGCGAAGACGCCCTGCTGAGCTAGTTGAAGCTGACCTGGACCGGCTCGCGGTCGGCGGCGTCCGTGATCTCGAAGAACTCCTTCGCCTCGAAGCTCCTCATCCCCGCCACGATCGAGTTCGGGAACACCTGGATCTTGGTGTTGTAGGCCTGAACGTTCGAGTTGTAGATCCGGCGTGCGGCCTGGATCTCGTCCTCGAGCTCGGACAGGTTCCGCGACAGCTGCTGGAAGTTCTCCGTCGCCCGCAGCTCGGGGTAGTTCTCGGCGATCGCCCGCAGGTCGCCCAGCATCGCGCTCAGCCGGCCCTCGGCGGCCCCCGCCTGTGCCGGGCCCTGCGCCTTCATCGCCTCGGCCCGGGCCTCGGTCACCTTCTCGAACGTCTCGCGCTCGTGCGTCGCGTAGCCCTTCACGGTCTCGACCAGGTTCGGAACCAGGTCGTGGCGTCGCTTCAGCTGCACGTCGATCCCCGACCAGGCCTCTTCGCAGCGGTTGCGCGCCCCGATCATCGAGTTGCTGACCCCGATGAGGATCAACACCAAGACGACCACCACGACTGCGATGACGATGATCGCGATCACGCCCGCAGCTTAGAGCACACCGAAGCCCGGGACTGCGCTACAAGGCCCCTTCGAGCTCGAGCAGGAAGCGCTTCATCTCCGGCCCGCCGCCGTAGTTGCCGAGCTCGCCCCCGGCGCGGATCACTCGGTGGCAGGGGACCACGATCGGGAGCGGATTCGTGGCCAGCGCGGTCCCGGCGGCGCGGGAGGCCCGCGGGCTGCCGGCCCTGGCCGCGGCCTCCCCGTAGGTGATCACCTCGCCGAGCGGCACCCGCCGGGTTTCGCGCAGGACCCGCCGATAGAACCCCGGATGGCTGAGGCGCCAGTCGAGCGGCAGCTCGAACGTCTGGCGACGGCCTTCGAAGTACTGGTCGAGCTCGCGCCGCGCTTGGTCGAGCCGCCCGGGATGCTCGAGCACCCGCGGCGAGACGTCCTCGGCGAGATCGGCGATCACCGTCTCCGCGTCCTCGCCGGGGAGCGCCACCCTGATCACGCCCCGGGGCGTCGCCGCCACCAGCCCCGCGCCGAGCGGCGTGTCCACGGTCGTGTAAGCGACATCGAGCAGGCCTTCCTCATCCGCCCTTGCCACCAGTCGTGCGACGAATTCGCTCATCTGGCCATCTCCTTCAGCTCGTCGGCGCTGGCGCGCAGCTTCTTCAGCCCCTCGTGGACGTTTCGACGCGCCGCCTCCTCGGAGGTCCCGAGTGCCTCGCCGACCTCGCGGTAGCGAAGGTCGACTGCGAACCGCAGCACGACCGCTGCCCGCTGACCGGGGGGAAGCTCGGCGACTGCGCCCCAGATCGCGCTGTGCTGCGGGCTCATCCCGAGCCCCGGGTCCGCCGCCTTCGCGCTCTCCGCCGCCCGGCGGTCGATCAACTCCTCGGGCTCGGCCATCGGCCTGGCGGTCCGCGAGCGCGAGCGGTGGTGGTCGATCGCCTTGCGTCGGGCGATGGTCAGGATCCAGGCTCGAAGGTTGGTCGCCTCGGCGCGCGGATACGCCCGCAATGCGGCCAGGAACGTCTCCTGGAGGCAGTCCTCGGCGTCGTTCGGGCCGACCATCCCACGGAGGAAGGCGCGGACCGGCGCCAGGTGCTCGTCCAGGAATGCCTGAAACGGCGGCAGTGCCTCGGCCATGGCGGTCATCCACCCTTGGAAACGACGCCGGCACCCGAAACGTGAGGTCCCACGCCGGCGGCGTCTAGCCCCCGCCGGATCGCAGCGCCGCCTCCACTCCCTGGACCCGCACCCGGTCTCCCTCCGGCAGGCTGAGGTAGACGGCGCCGTCGCGCTCGAGCTGGTGGCGCGGGTTCATCAGGATCACGCCCGAGAAGCGCCCCCGGTCGTCGAACCGCAGGTAATGGGACTCCGGCGTCTGCTCGCGCCGGCCCGAGCTCGGTCGGCCGATCGCCGCGTAGAGGACGTCGCTCGGGGGGTCGTACGTGACGTGGGAGAAGACGTAGCGTCCGGCTCTGAGGCTCACCCGCCCCAGGCTAGCGGGAGGCCCGACCCTCTCAGCGGCCGGCGACCTGGACCTTGAGCGGGGTGGCTTTCCGCTGCGCCTGCGTCTTGCCCGCGTCCGCGGCGATCGCCGGCGGGCCGAAGTACAGGTTGCGAGTCGCGGTCACGTGCGCCGCCGAGCCGAGCCTCGGATCCGTGTTCGGGATCGAGCTCGTGACCCGAAGCCCGCTGGCGCCGTAGGCGGCGCCGTCCCCGGTGCACTGGGTCTCCGAGGGCGTGGAATCGTCGAGGTAGTAGGAGCCGACCGTCAGCGGGGTATCGGCGACGAACGAGTTGACGATCGCCATCCCGCCCTGGCGGCCGCTGACCTGCTCCCAGTTGAACTCTCCCGCGGTCGGCGCGTCGGGAACGCCGTTGATCCGCACCCCGGCCGGGTTGAGGGTGTTGCGGTAGGTCATCCTCGAGGCCGCCGGCGAGTAGTCGAAGAAGTCCATCACCCCCGGGATCGCGTGCACCCGGAGGAAGGTGGTGATGTCCTCGCGGCGGTCGTAGAAGATGTGCTGGCGCTCGGTGTAGGGGCCGCTGTTGGCCCCCACGTAGGTCCGGATCGCCCGCACGGGACCGCTCTTGTTGGTCACGAAGGCGCCCTCGGCGGCCGAGAAGGTGTCCTCGCTGCGACCGCAGTTCCCGGGCGCGAAGAGGTTCTTGTGCCGATCGAGGATGTCGACCCCGGTGGCGTGGCCGGCATGGAGCCGCAGCTGGTCGTCGATCCAGCGATCGGAGAAGTGCTGGTCGTAGTAGGGGGAGTCGACGATCGTGTCCTCCGGGTTCGGGCCGCTGTCCGTGTCGTAGGTCTGCTTGTACTTGCCCGAGAGCAGGTCGAAGTCGTAGTCGACGTATTGACGGCCGGCCGAGGGATCGCGCCCGCCGCGGCTTCTGAACAGGTAGAGGTAGCCGACCTTGCCCTGGGCGAGCGGGTCGCGCACCCGCAGCTCGACCCCGCTGCCGGCAACCGTGCCGGACGGGTCAGGAGCGCCGGTCGCCTTCGACCCCGAGTCACGGGACATCATCGCCAGCTGATCGTCGGAGTCGAGCTTCGGGTTGGGATCCGGCCCGATGAAGGTGCCCGGGTCCGTGTAGGTGAGCGCGGTGATCCCGACCGGGGCCTGGTCGTAGGCGGCGCCAAGGTCGATCTGCGCCCGCTCGTCGACCTGCACCGGCACCTGCTGCCAGCTCCCTGCCCGGCGGAACGCGACCACCCGGCGCGGGGTCGCCCCGACCAGGCTCGGCAGCCTGGAGCCGGCGAGTACGACCGGGTCGGCCGGGCGGGTCTGAAGGCCCACGGCTTCCGCCTGGGGTGCGACGAAGGCTAGGCAGGCAGCGCTGACCATCAACGCCGGCGATCCGCGCCAGCTCCGCCTTCCCTGGACGAGCCCCGCCATCTGTGCCCAAGTCTCCTCGATCGAGGCATCCCGGTCAACCCCCGGATCAGGGCAGCTCGTGGGCGCCGGCCTCCCGCCCACCCCGGATCCCGGTCGGTCGAGCCGCGGCGGCCACCGTGACCAACAGCAGCGCGGCGGCGAGCAGGCACGGCACGGCGTCCCCGGCCGCCCCGGCCGCGACGCCACCACCGATCCCGCCGGCGACCTGACCGGCCGCCCAGGCGGCGTTGATCAGGCCGGCCGCGAACCCCTGGTGCAGCCGGGTGGCCTCGGCCGAGTCGCTCAGCATCGCCAGCGCCGGCGCGAAGCAGAGGCCGGCGCCCAGCGAGACCGCGATCAGAACCGCGAACACCCCCCAAAGCGCGGCGCCGACTGGAAGCAGCGCCACCGCCGGAGCGCAGATCAGCATCCCGAGGGCGTAGGGGCGAAAGCGACCGACCCGGTCGGAGAGGCGCCCGACAACGGGCGCAAGGACGGCCTCGAGGCCGGCCCCGACGGAGAACCCCGCCGCGACCAGGCCCGCGCCGCCGCCAAGTTCGTCGATCCGCAACGGGGCGAGGACCTCGACCACCCCGAACATCGCCGATGGCGCCGCCACGTACCAGGTGGCCCAGAGCACCGAGGGGCTGGTGATCGCCTCGCGGACCTCCCTCAGGTGCTGGGGCTCGCCGCCCCGAGGCTCGGGAATGCGCAGCGCCGCCAGCGACAGGATCCCGGTCACGACCAGGACCGAGGCGAAGACGGGCTCGGTACCGACACTCTCGGCCAGGGCGCCGATCGCGGGGCCGAGCAGCGACCCGGCGACCGCGACGCCGAGCACGTCGCCGATCACCGAGCCCCGGCGCTCCGCGGGGCTCGACTGGATCAGCCAGGTCAGCGCCCCCGCCCAGGCCAACGCCCCGGCCACCCCCTGGACGAAGCGGGCCGCGTCCAGCAGCACCACCTGGTGCGAGAAGCCGAAGACGAGGCTGGCCAGGCCGAGCAGGGCGAGTCCCCAGAGCAGCGCCCGGCGGGGCCCCACTCGCGCGGCCACGAACCCGGAGGGAAGCGCGGCGACCAGCGTGCCGGCGGCGTAGGCGGCCGAGAGCAGTCCGGCCGCCCCCTTGGAGAGCCCCAAGTCGTCGGCATAGGTGGGCAGAAGCGGGGTGATCGCGGTGTAGAAGGCGACGTCGAGGAAGACGACGGTTGAGCCGAGCAGCAGCAGGCGGCGCATCGACCCATCGTGCCATCCGGGGACAGGCCCGCGAGGCCTGCACGATTTCTTCGCCGTCCGACGGCGCCAGGCTCCAATATTGGGGCGTATGCAGAGAGATGAAACGCCCACGGGTCCAGGGCATCAGGCGACGATCGCCGTCGGCACCGTCTTCGCCGGCTACCGGATCGAGGGTGAGATCGGTCGCGGCGGGATGGGCGTCGTCTACCGCGCCCGTCATCTGGCGCTCGACCGCGAGTGCGCGCTGAAGCTGATCTCCCCGGCGCTCTCCAACGATCAGCGCTTTCGCGAGCGCTTCCAGCGCGAGTCCCGGCTGGCGGCATCCCTCGAGCACCCGAACGTGGTCCCGGTGGACCACGCCGGCGACGCCGAGGGCATCCTCTACCTGGCGATGCGCCTGGTCGACGGGAGCGACCTGCGCCGGATGGTCGAGGCCGGTGGGCCGCTCGACCTGGCGCGGACGGCGCGGGTGCTGGGCGGCGTGGCGGCGGGGCTCGATGCCGCTCACGCCCGCGGACTGGTTCACCGCGACGTCAAGCCGGCCAACGTCTTGATCGAAGCGGGAGCCGGCGACGAGCGGGTCTTCCTGACCGACTTCGGGGTCAGCCGGACCACCGGCAAGGGCGGCACCGTGACCTCCTCCGGAGAGCTCCTCGGCAGCCCCGACTACATGGCCCCGGAGCAGATCACGGGCGACCCGGTGGACCACCGGGCCGACATCTACGCGCTCGGGTGCCTGCTCCACTTCACGATCACCGGCCAGCCGCCGTTCCCTCGCGACAACGACATGGCGAAGCTGTTCGCGCACGGCAACGCCCCCCGGCCACGACCGTCACAGGTGCTCTCCAATGTGCCGGCCGCCCTGGATCGAGTGGTGGCGCAGGCGATGGCGGTGAGCCCCGAGCGTCGCTTCCAGAACGCCGGGCAGCTGGCCGCCGACCTGGAGCGGGTGGTCCGCGGGGCCGAGCCGCTGGCGGCGGCCCTGCCCGCGGCTCCGGAGGCGTTCCCCGACCGGACCGTGACCCGACCCCTTCCGCGCTCTCCCCGCCGGCGCCGGTGGGCCGTCGTCGCGACAGGCCTGGCGCTGATTGCTGCCGCGGCGGCGGCGCTGGTGCTGGTCCTGCGCGACGACGGAGGTTCGAACGAGGCTCCCGGCAACCCTTTGCCGCGCGCGGTCGACACAGTCGAGGTCGGGCGCGGGCCCAGCCGCCTCGCCGTCGCCCCCTTGCGGTTATGGGTGGCGAGCAGCGGCGCATCGGCCTTGTATGCGATCGACCTCCTGAACGACCAACAGGCGCGGCCGCCGCTGCCCACGGGCGGCAGGCCGGTCGCGGTCGCGGTCGGATTCCACTCGGTCTGGGCGCTGAACGACGGCTCCAACGCCCTGTTGCGCCTGGACCCACTGCACCCGCCGATCGAGGTCCGGGTTGGGGTCAGGCCCACCGACGTCGCCATCGACCAGCACGGCGTCTGGGTGGCAAACCGCGCCGACGGCACCGTGTCACGAATCGATCCAGAGACCAACACCGTCGACGCCACGATCGCGGTTGGGTCGGCCCCGACGGCCATCGCGACGGGGGCCGGGGGCGTCTGGGTGATCAACCGCGGCGACGCGTCGGTGCTCAGGATCGACCCCGACAGCGCGACCGTGGCCGGCCCGCCGATCCCGGTCGCCAGGGGCTCCAACCAGCTCGCAGTCGGCCTCGGTTACGTGTGGTCGAGTGATCCCTCGAGCGGCACCGTGACCCGCATCGCTCCGGCGTCGATGCAGACAGTCGGAGACCCGATCGAGGTCGGCAATCGGCCCACCGCCCTGACCACCGGAGTCGGCTACGTGTGGGTGGCGAACGGCAGCGATTCAACCGTGACCAGGATCGACCCCCGGACCGCAGAGGTGGCCGGCCCGCCGACCCATGTCGGCCAGAACCCGGTGGACGTCACGGTCGGGAAGGGCGCCGTATGGACGGCGAACTTCGGCGACTCGACCGTGACCCGGATCCGGCCCTAGCCCTCGGTCATCGTCCCAGGTCGCGCGGCTTGATCGCGCCGCTTCGCAGCGCCAGCTCGGCCAGCCGGACCCGCTTCTTGTTCTGCGGCAGGTCGCCGATCTCGAACCGCTCGAACAGGGCGCGCAGGTTCGCCTTCACCGCGTCCACGCTCAGGAAGACCTCGTCGGCGATCTGGCGGTTGGTCGCCGGAGTGGCGAACTCGTTGCCGCTCGCGTACGGTCGACAGAGCGCCACCAGCACCCGATGCTGCGTCTGGGTGACGCTCTCCAAGTCGCGGTGGTCTTTGGCGGCGAGCGTCTCTTCGGCACCCACTTCGGACGGCGCGCTATAGAGGATCAAGGTGTCTCCGAACCGCAGCGCGTCGCCATCGCGAAGGCGCCGCCGGCCGACGACCCGCTCGCCGTTCACGAACGAGCCGTTGCGCGACAGCCCGTCGTCGGCCAGAGTCCACTCCTCCCCCACCCGCTCGAGCTCGGCATGCACCCGGGAGACCTCGCGGTCGAACCCGAGCCCGACGTCCGCCGCCTCGCTGCGGCCGAGGCTGAAGCGCTCGCGATCCCCGCTGAGCACGCGAATCACCTGCCGGCCCTCGCCATCCCGATAGACGAGGAACGGGATCCCACCGCGCTCAGCGTCCATCCTGGCCTTCAATTCCCCGGCGGTCTCGGCGGGTACGGGTCCCGATGGCACGGGCTCAGGATAAGCGGGCGGCCTGCCGTGATCCGGCGCATTCCGTTCTCAGCGCCACGCATTGGCCTCTGCCTGGGCCGGGATGATCATGGACGGCGGTAGCCAATGAACCGGGCCAACAAGAAGTTGGCGTGACCGCCCGCGACGACGATCCGATCCCGGCGGTCGATCGCCGCGGAGCTAGCCGGAGCGAGGTGGTTGCCAACCGCCGAGGCGACCTTGCCCCGGGCGCCAAAGGAGCGATCGAGGCGACCGTCCGGCATGTAGCGCGCGAGCTTGAAGTCGCCGCCAACCGCCACGATCCGCCGCCGCGAATCGATCGCCACCGACTTCGCGGTGGCGCGGTCCCTTGGACGATCCCCAAAGCTGGTCCTCACCTTCCCGTTGTCGGAGAACTTGTGGTCGAGCCTCCCGTTCGATCTGTAGCGGGCGAGCGCGAAGCGCCAATCGCTGCCGCCCGCGACGACGATGCGCCCACTGCGCCGAATCACCGCCGAGTAGGCGGCAACCCTCGTCCCGTGATAGCCGGTCAAGACCTTGCCGTCGCCGCCGAAGGAGGGATCAAGGGTGCCGTCAGGTTTGTAGCGGGCGATTGCGAACCTGTTGAAGTCGCTGGTTCCTGCGACCAGGATTCGGCGTTCGGAGTCGACCGCCACCGAGAACGCGCAGTCGAAGCCCCCGAAGTCCGTGGTCACCTTGCCGTCGGTGCCGAACGTCGGGTCGAGGTCGCCGTGGCGCCTGAAGCGGGCAAGCGCGAAGTCGCGCCCGTCACCGCCGGCGACCACGATCCGGCGATCCCACATCGCAGCCGAGAAGGCGCTCCCCGGAACACGGTGGATTCCGTTCGCGAACCCGGTCGTCACCGTGCCCCCGTCGCCGAATGCTGGGTCGAGAGTGCCGTCTTTCTTGTAGCGGGCAAGCGCGAACTCACAGCCAAGGAGCTCGAAGCGCTCAGGATCCTCGTAGTTGCATTTGGTCCCGGCGGCGATGATCCGCCCATAGATGCCCAGCACCACCGACCGCACCGAACTCGCAACGTAGCCCTCCCCGCCCGCGAACCCGGTGGTCAGCATGCCGCTCCCGGCGAACGAGGGATCGAGCTCTCCATGCGACGTGTGGCGAGTGAGGGCGAAGTCGAAGCCGGTCGTCCCGGCGGCCACGGTACGCCCTGGCCCGTCGATCGTTACCGCGTTTGCAACCGAGTGGTCGGCGAAGTGCGTCTTCACACTGCCGCCGTCGCCGAACGAGCGGTCGAGCTGGCCAGGCTTCGCGGCCTGGGCGACGGCCGCCGCGAGAAGCAAGGCGATCAGGCCGACCGCGTTCGCGACGAGGAGCGCAAGCGCCCGCCGACCGCAACGCCCAGTGGTCGATGCACCCCGATCCTTCATGCTCAAATGGTCGCTCTTCTCGCCTCCGAGGGCGATCACCCTAGGTGGAGATCCGCGACACCAATGATGGCCCAGCCGGGGCGGGTCGTTGCCGGACAGCGGCAAGAACCCGCCCCGCGGGCAGCCTTTCCCCTACGCGGCTTCCGAGGCCCCCGAGTAGCGCAGCGACCCGGGCGTGGTCAGGTCCTCCCCGGTCTCCAAGAGCGTCTTCAGGCCGGAGAGGATCATCGGCCAGCCGCCGTAGAGCTCGCCGTGGGCATCCGGGCCCAACTGGTCGTGGGTCACGGTCAGCCGGCACGAGTCCTCCACCTGCTCGATCTCCCACGTGATCCGGGAGGTCCCCTCGGCCTTCACATCGTCGCTCCAGAGGGCGTTGAAGCTCTGCACCAGGCGACGCGGGGGGTCGACCTCGAGGTTCTCACCGGAGGCGATCTCGATCCCGGCGGCGGGGACGGCGGAGATATAGCTCGAGCCGGGCGTCCAATCCGAGGTCGTTTCGACCCCAAAGCTGAACCTGGCCCTCGTGGCGGTGTCGGTGATCGCTTCCCAGAGCCGCTCCGGTGTGGTCTTGATGTAGATCTCGAACACCTTATCCTCGGGCGAAGCGGTCCATGGCCTCTTTCCGTCGCTCATTTCTTCCTCCTCGATTGTTCTCTTGAGCCCGCTGAGCGTCGCCGCCCAGGGCTCGGCGTACTTGCTCACCCACCGATCGTGGACGAGCCGGATCGGGACCGGGTTCAGGAAATGCAGCTTCTCGCGGCCGCGCCGTCGCGTGGTCACGAGCCCCGCCTCCTCCAGCACCCTGAGGTGCTTCATGACCCCGAAGCGGGTCATCGGCAGCCTCCGTTCGAGCGCGCTGAGGGTCTGCCCGTCCCGCTCGAACAGCCGGTCGAGCAGCCCTCGGCGGGTCGGGTCGGCGAGGGCTCTGAACACCGCGTCCATGCTCTGGATCATAGGTGACTAAATAGTCACCTGTCAACTCCGACCGGATCCTGGACTGTGCGGCCGGCGTCGACCGGGTGACGCGTCCAGCATCGGTTAGGCTTGACTCGGTTTGGAGGAGAGGAGACCCAGGGAAGGGGCATATGGCGGGGTCGCGTCGATCGCGGGTGCGCTCGCGGCCGCCGCGGTCCTCCTGCTGTTCGCCCTTCCCCTCACCACGGCCTCGGCGAGCGTGGCGTTCACCGCCCGCGGCAGCGTCGAGCAGGTCCAGGTGACCGGCGCCAACCCGGGCCAGCAGCTGAAGCTGGTCAATCGGGGGGGAAAGGTCGTCAGCACGCGGCGGGCCGGATCGCTCGGCGGGATCGTGTTTCGCCACGTGCCCTCCGGTGGCGGGTACCACGTCCGCCAGGCGAATGGCGACCAATCCCCCGCGCTCAGAGTGCTCACGGACCAGTCGGCCCCTCCGAACACCGGCATCTACGACCAGACGCTTCCCGTGGGTGTGATCGGATCCGGCGACGGGTACGGCTACCTGCGGACGCGCGACCGGACCAAGCTTGCGATCAACGTCCAGCTTCCCGGTCCTGCCGATGAGGGCCCCTACCCCACCCTGATCGAGTACTCCGGCTACGGCTACGCCAACCCCGCCGGCGGCGAGAGCTCGATCGCCCAGATCGCCTCCATTCTCGGCTTCGCCGTGGTCGATGTCAACATGCGTGGCACCGGCTGCTCGGGAGGGGCGTTCGACTACTTCGAGCCGCTTCAGGCGCTCGACGGCTACGACGTGATCGAGGCCGTCGCCCGCCAGCCCTGGGCCCTCCACCACAAGGTCGGGATGATGGGCGTTTCCTATGGCGGGATCAGCCAGCTGTTCGTTGCCGCGACCCGCCCGCCCGATCTGGCCGCGATCACGCCGCTGTCGGTGATCGACAACACCCAGACCACGCTCTATCCGGGCGGCATCCTCAACACCGGCTTCGCGCTCCAGTGGGCCGAGGACCGGGTCGACGATGCGAAGCCGGCCACGGCGACGACCGGCCAGGGATGGGCGTACGACCGGATCCAGGGCGGCGACCAGACCTGCGCCTCGAACCAGGACCTGCACCCCGAGGCGATCGACCTGATCCGCAAGACCCGGCACAACAACTACTACCGCCCCGCGGTCGCCGACCCGCTGGCGCCGATCACCTTCGTCCACAAGATCCGCGCCCCGGTCTTCCTCGCCTGCCAGTGGACCGATGAGCAGACCGGCGGGCACTGTCCCGCCCTGCCCTCGCACTTCACCGGGACCAGCCGGAAGTGGTTCACGTTCACCAACGGGACCCACATCGACTCGCTCGACCCGTCGACGTTCAACCGCTGGTACGACTTCCTGAAGCTCTACGTGGCGCGGCAGAAACCGGAGCTATCGCCAACGCAACAGGCGCTGGCCCCGACGATCTACGCCGCGGCGATGGGCGTCGGGGGGGTCAACCTGCCACCGGACCCGATCCAGCAGGAGCCCGACTACAACTCGGCCAAGGCGGCTTTCCAGGCGCTGCCCCCGGTGCGGATCCTGTTCGACGACGGCGCCGGAAGCAGCCCCGGCTCGCCGGTGGAGGCGTTCGAGCGCTCCTTCAGCCGCTTCCCGGCTCCGAGCACCCGGGCCCGCTCCTGGTATCTGGCCAGCGGCGGAGCGCTGAAGGGCGGCAAGGGCTCGACGGCCGGAGCCGAGGACTTCACCTGGGACCGGACGGCGCGGCCGCGAACCAGCTTCAGCGGCAACACCGGTTCGGGGGGCCTTTGGGGCGCGACCCCCGATTACCACTGGAACCAGAGCCCCGCCGGCAAGGCGCTCTCCTACGTCAGCTCCCGGCTGCACTCGGACACGACCGTGCTCGGCGCGGGCGCCCTCCAGGCGTGGATCCGGTCCTCGGCGCCCAGCGTCGACCTCCAGGTGACCGTGTCCGAGGTGCGGCCGGACGGCAAGGAGACCTTCGTCCAGAACGGCTGGTTGAGAACGAGCGCGCGAAAGCTCGACCCGGCAAAGAGCACCCCGCTGGAGCCGGTGCCCAGCTACCGCAAGTCGGATTCCGCCCCGCTGCCCAAGGGCCGCTGGAGCAAGGTGACGGTCCCGCTCTACTACCAGGGCCACGTGTACCGGGCCGACTCGCGGATCCGGGTCACGATCGCGGCCCCGGATGGCGACCAGCCGGTCTGGGCCTTCGGCGAGGCCAAGCCGACATCCCCCGCACGGGTGGTGCTGGCCCACTCGAGCGAGATGCCGTCCCGCCTTCTGCTGCCGGTGGTCACCGGCGTCAGCGTCCCGACCGGGCTGCCCCCCTGTCCGGGCCTGCGAGGCGAGCCCTGCCGCAGCTACCTGCCGTTCGCCAACCACGAGGTCCCGCTTCACTGATATAGCGGGAGGGTGCTCGCTCAGCGACACCCCCGGCCGCACATGGCCCTCATCGCCGCGCGCAGCTGTTGCCGGGTCACAGCGCCCTTTGGGACCGGCTGAGCTCGGTAGCTGAAGGTGGAATCGAAGCCGAGCAGGAAGGTCCGCTCGCCGGCGGGAGTGTAGCCGCCGATCGAGCCGCCTGATTTCGCCGTCTGGCTCGCCGCGCCCCAGTCGATCAGCCAGTCCCCGCCCGGCACCCGCCGCGCCGAACCGCAGCAATAGGAGGCGGGGAGGTCGGGATCGCTGATCGACTCGAGCAGGGTCGCGGTCCCCGCTTTCTGGCTGATCCGGTAGCGGACCATCCGCGGCCTCGTGTCAGCTAGCGCGGTGCTGTTGTCGAACACCGACAGGGTCCCATCGGAGAGCAGGCGGGCGTCGTGCTGGGCGCCAAGCGGGTAGTGGCGCGGATCGTGTCTCACCCTGAGGCTGTGACCGGTGGATCTCCCACCCAGCTTCCAGACGATCGCGCCGTTGCGCTTGTTGATCTTGTAGACGGCGTCGAGCTGCCTGAAGGACGCGATCACCGAGTTGCCGTGCGACTCGATCGAGTTCCAGTGGGTGATGTCGTAGCCAAACGGCGTCGGGTGGTCGATCACAAACGGCCACCAGCGCCCGGTCTCGGCCAGGGAGATGTGGTCCTGGCTCCTCCATTGCCATACCAGCTTCCCGCCGGCACTGATCTCCTGCAGCACGGCGTCGCGGACGGTGGCGTCGGTTGAGCCGCCGTAGGCGCTGGTGTTGACGTGGCTCCGCTGGGAGTGGGCTCCGATCAGATAGCCGCCGTTGGCGAGCGGCTGGAGGTCGTGGCCGTCCACCCCTGCGCCGCCTACGGTGCGAAGGGCCCGGATCTGGCTCCCGTTGAGGCGGTGGATCTCATATCGGCTGGAGGAGCCGTTGGAGTGAAACCAAAGCACGGTCCCGTCCGACAGCACCCTGGGCCCCTCGGCCGGGGTCCGGTACCACCAGATCGGCACCCCGTTGTTGTCGAAGATCATCGCGTAGCGGTGCTTGATCGGAGCGAAGGCGTCATCGGCGGTGAAGAACTGGGGCGACACGGGCCCGTCGCGGGTGAAGGTGTAGGTCGGAAAGTTGCCCGGAAGGCAGCGGACGTAGTAGCGATGGAGCTGCTCGCTCCCCGCCTCGGCGAAGGTGACCGTGAACCCCTTCCCGGCGCCGAGCGGGACGACGACGCTGTGATCGCCACCCTGGAATGGCTGGTCGTCGACCGCCGCCTGCCAGGGGTCCTCGGTGTGGGTGGTGACCGTGACCGGCCGGTTGCGGCAGCGGACCACGTAGTCGTGGACCTGCGGCGAGTAGCCGGGGAACAGCCTCGGAGCGCTGAACCCCGCCAGGGCTGCGGGCGGGGCGCCCTGAGCCGGGGCGGCGCCGGCCAGCAGCCAGGCGAGCGCCAGGGCCCCAACCGCCAGACCCGCCGGGCGCGCCGCTCTGGGGGCGGCGCGAGCGCTCACAGGTACCCGAATTCTCGGAGGGCCTCGCTGCCGAGCCGCTCCACGGCCCGGATCTTGCCCGGCTCGCGCTCCCTCCATCGTCCGGCCGAGCTCGAGGGCTGGATCAGCTCGACCGCCGCCTCCCGAATCCGCTCATGCGAGACCGGGCAGTCGAGGAAATCGACCAGCTTGATCGCCGACCCCCCGGGGTCCGCGCAGACGTCCTCGTAGCGCAGACGGAGGTAGAAGTCACCGCAGAACTGGGTTCCGTAGCGGGCCGCGGCCAGGTTCACCCGGGCCCAGAACATGATTGACGAGTGGGCACGGGGCAGCCGCTTGTCGGACGGGGGGAGCACCTTGGCCCCGTGCCGGCGCATCTGGGTCTGGTTGGCCGAGTACGCCATGTCGCGCCCGTCCCGCACCAGGTGGACGATCCGGCCCTGCGGGAGCATCTGATGAACGAACGGGAGGATCAGAATCGTCCGCGGCGCCTTCCAGCCCCACGGCGCACCGGCGTCCTCGATCGCCGCCCGGTGCTCTCCGACCGCGTCCTCGAAGTCGGCCGGCATGCCCTTCGGGTAGGGAAGCTTGGCCCGCCCGGTTTCGTCCCACATCCGATTGATCCACTTCGAGCGGTGCAGGTAGCGATTCGGCCACCGGCCCATGAACTTGCCGAGATCACGTGAATCGCCGGCCCGGTTCAGGTCCGTGCCCATGAAGTATCCGGCCGCCTGCGTGAGGCCCAGAATGGCCCTGGTTCCCGAGCCCCCGGTCCCCAGGATGATCACCGGGGCGTCGCGCTCGCCCTTGCCCCTCCCGAGCCTGATCCAGTTGCGCAGCGTGGTGCCCCCCAGGGGCGCTCTCATCGTCATTCCTCCCAGAGCGCGGTTCATGGCGCGACCCGCGGATCATAGGGAGGGCCCTCCAGCCTCACGGGCTGGCGTATACGCGGCAGCTCTTGCCGGCGCAGCTCTCGAGCTTGTGGAGCCGTGCGGCAAGGGTGGCCTTGGTAGAGGCGTAGGCGGGGTAGTTGGCGAGGCTCTGGAGCTCGAACGGATCCTGCTTCAGGTCGTAGAGCTCCGGCTGCTCCTCCTCGTACTCGACGTACATGTAGCGCGGGGTGCGGATCGCCTCGAACCCCGGGCCCCATGCCCGGACTCCGGTCAAGGGACCCGGTTCCTCGATCAACAACTGCCTGTCCCGGTCGATCGCGGGGCGCTTGATCACCGGGAGCAGCGAGCGCCCGTCCATCTTCAGGCGGGCGTCGGCGTTGGCGGCGTCGACGATCGTCGGCGCCAGGTCGGCGTTGATCACCGGCGAGCTCACCTTCACGCCCGCTGGGATACCCGGCCCGCGGATCTGGAGCGGCACCCGGATCGACTCTTCGTAGGAGCGCATCTTGCCGTCCGGGATCCGGTGTTCACCGTGAAAGTAGCCGTTGTCCGACGTGTAGACGACCAGCGTGCGGTCGAGCTCGCCGGATGACCGCAGGGCATCAACCACCTTCTTCACTCCTTGATCCACGGCCAGCAGCGATTCGAGCTCGCACCGGTATTTGCGCCGGATGTCGGCGATCTGGTCGTCGGTCAGGAGAACCCGGCTGCGGATCGACGCGGGCTTGTCGTTGACGTCGGCCTCGTTGAAGTCGGGGGGCATCGGGAGTGAGGCGTCGTCGAACGCGTGCGAGTACCGCGCCGGGGGTTTGGCCGCGTGGTCGCAGTTGTGCGGCAGGTTCGGGCTCGAGTCAGGGTTGGCGACGTGAGGCGCCGTATAGGTGAGCCAGAGGAAGAACGGCGCCGGGGACGACGCCCGGCGGCCGATCAGGTCGACCGCGGTTCGAGTCAGCACGTCCTGCTTGAAGTCCTGCGGGCGCGCGTGGTAGCGGACCAGGGTGCCGTTGTCGTTGAGGATGTAGTCGTAGACGCTCTGATCGTCGGGAGCGGTCGCCCGCCACTCCGACCACCCGGGCGGAACTCGAGGGCGGTTCAGGTAGCCGTTCAGGTACTTGCCGACCAGAGCCGTGTAGTAGCCGGCGTTGTGAAGCCAGACGGCGAGGTTGTTGTGAGCGTGCAGGGACTCGAAGCGGTGAAAGCCGCCGGTGTGCCCCTGGTTGCTCAGCACGCGATGGTTGTGGGCGTACTGGCCGGTGAGGAAGGTGGCCCGCGAGGGACAGCAGAGCGAGTAGTTGACGAAGCTGTTCGTAAAGCGCGCTCCCCGGCCGCCGATCAGCGAGTTCGCGTTGCGCATCACCTTCATCGACTCGAGCGTCTGATCGTCGGTCTCGATCACGACCACGTTTGGAGGGGCCTGCACCGCCGCGGCCCGGCCCGAAGCGTGCGAGCTCGTACCGGCTGCGGCCACCCACAGGCCGGCCCCGGATGCACCGAGGGCCACCAACGCCAGGGCCCGGGTGACGATCAGCGCCGAGCCCGCTCGATTGAGCCGAGTCCCCCCATACGCTCGGGGGACCCTAGCCTAGGCGGCCTGGGGCTCGACTTCCGCCGGCACCTGGACCTCCTCCGGCTGCTCGGCCGCGCACGGTGCCGAGAGCCGCCAGTCCGACGGCGGCCGAGAGCTGGTACGTCCGCACACCGTCCTCCTGGCGAGCGTGCCGTTTCTGGTCGGGATCAGCACGGAGCCCGCTGTGGCGACGGCGAGTCCGTCCCGCGCACCGTACCCACAAGATCGGGTAGGGTCAGCGAGGAGGGAAGGGAGAACGTCCGAGATGGGTCGACGCGCGAATTGGATCGTGGGGGTATGCACCGTCGGCGGCATGCTCCTGCTCCCGGCGGCTGCGGCGGCGGTCTTTCCGGGCGAAAACGGCAAGATCGCCTTCGTCAGCGGCATGGGCGGCGCGCCGAACGACGACAGCGGCGCCGACGTCTACATCCTCGACCGCCCCGGCGACGCCACCCCCACCCCGCTGACCAGCATCACTGGCGCGCCGGGCCAGCACCGCCATCCCTCCTGGTCGCCCCACCTCGACGCGATCGCCTACGCGCGGTGGCAGAGCTCCGACCAACGAGAAGGTGTTCATCGACTTCCTCGACCAGCCCGGGATCCCGCAGCTCAGGGTCGGCTTCCAATCGAGTGCGGTCCGCGACGATCGGCCGGCATGGGGCCCCGCCGGCAACAAGATCGCCTACGAGAGCGAGGTCACCGACGGCAGCGGGCAGATGGACATCCTCGTCGCGAGGATCGACGAGGACGGCAACACCGTCAGCGAGACCAACCTCACCAGCTCGCCGACCCTGATCGAGGGTAGGCCGGCGTGGTCGAGCGACGGCAAGTGGATCTACTACTCGCGCCGCGGACTCCCACCCGCAACCGACGACGACATCGTCCGCGAGCGGGCCAACAACAGCTCGACGGTGCCTCAGATCCTGGTCGGCTCCGGTACCGCCGAGTATCAGCCCGCCCTCGCCCCCGGCGATGCCGCCATGTGCTTCACCCGCGGCCCATTCGGCAGCGCCACCGCGGACGTCTTCACGATCAAGCCCATCGACCTCACGAGCGGCACCCAGACGGACCTCTCGGACAGCTCTACCGGCGGCTACAACTGCGCCTACTCCCCCGAGGGCGACAAGGTCGCCTTCGTCGAGGGCATCTTCGCCAACGGCGCCCTGCGGATGAAGAACTCCGATGACACGGGCGTCTCGACGCTGGTGACGACCGACACCCCGATGCACTTCGACGGCAACCCCGATTGGGCGCCGAAGCGCCCCGCGTTCTGCGACGGCAAGCCGGCCTCGATCGCCGGCACCGACGATGCGGATCGACTCGAGGGGACGGGCGACCGGAACGTGGTCCAGGGGCACAAGGGCTCGGACACGATCCTCGCCAGGCGCGGCGGCGACCTCGTCTGCGGCAGCGCGGGCCGGGACACGCTTCGCGGCAACAAGGGCCGCGACAGGCTGATCGGCGGCCCCGGCAACGACGTCCTCAACGGCGGCCCCGGTCGGGACCGGTGCAAGGGCGGGCCCGGCAGGGACGAGAAGATCAGCTGCTAGGGCTGAGCGAGCCCGCGTGGACGGTTGTTCGTCATTCCGCGCGGTAACGGGGTCAGGTATCTCGGTTGTGATCCGGCTGCGCTGCGGCTACGGTGGCAATCGGTCCCGCTCAGCCTCTTGGGACATGCACACCACATGCTGAGCGGGCGGGAGAAGGTGCTGTCCACGGATGGGAGCACCCTCCACTCTCGGGTGTGAAAGGGCCGGCTGTCCTCCGGGGGGGCAGCCGGTCTGCTGCGCGTTCGGCGCGCGCTTTCGTCGAATTTGGCCGCAGCGGCGGCCGTGCCTACTCACTCAGCCCGGCGGCTTCGAGGGCGGCGCCCCGGTCCATGAACCCCTGAATCCGGCTGACTCGCCCGTCCCGCACCTCGAACAGCACCGCCGTTTCCGACTCGACCTCTACACCGCTCCCCCGACCACGGCGGAGCTCGTGTTGGATCACGACCACGGAGTCACCGCCGTCAAGGAACTCCTCCGCGGTCAATTGACTCTCCTCCCACGCCTCCGTGTCCCACTCCTCGAAGGCCTCCCTGACCGCCTCAGGGCCGCGGGCGACACTTCCCTCCGAAAGCCCGCCCACGGTCCCGTGGAGCTCGACCCGCGGATCCGTGAGCTCCGCCAACCGATTCCAGTCCGCCCGCACGAACGCCTCGTAGCTCCGGCGGACGATCTCGACGTTCTCGTGCGACATCGCCCGCGCAGTATCGCGCGTGAGTCGACGGGGTCCGGGAAGGGTCTTCAGCTCAGCCCGGCGGATGGGCACGGCAGAAGTCGAGTACGGCGGCGTTGAACAGCTCGGGCCGCTCGAGGTTGCTGACGTGACCGGCGCCGGGAATCGCCACGAGCTCCGCATCGGGGATCCCCTGGTCGAACTGGCGCGCGACGCTCAGCGGCGAACGGGCATCGAGCTCGCCCCAGATGAGCAGGGTCGGCACAGCAATCCGGGGCAACAGATCGCGCTGGTCGGCCTCTGCCATCACAGTCAGCGCAGTTCTCACGCTCTCGGGGCGAACGTCTGCGGCCATCTCCTCGAGCAATGGCACGAACTCGGCTGGCGGGGCGCCGGCGAACCACCCGGGAAGGGCACGACCGGGATCGAGCTCCTCCACAGGCGCCTCGAGCGTCTGGCGTACGCCCTCGAGCCGCGAGCGGACCTCGTCAGCGGGCAGCGAGCCCTTCCAGCCGGCGTAGGTGTCGGCCAGGATCAGGGTCGCGACGAGCGAGGGGTGGTGGCGGTAGAGCTCGAGCACGACCGTCCCGCCCCAGGAGAGGCCGCCGACGTGCGCGGGCCCGAGCTCGAGTGTGTCGATGAGGATCGCCAGGCAGTTCGCGTAGTCCGTCAGCCCGAACTCCGTCGGGACGTCCGACGAGCGGCCGGCGCCCGGCTCGTCCCAGGCGACGACCGTAAAGCCATCGGGCAGGGTCGCGAGCTGCGGCTGCCAGATGCGGCTGTCCGCCGTGGCGCCGTGCACCAACACGAGCGGCGGCCCCGTGCCAGCGCGCTGATAGGCGATCTCGAGCCCACTGGCTTCCACGACCTCCACCGCCGCATCCTATGCTCGGTCACTGGAGCGGAGTAGGCTCCGATTCCTGATCAGTTACGGCCTTGAGCACGACTCGGTCGGCTCGGGGTGGCGCCCTTCTGGGCTGCGGGAGTAGCGCAGCGCAGCACGAGATACTGCGCGGGCGATGTCGAAGGAGAACGTGGAGCGCTTTCGCGCGGCTATCGAGGACTTTCTCGCTGGTTCGGGCGAGTCCAGCTGGGAAGGGTGGCTCACCAGGGCGGACGAGATCATGGACCCGGCGATCGTGTGGGATGCATCCGAGGGGCCCGCGCCGGACATCCAAGGCGTGTATCGCGGCAAGGAGGCGGTGATGCGGTGGTGGCGAGAGTGGCTGGCCGCGTGGGAAACGGTGGAATTCGAGTACGAACTGATGGACGCAGGAGACCGCGTGGTGCTGCTCCTCGATCAACGGATGCGCGGGCGCTCCACCGGCATCGAGGTGCCGATGGGAAAGTACGCACACGTCGCCACGTTCAGAGACGGGCTGATGGTCCACTGGAAGCACTACGCGAGCCAGTCGAAGGCCCTCGAAGCCGCCGGGCTTAAGGAGTAGGCGATGTCGGAGGAGGAGGTCGAGATCGTGCGGGCTGCCATTGATGCCTTTAACCGGCGGGACCTGGGGGCCATGACCCAGAGATTCGATCCCGAGATCGAATGGGAGCCCGCAGGTCCTGCGGCCGTGGAGCGCCCCGTGTACCAAGGCCGTGACGAGGTCTCCAACGGGTTCGTCTCGGCTTGGGAGGCTTGGGAGGTGTTTCGGGTCCAGGAAAGCGAGCTTCGCGATCTGGAGGACTCGATTGTGTGGCTGGGACGAGCCCAACTGAGGGGAGGTACCAGCCACGTTGAGCTCGACCAAGAGTTCGCCCTCCACTTCCTGGTGCGCGACCGCAGGATCGTCCGCATTCGTGGCTTCCTTGGGTGGCAAGAGGCCCTCGAAGCCGCCGGGCTGCGGGAGTAGGTATGACCCGACTAGCGGTTCAGGTGATCGCGCCAGGCCGGGTCGATCTTGTCCAGCACCGCGTCGAAGGAATAGGGGCTTGCGTTGTCCCCGGGCAGCCAGTAGGTGCGTGCCCCGACGTCGTCGGTGTAGTACGGCAGCTTCCCCGTCCGCTGCTCTAACAGGTCGACGATCTCCCAACCGCGTTCGGTGGTGGGCGCGAGCGTTATTTCCTGCGACATCCCCGGCGATGTTAGGCAGCTGCTGGGGGTGCGGGATAGTCGCGTCGACCTACGAAGTTCACAGGAAGCCAGACGACCCGGTCATCGCGGCGCGTGCCCAGGCGGCAGACCATCGGGCTTCTTCGCCAGGCCGGGCGGAAGGCCGCTGGGCTTTTTCGCCAGGCCGGGCGGGAGGCCGCTCGGGCTTCTTCGCCAGGCCGGGCGGGCCAGCCGTGGGCGGCGCCTGACCTGGGCCCGGCGCCTGACCTGGGCCCGGACCGGAGGGGCCGTCGCCAGGCGCCGGAAGCTGTCCACCCTGACCGGGGTTCGCGGGCGTGGGACCGCCATGCTCGTGGCCCGGCGCCGGCGCCGCCGTTGGCCCTTCCGGTCGCCTCGCTCGAGCCGACGGGCGTTCCGCGCGACCCTTCCATGCGACCGTTTACCGCGGTTGGCGGCCCGGAAACCGCGCCGGGCGCTGTGAGCGAACGCGAACCGAGCCGGGGGACCGCTGCCGCCGGCATGGTCACCGACAATTCCCCGGCCAGCGCCGATCGTCACGGTTCCGTGCGGGGGTGTTGAGACGCGGGGCGTGCTTCCGGGAAGGTCGGTCTGGGAGATCACGGCGACCGTGGAGACGAAGGCGAGACACGGCGCCGGCGATCAGCACGCCCGAGATGCCTCCGCCGAACAGATACGGATGACGCATGGGGGTGAGCGTGCCCATCGGAATCAACTCGGCCTCCCGTCCGCGGTCTCGCAGAATCAGGAGCGGCGCCGTGGACGGGCCTCGTAGTCAATCCCGGTATCGGCGTCGCGGGGCGAGTGCTTGAAGCGACTTTATGGGTCCAGTACGCGCGTCCAGCAGACAACTCCCGTTGGAGCATCCTCGGTCCTGGTGGCGTCAGGTGACCGGCTTCAGTGCATAGCCGCCGTAGGCGGTCGAGGTATCCGGGGCCTCCCGGATTCTGATGCGCTCGCCCATGTCGGCGTAGGTGATCTTTCCGTGCGCCCGATCCCACATCGCCTTCAGCGCCGCCGCCGGGTTGGCGGGCGCGAAGCCGACACGCTGGCGGACGTCTAGGCCCGCCCTGGTCATCTGGGACTCAGCCTCGTCCGGGCGGATAAACATCTCGTAGTCGTGAAGGCCCGGGTCTGCCCAGGCGGTGGCCGACCAATCCTGCGCCAGCTTGATCATGATCAGCTTGCTTCGCCGGGTGCGATTGATGGTGTCGTACAGGAAGACGCCCCCCGGCTCCAGCACGCGGGCTATCTCCCCGATGGTCTGTCCGACATCATCGACGTGCTCAAGCACATCGCAGCAGTAGACGACCCGAAACTTCCCCTCGTCGAAGGGAAGCGCCTCGCCGCTCGCCCGCCGATACTCGATCTGGAGCCCCTGCTGGGCGGCGTGGGTACGCGCGACCGATACCGACTCGGCTGAGGGATCGACGCCCGTGATCTTGCATCCCAGTCCGGCGAACTCCTCGGCAAGCAGCCCTCCGCCGCACCCGACATCCAGGATCGCGTGTTGGGATGGATCGAGACGAAGCTCCTCGGACAGAACGCGCCTCATGTACCCGAAGCGGGCTGGGTTGAAGCCGGTCTTGAGGAGGTTTAGGAACCCGTCCTCATCCCACCAGGTATGGCTGAGGCGGTCATAGAGGTCGTTATCGACGGGCATCGAGGCGGCCAAAGGCTATTGCGGCGCGAAATATGGCGAAACCACCCCAACGAGCGTCATTCACGTGGTCCGGCTTGCCCATCCCCTCGCTGATACGAGACGTGTGCACGAGTGCCCCCGCGAAGGGCATCGAAGGGGTACACGCCCTGGGCAGGCACGCTTGCCCTCCAGAAGCTAGTGCCCTTTAGAGCCCGCCGGCCTCCTCGGACGCCTGTGGGTGACTCACCAGGCGTCGGAACGGTTGCTTAGTCACTCCACCGATACCCAGACCGAAGCGCCAAGGTAGCCGACCCCGATCGGACCGGTGTCCGTCTCGAAGTCTCCGAGGGAGATAGACCGCGTGATTTGATCGGTGGCCGGATCGATCGCGAGGAGGCCGGTCTGCGTAGTGACCCATACCCGACCGCCGCCGAAGGCCGTGCCTCGCAGACGCCCATCGACGGGGATCTTCGCCACGACCTCAAGCGTCTCGGGATCGATTCGCCAGACCTCGCCGCTCTCATCCCCCAGCCATAGGGACCCAGCCCCGGCAGCAAGCGCAATCGGCAACGGGCCCGCGGGTGCGTCGACCGCCTGGCCGGACCGTTGATCGATCCGAGTCAGGCTTCGTTCACCCATGGCGATGACCCATACATAGCGGTCCTCGACCAGGGGGGGCAGGACGTCGTGGCCCAAGGGGAGCCTTCTGAGCACCTCTCCGGTCTCCGGGTCCAGACGCCACAGACTGTGGGGCCGGCTTGGCGAATCGATCCGGGGGACGGTGAGCCACACAGACGCCCGGCCCACGCCGAGGAACCCCGCGTCACGGAGTTCGAACAGCGGCTTCGATCCGAGTTCGAACGACGCCTCTTCCAACCCCGACTCGCCGCTAAGTCTTGCGACGACGTTGCCGTCGCGCGCAACCCACAGGTCCCGAGTGTCTGAGGCAATGCCGACCACCTCTCCAGGGCGGACCGTTCTCGCCCCGTTCGAGGACGGGTCGACCACAGACAGGCTGCCGTTGCCGAGATTCAGGGTCCAGATCCGGCCCGACGCCACCGCGAGCAGTAACGGGTCCGGGCCCACCGGCACGACCGCCCTGACCGCACCTGTCGCCGCGTCCACCCGCACGACCGTCGCGTGCCTAGCCTTGTGATCGCGACTCGGGCTTGCGGTCGGGGTGGTGTTTCCGGGGGTACCGCCCTGGCTGCGGTCGACCGTGCTCTGGCGGGAGCCATCGCAAGCGGATAGGAAAACCAAGCAACAGCAGATCGCCAGCGGGCCGCAGACGACCCGCGCGCCCATGTGGTCCCGCGCCGCCACCCAGCAAGTATCTCTTGCGAAGCGTCGTTGGGACGCTGACCCCTCCCGGCGCGCCCCCGCCTCGAGACTCCGCGCCGCCGGCGAACGCGATTGCGCTTACCCCTCCCCCAACACCATCGCACGAGGCTCTCTGAAACCGGGGTGATGGACCAACCATCTTGCTTCCGCTGGTCTCGTCATCCCGCGCACCCCCGCGGGTGGCGGTTCTCGAACAGCGCGGACCGATCCGGTGAGTGCCCTCAGCGCAGAATCCGCAGCTTGATCCGCTGGACCTGGCCCTGGGCGTCCACTGGGGTCACCGTGGCATCACCCCGGGCCTGTTTGTACTTCCCGGTACCGCCGACAATGGCTACCCGGCTCTGCCCTCCCTGCATACCAATCTCCCCGGCGAGCTGAAGTCGATCCCCGCTGTTCCACACGAAGGTGACGTTGCATTGGCCCCCTTCTGCCGATGAGGAGGTGCAGGCGGCTGAGAAGGTGCCGACTTGGCGGCTGTGGTGCCGCAGGACACCCTGGAGCCGAACAGGTCGCCACCGGATTGGCCGCTGGGGTCGTTGTCGACGAAGAACCCCTGCTCGACCACCAACTTCACATACCGGACGTGCTTGTGGACCTTCGCGGCTGAGGCGCTTGAGGCCGTCAGCGCGAGCAGGCCCACCACCAGGGCCGCCAGCTTCGCCCTTCTTCTCATCGTTCCTCCTTGCCCTCGGATAGGTGTCCGAAGGTCTTCGCACTCCCCGGCCGCATTCCTTCCGGGCACGGCCGCCGCGGCCGGCAGGCGCTCGCGAGATACTGCGCGGGCGATGTCTCAGGAGAACGTGGAGATCGTGCGGCGGGTCTTCGAAGCTGCTACGCGGAAACCGCCCGATGCCGAGGCCCTCAACCGACTGGTCCATCCGGACCATCGGATGACCAGCGACTACGGGGCGATGGGCGGCGACGTCTACGTCGGGATTGGCGGTTTCCGCCAGTCGCTTACGGACTTCGACGCGGACTGGGAGACATGGCAGCAGGAGCTGGACGACTTCCTTGACGCCGGTGATGACGCGGTGATCGTTCTCGGGCATCTCGTCGCCCGAGGTAAGTCGAGCGGTGCCCCTGTACAGGGCCCGTGGACGGCACTTGTGAAGCTGCGTGGAGGCCGGATGGCTAGCACGCAGTTCTTCGTTAGCAAGGCCGAAGCCCTCGAAGCCGCCGGACTCTCGGAGTAGGCGATGTCGCAGGAGAACGTGGAGCTCGTTCGGCGGGGGTACGACGCCTTCAACCGTGGGGACGTCGAAGGCATGATCGAGACGGTGGACCCAAGAGCCCGCTGGGACCTCTCGGAGCGCGTATTCAACCCCGCCGTATATGAGGGCCACGATGGGATTCGACGGTTCGTCGAGGAGATCGACGAGGTCTGGGACGAGTTCCATCTGGAGCCGCTGGAGTACATCGACGCTGGAGACAAGGTTGTTGTCTCCCATTTGGTTCGCGGGCGGGGCAAGGGAAGCGGCGTCGACGTCGAGCTGCCCAGCACGAACGTCTTCACCCTGCGCAACGGGAAGGCGATCGAATGCCGCATGTACCGCGAACATGCCGAAGCCCTCGAAGCCGCTGGAATCTCGGAGTAGGCGATGTCGCAGGAGAACGTGGAGGT